>NZ_JOJL01000028.1 GCF_000721705.1 Actinoplanes subtropicus
GCAGGAATACCAGCGCACCCACACCAGCCGCTACCAGCATCAATACGACCTCGCCGCCTGACCAAGATCGAGAAAGTCACTCAGCGCAAAACGCACCCCGCCCTTGGCCTGGAGAACCCTGTCAAGCGCCTTGGCGACGTCCAGGGTGGGATGCCGATGGCCGTTTTCAATCTTGCTCAGATGGCCGGGGTCAAGCGGCGCGCTGCGCGACAGCTCCCGCAGGGACATGCCTCGCGCATGTCTCATACGGCGCAAGACCGTCCCAAAGCCCTCGGTTTCGGCCACGTCTCATCATTCCGATTCTGGCCAGGGCGTTGTCAAGGCGGGAACTGCCAACTGGCAACACCTGGAGGGTTGCGCTTACCGCGTCAAGACTTGCCATCGGGTTCCTGGCACGCCCTGCCGGCCCCTTCCCGCCCTTCGGTTCGCCCGTCGAGCAGGAAGGCCAGTCCTGCTGACGATTGCGCGGAAGGAAGGAACGAGACATGCAACGCCATCGGCCTACACGGTGTGGTTTGCCCCGGTTCGGAATGAGTGGCCGCTGATGACTCCCGGCCAGGAATGGCGTTCACGCGGAAGCGACTGAACATGAACGGGAAGCTGACCCAGGCCGCGATCGGCGAGCCCGAGATTGACGATTGGTGGGACGAGGACGATGAGGAGGATCTCACCGTCGGCTACTCGCTCATGAAGGCCCTGGCGGCGGAGTATCAGCTGGTCCAGATCGCACCCGGCGTCTGGTGGCACTCGAACACCCCCGAGGATCCAGGCGCGTACTGGCTGCCCAAAGCACCATGAGTGGTAACGGGGCCGCCAGGTGGCGGCTGTCCTGCCGGTCGATCGCGGTCAAGTCGAGGGTTGGTCTTGGGCCGGGCCCGCCCGGCGGCCGGGGTCGGGGTCGGTGTTGCAACCAGCGGCCCTGGCGCGCCGGGGACTCGTCGGACGCTCGTACGGTCAAGGGCGCGGAAGAGAAACGCCAAACCCCTGGCCCACCGCGGACTGTGCTGTCTTCTTGCTGATGACGAGGCTGATCGGGCGGGTTGCGCTGTTGACGAGGATGCCATCGCAAGCGGGGTTGTCGGCCGCCATCTTCAAGAGCACTTGACCGGGTACGCCGGCGTTGCATTGCGATCCCGGCGCCTGGGCCGCCGTCTCGGGATCGGCGAAGGCGAGGATCCGGGGCTGGCCGTCGCCGTGCGTGGTGCGGCCGACCGAGAAGCCGGGGCCGGTGGCGGGCCTTCCCTGCGCGTCGTGGGTCACCGTCCCGATGCCGACGACGCCGACGACCGAGTCGCGGAACAGCGTCAAGAACTGGGCGTAGCTCTCCGCGCTGTTCTTGTCCGCGTGCTCGGCCATGAGATCGGACATCGGGGTATCGCTCACCGTGGCACCGTAGCGTGCCTCCCGACGCCCGGGGATGGCGGGAAGATGGCCAGCCGGCGGCGGTCCTGGCCGTCGATCGTGGTGAAGTCGCCGCCGGCCAGCAGGACGCCGGTTGCTCTGTTCAGGCTCAGCACGCGTACGCCGACCACTCCGTTGCCCTGCGGCGCCCACGTGGACAGCTCGCCGCCGGCGGTCACCGCGGCCAGCTTGTGCCGCGTCACGGAACCGTCCATGCACGCCCCATGCACCCCGTTCTTGCTGGTCAGGCACGCGCTGTCGAAGTGGCCGCCGACATACGTCACGCCCTTGCTCACCACGATCGCCGCCGCGTCGCCGTCGAAGACCCGCTGCCAGCGCAGCACACCGGTCGGCCCGTACGCGATCGCCCGCCCGCCCACGCCGGCCGTCGCTACGTCGACCCCCGCCGGGTCCGGCGCGATCGCCCGCACCTCGGCCGGCACCTTCGGGCGGAACGCCGGGTCGACCCGGCCGGTCACCGCCTGCACCGCCGCCAGCCGCAGCGTGCCGCGCTCGTCGTCGACCTGGTGGAACGCGCCGCCGACGTAGACCCGGCTGCCCTGGGCGGCCAGCGCGTGCACGGCGTCGTCGGTGGCCGGCCGCCAGGCCGCGTCCAGGTCGCCGGTGGCCAGCGAGAAGGCGGCCAGGTTGGCGCGCCGCCGGCCGTCCACGGCGGCGAAGCTGCCGCCCAGGTAGAGCCGCCCGTTGCCGGTGGCCAGCGCGTACGCCGTGCCGGTCAGCGTGTGCTGGAACGGCAGCACGTCGCCGTTCGGGGCGATCCGGGCCAGCGAGTCGCGGTCGTGCCCGCCGACCGCGTGGAAGTCGCCGGCCGCGTAGATGCTGTCGGCGGTGGCGGCCAGCGCCCGTACCGTGCCGTCGGCGGCCGGCGCCCAGCTCAGCAACGCGCCGGTGCGCGCGTCGAAGGCCGCCAGCCGCTCCCGTGGATAGCTGTGCCCGCGATAGGTGGCGCTGGTGAAACTGCCACCGAGATAGACCACCGAACCGACGTGGGTGATCGTGTAGACGCCGCCGTTGAAGGTGGGTCCCGCATCGGCCGCCGGCAACGGCAGGCCGAACAGAAAGATGGCCACCACGGTCAGGAAACTGGGCACGCACCGTTAACCGTCGCGCATCCGGGAAAGTCTCGGCTCGAGGTCGAGAACCGGCGGCTCGATGGAGCGCAGGCCCAGCATCTCCAGCCACTCGACGAGCTGGTGGTGGACCGCGTCGGCGCCGTTCAGCTCGGGCCGGGCGATCGGCCACCGGGCCGGGTGCACGAGCATCGCGTCGGTCTGCCAGCCGCCGAGGCCGCCGTGCGAGCCGACCAGTTCCTCGAAGGCGGCCACCTCCTCGGTGACCGGGTCCACGCAGCTGATCAGCACGAGGTCGCCGACGTGCGCGGACTCCTGGTGGCGCAGCAGGTCGGCGCGGGCGTGCGGCCCGTACGGCAGCAGCGGGTCGACGCCCTCGACGGTGTCGTCCCGCAACCGGTGCAGGCCGGAGGTGCCGAACGCGACCGGGCCGTCGTCGTCGCGGACGACGACCAGGCCGACGCCCGGATGCGCGGCGAGCCCGGGAATCAGCCGCGGGTGGGCGCGGTCGATCTCGGCCCGGGTCGCCCGGTGGCCGTACTCGGTGAGGTAGAGCAGCGACAGGTTCCCGGAGGAGACCACCATCGGCGCCGCCTCCCCGGACACCCGCTCGACCAGCTCGTCGAGGGTCTCGCCGTAGCGCTGCCGGAAGGTCGCGCCCTGACTCTGCCCGTGGTCGGAGAGCACCACGATGTGGTAGCGCCGGGCCGCCTCGGGCGCCAGCCGCTCGAGCACGCCGAGCATCCGGTCCAGGCTTTCCAGCTGCCGCATCGACTCCGGCCGGGCCGGGCCGGCGTGGTGCGCGACCTCGTCGTAGTCGACCAGGTCGCAGTAGATCGACGGCGCGCCCCGGGCCATCTGCTCGGCGACCAGCGAGATGTTCACGTCGCGCAGCAGCATCGAGGCCGGGCGCAGGGCCAGGAACGCGCCCGAGCGGCTGACCCGGGGCAGCAGGTTGCGGCGGCGCTGCAGGCGGGCCTGGTGCAGCTCGGTGAAGACCTCGCCGACGCCGAGCACGAGCGCGCGGGTGAAGCCGTACGGCGAGGCCATGAACGCCGCCCAGCCCCGCGCCGACCGGCCGGGCAGCGCGGCGTGGCTGACGGTGAGCAGGTTGACCGCCGCGTCGCCGCTGAACGCGTTGCCGATGCTCACCCCGCCGTCGCACAGCAGCCCGCGGCCGTCGCTGAACCGCCGCTCGATCAGCGCGGCGTCCCGCGGCCGGTTGGAGACCATCAGCCTGCCGGTGTCCTTCTCGTACCAGCGGAAGCCGGGCACCTGCCGGGAGGCGCCGTGCAGGATGCCGGCCTGCGAGCCGGGCGTGGTGGACGGCAGCCCGGTGTGCCAGCCGCGCATGGTGTGGCTGCCCGAGCGCAGCCAGTGGCCCAGCGTCGGCAGGTTGCCGGCCCGGACCGCCCAGCGCAGCACCGGCTCCGAGAGCCCGTCCAGCTGGATCATCAGCAGTCCCGGCTCGGTACCCGGCCGGGGGCGACGCAGGGTGAGAAGTGAGCCGCCGGCGGTGCGCCGCCGCACCCCGCGCATCAGCCGCTTGGCCTCCTTGACGAACGTGTCGTCGGTGCCGCTGTCCAGCATCCAGTCGAGGATCGCGGCGAAGACCACGGCCAGGATCGCGGCCAGGACCAGCGACGGCAGCCCGCTGATCCGGTTGGCCGGGTCGATCTCCAGCGCCACCACGATCACCGCGATCTGGGCGATCAGGCCGAGCAGCATCGCGCCCCAGCCGCCGAGCGCCACGATGCCGACCAGCAGCAGCGGCCGCAGCACCGCGCCGACCCCGGCGACCAGCAGCACCAGGCCGAGCGTGTCCACGATGTCGGAACTCGCGACGCCGGGCATGAGCCACAGCGTCGCGGTGAGCACCACGAAGGTGACCAGCGCGCTGCGCAGCACGGCCCGGGACCGGCTCAGGATCCGCCGCCAGCTCAGCAGGGCACGCAACTCGGCGCCGCGGTCCCCGAGGACCGGCGCCGACGAGTTGTCCTGCGGGCTTACGGCCACGGGGCAACAATCGCACAATGCGCCGCCCCGATGGCCTGCCGTGCCTCGAATCACCCCGCCACCCTCCCGGGGGAAAGACGAGGCCGCGACGCACCGCTACGTTCGGCCCGGTGCGTCTGCTGCTCGCCCTGCCGCTGATCCTTCTCGCCGCTTGCGCGCCGCCGGCGAAGTCGCCTCCGGGGCCCGTGCCCGCCCGCAAGGTGGTCGGTTATTTCACCGACTGGGGCGTCTACGGCCGCGACTTCCAGGTGAAAGATCTCGACACCGGCGGGGCGGCGACCAAGCTGACCCATTTGCTGTACGCGTTCGGCAAGGTCGACGGCGGCCGATGCGCCGCGGCCGACGCCTGGGCCGACTACCAGAAGCCGATCTCGGCCGGGCGCAGCGTGAACGGCGTCGCCGACCGGCCGGACGCCCCGCTGCGCGGCAACTTCGGCCAGTTGCGCGAGCTCAAGGCCGAGCACCCCGGGCTCAAGGTGCTCTGGTCGTTCGGCGGCTGGACCGGCTCGGCCGGCTTCACCGAGGCGGCCCGCGACCCGGCCGCGTTCGCCGCCTCCTGCCGCGCGCTGGTCGACGACCCGCGCTGGTCGGGCGTCTTCGACGGGATCGACCTGGACTGGGAGTACCCGAACGCCTGCGGCCAGCAGTGCGACTCCAGCGGGCCGGCCGCCCTGCCCCGGCTGCTCGGCGCGCTGCGCTCGGCGTTCGGGCCCAGGGCGGTGCTCAGCGCGGCGGTGCCGGCCGACGTGGGCAAGCTGGCGCGGGCCGACTACCGGGCCGCCGCCGCGACGGCCGACTGGCTGAGCGCGATGACCTACGACTACTTCGGCACCGGCGGGGACGGCGGCGGCGACCCGTCCGACCAGCACCGCACCGAGCCGCACTCGCCGCTGACCACCTATCCCGGCATTCCGCGCTCGGACGCGACCGCCTCGGCGTCCATCGACAAGCTGCTCGCCCTCGGCGTACCGGCGGGAAAGGTTTTGCTCGGTATCGGTTTCTACGGCCGAGGCTGGACCGGCGTGACGGCGGACGGCCCGGGCGGCTCGGCGAGCGGCCCGGCCGACGGCCGCTACGAGAAGGGCCTCGAGGACTACGAGGTGCTCGCGAAACGCTGCCCACCGACCGGCGTCGCCGGCGACACCGCGATCGCGCGCTGCGGCACGCAATGGTGGTCCTACGACACCCCGAGCACGATCAAGACCAAGATGGCGTACGCCCGCGACAAGGCCCTGGGCGGCGCCTTCGCCTGGGAACTCTCCGGCGACACCCCCGACTCTGCCCTGCTGACCGCCATCGCCACCGGCCTCGCCCAGCCGTCCTGACCCAAGGGTCTGTCCTGCCGGTCACGCGGGGCTGCGGCGTGACCGGCAGGACAGACCCTAGTCCGCCGACTGGCTCTCCAGCGGGACCGCGTCGGCGGGGACCAGTCCCAATTGGACGCCGTGCCGGCCGAGCAGCGCGTCGAGCAGCCAGTCGCCGGCCACCCGCACCCGGTTGCCGGGCATCGACAGCAGGTGATAGCCGCGGGTCACCACCTTGGCCGGGAATCCCTTGACGGCCACGCCGAGCGGATTCGCCGCCGCGTCCAGGCCGCCCAGGTCAACCACGAAACCAAGATCATGATGTTCGTACGCGCGGCGCCGGCCCCGCCCGTACGACGCCGCGATGTTGAGCGCCGCGGTGTGCCCGTGCCGGACGGCGTGCTGGGCGGTCATCCCGGTCAACTGGCCCGGCATGGTCAGGTCGGGGACCGCCGCGGCGTCGCCGATCGCGTACACGTCCGGATAGCCGGGCACGGTCAGGAACTCGTCGACCACCAGCCGGCCCTCGCGGGTGGCCAGGCCGACGTGGTCGACCAGCGGGTCGGGCCGGACGCCGACGCACCAGATCAGCGATTTGGTCGCCACGTACTCCCCGGTGGACAGCCGGACGCCGGATGCGCTCGCCTCCTGCACGCTGGTCTCGGTGCGGATCTCGACGCCGCGCTCGCGCAGCACCGCGTCGGACGCGTCGGCCAGCCGCTTGTCGAGCGAAGGCAGCACCCGCTCGGCCGTGTCGATCAGCAGCCAGCGCGGCCGGCCGTGCAGCACCGGCCAGGGTTTGACCAGGTCCCTGGTGTAGAGCACGCCCTGCGCCGCCACCTCGGTGCCGGTGTAGCCGGCCCCCACCACCACGAAGGTGCAGCGCGCCTGCCGCTCGGCGTCGTCGGTGGCGTTCCCCGCCATCTCGATCTGCCGGGTGATGTGATCGCGCAGGTAGAGCGCCTCGGAGATGTTGCGGAAGCCGTGCGCGTACCGGCCCACGCCGGGCACCGGCAGCAGCTTGTTCACGCTGCCCACGGCGATCACCAGCCGGTGGTAGCCCATCTTGCCGGCGCCGCCCTCGGGGTCGGTGTAGCTCACCGTACGGCCGTCGAGATCGAAGCCGTCCGCCTCGCCGAGCACCACCCGCACCCCGGGCAGTGCCCCGGCCAGCGAGACGGTGACCCGCCGCGGCTCGAGCAGCCCGGTGGCGACCTCGGGCAGCAGCGGCAGGTAGAGGAAGTAGTCGGTCGGGTTGATGATGACGATCTCGGCGCTGCCGTGGGACAGCTTGGCGAGCTTACGGGCCACCGTGAAGCCGGCGAATCCGGCGCCGACGATCACGATCCGGGGACGTGCCATGCCGGTCCTCCCTTCGAGAAGCCTCCCCCACGCTAGTCAAATCTCGGCGGGATGACCGTTCGGCCGATCCGGAAAATCGACCGAACGGCCGTCGGCCGCCGTCGGCCGAATTCACGTCTTCATTAACGTCGGCCGGTGCCCACACGGGGAGGCATCGAACGGCGGGGGCCTCATCGGGTTGCTGGGGCGATCGTTTGGGCGAAGGGGGAGGCGTGGCGACCAGCGCGGTAGTTGAGCCGCCTGGGTACGCTCACGACTCCCTCTACCCCCCGATCGGACACTTCGCGATGGACGCCCGAGAGGCCGACTATGCGCATTTCGTCCGCACCAGGACGTACGCATTGTTGCGCTCGGCGTACCTTTTGACCGGAGACCAATTCCTCGCCGAAGACCTCGTTCAGGAAGCCCTCGCCCGTACGCATCGGGCCTGGCACCGCCTGGAACGGCCGGAGCATGCCGAGGCGTACGCCCGGAAGGTGATGTACCACGCACAGGTCTCCCTCTGGCGGCGGCCGAAGGTCGCCGAGGTGCTGCCCGGCGAGCTCGACCCGGAACCGGCCGGCGACGACCCCGCGGAGGAGGCTGTGCAGCGGGTCACCCTGCGCCGGGCACTGCTCACGCTGACCGCCAAGCAGCGCGCGGTGATCGTGCTGCGCTTCTTCGAGGACCGCACCGAGGCCGAGGCCGCCCGGCTGCTCGGCGTCTCGATCAGCACGGTCAAGACGCAGACCCGCCGCGCGCTCGAGCGCCTCCGCGCGCTGCTGCCCGACCTGCGGGTGCTCACCCGGGAGCGCCGCCGGTGACCGGGGGCCTGCGCGACGCGCTGCACGAACTGGCCGACATCGTCGAGCCGGCCGACCTCTACGACCGCGCCGTCCGCCGCTCCCGCCGGATAGCCCGCCGGGAGGCCATCGTCGGCACCGGCGCCGCGCTGACCGCGATCGGGCTGCTGGCCGGCGGCCTGTGGCACCTGCCGGCCGACGAGTCGAAGCAGCCGCCGCACGCGCTGAGCGGCCCGGCCGCCACGTCCCCCGCGCCGATACCCGCGATACCGCCGGTCGCCACCCAGCGGGCCCCGGCGCCGACTCACCCGCGCCCCGCGCCGACCAGCGCGGCCCCGCATCGCGGGAACCAGCCTCCGCCCGCCTCGCCGACCGCCACCCCGGCGTCCCGCGCGCTCGCCGACCTGCCCGGCCACGTCTTCTACCGGCAGGCCGGCGCCGACCCCGACGTGCTGCGTCTCTCCCCGGCCGGCGCCGGCGTCGAGACCGTGCTGCCCAAGGCGCCGTCGCCGGTCGGCATCTCGCCCGACGGCAAGAGCATCGCGTACGCGGTGGGCGGCACCCTGCTCGTCGAGCGGTCCGGCGGCGTGCCGCGGCCGCTGGCCACCGGCGTGCGCACCGCCGCCCAGGCACCCGTGTGGTCGCCCGACGGCGGCCGGCTGCTGGTCGACACGTCCGCCCCGGTGGTCGTCGAGGTCGACTCGGGCGCGGTCACCCCGCTCGCCGCCTCGTTCGCCGGTGGCCGGCATTTCCGCTGGTCCGGCGATGGCAGCGCGCTGGTCTACGCGACCAGCTACTGCGCGCTGAAGGTCTCGGCCGGTGGCACCGATTCCGCGGTGCCGGTGCTCGGCGACAAGCAGGCCGAGAACAACCCGGCCGGGCTGGCCGCGTGCCAGCCGACCAGCGTCGACGCGACCGGCGGCCGGGTCACCGTGCCGCTGCAGAGCACCGGCGAGACGAGCGCCGACGCCCCGGACACGGCGGACGCGGTGGTGGACACGGTCACCGGCGAGGTGGTGCCGCTCCCGGTGGCCGGCAGCGTGGTGGGCGCGTCCTTCGGCCCGACCGGAAACCTGCTGGTCCGGGCCCGGCAAGGCGGGCGGACGACGCTGTCGGTCTTCGCGCCCGGCGGCAAGCTGCTGGTGCAGGCGACCGAACCGGCGGCGCTGAACGGGCTCGAGCTCTTGGCGTACACCCGATAGGTTTTCAGTCCTTTTTGCGGCCGAAGAGTTTGAAGCCGCGCTTCTTGGGAGCGGCTTCGCGGACGGCCTCGCCGTTGAGCACGGCCAGCCGGTGCTGGGCGGCCGGATTGTCCGGTTCCATCCGCAGCGAGGTGAGCAGCGCCCGCCGGGCCTGGTCGATGTGGCCGAGCGCGTCCAGCGCCAGCCCGTGCGTGAAGTAGTAGTGCGCCTCGTTAGGGTCGAGCCCGATCGCGGTGCGCGCGGCCTGCTCGGCGTCGGCGAACTGCCGGTCGGCGGTCAGCAGCGCCCAGGCGACCCGGTCGTGCCAGAGCGGATTCTTCGGGTCGGCGATCACCGCGCGGTACGCCATGCTCACCGCGTCGTCGTGCCGGCCGAGCAGGCTGAGCGCCCGGCTCGCGGTGGCCGGCCCGCGCGGATCCTCCGGGGCCAGCGCGATCGCCTTGTTCGCCGCCTCCAGCGCGGGCTGGTTCTCGCCGAGGGCGAGCCGCAGCCGGGCCATCAGCAGCCAGGCCTCGACCGACGACGGATCGGCGGCGAGCACCGGCTCGAGCGTGCGGACCGCCTCGGCCGGATCCATCCGCTCGAACAGCGCCGCGGCCCGGGCGATGCCCTGCCGGGTCGGGCTCGCCTCCGGCGTGGCGGCAGCAGACTGGGCGAAGTCGGAGGACACGTGTCCATCTTCGGCGATTTGCCGGATTTCAGGAGCGGATTCCGCGGAACCCTTTGTGACGCGCGCGACGCCGGCGCACCAGAACGGCGAGGCCGACCCCGGCCGCCGTCACCAGCAGCAATGCGGTGACCGAGAGCCACCAGGTCGTGCTGGTCGCGCCCACCTCCAGCACGATCGCGGCCAGCATGCAGCCGATCACGACCCACCAGAGCACGATGTTCACCCGGTCGACCGCGAGGTTCACGCCGGCCGAGCGGACGTGCGCGTTCGACGCCGAGACGGTCAGCAGCCGCACCGCGAAGCCACCGATCGCGGCCACCCCGAGCAGCCAGGGCAGCGAGCGGGCCGGCGCCACGGTCGCGGTCAGCAGCAGGGCGAGGCAGAGCGCGGCGCCGATCGCCGCGATCCGCTGCCGGCCCTGGGTGAGCACGGTCATCAGGTACGCCCGGAGCGAGCGGTCCAGCCGCGTCACGAAGTAGGCCGCGAACCCGATCGGGGCCAGCGCCGCCACCCCGGCCAGGACCCGGGCGCCGCCCACCGAGAACTGGGTCATCCGCCAGCCCACGTATGCGAGCACGGCCAGCAGCACCGCGGTGTAGACGAGGAACCGGCGCAGCGCCACGTCGAGCATGAACCGGCTGGCCTGCTGCCGCGGGTCGGCGCGCAGCGCACCGGCCAGCCCGCTCGCGCCCCGGGCCAGCCGGCCCAGCGCGAACGGGTTCCGGTGCACCACGTCCAGCGTGGCCAGCTCGTGCTGGGCGACCGCGTTGTCCGGCTCGAGCGCGAGCGCGTCGCGCAGCGCCTGCCGGGCCCGGTCGGTGTAGTCCAGCTGCTTCATCACCATGGCGTAGGTGAAGCGGAAGTCCGCCTCGTTCGGGTCGAGCCGCACGGCCAGCCGGGCGGCGTGCTCGGCCTCCACCGCCCGCCGGCCGTCGCCGAGCAGCGCCCAGGCCAGCCGGTTGTGCCGGTACGCGTTCTCCGGCTCCAGCCGGGCGGCCCGCTGCGCCACCTCGATCGCCTCGTCGTGCCGGTCGAGCCCGGTCAGCGCCCGGCTGAGCGCGCCGAGCGCCTCGGCCGACTCGGGCGCGATCAGCACGGCCTGGTGGGCGGCCTGGTACGCCGGCTCGGGCCGCTTGAGGGCGAGCTGGGCGTGCGTCATCAGCACCAGCGCGCGCACGTTGTCCGGCTCGGCGGCCAGCACCGGGCCGAGCAGCTCGGCCGCGGCGGTGGCGTCGCCGCGCTGGAACTGCACGGCCGCCATCGCGACGGCCGTGCCGGCTTCGGTCATTCGTCGACCGTAGTTGGCAGCCACCCGGCCGAGCGGGTGTGGTCGTGTGGCTCGTACCACGGCATGCGCGCGAAGGCCCGGACCGGGAACGTGCCGAAGCCGCTGATCCGCGGTGGCGCGGCGGTGAAGCGGGCACCGGTCGGCGGCAGCTCGGCCAGGCCGGTGAGGTGCTCGACGATCGGGATGCCGGCGGCCAGCAGGAGGCTGTGCGCGGGCCGCTCGCCGCCGGCCGCCGCCGAGGTGTCGTCCAGGTTGACCGCGTCGATGCCGACCAGCGCGGCCCCCCGCTCGACCAGCAGCCGGGCGGCGTCCGCGGTCAGGTACGGGTGGTTTTCGGCGTACGCGGGCGTCCCCCAGTGCCGGTCGCCGCCGGTGTGCAGCAGCACCGCGTGCCCGGCCACGGTCAGCGACTCGAGGTCGCCGGCCTCGACCGCGCGCCGCCCGCTGCCGACCGCGCGGACCACCACGGCCGGCAGGTCGGCGAGCCGCCCGAGCGGCAGCCCGGCGAGGTCGGTGCCGTCGGAGTACCGGTGCCGCGGACTGTCCAGATAGGTGCCGGTCTGCCCGATCAGGTCGATCCGGTCCATGCTGAACTCGGTGCCCTCGGCATACCGGGACCGGGAGTCGGCCCAGGTCAGGTGGGGGCTGATGACCGGGCCGGGCAGCCCCGGGTAGGTCGTCAAGCCGTCCGAGATGACGTGGCTGAGCTCGACGAACTCGAACCGGGCCGGCGAGTCGCCGGTCGGTTCGGCCGGCTCGCCGAAGACCCGCGCCGCGTCCAGCTCGACCCGCTCGACGTCGCGCAGGCCCAGGGCGGTCACCAGCAGCGCCGCGATCTCGGGCCGGGTGACGTCGGGGTGCGGCACGTCGATCCGCAGGCCCTGGATCCGCAGGCTGCCGCCGCCGGTGAGGTTGACGGCGGCGTCGAGCTCCGCCCGGTACTGCAGCACGGCTGCTCCCCTATCCCAGTTTGATGATCGCTTCCACGATCAGCCAGATGCCGAAGATAGCGAAGAGGGCGGCGGCACCGAATCTGATGACCCGCTCGGGCAGGTGCCTGCCGAGCAGGCGGCCGACCAGGATGGCCAGCGCGTCGGCGGCGACCATGCCGAGCGTGGAGCCCAGCCAGGTGCCGAACCAGCCGTGCTGGGTGGCCAGGGTGATCGTCGCGAGCATGGTCTTGTCGCCCAGTTCGGCCAGGAAGAACGCGCCGCCGACGGCGAGGACGGCGGATCCGGTCGTACGCTCGGCCTTGTTCTTCTCGTCGTCGGTGAGCTTGTCACCGCGCAGCGTCCAGGCGCCGAAGACGAGGAAGGCCAGGCCGGCGATCAGGGAAATCCAGCCGGTGGGCAGCGTGGCGCCGAGGCCGTAGCCGATGCCGACCGAGACCAGGTGCACCAGCGCGGTGGCCACGGTGATGCCGATCAGCACCGGGACCGGCCTGAAGCGGGTGGCGAAGGTCAGCGCCATCAGCTGCGACTTGTCGCCGAGCTCGGCCACGAAGATGACCGCGAAGCTCAGCGCCAGCGCCGCGAGGAATCCGTTCACGAAAAACTCCCGGGTGATCGGGACCGGGAGGAAGACGCCGGGGCGACCTCGACCCGGCCGTCAGGAACAACAGCCAAGTCGAAGGTCTCGCTCGCCTCGAAACGAGGCCGCGCGGCCGGACCCTGGAAACCCGGGATCAGCATGTCGACCGCGACGTTAGGAGCTACTCCCCTTCGCAAGACGAGCCTACCCGGCGGGTCTCTCGGCCCGCCCGGGTACGTGGCCATCCTCACTGAGCTGAGCTGAGCTGGCTCCGCTTCGCTCCGCGGGCGATCGCCCCTTCGGGGCTGATGGGCGGCCAGCCGTTTTCCCGACGCCGCAAACCCCGCGGCGCCGGCAAAACGGTTGCCCGCTCATCAGCGGGGCGATCGCGGGCCGATGATCTCCCGTTCGAGCACCAGCCGGGCCTGCTTGGCGACCGACGCGCCGTTGAGCGGGTTCGGCGGGGGCAGCGGCGGGCAGCGCTTGTCGGAGCGGTCACCCTTCCGGCGCTTCGGCAGCGTGCCGTCGGCCAGGTAGTCGGCGACCGCGTTGTCCACACAGTCGTCGCCGAAGAGCGAGCCGGCGTGTGTGGTCCCGCCGACGCCCTCGATCAGCACCGCCTTCGGGAACAGCTTGCGCACCTCGAGGCTGCCGCTGAACGGGGTGGCGGCGTCGTTCGTCTCGCTGAGCAGCAGGATCGGCGGCACGGTCTCGCCGGAGACCGTGGTGGGCACGCCCGCCTTGGCCGGCCAGGTGCGGCACGGCGCGTTGTACCAGGCGTTCGCCCAGGTCTCGAACGGCGCCCGGCGGTGCACCGCCCAGTTGTCCGAGCTCCACTTGGTCCAACTCGTCGGCCAGGGCGCGTCGGAGCACTGCACGGCCAGGTAGATCGCGTAGCCGTTGTCGGCGTCCTTGCCGGGCGGGTTGTTCCGGTCGTACAGCTTCTTGAGCGGCTCCGGGTCGTGCTTGCGGGTCCAGGCGCTCCACGCGTTCGCGATCTCCTCCCAGCCGAAGACGTAGTACCCGGCCTGCAGGAAGATGTCGGTGAACTCGGACGAGCCGAGCACGCCGCCGGCCGGCGCCTTGTCGAGCTTGACCCGCTGGGCGTAATAGAGCCGCTGCACGGCCTGCTCGGTGCGGCCCAGGTGGAAGACCTGGTTGTACTTCGCGACCCAGCCGAAGTAGGTCCGGATGTTCTTGTTGAACGCGATGTCCTGGTCGAGGTTCGAGTCGTACCAGACGCGGGTCGGGTCGACGTTGCCGTCCAGCACCATCCGGCGCACCCGGGACGGGAAGAAGGTGGCGTACACCTGGCCCAGGTAGGTGCCGTAGGAGAAGCCGTAGAAGCTGATCTGGGTGGCGCCCAGCGCGAGCCGGATGCTGTCCATGTCCCGGACGGTGTCCTGGGTCTTCAGGTGGTCGAGCAGCGGGCCGCCGACTTTCGCGCAGGCCTTCGCGTACCCCTCGGCCTTCTTCAGCCAGGCGGTCTCGATCGCCGTGGTGCTCGGCACGTACTCCGGCCGGTTGTACCCGGCATAGGTGTTGTCGCAGGTCAGTTCCGGCGTGCTGGAGCCGACCCCACGAGGATCAAAACCGATCCAGTCGTACGCGTCACCCGCGCTCTTCGGGACCAGCGACCCGACCACCGCCAGGGTCTGCCCCCTCGCCCCCGGCCCGCCCGGGTTGACCAGCATCACGCCCTGGTACTTGTCGTCCGGGACGGTGTGCTTGATCCGCGAGACGGCCAGCTGGGTCTTCGGCCCGTCCGGGTCCTTGTAGTCGATCGGCACGGGCAGCACGCCGCACTCGGCCTTGCGCGCGAGCAGCGACGGATCGGTGCAGGTGCCCCAGGTGATCTGCGGGAACCAGCCCGTCCGGTGGCCTACCGGCTCGGCCTGAGCCCCGGTCGCCGCGGCGCCGACCACCGCCAGGGCGATCGTCATGGCCGCCGCCAGAAGTCTTCTCATGCTCAGCCCTCTCGTGTCCGATTCGCCCCAATATGCTGCGGCGTGGACGGCCGCATTGGGGCCGCCCACGCCGGGGACGCACGAAAGAAAAGCTGTTCGGACTAACGCGTGCGTAGACGCTGGGCGATGAGGGCCAGCGCGCCGAGGACGGCCACCGACACGCCGTAGACCAGGGCCACCGGGTGCAGGCCGAACGAGGTGGCGGCGAAACCGGCGATCACGGCGGGGACGCTGAACGCGGTGTACGCGATCACCAGTGCCACCGCGAGCAGTTCGCCCCGCTCGTGCGGCGCCGCCAGGGTGGCCAGTGTGCCGAACGAGGCGAGTGCCGAGGCGCCGAAGCCGATGCCGGAGATCACCGTGCCGACCGCGGCCAGCGTGACGCTCGACCACTCCAGGCCCAGCACGCTGACCACCGAGCCGAGCGTGAGCAGGGCGGCGGCGACGGTGAGCACCCGCGGGATGGGCTGCTTGCGCATCGCGTACGAGGTGATCGCGCCGGTCCCGCAGAGCAGTGTCACGACGAACCCGCCGACCAGGTGGTTGGTCAGCCCGAAGACGCCGGCCGCCACCGACGGGCCGAGGGACAGGTAGAGCCCGCCGATCGCCCAGCTGGCCACGATGATCGGGACCAGCGCCAGGACGTCGGCCCGCAGCCGGGACGGCACGCCCAGCCGGGGGGCGAGCGAGGCGACGGCGCCGGGGCGGCGGGCCGAGGTCTCCGGGATGCGGGCGACCACGTAGCCGGCCAGCACCATCGCGGCCAGCAGCAGCGCCCAGACCAGGTGGGTGGGCTCGGGAGCGAACTGGACCAGGGCGCCGCAGCCGAGCGCGCCGACGGCCAGCCCGGCGACCGGGGCGATGCCGTTGATCAGGCCGGCCCGGCCGGGCGCGTGCGGCGGGTTGAGGTCGACCAGGGCGGCGCCGAGCGTGGTGAGCGCCGCGCCGGTGGCGATGCCCTGCAGCAGGCGGGCCACCAGCAGCACGGTCACGTCGCCGGCGGTGAGAAAGAGCGCGAGCGAGGTGGCCTCGAGCGCGATCGCGGCGGCGAGCACCGGGCGGCGGCCGATGTGGTCGGAGAGCGCCCCGAGGGTGAGCAGCGCGCCGATCAGGCCGAGCACGTAGACCGCGAAGACCACGGTGAGCGTGGTCGGCGAGAAGCCCCAGAGGTGCTGGTAGACGACGTAGAGCGGGGAGGGCGCGGCGGAGGCGGCCGCGAAGGTCACGAAGACAGCGGCGATCGCCGCGAACGCGACCGAGCGCGACAGTCGCCGCTGGTTGCGGACAGCCGGCCTGGTGTCGGCGACGGTGGTCATGAGGTTCCCCCCGGGTTGACTAACAGACAGGTCTGTCTGCCTCGACGAGGGTAGACAGGTCTGTCTGGTATCGTCAAATACATGTCCGCCGCATCACCCTCCGCCCCGGTGAAGAAGCCGTCCGCCCGCGAGCGCCTGCTCGCCGCGGCCGACGAGCTGTTCTATGCCGAGGGCGTGCACACCGTCGGGATCGACCGCATCATCGAGCGGGCCGGGGTCGCCAAGGCGTCGCTCTACAGCAGCTTCGGCAGCAAGGAAGAGCTGGTCCGGGCGTACCTGGAAAATCGGCACCAGATCCGCCGCAAGCGGCTGCTGGCCGGCCTCGAGCGCTTCGACAACCCGCGCGACCGGCTGCTCGGCGTCTTCGACGTGCTCGCCGAGCTGACCGCCACCCCCGGCTTCCGCGGCTGCGCTTTCTACAACGCCAGCGCCGAGTCGGTGGCCGAGGGCGGCGCGGTCGAGCAGGTCTCGAATGCCAATCGCGCCTGGACCAGGGGGCTGTTCACCGAGCTGGCCCGGGACGCCGGGGTCGCCGACGCGCCGGCCCTGGCCGACCAGCTGATGATCCTCTACGACGGCGCCTCGGTCGGCGCGCGGATGGACAAGCAGGCCGGCGCGGCGGCGCTGGCCCGGGCCGTGGCCGCCCAGCTACTGGCGGCCGCGACCCGGTAACGCGTTACTTCGAGTCGATCGGCTCGGCCACGCCGGTGGCCGCCGACAGCGGCTGCGCGTCGGAGATCTCGGCCTTGGCCGCGGCCTCGCGGCTCACGAAGTCGGCCGGGGCCTTCTTCCCGCGGACGAGCGAGGCGATCGCGCCGACCACCAGCAGGCCGATCGCCATCCAGAAGACGATCACCAGCCCGTCGTGGAACGGATCGGCGATCAGCCGCGGGAAGAACTGGAGGCCGGTGAGCTTGGCCGCGTTGGCCGCCGGCAGCGCCCCCAGCACGTGCGGGCCGAGCAGCTGGCCGATCGGGTTGTAGCCGAGGAACGCCGCGAACAGGGTGCCGACCGGCGGCAGCTGGGCGATCGTGTTGGCGGTCGCGGCCGGCACGCCCTGCTGGGTCAGGCCGGCCGAGAGCGTGTGCGGCAGCGAACCGGCGAGACCGGCCACCATCAGCGAGAAGAAGATGCCGATGGAGAGCACCTGGCCGGCGTTCTGGAAGGTGGCCCGCATGCCGGAGGCGGCGCCGCGCATGTTCGCCGGGACGCTCGACATGACCAGGTTGGTGTTCGGCGCCGCGAACAGGCCGCCGCCCAGGCCGTTGATGAAGATCAGCACCGCGAACACCGCGTAGTTGAAGTCGCCCGGCAGCGCCAGCAGGCCGACGAACGACGCCGCCATCACCAGCAGGCCGCCCGCCGCGAACGGCCGCGGGCCGAACTTGTCGGACAGGTAGCCGGAGATCGGGCCGGCCGCGAGGAAGCCGATCGTCAACGGGAGCAGGTAGATGCCGGCCCACAACGGGGTGGACTCGTAGCTGTAGTGGTGCAGCGGCAGCCAGATGCCCTGCAGCCAGATGATCAGCATGAACTGCAGGCCGCCCCGGGCCACGCTGGCCAGCAGGTTCGCGGCGTTACCGGTGGCGAACCCGACGTTCTTGAACAGCCCGAGCGGGAACATCGGCTCGGCGACCCTGGACTCGATGACGCCGAACACGATCAGCACGGCCACGCCGCCGATCAGCCCGGCCAGCACCCACGGGTTCGTCCAGCCCTGGGTGTGACCACCGTACGGCTGGATCCCGTACGTGATCGCGGCCAGGACGGCGGTGAGGCCGACGGCGAAGGTCGCGTTGCCCCACCAGTCGATCTTCGCGTGCCGGCGAACGCCGGTGTCGTGCAGCGACCGGTACGCCCAGACGGTGCCGAGCACGCCCAGCGGGATGTTCACCCAGAAGATCGAGCGCCAGTCCCACTCGGCGAGCACGCCGCCCAGCACCAGGCCGATGAACGAGCCGGCCAGCGCCGAGACGATGTTCACGCCGAGCGCCATGCCCCGCTGCGCGGCCGGGAACGCGTCCGTGATGATCGCCGCGGAGTTCGCCATCAGCATCGCGCCGCCGATCGCCTGGACCACCCGCCAGCCGATCAGCCAGAGCGCGCCGCCCCCGCCGTCGAACGGGTCGAGGGACAGGATGATCGAGGTGATCGTGAAGATCGCGAAGCCCGCGTTGTAGATCTTGACGCGGCCGTACATGTCGCCGAGCCGGCCGAGAGTGACCACCAGCACGGCGGTGACCAGCATGTAGCCCATCAGCATCCAGAGCAGGTAGCTGACGTTGCCGGGCTCGAGCGGGTTGACGTTGATGCCCTTGAAGATCGCCGGCAGCGAGATCAGCACGATCGACGAGTTGATCGTGGCGAGCAGGTTGCCGAGCGTGGTGTTCGACAGCGCGACCCATTTGTAGCGGGGGTGATCCACAGAGAGCACGCGATAGTCCTTCGGGTTGTACTGATCAGGAGGCGAGCAGGCCGCTGAGCCGGTCCAGCGCGGGCAGCGCCGCGACCAGCGCGGCGTGTTCCTCGGCGGGCAACTGCTCGAGCAGCGCGGCGAGCGCCCGGGTGCGCCCCTCCCGGCGCCGGGCCACCGCCTCGCGACCGGCATCGGTGATGGTCACGACCACGGCCCGGCCGTCCTCCGGGTCCGAGCCCCGGCGGGCCAGCCCCTCCTTCTCCAGGCGGGTCACCAGCTGCGTCATCGCGGGCTGGCTGACCCCCTCGGGCGCGTGCAGCTCGCAGAGCCGGCGCGGGCCGCCGCGGTCGAGCCGGTGCAGCGTCGACGCGGCGGTGAGGCTCAGCTCGGAGCGCGGGGTGAGACGGCGGAGCAGTTCGTAGAAGCGCTCGAAGCCGGCCGCGATCGCCGCGTCCTCAGCCGAGAGGGAGGTTGTCTGCCGCACCTCCCAGTTATATCACTGCCTTATACAGGTTTATCCTCGACGTGACGCAGCGCTCATCGCGCAATTCGCCCAAACGTGCCGTACGCGCCTGCTCTGCCCGGCGCGGCGGTGGTGACAGCATGCGGTCATGGACGAGCAGACCTTCTGGGACCTGGTCGACCGGCTCGGCCCCGATCCGGCCGACATCGACCGCCTGGTCGACGAGCTCTCCGACCACGGTGCCGCGGACATCCGGGACTTCGCCGACCATCTGGCCCGGGCGCTGCACGCGCTGGACACCCCGGACCACTACCGCGCGGTGGCCGCCTCGGGCGTTTCGTTCCTGGGCGTACGCTGCGCGGCCGTCGCCGCCGGCGCCAGCGCGTACCGGAGGGTGTTGAGCGCGCCCGCCGCCCTCGCCTCGTACACCGACCGGCCCGGCGCCCACCTGCTCCCGGTCGCCGAGCGGGCCTTCCGCACCTCCACCCGCGGCGACTGGCAGCACCGGCCCGAGGTCGACACGCACGCTGTGCCCCTACCCAAGCCTGGACTATCAGTCGGCGGAGCTGTGCCCCTACCCAAGCCTGGACTATCAGTCGGCGGAGCTGTGCCCCTACCCAAGCCTGGACTATCAGTCGGCGGAGCTGTGCCTCCACCCACGCCTGGACCATCCGTCGGCGGAGCGTGGCTGCGGCCGCACATGGGCACCACCGACGAGGGCAGCGCCCCGCAGGACTACATGATCGCGCTGCGGCACGTGGCGCTGACCCTGGACGCCGACCCGGCCTGGCGCGCCTGGTGGGGGCGCTCCGGGCTGGCCGCCTGCGAGCTGGGCATCGTCGCCGAGGGCCGGCTCGACCACCTGCGGCCCAGCGCGGACATCCGTCGCTGCGGCGACCGGCTGCGGGCCAACTTCACCTGCGCACTGCCCGGCGAGGGCGCCGATCTGGCGAGCCGGGCGGCGACCGAGGTGCGCGGCATGTTCGAGGTGATCCGGCAGGCCATGTCGATGCCCGGGCTGCCACCGACTCCGCCGGTGCCGACCCTGCCGCCGAACGTCCCGCAGGTGCCGTTGACCACGAAGCCGCTCCCCGAACTGCCGGCCGAGCTCGAGCAGCAGGGCTATCTGACGCTCACCCAGATCCAGGAGTTCTTCGGCTGACGGATATCTATCCTTCCCGGATATACCCTCAGCGTATACGCTGAGGGTATGGAGACCATTTCGCGCCGGAGCTTCACCGCGGCCGCGCTCGCCGTCGCCGCCGCCATCCCGCTGGGCCTTCCGGGTCGCGCCATCGCCGCCCCGGCCCGGCTCCACCTGCCCCGTCCCACCGGGCCCCACCCGATCGGGACCGTTCCGGTGCTCCTGGTCGACGGGTCCCGCGACCTGATGATCAGCGTCTGGTACCCCGCCCGGAGCGTCGAGCGGTGTCCGCTGGTGCCGTACACGCAGCCGGCCGTGCTGCGGGACCTCCTGGAGAACGCCGGCTTCCCCGCCGACGTCGCCCTCGCGCCGATCACTTCGGGCCACCTCGGCGCGCCGGTGCGCCGCGGGCGCTTCCCGGTCGTCCTCTTCTCGCACGGCGCGCACGATCAGCGGGCCGACACCACGATCACCGTGCAGGAGCTGGCCAGCCACGGGTACGTGGTGGTCACGGTGGACCGCACCGACGACGCGTTCGTCGAGTTCCCCGACGGGCGGGTGCTGGTCCCGTCGGAGGACATCCCGATGGGGCCGGCCGACTTCGCGGCCGACATCCGGTTCGTGCTCGACCGCCTCGACGAGCTGTGCGCCGGGCGGGTGCTGCCGGCCGGCCTCGCCGACGCGCTCGACCTGCGCCGGGTCGGGATGTTCGGCTGGTCGAAGGGCGGGTCCGCCACCGCCCGCGTGCTGTTCGCGGACCGCCGCGTCCGGGCCGGGCTGAGCCTGGACGGCCCGATGGAGCCGGCCGTCGACGGCGTGCTGGACCGGCCGTTCATGATGATGACCGCGGAGTTCACCCGGGCGGCCGAGCCGGCCGTCGCCGAGTTCTGGTCGCAGCTGCGCGGCTGGCGGCTGAACGTGCAGGCCGACGGCGGGCTGCACCGCTCGTACACCGATTATCAGCTGTTCGTCGCGCAGCTGGCGCGGGCGACCGGGATGAGCGAGGCCGAGCTGGAGGGCTGGAACGGCACGCTCGACGCGGGACGGGCCGTCAAGATCCAGCAGGCGTACCCGCTGGCGTTCTTCGACCTGCACCTGCGCGGGCGAGACAACCACCTGCTGTCCGGTCCCAGCCGGGCCTTCCCCGAGGTGCGCTACCTGCCCTGACCCGAGTCACTCGCACTCGTTCGGCACGTCCACCGGGAACAACAGGTCGTCGAAGGCGGATCGGGTGAGCGGCTCGGCGAAGTAGTAGCCCTGCCCGAGCTCGCAGTTGCCGCCGGCCAGCGAGGTCAGCTGGTCGGCGTGCTCGATCCCCTCGGCGACCGTGGACAGCTGCAGCGCCCGGCCCAGCTGGATGATGCCGTGGGTGAGGGCGGCCGCGGTCGGCTCGTCCACCACGTCGTCCACGAAGGACTTGTCAATCTTGATGATGTCGACCGGAAAGCGCCGCAGGTAGGCCAGCGACGAGTAGCCGGTGCCGAAATCGTCGATGGCCAGGCGTACGCCCAAGTCCTTGATCTCATGCAGCCGTTGCAGCGTGGCCGGGCGATGATCGACCAGCAGCGACTCGGTCAGCTCGAGGGTCAGCCGGCCGGCCGGCAGGCCACTGTTGTCCAGCGCCGACTGCACCACCTGCGGCAGCGTCGACTGCTCCAGCTGTACGGCCGAGATGTTCACGCTCACGGTCAGCGGCATGCCGGCCCGGCGCCGGTTCCACTCGGCGACCCGCTGGGTGGCCTCGCGCAGCACCCACTCGCCGATCGGCACGATCAGGCCGGTCTCCTCGGCCAGCGGGATGAAGTCGATCGGCGGGACGACGCCGCGGGTCGGGTGCTGCCAGCGGATCAGCGCCTCCACCCCGGAGATCTCGCCGCTGGCCAGGTGCACGATCGGCTGGTAGCGCAGCTCGAACTCGTGCCGTACGAGCGCGCGCCGCAGGTCGGCCTCGAGGTCGATGGTGGCCTGGAACTCGGCCCGCATCTCCGGCTCGAACCGCTGGAACTTGTCCTTGCCGTGCTTCTTCGCCTGGTACATCGCGAGGTCGGCGTCGACCAGCAACTCCTGGGCGGTGTGCTCGCCGGGCCGGCTGAACGCGATGCCGATGCTGGCGCTGACGTACGCCTCGGCGCCGTTGAGCTCGAACGGCCGGCGCAGCTCGTCGAGCAGCCGGGCGGCCACCGGCTCGGCCAGGGCCGGATCGGACATCCGCGGCAGCAGCACGGCGAACTCGTCGCCGCCGAGCCGGGCCGCCGTGTCGCCCTCCCGCAGGCAGGAGCGGATCCGCTCGGCGACCCCGACCAGCAGCTGGTCGCCGGCCGCGTGCCCGAGCGAGTCGTTGACCACCTTGAACCGGTCGAGGTCGATGAAGAGGACGGTCGCGCCCTCATCGTCGCCGATCAGGGCCTCCTCCATCCGGGTCTGGAAGAGCGCGCGGCTGGCGAGGCCGGTCAGCGAGTCGAGGAACGCCAGGTTCATCGCCTCGAGCGTGCGCGAGTCGGTGAGCGCGAGGCTCAGGTGCTCGGCGAACGCTTTGATCATTTCCTGGGCCGGCTTGTCCCACTCCCGGGCCCGGGTGTACATGCCGACGGTGAGACAGCCGACCGCCTTGCCGTTCTCGTGCACCGGCGTGGCCATCACCGACCGCAGGTGAGCCATCTGCATCGCCGGGATGACGATCGGGGAGACCGTGTAGTCCTCGATCATGATCAGCTCGTCGCCGAGGACGGCCAGGCCGGAGGCGCCGCCGGCGGACAGCGGCACGCGCTGCACCCGGGCCTGTACCGCCGCGGGCACCCCGGTCGCGGCGGTCATGCTGCCGGTGTGCGGGTCGTCCCGGTCGACCAGGTTGAAGGTGGCCATCTCGACGTCGAGCAGCTCGCTGGCGGCGTCGGTGACCGCCTGGAAGATCTCGTCGACCGGGTTGCGGCGGGCGATCGCGCGCTGGATCTCGGTGAGCTTCTCGAAGAGGCGCTGGCGCTGCTGGAGCGAGTCGTGCAGCCGGTCGTTCTCCTCGGCGTACCGGCGCTCCGACTCGATCATCTGCAGCGAGTGCAGGCTGAGCTCGAGCACCCGGGCGATGCAGCGCAGCAGCGTGACCTGCTCGGCGCTGAACGGGACGTCCCCGCGCCGGCCCAATACCAGCAGACCCGGCGCCTCGGTCTCGATCGGGGCGGAGGTGACGGCGTGCGGGACGCCAGCCAGATCCAGCGTGTGGCGGCGGCCGGCGGCGACCTCCGTCAGGGCGTACGCCGGGACCTCGTCCGCGGCGAGCCCGACCGCGGCGACCACCCCGTCGTCGATCATCAGCACCGCGACGTCGGCCCGCAGCGCCTGGGCGGCGCACTCGACGGCAGCGCGCTGTGCGGCCGGACCGCCGGGCCGGTCGGCGACGACGGAGAGGAACTCCGTCAGTTGCTGAGTCGCGAGCACGGCATGTCAGTCGGCCGGGCCCGGAGCCACTTGAGGAGAACGACCCGGGCATCGTCGGGCACGAAGTGGGCGGTCCGACCAGAGAAACGGGCATTCGTTTTGTCGGACTTGTTGGGGTAAGCAGGCAAATACGCTGTGGGACACGAGGGGGCAACGGGCACGGATGCCACGAAGTTGCCTGGACGGTGATGCGGGCCACACGATTTCCCCGGTGTTACAAATACTCCACGGCTGAAGCGGAGGAGGTGGCGAGGTGAATTCCGACGAACGGCACCACCAGATAGTCACGCTGGCCCGCCGGCACGGCGAGGTCAATGTCGCCAAGCTCGCCGCCGAACTCAACGTCTCGGCCGAAACAATTCGCCGCGACCTGCGGCTGCTTGAAAAGCATGGCCTGATCCGGCGTACGCACGGGGGCGCGTACCCGGTCGAGACCGCGAAATTCGAGACCGACCTGGCGATCCGGACCACGCGCGGGGTCCCGGAGAAACGGCGGATCGCGGCCGCGGCGGCCGGCCTGATCGGCGACGCCGAAACGATATTCATCGACGAGGGATTCACCCCGCAGCTCATCGCCGAGGCGCTGCCCACCGACCGGCCGCTGACCGTGGTGACCGCCTCGCTGCACACCGCGGCCTGGCTGGCCGCCTCGACGCCGGCCACGGTGCTCCTGCTCGGGGGCAGGGTACGCGGCCGGACGCTGGCCACCGTCGACCACTGGGCGGCCGGGATGCTCGCCGGCTTCGTGATCGACCTGGCCTTCATCGGCGCGAACGGGATCTCCCGCGAGTCCGGACTGACCACCCCGGACCCGGCGGTCGCCGACATCAAGGCGCACGCCGTCCGCTCCGCCCGCCGACGGATCTTCGTCGGCATCCACACCAAATTCGGCGTCCGCACGTTTTGCAAATTCGCCGAGGTAGCCGAATTCGAAACGCTGGTCACGGACACCGCGCTTCCGGTTTCCGAGGCGCACCGCTACGCGAGGCTCGGACCGCAGGTCATCCGGGTCTAGCAAGAAATCGCTTTCCCCCAGCCGTTTTCGCATAAAACGGAGGTTCCACCATGCCCAAAAAACTCGCCCTGGCGGCGGCCGCTCTCCTTTTCCTGACCACCGCCTGCTCGGGCGCCGGCTCGACCGGCGGCAGCAGCGGCGGCGGTGACGACAAGACGATCACCGCCCTGATGGTCGGCAACCCGCAGATGGAGGACATCCAGAAGCTGACCGCCGACAACTTCACCAAACAGACCGGGATCACGGTGAAGTTCACGATCCTCCCGGAGAACGAACTACGCGACAAAGTCACCCAGGACGTCGCGAACCAGGGCGGGCAGTACGACGTCGCCACGGTCGGCGCGTACGAGGTGCCGATCTGGGCGAAGAACGGCTGGCTGCACGAGCTCTCCACGCAGGCCCAGGCGGATGCCGGCTACGACGCCAACGACCTGCTCAAGCCGATGGTCCAGGCGGTCAGCGGCGAGGACGGGAAGATGTACGCGGCGCCGTTCTACGGCGAGTCCTCGTTCCTGATGTACAACAAGGACCTGTTCGCGGCCAAGGGCCTGACCATGCCCGAGCACCCGACCTGGGCGCAGGTCGCCGACTTCGCGGCCAAGCTGAACGACAAGAGCAAGGGTGTGGCCGGGATCTGCCTGCGCGGCCTGCCGGGCTGGGGCGAACTCTTCGCGCCGCTGACGACCGTGGTCAACACGTACGGCGGAACCTGGTTCGAGAAAGACTGGACGCCGAAGGTCAACGCGCCCGAGTTCACCGCGGCCACCCAGTTCTACGTCGACCTGGTGAAGAAGTACGGCGAGTCCGGCGCCCCGCAGGCCGGCTTCACCGAGTGCCTCAACACGTTCGGCCAGGGCAAGGCGGCCATGTGGTACGACGCGACGTCGGCGGCCGGCACGCTCGAGGACCCGAACGCGAGCAAGGTGGCCGGCAAGGTCGGTTACGTGTACGCGCCGGTCGACAAGACCGAGTACTCCGGCTGGCTGTGGACCTGGGCGTGGGCGATGCCGAAGACCACCAAGAAGGCCGACGCCGCCTGGAAGTTCATCTCCTGGGCGACCAGCAAGGACTACGAGAACCTGGTCGGCGCGAAGCTCGGCTGGTCCCGGGTGCCGTCCGGCAAGCGCACCTCGACGTACAGCAACCCGGACTACCTGAATTCGGCCAAGGCGTTCGCCAACGTCACGCTCGGCTCGATCGAACACGCCAACCCGCAGAACCCAGGCCTGCAACCGCGGCCGGCGCTGGGCGTCCAGTACGTCGGCATCCCGGAGTTCGCCGACCTCGGCACCAAGGTGTCGCAGGAGGTGAGCGCCGCCATCGCGGGCAGCACCACGGTCGACAAGGCCCTGGCCGACGGCCAGAAGATGGCCGAAGACGTGGCGAAGAACTACAAGTGATGACCACCATGGTGGCCCGGCCGGACGAGCGGATCCAGCCGCCCGTCCGGCCCACCAGGGGCGGCCCGAGGGAACGCTGGATACGCCGGGCACCGCTGCTGCCGGCCCTCGTCTTCGCGATCGTCATCACGCAGATCCCGTTCCTCTACACGCTCTACCTCTCCACGCTGCACTGGAACGCGCTCAAGCCGGGCAAGCACAAGTTCATCGGCTTCGACAACTACGTGACCGTGCTGACCGACGAGCGGCTGCGCGCGGCGCTGGTCAACACGGTGATCCTGACGGCCGGCGCGGTGATCTTCTCGATGATTCTCGGTCTCGGGCTGGCTCTGCTGCTGGATCGCAGCTTCGTCGGGCGGCCGATCGTCCGGACCCTGCTGATCACACCGTTCCTGGTGATGCCGATCGCGGCCGCCCTGCTATGGAAGCACGCGATCTTCAACCCGGCGTACGGCCTGATCAACGGCATCTTCGGCGGCTCGACGGACTGGATCTCGTCATACCCGAAGGGCGCCGTGATCACCACGCTGGTCTGGCAGTGGACGCCGTTCATGATGCTGATCCTGCTGGCCGGCCTGCAGTCGCAGTCGACCGAGGTGATCGAGGCGGCCCGGGTCGACGGCGCGAAACCCTGGCAGATCTTCCGCTGGATGACCCTGCCGCACCTGCGGCAGTACCTCGAACTGGGCGGCCTGCTCGGCTCGATCTACCTGGTCAACACGTTCGACGCGGTCTTCAGCATCACCCAGGGCGGGCCGGGCACGGCGACGACCAACCTGCCGTACGAGATCTACCTGACCACCTTCCGCAAGTTCGAGTACGGCGAGGCGTCGGCGGCCGGCGTGATCGTGGTGCTCCTGACGATCATCGTGGCCACCTTCGCGCTGCGGGTCATCTCGAGCCTCTTCCGGATAGAGGAGCACCGATGAACAAACGGATCGGCAACACCGTTTGGGGCACGGTCGCCTGGATCGCCGGGATCGTCTTCGTCTTCCCGGTGATCTGGATGGTGCTGACCAGCTTCAAGCAGGAGGAGGCGGCCGCCAGCAACCCGCCGGCCTGGGTCTTCACCCCGACGCTGCATCAGTACGAGCAGGTCTTCGACCGCAACATCACGCCGTTCCTGCTCAACTCGCTGATGGCCAGCGTCTTCTCCACGCTGCTGGTGGTGAGCCTGGCGACGCCCGCGGCGTACGCCCTCTCGCTGCGCCCGGTCGCGAAGTGGACCGACGCACTGTTCTTCTTCATCAGCACCAAGATGATGCCGGCGGTCGCGGCATTGCTCCCGGTCTATCTCCTGGCGAAGCATCTAGGGATGCTGGACAACATCTGGACCATGGTCATCCTCTATACGGCGATGAACCTGCCGCTCGCGGTCTGGATGATGCGCAGCTTCCTGCTGGAGGTGCCGCGCGAGGTGCTGGAGGCCGGCGAGGTGGACGGCGCGTCGCTGCCCACGTCGATTCGGAAAATCATCATGCCGATCGTCTCGCCGGGCCTCGCGGCCACCGCGCTGATCTGCTTCATCTTCGCCTGGAACGAGTTCTTCCTGGCGGTGAACCTGACCGCGACCAACGCCGGCACCGCGCCGATCTTCCTGGTCGGGTTCATCTCGTCCGAGGGGCTGTTCCTGGCCCGGCTCTGCGCGGCGGCGACGCTGGTCTCGCTGCCGGTGCTGATCGCCGGCTGGGTGGCGCAGAACAAGCTGGTCCGCGGCCTGTCGATGGGAGCCGTCAAGTGAAAGCAGCCGTCGTCGTCACGCCCGGGACGATCGAGATCCGGGAGGTGCCCGACCCGACCCCCGAGCCGGCCGAGGTGGTGGTGCGGCCGGCCGCGGTCGGCATCTGCGGCACCGACCTGCACATCATGGACGGCGAGTTCGCCCCGGCGTTCCCGATCGTGCCGGGGCACGAACTGGCCGGCGAGATCGTCGCGGTCGGCTCGGCGGTCACCGGCTACGCGGTCGGCGACCAGGTGGCCGTCGACCCGTCGCTGTACTGCGGATACTGCTACTACTGCAAGCGGGCCCGGGGCAACCAGTGCGAGAACTGGGCCGCGATCGGGGTGACCGTCCCGGGCGGCGCGGCCGAGTTGGTGGCCGCGCCGATGGCGAACCTGTTCAAGCTCCCGGCGTCGCTGCCGGCGCGGGACGCGGCGCTGATCGAGCCGCTGTCCTGCGCCGTGCGCGGCTTCGACGTGCTGCCCCGGCGGCTGGCCTCGTCGTACCTGATCTACGGCTCCGGCACGATGGGCCTGATGATGCTGGAGCTGGCCAAACGCTCCGGCGCCGAGTCGGTGTCCATGGTGGATTTAAATCCTGCACGGCTGGCGGCCGCGAAACGGCTCGGCTGCTCGGCGGCGACCACCGTCGCCGACGAGCTGATCGCGCCGCGCGGGTTCGACGTCGTGATCGACTGCACCGGCGCCCCGGCGGCCATAAGGGACGGATTGTCCCGAGTCGGCCGCGGTGGGACGTTCCTCCAATTTGGCGTGGCAAACTATGACGCACGGGTGGAAATCGAGCCGTACGAGATCTATCGCCGCGAGATCACCATTACCGGGTCGATGGCGGTGCTGCACAGCTTCGACCGGGCCGGGCAGATGCTCGCCGCCGGCGTCCTCGACCCATCGATATTCGTCTCGCACAGATTCCCGCTGACCTCGTACGCGGCCGCGCTCGATCAGTTCCGCCGGGGCGAAGGTCGGAAAATCCTCATCGAACCGTGAGGTCGGCGGCCGTTCGTGCCATTCCTCTGACCGAAAGTGAGTGAACCGACACGGGTAGTTGGCAGATCCCCGCCCGATCAGGCTTACTAGATCAGTGGGTACCGCCGAGGATCCTCCCCCGACCCTCGCACCAGCGCGCGTCGGCGTCGCCGCGGTCACCTTCTTCGCGCTCGCGGCGACCGCTCCCCTCCTCGTCCTGATCACCGTCGTGCCCGCCGCCCTCGCCCGCGGCGGCGGGCCGCTCGTGCCGCTCGCCTTCGTCGCCGTCGCGATCGTCCTGGTCTTCTTCGCCGCCGGCTACGCGGCGATGGCCCACCGCGCTCCGTACGCCGGCGCCATCTACTCGTACGTCTCCCGGGGTCTCGGCCGGCCCGCCGGGGTCGCCGCCGCCTGGCTCGCGCTCGGCTCCTACCAGGCCCTTCAGCTCGGCATCTACGGCGTCGCCGGGGTCGCCGCCGCGCCCCTGCTGCACAGCTGGTTCCACGTCGAGGCGCAGTGGTGGCTGGTCGCGGCCGGCTGCTGGCTGCTGGTCGCGCTCGGCGGCATGATCCGGGTGGAGATCCTCAGCGGCCTGCTCGCCCTGCTGGTGCTGGCCGAGGTGGCGGTCGCGGCCGGTTACGCGGCGGCCAACGTGATGGCCCCGGCCGGCGAGCGCTTCGCCCGGGAGTCGTTCCTGCCCGCGCACCCCGCCGCGATCGACCGGCCGGCGCTCGGGCTGCTGCTGGCGGTCGGGGCGCTGACCTTCGCCGGTTTCGAGACCACGGGCACGTATGCCGAGGAGACGATGCGCCCCCGGCGAGAGGCCGGTCATGCCACGTACGCCTCGGTCGTGGTCTTCGGTTTGCTTTTGGCCTTCTGCTCCTGGTCGGTCCTCGTCGGCACCGGCCCGGGCCAGGTCACCGCGCTGGCCCGCGCCCGCGGCCCGGAGTTGTTGTTCGACCTGGCCGGCGCCCGCCTCCCGCCGTGGGCGGTGACCACCGGCCGGGCGGTGCTGCTGGCCGCCCTGGTCGCGGCCGCGTTGTCGCTGCACAACGCGATGGCGCGGTATCTGTACACGCTCGCCCGGGAAAACGTGCTGCCCGCCGGGCTGGCCCGCACGGCCGCCCGCACGGCCGCCCCGCGAACCGCCTCGCTCACCCAGTCGGCGGCCGCCGCGATCGGGTTGGCGGTCGTCTACCTGGCCGGCGTCCGCTCCCCCGCGGCCGTCGCGCACCGGCTCACCGTCGCCGGCGGCCTCGGCGTGCTGGTGCTGCTGCTGGCCACCTCGCTCGCCGCCCTGCTGCACCTCAACCGGGTGCCCAACGGCGAGGGCGCGTGGGGCCGCTTCCTCGCCCCGATCCTGTCCACAGTGGCCCTCGGCACGCTGGGCTACCTGGCCTTCTCGAACATCCCCTCGCTGCTCGGCGTGCCACCCGACTCGGCGCTGGTCTGGCTGGTGCCGGCCGGATCGGCCGCGGTCGCCGGGGCCGGGCTGGTGCACGGGCTCGCCCTGCGCAGCGCCCAGCCGTTGCGCTATGCGGGCATCGGCCAGGGCGGGACAGCCATCGTCGTGACACCGAGAGTGCCGCACCCCCGCGAGCCGGGGGCGCATCGACCGGAACGGGTGAATCGCTGAACTGACGGGAGGTGACCGGACTTGTCGACCCTTACTCTGGCTCTGCCGCTGGCGTACTACGGGCGGGTCTTTCCAGCGGCGTCGGCCGCGCGGGCGGCCTCGGCTTCGGCCGCGCTGGCGTCACTCACAGAACGCGAGCGCGTCTGGGCGCTCGGGCTGGACGCGGCAACCGGGCGGTTCCGCCCCAACGAGGCGGAGACGGCGGTATTGATCGAGACGGCCCTGGGCGTACGCCTGATCCGAGCCCCGAAGTGGTCCCGCGCCGACTGGTTCGACGAGCACGGCGTCACCTACGACGCGGTCGGCCCGTTCGCGGCCGGCCGGTTCGAGCAGCAGTGGCGGCGCTTCTCCGAGCAGATCCTGTTGCACCTGCGCAAGGCCGACCTGGTCCCGGTCGACGTCTCCCTGTTCACCCGCCCGCAGGTGCGCACCGTCGAGCGCTTCATCGCCGACCGCCGCCTGACCCCGCGCGTCTTCACCCTGGGGCACCCATGGCCGCGCTGATCATGGTCCGCCCCGACCGCGACTGGCAGTCCTCGGGCGGCCTCTTCGACTGGACCCTGGAATACCTGATCCCCCGAGTCTCCGACGAGAAGACGGCCGACTGGCTCCGCACGATAGTCGAGGAAAACCTCGGCATGCTGTGGATCCCCGACCTCCCCGACGACACCCAGGCGGAAATCTACGACCTGCTCCGCGCGGGCGTGGTGGCCGCGGCGGCCCACGAGCTACCACCGGCCGCGGTCGACCAACTGCGCGAATTGGTCGCCCTGACCTACTGACCTTGGGCCGGGCCCGCCCGGCAGCCGGAGTCGGAGCCGGTGTTGCAACTCGCGGCCCCGGCGCGCCGGGGACTTGGCTTTGCTCGTACGGTCGAAGGCGCGGAAGGGAAACGCTCAGATCTCACGGCGCCTGGCGTTTGTGAAGCGGTCCGTCAGGCGAATGGGGGCTGGGTGGGTGCTGCGTACTGGGAGGCGGCCTGCTGGGCGGCGAACGCCTGAGCGGCGAACGACTCGTGGGCCTTGTCGAACTGGACCGCCTGGCCGCCGTCGATCACGTGGCCGTTGGCGCGCATGACCCAGCTACCGCCGCGGAGGGCGACGATGAGGCCGGTCAGGAGTAGGAGGAAGCCGATGAAGGCCGCCAGCCCGCCCGAGCTGTCCGGCAGCACGCCGGTCAGCGCGAAGGCCACCACGCCCGCGGCCAGGATGCCCAGCCCCATGATGACGCCCTGCTTGCGCTCCTGTTTGCAGCGGGCGCAGAACGGCCAGGCCGGTGCGACGACCGACTTGCGGATGGCCGCGGTGACGATGACGAACACGAGCAGGGCGGCCAGCAGCAGGAGGTAGCTCCAGCCGGGGTTGCGGGAGATGAACGTGACGCGTTTCTGCTCGACGGCCGGCTCACCGTGCCGGGCACAGACCGTAGGAGTCCCCCAGCCCGTCGCCACGAACTGCGCCGGAATCCTGACCTCGACCGCCACCGTAACCTCCACTCGCGCATTGATCGGCAGCAGCAGATCGTCCATGGTGTGGCGGCGAAATTCAAGCGGCCTGCGTGGTGGTCAGCAGGTCACCGAACTCCTCGGGCGACAGCGGCTGGGCGAAAAGGAAGCCTTGCGCCGATCGGTACCCCAGCTCGTGCAGCCGGTCCGCCTGGTCGAGCGTCTCCACCCCCTCGGCGATCGCCTGCAGCCCGAGCGCATCGGCGAGCTGCAACACCGTGGCCGCGACCGGCACCCGGCCCGCTTCGGCCTGGGTGAACGTGCTGTCCAGCTTCAGCTGGTCGATCGGGCAGTCGTGCAGCATGGTCAGCGACGAGTGCCCGGTGCCGAAGTCGTCGAGGGCCACCCGGACGCCCAGCGAGCGCAGCGCGGCCAGCGTCGTCGACGACTCGCGCGCGTCAACCGGCATCGACTCGGTGATCTCGAGGGTGATCCGGTGCGGCGGCACGCCGTACTCGTCGAGCAGGGCGGCCACCGAGGCGGCGAACCCGGGCTCGCGCAGGTCCCGCGCCGAGACATTCACATTGAGTACGGCCGGGGCGTCCTCGCCGTGCGCCGCCGTCCACAGCGACAGCTGCCGGACCGCCGCCCGCAGCACCCAATTGCTCAGCGGCACGATCAGCCCGGTCCGCTCGGCCAGCGGGATGAAGCTCTGCGGCGGCATCGTCCCGTGCGTCGGATGCCGCCAGCGGACCAGCGCCTCGGCCCCGATCACCCGCCGGTCGGGCAGCGCCACGATCGGCTGGTAGAGCAGGTAGAGCTGGTCGCCGTCGATCGCGTCGCGCAGCTCGGCGCCGAGGTGCGCGTGGTCCGCGCCCGCCTGGGCCATGTCCGGCGTGAAGTGCAGCGACGCGGTGCCGGCGATGGCCTTGGCGGCGTACATCGCGATGTCGGCGTGCCGCAGCAGCAGGCTGGCGTCGTCGCCGGAATGGCCGTCGGCGATCCCGATGCTGGCCCGGATCGGCAGCTCGTGGCCGTCCGCGAGGACGGGCGCCCGGAGTGCCTCGATCATCCGCTGGGCGGCGAGGTCGGCGGCATCCGGGTCGGCGCCGTCGAGCACCACCACGAACTCGTCGCCGCCGAGCCGGGCCACCGTGTCCTCGGCCCGGATGCAGGCGTTCAGCCGCTGGGCGACCGCGATCAGCAGCAGGTCGCCGACCTCGTGACCGAGGGTGTCGTTGACCTCCTTGAAGTCGTCGAGGTCGATCAGCGCGACCGCGACCGACCGCTCGCCGGGCGCGGTCAGGGCCTTGTCCAACCGCTCGTGGAAGAGCGTGCGGTTGGGCAGCTGGGTCAGCGAGTCGTGGGTGGCGCCGTGGTCGAGCCGGTTCAGCAGCCGGCCGTTGTCCAGGAACGCGGTGATCTGGCGGACCACCACCAGCGCGGTCAGCGCCACCGCGCTGAGCACGATGACCTGGCGGTCCGGGGCGGACGCCGGCAACGCCACGCTCAGCAGCAGGCCGTCGACGGCGGCGATCGCCACGTACGGCAGGAAGCTGAAGGACCGGCGGCGGCGCTCGCGGATCCCGCGGCGCGGTGTGTAGTCGGCGGCCTGTTGCCGGTCGGCGGCCCAGCCGGCGAGGAAGAAGATCAGCGGCATCGCGACGATGTCCGGGAACAGGTGCGGGTCGATGGGCTCGAGCAGCGGGCGCAGGGTCGGCCCGACCGCGCCGACCAGCACCCCGAGCCCGATCAGCCGGAGCGCGCCCGGGTCGACGAACCCGGCCGGCCGGGTCAGGATCACCTTGGCGACCGCGAAGACGGCCAGCAGGGCCAGCGTGGTGAGCGCCAGCGAGATGTAGAGCGCGCTCCGGTCACCGTCGCGCAGCGCGTACCGGGTGGAGAAGTGCCAGGCGAAGACGGCGCAGGCCAGCATCACCGTGCTCGCGTCCAGGACGATCCGGAACAGCTCGCCGCCGCTCTGCCGGCCGAACGGCAGCCGCAGCAGCGCGTAGATCAACAGAATGATGGCGAGGCCGTCGAAGAGCATCTGGCCGGGGCTGACATGCTGGCCGGCCGGATCGGCGGTGGTGATCATGTCGTACGCCTGGGCGATGCTGCCGAGGCCGGTCAGGACGGCCACCGGGAACAGGTGCCGCCAGAAGCGCCGGGTCGGCTCGGGCAGGTTCCCGGCCCTGGCCGTACGCCAGAAGCTCGCCACCAGCAGCGTCGAGCCGCCGACGCTGGGCAGCCAGAGCACGGGCCAGGGCAGCACCGGATGGATCGCGTCGATCGTGAGCCCGGCCAGCGCCAGCCCGGTGAGCAGGGCGGCGGTGAGCCGGGACCAGAGCACACCCATCCGTCAGCCTCCTCGACCCGCTTCTGCGGGCCTTGGATCGGCCGGTGACCGCCGGAGGTGAGCAATTGCCCGACTAATACCTTCCGGAAACCTCTCGTTTACCTTTGGTTCATCTAAGTGAACAACATTCGTCCGGTGCCCGTTCGGTTGAGCGTCGTCGTGCCGGTGTATCGCGTCGAGACGTACCTGAAGCAATGCCTGGATTCCGTCCTGACCGGCGAGGAGCGGGTCGAGGTCGTCGCGGTGGACGACGCCTCCCCCGACAGCTGCGGCGATATGCTCGACGCGTACGCCAAGAATCACCCGAATCTCCGCGTTCTGCACCTCTCTCGGAATGTCGGCCTGGGCCTGGCCCGCAACGCCGGGCTGGCCGAGGCGACCGGCGACTACGTCTGGTTCGTGGACAGCGACGACTGGCTGCCGCCCGGCTCGGTGCGCGCGGTGCTCGACGCGCTCGACGCCGAGGAACCGGACGTGCTTCTGATCGACCACCTGCGCGTACACGAGGACGGCCGGAGCAAGCCCGACGCGAGCTCGCCGCTGCTGGCCGGCGAGCCGACGCTGACCCGGATGCTCGCCGTGCAGCACACCGCATGGAACAGGATCGTGCGCCGCGAGTTTCTGCTGCGCAACGACCTGCGCTTCGGCCCGGGTTGGTACGAGGACGTCTCGTTCAGCCATCCGGTGCTGCTGGCCGCCGACCGGATAGCCGCCCTCGACCGGGTCTGCTACCTGTACCGGATCGGCCGACCGGGCGCGATCACCGCAACTCGAAGCGACCGGCACTTCGAGGCCTTCGAGCAGTACGACCGGCTGCTGAAGTGGGCGGCCGCGCGCGACCTGTCGCCGGAGATCCGGGCCCAGCTGTTCACCCTGATGATCAGCCACCTGCTGGTGGTGGCCGGCAACGACGGCCGGATGCACCCCGGGGACCGGCGGCGGTTCTTCCGGCAGGCGACCGCGCTGTACCGGCGGCACCGGCCGGCCGGCTACCGCCCGCCGAGCGGGATGCGCGGTCTCAAGCATCGGCTGGTGGCGACCGGCGCCTATCCCCTGTACGCGCTGCTCAGGTCCGGTTACCGAGTGGCCGGGCGGCGCCGCCGGAAGCCCGAACCGACACCTCCGGCAGCGGCGGCTCAGCGGGCGTCCGTAATCTGAACTCGTGCTGAGACCTGCCGAGTACACCGATCGCGATCTCATCCTGCCCTGGCGCAACCATCCGTCGGTCCGGGCGGTGAGCCTGACCACACACGAGATCAAGCCGGAGGAGCACGCTCGCTGGTGGGAAAAGCGCTGGCGCGACGTGCTGATCTACTCCGATGATCGGGGCGTCCCGGCCGGTGTGGTGATCTTCGACGGCACCACCTGGTCCTTCTACCTGGATACGGTGGGCCTGGGCGACCGGCTGCTCGCGGCCTGGATGCGCCTGGAGAAGGAGGCCGTCGAGTATGCGTTCGGCACGCTCGGCCTGGAAACGCTGGGCGGCGAGACCCTCGCCGACAACAAGCAGGTCCTCGCGCTGCACCGGCGCTTCGGCTTCAAGGAGACGCGCCGCTACGAGCGACTCGTCGACGGCGAGATGAAAACGGTCGTCTGGACCGAGAGAGGGAAGTAATGGCACAGTTCGGGCCCGACAAGCGGCCGTACATCGTCGCGGAGATGTCCGGGAACCACAACGGCTCCCTCGACCGGGCGCTGGCCCTGGTCGACGCGGCGGCGGACGCCGGCGCCGACGCGATCAAGATCCAGACGTACACCGCGGACACCCTGACCCTGAACGTCAAGCACCCCCGTTTCCAGCTCTCCAAGGGCCACGAGCTGTGGGGCGGCGAGTACCTCTACGACCTGTACGAGCGCGCGCACACCCCGTGGGAGTGGCACCAGCCGATCTTCGAGCGGGCCCGCGAGCGGGGCATCACCCCGTTCTCCAGCCCGTTCGACCCGACCGCCGTGGACCTGCTCGAGAAGCTCGACGCCCCGATGTACAAGATCGCGTCGTCCGAGGCCACCGACCTGCCGCTGATCCGCCTGGCCGCGAGCACCGGCAAGCCGATCATCATCTCCACCGGCATGGCCTCGGTGAAGGAGATCGCCGCCGCGGTCGAGGCCGCCCAGGGCGCCGGCGCGACCGACGTGACGGTGCTGGCCTGCACGGCGTCGTACCCGTCCCCGCCGGAGGAGAGCAACCTGCGCCGCATCCCGGTGCTGGCTCAGATGCTCGAGGTGCCGATCGGCCTGTCCGACCACACGCTGGGTATCGGCGTCCCGGTCGCCGCGGTCGCCTTCGGCGCCTGCCTGATCGAGAAGCACGTGACCCTGGACCGCGCCGACGGCGGCGTCGACTCGGCGTTCTCCCTCAACCCGGCCGAGCTCAAGCTGCTGCGCGAGGAGTCCGAGCGGGCCTGGCAGGCGCTGGGCACCACGCACATCGGCCCGACCGAGCACGAGAAGGAGGGCCTGCGCTTCCGCCGCTCCCTCTACGTGGTCACCGACGTCAAGGCCGGCGACAAGGTCACCCCGGAAAACGTCCGCTCGATCCGCCCCACCGGCGGCCTGGAGCCCGACGCGATCGGCTCGGTCCTCGGCCGCACCTTCACCACCGACGCGGCCAAGGGCACCCCCCTGACCTGGGATCTGATCTAAGACCCTTGCGCGTACGAGCGTGAGAACAGTCCCCGGCTTGCCGGGGCCGCGAGCTGCAACACCGGCTCCGACCCCGGCCGCCGGGCTGTTCCGGTCCTATTTCCCAACGCCTCGACTTGTAGAACGATGTCGATGGGTCTATGGGTCGGAGCTGAGGTGTCCCGTGAAGGTCTTGGTGACCGGTGGGGCCGGCAACATCGGGTCGCACGCGCTGCCGGAGTTGGTCGCGCACGGCCACACCGTGCGCTCGTTCGAGCGGTCGACCACGGCCGGCCGGCGCGCGGCGCGTGACCTGCCGCCGGGCGTCGAGGTCGTCTGGGGAGACATCACCGATGCCGCCGCGGTCCGGGGCGCCGCCGCCGGCGTGGACGCGGTGGTTCACCTGGCGGCGGTCATCCCGCCGGCCGCCGACGAGGAGCCGGAACGGGCCCGTGCGGTCAATGTGGACGGCACGGCCAACGTCGTGGCGGCGTGCCGGGCGCAGCCGACCCCGCCGCGGCTGCTGTTCTCGTCCACCTTCGACGTTCACGGTTACACCTTGGACAAGCCGCCGCCCCGGCACGTCGACGATCCGCTGGTCGCGACCAACCCGTACACCGAACACAAGATCCAGTGCGAGGAGCTGATCCGGCAGTCCGGCCTGACCTGGTGCATCTTCCGCTTCGCCGACGTACCGATCCTGGCCGTGCGGGACCCGCACCCGATCATGTTCGAGATCGGCTTGGACAACCGGATCGAGGCGCTGCACGCCGACGACGCCGGCCTGGCGATCGCCCGCGCGGTGGAGACGCCGGAGGTCTGGGGCCGCATTCTGTTCGTCGGCGGCGGACCCACCTGCCAGCTGACCTATCGGGAGTACCTGACCCGGCTACTGGCGGCGATGGGCGTCCCGCCGCTGCCGGATGACGCGTTCAGCACCGCGGTCTACGCGACCGACTGGATCGACACCGCCGAAAGCGAGGCACTGCTGCACTACCAGCGCCACGACTTCACCGACATCGCCGAAGCCGTGGCGGCGAGTCTCGGCTGGAGGCGACGCCTGGTGCCACTGGTCGGCCCGCTCGCCCGCCGCGCGATCCTGCGGCTGTCGCCCTACCGCAGCCGATCGGCCCCCAACCACTGACCCGGCCAAGACCACGCCGACGCTTCAGTCGCACTCGTATCTCGCTCAGCCAGTATCTCGCTCAGCCAGTATCTTGCTCAGCTAGGGATAGCCCGACAGCCGGGGCGGGCTGGTCTTGGGGTCGGGCCCGCCCGGCGGCCGGAGTCGGAGCCGGTGTTGCAACCAGCGGCCCTGGCACGCCGGGGACTCGTCTGGAGCTCGTACGGCCAAGGCAGCGAAAGCAAACCGCCTAGCTCGAGTTAGCGGAAAGCGCCTAGCTCGAGTTAACGGTAAGCGCCTAGCTTGAGTTTTTCAGGCGGCGGAGGGCTTTGCGGCCGTCTCGGCGGGCCGCTCGGTACGCCTCCTTGCCGACGACCATCACGCGGCCCGCGAAGCCCTTGCGGTAGAACTGGATCTCGCGATCGAGCTTGCTCAGCGTGTTGTCGCGGGACTGGATGATCTGCTCGGTCCACTCCATCATCGCGAGCAGGTGGCTGGCCTCGTAGCGCTGCCGCCAGAGCGCCTCGGTCAGTTCGCGGAAGCCCTCGATGTCCACGCTCGCCGTGCCGGGGGTGATCGCCAGCAGCTGCAGGCGGCGCTGGTCGCGCGCCTCCAGGGTCAGCTCGTGCTCGGCCGCCTCCAGCGTGATGTGCAGCTCGACGGCCGCGCGGACCTGGTCGTCGGTCATGCCGCGGCCGGTCATACCGAGCAGCGTCGCGGTCAGGTCGACGGCGCTCGAGGTGATCGGCCATGGGTGCGAGCGGCCCGAGGTGATCAGCTGCACCGCGAACTCCCAGAGGGCGCGGGTCAGGGCGGTCTCGTAGTCGATCGGCTCGATCGGCTCCCAGCGGGTCGGCAGCAGGACCGGGCCGTCGGGGGTGACCAGCAGGTCGGCCAGGCCGGCCAGCGCGATCGGGCCGGCCAGGCGGCCGTCCACCGCCTGGGCGCGCAGCCAGGTCTCGTACTGGGTCAGCTCGACGCGCAGGTGCCGCAGGTCGGCGGTGGCGGCCAGGTGGAGCAGCCGCTCCTCCAGCACGTAGCCGGCGTCGGTGCCGGGCGCGGCCGGCTCGGCGATCCGGCGCAGGCCCTCGCGCTCGATCGGGCCGGTCAGCGGCTGCAGCACGGTGGTCCGGATCTCGCCGGTGTCGGTGGCGCTCACCTCGTACGCGAAGGTGCCGCGAGAGTCGCCCACCAGCAAGTCGTGGGCCGCGGCGGACGAACCGGACGCCCGGGCGATCACCAGCCAGGCCGGCGCCACCGTCTCCTCGGCGGCGGCCCGCAGCGCGCGGGCGACCAGCCGGCGCGGGTCGCTGAGCACCGGGCGGCCCCGGAAGGCGGCGGCGAACGCCTGGTTGAGCGCGGTGCCGAGGCGGGGGCGCAGCGGGGCGGAGAGGTTGCCGAGCAGGCCGGGGCCGACCAGCACGGTCGGCGTGGCCGGCTCGGGGAACGCGGCGTAGGTGACATCGACCACCAGGCCGGCGACGGTGAGGCGGTCGACCAGCTGCTCGCGGGAGGCCGGGCGCTGCGGGTCGTTCTCGTCCAGCGGGTACCAGTCCGCGTCCTGCGCCTGGTGGCCGCCGGGCGCGAGCCGCACGGTGTGGTGCACGCCGAGGTGGTTGTCGTGGGTGAGCAGGAGCACGCCGTCGGGGCGGACCGCCTCGGCCAGCCGGTCGAGGAGCTCGGCGGCGGAGAGCTGGTCGCCCTCGGCGGAGTTGAGCCGCTCCACCCCGTCGAACGCCACCACCAGGTCGAACCGCTCGGCCGGGTCGACCTTGACCGCCGCGCCGGCCAGGACGGTGACCTGGGGGTGGGCGCGGGCCGCCTCCTCGGCGTCGACCAGCGAGCGCACCAGCCAGGTGACCGTGGCGCCGGCGTCGACCAGCGCGATGACCAGGTCGTCGGCGATCGGGCCGGCGATCAGCACCGAGCGGCCGGCGCCGGCGTGCTCGCCGAGCAGGTGCCGCAGCACGGCGCCGCGCGGCACCTCGGGGCCGCGGCGCGGGTCGCGATCGGTCCAGGAGAACATCTCGCCGCCGATCCGCCGGAGATTGGGCAGCGACGGGGCGCTGAGGGCCGCGGTGTAGTCCGTGCCCTGCGTGGGGATCAGGGCGGCGGCTTCCGACATGCTTATACCTCTCGTTGACTCACCGGGTTCGTGCCCCCGCAGAACGGCGCGCACCATATCACCCAAGCGTAAGTCAGAGATGTATTCCTGCAATGTGCAGTGACATTGGTCGATTGCCCGCTTTGTCCCTGTCAACGGGGATGTGAGCGGCATCACAGCCCCTCCGCCCCACCTGCCCCGTTTGCCGGCGCCCGCCGCCCGGAACACGGCCTAAAGTGGACGCTCGCAACGTGAATTATTTTCAGACGCGAGGTCCCTCGGACCGGTCGGGGACAAACGCCGCCACGTTTTCCCCGACCGCTCGCGGCCGGCCCGGCGCGGGGTCCTGCCCCCACCGCGCGTCGGGCCGGCCCGTGTGCCCCGCCCGTTTCCGGGCGGGGCACACGCTACTTTCGGAGAATCAGGCCACCGGGGTCAGCGCGCGCTCCTCGCGGATCGGCTCCGGCGCCGTGACCGGCTCGTGCGCGATCTGCGGCAGCCAGTTCAGCCAGCGCGGCAGATACCAGTTCCGGTCGCCGAGCAACGCCATCACGGCCGGCAGCAGCACCGCCCGGATGATCGTCGCGTCCAGCAGCACCGCCGCGGCCAGGCCCACGCCCAGCTGCTTGGTCGAGGCCAGCGGCAGCGTCGCGAACAGCGCGAACACCGCCACCATCACGACCGCGGCGCTGGTGATGACGCCCGCCGTGCGGCCGATCCCGGCGTGCACCGCCTGCCGGGTGGACAGGCCGCGGTCGTAGCCCTCGCGGATCCGGCTGAGCACGAAGACGTGGTAGTCCATCGACAGGCCGAACAGGATGATGAACAGGAACAGCGGCATCCAGTTGATCAGCCCGCTCGCCGGCTCGAACTGCAGCTGCTTCGCGAAGTGGCCGTACTGGAAAACCCAGACCAGCATGCCGTACCCCGCGGCCACCGAGAGCAGATTGAGCACCACCCCGGTGATCGCCACCACCACGGACCGGAACGAGACGAGCAGCAGCAGGAACGCCAGGCCCAGCACGAAGCCGAACACCCAGGGCAGGCTGGCGTCGAGCCGCGCGTTGAAGTCCGCGTTCACCGCCTTTGACCCGGTGACCAGCGCGGTCGCCCCGGGAGCGTCGCCTAGGGTGGCCGGCACGACATCGGTGCGCAGGTGGGTGAGCGCCTTGTCGCCGACCAGGCCGACCGAGACGACCGCGACCGTGCCGGCCGGGTTGATCTTCACCTCGACCGGGCCGGTGAGCTCCCCGCCGCTCCCGGCCACGGCCGTCCTGAACGCGGCCAACTGCCGGTCGAACGCGCCGCCCTTGACCGAGGCCGCCTCGACCACGACCCGAGCCGGCGACGTCTTGCTCGGGAACGCCGCGTCGACCGCCTTGTACGCCCGCACGATCGGCGCCTTCGGCGAGAAGTCCTCGATGCCCTGCCCCTTGGTGTGCAGGTCGAGCACCGGCGACGCGATCACGGCGAGCGCGCCGACCGCGACCAGCGCCGAGATCAGCGGCTTGGCCAGCACCAACCTGAGGAACCCGTGCCACAGCCGGCCGTCGCCGCGCTTGCGGTACAGCCCGGGGATCTTGACGGCGTCGACCTTGTCGCCGAGCGCCGAGAGCATGGCCGGCAGCACGGTCAGCGAGCCGAGGATCGCCGTCGCGACGACCAGGATGGTGCCGACCGCGAAGCTCACGAACGTGGTGTCGAAGGTGAAGAACATGCCGGCCATCGCCACGATCACGGTGAGCCCGGAGACCCAGATCGACCGGCCGGAGGTCTGCGCGGCGATCACCAGGGCGCGATGCGGATCGGCCCCGGCGCGCCGCTCGTCGCGTTCCCGCTTGATGTAGAAGAGGCAGTAGTCGACCCCCACCGCCAGGCCGACCAGCAGCATCACGTGCATCGTCGTCTGGTCGGCCGGTGCGAGCCGGCTGGCCGCGGCGAGCAGCCCGATCGCGCCCACCACCGCGGTGACCGCCAGCGCCACCGGCAGCAGGGCCGACACCACCGCGCCGAAGGCGACGAGCAGGATGCCCAGGGTGACCGGGATGGAGAGCATGCCGAGCCGGCTCAGCCCGTGGTCGAGCGCGTCGCCGATCAGCTTGTCGCCGCTCGCCGAGCCACCCTCGGCGATGTAGAGGTCGGCGTGTGCCGCCTGCACCCGGGCGACCGTGTCGAGCGCCGGGCCGACCCGCTCCTTGGCCGTCTCCGGGTCGCCGGTGATGCCGAAGGTGATCAGCGACGAGCGCTTGTCCGGCGACTCGATCGGGGCCTGCACGCCGGTCACGTCGGCGGTGCTCTTGAGCTGCTTGGTCAGGTCGGCGAGGGCGGCCGTACGGTTCGTGCCGGCCCGGTTCTGCACGATGACCATCTCGCCGGCCGGCTCGACCGGGAACCCGGCCGCCGCGACGATGTGGTCGGCCCGGCCCGAGTCGCCGTGCCCGTAGTCGGCGTCGACGGCGTCCCGGGTCCCGATCTGTCCACTCAGGATGGTGACGCCGACCACGAAGGCGATCCAGCCGAGGATCGCGAGCGTCCGGTGCCGGGCGCTCCACATCGCGGCCCGGGCCGCGATGCCCTTGACGTTCTCCCGTGTCTGCATGGCACTGACGCTAGGGAGAACGGCGATCACGATCGATGTGGTTGACTCCCGTCTTGGGGGTAGTGCTAGCACTACCCCTGCAGGTACGCGAGCACCGCCAGCACCCGCCGGTGCTGTTCCTCGTCCTGGTGCAGGTCCAGCTTCGTGAAGATGTTGCGGACGTGCTTCTCCACCGCGCCCTCGGTGACCACCATCTTGCGGGCGATCGCGGTGTTCGACATGCCCTCCGCCATCAGGCCGAGCACCTCCCGCTCGCGCGGTGTGAGGTTGCGCAGCGGGTCGTCCCGGCGGCGGCGCACCAGCAACTGGCTGACCACCTCGGGGTCGAGCACGGTGCCGCCGCCGGCCACCCGGCGCAGCCCGTCGAGGAACTCGCCGACCTGGGAGACCCGGTCCTTCAACAGGTAGCCGACCGCGCCCAGGCGGTCGGCGAGCAGGTCGTCGGCGTACGAGACCTCGACGTATTGGGAAAGCACCAGGATCGGGGTGCCGGGCACCAGGGCACGCGCCTCGACGGCGGCGCGGAGCCCCTCGTCGGTGTGCGTGGGCGGCATCCGGACATCCACGATGGACACATCCGGCTTGTGCTCGGCGATGGCGGACACGAGGGCAGGCCCGTCGCCGACGGCCGCCACCACGGTGTGGCCGTTCTCCTCGACGAGCCTGATCAGACCCTCGCGCAGCAGCACCGCGTCATCAGCGATTACGACCCGCATGCCGCCAATGCTGTCAGATCCCCGGGTTTCATAGGGGCAGCGCGGCCGTGAGCCGTGTCCCGCGGCCGGCCGGGCTGTCCACCGCCAGCACCCCGCCGGCCGCGCGCACCCGGTCGTCCAGACCGGCCAGGCCGTGCCCCTTGGCCAGGCTGGCGCCGCCGATCCCGTCGTCGGCGACGGTGACCATCAGGCCGGTGGCGATCCGCTCGACGCTCACCTGCACCTCGCTGGCCTGGCTGTGCTTGGCGACGTTGGTCAGCGCCTCGGCGACCACGAAGTACGCGGTCGACTCGACGGCCGGCGCCAGCCGCTCGAACATCGGCGCGTCCAGGTCGACCGGGACGGTGCAGCGGCCGGCCAGCGCGGTGAGCGCCGCCTGCAGGCCACGGTCGACCAGGATCGGCGGCGCGATGCCGCGGGACAGGGCGCGCAGCTCGTCGAGCGTCTCCCGGGTCTGGGTGAGCGCCTCGGCCACGGCGGCCCGGGCCGCGTCGGGGTCGGTGGCGAACTGCTGCTCGGCGCGGCCGAGATCCATCGCCAGCCGGACCAGGCGCTGCTGCGGGCCGTCGTGGATGTCGCGCTCGAGCTTGCGCAGCGCGGTGGCCTCGGCCGAGACGGCGGCGGCCTTCTGCTGCTGGGCGACCTCGCGGGCGGCCTCGGCCTGGGCGACCTGCTCGCGCAGCTCGTTGACGCCGCAGAGCAGGCCCCGGGCGAAGTACGCCTCGAGCAGCGCCGAGCCGCGGACGACCCAGTACAGGGTGCCGGCGAAGAAGACCCCGGTGGCCAGGTAGAACGCGACCTTGACGCCGTACGTCCCGTTGACGCCGAGCAGATCGGGCAGGTCCTGGTTGCTCGGCTCGTCCGGCAGCGCCCAGCCCCACAGGCCCCAGGTGAAGCCCTGGAGCGCCCCGGCCCACCAGGTCACCACGAAGGAGAAGGAGATCGAGCTGGGGATGAAGCGGAACATGCCGTGCAGCAGGTCGAGCCAGCTCTGCCCGTCGGACAGCGGGGCGAGCAGCCGGCGGGGGAACCCGTCGCCGGTGGGCTTCTTGTAGTACGGGTGCTGCAGCTTCCGACTGAAGACCGGGCCGATCCGGGCGCGCTCCAGCACCGCGAGACCACGAGCCACATACATCGCGCCGAGCAGGATCGGCAGCCCGATCCAGATGATGCTCAGCCCGATGCCGAGCCAGAAGATGGTCATGCAGAGCACGACCCCGATGAGCCCGAGCGGGAACCCGACCAGGACGTACTGCGTGTCGATGCCGAGCTGGCGGAGGATCCGCCGACGCGGGGCGGGGGTCGTCGTCGTCATGTCACTGACGCTAGGCATCGACCGGCCCCCCTCCGATCCCGCTGACCGCCGAATCGACGGTAGGGCTAACCCTACTGGAGCTCGTAAACGGTGACCGGCCCCGCGACGTGCCGCACGGTGGCGCTCTGGGCGAGCCGGGGCGAGATGGGGCCGACCCGGCTGTCGGCGAAGAGCCAGCGTACGTGGTACTGGGTGCGCAGGGTGGCCACGTCGGCCGGGTCGCCCTGGGCGAAGACCCGCTCGTTCAGCGCGAACCGGTCGGGGTAGGGGGCCGGCTGGAGCGGATACCGCTTGCCGTTGATCCCGTCGGCGGCCAGCGCCTGGTCGGTGTATCCCCAGCTCTCCACCAGCGCCCGGCGGCCGGTGAGCGCGGACACCCAGAAGGCGCGGGCGTCGCACTCGCCCTTCGGGCTGTAGCGCAGGCAGTGCACGTTGGTGGCGATGATGTCGTCGGTGCCGGAGTGGTGGTCGAGCCACTGCGCGGCGGCCATCTCGTCCCGGGTGACCGACGGGTTCGTCTTGCTGACGGCAGGCTGCAGAGCGTGGCGTATCTCGGGCTTGATCCGCAGGACGAAGCCGCCGAAACCCGCGCCGAGCACGGCCGCGACCAGCGCGGCCGGCAGCGCGCGCCGGGCGACCGGACCGCGCCGGACCAGCAGCGCCACCGCCACCACGACGACCGCCACCACGGCGGTGAGCAGCACCGGCTCGAGCAGCGCCCAGGACCAGGCGCGGACGGTGTGCACCTTCGGGGCGGCGAACTTGGGCGCGACGATCGCCCAGACCGCGCCGGCAACCAGCCCACCCAGCAGCGCACGCGGCCCGGGGGCACGGTCGGCGAGCAGCCAGACGGTGAGGACCGTGGCGAACGCGAGCACGCCCGACCAGAAGTAGATCTGGCTGCCGGAGGGGTGCCAGAACAGCCACATCCCGCCGGCGCCGGCCACGGTGACGCCGGCGAGCAGCCAGGCGGCCGGGTCCCGCCCGGCCCGGCCGGTCGCGAGCAGGGCGAGACCGGCCAGCCGGCTGATCTGCATGAGCAGCCACCAGCCGATCAGCGCGCCGATGAACAGCAGGCCGCCCGCCGAGGCGTCGGCGAGGCCGAGCGGCACATTGCCGTCGTTCAGGTCGTGCGCGCCCAGCGTCTGCCGGTACGGCAGGAAGATGTCGAGAACCGAGAGCGGTTGCACCTTGAGGGTGCCCGCGCCCCCGCCCGCGAACAGCTTGTACCCGATCAGCATCGCGGCAAGGGCGGTCCCGAACAGGATGAGGGTCGCCCGCAGCCGCTCCCGGTGCCAGAAGAAGACCGCGAGCCCGGCCGCGGCGAGCCCGGCCACGACCGGTGGCAGGCCGCTCGACTTGGCGCCCGCGACGGCCACCCCGAGCGGGAAGACCAACGCCCAGGCCCAGCCGATCGCCCGCCCGCGCAGCACGTCGGCGGCGACCGCCAGCAGCAGCCCGACCAGCGGCAGCTGATAGCTCTCCGACGGGCTGAGGTAGCTGAGTGTAGCGCCGCTGACCGCGGTGACCGGCGAGCCCAGAATCAGCGGCAGCCCGGTCACCGCGAGCACGCCGCCGAGCGCGCCGGCCCACCACTTGCCGGCGAGCTGCCGGGCGAGGGCGGCGGCGACCAGCGCGGTGAGCGCCATGATCGGCGGCAGCCAGAGCCGGAGCAGAACGGTCGCCGGGTCGATCTTCGTGATCATCGCGGCGGTCGCCATGTCGGCGTCGGAGAGGTAGTGGTAGCGCAGGGTGTCGCCGGCCAGCTGCGGCACCTGGAACGGCATCGACCGCATCAGCTCGCGGACCAGGGCGAGGTGGTAGCCGAGGTCCTGATACCAGGAGGCGTCGGCCGGCGGCAGCGGCGTGTTGCGCCAGGTGGTGCCGAGCGAGAGCACGGCCATCGCGATCGCCACCGCGATCCCCCACGACCAGACCGCCGGCAACGGCTGCGGGTCGGCTATCCGCCAGTGCCGGCGCAACCGCGGGACGGCCACGAAGAGCAGGATGATCAGCAGCGGCCAGCCCGGGAGCAGCACCTGCAGGCCGGTCGCGGCGGCCAGCGCCCAGCCGACGAGCATCAGGAGCAGGCCGGTCGCGCCGCCGAGGCCCAGGTCTTCCGGAAGGTTGCCACGGCTGCCGCGCAGCGCCCGGTGCACGAGCGTGCCGGGCAGCAGCACGGCGAGCGCGAGGTAGACCGCGTACCGGGCGATATCGAAGGCCGGGGTGCCGGTCGCGTGCAGCATGGCGCCGGTGACCACGGCCGGGATCAGCCAGGGCACGACCGACAGCAGCAGCCGGCGAGACCGCGGGGCGGGCGGCGGCGGTGCCACCTCGGCGGCCGGTTCGAGCAGGGCCTCGGTCACGACGCGACCACGGTGGTCAACCGGGTGAACTCGTGCGGCAGGTCGTAGCCGTCCCAGATGGCGCTGAAGGTCAGCGCCGAGCCGAACGGCACGATCCGGTCGACCCCGCGGCCGGCCAGCGCCAGCGCGAACGCCCGCAGCTCGGCCGGCGCGAAGCCGAAGTGGCTGAAGGTCTGGTCCTGCCGGTTCATCGCCGGCACCAGGTCGAGCAGCGAGCCGACCTCGGCGAACGGGAACGCGCCCGCGCCGATCCAGCGCCGCGGCGCGTCCGGCACGGCGGCCAGCGACATCGCGGTCACCGTGTTGGCCGGGAAGTCCAGCGCGGTGACCGCGCCGGTGGCGGCCAGGCCGTACGCGTTGACCCGCTTCTCCACCGCCATCGCCGCGTCGACCTGCCAGCCGCGCTGGTCGACCACCTCGAGCAGCAACTCGATGAACTCGGCCCGTACGTCCGCGGTCTCCGTTCCGACCAGGAAGACGGTGCGCGGCGAGGAGCAGGCGGCCTGGTCGAACCAGTACGCGTCGTTCGTGAAGCCGACCACCGCCGCGCGCCGGGCGGCCGGGTCGGCGGCGCGCCAGCCGGCCGCCGAGATGGCCGCCCAGGACGTACGGTCGGGGAAGGTCAGGTCGCGGGCCGAGGGCCGCAGCGGGTGCTTGCGGATCGCCTCGACCGCGGAGTCGCCACCCCAGATCACCCGCAGGTCGGCCCACTGGCTCAGGGCCGCGGTCAGCACGTCGTCCCGGCCGTAGGTGACCATCCGCTGGGTACGCCGGATCACCGGGTCGGCGTCCACCTCGTTCAGCGCGTCGAGGATCGCGTCGGCCGCCCCGGCGGAGCGCGAGGAGATGCGTACCACGTTGTGGTTGCCGGCCAGCGCGGAGAGCGCCCACGAGTAGACGAAGATGGTGTCCACGTTCGCCGGCGGCACGTGGAAGACGTTGCCGCGCGGGAAGACGATCGCGTCCTCCCGGCGCATCCGGCTCACCGCGCGGTTGAGCTCGGCCGGCCGCAGGAAGTAGCCGAGCGAGCCGAGCTCGGGGTGCCGCCGGGCGACGGCCGGGGCGAGCAGCTTGCGGGCCACCTTGGCGAGGAAGTCGACGACCCGCTCGTCGCCGACGGCCAGCCGGTCGTCGACCGGGGCGGTCAGGTCGCCTTCGGAGCCGAACCGGAACTGGATCACGCCGCCTCCCGGTACGTGTCGGAGCAGCCCCGGGCCTCGGCCCGCGGCAGCCGGCCGCTGACCGAGAAACGCTTGCCGGGCCAGTCGCCGTCGTCGATGCCGTGCACCACGCCGAGATCCTCGGTGAGCAGCACGTGCCCCGGGTACGAGGTGGGCAGCGTGCTCACCACCTCGAGCAGGCCGGTCTCGCCGGGCGGCAGCTCCCGCCAGGTCACCGGGTCCCGCACGATCACGTCGGCGAAGTCGGGGCAGTACAGCGAGCCGCCGGACGGGCCCTCCAGGAAGATCGTGCCGATCTGCTCGACCATGCCGTAGAAGTTGTGGGTGCTGACCAGCCCCACCTCGGCGAGGCGGGCACGAAAAGCGGAGGGGGAGACCGCCTGGTCGACCAGCTTCTTCCAGCCGCCGGAGTGGATCAGGATGCCGTTCGCGAGGTCCAGGTTGTGGTCCCGGGCCACCTCGTACAGGTGCAGCCAGACCATGTAGGTGAAGCCGAAGATCAGGAAGGGCGCGTCGCCGTGCTTCTCCAGGAAGCCGCGGATCGCGTCGAGGTCGACGTGCCCGTCGTTGTCGAGCGCCCAGACGTGGTCGCGGCCGAACGTCGACATGCCGAGCACGCCGGCGCCGCGGGCGCTGAACGAGCGCCGGTCCTTGAGCATGGCCTTGGTGTCGACCAGCAGCATCGGCAGCCGCTTGGGGCCGAGCACGGACTGCACGGTCGCGCCCAGCTGCCGGGTCTGGGTGGCAGCCGCCGCTTTGTCCAGATAAATCCGGCTAACTTCCCCCGTCGTACCGCTGGACGTCAGGACCTTGAAGACCTCGTCGTCCGGAATGCTCTTCAGTTCGAGATTCTTGAAGAGCCGCACGGGCAGCCAGGGCAACTCGGCGACGGAGGACGCCCCCTCGTAACCGTTGGCCGCCAGGATCCGGTCGTACGGCGCGCAGCGCTGACGGTGATGGGCGACGAGCGCGGAGAGGTCCTTCAGCAGGACCTCCTCCTTCACCGCCTGCGGAAGGGTGAAGACACTCACAGCGACGCCTCCAAGGCGCGGTAGTCGACCTTGCCGTTGGGCAGCAGCGGCAAGGACTCGATGCTACGCACGACCACGCCGGAGAAATGTGTCCCCAGCCACTCGGCGATTTTGGTACGCAGGTCGCGGGCCTCGTCGTCCGAGATGCCCTCGGCGTACACGATCAGCTGGTCGCCGCCGGGCACCGCCGCCACCGGGAAGTTCTTCTCCACGTCGTCCAGGTTGATCCGGACGCCGAAGACCTTGCCGATCCGCTTGGCCCGGCCGGTGATGAACAGGAAGCCCTCGTCGTCGATCCGGCCGAGGTCGCCAGTGGGCAGCACGCCGCCCATCTCGTCGCCCTTGACCAGGTCGGCGGCGGTTTCGGCGTACCCCATCATGACGTTCGGCCCGCGGTAGACGACCTCGTCGTCGGGCGAGATGTCGAACGACCCGCCGGGCAGCGCGAGCCCGACCGACCCAAGCTTGTCGGTCAGTCGCTCCGGCGGCAGCGTGGCCATCCGGGGCGCGGCCTCGGTCGTGCCGTACATCACGTAGAGCGAGCCGCCGACCGTCGCCATCCGCTGCGCGAAGTCGCTGATCAGCTCGGTGCGCAGCCGGCCGCCGGCCTGGGTGAGCTTGCGCAGCGCCGGGTACTTGGCCGGGTCGAAGCGCAGCCGGCGCAGCATCTCGTACTGGTAGGGGACGAACGCCATCGAGGTGACGCCGTGCTCGACCGCGGCGGTCCAGAAGTCGCGCTGCATGATGCCGGTACGCTCGAGGATCACCGTGGCCCCGCGCAGCAGGTGCGAATTCAGGACCGACATCCCGTACGAGTAGAAGAGCGGCAACGTGGTGATCGCCACGTCGTCCGCACCGATGTCGAGAACGGTCGCGATCTGCTCGGCGTTGGTCAGCACCGCCTCGCGGGACAGCCGGACCAGCTTGGGGTTGCCGGTCGAGCCGCTGGTGGTGAACAGCACCGCCAGGTCGGGATGCACCTCGTCGGTGGCGAACCGCTCGGCCCAGTGCGCGACGTCCGCCTCCGGGTCGAGCAGCATGACCGGCCGGCCCAGCCGGAACGCCGCGAGGTACCGCGCGATGCCGGAAATAGTCGTGGAAATCGGGTGAAACACCAGCGGGCCGGGCTCGGCGGCGAGCGTGGCCTCCGCCGCGTCGATCGCCTCGGCCGTCAGCGTCTCACCCGTCGCGGCGTCGATCACACGCGCGCCGGGGTGAAGCAGGTTCACAGCGTCAATCCTCCATCCACTCCGAGAATCTGGCCGGTGACGAACCGGGCCTGCTCGGAGAGGAGGAATGCGATCACGTCGGCGACCTCGTCGGCCTCGCCGAGCCGGCCCAGCGCGGTGTCGGCGATCCGCTCCGCGCGCCCCTTCTCGTCGAGCGTGTCCAGCATGTCAGTGGCGATGAAGCCCGGCTCCACCGCATTGACCCGGATGCCCTGCGGCCCCAACTCCTTGGCGGCCGATTTTGCCAGGGCCGCCACGGCGGCCTTGGACGCGGCGTAGACGGCCTGGCCGGCCACACCGCGCGTCGCGGTGATCGAAGACACCAGAACCACCGCGGGCGTACGCCCACGGGCCAGCAGGCGCGCGGCCCCGCGCAGCGTGTACGCCGCGCCGGCCGAGTTCACCGCGAACAGCCGCTGGATCGTCGCGTCGTCGGTCATGCCCAGCATGCCGGCGGCGTGCGTGCCCGCGTTGACCACCAGCGCGTCGAGCCGCTTGAAGTTAGCGAAGGCCAGCTGCATGAGCGCCTTGCTGGTGGCCGGATCGCCGATGTCGCCGTGCCCCGTGAACGTGGTCACGTTGAACTTGGCCGCCAGATCCTCGGCGACCGCGGCGACCGCCTCGGCGCCGTGGCCGTGCAACAGCAGGTCGTAACCGCGCTCGGCGAGCTTCTGCGCGGTCGCCCGGCCGATTCCGCGGGAGGCCCCGGTGACCAGGGCCACCCGGTCAGTCATTGATGGTCACCCCGTACTTGCCGAGGATCCGCACGGCCTCCGCGAAGCTCGACATGTTGATCACGTCGTCGGTGTCGATCATGACCGAGAACTCGTCCTCGATGGTCGCGATCAGCGACATGTGCGCGAGCGAATCCCACTTTTCGTTGTCCTGGTAGTGCAGATCGTCCACGGGCGCATCCGCCGGAAGATCCAAAGCGGTGCGGAACGCTTCCCGCAGTTTCTGCAGCTCGGTCACGGTCTCTCCAGGGTGGGGTGGGCAGAGGGCTCCTACCTTCTTACAGGGTGCTGGACGACACGACCAAGCCAGGGTTAACAGGAGGTGAACGCAAGGTATCCTTTTCCATCCCGCCTGGAAACGCCACGGAGAGTGGTTATGCTTCCGGCTCGTACTCCATCCAACCGCCCCACCCGCCACCCTTGAGCGGACTCAAGGCCTCCTAGTTCGCCGACCCCTCGGAGCCCCATCGTGTCTGAAATCAGCGGATCCTCGATCCTCGTCACCGGTGCCACCGGATCGTTCGGGAAGGCGTTCCTCAATTACGCCCTGACACATCTGGACCCGCAGCGGATCGTGATCTTCTCCCGGGACGAGCTGAAGCAGTACGAGGTCCGCCAGCTGTTCGGCGACGACAAGCGGCTGCGCTTCTTCCTCGGCGACATCCGCGACCGCAACCGGCTGGCGCGCGCGATGCACGGGGTCGACTACATGATCCACGCGGCCGCGCTCAAGCAGGTCGACACCGCGGAATACAACCCCTCCGAGTTCGTGGCGACGAACATCAACGGTTCGCAGAACGTGATCGACGTCGCCATCGACGCCGGGGTCAAGAAGGTGGTCGCGCTCTCCACCGACAAGGCGTCCAGCCCGATCAACCTGTACGGCGCGACCAAGCTCGTCGCCGACAAGTCGTTCATCGCCGGCAACCACTACGCCGCCACCCACCCGACCCGGTTCTCGGTGGTCCGCTACGGCAACGTGATGGGCAGCCGCGGCTCGGTCGTGCCGCTGTTCCGCCGGCTGGCCGCCGAGGGCAAGAGCCTGCCGATCACCGACAAGCGGATGACCCGCTTCTGGATCACGCTGCCCCAGGCCGTGAAGTTCGTGGTCGACTCGTTCGACAAGATGGCCGGCGGCGAGCTGTTCGTGCCGCGCATCCCGAGCATGCGGATCATGGATCTGGTCGAGGCGGTCGCGCCCGGCTCGGCGACCCACGAGACCGGCATCCGCCCCGGCGAGAAGCTGCACGAGGAGATGATCGCCTCCGACGACAGCCGCCGTACGCTGCGCTTCCCGGACCGCTACGTGGTGCAGCCGGTCGTCGCGAGCTGGGGCTACCAGGAGCCGGAGGGCGGCGAGGAGGTCGCCGACGGCTTCAACTACCGCTCGGACAACAACGACCTGTGGCTGAGCATCGAGGACATGCGCAAGCTCATCGACGAGGAGAAATGATGCTGCCGTACGGGCGGCAGTCGATCGACCAGTCGGACGTCGAAGCGGTCGTCGCCGCCCTCGGCAGCGACTGGCTCACCACCGGCCCCCGGGTCGCGCAGTTCGAGAAGGACATCGAGGCCGTCGCCGGCGCGCCCGCGGTCACCGTGACCAACGGCACAACGGCGCTGCACGCGGCGTTCGCGGCGACCGGCGTCGGCCCCGGCGACGAGGTCGTGGTGACCCCGATGACGTTCGTGGCCACCGCCTCCGCGGCGGCCATGTTCGGCGCCACCGTGGTCTTCGCCGACGTCGAGGACGAGACGGCCAACCTGGACCCGGCCGCCGTCGAGGCCGCGGTCACCGGCCGCACCCGGGCCATCGCCGCGGTCGACTACGCCGGTCACCCGGCCGAGTACGACGCGCTCCGCAAGATCGCCGAGCCGCTGGAGGCGCTGCTGATCGGCGACGCCGCGCACGCGATCGGCTCCACGTACCACGGCCGGCCGGTCGGCACGCTCGCCGACCTCACCACGTTCTCGTTCTTCCCGACCAAGAACCTGACCACGGCCGAGGGCGGCGCGGTCGCCTCGACCCGGGCCGACCTGCTCGACCGGGCGCGCACCTTCAAGAACATCGGCATGGTCCGCGAGCCGGAGCGGCTGCGCCGCCGGGACGAGGGCGGCTGGTACTACGAGGTGCAGTCGTTCGGGCAGAACTACCGCCTGCCCGACGTGCTCTGCGCGCTGGGCAGCTCGCAGCTGAGCCGGCTCGCCGAGTTCAAGGCCACCCGGCAGCGGCTGACCGCCCGCTACGACGAGTTGCTCGCCGACGTGCCCGGCCTGCGCCTGCCGATCCAGCGCGAGGGCGTCGACCCGATGCGCCACCTCTACCCGGTGCGCATCCTCGACGGCCGCCGCCGCGAGGTGTACGACAAGCTCCGCGCCGCCGGCATCCTGGTGCAGGTCAACTACATCCCGGTGTACTGGCACCCGGTCTTCGAGGACATGGGCTACCGCCGCGGCCAGTGCCCGGTGGCCGAGCGCTTCTACGATGAGGAGCTGTCCCTGCCGCTCTTCGTCGACCTCACCGATGCCGATCAGGATCGCGTCGTGGAGGAGCTTCGTCAGATCCTGGGGAGCTGACCGGGTGCACCACGCCAACCACTTCTACGGCCACGCGCACGTGCTCGCCGAGTACTGCGGCCTGGATCCGGAGCACCCGCCCCGGATCGAGGGCTACGTGCAGCACGGCTGGAACGTGGTGGACGGGCTCGGCCTCGGCACGCCGTACCTCCCCGGCAAGCCGATCTTCGTGTGGTCCGAGCAGACCCGGCGGCGCGCCTGGTCGATGGGGCGCCGTCAGGCCACGGTGATCGGCGCGCCGTTCCTCTACCTGCTGCGGTTCGCCCCGCCCCCGCCCGACCCGGCCACCCGCGCCGGCACCATCTGGTACCCGTTCCACGGCTGGGAGAGCCAGCAGGTGAAGGGCAGCCACCGCCGGCAGATCGACGAGATCATGGCGATCGAGACCGGCCCGGTAACGTTCTGCCTGTACTGGAACGAGTACCGCAACGACAAGGTCCGCGCCGAGTACGAGAAGGCCGGCCGGGTGATCTGCCACGGCTACCGCGGCTACATGTGGCAGGACACCGACATCAAGTTCCTGCACAACCAGCTGGGTGAACTTCGCGCCCACCGACGGGTGGCCTCCAACCGGCTGAGCAGCGCCGTCTTCTACGGCGCCGCTGCGGGCTGCGAGCCGGCCGTCTACGGTGACCCGATGCATCTGGAGCGGGAGGACCGCGCCGTCGCCGAGCGCATCCGCCGGCAGTGGCCCGAGCTGCACGGCGAGCGGCCCGAGCCGGCCGCGGCCCGCCGGTCGGCGCTGGCCGAGCTGGGCGAGGACTACCTGGCCTCGCCCGCCGAGCTGCGCGCCATGCTCGGTTGGAGCCTTGACCGCGCGGCGGTGCCCGCATGATCCGGCTGATCGGCGGCGAGATGCCCGGGTGGAACGAGGACCGCCCGCCGGCTGGCGGCGCCCTGTACGGCTACCTGGCCGACCGGCTCCCGGCCGGGGCGCGCGTGCTGGTCGCCGGCCCGCACGAGCACGCGCTGATCGAGGCGCTCGCCGCCCGGACCGCGGTGACCTGCCTCGTCCGCTCGCAGCCCGAGGCCGAGCGGCTCGACGCCGCCGGCCTCGACGTGCTCTGCGGCACGCTGAGCAAGCTCACCGAGGCCGACCGCTGGGACGCGGTCGTCGCGTTCGACGGCGTCGGCCGGCTCTGCTCGGTCGAGGGCCCCCAGTACGACTGGGCCGAGTGTCTCCGGGCGCTCCGGAACGCGCTGCTCCCCGGCGGCCTCCTGCTGCTGACGGTCGAGAACGAGCTGGGCGTGCACCGGCTGGTCGACCCGGCCGCGGCGACGGCGGCGCGGACCGACGACGCCTGGCGGTCGCTGGGCGAGTTCGACGACAGCATGCCCGGCAGCCCGGCCCGCCTCACCGACCGGCTGGCCGGCGAGGAGCTGACCCTCGACTGGCTCGGCGCCGCGTGGCCGTCGCCCGCCGCGCCGACCCTGATCGCCACCCCGGAGGCGCTCCGGACCGGGCCGGCGGACGCACTCGCCGCCGCGGCCGCGAGCGCGGTCGCCACCGCGTACGCGAATCGTCCCGCTCTTTCCGACCCCCGCCGGCTCGCCGCATCCGCGGTGCGCGGCGGCATCGGAGCCGAGCTGGCCGCCGCCTGGCTGGTGATTGCCCATCGTGCGCCCCGCCCGGCCGCCACGCCGGCCCTGCCGCCGGTGCTGCTCGGCGACGGCCAGGTCCGCGAGGTGGCCCCGGGACCGGACGGCGCCTGGCCGCTACCGGCCGGCCGGCTGCTCGAGGAACTGCTGCTCGGCGCCTGCCTGCGGCACGACCTGCCGACGGTGCGCCGACTGCTCACCGGCTGGATGGCGGCGCTGCCGGCGGCCACTCCGGACAACGTGGTGGTGGCCGGCGAGACCTTCACCCGGCTCGACCCGGGCGTCCCGGCCCGCGCCGACGTCCTGCGCGGCTTCGCCTCCACACTGCTCACCGGCGGGTACGCGCACCCGTGGCCCGCCGCCACCGACCTGCGGACGCTGACCGCGATCCTGCACGGCGCCGCCGGCCTGCCCGGCGACGTCCCGGCGATTCCGCCCGGCGAGGACCCGCCGGTGCCGGATTCCCGCCGCGAACAACAGGAGCAGATGCGTGCCCTGCGCCGCCTGCTCGCCGACGCCGATGCGCGTGCCGAACTGTACGAACGCGAGATCGCCAAACGAGATGCGGAATTGACCAAAGCTCGTGTTCAAATTGCCACTTTCGGCGGTACCTTCGGCTACCGCATGGCCAAGCTTGGGTATGGCGTAGCGCGGAAGGCCCGTCAGCGCCTCCGAAAACGAGCATAAGCCCCCTTAAAGGACATAAATGACATCCCTCGGCATCATTCAGGCGCGGATGGACTCGTCCCGCCTCCCCCGCAAGGTGCTGCTCAAGCTCGGCGGCCGGTCCGTCCTCGAGCGGGTGGTCCGCGCCGCGCAGGCCAGCGGGGTCCTCGACGAGCTGGTCGTGGCCACCACGACCGAGGCGGCCGACGACGCGATCGTCGCCGAGTGCGCCGCGATCGGCGTGGCCTGCCACCGCGGGCCGGTCGACGACGTGCTCGCCCGCTTCCTCGGGGTGCTCGACCAGCACGAGAGCGACATCGTGCTGCGGTTCACCGCGGACAATCCGCTGATCGACCCGGCGATCATCAGCCGGGCGCACCGGGTCTTCGTGGCCGCCGGGGCCGACTACCTGAGCACGTCGCTGGCCCACACGCTGCCGCGCGGGCTGGATGTCGAGATGGTGCGCACGCCGGTGCTGCGGCAGGTCGACGCGCTCGCCACCGACCACCACCGGGTGCACGTGACGTCGTACATCTACACGCACGCCGACGACTTCGACGTGATCGGGCTCACCCTGCAGCCCGACCTGTCCCACCTGCGGCTCACGCTGGACACCGAGGACGACTGGAAGCTGATCGAGGCGATCGTCGACCACTTCGGCGACGAGCCGGTAGAGCTCAAGAAGGTGGCCGCCTGGCTCACCGAGCGCCCCGACCTGATCGAGCTGAACGCGCACGTGCTGCAGAAGGCGCTAGTCCAGGCATGAACGACTGCACCGAGCGGCCCCGTGCCGACTGGCCCAGGGGCGAGCTGCGCACCCAGGCCGCAGGCGAGGGCCAGGAGGGCATGCCGAAGGTTGGCTCCGCGTGACGATCGTCGGTATTCGCTGCGACGCCGGTGCCCGCACCGGCGTCGGGCATCTGGTCCGCTGCGTGGCGCTCGCCGAGGAGCTGGTGGCCCGCGGCGCCGGCGTTCGGTTCCTCAGCGACCTGGGCGGCGTGGCCTGGGCCGAGGCCCAGCTCAGCCAGCGCGGGCTGCCCGGGCATCCGCCGCCGTTCGACCCGGTCGGCCTGGTCGCGGCGGTCGAGCGGCTGGAGATCGACGCGCTGGTGATCGACTCGTACACGCTGCCGCCGGCGCACAGCGTGGCGGTGCGCAAGACCGGGCGCCGGGTGCTGGCCATCGTGGACGGCGATTTCCGGGGGCAGACCGCCGACATCTACGTCGACCAGAACCTCGACGCGCGGATCGACGTCGAGGACGCGATCGGGCTGGCCGGGCTGGATTACGCGCTGCTGCGCTCGTCGGTGCGCTCGCTGCGGCCGGTGACCCCGCCGGTGCACCGCCCCGGGCGTACGCCCAAGGTCGTGGCCTTTTTCGGCGGAACCGACGCCTACCGCGCGGCGCCGCAGGTGGCCGCGCTGCTCACCCGGACCGGCGTCGGTTTCGACGCCACGGTCATCGCGGCGAACGAGGAGCTGAACGCCGAGCTCTCGGCGATCCCGGCCGGACCGGGGCAGCGCTTCGAGATCATCTCGCCCACCGACGACCTGCCGAAGCTGCTCGCCGGCGCCGACCTCGCGGTCAGCGCCAGCGGCACCTCGACCTGGGAGCTGCTCTGCCTCGGCCTGCCGGCCGCGCTGGTGTGGGTGGTGGACAACCAGATCCTGGGGTACGACCGGACGATCGCCCGCGGTTACGCGGCCGGCCTGGGGCAGCTCGGTCACCTGGGCGACGACGCGGTGTCGACGCTGCGGGCCCTGCTCACCGACGCGTCCTGGCGCACCGAACTGGCCGCCAAGGCGTGGGCGGCCGTCGATGGGCGCGGCGTGGAACGCGTGGCTTCCGCGCTGCTCGAGCCCTAAGGCTGGGTGACCTCGATGACCACCTTGCCGACCGCGTGCTGCTCGACCGCCTCGTGCGCGTCGGCGACCCGCTCGAACGGGTAGCGCAGGATCGGCAGCCCGGCCTCCTCACCGACCCGGAAGGCGCCGGTGTTGACCGCCTCGGCCACCGCCGCGACCGCGTTGTCCTTCTCCTCGGTCGTGGTCGTGTAGGTCAGCACGAAGTCGAGGCTGACGTTCTTGAGCATCGCCTTGAAGCTCGGGATGGTCACCTCGCCGCCCACGTAGATGCCGATGTTGCCGCCGGGCGCGACCGCGCTGAGGTCGGCCCGCAGGTTCTCGGTGTTCACCTCGACGACGACGTGCGCGCCGCCGGGGGCCAGCTCCTTGACCCGGGCCGCCAGGTCCTCCTCGCGATAGTTGATCACCGCGTCGGCACCCGCGGCACCGGCGAGATCGGCCTTCTCCTTCGAGCTCACCGTGGTCAGCACGGTCGCGCCGGCCCACTTGGCCAGCTGGATCGCGGCGTTGCCGACCGCGCCCGCGCCGCCGGCGACCAGCACGGTGCGGCCCGCCAGCGCCCCCGGTTCCAGCCTGGCCGGGCCGTCGCTGGCCAGGGTGAGGCAGCGGTGCGCGGTGAGCGCCGGGATGCCGAGCGCGGCGCCGACCTCGAACGGGACGTCGTCGTTCATCCGCACCACCTGGCGGCGGGGCAGCACCACGTACTCCTGGGCCGTGCCGTTCGCCCGGCCGTAGCCGGCGTCCCAGACCCAGACCCGGTCGCCCGGCTCGAGCCCGCCGACCCCCTCCCCGACCGCGTCGACCACGCCGGCGCCGTCCTGGTTGGGCACCCGGGGCGGGGTCACGCCGTCGGGCACGCCGCGACCCGCACGGGTCCCGGTGTCGGTGGGATTGACCGCGGACAGAACGACCCGGACCCGGACCTCACCCGCGCCGACGGGCGGCGTCTCCCGCTCGACGATCTGCAGGACGGCGGCGGGCCCGGGCTCTTCGAAGACAGCAGCGCGCATGCCTCCACCCTAGGCCTGTCCTGCCGGTCACGCGGGGCTGCGGCGTGGCCCGGACGGTGCCAGACGGCGTCAGACCCGCCACCATCGCCGCGGCGTCCTCGTCCCTCGCCGGCCGGATCATCGGCTCCCTCATGGCTCCCGGCCGAGGGAGTCGAGGAAGGCGTCGAGGCCGATCTCCGGCTCGGGCGCGGGCCGGCAATCGACGAACAGGCCGAGGGCGGAGATCACCTTGAAGACCAGGCCGACCTCGACGGTGGGCTTGCCCGCCTCGAGGTCGGACAGCCAGCGGCGGCTGACCGTTGCCCGGGCCGCCAGGTCGGCCTGGCTGAGGCCTGCCTCCCGCCGGCACTCGCGCAGGTAAGACCCGAGATCTTCACAGTTGCTCAGTCGCATTTCTCGCCCCGCGTGTGCGCGTACGTACACATCCTAGGGGTTGTGCACGTACGTGCACACTGGCCGCCATGTGCGCGTACGCGCGCAACCTCGAAAAGGGCTCAGCGGCTTCCGGCGGGGTGCCGAACAGCAAGGATGTCCGCACCACAGCTCCTGGAGGCACCCGTGTCAACCGTGCTCATCGCCGACGACGACGCCGACCACCGCGAGCTGCTCACGCTCGCCCTGCGCCGCGCCGGGTACGAGGTGGTCACCGTCGACGACGCGGCCGCCGCGATGACGGCCCTGCTCGCCGGCGGCTTCGACGCCGCGCTGCTGGACGTCCGGATGCCCGGCGAGTCCGGCATCGAACTGTGCCGGCGGCTGCGGGCCGAACCGGCCACCGCCCTGCTCCCGGTGATGCTGATCAGCGCCGACGTCAACGACCAGCGGATCCTCGCGGCGCTGCAGGCCGGCGCCGACGACTACCTGACCAAGCCGTTCCACCGGGCCGAGCTCTGCGCCCGGCTGGACAACGTGCTGCTGCGCAAGCCGGTCACCGCGGCCAGGTCGGCGAGCGCCGCCACCGCCGCCGCGATGGCGGCCACCCGGGCAATGCGCGGCTGCGTCGCCCCGGAGCAGGACCGCCGCTCGGCGTAAAGATCGGCGTAAGGTCGGCGTCATGGCCGTCGATGACACGCTGCTCCGCTATCACACCGCGCGGGGCCGCTGGGTCCTGTTCGCCACCGTCCTCGGCTCCAGCCTGGCGTTCATCGACGCCACCGTGGTCAACATCGCGCTCCCCTCGATCGGCCGGGACCTGCACGCCGACGCGGCCGGCCTGCAGTGGACCGTCAACGGGTACGCGCTGAGCCTGGCCTCGCTGATCCTGCTCGGCGGCTCGCTCGGCGACCGGTTCGGCCGCAAGCGGATCTTCATGATCGGCATCGCCTGGTTCGCGATCGCCTCGCTGCTGTGCGGCCTGGCCCCGAGCATCGAGCTGCTGATCGGCGCCCGGGTCCTGCAGGGCATCGGCGGGGCGCTGCTCACCCCCGGCGCGCTCGCCATCCTGGAGGCCTCCTTCCAGCAGGAGGACCGCGCCCGCGCGATCGGCGCCTGGTCCGGCCTGGGCGGCATCGGCGGCGCGTTCGGCCCGTTCCTCGGCGGGTGGCTGGTCGAGGCCGGCAGCTGGCGGTACGTCTTCCTGATCAACGTGCCGGTCGCCGTGCTCGTGCTCCTGGTGACCGCCCGGCACGTGCCGGAGTCGCGGGACCCGGCCGCGGGCCGCCGCTTCGACATCGCCGGCATCGTGACCGGCGCGATCGGGCTCGGCGGCCTCACGTACGGCTTCACCGCCTGGCCGACGCGCGGCCCGGGTGACCCGATGGTCCTGGTCTCGCTGGCGGTCGGGGTCGCCGGGCTGGTGGCGTTCGTGCTGGCCGAGCGCCGCTCGGCGCAGCCGATGGTGCCGCTGGAGATCTTCCGCCACAAGGCGTTCGCCGGGGCCAACCTGGTCACCTTCCTGGTGTACGCGGCCAACGGCGGCATCTTCTTCCTGTTCGTCATCAACCTGCAGGTGGTGGCCGGGTTCAGCCCGCTGGCGGCGGGCACCGCGATGCTGCCGGCAACCATCCTGATGTTGCTGCTGTCGGCCCGCTCCGGCGCGCTCGGCCAGCGCATCGGCCCGCGGATCCCGATGACCGTCGGGCCGCTGATCTGTGCGGTCGCCGTGCTGCTGATGTCGATGATCGGGCCGGGCGCGTCGTACCTCACCGACGTGCTGCCCGCGGTGATCATCCTGGGCCTGGGCCTGTCCACTCTGGTGGCGCCGCTGACCGCCACCGCGCTCGGCTCGCTCGACGACGCGCACGCCGGCATCGCCTCGGGCGTCAACAACGCGGTGGCCCGGGCTGCCAGCCTGCTCGCGGTCGCGATCCTGCCGCTGGCGGCCGGGCTGGGCGCGGGCAGCCTCACGGTGTCCGACCAGCTGCACCCGGTCTTCCGCAACGCGATGCTGATCTGCGTGGGTCTGATGGTCGGCGGCGCGGCGCTGGCGTTCGTCCTCATCCCGAACCGGATCACCAAGCCCACGCCGCCGCGCAGCTTCTGCGACCCGTGCTCCCCGCCGGTGCAGGCCAGCGCCAAGAGCGGGGCTCAGTAGTGGGCGATGATCCGGCGCCCGGGGCCGTCCACGGTCATCCGACCGCCGTACGGCAGGATCCACTGCGGCGCCGTGTGACCGAAATCGACACCGAAGACGGCCATCGCCGACGGGTGGTAGGCGGCCAGCGCCCGTAACACCGCGTCCCGCTGCTCGTCCCGGTAGCGGGCCCGGTCCTCCTGGGGCGGCCGGTTCTGCAGGTTGCTCGCCTTGGCCGTGGCGACCAGCACCGCCGGGAACTGCTCCAGGAGGCCGCGCTCGCCCGCGTTGCGCAGCATCCGGAACACCTCGCCGGCCGGCGGCATCTCCTCCGAGGTCTCCAGCAGCAGGACCGATCCGGCGTACGCGTCACTCGGCTTGATCCATCGGTTGGCGGCCAGGTTCCAGTGCAGTATCTCCAGGTTCCCGCCCCAGGCCGGCCCGGTGACCACCCGATCGGCCCGGTGCCAGTGGAAGCCCGGACTGGACACCCGCGGCGCGGACCGGGTGAGCGCCGCCGGGTCGGCCCAGTCCAGCTCCTCGTCGCTGAACTCGGCGACCGGGGTGATCTCCAGATCGACGGTCTCGAAGAGCGCAGCCCGCAGCGAGGTGAGGTGCTCGGGATCCGCGCCGCCGCCCCGCGCGAGGTGCACCATCGTCGAGCCGCCGTGGTAGGCGGGCACGCCGTGCAACGACAGCCAGTTCAGGATGTTGGTGTTGTCGGAGTAGCCGAAGAAGGGCTTCGGGTCGGCCACGAACGGCGCCGGGTCCAGGTGCGGCAGCACGGTGATCTGGTCGTCGCCGCCGATGGTCGCGAAGACCGCCCGGATCGCCGGGTCGGCGTACGCGGCCATCAGGTCGGCGGCGCGCTCCGCCGGGGAGCCCTGGTGGCGCGTCGTCGGATATTCCACCGGCTCGAGACCCAGCAGCTCACCGATCCGCCGGACGCCGAGGTCGTGCACGGCGGGGAACAGCCGCGGAGCGGCGAACGACGGCGACAGCACGGCAACTCGATCGCCTGGCTTCACTTTCATCTGCCGAACGTACTAAATCATCCCGGCGCGCAGGGCGTAGGCGACGGCGTGCGACCGGTTGCGCAGCTTGAGCCGGTGGGTGACTCCGTAGATCACGTTCTTCACGGTCCGCTCGGAGTAGCAGAGCTTGCCGGCGATCTCGTTGGTGTCGAACCCGTCGGCCATCAGCCGCAGCACGTCGATCTCCCGCGGGGTCAGCCCCGACGCGTTCAGCCCGTTCGGCGCCAGCACGTCCCGCTGCATCCGGTCGACCTGTTTGAGCAGCTCGCCGATGAGGTTGGGGGGCAGCACCCCGCCCCCGGCCGCGGCCGCCCGCACGCTGTGCGCGAGCCGCTCGGTGGTCACCGCCGAGCGCGGCAGGATCGCCACCACCCGGCACTCGACCGCGGTCAGCAGTTCGGCCTCGGCGACCTCCTGGCAGACCAGCACGATCGGCGCGCCGGTCTCGGCGCCGGCCCGGCGCAGCGCGGACACCACGTCCGGGGTGAGCCGCTCGGCGGCCGCCACCAGCACCTGGGCGTCCGCGCGCTGCTGCGGGCGCAGCAGCGAGATGTCGCCGCGGAACTGCAGCAGCGCCGCCAGCCCCGCGTGGCTGACCGGATCCATCGCCTGCAATGCGACCCTGACCTGTTCCATGGCCGACCCCTCCCGACGCGCCCAGCGTGGAGCAAGTGTCGGAGAAGGTTCTTCAGGAATTCTTCAGAGATCCTTCATCGCCGTACGAGGGTCGGTAGGCCAGTTCAGCAGAGGCGCGATTCGCCGCGGAAGGGGTAGCGCGGAGAACTGCCCGTCCGTGCGGTTTGTGTTATCCATTGACACCCGGCCCGTCTCCCTCGAAGTTGGGTTCACCGACTCGGGAGGACAAGTGCCAGAGGCTTTGCGCGCCAGCGTGCTGGGGCCGGTGCGCGCCTGGGTGGGGGATCGCGAGATCGACCTGGGCGCCGCCCGGCAGCGGGCCGTCTTCGCGGTGCTCGCCGCGCACGCCGGACGGCTGGTCGGGCGGGACGAGCTGATCACCGCGATCTGGGGCGACTCGCCGCCGGCGACCGCGGCCGGCAGCGTCTACACGTACGTCTCGGGCCTGCGCCGGGTGCTCTCGCCCGGCCAGCTGACCAGCGCGTCGGGCGGCTATCTGCTGCGGCTGGAGCCGGGCGAGCTGGATGCCGGCCGGTTCCAGCAGCTACGGGCGGGGGCGGCCGAGCTGCTGACGGCCGGCGACCATCGCGGCGCCGCCGGCCGGCTCGAGGAGGCGCTCGCGTTGTGGCGCGGCGACGCGTACGCCGGCCTCGCCGGGCCCTTCCTGGAGCTGGACCGGCAGCGCCTGGCCGAGCTGCGCCTGGCCACCGCCGAGCAGCGCGCCCGGATCCTGGTCGACCTCGGCGGCGACGACAGCCTGATCGCCGAGCTGACCGGCCTGGTCAAGGACAACCCGCTGCACGAGCCCCTGCACGAGCTGCTGATGCTGGCCCTGCACCGGGCCGGCCGGCACGCCGAGGCGCTGGAGGTGTTCCGCGCCGCCCGCCGCACGCTGGTCGCCGAGCTCGGCATCGAACCCGGGCCGGCCCTGCGCGAGCTGCAACGCCAGGTACTGACCGGCACGGCCCAGAAAGAGCCGATCCGGACGGTCGTGCCGACCGCCGTGGCCAGGGCGCTGCGGGACGGCCTGGCCGGGCGGGACTGGATCGGCCGCGAGACCGAGGTCGATCAGCTGCGCGGGTACGTACGGCAGCTCGCGGCCGGCTCCGGCGGCGCGGTCTGGATCGAGGGCGAGCCGGGCATCGGCAAGACCGAGCTGCTCACCCACGCGTTCGCCGACGCGGCCCGCTGCGGCTGCCGGGTGGCCTGGGGCGCGGCCGACCAGCTCGGCTCCCGGGTGCCGCTGCAGGTGCTGTCCCGCGCGCTCGGCCTGGAGTCGGCGACCCGCCGGCCGCACGGCCCGCTGGCCGAGCCGGACATCGCCGAGGACCAGATCGTCGCCGCCGTCCGGGCCGCCTGCTCGGCCGCGCCGCTGATCCTCATCGTCGACGACATGCAGTGGGCCGACTCGGCCACCCAGCGGGTCTGGGAGCGGCTGCGCGGCCTGGTGACCCGGCTGCCGTTGCTGCTGGTCGCCTCGTCCCGGCCGGGCGACCCGGCCGGCCCGCCGACCGCGCTGCGGCTGCGCCCATTGCGGCCGGCCGAGCTCGACCGGCTGGTCGCGGCGCTGGTCGGGGCCCCGCCCGGGGACAACCTGCGGGCGCTGGTCGCCCGCTCGGGCGGCAACCCGCTGTTCGCCCGCGAGCTGGTCGGCGCGCTGCGGCAGCGGGACGCCGTCGAGGTGGCCGGCGGCCGGGCGGACATCGGGCCGGAGGTGACCGTCGAGCCGCCCCGGACGCTGATGGCCGCCGTGCACGCCACCCTCGACCTGCTCTCCGGCTCGACCCGGGAGGTGCTGCGGCTGGCCGCGCTGCTCGGCTCGGAGTTCTCGGTGAGCGAGGTCGTGGCGGTGACCGGCCGCTCGGCGCTCGACCTGGTCGGCGCGCTGGAGGAGGCGCTGGCCGCGAGCGTGCTGGTGGACAGCGGGACCGACCTGGCGTTCCGGCACGCGTACCTGCGGCAGGCGCTGGTGGAGAGCGTCCCGCCGGCGCTGCGGGCGGGGCTGCACCGGCACGCGGCCGAGGTGCTGGCGGCCGGCGGCAGCGCGGTGACCCGGGTGGCCGAGCAGCTCGTGGCCGAGACGCCGGCGGTGGACACCTGGGTGCTGAACTGGCTGCTCGCCCATCACGCCGAGGTGGTCCGGCGGGCGCCGCAGATCGCCGGCGACCTGATCCGCCGTACGCTGCGGACCGACCTGCCCTCCGCGGCCCAGCGCGGCGTCCTGCTGGTGGCCCTGGCCCGGCTGGAGTTCCGCCGGCAGCGATTCCCGATGACCGAGGCCGAGGAGGCGATGAGCCTCGCCACCGACCCCGGCGACCGGGCCGAGATGCGCCAGCTGCTGGCCACCATGCGGCACCGCAGGGGCGAGGAGGCCGAGGCGGTCGCGATGCTGCGGGACGCGGTGGACGACCCGCGGGTGCCGGAGATCTGGCGGACCCGGCATCGGGTGCTGCTGGCCAATTTCCGCCGTGGCGACCTGGACGACCTGGACCGCGCCGAGCGCCGGGCCCGGGACGTGCACGCCGAGGCGGTGGCGGCGGGCCAGCCGTACGAGACCGCCTTCGCCCTGCAGACGATCTGGCTGACCAGTTCGATCCGGCGCGACCACGAGCGCGCGCTGCGGCACGTCGACCAGGCGCTGGACGTGGTGGCCGGCCGCGCCGAGCTGGCCGGCACGTACTTCGACCTGCTGGACAACCGCCTGTTCTCGCTGCAGAACCTGGACCGGCTGGACGAGGCGCAGAGCACCCTGCGCCGGGCCGCCGAGTTCGCCGCCGCGCACCGGCTGCCGGCCGGTCTCCAGGTGGCGACCGCGGTGCAGGACTACTGGCTGGGCCGCTGGGACGAGGCGCTGGCCGAGGTGTCCGCGGTGACCGAGGACGGCCCGGGCATCACCCGGCACGGCATGCGCGAGCCGGGCGCGGTGACCATGCTGCTGCACGGGGTGGCCGCGCTGATCGCGCTGCACCGGGACGCGCGCGACCTGGCGGCCGCGCACCTGGATGCGGCCGACGCGGTGCCGGCCAGCGAGGCGGAGCGGGAGAACTGCGACTTCCTGCTGGTGGCCAGGGCGCTGGCGGCCGAGCGGCGGGGGCAGGACGCCGAGGCGCTGGAGATGCTGGCGCCGCTGCTGCAGCCCTCGTACGCCCCGATGATGCTGCGCCACCAGTGGCTGCCGGAGGTCATGCGGCTGGCCCGGCGGCTGTCCAGGATGGACGTCGCCGAGCGGGCCGCCGCGATCTGCGCCGCCGAGGCCGCCCATGAGGTACGCCCGGCCCGCGCGCACGCGGCGCACCTGCGCTGCCAGGCGCTGCGCAGCGGCGATCCGGGGCCGGCCCGGGCCGCCGCCGAGCACTACCGGCAGGTGGGCCGGCGGTTCGAACTGGCGGCCGCGCTCGAGGACGCGGCGATGCTCAGCGGCGAGCGCCCGGACGAGGCGTTGCGCATCTACACCTCGATGTCGGCGCGCTGGGACATGGCGCGCATATCACTGTCCATAGCTTCGGCGGGTTAACTAGGAGTCGTGACGAACGAACAAGTGGTCTTCGGCGGGGATCTGCCCGTCAACCGGGTCGGCTACGGAACCATGCGTCTCACCGGCTGGCCGCAGGGCAACCGGCCGGATCGTGACACCGCGCTCGCGGTCCTGCGGCGGGCGGTGGAGCTGGGCGTCAACCACCTCGACACCTCGAACTACTACGCGCGGGACGGGGTGGCGGCCAACGAGTTGATCCGGACGGCTCTGCACCCGTACCCGCAAGGTTTGGTCTTGGTCACCAAGGTCGGCGCGCTGGTGGAGGGCGACGACATCGCCAAGCCGGCCGCCGAGCACTCCGGCCTCACCGCCGACGGCCTACGCCGCGGCGTCGAGGCGAACCTGCGGTCGCTCGGCGTGGACCGGATGGACGTGGTGAACCTGCGGATGGGCGACCGGGGGCACGACGGATCGGCGTTCGAGCCCGCGCTGGAGACCCTGATGGCGCTGCGGGCCGAGGGCCTGATCCGGCACATCGGCATCTCCAACGTGAGCCGGGCGGAATTCGACCGGGCCCGTGGCATCGCCGACATCGTCTGCGTGCAGAACCTCTACAACATCGCGGACCGCGACGACGACCCGCTGATCGACGCGTGCGCCGCGGCCGGGATCGCCTACGTCCCGTTCTTCCCGGTCGGCGGCGGGTTCCGGCCGCTGGCCGCCGAGCGGCTGAGCGCGGTGGCCGAGCGGCTCGGCGCCACGATCCAGCAGGTGGCGCTGGCCTGGCTGCTCGCCCGCTCACCGAACGTGGCGGTCATCCCGGGCACCGGCTCCGTGGCGCACCTGGAGGAGAACGTCGCGGCCGGCCGGCTGCGACTGGACGAGAAGGACCTGGCCGAGCTGGGTTAATCCACGTTGGCCGTGCCGAGCGGGTGGCCGTCGTGATCGGCCACGGTCACCGACTGCACGTCGTCGATCTGGAACGAGCTGGCCCCGATCACCTTGGCGTTGCCGGACGGGGTCGGCCCCCAGGCGGCCGCCTGCTCGACCTCGCCGTGCATGCTGCGTACCTGGCAGAGGAACGGCCCCTCGCCGCGCAGCTTGGTCACGTCGAGCGCCACCGAGACGCCCCAGGTCTTCGGGGTCAGCACCGCCTCGCCGGCGAGTCCACTGCCCTCGGCCGCCTCGAACTGCGCGGTCACCAGCTGCGGGCTGGGCAGCACCGACGGGGTCGTGGTCTCCCGGTTGCCGCGGATCACCCCGATCCCGATCACCGCGGCGACCACCACCACGGCGGCCGCGGCCAGCCAGCGCACCCGGGCGATCCGGTTCTCCCGGGAGCGCTCGGCCCGCATCCGGCGCAGCAGGCCCTCGACGTTCTCCGCGGTCGGCCGGGCCGACATGCTGATCGGTGCTTGCGCACCGCCGGGAAACGCACGCTGGGCGTCGGGCAGGCGTTGCAGCAGCTCCGGTACGGGCGCCAGCCGCTCCAACTCGTCGCGGCACTCGTCGCAGTCGCGCAGGTGAGCGTCGAGCCGGTCGGTGTCCGCGTCGTCGAGGCCGCCGAGCAGGTAGCCGCCGAGCAGTCGACGCAGGTCGTCGTGATCGGGGTTCACCGCAGCACCCCCATCTCCTCGAACGCCGTCCGTAACGCCCGGACCGCGTAATATGCCCGTGATTTCACCGTTCCCTCGGGCACGGACAACCGCCGTGCGGTCTCCGCCACGCTCTGCCCCTCGTAGTACATCGCCCGGACCACGGCCTGATGCTCGGCGGAGAGCCGCTCCAGCGCCTCGGCCACCAGCCAGCCCTCGACCAGCTGGTCGACGTTGTCCTCGACCGGCATGGTGTCGACCGCGATCTCGTCCGCCACCAGGTGCGGCCGGCGCTGCTCGGCCCGCCAGGCGTTGGTCACCACGTTGCGGGCGATGGTCAGCAGGTACGAGCGGGTCCGCCCCTGGTCGGTGTCGAGGTGATCGATGTGTTTCCAGGCGCGCAGCAGGGTCTCCTGCACCATGTCCTCGGCGCGATGCCGGTCGCGCACGTAGCGCAGGACGAAGCCGAGCAGGACCGCATAGTGCTCGTTGTAGAGCGCGGTCATCAGCTCCTCGTCGGGGCTCACCCGTCGCCTCATCCGCGCCATGCCCTTCCCCAGCATCCGTCTGCCACCCACTTGTACACCGTCACGGTGAAGCGGGTTCGATCGGAGCCGCCGGATCCCGGACAGGGCGATGCCCGGTCCCCCTCGCCGGGACCGGGCATCGCGTCACTGAGAACCTCAGGAAGAGGACGGAGAGGGCGTGGCCGAGGCCTGCCTCTTCTGGTATGCACAGAAGCCGGCGCCGCCGTAGCGGAAGGTACGCGGGGGGGTATTCACCGCGGCGAACTTCTGGATCGGATAGAAAGCCGGCCCGTCGTAGAAGAGGGGGTTCACGGCCGGGCCATTGAGGTACGCGACGCTGGCCATGTACGCCGCCGCCGTGGATTGGTCGCCCCAGGCGCCCGTGCCCATGTCGGTGTCGCACGGCTGCAGGCTCTGCGTCGCCGTCTCGCCGAAGGCGTGGAGCTGGCCGGTGCGGGTGAACGTGGTGCCCTGATCGGTCCACAAATTCTCGGGGAAGTAGCCGATCCACTCCGAGTCGAAGGCGATCCACCAGGCGCCGTCGGAGTATTGAATGCCGAACTTCTTGGTGACGCCGTACGCGAGGGTGTCGCCCGGCTTGAGGTTCTTGCTGTACTGCTGGAAACCGCAGCCGTTGTAGCAGGTCGGCTTGTGTTCGACCCAGTGGAAGACGAACAGGTGCGGGTCGTCGTCGCCGTTCACCGCGCGGTCGACCGTCCAGCCGAGCTCGACGGCCTCGCCCCCGTCGGCCGACCGCACCGCGATCTCGCCGAGCGAGTGACCGTCCTGGTCGCCCAGCCTCGGCTTGCCGATCGTGACGTTCACGTACAAGCCATCCGACTCGGCCGGATCCTTCAGCGAGCCCTGATGCATGCCCTGATACAGGTAGCAGGGGTCTTTCGTGTCTTCGCAGGTGGGGCCGCTGCTGGACGCCGACGGGTCGGGCTCGGGCGACGGCGGCGCCGCGGGGCGCGCCCCGGACTGGGACGAGAGGACCTCCGACAGATCGCCCTTCGGCGCGTACCGCCCCCGCGGCAGGATCGAGCCGCTCGTGTCGTTGGAGGCGGCGTCCAGGCCGTCCGCCCGCAGCGTCCGGGCGCTCACGCCGGCACGGTCCTTACGCACCAGTTGCGGGCGGGCGCCCCACGGCAGCAGCGCGGGCGGCGTCGAGAGAGTGTCCGCCGAGCTGGTCGGCGTGGCGGCGACCGGCTGCTGGTCGGTGGAGTCGCCGATCTGCTCGGCGCCCGCGTTCAGGGTCGAGGCAACGCCCAGGGCGCCGACCACGGCGACCGCGATACCGGCGGCCAGCAGGCCGCGGCGTGACTTCAACACGTGTCCGTCCTCGTTGATCGTGTGGTCGGAGGTGTGGGCGAGGGGGCCTCCGGCACCGGTTCTCGGCGGCGCCCGTCACCATATAGCCTTCTCGATTCGAGGTGACCCTGCTGACGGGTTTTCCGCCTTAACGGCTGAGGCCGGGAACCGATCTGGTGAGGCAAACCGTAATTTCGGCGACGCAGCGTGTCGGCGTGATTGCGGAGGGCGGATTTCACGCCTGGATCGGAAAGAGGCAAAGTGCCACGAGCTTCTTTCCGGACTAGCGTGTGGACATGGGTGGGATCCGGGTCTTGTCGCTCACCGGCGGAGGCGTCGTGACGCACGCCCTGGCCGAGGTCGCAGCCCTGCTGGAGCGGCCGGACGCGCTGGTGTGGGTGGACATTCCGGAGTGCAGCGACGAGGCCGTCGCGCTGCTCACCGACGTGCTGGGCTGTCATCCCCTTGCCGTCCGCGACTGTATGCAACGGAATCGCGTGCCACGTGTCCGGATTTATCCGCATCAGCAGCTGGTTATCCTGCACGGACCGGAGCGGGGACCGTCCGGGCATGTGCACTATCTCGAACTCGATCAGATAATCGGCGAGAAGTACGTCGTAACCGTGCACGGCCCGATCAATCCGAACCTTTCTCTCGATGTCGCACTACGGGAGACCGACGGGGTCCGGCGGCGGCTCGAATCCGGCCGGTTGCGCCCCAATTCGCCGTACGATCTCTCGTACGCGATCACCTCCGCCTTGATCCACCGACTCGAAACGTTCATCGAGGAGATCACCACCGACGTGTGGCACCTCGAGCAGCGGGTCACCAGCGGGCACATGGGCAACCCCGAGGAGTTCCTCGAGGAGCTGTTCCAAGCCCGGCACGGCCTGCTCGCGGTGCGCACGATGGGCGCGCTCGGCGCCGAGGTGTACGGCCGGATAGCCGCCCTCGAGGCCCGGGTGCCGGCCGACGACCGCCCGCTGGTCAACGACGTGGTCGACCAGCTCAACCGGATCCGCGGGCTGGCCGACGGCGAGCGCGAGTACCTGCAGGGTGTGATCGAGTTCTACCGGGCCCGGGCCGAGACCAAGATGACCATCGCGGCCGAGCGGCTCGCCGTGATCGCCGTGGTGACCCTGCCGATCACCGCGCTCTCCTCGATCTACGGCATGAACGTCATCGTCAACACGCACACCCACGTAGCGCAGCTGATCGCCGTCCTGGTGGTGATGGCCGTGATGTCCGTGCTGCTGCTGGGCTGGGCCAAGCGCCGCGGCTGGTGGTAGGCGGCCCATCCGCGCGGGCCCGCGCTCCGAACCGGGGGCATGACCGGGGTGGATGATCGTTACCGAGTGGTCCGGCTGCTCGACGAGGACGAGCTGGGCCGGGTCTGGCTGGCCGAGGACGAGGTGCTCTGGCGCTGGGTGACGCTGCGGGAGCTCGCCGACGGGCTGCCGATCGGCTCGGCCGTGGCACGGCTGCCGGCCATGAAGATCTACAACGCGGTCGTCTGGAGCGAGCGCTCCTGGATCGTCATGGAGTTCGTCGCGCGACCCGCCCTCAGCATCGGCCGGGCCGCCGTCCCCTCCCCAGGGAGCTAAGCCTATAGTCTCTATAGGCATTGTATGCGAACCGAGGAGCTCCCGTGACCGTCGTCGATCTTCGCCTCGACCATCTCGCCCTGGCCGCCCGCTACGCCGCCGAGCCCGAGCAGTGGCCGGTGGCGCCGCGCTACAACCCGGTCAGCCGGTGGTACCAGCGCCTGCACGTGGCCGACGATCACGAGGTCTGGCTGCTCACCTGGCTGCCCGGCCAGGGCACCGACCTGCACGACCACGGCGGCTCGGCCGGCGCGTTCCACGTCCTCGCCGGCACGCTCACCGAGGACGCCGTCACGACCCCGGCCGGCGCCCCGCCGCGCATCGTCGGTCGCGAGCTCGGCGAGGGCGCCGGGCGGCGGTTCGGCAGCCGGCACATCCACCGGATCACCAACCGCTCGTCGCGCCCGGCGGTGAGCATCCACGTGTACGGCCCGGCACTGACCACGATGACCCGGTACCGCCTCGGCGCCGACGGCCTCGAGACGCTCACCGTCGAACAGGCGGGGGTGCAGTGGTGAGCGCTTCAGTGACCGGCGCCTCATTGATCGGCGCCGACGCTCCGCCACCCGGCTCCGCCGGCATCGCCGAGATCCTGGCCGGCGCCCGGGCCCGGCTGCGCCGCGTCGGCCCGCACGAGACGGCCGAGGCCCTGGAGCGCGGCGCCGTCCTGATCGACATCCGGCCGGCCGCCCAGCGCGCCGAGTTCGGCGAGATCCCCGGCGCGGTGATCATCGAGCGCAACGTCCTCGAGTGGCGGCTCGACCCGCGCAGCGACGCCCGATTGCCGTTCGCCGAGAGCTACGACCTCGAGGTGATCGTGACCTGCCAGGAGGGTTACACCAGCAGCCTGGCCGCGGCCGCGCTGCAGGACCTGGGCCTGCACCGGGCCACCGACCTGGCCGGCGGTTTCGCCGCGTGGCGAGACGCCGGCCTGCCGGTGAGACGTGCCGATTAGTGTTCCGCCGCGTCCGGTCTGGCCTTCTTCGGGAGCAGGAAGGACAGTCCGAAGGCGAGGAGCAGCAGGATCAGCGTGACGCCGGTGGTCCGGATCGTGGCGTCCTGGAAACCGGCGCGGACCTGCTCCTGGGCGTACGCCTGGACCTGGGGTGCCGGTGCGCCGGCGCCCTGGCAGCTGGCCGGCACCGCGTCCGGGTCGTTCTCGGCGGTGCGGTCGCGCAGGCACTCGCGCAGGCCGGTGACGACGGCCGGCTGCGCGTCGGCGGGCACCCCGGCCGTGGTGAGCACCGTCCGCACCTCGGCCGCCGAGCCGTCCACATGCGATGCCACCTGGCCGGGCAGGATGGCGAAGAAGATGGTGCCGAGCACGGCGATGCCGAAGGCGCCGCCCAACTGCTGCACCGAGGTGAGCGCCCCGGAGGCCGAGCCGGTCTCCTCGGTGTCGACGCCGGCCAGCACGATGTTGAAGAACGGCGCCATCGCCAGGCCCATGCCGGCGCCGAGCAGCACCAGAGCCGGAATCATGTGGTACGGCGTGATGTCCGCCCCGGCCAGCCGTACGGTCAGCGCGAAGCCCGCGGTGCCGACGATCATCACGGCCGTGCCGATCAGCAGCAGCTTGCGCCCCAGCTTCTCGGCCAGGCCGGCGCCCGCCGCAATGAAGCCGGCGACCGTGCCCAGCGCCTGCGGCAGCGTGGTGAGACCGGCCTTGAGCGGCGAATATCCCAGCCCGATCTGCAGGTAGAAGGTGAACACCAGGCCGGTGCCGATCAGCGCGGCGAAGAAGACCAGGCCGACCGCGAGCCCGCCGGAGAACGCGCGCTTGCGGAACAGGCTGGGCGTGACCAGCGGGTCGAGCCGGCGCCGCTCGCGCCCGGTCTCGTAGATCGCGAACAGTCCGAACACGATCACGCCGGCGGCCAGCAGCACGAAGCACCAGACCGGCCAGTCCAGGTCGCGGCCCTGCACCAGCGGGTAGAGCAGCAGGAAGGCGCCGACCCCGGCGAGCAGCACGCCCAGGACGTCCAGGCGCGGCGGACGCGCGCTGGAGAATTCCGGCAGGAACCGCAGCGCGCCGAAGACCGCGAACAGGCCGAGCGGCAGGTTGATGAAGAAGATCATCCGCCAGCCCCAGTCGAAGTAGTTCGCGTCGACCAGCCAGCCGGCCAGGATCGGGCCGCCCACCGAGGACAGGCCCATCACCGGGCCGAACGCGCCGAACGCCTTGGCCTGCTCCTCGTCGGAGAACATCTGCTTGATCATGCCGAGGCCCTGAGGCAGCATGACCGCGCCGAACAGGCCCTGCACCGCCCGGCCGATGATCAGCTGGGCCGGCGACTGGGCGAGACCACAGGCCAGCGAGGCGAGCGTGAAGCCGGCCGCGCCGATCAGGAACATCCGGCGGCGGCCGAAGATGTCGCCGAGCCGCCCGCCGGTGAGCAGGCCGATCGCCATGGCCAGGGTGTAGGCGGCGCCGAGCCACTGGATCAGGCTGTACGCCCCGCCCAGCTCGGCGCGGATCGACGGCCCGGCGATGTTGGTGACCAGGGCGTCGAGCAGGTCCATCACCTCGACGGCCAGGATCACGAAGAGTGCGACCCACCGATATCGGTACGCGGTGGGCGTGGTGGCCGTCTTGTCGAGTACGGCTTCCATCGGGAGTCCCCCTGAACGGTGTTCGTTGGTTACGAACACCGTTCTACTGGCGAACACCGTTCGCGTCAAGTAAGTTATCCGACGATGAAAGAGTCGCCGTTCCTCCGGCGGGCGATCAAACCCCAGCGCCCCGCCAAGAACCCGCTCGGCCGCGACGAGATCGTGCGGGCGGCCCTGCGGATCGTGAAGACCGAGGGCATCGACGGGGTCAGCATGCGGCGCATCGCCGCCGAGTTCGAGACCGGTCCGTCCAGCCTCTACGCCCACGTGACGAGCAAGGACGAGCTGCTCCAGCTCATGTTCGACGAGGTCTGCGGCATGGTCGAGATCCCCCCGCTGGACCCGCCGCGGTGGAAGGAACAGATCCTCGAGATAGCCCGGGCGAGCCACCGCATCCTGCTCGACCACTACGATCTCGCCCGCGCCGCGCTCGCCATCGTCCCCACCGGCCCGAACGCGCTGCGCGCCTCGGACGCCATGATCGGCATGATGCTGGCCGGCGGCGTTCCCGCCCAGCACGCGGCGTGGGCGATGGACCGGATCTTCTTGTACGTCACCGCGGACGCGTACGAAATGTCCATCTGGCGCGGGACGGCCACCGAGGAGGAAGCGTTCCCCGCCGAACTCGAGAGGGACCTGCGGGCATACTTCGAGCAGGTGCCGGTCGATCTCTACCCGAACATCCGCGCGCACGCGCAGGAGCTGGTCAGCGGCGACGCGGAGGCCCGCTTCGAGTTCGGCCTCGCCCTGCTGGTCGACGGCCTGGGCAAATATGTCACGAAATGAGCGATCGACGATGTCTTCAACATCGACAATCCGTTGTCGTCAGGCGTAGTTGATCTGAACGGTTTTGTTGATACTGGGTCGATGGAAGGCCTGCCGGTCCCGGTCACCGCGTTCGGTCCGCTGCACCTGCTCGTCCTGCGCGTGCACCGCCTGGCGAACACCGGCCGCGGGCACGAGGCGATCGCGGCCGCCGACGCGTACCTGGCGCTGGCCCGCGCGTGCGGCGACGCCAAGAGCATCCCGTACCTGATCCAGGGCAAGATGTACGCCAACCTGCACATGGGCCGCTACCCGGAAGGCGCTGAGCTCGCCGAGCGGCTGTTGCGCCTGCACCGCGCCAACGGCTCGGCGCTCGCTGAGGCCAAGACCCTGTGCGACCTGGCCCACTTCGACATCCTCCGGTCCCGCTACGTCGACGCCATGCGCAACCTCGCCCGGGCCGCCGTGCTGATGGACGCGCCGCATCCGTACCGCGACCGCCGGGTCTCCGCGCTCTGCTCGTTCGCCGAGGCGGCCACCGCCGCCGAGATGTACGAGAACGCGGCCGCCGCCTACGAGCAGCTCAGCGAGACCACCAGCGCGTTCGACCTGGTGCACGCGATGACGTTGCTCTACTGGGGCCTGCGCCTGGACCACATCGGCCGGCACGACGAGGCGGCCGACCGGCTGCACCGCAGCGCCGCGATCACCCGCCGGCACGCCGACCAGCGCCCCGACGACATGGGCACGGCGGCCATGCTGGCTCTCACCCTGGCCAAGCTCGGCGACGTGATCCCCGCGGAAAAGCTGGCCCGCGAGGCGATCATGCCGCTGCGTACGGCCGAAAGCTTCCAATACGCCCGGATGGCCCACCTGGCGCTCGGCATCAGCCTGCGCGCCCAGGGCGCCCTGGCCGAGGCCCGCACCGAGATCGTCGCGGCCGGCGAGCTGTGCGCCTTCGGCGGCCGGCCCGACGAGCAGCCGATCATCCGGTTCGAGCGGGCCCTCACCGCGCTCGCGCTCGACGACGGCCAGTCCAGCCGCGACCTGTTCGACGCGGTCGCCGGCCAGACCCGCGAGCTGTGGCGGATGCGCCTGCAACGGGTGGCGATGCTGCGCCAGGCCCGCCAGCAGGAGGAGGCGGAGTCGGCCCGGGCCCGCGCCGAACGCGAGGTGCTCCGCGACCCGCTGACCGGCCTGGGCAACCGCCGCCGCTTCGACCTGCTGCTCGACCGCATCGACTCGGGCCGGCTGGCCGAGCCGCTGGTCCTGCTGCTGGTCGACGTCGACCACTTCAAGGCGGTGAACGACGCCTATTCGCACTCGGTCGGCGACCGGGCACTGCGCGAGGTGGCCCGCATCCTGCGCGCCCACTGCCGCACGGAGGACGTCCCGGTTCGCTACGCCGGCGACGAGTTCACCGTGTTCCTGCGCGGCGACCTGCAGGTGGGCCGGGAGGTGGCCGAACGCATCCGAGCCGCGGTGGCCAACTCCGACATCATCCCGGGCGTCCGGCTCACCGTGAGCGTCGGCCTGGCCGCCCTGACCCCCGGCATGACCGGCGACGCCCTCTTCCGAGCCACCGACGACCGCCTCTACGCCGCCAAATTCAGCGGCCGCAACACCATCGCCTCCTGACCCCACGCGCCGATCGGGCTAGGCTGCAGGTATAGCATTTTCTACACTTGCCCCACGCCTATACCAGGCTAGTGACTACCGCCGAGTGGGACATCTACCTCGTCTCCGAAGTCAGGGAGTGGATCGATGGTTTGGACAGCGCCTCGTACGCGCGAGTCCAGGCACTCGACCTTCTCGCCGAAGCAGGCCCCGGACTCGGCCGTCCACTCGTCGACACCATCCACGGCTCCGCCTTGGCCAACCTGAAGGAACTGCGGCCCGGCACCGTGCGGATCCTGTTCGCCTTCGATCCATGGCGGTCGACCATCCTCCTGGTCGCCGGCGACAAGTCAGGCAGATGGAACGAGTGGTATCGGACAGCGATGCCGCTGGCCGAACAGCGATACGAGGTCTACTTGACGGAACGCGGCAACCAGGAGGGCGGGGAATGAGCGGCTACTCGCGCTGGCAGGACATCCGGGCCGAGTACGTCGAGGCCGCTGGCGGCGAGGACGCGGTCACGGCCGGAAAGCAGGAACTGCTCGCGACCGTGCTCGGCCACCGGCTGGCCGAGGTGCGCCGCGCTCGCGGCTTCACCCAGCAGCAGGTCGCCGAGCGGATGGGGATCACCAAGGGGCGGGTATCCCAGATCGAGCAGGGCAAGGTCTCCGGGCAGGATGTCGTCGCCCGCTACGCCGAGGCGCTCGGCGGCCGCCTCCACCAGGCCATCTACTTCGACGACGGGGACATCGCGGCGATCGCCTGACGGCGCGTCACAGGGGTTTGACGACGCCGGATTTGCCGCTGTAGAGGCTTCGGGAGCCGTCGGCCCGGCGCGGCGTGTCCGGGGCGTCCAGCCAGATGATGTACGGCGCCCCCGTCGTCAACCCGGTGATGGTCGTCGTGGTCGTGCAGCCCGCCCCCGCCGGCACCGTCTGCCACGACGGCGCCGGCTGCGCGCCCGCGACCAGCCCCTGCAACACCGCCGTGATCCGGTAGTACGACCCGTACGCCGACGGCCACTCGACCTTGAACCCCCCGGTGATCGGCGTGATGTTCATCGGGATCAGCACCTCGCCCGAGTCCGGCCACCCGATCGCGCACCCGGCCGAACTGGTCGACAGGAACGACACCGACGGCAGCCCGGCCGGCCGGGTACCGCTGTAGAAGGGGCCCACCGGCGTCGACGTAGGGCTGCCCGACTGGAAGAGCACCCACGGCCCCCTCGTCGGCGTCGGCGACGAGGTGGCGGACGGCATCGGCGCGCTGCCGCAGCCGGCCAGCCCGACCGGCAGCGCCGCCAGCGCCAGCACGAACGCCCGGCCTCGCATCCGACCCCTCCCTACCCCTACTCTCCGATCGGCCCGCGCGCCCCCACACTTAGCGGCGCCGGGCCGGTGGTGCCGCGGATGACCAGCCGCGGCGGGATCACCGTCTCCCGGTGGACGACGTGCGCTCCGGCGATCCGCTCGACCGCGCGCGCCACCCCCAGTGTCGCCATCGTGTCGATGTCCTGGGCGACCGTGGTCAGGTCGATGTGCGCGAGCCGGCTGAAGCTGCTGTCGTCGTAGCCCACCACGCTGATGTCCCCGGGCACGTCCAGCCCGCCGCGCCGCAGGCCGTCGAGCAGGCCGGTCGCGCTCAGGTCGTTGAAGGTCGTCACCGCGGTCGGCGGATCGTCGAGCAGTTCCCGAGCCGCCCGGGCACCGTCTTCCTCGCCCGGACCACCCAGAACCACTCTTGTGTACGCGTCGAGCCCGTGCCGCCGCATCGCCTCCCGATAGCCCTGTCGCCGGTCGGCCGACGCCACCATCCGGCCGCCGTCGACGTGCGCTATCCGGGTGTGGCCGAGCCCCACGAGGTGGTCGACGGCCAGGTGCAGCCCTCGGGGATCGTCGGTGCGTACCACGTCGACGGCCTTGTGCCGCACCCCACGCATCATCGACACCACCGGCAGCCGCCCGGCCAGCGCCGCCAGCTCGGCGATCGGCAGCTGCGGCCCGAGCAGCACCAGCGCGGCGCACCGGTCCTGCAGCAGCCCGGCGATCGCGGTGCGCTCGTCCCGGCGCGGGGTCACCGCGCTCAGCGCCAGCTCGTACCCGAGCCGGTCGGCCGCGTCGTACAGCCCGATGAGCATGTCGTCGTGGAACGGGTGCCGGACCGCGAAGACGACGCCGAGCAGCCGGCTCTCCCCGCTGCGCAGCAACCGGGCCCGGCTGTCCGGCTGGTAGTCGAGCCGGCGAGCCACCTCGAGCACGCGTTCCCGGGTGGTCGCGCTCGCCCCCGGCGCGTCCCGCATCACGATCGACACCAGGGCCACCGACACGCCCGCCTCGGCGGCGACGTCGGCCAGCGTGGGTCGCCGCTCCCCTGCGCGCATGGCCGGGAAGTTTACCTGTGATCACTAGAACGTTCTACGACGCGACGGCCTAGAACGTTCTAGAGTCGTTGGCGTGGAGAAACTTGCCGCCGGCCGGCGCTGGGCCGCCCTGCTCGCCCTGGCCCTGGGCGGCTTCGGGCTGGGCCTGACCGAGTTCGTCGCGATGGGCCTGCTGCCCGACATGGCCCGCGACCTGTTGCCGACCGCGTACGCGCACTCCAGCGCCGGCGCCGTCGCCAAGGCCGGCTGGATGATCACGAGCTACGCGCTCGGCGTGGTGGTCGGCGCGCCCACGATCGCGGCGCTCACCGCCCGGGTGCCCCGCCGCCGGCTGGTGGTCGGGCTGCTCGGCCTGTTCGTGCTCGGGACGGTGGCCTCCGCGCTGGCACCCACCTTCGGGCTGGTCCTCGCCGGCCGGTTCGTCGCGGCCCTGGCCCACGGCGCGTACTTCGGGGCGGCCGGGCTGCTCGCCGCGGCCATGCTCGGCCCCGGCAACGCCGGGCGCGGCTTCTCGATCGTGCTGGGCGGGCTGACCGCGGCCAACGTCTTCGGCGTCCCGCTGATCACCGGCCTCGGGCAGGCGGCCGGCTGGCGGGTCGCGTACCTGGCGGTGGCCGGTGTCTTCGCGCTCACCCTCATCGCCGTGCTGCTGGTGGTCCCCGAGGTGGCGGCCGCGCCCAACGGCTCGCCCCGGGACGAACTCGCCGCCTTCCGGCTCCCCCAGGTCTGGCTGGCGGCCCTGGTCGCCGCGGTCGGCTTCGGTGGCTTCTTCGCGGTCAACAGCTACATCGCGCCGGTCACCACGCACGTCACCGGCCTGCGCGAGTCGGCGGTGCCCTGGGCGCTGGCCGTGATGGGCCTCGGCATGACCGTCGGCAACGCGCTCGGCGGCATCGCCGCGGACCGCAACCTCAAGCGCAGCGTGCTGCTCGGCTTCGGCGGCATCATCGCCTCGGCCGTCCTGTTCGGCCTGACCGCGCGGCACCCGGCCGGCCTCTTCGCCGGCGCCTTCCTGGTCGGCGCGGCCAGCCTGTTCGCCGGCCCGGCGCTGCAGGCCCGGCTGATCGCGGTGGCGCCCGGCGCGCAACTGATGGGCGCCGCCGTCAACCAGTCGGCCAGCAACATCGCCAACAGCGTCGGCGCGGCCCTCGGCGGCGCCGCGATCGCGGCCGGCTGGGGCTACCTGGCCTCGGCCTGGATCGGCGTGGCCCTGGCGGTGATCGGTCTGGCGCTCGCGGTGCAGAGCTTCCGCCTGGACACCCGAGCAACGACAAACGCCGACCGCCCAGAGGCGGCGCTCGTCTAGGGCCAACGCCGCTCGGTTAAGGCGGGGGTGGTGCTGTCGAGGGTGTGTTGTTCGGGCAACGGAAAGCGGAGTTCCGGTGTTGAGGCAGACCTTAACCGAGCGGCGTTGCGTCTAGGGCAGCGCCGATCACGCCCCGGCCGTAGCCCACCCTCCCAAGGGGGAGCCCCCTCAGGTCATTGTCGCGGGGAATTGCGGTCTTGGGCGGGTGCGCCGACGCGCCCTGTGGACAACCCCGGACCTGTGGAAATCCGCGGGTGATCGGCGGAATGTGCTAACCGACGGCCGGGCTCAGGTGGTAGCCGGCCATCTCCAGTTCGCCCACGCCCAGCGTCACTGCCGTGAACAGGCCCGAGTCGTCGCTCAGGGTCATCAGCGAGCCGTCGATGTGATACGTGCCATGTGCGTGCCGCCTACGTCCGGCGACCTGCCCGTCGTACGTGCCGTCGGAGAAGATGTCGAGGCGGACCGTGCCGTCCTCGCTCAGCCAGACCCCCACCGGCGCCGAGGTCTTGACCCGGGCGGGTGTCTGCCCGCCCCGCTCGGCCGGCCGGCCGCCCATCACGCGCTTGAGCAGCGCGGCGGCGTCGACGACGGGGTGCTCGACGGACGGACGCATTGCGGCTCCTGGGCTCGGAGAGGAGGATGGCCCCTACCTTCGGCGGCGACGCGCGATTGCCGAGTGCCGCCCGGGTGCGGTTCGGTTGCCGACGATCAGCTCAAGACCCATCACGGCGGCGATCAGGCGCGCAACGCCCCCATCACGGCGGCGATCAGCTTGTCGAGGTAGTCGTCGCCCAGCGGGGTACGGGCGACCGCAAGCCGCCAGTACAGCGGGCCGAGGATCAGGTCGACGGCCACCTCCGGGTCGGTGCCCTCGGGCAGCTCGCCGCGCGCCACCGCCTGGCCGATCAGCTTGTCGCCGACCGCCTGCTGGTGGGTGCGCAGCGCCTTCTGGAGGGTCTCGGCGATCTGCGGGTTGCGCGAGGCCTCGGCCATCAGGTCCGGGATGATCTGCGAGGCGATCCGGTGTTGCAGCGCCCGGCTTACAATCATCATCAACAACTGCAGGTCGCCGGCGAAGCTGCCGGTGTCGGGGAGCGGCACGCTGCGACCCGCCACGTCGGAGACGATCTCGAGGACCATCTCGAGCTTGTTGCCCCAGCGGCGGTAGACCGCGGTCTTGCCGACGCCGGCCCGGCGGGCCACCGCCTCGATCGAGAGCCGGCCATAGCCCACGTCGGCCAGCTCCTGCATGACCGCATCGCGGATCGCCTTCGTGATGTCGCCTCGGAGCACCGCCGCGCCGGCGGGTGCACGCTTCGCTGTCGTCACGCGATCACTATACGCCAGGACGTAACGGTTGCGTTCCGCCGTTTGGTCGGATAGCCTCGCACCACGTCGATACGAACCCGTTCCATCGACAACGGCTTGGCATGCTGAAGTTGTGTTCTCGCGGAAAGCATCTGGTCCCGATTCCCCGGTCGGGCCGACGAGATCGGAGCACCACTCCATGGCTCAGACGACCGTCGTCGAGTCCTACACCGGGCCATCCGCCAAGGAGCTGGCCCGGAAGTATGGACTAGGCGCCGCCGGGCGACTGCCCAGCCTGCTGGAATACACCCGGCAGCTGTGGGCGTACCGGCACTTCATCTGGGAGTTCGCGGGCGCCAAGGTCTCGGCCGCGCTCGGCAACACGCGGCTGGGCATGGTCTGGCAGGTCCTGACCCCGCTGTTCAACGCGGGCGTCTACTACGTGATCTTCGGCGTGCTGCTGAACACCAAGGGCGGCGTCCACAACTTCATCCCGTACCTGTGCACCGGCGTCTTCATCTTCGGCTACACCCAGTCCGTCGTGCAGGCCGGTATCCAGGCGATCAGCGGCAACCTCGGGCTGATCCGGGCGCTGCACTTCCCGCGGGCCAGCCTGCCGCTCTCGATCACGCTCGTCGAGGCGCGCAACATGATCGCCTCGATCGCCGTGCTGATGGGCATCGTGCTGCTCACCGGCGAGCCGATCAACCTTCAGTGGCTGCTGCTGGTCCCGGCCCTGCTCCTGCAGACGATCTTCAACGCCGGCTTCGCGATGCTGGTCGGCCGGCTCGGTTCGAAGCTGCACGACCTGCGCCAGCTCATCCCGTTCATCATGCGCGTCTGGATGTACGGCTCGGCCGTGCTCTACCCGGTCACCCGGTTCACCGAGCACCTGCACGGCTGGAAGCTGAACCTGGTCCTGGCGAACCCGATGCTGGTCTACATCGAGCTGATGCGGCACGCCCTGATGGAGAACGTGAAGCTGGCCGCCTCCCCGACCCTCCTCTGGACCGAGGCGGTCATCTGGGCCGTGGTCATGGGCATCGGTGGGTATGCGTACTTCTGGCGTGGAGAGAAGGGTTACGGCCGTGGCTGACGAAGAGCGGATCCCCACCGTCATCGCGGAGAACGCGCACATCATCTACCGCATCCACGGCTCGGTCTCGGCCGCGCAGAACTCGCCGGTGAGCAGCTTCCGGCGGTTGGTGACAAGGACCAAGAGCGCGGCCGTACGCGAGGTCCACGCGGTCAAGGGGGTCAACTTCATCGCGTACAAGGGCGAGGCGATCGGCCTGATCGGCACCAACGGCTCGGGCAAGTCCACGCTCCTGCGGGCGATCGCCGGGCTGCTCCCGGTCGAGGCCGGCGGCGCGATCTACGCGGCCGGCCAGCCCTCGCTGCTCGGCGTGAACGCGGCGCTGATGAACGACCTCTCCGGCGAGCGCAACGTGGTCCTCGGCTGCCTGGCCATGGGCATGACCCCGGCCGAGGTCAAGGGCCAGGTGGACGACATCATCGAGTTCTCCGGCATCAACGAGCGGGGCGACTTCAGCTCGCTGCCGATGCGGACGTACTCGTCCGGCATGGGCGCCCGGCTGCGCTTCGCGATCGCCGCGGCCAAGAAGCACGACGTGCTGCTCATCGACGAGGCGCTGGCCACCGGCGACGCGAAGTTCCGCAAGCGCAGCGAGCAGCGGGTCCGCGACCTGCGCGCCGAGGCCGGCACCGTCTTCCTGGTCAGCCACAGCGAGCAGTCGATCCGGGACACCTGCGAACGCACGATCTGGCTGGAGAGCGGCGAGCTGCGCGCCGACGGCCCGACCGAGGACGTGATGAAGGAGTACGAGACCTACGTCAAGAAGTAGGCGTAGATCTCGTACCCCTCCGGGGTGAAATCCCTCAGATCACCGACAGGTGTACGTGGTTGGTGTGGTCGCTGGACGGGTCGCCGTTGCCTCGGGTGTACGCCTTCCAGCCGCTGCTGGGCAGCCAGATGCGTTTGAACCAGATGACGTAGAGCACGCCCAGTTTGTCGGAGTTGTTGATGAAGTAGTTGGCCAGGTTCGTCCCGTACGTCTTGCTGGCGCCGGTCGCGACCCCGCCGAAGCCGCCCGGGTCGGCCGCGAAGTCGCAGGCCCGGCCCTTCGGATGCTCGCCGCTGTTCTGCTCGCGCCAGCAGTGCACGTAGTGCGTGAAGCCGGCGGCCTGGGCCTGCTGCATGGCGTGCAGCATGCGCAGGGTGATCCGGCCACTGCTGGTCGGGTCGTCCACCATGCCGCTGCCACCCTGGAACGCGGACGCGCCCTTGCTGGTGCCACCGTCACTCGGCTGCGGGTCGTCCTGGCCGGCGTTCGCCGCCTTCAGCGCGCCCTCGGCCTGCGCCTTGCGCCGGGCCATCAGGTTGACCTGCTTCTGCTGGTCCGCGACGGTGGCGTCGATGGCGAGCTTGGCCTGGGCCTGGCTGTCCCGGGTGGTCTCGAGGTCGCGCAGGATCGCCCGCTGCTGGACCCCGACCGTCTCGAGCATCTCGGCGCGGTCCAGGAAGCCGGCCGGCGAGTCGGCGGTGACCAGCGCGCTCATCGGGCCGAGCCGGCCGGTCTTATAGGCCTGCTGGACGATCACGTCGAATGCCTTCTGCTTCGGCCCGACCTCGGCGTCCAGCTGCTTGAGCTGGGCGTTCAGATCGGCCTGCCGCTTCTGGCCGGCGGCCAGCGCGGCCTTGGCGTCGAGCCAGCCGCGGGAGGCCGCCTCGAGCTGCGAGGTCAACGACTTGGAGCCGCCCTCGCCGTCGTCGCCGGTGCCCGGCGCGGCGGAGGCCGGGCCGGCGACCGCGACCGCCAGGCCGGTGACGGCCATCATCAGGGCGAGCGTCGCCGCTAATCGGCCGCGGACAGAAATGTGCCGCACAACAGTTCCTTCCGTCGGCCGCCGACCGGGTTAGCTGACGGGTTCGGGATGGAAGCGATCCCTACCGCTCGCGCGGATTCACCCCAAAACGGGAAACGGTGGTTCCCCGGCTCGCCCTCGCGGGCGATTAGGCGGCGATCTCCGTGTGGAGATCGGCTCCGACCATACCCATGATATCGATTGATCGACAGTTCTCGTACTCTGCGCAATTCCGCGATGACCCGTGGTCACTTTCTTACGGAACGTCGCCGGAGGATTACTGCATTGACATTCTTTGAACCCTTAAGGCCGGCTTGAGCTCGGGTAAACTCTCCGACGGCTCTGCCGTCGTGGCGCCGCCCCCGAGGCGCCGGCAGGGCCACCGCCCAATCGCCGTGAGGCGAGCCGGGGAACCAATGTTCCTCACCACTGGGGTGAATCCGCGCGAGCGGTAGGGATCGCTTCCGTCCCGAACCCGTCAGCTAACCCGGTCGGCGGATAACCGGAAGGAACTTGGATGACCGTACGCCCCCGCCGGTGGCAGACGCTTGCCCTGGCACCGCTCGTGGCGCTCTCGTTCCTGGCGGCGCCCACCGCCCCCGCGAGCGCCGACCCTGACACCTCTTCCTCTTCCTCTTCCTCTTCCTCGTCGTCCGGCTCGTCGGCCACGCCGGACGAGGGCTCGGACGAGGTCGAGGCGAACGCCACCCTCAACGACGTGCTCGAGTCGTCGAACCGCAAGTACGTGCAGGCCAAGGCCGCGGTCACGAAGTCGACCGCGACCCAGAAGCAGCTGGGCACCAAGATCGCCGAGGCCGAGGCCAAGCGGGACGCGCTGATTCCCGAGGTCAACGCGATCGCCGCGCAGCAGTACGCGATCGGTCACATCGGCACCGCCGGCTACCTGCTCGGCAGCCAGGGGCAGGACGACTTCTTCGCCAAGGCGGTATCGCTCGAGGAGATCAACACCCTGCACGATCGCAAGCTGCACGAACTCAACGCGGCGATCGACGAGGTCACCGCGACGAAGTCGGCGCTGGACGCCGAGGTGAAGGCGCAGCAGACCAACCTGCTCGCGATGCAGAAGCAGAAGACCGCGGCCGAGAACGCGCTCACCCTGGTCGGCGGCACGAGCCTCACCGGCGGCTTCGTCGACGCGGTCTCGAAGGTGGCGGCGCCCGCGCCGCGCAACGCCGACGGCGGTTTCTCCCCGGAGAAATGCACCGTCGACGATCCGACCACGGACGGTTGCATCACTCCGCGCATGCTGCACCTCTACCAAGAGGTGAAGAAGGCGGGCTTCAATCGATTCGTCGGCTGTCACCGCAACGGCGGGCCGTTCGAGCATCCGAAGGGCCGGGCCTGCGACTGGTCCCTGCAGATGAGCGGATTCTCCAACGCGCACAACGCCGACATGAAGAACTACGGCAACAACCTGATGGCGTTCCTGGTACGCAACGCCGACCGGTTGGGCATCTACTACGTCATCTGGTACAAGCAGATCTGGTTCCCCGCGACGGGTAACTGGCACGCCTATCACGGCGTCAGCGCGCACATGGACCACGTACACGTATCGGTGCTTTAGCCGCCCGACGAGAAGGCCCCCGCGGAACTGGCGGGGGCCTTTGTCGTTTTCGGTCAGTCCTGCGGCGCCCGGCGCACCGGGGCGCGACCGGCCGGCTGGGTGGGCGGCGGCCCGACCGGACCGGCCGGCGGGATCGGCACGCTCACCGGCTTCACCTGGGTGACCTCGACCTCCTTGCCGTGGTGCAGCAGCACCAGGCGGGCCGAGCCGCCGCCGTTGCGCAGCGAGTAGGTCACCTCGTCGGCGGTCACGTTCACCCGCAGCCGCAGACCCCGCCAGAGCAGCGAGAACTCCAGGTTGTTGATCCGGCTGGGCAGGCGCGGCGCGAACGACAGCTGGCCGTTGAAGTCACGCATGCCGCCGAGGCCGGCGATCAGCGAGATCCAGGTGCCGGCCAGCGACGCCACGTGCACGCCGTCCCGGGAGTTCTGGTGCAGGTCGTGCAGGTCCATCAGGGCGGCCTCGCCCAGATAGTCGTGCGCCAGCTCGAGGTGGCCCACCTCGGCCGCCATGACCGCCTGGATGCACGCCGACAGCGAGGAGTCCCGAACGGTCCGGGCGTCGTAGTAGGCGAAGTTGCGCTGCTTCTCCTCCGGGGTGAACGCGTCGCCCCGGATGTACATCGCCATGACCAGGTCGGCCTGCTTGACCACCTGCTTGCGGTACAGGTCGAAGTACGGGTAGTTCAGCAGCAGCGGATAAGCCTCCGGCGGCGTGTTCTCGAAGTCCCACTCCTGCAGCCGGGTGAAGCCCTCCGACTGCTGATGGACCTGCAATTCCCGGTCGTACGGGATGTGCACGGCCGCCGCGGCGTCCCGCCAGGAGGCCATCTCCTCGTCGTCCACGCCCAGCTTGCGGGCCAGGTCGGGGTGGCGCTTGGCCGCCTCGACGGCGCTGAACATGTTCTGCTGCGCCATCAGGTTCGTATAGATGTTGTCGTCCACCACGGCGGTGTACTCGTCGGGGCCGGTGACCCCGTCGATGTGGAAGCGGCCGTGCCGGTCGTGGTGACCCAGCGACCGCCACAGGCGCGCGGTCTCGACGAGCAGCTCCAGCCCGACCTCGCGCTCGAAGTCGTAGTCGCCGGTGGCCTGCACGTACCGGCGGACCGCGTCGGCGATGTCCGCGCCGATGTGGAAGCCCGCGGTGCCGGCCGGCCAGTACGCCGAGCACTCCTGCCCGCGGATCGTCCGCCACGGGAACGCGGCGCCCTGCAGGCCCAGCGTCTGCGCCCGCTCCCGGGCCAGATCCAGCGTCGAGTGCCGCCAGCGCAGCACGTCGGCCGCCGCCGAGGGCTGGGTGTAGGTCAGCGCGGGCAGTACGAACGTCTCGGCGTCCCAGAACGTGTGGCCGTCGTAGCCGGGGCCGGAGAGACCCTTGGAGCCGATCGGCCGCTGCTCGGCCCGGGCGCCGGCCTGCAGCGTGTGGAACAGCCCGAAGCGGACCGCCTGCTGCACCTCGGGGTCGCCCTCGACCCGGACGTCGGAGTGGTCCCAGAACGCGTCCAGGTACTCCCGCTGGGCCTCGACCAGACCCTCCCAGCCGTCCAGCCGGGCGCTGGCGAGCGCGGCGCCCACCTGGTCGCGGATGGCCGGCAGCGAGCGGCTGCCGGACCAGCCGTACGCGGCGAGCTTGACCACCCGCAGCTTCTGGCCCGGCTCGAGCTTGGTGGCCACCGTGGTGCGCAGCCAGTCCGGGTGGCCCTCGGTGGTGATCGCGTGCTTGCCGGGGGTCTCGATCAGGTGCTCCATGGCCGCGGCCATCCGCAGGTCGCTCGCCTTGGTGCGGTGCACCAGCAGGCCGCCGGTGCGCTGTTCGAGCATCTCCTCGGCCTGCAGCGGGTGGTCGAGCACGGCGGCGACCCGCGGGTCCTTGCTCATCGGCGGCAGCTGCTCGTTGGCGACCAGCTCGGACTGCAGGATCAGCCGGGCGGACGCGTCGAGCGGCTCGACCTCGTACAGGAAGGCGACCACGGCGCGCTGGGTGAACGAGACCAGGCGTACGGTGCGGACCCGGATCGCCTGGCCGGAGGGCGAGACCCACTCGACGGTCCGCTCGAGCGTGCCGGCCCGCAGGTCGAGCACCCGCTCGTGGGAGCGGAGCTCGCCGTACCGCACGTCGAACGGCTCGTCGTCGACCAGCAGCCGCATGAGCTTGGCGTTGGTCACGTTGATCATCGTCTGGCCGGACTCGGGGAAGCCGTAGCCGGCCTCGGCGTACGGCAGCGGGCGCAGCTCGTAGAACGAGTTCAGGTACGTTCCCGGCAGGCCGTGCGGCTCGCCCTCGTCCAGGTTCCCGCGTATCCCGATGTGCCCGTTGGCAAGCGCGAACACCGACTCGGACTGGGCCAGCAGGTCCAGATCGAGCCGGGTCTCCCGGATGTGCCAGGGGTCCACGGGATATGCCCGTTCACGGATCACGGTGGTGCCTCTCGAATGAAAAAGAGAAAGTGGTGAAGATATAAGCGCTGATACGGGCTCAGCGCTTCAGGAGTTCGGACAGGTCTGTGACAACGATGTCGGCCCCGTGCTCCAACAAAGCGTCACGCTGCCCGACGCGGTCCACTCCGACCACGATCCCGAAATTGCCGGCCCGACCTGCGGCGACGCCTGCCTGTGCATCCTCGAAGACGGCACACGCCTCCGGCGGCAGGCCCAGCAGTTTTGCCCCGTACAGAAAAGTGTCGGGTGCCGGCTTGCCTGGCAAGTGTTGCTCACGGGCGGTCACGCCGTCCACGCGCTCCTCGATGAGGTCGGCTATACCGGCCGCCTCCAGCACGTCCTTGCAGTTGGCGCTCGCCGAGACCACGACGCGCCGCAGTCCCGCGTCTCGCGCGGCCTTGAGGTACTCCACCGAGCCCTCGTAGACCTGCACGGCGCCCTCTTTGATCTTCTGGAGGACGAGGATGTTCTTCTTGTTCCCGATGCCGTTCACGGTCAACTGGTCAGGACCGTCGGCGGGGCTGCCCTCGGGCAGGGTGATACCGCGAGAGGCGAGGAAGGTACGGACGCCGTCGGCGCGTGGCCGACCGTCCACGTAACGCTGGTAGTCGGCGCCGGAGTCGAAGGGCACGAACGGAACGTCGTGCTGAGCCGACCACGTCTCGAGGAACGTGTCGAACGTCTGTTTCCACGCAGCATTGTGCACGAGTGCGGTCTGCGTAAGCACGCCATCAAGATCGAAAAGGCATGCGGTCACATGGGGAGGTAGTCCGAGCACGCGCCCAATGTAGTCGCATGCGGCCCGTCGCGAGCCCCGAAGGGCGCCTTCACGTTTCCGACAGGCTTTACGCCCTGTTCAAACTGCTGTTTCAGTTAGGTGACGTCCGGCGTGGCAGCGCGATCCGCAGCCCGATCGTGGTACCGATCGGGCCGGTCGCCACGGTGACCTCGTCGCAGAGCTGGTGGGCGAGCCAGATGCCCCGGCCGCCCACCTCGAAGGCCTCGGGCACCTCGGGCCGGCGCAGATAGTGCGCCGGGATGCCGGGGCCCGAGTCGGTGACCGTGCACCACGCCGAGCCGCCGGCCAGCCAGAGCACCGCACGCCCCTGGCCGCCGGCGTGCAGCACGACGTTGGTGATCACCTCGTTGACCGCGAGGACGAAGCCGTGCAGCCGGTCACCGACCAGGCCGGCCGCGGCCAGCCGGCCGGAGACCTCGTGCCGCACCACGGCGATCTCGTCCCGCCCGAAGCGGCGGTCGAGGAGCTGGGAGGCGTCGGTGGGCGAGCCGCTCAGGACGCTCGACTCCGCACCGGGAGCCGAACGCAATCTCTGGCCGATTCTCTCCTCCACCGTCGTGCAGCCTACGCGGTGTCCCCCGCCCGTGGCACGAGGCACCGACGATCACCCTCAGAAGAGGTGCGAGATCGTCTTGAAGATCTCGGCGTAGAAGTTGCCGTCGATCTCCCGGTACAGGCTGAACGGCTTGCCCGGGCTGCCGAAGAACGGGCGCAGCGTCCACGCCAGCTGGGTGCCCACGAAGCCGAACAGCAGGATCCAGATGTAGAGCAGGGTCATGCTGGGCGGGGTCTGCCCGCCGGCCCGGGCCGGTGCCGGCCGCTGGATCGGCTGCAGGACGTACCCGAGCGGCACCTGGACCTGCTGCGCGGGCGGCGCGGCGCCGTTGCCCGCGCCGACCGCCGCCGGCACCTTCTCCTCGGCCGGGACAGCCGCCGCCTCGGCCGGGACCGGCACAGCCTCGGCCGGAACGGTCGAGGCGACCGGCGGGGCGAGCAGGCCGTGCTGGTTGAGGACCCGCATGCCGTCGGTCATGAAGCGCAGCCCGACCAGCGCCGACAGCGCCAGGATCGCCACGTTCAGCAGCTTGAAGAACTGGTAGTTGGGCGCGGTGATCAAGAAGAACAGGCTGATCGGCGCGAACGCGAGCGCCAGCATCGCGGTCACGGTGAGCGCCACCATCACCAGGGCCAGCGACTGCCGCACCGACAGCCGGGCCCCGAAGACCAGGTTGAACAGGTACAGGGTGGGCAGGCAGATGGCCAGCGTGGCCAGGAACAGCAGCGGCAGCTTCACGGCCGAGGTGCCGGCCATCGCCGCCGAGTGGAACGAGCCCAGCACCGCGCCGTACACCGCCAGCGCCAGCACCGTGCTGGCCAGCATCTGACCCACCAGGCGGGGCAGGTCGCGGTCCTCCACCAGCTGTCGCCACACGCCTTGCCGGTCGCGCAGGATGCGTTCGATAACCAGCAATCCGGACGCACTCGCCAACGTGCCCACCTCCACCGGTCGGTACGTCGATACGCCGTCGCATCGACGTGTGCGCGGAACGGTAGTCGATCCCGTCAAGTGCGGAAAGGGGCCCGTCACCGCCAACCGACGTCGATGCGGTCGCCGCGTTCGTCGAAGAAGTGCAGCATGTCCATCCGCACCGCCACGGCGAGCGGGTGCCCGGGCGAGACCGCCGGGTACGGCGCCAGCCGCACCGCCAGCTCGGCCGGCCGCCGGTGGTGCCGGCCCGGGTCGAGCACGCTGGCCCGCTCCTCCGGGGCCTGGACCGTCGCGGTGCTGGCGGCCGTACCGCGGCCGGCCAGCTTCTGCAGGGTGCTGCCGAAGCGCCGGAACGCGCCGTTGGGCTCCGGGTCGGGCTTGCCGGTGCCCATCTCGTCCACCACGATCGCGGTCGCGCCGATGTCCAGATAGGCCAGCGACTCGTGCCCGTGGTGCTCCAGGTAGCGGATCCGGCCGCGGAGGATGTCGCCCTGCACGTCCGGCGACACCGGGGTGAGCGCCTCGGCCCGCATGCCGACCACGATGCGCTCGCCGTGGTAATGCGCCACGGCCCGCGCCCGGATGTCGTTCCACGGCAGGTAGAGCGCCTGGTCGCCGAGGTTCAGCGCGACGTACTGGTCGAGGTGTACGTAGACCGAGGCCTCGAGCAGGTTCATCCGGGGCGAGCCGAGGAACGCGGCCACGTAGAGGGTGGCCGGCCGCCCGTACACCTGGGTGGGGGTGCCGACGTCCTGCAGGATGCCCTTGCGCATGATCGCGACCCGGTCGGCCATGGTGAGCGCCTCGGCCTGGTCGTGCGTGACGTACATGGTGGTGACGCCGAGCTCCCGGGTGAGGCCGGTGATCTCGGCGCGCAGCTCGGCGCGCAGGCCGCTGTCGAGGTTGGACAGCGGCTCGTCCATCAGGAAGAGGCCGGGGCGGCGCACGATGGCGCGGCCCATCGCGACCCGCTGGCGCTGGCCGCCGGAGAGTTGACTGGGCTTGCGCCCGAGCACGTCGCCGATGCCGAGAGCGCTTGCGACGTCGCCGACTCTCTCCAGTCGGTTGTTGGTCTCCATACCGGACAAACGCAGCGGAAAGCCGATATTGTCGTTCACCGTCATATGCGGATAAAGCGCGAAATCCTGGAAGACCATGGCGATACTGCGATCACGCGGCGCCAATTCGAGCACGGGGTCACCATTGAGGAGAATGTCCCCTTCGGACGGATCCTCCAGGCCCGCGATCATCCGGAGAATCGTCGATTTCCCGCAGCCGGACGGGCCCAGGAGCACGAGAAACTCACCGTCCTCCACGTCGAGACTCACGTGATTGACGGCAACCGTGCCATCGGGCCAGATCTTGGTGACGTCCTTCAGCAAGACGGTGGACACCGTCTCTACCTCCTGCCGGGGAAGCTGGCAACGATCGCGGCCCGGGGATGACCGGCGATCTAGCTCACTTTGACGAGGAGTATCGATATGCCGCCATCGGGTGAACGTGCCATTTGCGCACAGTAGCGGACTGATTACGGCAGATTAACGCGGGTCGCGAAAGACCCGGCGAACCACGCGTTCGGCCGCGCCGCCGTCGTCGAGACCGCAGAACCGCTCCCGGAACGCCCGCCGCGCCGCGTCGTCCCAGCGGCGCTCCTGGAAGATCTTGACGAGCTCGTCGAACTCGGTGGCGACCGGGCCGGGCGGCTGGGCGAGCAGGTCGAAGTACACGCCGCGCAGGTCGCGGTAGACCGGCCAGTCGGGCGCGAAGATCACCAGCGGCCGGTCGAGCACGGCGAAGTCGAACATCGCCGACGAGTAGTCGGTCAGCAGCACGTCGGCGGCCAGGTAGAGATCCTCGACGACCGGGTGGCCGGCGACTTCGGCGAAGTAGTGCTCGCGCACCAGCAGATCGGTGTCCGGGCCGAGCGCCCCGGCCAGCCGCTCGACATCGAGGACCCGGGCGCCCTTCGGCAGCCACTCGCGGTGGGTCGGCATGTACAGCACCACCCGCCGGCCCGGCGCGATGCCCAGCCGCTCGCGGACCGCCGCGACCTCGGCCGCGGTCGCCGTGGCCAGCCGGTCGTTGCGCGGGTAGCCGACCTCCAGCGTCTCGTACGCGCACGGATACGCCCGCTCCCAGGCGATCGTGCTGTGCGCGTTCGCGGTGACCGAGAAGTCCCAGCGGTCGGCCCGGCGCATCTGCCCGGTGAAATCGGTGTCCCGGACCGCGGCCGGGTGGTCCAGCTGGTCCATCCCCATCATCTTGAGCGGGGTGCCGTGGTGGGTCATCACGTGCGTGGTGCCGCGCCGCTTGACCGTCATATTCGGCCAGTTGACGTTGTTGATCAGGTAGCGGGCGCGGGCCAGGGCGCGGTAGTAGGCCCGGGAGTCCTCCACCACGTAGTCGACGCCGGGCGGGACCGCCGCCACCCTCGATCGGCCGACCACCCAGACCGCGCGCACCTCGGGCACCAGCTCGGCGGCCTTCGCCGCGATCGCCGCCGGGTTACACGCGACCCCGCGATACCAGTACGCGGCGTACAGGGCGAGCGACGGATCCACCGGACGCAGGAGTTGGAGCCGGTAGTAGAGGCGGCCGAACACCTGCCGGCCGAGCCGCACCAGCTTGCGGCGCGGGCGGCCGGCCCGGCGCTGCAGGTCGCGGGTGACCCGCATCGCCACCTCGGCGACCAGGTACGACCGGTACGCCCCGCGGCCCACGAACCGATAGCGCAGCCCTTCCCCGCTGCCCGGCGACGAGAAGGCGCCCCGCGGCGGCCGGTGTCGCTGATACATCTCGGTCATCCGGGCGAAGAACCGGCGACGCGACCCGACCGGCACCCGGGCGTCGTGCCGGAGCACCCGCGTCAGGTGCCAGAGCATCCGCTGGAACAGCAGGTCGCGCACCTCGTCGCCGTACGCCGCCGGCCGGGCCTCGGCGTACTTGGCGCACAGCCCGAGCGCGTGCTCCCAGTGCTCGAAGACCTCGAAGTGCCGCTCCCCCACGGTCCGGGTGATCGCCCCGGTGCGCCGCTGGCGGTAGTGCACGCAGGTGCGCGGCAGGCCGCTGATCCGCGGCGCGGCCACCATCAGCGGGAAGGTGAACGAGACGTCCTCGTACCAGCCGGCCTCGAAGGCCAGGCCGAGCCGGTCCAGCAACTCCCGGCGAATCACCCGGTTCCAGGCCACGTGCAGCACGTTCAGCACCTGCGGCCACTGCTCGACCGAGAAGACCCGGGGCGCGTCGCCGAGCACCGCCCCGGCCGAGCCGCTCTGCACCGGGCCGTCCCAGTGCACCCGGTCCCAGCCGACCACCAGCACGTCCGCCTCGGTGGCGCGCAGCCGGCCGGCGACCGCGGCGAGCGCGCCGGCGGCCAGCCAGTCGTCGCTGTCGAGGAACCAGACGTACGTCCCGCGGGCGTGCTCGAGGCCCAGGTTGCGGGCGCGGCCCAGGCCGACGTTCGCCGGCGAGGTGAGCACCCGGACCCGCGGGTCGCGGGCCGCGTATTCGGCGAGGATCCGGCCGCTGTAATCGGGCGAGCAGTCGTCCACCGCGACGATCTCGAAGTCGTCGAAGGACTGCCCCAGCACCGAGTCGAGGCACTGACGCAGGTACCCCTGAACCCGGTAGACCGGAAGGACGATGCTCAGAAAGGTCACGACCGCAGCCAGTCCGCGACGGCGCGCCCGAGGAACGAGCCGCCCACCACGGCGGCCAGCCCGGCCTCGGCGAGCGTCACACACCCGGCCAGCGTGGACACCGCCAGCGCCAGCACACGGATGTCCCAGCCGGCCAGCGCGCCGGTGCCGCGACCGGCCGGCGCGCCCTTCTCCATCCGGGCGGTCAAGTCGTAGTGCCGCAGGGCCAGCGCGAACAGCAGCAGGAAGAGCACCGGCGTGGACACCGAGCCGGCCCAGCCGACCGCGACCACGTACAGGTACTCGGCGGCGCGCAGGGCGGCCGGGACCAGCCAGTCGAGCGCGCCGCCGTGCCGGGCCCGGGCCGGCAGCCCGGCCGCGAGCACGAGCAGCCCGACCACCCCCACCGTCCCCTTGGCCGGCGGCTCCACCCAGCCGAACAGCAGGGCCGCCACCAGCACGAGGGCCGCCACCGCGCCCACCGCCGCGAAGGTGAGCGGGGAATGCAGGCCCGGGGCGGCCAGCAGATGGCGGACCAGCGGGCCGTCGTCGCGGTGCCGGGCGGTGTCGACCTTGTCGAGCACCCCGACCCCCATCGAGAGTGACCGCAAAGAGCGCAGGGCGAGGGTGTACGCGAAGGCGAGCAGCCCGCAACCGGCCACGGCGCCGAGCGCGACCCGCCCGTCGGTCAGCATGGCCAGCACGGCGATCAGCGCCCACCGCTCGCCGATCGGGAAGACCACGATCCGCTTCAGCCAGTACGCCGCCGAGCCGGCCTCGCCCTGCACCCGGGTGGAGGCCGCGGTGAGCCGGGCGCCGACCCCGCCGGCCGGCGGGGTCGGCCGGGCCGCGGCCTCGTCGTGCAGCGCGCCGTACCACGTGTCGGTCATGTGCCGGACGGTCTGCAGCACAATCGCGGTGATCGCCAGCGGCCACGCGTACGGCAGGCCGATCCGCTCGGCGCCGGCCGCGAGCCCGGCGTACACCGCGTACTCCTTGGCGCGGTCGGCCATCGTGTCGAGCCAGCCGCCGAAGGTGCCGAACGTGCGGGTGTAGCGGGCCAGCTGACCGTCCACACAGTCGAGCACGAAGCCGAGGTAGAGCAGGACGCCGCCGGCGATCATCGCGGGCCGGGACGCCTGCCCGAAGGCGACCGCGGCCAGCCCGGCGAGCAGCACGGACAGCCAGGTCACCGCCGTCGGCGAGAGGCCGAGCCGGGCGGCGGCCCGGGTGACCGCCGGCGACCAGGTGCTCACCGCGTACGTGGTGAAGAAGTCGTCCTGCTCCTTGACGGCCAGCCGCAGGCGGGCGGCCTCCTCGTCGACGGCGGCCACCTCGGCCCGGGCCTCGGCCAGCTCGGACGAGGTGCGCACCTGGGTGGCCCGCAACAGCCGCACCGCGGTGGCGACCGGCACCACGCCCGCGTCGAGCAGCGCGGCCAGCAGATCGGGGCGGTCGGCGACCTTTTCCAGGGTGGGCAGGTCGGCCGGGGCGACGCAGAGCGCGCCGAGGTAGCGCACGGTGCCCGCGCCCGGCTCGGCCGGCAGCAGCTTGCCGCGCTCGTCGCGCAGGTCGCCGGCCGGGTCGGCGACGACCAGCGCGGTGCTGCGGCCGCCCGGCTCGGTGGCGAGCGTCCGCAGCAGGCTGGCGTGCGCGACGAGATTGTCGGCGCAGATCAGCACCCGCTGGTTGGCGTCGTACGCGCGGCGGGAGAGCGCCCGCAGCGCGCCCGGGTCGTCGAGCCGCTCGACCTCGGAGGCGCCGGCCGCCCGTAGCGCGCTGACCAGGTCGGCCACCAGCCGGGTGGCCTCGGGCGGGTCGAGGGCATCGCCGCCGCCGGCGGAGAGGACGGCCAGCGTCACGGGGTTATCACCGGCTTGACCGGGGTACGGGTCACCCTTACGGGAACCGGACCGCCCATCTCCACCTCGGGACGGAGGGAAGCCAATCGCGGCGCCCCTACCGTCGAGACAAGACCACAGCGAGTGAAGGAGAAAACGATCGTGACCCGCCGCCTCGCCCGCCCCCGCGACGACCGCTGGATCGCCGGCGTCTGCTCAGGACTGGCCCGCCGCTTCGGACTCTCGTCCGGCGTGGTGCGCCTGCTCTTCGTGCTCTCCTGCCTGCTGCCCGGACCACAGTTCGTCATCTACCTCATCCTTTGGGCCTTGCTGCCCAACGAGTGAGGGTTGGAAAAAGTCAGGCGCGCCCACCCATCCGTGGGGCTTCCGGGGGCTCGGCCCCCGGAACCAGCATGGCGAGTCGTCGAGGTCCGCGCTTGCTGCGGACGCGCCCACCCCACCCAACGACGAGTGAGGTCGACTACGGTGTCGTAAAGGTGACGGTCACCGAGGTGTAGCCGAGGCGGGTGAACAGGCTCTCCAGCATGTGCTGGGTGTTGTCCCGGGCCCGCTGGTCGAGGCCGCTCGACCGGGCCGCCTCGGTGATCCGCTGCTGGGACAGCTGGTAGACCCGCTGCTGCTTGTCGGTGTCGCTCTTGAACGCGTCGCCGATGCTGGTCAGCAGCCCGCGATCCTCCTCGACCACGTAGCTCTTCTGCAGGTCGAGCGCGGCGTCGCCCTGCTGCGGCGGCGGCAGCGTCAGCTTGATCGTCTTCTTGTCGTTGTCGACCTGGAGCGCCTTGTCGGAGAGCGAGGAGAAGTCGACATACTCCTCGACGGTGCCGGAGCCGACGAACAGGATGCGCCGGTTGATCAGCCAGTCGGGGACGTATTTCCGGTCGTCCTGCAGGTCGACGATCACCTGGAAGGTGCCGTCGGCCGCCACATAACGGCTCAGGTCGCGCATGGACTGCAGCAGCACCGGCTGGCTGCGGTCGGTGGTCTGCTTGTCGAACGGGTTGTCGAAGCTGGGCAGCACATTGAGCGAGCGCAGCCCGAAGCAGGCGGCGACGATGACGGCGAAGACCACACCGAAGAAGATGAGGACGCGAGCGACGATGCTCCTGCGTGGGGGATCGGGAACGGCGGCCGACGGCTCGTCGTCGGGGACGGCCGGATATTCCCTCGTGGGTTCGTCGACATCCGGTGACTGGGCCATACCCATAAGGTACGAGAGGGGTACGACAGTCGCACTCGCTCAGCCGGCGAAGGCGCTCAGACCGGTCAATTTCTGACCTATCACCAGCTGGTGGATCTCCGAGGTTCCCTCGTACGTGAGCACGCTTTCGAGGTTCGCCGCGTGCCGCATGATCGGGTACTCCCCGCTGATGCCGTTGCCGCCGAGGATCGTGCGGCACTGCCGGGCGATCTTGATGGCCTCGCGCACGTTGTTCAGCTTGCCCACGCTCACCTGCTCGGGTCGCAGCGCCCCGGCCGAGTCGCGCAGCCGGCCCAGGTGCAGCGCGAGCAGGAAGCCCTTCTGCAACTCCAGCGCCATGTCGGCCAGCTTGGCCTGGGTGAGCTGGAACCCGGCGATCGGGCGGCCGAACTGCTCCCGGCTGCCGGCGTAGTCGATCGCGGTGGCCACGCAGTCGCGGGCCGCCCCGAGCGCGCCCCAGACGATGCCGAACCGCGCCTCGGTGAGGCAGGACAGCGGCGCCTTCAACCCGAGAGCACCGGGGAGCCGAGCCGAGTCCGGCAGGCGCACCTCATCCAGGGTGATCTCCCCGGTCGACGACGCGCGCAGCGACATCTTGTGCTTGATCTCCCGGGCGGAAAAACCGGGCGTATCGGTCGGAACCGCAAAACCGATTACGTTATCTGAAGCTCGCGCCCAGATCACCGCGACGTCGGCCAGCGGCGCGTTGGTGATCCACATCTTGCCGCCGCTCAGCACCCAGTCGGCGCCGTCGCGGCGGGCCCGGGTCGACATGGTGGCCGGGTCGGAGCCGTGGTCGGGCTCGGTCAAGCCGAAGCAGCCGAGCAGCTCGCCGGCCGCCATGCCGGGCAGCCACCGCTGTTTCTGCTCGTCGGACCCGTACTTCCAGATCGCGAACATCGCCAGCGAGCCCTGCACGCTGACCAGCGAGCGGACGCCCGAGTCGGCGGCCTCCAGCTCCATGCAGGCCAGGCCGTAGGAGACCGCGTTGGCGCCGGCGCAGCCGTACCCGGTCAGATGCATGCCGAGCAGGCCGAGCTTGCCGAACTCGAGGGCCAGGTCGCGGACGGGGGTGGCGCCGTTCTCGTACCAGTCGGCCACATACGGGCGGACGCGCTCGTCGGCCACCCGGCGACAGAGCGCGCGGATGTCGCGCTCCTCGTCGGTCAGCAGGGTGTCGAGATCGAGGAGATCCAGCGGGGCGACCGGCATGATCAGCCCTCGACGACCAGGACGCGGGCGTGGATCTGGTTGCGCTGCTGCAGGGCCGCCCGCAGCGCGCGGTGCAGCCCGTCCTCCAGGTAGAGGGCGCCCTGATACTCCACGACGTGCGGGAAGAGGTCGCCGTAGAACGTCGAATCCTCGGCCAGCAGCTTGTCGAGCGCCAGCTCGCGTTTCGTGGTGATCAGATCGGCCAGCCGGATCGGCCGGGGCGGAATCTCGGCCCACGCCTTGAGCGTGGTGTGGTGATCGGGGTACGGGGCACCGTCCCGGACCGCTTTGAAGATCACGTCGAGTTTCCTCCCCTCTCCCGGTCCTGGTTACCGGCTAGCCTAGCCCGGCCCATCGGCCATGATGCACTACCTCGTCTACCGGGCGATGCCCCCGCTTCAGTGACGGTGACCTCTTGTCCGGGGCGGGGTAGCCCACCGAGAGGGTTCCGATCGGGTGGAACTGCGCCGGCACCCCGAAGGCCGCCTGGAAGTCGGCCACCGTCTCGGCCGGGATGCCGAAGAAGCACGAGCCCAGCCCCTCGTCGACGGCGCTGAGGTGCATGAGCAGCGCGGCGAAGCCGGTGTCGATGTCCCAGTACGGCACCGGCCAGTGCTTCTCCGAGCGGTCCGTCCAGCCCTTGTCCGGCTGCGCGTACCGGTCGAGGTAGGCCGACTTGTTCGCGAGGCAGACGACGAGCACCGGGGCGTTGCGCATGCGGGTCAGCCAGCCTTTAGTCCTTTCAGGGGCGGCGGGCGGGGCGGTCGGATGGCAGTCGCCGCGCCACACCGGCTCGGCCTCGCCGCCGGTGGTCACCGACCAGTAGCGATCGCGGTCGGCCGGCTCGGTGAGCACCAGGAAGCCCCAGCCCTGGGAGAACCCGGCGCTCGGCGCGCGCAGGCCGTGCTTGACGATCTTGTCGACGACCTCCGGCGGGACCGGGCGGTCCGCGTCGTACGTGCGCACCATCCGCCGCCTGCGGACCACCTCGGCGAACTCCATCAGTGCCGGATCCCCCAGCTGGCCGTCCAGGGCTCGCCCGGCGCCAGGACGATCAGGTCGCGGCCGGTCCGGAACGCGTCCGGCGGGCAGGTCATCGGCTCGATCGCGACCGACCGGCGGAACCGCTCGCCGTGCAGGGTGTCGCCGGAGAAGACCTGCCAGTACTTGAACTTCTCGTCGGCCCAGACCACCACCTTCGCCGGGGAACCCGGGTCGGCGATGGAGACCTCGGTGAGCCCGGCGGCGTCGTGCTCGATGTCGGCGAACGTGGTGTCCAGCACGAGATCGCCGATCTTGCGAGGCTGGGTGAAGTCGTACTCGGTGCCGGCCACGCTCGCCGAGCCGATCGGCAGCAGCCGGCCGTCGGCCTGGATGCGGGTCTTGCCCGGGACGTGCAGCAGGATGTCGTCCACGGCGACGCCGGGCAGCTGCAGGTACGGGTGGACCGAGTAGCCCCACGGCGCGTTCGTCGGGCTGTTGTTGACCACCTCCTGCTCGCAGCGCAGGCCCTCGGCCGAGATCTGCCAGCGCGTCCGCAGGGTCAGCCACCACGGGTAGCCGACCTGGGCGGGCAGCTCGTACTGCAGGGTGATCGCGTCGGCGGCCTGCTCGACCGGCGTCCAGCGGGCCCAGTTGGCCAGGCCGTGGATCGCGTTGTGCCGGGCCGGCTCGGTCAGCGGCAGCTGGTACGACTGCCCCTCGAAGGTGTACTTGCCGTCCCGGATCCGGTTGGGCCAGGGCGCCAGGATCTGCCCGGCCGACGCGGGCGACAGCTCGTCGGCCTCGAAGCCGTCCAGCACCGGCACGTCGCCGACGGAGTAATGGCGCAGCACGCCACCGACCTCGACCACGACCGCCCGGGCGTTGCCCGCCTCGATCGACCACTGGGTTCCGGATATCGCCGGTACGACACTTGTCATGGCTCGAACACTATCGGTTCGTCACCTTTTCGGGGGCTACCCGGAGGCCGGTAACGTATCAATGCCGGGAAGGCCGCGGCCAGCCCGAGGGCCAGCCCGGCCGCCAGGAAGCCGCCGCCGGACCAGGCGACGGTCGTGCCGGTGAGGCCGGCGCTCGCGCCCGCCCGCAGGTCACCGAGCCGCGGCCCGCCGGCCACCACCACGATGAAGACGCCCTGCAGCCGGCCGCGCATCCGGTCGGGCGCGAAGGTCTGCAGCATCGACTGCCGGTAGACGGCGCTCACCAGGTCGGCCGCGCCGCCCACGGCGAGCAGCAGCACCATCAGCCACAGCTGGTGGGCCAGGCCGGAGAAGCCGATCGCCACGCCCCAGCCGACCACCGCCAGCACCAGCGCCACGCCCTGCCGCTTGACCCGGCCGATCCAGCCCGAGCCGAGGCCGGCCACCACCGAGCCGATCGCGATCGCCGCGTACAGCCAGCCGATCGCCGCGCCGCCGCCGAACCGGTCGGTCGCCACCTCGGGGAACAGCGCCCGTGGCATGGCGAACACCATGGCGATGATGTCCACCGCGAAGGAGAGCAGCAGGACCGGCTGGGTGACCAGGAACCGCAGGCCGTCGACGATGCCGCGGAGGCCGGCCGAGGGCTTCTCCTCGCCCTCGGCGTGACCGAGAGGCGGGATCGGCGGCAGCTTCCAGGTGGCCCAGAAGGAGACCGTGAACAGAGCCGCGTCGACCAGGTAGGCCACGGTCACGCCGGTGCTGGTGGTGGCCACGCCGAAGATCAGGCCGGCGGCCAGCGGGCCCAGCACTCCGCCGGCGGTGGTGGTCGTGTAGCTGAGCGTGTTCGCCGCCGGGACCAGACCGCCCGGCACGATCCGCGGGATGATCGCCTGCCGGGTCGGCGAGCTCACCGCGAAACCGGCCGACTGCAGCGCGGTCAGCGCCAGCAGCAGCCAGCCGCTGCGCACCCCGGCCAGCGCCTGGGCGAGCAGCCCGACCGTCGACAGCCAGGCCAGGACCGAGCTGGCGATCAGCAGCTTGCGCCGGTCGATCACGTCCGCCGCCGCGCCGCCCCACAGCCCGAAGATCAGCAGCGGGACCAGGGCGGCGACACCGAGCAGGCCGACCCAGCTCGAGGAGTGGGTGACCGCGTACATCTGGACCGGCACCGCCACCGAGGTGAACTGGAAGCCGAAGAACGACACCCCGTTGCCGATCCACATGCGTCGATAGGCAGGGATCCTCAGCGGGCGGGTGTCGATCATCCAGGAGGTGCGCTCGGCCTCCTCGACGACGTCCTGGCTCATGGGGCGAGCCTTTCCAAGATCCAGGACTCGTTTGCCGTACGCCGGAAGCGCAGCCGATCGTGCAGCCGGTTCGAGCGTCCCTGCCAGAACTCCACCGTCTCCGGCCGGACCCGCAGGCCACCCCAGTGCGGCGGGGCCGGCACCGGACCGTCCCCGAAGCGCTCAACCGCCGCCGCCAGCCCCGCCTCCACCGCGGCTCGGTCGGCCAGCACCCGCGACTGCGGGCTCGCCCACGCGCCCAGCTGCGAACCGCGCGGGCGGGAGGCGAAGTACTCCTCGGTCTCGGCCCGCGACACCCGCTCCACCGCCCCTGCCACGATCACCTGGCGCTGCATGGCAAACCACGGAAAAACCAGGCTTGCGTACGGGTTGGCCGCCAGTTCCGAGCCCTTCCGCGACTCGTAATTGGTGAAAAAGGTGAAGCCCCGCTCGTCGTACTCCTTGAGCAGGACGGTGCGCGCCGAGGGCCGCCCCTTCGCACTTGCGGTCGCCACGATCATCGCGTTCGGCTCGGGCAGCCCGTAGGCCGCCGCGTCCGCGAACCAGGCCGCGAACTGGCTGGTCCAGCTCCCGGCGAGGTCGTTCTCCAGCAGTTCACCACGCTCGGTGTAGTCGCGCCGCATCACCGCGGGCGAGGGGGGTTCCACGGTCACGAGCGCTCCTAAGGAAATACTTTCCGGTTCAACGACCGTAAGTCGGAGCGGGCCTTACGTCAGCTCGGAAAGGATGGGTGTCGTCCAGAGCACATCGCATCACCACCATCGGACGGGCAATATGAAGAACTCATAGCGTTTTTTCACAGGGAGACCTGTCTCAATTGAGTGCCGTGTCCGATTTCAAGCCGGGCCTCGAGGGCGTCGTCGCCTTCGAGACCGAGATCGCCGAGCCCGACCAGGCCGGCGGATCCCTGCGCTACCGCGGGGTGGACATCGAGGACCTGATCGGCCAGGTCTCCTTCGGCGACGTGTGGGGGCTGCTGGTCGACGGGAAGTTCGGCCCCGGCCTGCCGCCCGCCGAGCCGTTCCCGGTCCCGGTCCACTCCGGCGACATCCGGGTCGACGTCCAGTCCGCCGTGGCCATGCTCGCGCCCTACTGGGGGCTGCGCCAACTGCTCGACATCGACGACGAGCAGGCCCGCCGTGACCTCGCCCGGGTGTCGGTGACCGCGCTCTCGTTCGTCGCCCAGGCCGCCCGCGGCCTCGGCCTGCCGGCCGTCCCGCAGAAGGACATCGACAAGGCCGGGACGATCGTCGAGCGGTTCATGCGCCGGTGGCGCGGCGAGCCCGACCCGCGGCACGTCAAGGCGGTCGACGCGTATTTCATCTCGGCCGCCGAGCACGGGCTGAACGCGTCGACCTTCACGTGCCGGATAGCCGCCTCGGTCGGCGCCGACGTGGCCGCGTGCATCTCGGCCGGCATCGGCGCGCTCTCCGGCCCGCTGCACGGCGGCGCGCCCTCCCGGGTGCTGCACATGATCGAGGCGGTGGAGCGCAGCGGCGACGCCGAGGGGTACGTCAAGGGCGTCCTCGACCGGCACGAGCGGCTGATGGGCTTCGGTCACCGCGTCTACCAGACCGAGGACCCGCGCGCCCGGGTGCTCAAGAACATCGCCCGCGAGCTGGGCGCGTCCCGCTACGACGTGGCCGTCTCGCTCGAACGGGCGGCGCTGGCCGAGTTGCGGGCCCGCAAGCCGGACAGGGCGATCGCCACCAACGTGGATTTCTGGTCGGCGGTGGTGCTCGACTTCGCCGAGGTGCCGGCGCACATGTTCACCTCGATGTTCACCTGCGCCCGGGTGGCCGGGTGGAGCGCGCACGTGCTCGAGCAGAAGCGGCTGGGCCGCATCCTGCGCCCGAGCCTGCGCTACATCGGGCCGGGGCCGCGCAAGCCGAACGCGGTCGAGGGCTGGGAGGCGCTCGCGCATAATGGGTGACCGTGACTGAGCCAACCCGCGGCGGAAAACAAAATGACAAACCGTTGATGAGCATCGCGATCCCCGAGGACCTCAAACCGGTAGACGGCCGCTTCGGCTCCGGCCCCAGCAAGGTGCGCCCCGAGGGCGTCGAGGCGCTGTCCGCGGTGTCACGCACGTACCTGGGCACCTCGCACCGGCAGAAGACGGTGAAGAACCAGGTCGCCCGCCTGCGCCGCGGCCTGGCCGAGTTCTTCGCGCTGCCCGAGGGGTACGAGGTGATCCTCGCCAACGGCGGCACCAGCGCGTTCTGGGAGGTCGCCACCTTCGGCCTGATCCGCGACCGGGCCCAGTTCGCCGAGTTCGGCGAGTTCGGCGCCAAGTTCGCCAAGGCCGCGGCGGACGCGCCGTTCCTGGCCGACCCGACCGTGCACAAGGCGCCCGGCGGCCAGGCGGCGTTCCTCACCGCCGAGGCCGGCGTCGACGTCTACGCGTCGGTGCAGAACGAGACCTCCACCGGCGTGGCCGTGCCGGTCCGCCGGGTCGCCGGCGCCGACAAGGGCGCGCTGCTGCTCACCGACGCGACCTCGGGCGGCGGCAGCCTCGACGTCGACCTGCGCGAGACCGACGTGTACTACCTCGCCCCGCAGAAGGCGCTCGGCTCGGACGGCGGCATCTGGCTCGCGCTGATGTCCCCGGCGGCGATCGCCCGCGCGTACGAGATCAAGTCGTCGGGGCGGTACATCCCGCAGTTCCTCGACCTGGTCACGGCGATCGAGCAGTCCCGCCTCGAGCAGACGTACAACACCCCGGCGCTGGCCACCGTGTTCCTGGCGGCCGAGCAGCTGGACTGGATGAATGCGCAGGGCGGCCTCTCCTGGGCGGTCAAGCGCAGCGCGGAGAGCGCGGCGGCGATCTACGGCTGGGCCGACAAGTCGCCGTATGCGACGCCGTTCGTCACCGACCCGGCGCTGCGCTCGGCCGCGGTGGCCACCATCGACTTCGCCGAGGGCGTCGACGCGGCGGCGATCGCCAAGGTGCTGCGGGCCAACGACGTGGTGGACACCGAGCCGTACCGCAAGCTCGGCCGCAACCAGCTGCGCATCGCGCTCTACCCGACGGTCGACCCGTCGGATGTGACCGCGCTGACCGCCTGCATCGACTACGTGGTGGAGCGGCTGTCCTAGGCACGAGCGTGACCACGCACTTCAGCCCGGATGGTCGCGCTGCGGCCCCGGCCATGCAGTGAGCTCGCGCTGAGCATCGAGAGCCGCGGTTCGTGCTCTTGGTCACTCCCCCCTCGTACGATATGGGAGTTTTATGAAGTTGAATGGTCTTTGCTGTCGACGAGTTTAAGATCATCTCCCCAGGTCAGCGAACATGAGACCTCGTGAATAACGGCGCGCCTCCCCCATTGGGTTACCCGGACGCGTACCGTGTTGCAGACGGCAGGCCCACGGAATGGAGGCAACGCATGCGGCCGGTACGCTTCGTCGCCCTTTCCGAGGACGGTCAGGCCCTGGTGCTCGCCGATGAGGTCGGCCGGCTTCTGGCCCTCCCTCTCGACGACCGGGTCAACAGCGCGGTGGCCCACGAGCCGCACCTGGCCCCCTCCGGCGCGCCCATCGCCGCGTCCACTCCGGAGTCCATGGCCTCGCTGTCCCCGCGCGACATCCAGGCCCGCATCCGCTCCGGCGAGTCCGCCGAAGACGTCGCCCGCATCGCCGGCGTCCCGGTCGACCGCGTGCTGCGCTATGCCGGCCCGGTGCTGCAGGAGCGCGCCATGCTCGCCCAGCATGCGCGGCGCACCCGCCTGAAGACCTCCGACTCGGGCGCCCCGCTGGCCGAGGTGGTCGACAGCCGCCTGGCCCAGCACGGCATCGACACCGAGAAGATCTCGTGGGACGCGTTCCGCCGCGAGGACGGCACCTGGCGGATCATCGCGACCTGGCCCTCCGGCAAGGCGACCGCCCAGGCCATCTGGGATCTCGACAAGGGACGCCAGGTCGTCTCCCCGCACGACGACATGGCGCAGTACCTGTGCGCCGAGCGCCCCACCCAGATCCTCGGCCAGGAACCGGTCCCCGAGCGCACGTTCCTCGAGCAGCGCGGCGGCCACGGCCTGCCCGGGCCCGCCCGCACGACCGAGCCGGCCCGCGGCGGCCACTCGCTACCCACCCCCGAGACCACGACGCCTCGCCCGACCCGCGACCCGATCCGCTCCGGCCGCGACGCCCTGCTGGCCTCGCTCGACCGCCCGCTGGGCGGCGGCCGCGGCCTGGACGGCCCAGAGCCCCGACGCCCCGTCGCGGGCGGCGCCGCGGCCCTGCTCGGCGGCGGCTCCGGCTCGGCCTTCGACGAGGACGCCGACCTCCCCAAGGAGGTCCCGGCCGTGCCCTCGCTGGCGGTGCTGCGCCCGCGGCGCACCGTCGGCCAGTCCGGCGCCCAGTCAGGCACCGGCGAGACCGACGAGACCAAGCCCCGCAAGCGCCTCCCCAGCTGGGATGACGTCCTGTTCGGCGGAGGCCCCGCCGCCCGCGAGTCATCCTGACCCGCCTCTTCGTAGCCCTCTTCCCACCGGAGCCGGTGATCCGGTCGCTGCGCGCCGCGTTGCCGCCCGGCGCGCCCTTGACCAAGCCCTCCAAATGGCACATCACGCTGGTCTTCCTCGGCGAGGCACCGCCCGGCGAGGTGTCGGCGGTCCTTTCCGAGCTCCGCCCCGGCGCCAGTTTCTCCCTACGGCTCACCGGCGGCGGGCGCTTCGGCACCGCCGCCTGGGCAGGCGTAGCCGGCGATCTCGAAGCCCTGACGGCCTTGCAGGGCGGGATCAAGTCCCTTTTATCCGCCTCGGGGTATTTATCGGATGCACGCCCCTACCAGCCCCACCTGACCGTCTCGTATCGCGGCGACCGTGCGACAAGCACGGCGCTGGCCGCCCATGAGAGCACACCGTGGACGGTCACCGAGTTCGCACTCGTGGAAAGCCGAGACGGCAACTACGACCGGCTGCAGTCCTGGCCGCTCGCCGACCACTGACACGAACCCCCACCGCAACAATCACGCCCCCGCATCTCCGAGCGCTCGGCCGGGGTCTGGGGCAGCGCCGCAGGGTCTTCCCACAGCCGCAGCCAGCAACGCCTGCCCCGAAGACCGCATCAGCTCAACGGCGTCCGAACGGGACAACCCGGCGATATCGACCAGCCAGATCAACGACTCGATCCCGGTAGTGGCCCGAATAGCGATCGCCAACCGCCGCACATCAACCTCAGGATGCGACGACCGCAACGGCTCCAACGCATCCACGATCCAATCGATCGCCCGCCCCCGCCGCAGCACAGGCTGATCCGCTCCCGGCGACAGCGAGAGCCGCAACGAGGCCCGCAACTGCGGCTCCCAATCAAGATTGACCCGGCCGAACTCCCGCAACACCAGATCAAGCCGAGCCGAAGCATCATCGGCAGGCGCATCCGGCGGCAACAACGACCGCTGCGAGATCTCCGGATGCGCCGCCAACAGCAGCGCCCGCTGACTCGGAAAATACCGATAAGCCGTCGTACGCGAAATACGCGCCTCGGCAGCGGCTTGCTCAACCGTCGGATCCACTCCGTCGGCCAACAACCGCCGAACCGCGGCAACCAACGCCTCCCGAGTGCGCGCCTTCTGGTCACGCCGACCGGTGGCTTCATATGGTACTGCCATCACCATAATGGTACCGTAGTCCCATCTTGACGATGCAGGGAGGGCACAACCACATGGATCCCACCGAGGTAAGCCCCGACCTCTACGCGACAGTCTTCGAGAACGATCGAGTACGAGTCCTGAAATATCGGGACAAGCCGGGTGATTGCACCAAGCCGCACACCCACCCCGACTCGGTCATGGTCACCCTGTCCGCGTTCCGCCGCCGCATCTTCTCCGGCGACCGCAGCGTCGAGGTGGAGATCCCGGCCGGCGCGGTGCGCTGGGTCGGCGCCCAGGAGCACTCCGGCGAGAACATCGGCGACACCGAGACGGTCTCCATCTTCATCGAGCTCAAGGAACCCGGCCCCGCCACCGCCGAGGCGCCCCTGGGCCCGACCGCCGGCTAGCGCAGAACCAACCCGGCCGCCTGCAGCTCGCTCTCCACCCGCAGCCGCTCGAGATCCCGATCCATGCCCTCCAGCGGCTCGAGGTGCTCGCTCACCCCCAGGCACTGGCAGGCAAGACAGAGCCGCACGTCGTACGCGCTCAGCACGGCAGCCCGCCACTTCTCCGACAGCTGGGTCGGCCCGCCGCGGCGCTGCCGGCCCAGGCGGCGCAGGTCACAGGCGATCTGCTCGATCGAGGGCGTACCCAGGACGACCGGCACCGGCCCATCCGAGCGCAGCGCCCGGTCAAGCCGCCGAAGCGCCCGCCCATCACGCCGGAACCGACCCAGGACCATCTCGTCACCATTCACCACGGCCACCACGGCGCACGAAACGCACAGCAGCGTCAGCAACACCGCCGAAAGCACCACCACGTGCGCCAGGCCCACGGACAAGACGCTAGGTCGCCAATTCCCGGCCTGCTATACCCATTCGGCCGACCGGGCCTGCCAATCCACGACATTGGCGGATCCCGGACACGGGCGTCCCCCAGGTACGCTCGGGGCCCTCATGCAGCCGTCGACCGTCCTTGCCGTTCTCGCCGAGCTGGCGCCGGCCGGCGGCGACCGGGTGCTCGACGTGACCCGCGGCGGTCAGCCGCTGGCCTGGCTCGAGGACGCCGAGCGGGCTCGCCGCCGTGCCGAGATCGACCGCCTGGCTGCCCTGGACGCCCTGCACCGCGAGGAGCGGCTGCTGCGCCGCGGCTGGGGCTTCCTGGCCGGCCGGGCCGAGGCGGACGGCAAGGTTCGCAAGATCCGGGTGCCGCTGCTCAGCCAGCCGGTCCGCCTGGAACGCGGCCTCACCGGCTATCGCGTCGTCCCGGCCGGCGACCTCGAGGTCACTCCCCTGGTGACCGATCGCGACCTGGCCGCGGCCCTGGAGTCGGCGCCCGGGCTGGCCGCGCCCGGCTGGCTCGACGCGATCGGCAGCAAGGCGTGGCTGCGCTCGGCGGCCGAGGCGACCGGCCTGACCGTGGACGCGCTGGTCGAGGAGAGCAGGCACATCCCGGCCGACCGGATCGTGCTGGTCGCCCGGGCGGCGCTGTTCGTGGTGCGGGACGTCTTCGGCGGCGGCCTCCAGGACAGCCTGCGCAGCTGGGCCGGGCGCGACCTGAGCGGGACGGCGCTCGCCGCGATCTACGGCGCCGGCGCTTCCGGCGGGGATGATCAGCCGGACGACTCGCCGGTCCTCTCGCCGCTTCCGCTGACCGGGGCGCAGGCCGAGGTGGTGGCCCGGGCCCGGACGGCGCCGATCACCGTGGTCTCCGGGCCGCCGGGCAACGGCAAGAGCCACACGGTCGTGGCGGCGGCGCTCGAGGTGGTGCATCGGGGCGGGTCGGTGCTGGTGGCGACGCAGTCCCCGCACGCCGCCGAGGTGCTGGCCGGGCTGCTGGCCCGCTATCCGGGACCGACGCCGGTGCTCTTCGGCGACGCGGTGCGCCGGGAGGGCCTGGCGGCCGAGCTGACCGCGGGCGCGGCGCAAGGACCGAGCGAGCGAGACCTGCGTGCCGATCTCATGGCCGTTCAAGAAAACCACGCTTGCGTACGCCGAGAGCGCGCCGAAATCGCGGCGGCCCTCGGCCGGGAGCTCTCGGCCGAGGGCCTGCCGGCGTGGGAGCCGCGGTTGCCGGCCCTGGCCGTGGACGTGCCGGGCGCGTTCGCCGACGACTTCGACCCCGCCCGGTTGCGGCGGAAGGGCCTCGCCGGCTGGTGGGCCCGGCGCCGGCTGGGGACCCGCCGGGGCGTACCGCCGGAACGGGTGAGCGAAGCGATCGCCGCGGCCACCGCCCGCCGCGACGCCGCGCACCTGGCCGCGACCGGCGGCACCGACCTCTCGTCGCGCTGGCTCGCCCTGCACGCGGCCGAGGAGAAACTGGCCACCGCGGTCGGCACGGCCATGCGCAATGGCGCCCGCAGCGAGCAGCGCTGGGACCGCGAGGCTCGCCGCGGCGCCGCATCGCTGGCCGCGGCCCTGCGTGCGGGCCGGAACCGCCGCCGCGAACTGCTCGCCCAGCTGGACGCGCCGCCGGTGGTGCGCGCGCTGCCGCTGTGGATCGGCACGGTGGCGGACGTGGAGGACCTGCTGCCCGCCGCGCCCGGCATGTTCGACCTGGTGGTGATCGACGAGGCGTCGCACGTCGACCAGGTGCGGGCGGCGCCGGTGCTGGCCCGGGCCCGCCGCGCGCTGATCGTCGGGGACCCGCGGCAGCTGCGGTTCGTGTCGTTCGTGAGCGATCTGGACGTGGCCGGGGTGCTCGACCGGCACGGCGCGGACGAGCGGCTCGACGTGCGCCGGGTCAGCACGTACGACCTGGCCGCGGGCGCCGCGCCGGCCACCTGGCTGACCGAGCATCACCGCGGCGCGCCGCACCTGATCGGGTTCTCGGCGCGGCGCTTCTACGCGGACCGGATAGCGGTGATGACCCGTACCCCGGCGGCCGAGGCGACCGACGCGATCGACGTGGTGCAGGTGCCCTCGGCGACCCTGTCCGGCGAGGTCGACACGGTGCTGAAGGTGGTCGGCGACCTGGTCGCCGAGGGCCGCCGCGGGATCGGCGTGATCTCGCCGTTCCGAGCCCAGGCCGAGGCCCTGGAGAAGGCACTGGTGGCCGCCTACCCGGTCGAGCGGATCGAGGAGCTGGGGCTACGGGTCGGCACGGTCCACGCCTTCCAGGGCAGCGAGGCCGAGGTGGTCGTGGTGTCGCTGGGTCTGCTGCCCGGCGACCCGGCCGGCCGGCGGCGCTTCGTCACGGACCCGCACCTGTTCAACGTGATGATCACCCGAGCCCGACGCCGCCTGATCGTGGTCACCGCCCTGGAGACCGCCGACGGCCTGCTCGGCGACTACCTCACCTACGCCTCCACGGCACCGGGTCACCAGCCGGACATTTCTGATTTATCCGGAGGGTGGGTCGGTGAGCTGGCCGCCGAGCTCGAGCGGCTCGAGGTGGTCGTCCGGGTCGGTTACCGGGTCGGGCCGTGGGTCGTCGACCTCTGTGTGGACTCGGACGACCAACCCATCGGCGTCCTCTGCGGACCGCACCCCGACGGCGCCGAGGCCCACCTGGAACGGCAGCGCGCCCTGCACCAGGCCGGCTGGCGACTGATCGACGCCTTCGCCAGCCGCTGGGCCGACGACCCGCGCCGCGCCGCCCTGGAGATAGCGGCGGCGCAGCGCCCGGTCAGCGCCGCCAGCTGAGCGCCGGCTCGTCGTCCGCCTCGGCGATCTCCGTGTCTTCCGGGACCGGCGCGTCGTCCCCGGCCTCCGAGACCACCGGCGGCGTGTCGAGCACCGCGACCGCCGGCCCGTCCGCCCGGACCTCCGCCGGCGCCTGCTCGCGGTCGCGGACCCGGTGCACGATTTGCACGCTCGGCCGTGGCCGTACCCGCAGCACGATCCGATCCCCGCTCACCCGCAGCTGCCACACCAGCGCCGCCACCGCGGCCAGGAAACAGACCAGCCCGGCGCCCCAGATGCTGGACGGCACCCCGAAGTGGTCGCCCCACCAGCCGACCGCCGACGCCCCGATCGGCGTCGTCCCCAGGAAGACCAGCACGTACAGCGCCATCACCCGGCCGCGGTACTCGCCGTCGACGCCCATCTGCACCCGGTGGTTCGCGGCCTGGGCCAGGAACACCGAGAAGAACCCGGTCGGCAGCAGGATCGCCATCGCCACCAGGAAGCTGGGCGCGAACCCGACCGCGAACTCCAGCAGCCCGAACGCCAGCGCCGCCCCGAGCACCAGGTAGATCCCGGGCCGGGCCCGCCGCGCGCTGCCGGCGAGCGCGCCGCAGAGCGAGCCGACCGCGAGCATGGTGGTGAGCAGCCCGAACGAGGACGGCCCGGCGTGGAAGTCGATCTTCGCGAGGGCGGCGAGGGTGACCGGGAAGTTGAAGCCGATCATGCCGACCACCGCCATCAGGCTGATCGGCAGCAGCAGGTCGGACCGCTTGCGTACGTAGTGCAGGCCGTCCAGCACCCGGGCGTCCTTCTGGGCCACCGCGTCCTTGCGGTACAGCTCGCCGGGCCGCATCGTCAGGTAGGTGAAGACCGGCGCGATCGCCAGCACGGTCGCGATCAGGAAGACCGGCCCGGTGTTGAAGACCGCGAGCGCTATCCCGGCCAGCGCCGGCCCGCTGATCCGGGCCATGTTGAAAGTCGCCGCCGAGAGCGCGAGCGCGTTGGGCAGCAGCCGGATCTCCACCAGCTCGGAGACGAACGCCTGGCGGACCGGGGTCTCGATGGCGTTGGCGATGCCGAGCAGGCCGGCGAAGAGGAACACATGCCAGAGGCGTACGACGCCGGAGGCCACCAGGATGGCGAAGACGACCGCGGTGATCGCGAAGGCCGCGTTGGCGACGACCAGCAGGTGGCGCTTGTCATAGCGGTCGGCGAGCCGGCCGCCATAGAGGGTGAGCAGCAGGACCGGCGTGAACTGCAGGGCGGCCACCGAGCCGAGCGCCCCGGGCGAGTTCCCGGACAGGTCGAGCACCAGCCAGTCCTGGGCCGTGAACATCATCCACACCCCGACCAGCTTCACGAGCTGCCCGGTGGCGAAGATGCGGTAGTTACGAACCCGGAGGGACCGGAACGTGGTATTCAGCACTGCCCGCACTAGGCTGCGCCTCCCTTATCCGCCGTACGCGTCATCGACATGTGATGAAGCGCGGCGACCCGGAGGCGGTCAGGCGCGGGCGACCTGCTGCAAGATCTCTGCAGCCCGGACGAGCACGGCCCGATCCTCGGGCTCCAGCGCGGCCAGCTGATCGGCCAGCCACTCGTTGCGCAGCTGCTCGAACTGGGCGTAAACCGCCCGCCCCGGCTCGGTGGGCGCCAGGATGACCTGCCGACCATCGGTGGGGTGCGGGGTGCGGATCACGAGACCGCGCTCCTCCAGCTTTCCGACGATCTTGGTCATCGTCGGGGGCTGGACCCGTTCGACATCGGCGAGCTCGCGCGGGGTCAGCGCGCCGGCCAGCTGCAAGCTGGTCAGGGCGGAGAGCTGGCCGGGGGTGAGATCGCCGACTGGGCGGGTCTGCCGGACCCGCCGGTTGAGCCGCTGGATGGCCTCGCGCAGCGTCCTGGCCAGCTCGTCCGCTGCCCCTCGCTCCGTAGCCACCGGCAACTCCATCACGATTCTTAGCCTAGCTAATGAGCTTGGCTAACGACCATCGATTACGCGTATGACCGCCGTCACCGGGCCCGCGTCGGCCGGCCCGGTAGACGGCAGTCTAGATACGCCCTAGTGCATCCAGGTCTCCAGGGGACCACGGCAGAAGTACAGGACGAAGAGCGCGGCCACGCCGTACAGGATGGGGTGAATCTCGCGCGCCCGGCCGGTGGCGAGCTTCAGGACGACGTACGTGATGATCCCGGCGCCGATGCCGTTGGAGATCGAATAGGTGAACGGCATGATCGTGATCGCCAGGAACGCCGGCACCGCGATGGAGTAGTCGCTCCAGTCGATGTTCCGGACCGCGGTCATCATCAGGAAGCCGACCACCACCAGCGCGGTCGAGGCGGCCTCGAACGGCACCACCTGCACCAACGGCGACAGGAACATGGCCAGCAGGAACAGCCCGCCGGTGACCAGGTTGGCCACGCCGGTCCGGGCGCCCTCGCCGACCCCGGCCGCACTCTCGATGAACGACGTGTTGCTGGACACACTGGCCGCGCCGCCGGCCGCCGCGGCGATCGAGTCGACCAGCAGGATCTCCCGGGTCCGCGGCGGCATCCCGTTCTCGTCGAGCAGGTCGCCCTCCTGGCCGATCGCGACCATCGTGCCCATGGTGTCGAAGAAGTCGGTGATCACCAGGGTGAAGACGAACATCGCGCAGACCAGCCAGCCGGCCCGCGACCAGGAGTTGAACAGGTCGAAGTGCCCGATCAGCGACAGGTCCGGCGTGCTCACCACCTTCTCCGGCAGCTTGGGCACGTTCAGCGACCAGCCGTGCGGGTTGGTGGCCGAGGAGCCGACCTTGGCGATCGCCTCCACGATGATCGCCAGCACGGTGGTGCCCAGGATGCCGATCAGGATCGCGCCCTTCACCTTGCGGGCGAACAGCACCAACGAGAACAGCAGGCCGATCACGAAGACCATCGACGGCCAGGTCAGCAGCGTGCCGCCGAGGCCCAGTTCGACCGGCACGGTGGTGCCCGCGGCGTCCGGCACGCGGTGCACGAACCCGGCGTCGACCAGCCCAATGATCATCAGGAAGAGACCGATGCCGACCCCGATCGCGGTCTTGAGCTGGGTCGGCACCGCCCGGAAGACCAACGTGCGCAGCCCGGTCAGCACCAGGATGCCCATCAGGATGCCCTCGATCACCACGAGGCCCATCGCGTCGGCCCACGTCATGTCGGGCGCGATCTCGTACGCGACCAGCGCGTTCAGGCCGAGCCCGGCGGCCAGCGCGAGCGGGAACCGGGCCAGCACGCCCATCAGAATGGTCAGCACCCCGGCCACCAGGGCGGTGCCGGCGGCGAGCGCGGCAATCGGCAGCTTCTTGTTGTCGCCGTCCACCGCCGAGCCGAGAATCAGCGGGTTCAGCACGACGATGTAGGCCATCGTGAAGAAGGTGGCGAAACCGCCGCGGACCTCGCGCGCGAGGTGCGATCCGCGCGCAGATATCTCGAAATATCGGTCGAAAGCGCTGCGTACGCCCGCATTGGTGGCGGTCGTCGGCATGCCGGCCCTCCGGAAGATCGAAGAAACTGTATTGCGCGCATGCTTTCAGATGCGATGAGCTGCGCAAAGCCTGCTGTGCCGCCGGCCGGCGCCTGGTCCTCCGGACGGCGCGGAGAACCCGAGGCCCTTCGGGCCTACCGACGATCGTCAGGGACGTAGGCTGTCGGGTGTGACTCAGCCGAAGCCCCGGGTCGAACCGCTCGACCCGCCGATGGTCCCGTTCGCGATCGCCGGCCTGGCCGCGTTCGCGGTCGCCGGCGCGATCGTCTGGCTGGCGAACGGGCCGGAAAGTTGGCTGCAGACCTGCGTCGCCGGCTTCCTGGTCGGCATACCGGGCCTGATCACGATGATCGTGCACGACCGGAACCGCCGCCGGCGGCGGTCGATCACCCACGCGGCCTTCAGAGAAAACTAGTCCGGCACCGAGGACTAGCTGTGGCCGTAGTCCTCGGCCGGCTCCTCGTCCTCGACCGAGCCGTGGCCGCGGCTCACCGCGACCGACTCGACCTCACTGTCGTCATACACCGTCGGCAGCTCGTCGACCGGCTGCTCGGCGGCGCCCAGCAGGGCCTCGGAATGCGCACCGCAGCCGTGGTCGGCGCTGACCGCCTTGCCGTCGTCGGGGGCGTACAGGTTTCCGCAGACGCCGAACATCGCGCGCAGCGAGCCGGCCAGCGGGAGGTAGAAGCCGCACGTGCCGCAGCGGGCGTTGCGCGGGGCGGCCGTGGAGATCGCCGCCTCGGGGCCGGAGTCGCCGTCATACCAGCGCTGGGCGGTGTCGATGCGGCCCTCGCGGGACATCACCCGGGACCGGCCGAGGCCGAGCTCCCAGCTGACCTCCTCCACGGCGGAGTCGTCGCTCAGCACGTACCCCTGGGTCAGGCGGTCGTCGTCGGGCGCGGTCGGCATGAGATCGCCCACGCCGAGGTCGCCGGGCTGGAGCCGCTCATTCCACGGGACCCAGCTCGGGGCGAGCAGCGCGTCGGGGCCGGGCAGCAGCACCGTCTCGCAGACCGTGACGTGCCGGCTGCGCGGGACCCGGGTCACCGTGACCGCCCACCGCCAGCCCCGATAGCCCGCGAGGTGACTCTCGAAGAAGTGGGTCACGACCCGGTCGCCCTCGGCCACCGCCTCGAGGTGCTCCCCGATGTCGGCCGGGTCAACCTCGGTGATCGCACCACGAGCCACCCCGACGGCATCGGCACAAACCTGGTCGAGGCGGGGGGCGCGCGCGGTGGTCCTGGTCGTCACGTATCCATTGTCCCCTACCGGGACAGGTGAGCCGCAGCGACTCCCCCGAATTGGACGGCTCCAGGGCCTGTGCCGAAGTGGGAGCCGGAGCGAGGCGAGGCCCAGGCGTCGTCTGGGCCACGCCGCAGCCCGGCTCCCACTTCGGCACAGGCCCTACGAGACGATAGTCGCGGGCATCAGTCAGGATGGTTTCCATGCCGCTGCTTCCCACAATTGGACGCACCGTCGGCACCGGGATCAAGGCCGCCCGCCTGATGGTGCGCGGCTCGGTGCGCGGCGGAGTCTGGGCGACCCGGCGGGTCGGCAGCGCGCGGGCCCGGGGCGCCGCCAACGAGATCGGCATGATCCGCCTCTTCGACCTGCACGCGATCTCCTGCGCCGGCGACACGCTCATCGCCATCGGCCTGGCCGGCACGATCTTCTTCAACGTCCCGCTCGGCGAGGCGCGCAGCAAGGTCGCGCTCTACCTGCTCATCACGATGGTCCCGTTCGCGCTGCTGGCGCCGGTCGTCGGCCCGCTGCTCGACCACTTCCGGCACGGCCGGCGCTACGCGCTCGCGGTCACCATGCTGGGCCGGGCCTTCCTGGCCTACGTGATCTCCGATCACCTCTTCGGCTGGGGACTTTATCCGGCGGCCTTCGGGGTGCTGGCGCTTTCCCGGGCGTACGGAGTGGCCCGCTCCGCCGCCGTGCCGCGCCTGCTGCCGGAGGGGGTCGGCCTCTCCCAGGTCGGCGCCCGGGCCAGCGTCTACGGCACCTTCGCCGGCGCCATCGTCGCCCCGCTCGGCCTGCTCGCCTTCAAGATCGGTCCGCAGTGGCCGCTGCGGGTGGCGACGATCATCTTCGTGGTCGGCATGGTCATCTCGCTGCGCCTGCCGCCCCGCGCCGACTCCGACCCGCCCGAGGCGGTGCCCCGGCCGTGGCGGACGGCAATGGGCCTGGGCCGCGACGGCGACCGGCCGCTCTCCGGCAAGCTGGTGGTCGCCACCCTGATCGGGAGCGCCTGCCTCCGCCTGCTCTACGGCTTCCTGCTGCTGTTCCTGGCCTTCGTCACGGCCGCCCACCAGCTCGACACCACGCTGCTCGGCCGGGACGTCGGCCAGAAGGGCGCAGTCGGCGTGATCGGCGGCGCGCTCGCGGTCGGCACGTTCCTCTCCACCGCCGTCGGCACCCGGCTGCGCATCCGCCGCCCGCTCGTCCTCCAGTCGACCGGACTGATCATCACGGCCGGCGTCGCGGTGCTCTCCGCGATCTTCTACAGCCTCACCATGCTGGCCCTGCTCGCCCTGGTCACCGCCATCTTCAGCGGCATCTCCAAGCTGGCCATCGACGCGAGCATCCAGGAGCGCGTGCCGGAACGCCTGCGGGCCAGCGCCTTCGCCCACTCCGAGACAGTCCTGATGGTCGCCTGGGTGGCCGGCGGCGCGCTCGGCATCATCCCGATCCCGGGCCGCCTGGGCGTCGCCGTGGCCGCCGCGCTGGCGGTGGCCATGGCCGGCCGCGCCACCTGGGTGGCCGCCCGCCTGCGTAGTGAGCATCTCAGCGGCCGGGCCGACCACCCGACCGAGGCCGACGCCGCCGAGCCGGCCGCCGCCCCGAAGCCCGCCGAGCCGACGGACCCCTGGCCCGACGCGCCGACCGTGCCGGTCCGAAACCGCCCCAACCCGCCCGTCTCCGGCGGCACCCGCACCGCGGCCCGCCCCGCCGACCGCACCACGGCCCGCCCCGCCGAAGCCCAGCCGCCCGACCGCCCGACCGCCCGGCCCGCCGAAGCCCGGCCGGCCGACCGCACCACGCCCCGGCCCACCGACCCCACGCGCGCCGCCTCCGCCGACCGCACCCGAATTGACCCTGCCCCCATTCCCGACATTTCTGGAATGGGGGATAAGAAGGCGCGCCGCTGGGGTTTCGGCAAGCGCAAGGAGGCGCCCCAACCGCCGCCCGCGCCGCGATCCGCCACTCCCCCGCCGCGGCCCGCAGCGGAGCCGGAGCCCGCGCAACCCGACGCCGCCCTGGCCCCACCCGGTTATCACGTCTACCGGCCCACCTCGGCCGATCGCCCGGACGGCGGCGGCGACGTGTTCGACTTCGACGGCGACGACCGCTGATGGCGTATCCCCTGCTGGTGGTCACCGCGGTGGCCGCCGAGGCGGAGGCAGTCCGCGCCGGGGCCGACCCCGATCAGGTGGTCGTCGAGCCGGTGGGTGTCGGTCCCGCGGCCGCCGCGGCCGGAACCGCGAGGCTGCTGGCCACCGGGCGCTATCGGGCGGTGATCAGCGCCGGGATCGCCGGGGGCTTCGTCGGCCGGGCGCCGGTGGGGGCAACCGTGCTCGGCGCCCGCAGCATCGCCGCCGACCTCGGCGCCGAGTCACCCGGCGGCTTCCTGCCGATCGAGGAGCTGGGCTTCGGGACCAGCCGGGTCACCGCCGACCCCGTGCTGCTCAAGGCCCTCGCCGCCGCCCTGCCCGACGCGATCACCGGCGACGTGCTGACCCTCGCCACGGTCACCGGCACGGCCGCCACCGCCGACGCCTTGGCCGCCCGCTTCCCGCGGGCGGTCGCCGAGGCGATGGAGGGCTTCGGGGTCGCCACCGCGGCCGCCGGGCTGCCCTTCGCCGAGCTGCGCGCGATCTCCAACCCGATCGGTCCGCGGGACCGGGCGGCCTGGCGGCTCAAGGACGCCTTCGCCGCGTTGTCCACAGCCTCCGCCGCCCTGTGGACAGCCTGTGGATAAGTTCACCGTGTGGGATGGTAGACAGCCGTCGTGACCCTCGGGCCCGCAGTGACAGGTCTACCTTGAACCCCGTGGCCCTTTCCCTCGCGGCGTCGCCGTGCCCCAACGACACCTTCGTCTTTCACGCCCTCGTGCACGGTCTCATCCCCGGCGCGCCGGAGGTCGACCTGACCTTCGCGGATGTCGACGTCACCAACGCGGCGGCCGAGCGCGGCGAGTTCGACCTGGTCAAGGTGAGCTACGCGGCGCTGCCCTGGCTGCTCGACGACTACGACCTGCTGCCCACCGGCGGCGCGCTCGGCCGCGGCTGCGGGCCGCTGGTGCTGGCACGCGACGCCGGGCAGGAGCTGACCGGCGCGACGGTGGCGGTCCCCGGTGACCGCACCACGGCGTACCTGCTGTTCCGCCTCTGGGCCGCCGACCAGCCGGCCAAGATCGAGGTCGTCCCGTTCCACGAGATCATGCCGGGCGTCGCCGCCGGCCGCTTCGATGTCGGCCTGGTGATCCACGAGGCGCGCTTCACCTACCAGCGGCACGGCCTGGTCTCGCTGGCCGACCTCGGCGAGTGGTGGGAGGCGGAGACCAAGCTGCCGATCCCACTCGGCGCGATCCTGGCCAAGAAGGGCTCGGTCGACCCGGCCGAGGCCACCGAGTGGATCCGCAATTCGGTGAGCATGGCCTGGGCGAACCCGGACGCCAGCCGCGACTTCATCCTCGCCAACGCGCAGGAGATGGAGCCCGAGGTGATCCAGCAGCACATCGATCTCTATGTGAACGAATTCACCCTGGATCTGGGCCGAGACGGACTCGCCGCCGCCGACGCCCTGTTGCAGCGTGCGGCGGCGGCGGGTCTGACGCCTCAGGTAAAGCCCTTTATCTAGATTTCGAACTCGCGCGCGACGGCGTGGACGACCTGGGCAATCGTCTGCGCCGTCTTCTTGTCCGGGTAACGACCCCGGGACAGGCCCGGCTGCACCTGCTGCTCGAGCACCTTGATCATGTCCTCGATCATGCTGTGCAGCTGGTCGGCCGGACGCCGGCGCAGCTCCGCGAGGGACGGCGGCGCATCGATCAGCTTGACGCCCATGGCCTGAGACCCCTTGCGACTGTCCACGACGCCGAACTCGATCCGCTGACCGGATTTCAGTTCGGCGACGCCGGCCGGCAAGGCGCCCTTGGGCAGGAACACGTCGCCGCCCTCATCGCTGGTGACGAACCCGAATCCCTTCGTCGCGTCGTACCACTTCACTCGACCCGTGGGCACCGCAAGACCTCAACTTCACTCAATGGAAACAACCGCTCACCGCAAGGCTACTGAAGCCGCGGGCAAGTACCCAACTGGAATCTCGTGAAGGGGCGGCGGAACCCGAGGGCCCTAGAACTTGTCGGCCGAGATGTAGGTGAGGCGCTCGACGGGCAGCGGGAAAACCTGGTCGTCACCGAACGGCGACGGCGCGCCGACCCGGTCGGACAAGAGCTCCGACACGGCGTGCGGGCCGTGATCCGGACCCGGCTTCGCCACCTGAACCGCGGCGCTTCCCGGCTTCTTGTTCTCTGCGGCCACGAATGTCCCCTTCAGTGTCACTACCCGTACGGCTGAGTGGTCCGGAGATCCCCGGACACCTCAATATCGTCCCACGGCGGCTAATTTTGAGAACGATGGCCACCACATTCGCCGATCAGCTGCGCGCGCTCACGGACGAGGCGCTGGGCGCGCTCGTCCAACTGCGCCCCGACCTCGTCGTGCCCCTGCCCGCCGACATCTCCGCGCTGGCCGTGCGGGCCCAGTCCCGCGGCTCGGTCGCGCGCTGCCTGGACGGGCTGGACGAGTTCACCCTGCGCATTCTCGACGCGGCCCGGCTCAGCCGCTCCGCGGAGACGGCGCTGACCTCGGTGGATGCCATTCTGAAGCTGGCCGGCGGGGTGGCCGCCGACGACGTACGGGTCGCGATCGACCGGCTCCGGGTGCGCTTCCTGCTGCACGGCACCGAGGAGGCGCTGCAGGTGGCCGGCGCGGTCGACGAGGTGACCTCGCCGTACCCGGCGGGGCTGGGCCGCCCGGCCGACTATCTCGACCCGCAGACCGCCGTCCTGGTCGCCGACCGGGCCCGGCTGCGCCGCACGGTGCTGTCCGCGCCGCCGGCCGCCCGGGCCGTGCTCGACCGGCTCGCCGCCGGGCCGCCGATCGGGGCGCTGGGCCGGGACACCATGGCCGAGCCGGTGCGCTGGCTGGTCGAGCAGCACGTGCTGGTGCCGGTCGGCGAGGCCGGCCGGGCGCCCCGGCCGGATGGCGAGCTGGTCGAGCTGCCCCGCGAGGTGGGCATGCTGCTGCGGCGGGAGACCGGGCCGCTGGGCCCGCTGCGGCCGTTCCCACCGCTGCCCGAGGGCGGCCGGCGTGACCCGAAATCGGTCGACTCGGCCGGCGCGGGCCAGGTGATGGAGGCGGTGCGCAGCGCCGAGGCACTGCTCGAGGCGCTCGCCGCCGAGCCGGCCCCGGTGCTGCGGGCCGGCGGCCTGGGCGTCCGCGACCTGCGCCGGCTGGCCCGGGCGGCCGGCCTCGACGAGGCGCCCGCCGCCCTGCTGCTGGAGGTCATCTACGCGGCCGGGCTGTTCGGCGAGGCGGACGCGCACGGCTCCTCCCGGTCGGTGACGGTGAGCCGGGCCGGCGCCCCGGCCGACGAGATCTTCCTGCCCACCGGCGCGTACGACCTGTGGCGGGCGCTCAGCATCGCCCAGCGCTGGCACACGCTGGCCCGCGCCTGGCTGTCGATGACCCGCCAGCCGGGCCTGGTCGGCAGCCGGGACGAACGCGACCGCCCGATCAACGCGCTCGCCCCCGAGGCGGAGCGGGCCGCCGCGCCGCAGGCCCGGCGGGAGGCGCTGCTCGTGCTCGCCGATCTGGCTCCGGGCGCCGCGCCGGGCGCCGACGAGGTGCTCGAGCTGCTGGCCTGGCAGACGCCGCGGCGCGCCCGGGGCCGGGAGGCGGCGCACCGGGACGCCCTGGCCGGCGCCGCCCACCTCGGCGTCACCGCGATCGGCGCGCTCACCTCGTACGCAAGGCTGGTTTTGGAGGATCCGGACGAGAGCGACGAGGCCGACCCGCTCGGGGTACGCGCCTCGGCGACCCAGCAGAGCGGCGACTCCGTCCGCACCCTGGACGCGCTGCTGCCGGCCCCGGTCGATCACGTCCTGGTGCAGGCCGACCTGTCGGTGGTGGTGCCCGGGCCGCCCGAGCCCGAGCTCGCCGCCGAGCTGGACGTGGTGGCCGAGCCCGAGTCGGCCGGCGGGGCGAGCGTGTTCCGGGTGACCGCGGCCAGCGTTCGCCGGGCGCTGGATGTCGGGTATACCGCGGCCGACCTGCACGCGCTGTTCAAGCGGCGCTCGCGCACGCCGGTGCCGCAGACGCTCGCCTACATGATCGACGACGCGGCCCGGCGGCACGGCGGCCTGCGTACCGGCTCGGCCGGCTCCTACCTGCGCAGCGATGACGAGACGCTGATCGCCGAGGTGCTGGCCGACAAGCGGCTGGCCCCGCTGGCGCTGCGCCAGATCGCGCCGACCGTGCTGGTCAGCCCGGCGCAGACGGCCCGGCTGCTGGCCCAGCTGCGCGATGCCGGTTTCGCCCCGGTGGCCGAGGATGCGGGCGGCGCGGCCGTGCTGTCCCGCCCCAAGGTTCGGCGTGCTCCGACCCGTACCTCCCTGGCGGCGCGACTGCACGACCAGGCCGGGCCCCCGGTCCTGGCCGGACCACGGCTGGCCGGGGTGGTCGAGCAGATCCGCCGGGGCGACATCGCCACCCGCGCCGCACGGCGCGCCCCGGTCACCGTGCGGGCCGCGAACGGGCCGGGCGCCTCCGTTCAGCGGCATGGCGAGGCAATGGCGGTGCTGCAGCAGGCGGTACGCGAGAAGGCCCGGGTCTGGGTCGGCTACGTCGACTCGCACGGCGCGACGCTCTCCCGGCTGGTCCGGGCGGTCTCGCTGAGCGCCGGCTACCTGCGCGCCGAGGACGAACGCACCGAGACGTTGCACACCTTCGCCCTGCACCGGATCACCGCGGCGGTGCCTGAGGACGAGTGAGTGGCACACTGGAGGGTCGGCTTTTGCTGGGCGAGGGAGACTTCGGGTGAGCGACGGACCACTGATCGTGCAGTCGGACAAGACTCTCCTGCTTGAGGTCGACCATCCGGATGCGCAGGCGTGCCGGATGGCGATCGCGCCCTTCGCCGAGCTGGAGCGCTCGCCCGAGCACGTGCACACCTACCGGCTGACCCCGCTCGGCCTGTGGAACGCGCGGGCGGCCGGCCACGACGCGGAAAGCGTGGTCGACTCGCTGATCCGCTTCTCCCGCTACCCGGTGCCGAACGCGCTGCTGGTCGACGTGGCCGAGACGATGGACCGCTACGGCCGGCTGCAGCTGGTCAACGACCCGGTGCACGGGCTGGTCCTGCGCGGCCTCGACAAGATCGTGCTGATCGAGGTGGCGAAGTCGAAGAAGCTGGCCGGCATGCTCGGCGCCCGGCTCGACGACGAGACCATCGTGGTGCACCCCTCCGAGCGCGGGCGGCTCAAGCAGGCCCTGCTCAAGCTCGGCTGGCCGGCCGAAGACCTCGCAGGCTACGTGGACGGCGAGGCGCACGACATCTCCCTGGCTGAGGACGGCTGGCATCTCCGCTCCTACCAGCAGGAGGCGGTCGACGGCTTCTGGGCCGGCGGCTCCGGCGTGGTGGTGCTTCCCTGCGGCGCGGGCAAGACGCTGGTCGGCGCGGCCGCGATGGCCACCGCCAAGGCCACCACGCTGATCCTGGTCACCAACACCGTGGCCGGCCGGCAGTGGAAACGTGAGCTGATCGCGCGCACCTCGCTGACCGAGGAGGAGATCGGCGAGTACTCCGGCGAGCGCAAGGAGATCCGCCCGGTCACCATCGCGACCTATCAGGTGCTGACCGCCCGCCGCGGCGGCGCGTTCGCCCACCTCGACCTGTTCAACGCCCGCGACTGGGGCCTGGTCATCTACGACGAGGTGCACCTGCTGCCCGCGCCGATCTTCCGGTTCACCGCCGATCTGCAGGCCCGCCGCCGGCTCGGGCTGACCGCCACGCTGGTGCGCGAGGACGGCCGCGAGGGCGACGTCTTCTCGCTGATCGGGCCGAAACGCTACGACGCGCCGTGGAAGGACATCGAGGCCCAGGGCTGGATAGCGCCGGCCGAGTGCGTCGAGGTCCGGGTCACGCTGACCGAGGCCGAGCGGATGGCGTACGCGGTGACCGACGCCGAGGAGCGCTACCGGGTCGCCGCCACCGCGCGCACCAAGCTGCCGGTGGTCCGCGCCCTGCTCGACCGGCACCCCGGCGAGCAGGTGCTGGTCATCGGCGGCTACATCGACCAGCTGCACGAGTTGAGCGAGTTCCTGGACGCGCCCATCGTGCAGGGCGCGACCACGAACAAGGAGCGCGAGCGGCTGTTCGACGCCTTCCGCGACGGCTCGGTGAAGACGCTGGTGATCTCCAAGGTGGGCAACTTCTCGATCGACCTGCCCGAGGCGGCGGTGGCGATCCAGGTGTCCGGCACCTTCGGCTCCCGGCAGGAGGAGGCGCAGCGCCTCGGCCGGGTGCTGCGGCCCAAGGCGGACGGCCGGCAGGCGCACTTCTACACGGTCGTGTCGCGGGACACGATCGACACCGAGTATGCCGCGCATCGGCAGCGCTTCCTGGCCGAGCAGGGGTACGCGTACACCATCGTGGACGCGGACGACGTGCTCGGCCCGCCGCTCCCGCAGATCGACTGACCTAGTTGGTGGGGTCGGCGAAGCTCGGCGTCGGGGCCGCCGGCGCGACCGTCGCCTCCGGCGCCACCTGCTGCGGCGCCGACTGTCTGCTGCTGGCGAGGAAGAAGCCCGCGCAGAGCACCAGCATGACCAGAAACGCGACCACTCCGGCGCCGATCACCGGCAGCACCCAGGGCGCCCGGTCACGCGACCGGGCCACGGTGGGCGGCGGCAGCGGCGGCGCGGCGATCGGCGGCAGCGGGCCGGCCTCCGCATAGGCCGCCCGGGCCACCACCTCGGGGCTGCCGAGCCGCTCGAGCACCTCGATCAGCTCGGCCTCGCCCCGCAGGTGGCGCTCGACCCGCTCGGTCTCGATGTGCGCGGCCAGGTCGGCGAGGAGCTCGCGCCGCTGCAGCACGGGCAGCCCGGCCAGGCGCAGGTCAACCTCGCGCAGGTACTCGGCGACGACGTCGGTGTACTGGGTCTTCATGCGGCCTCACCGGTTCCCACGAGACGGTCGACGGTCTGTCGAAACGAAACCCATTCGGTGCGGAAGTGCTCGAGCGCGGCCCGACCGGCGGCGGTCAGCCCGTAATACCGCCGGGGCGGCCCGGACGGGGACTCGGCCCACTTGCTGTCCAGCCAGCCGACCCGGCGCAGCCGGGAGAGCAGCGGGTAGATGGTGCCCTCGCTCGCGGCCAGCCCGGGCTCGTCGCCGAACCGGCGGACGATCTCGGTGCCATACCGATCCTCGTGCTCGACCATGGCGAGCACACAGAACTCGAGCGTCCCGCGGCGCAGGCTGGTCGCCAACTGGCCGACGTCTGACATGCCTCACAGGGTACCTTGCGCCGCAAGGTACTTCAATCGGCGGGCAGCTCGGGGCCGGTGGTCAGCAGGCCGGCCAGCAGATCGCCGTGCTGCGAGACCCGCTCGAGCACCTCGCCCGCCCGATAGTGGTGCGGCTCGGCCGAGCCGGTCGCGACCGCCTCCACCTCGTCCCAGGTCAGCGGCGTCGAGGCGGTCGGGAACTCCTGGGCCCGCAGCGAGTACGGCGTCACCGTCGTCTTGGCCGCCGCGTTCTGGCTCCAGTCGATGAAGACCTTGCCGGGCCGCACCGCCTTGGTCATCCTCGCGGTGATCGAGCCGGGCACCATCGCCGCCAACTCCTCGGCGACCTTCTTCGCGTACCGGGAAACGGTTTCGGAATCCTGCCGGCCGGAGACCGGGCAGCACAGCTGCATGCCCTTCTTCCCGGAGGTCTTCGGGTACGCCGCGACCCCGTCGTCGGCCAGCCGGTCGCGCATCAGCACCGCCACCGCGCTGCACTCGCGCAGCCCGGCCGGCGCCCCCGGGTCCAGGTCGACCACCAACAGGTCCGGATCGGCGCCGACCCGCCACTGCGGCGTGTGCAACTCCAGCGCCGCCAGGTTGGCCAGCCAGACCAGCGTCGGGAGGTCGTCGACCACCACGAAGTCGATGGTCTCCCGGCTCTTCGTCGACCCCGGCACCGGCAGCGTCTCCAGGCGGACCCAGTCCGGCGTACCCCCGGGCTTGTTCTTCTCGAAGAAATGGGCGCCCTCGACGCCGTTGGGATAGCGGATCCGGGTCACCGCCCGGCCGGCCAGATGCGGGAGGATCACCGGCCCGATCCGGGTGTAGTAGTCGATGACCTCGCCCTTGGTGAAGCCCGCGGCCGGATACATCAGCTTGTCGAGGTTGGAGAGCTCCAGGTCGCGCCCGCCGATCGAGACGTGGAACCGGTCACGAGGCATCCGCGTCCTCCTCCGCGCACTCCTCCGGCGTCTTGTCGTCACGCAACCGCAGGAAGCGCGGGAAGCGCAAGCGGCCGTCCGGCGTCCGGTTGCCGTAGCGGACCTCGACCACCAGCGACGGGTCCACCCAGTGGGCGCCCTTCGCATCCTCGCGCGGAACCACGCCGGGCGCGAACGGGGAATCCCGCCGGGCCAGCGGCTCCAGCCGGGACAGCAACTCCTTCTCGGCCACCGCGCCGATGCCGCCACCGACCCGCCCGCGGAACACCAGGCCGTCCTCGCCCGGCACGCCCACAAGCAGGCCGCCCAGCTTGCGCGCGCCCGAGCGCCACCCGCCGATCACGTAGTCGCCGGTGCGGTCGAACTTCACCTTCACCCAGTCCGGCGAGCGGGTGCCGGGCAGGTAGACCGAGTCGGTGCGCTTGGCGACCACGCCCTCGAGGCTGTTCTCCCGGGCGGCGGCCTCGGTGGCCGGCCCGTCGCCGAACGACGGCGGCACCATCCAGCGCGGCCCGGCGAGCTCCAGCTCCTCGAGCTTCTCCCGGCGGGCCAGATAGGGCAGGCCGGTGTAGTCCATCCCGTCGAAATACAGCAGATCAAAGATCATGTACGTGACCGGCAGGCTCGCCGCCAGCCGGGCCGCCCGCCCGCGCTCCCGGACGTGCATCCGCTCGGCCAGCGCGGTGAACGACGGCCGCCCCTGCGCGTCGAGCACCACCATCTCGCCGTCCAGCAGCGTGCCCTCCGGCAGGTGCAGGTCGGCGATCTCCGGGTACGCGGTGGTCACCACCGCTCCGGAGCGCGCGAACAGCTCCGGCGGGCCGCCGGCGAACAGGGCCAGGACGCGTACGCCGTCCCACTTGAACTCGTAGCTCCAGTCCGGCCCGACCGGCAGCGCGCCCGCGGTGGCGAGCATCGGCGACAGCGGCACACCAGGCACCTGATCACCTTAGGCAGGGCCGAAGGCCTTACGCAGGAGTCTCACTAATGCAATCCTGAAGCCATGCGTGCGATCTGGAAAGGCGCGGTCTCGTTCGGCCTCGTGTCGATCGCCGTGAAGCTCTACTCCGCCACCGAGGAGAAGGACATCCGGTTCCACCAGGTGCATCGCACCGACGGCGGCCGGATCAAGTATCAGCGGACCTGCTCGATCGACGGCGAGGTGGTCAGCTACGACGACATCGCCAAGGGCTACGACATCGGCGGCGGGGAGATGGTGATCCTCACCGACGAGGACTTCGCCGACCTGCCGCTGACCACGTCCCGGGCGATCGACGTGCTGGAGTTCGTGCCGGCCGACGAGATCGACCCGATCCTGTTCGCCAAGGCGTACTACCTGGAGCCGGAGGGGCAGGCGGCCAAGCCGTACGTGCTGCTCAGAGACGCCCTGCAGGACGCCGACCGGGTGGCGATCGTCAAGATCGCGCTGCGCCAGCGGGAGCAGCTGGCCACCCTGCGGGTGCACGAGGGCGTGCTGGTGCTCAACACGATGCTCTGGCCGGACGAGGTGCGTACGCCCGACTTCGGCTTCCTCGACGAGGACATCGAGACCCGCCCGGCCGAGCTGGCGATGGCCTCGTCGCTGATCGACTCGATGGCGGGAAGCTTCAAGGCGGACGAGTTCACCGACAACTACCGCGCCGCCCTGCAGGAGGTCATCGACGCCAAGGTCGAGGGCCGCGAGATCGTCCAGCCGGAGGAGGCCGAGGAGGCGCCGGCTGCCGCGATCGACCTGATGGCCGCGCTGAAGGCCTCGGTGGAGCGGGCCAAGAAGGCGCGCGGCGAGGAGCCGGCCAAGCCCGCTCCCAAGAAGAAGGCCGCCCCGGCCAAGAAGGCCGCCCCAGCCAAGAAGGCGGCCAAGAAATCCGCCTGACTAGAGTGGCCCCGTGGCACTGACGTGGGCTGAGTCTTATCTGGGCAAGGTACGGGCGAGCATCGGCGACTCCGACACGATCTTCTTCGTCGGCGCGCGCGGCGTGGTGCTCGACGACCAGAACCGCTTGCTGCTCATCCAGCGTTCCGACAACCGTCGCTGGGCGATCCCCGCCGGAGCGATGGAGCTGGGCGAGAGCATGGAGGAGTGCGCGATTCGCGAGGTGTGGGAGGAGACGGGCCTTCGGGCGACGTCGCTGACCCCGTTCGCGTTTTACAGCGCGTACACGTTCACCAACGACTACGGGCACACCTACCAGCAGGTCCTGATGAGCTTCCGCATCCACACCTGGGAGGGCGAGCTACTGCGGCAGACCGACGAGTCGGTCGACGCCGGCTTCTTCCCGCTGGACGCACTGCCCGGCCCGCACTCCTTCGTGATCGACGAGACCCTTCACGATCTTGCATCCTTCGAGGCCACGGGCCGTCTCGTGCTGAAATGAGGTCGCGGCCCGCCCGGCCCGGCCCGTAGCATCGCCGCACGTGAGCAAGCGCCTGGGGCTCGATCTGAGCCCGCTACGCACCTCCCGCGACTACCGCCTCGTCTTCGTCGGCGGCTCGGTGTCGGCTTTCGGGTCGTTCATCACCTATGTCACCATCCCGTACCAGGTCGCGAAGCTCACCAACGACCCGCTGATGGTCGGCCTGCTGGGCGTCTGCGAGCTGGTCCCGCTCCTGGTCATGGCGTTCGTCGGCGGCGCCCTGGCCGACTACCTGGACCGTCGCCTGCTGGTCCGCGGCGGCGAGTTCGCCCTGGCCGCGCTCACCGGCGTGCTGCTGTTCAACGCCCTGGCCAGCCGCCCCCACCTGTGGCTGCTCTACCTGATCGCCGCCCTGGCCGCCTGCGTGGACGGCCTGCAGCGCCCGGCCCTCGAGGCGATGGTCCCCCGCCTGGTCGAGCCCGAACAGCTACCCGCCGTGATGCCCCTGCAGTCCCTCTCCTTCCAGATCGCCCAGCTGGGCGGCCCCGCCCTGGCCGGCCTCCTGATCTCCGCCGTCGACCTCAGCCTGGTCTACGCCTTCGACCTGGTCACCTTCGCCGTCTCGCTGACCTGCCTCACGCTGGTCCGCGCCGTACCACCCCCGCCGGACGCCGACCGCCCGTCCCTACGCTCGGTGGCGGCCGGCCTTCGCTACGCCACCTCCCGTCCCGAGCTGCTGGGCACGTACCTGGTCGACATCAACGCCATGTTCTTCGGCATGCCGACGGCCCTCTACCCGTTCCTGGCCACCCAACTGGGCGGCCCGAAGATCCTCGGCCTGCTCTATGCCGCCCCCTCGGTCGGCTCGCTGATCGCCACCCTCACCTCCGGCTGGACGACCCGCGTCCACCGCCACGGCCTGCTGGTCCTGCTCGCCGCCGCGCTCTGGGGCCTGGGCATCCTCGGCGTGGGCCTCTCCGGCACCCTGTGGCTGACCCTGTTCTGCCTGGCCTTCGCGGGCGCCGCCGACATGATCTCGGGCATCTTCCGCTCGGTCATGTGGAACCAGACCATCCCCGACCACCTGCGCGGCCGCCTGGCCGGCATCGAGATGCTCAGCTACACCACCGGCCCCCTGCTGGGCCAGCTCCGCTCGGGTTTGATGGCCCGCACCCGCCTCGGCGTCACCGGCTCGATCTGGGTGGGCGGCGCGCTGTGCATGGCGGGTTGCGCCGCCCTGGCCGCGGCCCTACCTCAGCTGGTCCGCTACCACGGCAAGGACGGCCTGGCCAGCAAAAAAGCCGCCGACGAGGCGTGGCTTGCCGCAAGTGCCGCCCGCCCAGCAGGCGATTGACGCGGCCGTACGAGGCCCAGCCCGGCCCCGGCCTTCCCGGCCCGGCACCTGCCCACTCAAGCCCATCACGCCGCCGCCGGGCTGACCCGTCGTGGCGCTTCGGGCTCGCGGGCTTCGCCCGCCTCGCTAGGGTTTTCCCTCTTTTGCAGATAGTGGATCGTGAATATGGTCGCTCCTGACCGGCCGGCCTTGATCGACTGTGCCGGATGTCGAACCCGCCCTCTACCCCGGGTGGGAAAGGAGCTTCATCCATGAACCGAACACCGCTCGTCCTGGCCACGGGCACCGTTGCCGTGGTCACCGCGTCGCTGCTCAGCGGGCCGGCGTTCGCCGGGCCGGCCGCTCCGGTGGCGCGGCCGGACGGGGTCGCGACCGCCGATGCCCTCGTCGCCAGCGTGCCGGCCGCCCTGCACGCGACCAGCGCCGAGACCTTCGAGCGGCGGCAGGTGATCAAGTCGGGCGGCACCACCTACGTGAGCTACGCCCGCTCCTACCGCGGCCTGCCGGTGAGCGGCGGCGACCTGGTCGTGGCCACCGACGCGGCCGGCCGTACCGTCTACACCTCGGTGGCGCAGGACCGCGCGATCGGCGACGTCGCCCTCGTCCCCAAGATCTCGGCGGACGCCGCGCTCGCCGTCTCCCGTACGCGGCTCAAGTCGGTCACCCGGGTCGAGGGCACCAATCTCGTCATCCGCGCGGCCGAGGGCGCGGCGGCCCGGCTGGCCTGGGAGTCCACCCTGGACGGCACCGACGCCGAGGGCCCCAGCCGGCTCACCGTCGACGTGGACGCGCTCACCGGGCGGGTGTTGCACACCACCCAGCACGTCACCGACGCGACCGGCAGCGGCACCGGCTGGATCTACGGTTCGGTCTCCCTCAACACGACCAAGTCCGGCTCGAACTACCTGCTGCAGGACTCGTCGCATACGACGCTCAAGTGCCAGGACGCGGCCAACAACAAGACGTTCAGCGGCTCCGACAACGTGTGGGGCAACGGCACCGGCACCAACAAGGAGACCGGCTGCGTCGACGCGCTCTTCGTGGCGCAGAAGCAGTTCGCGATGCTCTCGGCGTGGCTGGGCCGCAACGGCCAGAACGGCAACGGCGGCGCCTGGCCGATCCGCGTCGGCCTCGACGACGAGAACGCGTACTACGACGGCACCCAGGTGCAGATCGGCCACAACACCGCCGGTGACTGGATCTCGTCGGCCGACGTCGTCGGTCACGAGCTGGGCCACGGCGTCGATGACACCACGCCGGGCAGCTTCTCCGGCAACGGTACGCAGGAGTTCGTCGCCGACACGTTCGGCGCCGCGACCGAGTGGTACATCAACAGCCCGAACGACACCCCGGACTTCACCGTCGGCGAGAAGGTCGACCTGGTCGGCAGCGGCCCGATCCGCTACATGTACAACCCGTCGCTCGCCGGTGACGACAACTGCTACTCCAGCAGCATCCCCGCCGAGGAGGTGCACGCCGCGGCCGGGCCGGGCAACCACTGGTTCTACCTGCTCGCCCGGGGCACGAGCGGCGGCGGTGGCGGCCAGCCGGCCAGCCCGACCTGCAACAGCTCGACGATCACCGGCCTGGGCATCCAGAAGGCCATCACCATCATGTACAACGCGATGCTCCTGAAGACCTCCTCCTCGTCGTACCTCAAGTACCGGGTGTGGACGCTGCAGGCGGCGAAGAACTTGTACCCGGGCAGCTGCACCGAGTTCAACACCGTCAAGGCGGCGTGGAACGCGGTGAAGGTCCCCGCCCAGAGCGGGGAGCCGACCTGCTGATCCTGCTTTCCGGACAACGGAGGCCGGCGCATCGCGCCGGCCTCCGTGCGCCCCGATGATCACCGACACGCTGGCCGACCGGGTGCGCCGGGTGCGCGCCGCTACGTTCGTCGGCCTCCGCCGGGAGATCGAGTTGTGCCGCGGCTCGCTGCACCGCCCCGACCCACTGACCGGCTTCGCCGTGCTCCACGTCTGGGGTCCCGGCGGCATCGGCAAGTCGGCGCTGCTGCGGCGCCTCGTCGCCGAGGCGGAGCTGGCCGGCGGCACCGGCACCAACCCAGCCGCCCGGGACGGCTTTCGCCTCATCAAGCGCCACGACCGGAAGCTGGCGGCCCGCTTCTAGACCGGGCCCAGCTGCCGGGCATACAACGCGAGCAGGTCGTGACTGCGGTAGTGGCCAGGGGCCGCCTCGGCGATCAGGTGCGCGGCCAGCAGCTCGTCGAGCTCCGGCACCGGGTCGTCGCGGTCGCGGCCGAGCAGCACGGCGGCCGCCGCTCGCTCGGTCCCGGCGCCGGGAACCTGGCCGAGCAGCCGGAACAGCCGCTGTGTCTCGGCTTGCAGGGCTCGATAGGACGCGTCGAAGCCGGCCGAGATCGCGGTCTCCGGATCGCCGATCACCTGCAGGCGGCCGAGCAGATCCGCTCCGCGCAGCTCCCGTACGGCGCCGGCGATGGTCTGGCGCGGCCGCGCGGCGAGGTTCGCGGCCTCGATCCGCAACGCGAGCGGCAGGTACGCGCACCGGGCGGCCAGCTCGGCGGCGGCCTCGGGCTCGGCCTCGACCCGCGCCCGGCCGAGATGGCGGGCGAGCAGGTCCACCGACTCGGCGGCGTCGAGCGTCTCGAGGGTGATCCGGGCGGCGCCCTCCCGGACCACGAGACCGGTCAGCGCGTCCCGACTGGTGATCAGCGCGTGACAGCCGGCGCCGCCGGGCAGCAGCGGGCGGGCGTGCGCGCTGTCGACGACATTGTCCAGGACCACCAGCACCCGCCGGTCGGCCAGCCGCGAGCGATAGAGACCGACCCGCAGCGGCAACTCGGCCGGGATGTGCTCCGCCGGCACGCCCAGCGACCGCAGCAGCAGCTCCAGCGCCTCGGCCGAGGCGATCGGCGGGTCGGCGGAGTAGCCGCGCAGGTCGAGATGGAGCTGACCGTCGGGGTACCGGTCGGCGATGCGGTGCGCCCAGTGGACGGCCAGCGCCGTCTTGCCGACGCCGGCGGTGCCCGTGACGGCCGTCGCGGGTGCCTGCGTACGCGTGGCCCGCAACGCGTCGAAGCTCTGCCGCCGGCCGGTGAACCCCGCGACGTCCGGTGGCAGTTGCCTGGGTACCTGGATGTTCCCGACGCCGTCGTGGAGGGCGGGCCGCTCCGAGACCGCCCGCCAGGCCTGTTCCCACGCGGCGACCTCGGGCGCCTCGCCCCCGCAGGCCCGGACCACGGCCCGGACGACGTCCAGTGACGGCAGGCGACGACGCTGCGTGCTGAAGGCATCGGAGAGCGTGCTGCTGGCCACCCCGGTACGCCGGCGCAACTCCTCCAGCGAGGGATTGCCGGCCCACACCTTTACGCTCTGTAATGACTTGATAAGGCTGGCGACATCGGCCGCGCCGTTCGGTATCGGGAAGTCCCTGTCCACCTGCTTACCACTTTCCGCCACTCGGCCCATTCCGGTCGAAGCGGACCGGGGCGACCGGCCGGATTCAGCCGGATTCAGCCGGACAACTAGCCTCGCTACACTACGCAGGGTTGCATATTCCGTCGGACAACGCCGTTGCCCGACCCGCTGCCTTCGAGATCTAGCCCGGGGGACTCGCGTGTTAACCATGACCCTGGATGTCGTGGCCCGGAAAGTCGTCAAGGCGCCGTGGCTGAGCAGCCGGTTGGGCTTCTTTGCAGGCAGTGCCTATCGTAGTGCGGGTCCGACCGACCGTCGTGCTCTCCCCGGGTGGTAACCGTCCGGAATCCCGTATGCCTTGCATCTCCCAGAAGGATGGTGACGCAGTGACCTACAGCGAGCCAGCGCAGACAGCTTCGCGCCTCGGTTCACCGGCGGCCACGGCAACCACCGGGATGACCATCTACGGCTGCGGCCAGGACGAGGCCGCCCTGTTCCTCCAGATGGCGCCTCGCCTGGGGGTGCTGCCGACCATCGTCGAGGCCGCGATCTGCGAGGCGAATGTCGATCTCGCGCGCGGCAACCGGTGCGTCAGCGTCGATCACCGGAATCCGGTCACCAACTCCATCATTCGCGGGCTGAGCGAGATCGGTGTCCGGTACATCTCCACCCGGAGCGTCGGTTTCAACCACATCGACGTGGAGTACGCGGGGAGCGTCGGCATCACGGTCGGGAATGTCGCCTATTCGCCGGACAGCGTGGCCGACTTCGCCCTGATGCAGATGCTGATGGTGCTGCGCCGGATGAAATCCATCATCCGCCGCACCGACATCCACGATTACCGGCTCGACGTCGTCCGCGGGCGGGAATTGCGCGACCAGACCGTCGGGGTGATCGGTACCGGGCGCATCGGCGCGGCGGTACTGCACCGGCTGCGGGGTTTCGGCTGCCGGATCCTGGCGCACGACAGCTACCCCCGGCACGGCGTCGACTATGTCCCGCTCGACGAACTGCTGCGGCAGAGCGACATCGTCACGCTGCACACCCCGCTCACCCCGGAAACCCACCACCTGCTGAATCGGCAGCGCATCGCGCAGATGAAGCACGGCGCCATCGTCATCAACACCGGACGTGGCCCGCTCATCGAGACCGACGCCCTCGTCACGGCGCTGGAAGAGGGCCGCATCGGCGGCGCGGCGCTGGATGTCGTCGAGGGCGAGGAAGAAATCTTCTACGCCGACCACAGCGACAAGAGCGTCAAGAGCGGAAAGCTGCTGCGGCTGCAGGAGATGGCGAACGTCATCATCAGCCCGCACACCGCCTATTACACGGATCACGCCCTGAGCGACACCGTGGAAAACTCCCTGACCAACTGCCTCACGTTCGAAAGCGGGTACCGGCATGGATAAGTTGAAGGTCGGCGTCATCTTCGGCGGGATCTCCGAGGAGCATCCCATCTCCATCAAGTCGGCACGGGAGATAGCGAAGAACATCGACCTCGACAAGTACCAGCCGGTCTACATCGGGATCACGCGGGACGGCGCGTGGAAGGTCTGCGACGGCCCGGCGGAGGACTGGGAGAGCGGCGACTGCCGTCCGGTCGTGCTGTCGCCGAATCGCAGCGAGCCCGGCCTGCTCGTCCTGGACGAGGGCAAGTACGAGACGATCAGCCTGGACGTCATTCTGCCCGTGCTGCACGGCAAGGGCGGCGAGGACGGCGGGATGCAGGGCCTGCTGGAGTTCTCCGGCATCCCGTACGTCGGCTGCGACCTGCAGAGCTCCGCCCTGTGCATGGACAAGTCGCTCGCCTACGTCGTCGTCCAGAACGCGGGAATCGACACCCCGAAGTTCTGGATCATCACGGCCGGCGACGAGGTCGACGCCGATCAGTTCACCTATCCCGTCTTCGTGAAACCGGCCCGTTCGGGTTCGTCCTTCGGGGTCAGCAAGGTGTCGAGCGCGGAGGAGTTGCTCCCGGCGATCGCGGACGCGGCCCAGTACGACTCGAAGGTGCTGATCGAGGAGGGCGTCGTCGCGAGCGAGATCGGCTGCGCCGTCCTGGGCAACGACGAAGAGCTGATCACCGGCGAGTTGGACCGCGTCGCCCTGTCGCACGGATTCTTCCGGATCCACCAGGAGAGCACGCCGGAGACCGGCTCCGAGAACTCGAGCTTCATCGTGCCGGCCGACATCCCGGCCGAGATGGCCGCGCTCGTCCAGGAGAAGGCGAAGGCGGTGTACCGCGCCCTGGGCTGCCGCGGACTGGCCCGGGTCGACATGTTCCTCAAGGCGGACGGCTCGGTGCTGCTCAATGAGGTCAACACCTTCCCCGGCATGACCTCGTACAGCCGCTACCCGCGGATGATGGCCGCCGCCGGCCGGTCGCTCACCGAGGTGATCGACCGCCTGATCTCCCTCGCGCTGACGGAGAAAAGCCAGTGAAGGACGACTTCGTCGTCGTGAGCGACGTCGTTCCCGGAATCCGATCCGACGCCAAGTACGCGACCTCGGACAACTTCACCGGTGGGCCCGTCGACGGGTACCTGGCGAACAAGGTCGTCGGCACCACGGCCCTGTGCGAAGCCCTGGAAAGGGCGCACGGCAAGGCTCGGTCCCGCGGTTTCGGTCTGCTCCTCTGGGACGCGTACCGCCCGCAACGCGCGGTGGACGCCTTCATCCGCTGGGCGGAGCAGCCCGAGGACGGCCGGACCAAGCAGCGGCACTACCCGAACATCGACCGGGCCGACATGTTCAAGAACGGGTACGTCGCCACCCGGTCGGGCCACAGCCGCGGCAGCACCGTCGACCTGACGCTCTACGACCTGGCCACCGGTGAGCTCGCGCCGATGGGCGGCGACCACGACCTGATGGATCCCCTCTCCCACCACGGGGCGCAGGGGATCACGGAGCTCGAAACGAGCAACCGTGAATTCCTGCGCTCCGTCATGGAGTCGTGCGGTTTCTCGGCCTACGCGCTCGAGTGGTGGCACTACACGCTGAAGGACGAACCGTACCCGGACACGTACTTCGATTTCCCCATCGCCTAGCGGGACATATCGACGGCATTAAAATCCTGTGGTGCTCGTTTCGTCCTGGTCGATCCGCCGGCCGACGGGACTCGATCCGCGCGTAGTGGACGCCCTGCTGGCGGCCGCACTCGCCGGAGCCGGCTGCATCGTCGGCCGTCAGTACCACCCCGCGGGCTGGCGGCCGTTCGACGGCTGGGCGTACCTCCTCAGCATCCTGGTCAGTGGCCCGCTGGCGGTCCGGCGGCGCTGGCCGACGGCCGTGCTGGCGGTGACCTGCGTGGCGTACGTCGGGTACCTGGCCCTCGGATACCAGCCGTCGCTGAACTTCTGGGGACCGATCGTCGCGCTGTACACGGTCGCGTCCATTCGGCCGGCCCGTACGGCGATCGTGAGTGCCGTGGCGACCGCGGCCGTGATCTTCTACAGCGGTCTGGCCGCGCGCGTGCTGTCCCTCGAGGTGTGCATCGCGCAGGCAGTGCTGGCGCCCGGGATCGCGATGATGTTCGGGGCGAACACCCGCCTGCTGGCCGCGCGCAACGACCAACTGGCGAGCCTGACCGCCCGGCTGCGAGAGGGACAGCGGGAGCTGGCGCGGCGGGCGGTGGTCGAGGAACGCGTCCGCATCGCCCGGGAACTGCACGACGTGGTCGCCCACCACATGTCCGTGGTGTCGGTGCAGGCCGGCCTGGCACGCTACGTCCTCGCCTCGGATCCGGCCGTGGCGGGCACGGCACTCGACACGATCGCCACCGCCAGCCACGAGGGGCTGGAGGAGATGCGCCGCCTGCTCCTCGTGCTCCGGGTCGAGCCGGATGCCGGCCACCACCCGGCACCGGGGTTGGCGCGGATCGAAGACCTGGTCGAGCGGGTGCGCGCCGCTGGCGTACCGGTCGACCTGGTCGTGCACGGGCACCGGCGAGCGCTCTTGCCCGGCGCCGACTCGTGCGCGTATCGGGTGGTCCAGGAGGCACTGACCAATGTGCTCAAGCACGCGCGCCCGACCCGGGTCACGGTGACCCTGCGATACGAGGAGAATGACCTTTCCGTCCACATCGGAGACGACGGCGGCGGGCCACCGCCGGCCGCCCGGGCAGACGAAACGGCAGGGCACGGCTTGATCGGCATGCGGGAACGCGCACAGCTCTACGGCGGGACGGTGACCGCCGGCCCCCGCGCATCCGGCGGCTTCGACGTCGTGCTCACCCTGCCGACGCCGGAATCCGGCGCATGATCAAGGTCCTCGTCGTGGACGATCAGGTGCTCATCCGCGGCGGTCTGGCGGCGCTGTTGCGGGCCGCGCCCGGAATAGACGTGGTCGGCGAGGCGGCCGACGGCGCCGAGGCGGTGACCCTCTCGGCCCGGCACCGGCCGGATGTGGTGCTCATGGATATCCAGATGCCCGGAGTCGGCGGCATCGCGGCCACCGCCCAGATCCTCGCCGATGCCGCCGACCCGGCTCCCCGGATATTGATGCTCACCACGTTCGACCTGGACGAATACGTCTACGAGGCGCTGCGCGCCGGTGCGAGCGGCTTCCTGCTGAAGGACACCCCGCCGGAGCGCCTGCTCGCGGCGGTGACGGCCGTCGCCTCGGGTGACATGCTCTTCGCCCCCACCGTCGTCCGCCGGCTCGTCGAGGCGTACGCGGAACGGCAGGCGCCCGCCGTCGACCCCTCCCCCGGCCTGGACAGCCTCACCGCCCGCGAGACCGAGGTGCTTCGCCTGGTGGCCACCGGGCTCACCAACACCGAGATCGCGCAGGACCTCGTCATCGGCGAGGCCACGGTGAAGACCCACCTGAACCGTACGATGGCCAAACTAGCGCTGACCAGCCGAGCGCAGGCGGTCGTCTACGCCTACGAAACCGGCCTGGTCACTCCCCGTCGCTAGCCGTTCGGGTTATCCGTGTAGGAAACGACCCCGCCGGTCAGACCGTTACCTGCTCGTTATCCGACGCCCCGAACATCCGCGTGGTCTCGCGCATCGTATCGATCGACAGCACGACAGAGCTTTGTTTGAAGGAGATCGAGACCATGCGCGTCCTAACGTTTACCGGTGCCGTCGCGGCCGTAGCCCTGGCCGCCGCCTGCTCGCCGTCCGTCGACCACGTCAGCGGCCTCGCCCAGCCGGTGACCGGCGCCTCGGGCAGCTCCCCGGCCACGGCAGCGTCCACCGCGGCGGCGAGCACGTCCCCGTCCAGCCCGCCGGCCGCTGGCCCCACGTCGACCGGGAAGCCGGAGCACACGGCCGACCCGTGCCCCGCAAGCGCCGCGACCCTCTTCCACGCGCTCCGCACGAGCGAAATCTACGGCCGGGCGGGCAACCCCGACGGCCTGGCCAAGCCGAGTTGCTACCAGGGGTTCGCCTACGCGCGCTCCACCTTCCGAAAAGCGCCACAGGGCGAGATCGCCTGGATCCTCTTCGGCTACGACACCAAGGGCGGGGGCGGCTGGCGGGCGCTCAACCTCGGCACCGGTGACGTCTGCGCCGGCTACGTCTCGCAGACCGTCCGCGATCATCTCAACCAGGGCACCGGCGGCGGCTGCTGACCGTCACCGCGGCAGGCCGGTCGAGGATCGTGGAAGTCGCGGCCTCGGCCCGCCGGCCTGTCAAAACCGAAGAGGCCCTGCCAGCATCATGGCTGGTCAGGGCCTCTTTCTGAGCCGCCTGACGGAATCGAACCGTCGACCTACGCATTACGAGTGCGTCGCTCTGACCGACTGAGCTAAGGCGGCAACGAGAACCAAGTGTACGGTATCCGCCCGGCCGCCCTGTCCCCGGTACCGCCGAACCCGACTACTGTGCCAGGCGTGACCGACGATCACCGCCGACCCGCCGAGGCCGAGCCCGTTGTTCCGCCCCGGCCCCGCAGCATGGATCCGCAGGAGATCGGGTTCACCCCACAGCCCATGGTCGGCTGGCTGGCGCCGCTGTTGCTGCTCAGCACCGGTCTACGCGCGCTGCTGGCGATCCTCTTCGGGGCGTATCTGGACAAGCGCGAGCTGCAGAACTCGCTGGACGGCGAGTGGTTCGACCACTCGGCGACCGCGGACGGCGAGATGTGGCTGGATTACGTCGCCGACCTGGGCGACGGCTTCCACTCGACCTACTCGGTGGCCTGGCTGCTCGCCCAGCAGCGCCTGACCCTCGACGGCGACGAGTTGCCCCGCGGCCGGCTGCTTCTGATGGGCGGCGACCAGATCTACCCGCTGGCCAGCAGCGACGGGTACGAGAACCGGATGAAGGGGCCCTACCGCGCGGCCCTGCCCGAGCCGCCGCCCGGCCAGCCGCGGCCGACGCTGTTCGCGCTGCCGGGCAACCACGACTGGTACGACGGCCTCACCGCGTTCCTGCGCCTGTTCGCCCGCCGGAAGGACGGTCACATCGGCGGCTGGCGCACCCAGCAGCGGCGCTCGTACTTCGCGATCAAGCTGCCCGGCAACTGGTGGGTTTTCGCGATGGACGAGCAGTTCGGCGCGTACATCGACGACCCGCAGTTGCTGTACTTCGAGAAGGCGGCGAAGAACGTCGGCCCGGAGGACCGGATCATCCTGATGACCCCGTCCCCCAAATGGGTGAAGGCGAACACCGAAGACCCGGCAGCGTACGACGCGACCGACTACTTCCTCCGGACCATCCTGGCGCCGACCGGGGCGAACGTACGCGTCCTGGTCTCCGGCGACCTGCACCACTACGCGCGCTACGCCGGCCCGGACCGGCAGCTGATCACCTGTGGCGGCGGCGGGGCGTACCTGCTGGCCACCCACCAACTGCCCGAGCGGCTCACCGTCCCGCCCGAGGAGACGCTGACCCGGAACAAGTCCCGCAGCCGGACGTACGACCTGGCCACCCGCTTCCCGTCGGCGGCCGAGTCGCGGCGGCTGAGCCGGGGCGTGTTCCGCCGCGTCCCGGCCCGCAATCCGGGCTTCGCCACCATGCTCGGCCTCATCCAGACGCTCACCATGCTGGCCATGGCCGGCGCGGCCAGCCAGGGCGGCAACATCCAGCGGCTGTTCACCATCCCGCTCTCGCTGATGATCGTCATCGTTCTCGGCGGTACGGTGCTGTTCGCCCGGCCGCCGGGCGCCGCGTTCCACAACCATGCCCGGCACTGGCTGTTCGGGTTGGGGCACGGCTTCGCCCAGATCGGCCTGGCGATCCTCGGCACCTGGGTCTGGCTGAAGGTCCCGGCGCACGACTGGCCGTGGCCTTGGCCGCTGGTGGCGGCCGCGGTCGTCTACGGGCCCGTCATCGGGTTCCTGTCCACCCAGTTGTGCGCGCTCTACCTGCTGATCGCCGGGCAGTTCCAGGTCAACGTCAACGAGCTGTTCGCCAGCCAGAGCATCGAGGACCACAAGAGCTTCCTGCGACTGCACATCGCCGCCGACGGCTCGCTGACCATCCACCCGATCGGCGTCGACAAGATCTGCCGCAAGTGGGTGGCCGACCCGGACGGCGACCCGCACAGCCCCTGGCTGCGGCCGGACGAGGCGCTGGCCGCCCACCGCATCGAGCCGCCGATCCGGGTGTCGTAGCGCTTCAGCCGTAGCGTTCCTCGTGGCTCTGCCGTGGGCCGCAGACCGACGCCCGGCTGCACGAGCAGCGCGACCCGTCGGCGTCCATCCGGACGACGACCTCATCGCGGGGGACGCTGTGCGCGACCACCCGGCCGTCGCCCTCCGGGGTGGTCACCCGCGTGCCGATGGCCGGGGCCGCCGCCTGGAACTTCTGGTACAGCGGATGTTCGTACTTGAGGCAGCACATGAGGCGGCCGCAGGCGCCCGAGATGCGTAGCGGGTTGAGCGGCAGGTCCTGGTCTTTGGCCATCCGGATGGTGACCGGCTCGAAGTCGGTGAGGAACGTGGCGCAGCACAGGTCACGCCCGCACGAGCCGATGCCGCCCTGCACCCGGGCCGAGTCACGGGCCGAGAGCTGGCGCAGCTCGACGCGGCAGTGCAGGGTCGCCCCGAGGTCGCGGACGAGGGAGCGGAAATCGACCCGGTGCGGCGCGGTGAAGTAGATCGTCGTCCGGGGGCCGCCAGAGCCGCCCTGGTCCAGCACGTGATCGACGGCGACCACCTTCATCGGCAGGTCGTGCGCCTTGATCAGCTTTTTCGCGGCGACCTTGGCCTCGGCCTTGCGCTTGCGCAGCACCTCGTCGCGGCGCAGGTCGTCCTCCTCGGCCACCCCGGCGACCCGGGGGAAACCGGAGGTGTCCTCATCCACCCACTGCGCCGCCCAGACGCACTCTGCCACCTCGGGCCCGTCGTCGGTCGGCACGAGCACCCGGTCGCCGACCTGGGGCGAGAACTCGCCCGGATCGAGGTAGTAGAGGCGGCCGTACCGGTTGAAGCTGACCGCGCACAGCATGCCCATGGCCAACACACTACGACGGCGATCCAGCCGTACCAAATGCCGGTTTTGGACTACCCGCCGGGGTTGTCGTATAGACGCGACGCAACCGCCCAGATCGACCGTCGTTGGCCAGACCCGTAGAGGACATCCCATCGCGGAACACTTCGGGAGGGAACCGCATGAAGCCCGCCAGATCGCTCGTCGTCGGTGTCGTAGCACTCGGGTTCGCCGGGCCGGTCGTCGCGCCGCCGCCGGCCTACGCCGCGCCCGCGCCCTGCGAACGAGCCGAGGCGTACGCGGCCCAGGCCGGCGCCGAACTGCTCCGGATCGACCGGCTCGAGGTGCGCGGCGGCGGCGGGGAACACCCGGTGACCAAAGATGAGACGCCGGGCGACAGGGGCGCCGGCAATCTCGATCCAGCCGCCGACGGCAACGACAGCGACACCCTCAGCGAGGGCATCGGCATGCTCGGCCAGGCGATCGTCGGCTCGGTCCTGAGGGACGACAACGGAGGCGAGGGCGTACGGGACGACAACGGAAGCCAGGACGTACTGGACGACGACAACGGAGGCCAGGGCGGCGGCAGCGTTGTCCAAGGCGACCTGAAGACCGTACGGCTGACCGGCGTCGGGCTCGGGGAGGCCCGCACCGCCATGGTCGCCACCGCGCAGGTCAAGTCGGCCGCGGTCGCCCGCATCCTGGATGCCCAAGCCGACGGCGAGTCCGGCTGGACCGAGCCGCTGCTCCAGCAGGCCCCGCCGACCCACGCCCAGGCGGCGACCCGCGCCACCGACGCCGGCCGGGCCGGGCCGCTGAAGCTCGGCGCGGGCACCCTGAGCGGTCACGCACAGTGGGACCCCGCGATGGCCTGCGGCGAGGCCGAGGGCGAGACCACCAACGCGCAATCCGCGATCCGCAGCGTGAATCTCCTGGGCGGCGCGGGGGCGGCGCTGATCCGCGTACCGCAAAAGGCAGCCGGAGTGAGCACGACGGCGCTGGAGGGAACCGGCGCGAGTGCCCGCACGGTGGCCTCGGCCACCGTGACGGGCGGCGGCTTCGACCTGGCTGGTGGACGCGTGCACGTACGCATGCTGACGACGCCCTCGCTGACCGCGACCATGTCGAGCGGCGGCGGCGAGGTTCGGTACCGGCCCGCACAGATCGAGGTCTCCGGCGACGGCATCGCCACCAAGCGCCTGGACACGGCCGGCCAGTCGGTCGACGTCACGCTCGACGACGACGCACGCGAGGCGGGCGTGCTCGACGCGGCCGGCCTCGGCGACCTGCGCCCGGCGAGCCGGCCGCTGCCGCTGCCGCAAGTCCCCGGCCTGCCCACGGTGAGCGCGCCGAGCCCGGTCGCCGAATCGGCACCGGCCGGCGACCGGATGCGGCTGCACCTCACGCTCGGCGGGGTCCGGCAGGCCGAGAAGGGGCGCGCCATCGCGGCCCGGGCCGCCGCCATCGACGTGTCGCTCACCCAGGGCGAGCTGACCGAGGGACGCGGCAAGGACGGGTACGGCGGCCGGTCGTCCGCGGTCGCGCTGGACTTCGCCGTCGGCCTGATGGAGGCAGCGGCCGTGGCGCCCGAGCGGATGACGCCCGTCGACACCTCCGGGACCGGCGGCGGCCTCCCGATCACCGGGCCCGGGGTGGCCGGGCTGGCGCTGGCCGGCGTCGCCATGCTGCTGACCGGGGTGGGCACGGTGCTGCTCGGCGTGCGTCGCCGGCGATCCGCCCGGTAAGCGGGGACATCACCATCAGCCAGATGGACATCTATCTATCCCCTGAAGGTTGTCGCCCGGTCGACGGTCGTGCCGTCCTGCTCCGCCGAGCGTCCCGAACCCGGCCGGAGCCGACGACAAAACTCGATGGATGGCGTTGAGTATTCGTTACCTGCGGGGGGTGCAGGAGGACGCGGCGTCGCAGTCGGACCAGTTCCGACGGCGGCGCCGCGCCCGCGTCTACATCGGAATCGCGGCGGCCAGCTCGGCCGAGCCCTGCAGCAGGTCATCGGCCTCGGCGTAGCTGTCGGCGATCGTCCGGAGCACCCGGGCGGCCACCGCGGCGGCGGCCAGCGGATCATCCTCCGCCTTCAGCGCGATCGCCTCCTCCGAGGCGAGCGCACCGGCCAGCGCGAGCGCCAGCTCGGCCCGGGCGCGGCCCATCCAGTCGATCAGCGCCTCGGCGAGGTCGGCCGACGCCTCGAGGCGCTCGTCGAGGCTCTCCCCGTCGCCGCTCAGCCGATCGGCCACCCGCGCGCGGAGCTCCCCGTAGGCCTCCGCCGCCTCGCCGGCCCACCCGCCGGGCGGCGGCAGCTCCTGCGCCACCTCGGCGCAGGCCCGGGCGTCGGCGCGCAGCAGAACCACCGCGTCGTCGAACTCCGCCGGCCGCAGCGACGCCACCGCACGGGTGGCATCGCCCGGCAGCAGCCGTACGCGTCGGAGCTGCCGCCACACCTCGTGGCCGGCCGGCGCACCCTGCTGGCCCAGCGCCGCGTCGACCTGCGCGAGCAGCGGCGCCGCCACCCCGAGCACCTCGTCGAGACGATCCCTCACCGCTCGCGCTCCAGCCGGCGCCGAACCGTCTCATCGGTCGCCGCATAGTCGCGCGCCACCGCGCGGACCGCGCCCGCCGCCTCGGCCAGCCGACCGGCGAGATCGGCCGCCTCGCGCCCACGCGCCTCGAGCACGGCGGCCCAGCGGGCATGCAGCGCCCGCCCGAGCCGCCCGGGCACGCCGGCGTCGTCGGCACCGAACGCCGACGCCGCGACGGTCAGCGCCGGCAACCGCCGATCGACCGTGGCCAGCGTGTCGGCCGCCCGATCGAGCCGGTCGGCGAGGTGTTCCATCTCAGTCCTCTTTCAGCTTTCCGAAGATCTCACCGTGCAGCTTGGCCCGCGCCCAGCGGGCCGCCTCGGCCGCGCTGGTCACGACGGCCTTGATCTCGCGCGCGAACTCGGCCGCGCTGCGCTGGTGCAACGAGCCGGAGATGCGCACGTCGGTGATCTCACCGGCCGCCGTCACCACCACCTCGATGGTGTCGTCCGGCGAGTGCACCGACACGGAATGCGACGCGACCACCATGTCGAACTCGGCACGCAACTGATCAAGTCGGCGGTAGCGATCGATGGCCTCATCGATCCAACCCTCGTCGATCTCGCGCGCCATCCCCCAGTCTCCTCACCGCGCGTAAGCGCCCCGTCGCGATCCGGGACCAGACCGTACCCGACGGCGTGACCCTTCCGCTACAGCGAGTTGTCCTCTGTGGATAAGTGCCAAGTTGTCGGACCCGGGCAATACCATCGGTGCCGTGACTGACGTCTTCGCTGACCTGGTGGGCCAGGCCGAGCCGGTCGAGACGCTGCGCCGGGCCGCCGCGGCCGCCGCCCGGGTCGTGGCCGGTGAGCAGGTCGCCGCCGGCGCGATGACGCACGCTTGGATCTTCACGGGCCCGCCCGGCTCCGGCCGCTCGGTGGCCGCCCGCGCCTTCGCGGCCGCCCTGGAGTGCGAGCGCGACGGTGTCGGTTGCGGCGAGTGCCACGGCTGCCACACCGCGCTGGGCGGCACCCATGCCGACGTGCGGTTCGTCGTCCCCGAGGGCCTGTCCATCGGCGTCAACGAGATGCGGGCGCTGGTGCTGCGGGCGGCCAGTGCCCCGTCCGGCGGCCGCTGGCAGGTGGTCGTGATCGAGGATGCCGACCGGCTCACCGAGCAGGCCGGCAATGCCCTGCTCAAGGCGATCGAGGAGCCACCACCCCGTACGGTGTTCCTGCTCTGCGCCCCGTCCACCCACCCGGACGACATCTCGGTGACGATCCGCTCGCGCTGCCGCGTGATCACTCTGCGCCAGCCACCGGCCGACGCCGTGGCCGAGGTCCTGGCGCGGCGGGACGGCGTCGCCCCCGAGGTGGCCGCGTGGGCCGCCGCCGCCGCGCAGGGGCACGTCGGCCGGGCGAAACGGCTGGCCAAGGACACGGAGGCCCGCAGCCGGCGGGAGGCGGTGCTGGCCGTGCCGCGCCGGCTCACCGGCGTGGGGGCCTGCTTCGACGCCGCCGCCGCGCTGATCAAGTCGGCCGAGGCCGAGGCCGCCGAGGCGGTCGCCGAGGCCGACGCCGGCGAGCGGGCCGCCCTCGAGCGGGCCCTGGGCGCCGGCGGCACCGGCCGGGGCGCCGCCGGCGCGATGCGCGGGGCCGCCGGCCAGCTGAAAGACCTGGAGAAGAGGCAGCGCTCGCGGGCGACCCGGTCGAAACGGGATGCGCTGGACAGAGCGCTGGTCGACCTGGCCGGCTTCTACCGCGACGTCCTGATCACCAGCCTGCGCGCGCCGGTCCCGATCGTGCACACCGACGTGGCCCCGCAGTCCGAGGCGGCGGCCGGCAAGTGGAGCGCGGAAAGCACGCTGCGCCGGCTCGAGGCGGTGCTGGCCTGCCGGGACGCGATCGATCAGAACGTGAAGCCGGACATCGCCGTCGAGGCGATGATGCTGACCCTATGGCGCGGCTGACATCGCATTGATGGCCGACGAAGCCGTCCGGTAGCCTCCTACGCGCCTTGACAATGTGGACAACGGTGCCTGACATGGGGGATTGATGGACGTGCAGCCTGCTGCCATCGAGTCGGAACGGCAGGTCACGGCGGCCGAGCGATTCGCCGAACAGTTGCGGGGCCTGCGGGCCGCGGTGGGCGATCCGTCGTTCCGGAAGATGGCCGGCCGTTCGGGCCGGATCTCGCACACGACGCTGCACGAAGCGGCCGCCGGCACCAGGTTTCCGTCCTGGGAGACGACCCGCGAGTTCGTCCGGGCATGCGAAGCGGACGAGGCCGAGTGGCGACTCCGGTGGGAGGACGCCCAGCGTACGGACGTCCTGGACAAAGTGGACCTGGCGCCAGCAGCCGCCGAGGCACCGGATGCGCCGAGACGGCACTGGTGGCGGTGGATCGCCGCCGCAGCGGCGGTGGTGGTGACGGCGGTCATCGCGGTCGTGGGTTTCACCACACGTGGCCATGCCCCGGAAAGGTCCGCCGCCGAAGCGCCATCGGCCGAGCCGTCGGGCCCGTTGACGGCCGGCGACGCGAGCCAGTTCGTCGGCGACGTCACCATCCCGGACGGTACGCGGGTGAAGGTGAACGCCCGCTTCGACAAGGTGTGGGCGATCAAGAACATCGGTTCCGTCGCCTGGCAGCACCGTTTCCTGGCCCCGGTGCAGCCCGCCACGGACAACAACGGCTGCCGGGTGCCGAGCCGGACGGCGATCGGTGACACGGCGCCCGGCGAGCAGGTGATGATCAGCGTTCCGGTCACCGCGCCGAGCCGGCCCGGGCGGTGCTGGGTCGGCTTCAAGATGGTCGACGAGCAGGGGCGCGTGTACTTTCCGAGCAAGCGCCCGGTCTATTTCCTTGTCAATGTCATCGCCTGAGCCTCGCCGGGCGATCTGACAACACCGCATCGACCGAGGTCAGCGGCGTCTTACAGTTCTGACAAGTCAACCGGGGTACCGAACAGCAGGTCCCTTCTCGCAAGGTGATGTCCGTTCCGAAATGGACTCACCAACGAGGAGGATCGACCATGCGCCGTCCCTGGCTAGCCGCCGGAATCGCCGCGCTCTTCGTGGTCGTCGGCGCACCGGCCCATGCCTGGGCCACGACGCCCGGCGCCGCGGCACCACAAGCGGCCGCGCGGCCTGTCGTGGACATGGAGGCCACCGTCCTGGCCGCCCAGATCGACCCCCGGCGGCCCGACCACACCCTGACCCCGGGCGCGAAGAGCTCCGTCCTGGCCGTCGAGCAGGCTCTCGAGGCCCGTCATCTCCTGGACGCGCAGTGGGTGGACGGCTACTTCGGCACCGAGACCATCTCGGCGTACGCCGCCTACCAGCGCTCGCTCGGCTACACCGGCCTGGACGCCACCGGACTGCCCGGCACGACGTCGCTGACCAAGCTCGGGCTGAACCGCTACACGGTCACCAACACGATCGGCCCCGGCGCGCACGTCCAGCGTGACGGGTACACCGTGGACGCTCGTACGCAGGCGATGCTCACCGCCGCCGAGCACCTGCTCGGCTACCAGCTCACGCTCGCACAGGGTTCCTACAACCCCGGGGGCGACCCGACCTCCGCCGGTACGCACGACGGCGGCGGCGTGGTCGACATCAACGTCGACGGCATGACCGCGGCCAAGCGCACCGCCGCGGCCCGTGCCCTGCGCCAGGTCGGCTTCGCCGCCTGGGTCCGGGATCCGAGCCAGGGCGCCTGGCCGTGGCACATCCACGCCGCGGCGATCAACGACACCGACCTGTCCAGCCCGGCCCAGCACCAGATCGGCGACTACTACCTCGGCATGAACGGCCTGGCCAACCAGGGCCCGGACGACGGCCCGAAGGTCCCGATCAACACCTGGGAGCAGTACCAGCGCGCGCACTGACCACCGATCACCCCTCACCAAGAGAACGAAGAGGACACATGTTGCATCTCCGCAAGGGCCTGGCCGTGGCCGGCATCGCCCTGGCCATGACCACCTCGATCCTGAGCGCCTCCTCGCCGGCGTCCGCCGCCGGCCGCGACGGGACCTGCGACAGCGGCGAGTTCTGCTACTACTACAACAGCAACGAGGCCGGCTCGGTCTCCGACTTCACCGAGTCCGTCGACGACTACGGCACCACCCAGCCGACCTGCTACGACTTCAAGGGCGCCGGTGCCGGCAAGGGCCTCTGCGTCAAGAACAACGCCGCGTCGGTGTGGAACCGGACGAGCAAGACCGTCACCGTCTACTTCAACAGCGACTTCGGCGGGGCGACCCAGTCCTTCGCCGCCGGCGCCAAGGGCAACCTCAACGCCACCCTGAAGAACAACAACGCCTCCCACAAGATCGGCAGCACCGACGGCGGCTCCTTCCCGGCCGACCCGCGAGCGTCCTCGGCCATCGCGTGGGCCAAGGCTCGGCTCGGCCACACGGACTGGAACGGCCAGTGCGAGGCATTTGTCGAGGGGGCGTTCGGCACCCAGTACAAGTTCGGTTCGGCCACCAAGCACTACGAGTGGCAGAAGGCCAACGGGCGCATCCACACCGGCTCGGTGCCGCCCGCCGGAGCGGCGGTGTTCTTCACGTCCACCACGGCGGACGGCCACGTCATGCTCTCCATCGGCGGCAACAGCGCGATCAGCACCGGACCTTCGGTCTACCAGACCAGCACGTTCCGGCAGCGGTCGGACTACCTGGGCTGGGCGTACGTCCCGAGCAGCTGGTGAGCGGCGCGATGCGGACACGGATCGGCATTCTGGTCGCGGCCGTCTCGGCGCTCCTGGGCGTCGTCGTGGCGCCGGGTGCGGCGTCGGCCGCCGGCCGCGACGGGACCTGTGACAGCGGCGAGTTCTGCTACTACTACAACAGCAACGAGGCGGGCTCGGTCTCCGATTTCACCGACTCCGAGGACGACTACGGCGCGACCCAGCCGACCTGCTACGAGTTCAAGGGCGCCGGCGCCGGCAAGGGCCTCTGCGTCAAGAACAACGCCGCGTCGGTGTGGAACCGCACCGGCAAGACCGTGCGGGTCTACTTCAACAGCAACTTCGCCGGGGCGAGCCAGGACTTCGCGGCCGGCGCCAAGGGCAACCTCGACGCGACGCTGAAGAACAACAACGCCTCGCACGAGTTCTTGACCGGAGGGCCGACCGGCTGCAGCACCGACGGCACCAACAGCAAGCTGCCGAGCACGATCCTGGTCTACCGGGTCGGTCTCGGGCGCGTCGACCGGGTGGACTTCAAGACGTACGTCAAGAATGTCCTGCCGAACGAATGGGTGTCCGGCTGGCCGGCCGCCTCGCTGGAGTCCGGGGCCGTGGCGGTCAAGAGCTACGCCTGGTACTGGGCGCTGCACTCGACCCGCAAGACGGCGGGCGGCCAGTGCTACGACGTCAAGGACAACACCGACGACCAGGTTTACAAGCCGTCATCGGCGCAGTCGTCCACGTCGTCCGCCGTGGACAACACCTGGTCGACCCGGATGACCCGCAGCGGGAACATCCTGCAGGCGCACTACTGCTCGACCACGACCGCCTGCGGTGCCTGGGTGGACGGGAACTGGATGTCGCAGTACGGCTCGCGTGATCTCGCGAACGCCGGCGACAGCTATCAGACGATCCTCCGGCACTACTTCCGCGACGTGACCCTGTCCTGAGTCACGCGCCGAGCGCGCCGCCCACCGCAGCCCCCGCGGTGGGCGGCGCCTCGTCGCCGGTCAGCAGCCGGGAGACGATCTCCCGCGTGTCGGCACGGTCGAAGGTGGCGGTGGAGAGGGTGAGGTGCATGACCATCCCCTCGATCATCGCGTCCACCCCGCGGGCCGTCACCGGATCGACGAAGCGCTCCAGCACCGCACGGGACCGGCGCATCCAGGCCTCGGTCACGGTCCGGAGCGCGGGATCGCGCAGGGCGGCCAGATACAGCTCGTACGCCACCGCCCACTCCCGAGGGTCCACGCCGGCGTCGCCGTGGATCAGGTCGGTCACGGCGTCGATAAAACCTTCCCGATCCCGTACGCCGTGGAAATGCGCCTCGTACAGCGGCGACATCCGTTCGGCATGCCGGTGGAAGGCCTGCGCCAGCAGATCGTCCAGACCTTCGAAGTGGTACGTGAGAGAGCCGAGCGGCACATCCGCCTCGGCCGCGATCCGGCGCATCGTGGTGCCGGCCACGCCGTGCCGGGCGACGACGTCGATCGCCGCGTCGACGATCCGGCTCTTGCGCTCGGGGTCGTAGCGCCGCGGTGACCGCGCCGCGGGAAGGGTCATGCGTACGATCGTACGCAACCCGGTCTGGTTAGACTCTCCGCTCGTGATCTGGGATGTCGCAGTGGTCGGGGCCGGCCCCGCCGGGCTGGCCGCCGCGCAGGCCGCGGCCGCCGCGGGTGCCCGCACGATCGTGCTGGAGCGTGCCACCCACCCGCGCTACAAGACCTGCGGCGGCGGCCTGATCGGCACGTCCCTGCAGATCGCCGAGGCGCGCCTGGCCGCGGTCCCGGGCCGGGACACGATCGACGCGGTCACCTTCACCCGCGGTGGTCGCCGCACCTTCACCCGGCGGGCCCGTGGCGGCCCGCTGCTCACCATGGTCCGCCGCGACGACTTCGACCACGCCTGGTACGAGGCGGCGCTCAAGGCCGGCGCCACGGTCCGCCAGGAGTGCCTGGTCCGTGCGATCGCCCAGGACGACGACGCCGCGACCATCACGCTCTCCGACGGCGCGGAGGTCGTCGCCAAGGCGGTGATCGGCGCCGACGGCTCGGCCGGGATCAGCTCGCGTCACGTCGGCGTCGCCTTCGACCAGCAGGACCTCGGCCTCGAGGTGGAGCTGGCCGCCACCGAGGCCGACCGGCACGCCTGGCGGGGCCGGGTGCTGCTCGACTGGGGCCCGGTCCCCGGCTCGTACGGCTGGGTCTTCCCGAAGATGAACGACTGCAAACTGCACCCGCCGGGCTGCCGGTCAGAGGGATGTCTTTCCAAGGACGATCAGCTCACCGTCGGTGTGATCATGACGAAGGGGCAGGGCGCCGAGACCAAGCGATACCTGCGCGACTTCGTGGCCCAGCTCGGCCTGACCGACCGCACGGTGGTGCGCGACTCGGGCCACCTCACTCGCTGCCGCCGCCCCGACTCGCCGCTGCGCCGCGGCCGGGTGATCGTGGCCGGCGACGCGGGCGGCCTGCTGGAGCCGTGGACCCGCGAGGGGATCAGCTACGCGCTGCGCTCCGGCTCGTGGGCCGGCGCCGCCGCCGCGGCCGGCGATCTGGCCGCCTACGAGCGGCAGGTGGCGAGCGAGCTGGCGCCCGAGATGGCCGCCGGCCGGCGCCTGCTCGCCGTCTTCAGCAGGCGCCCCATGCTGATCCACGCGGCGATGGCGACCCCGATCGGCTGGCACGCGTTCGAGATGTTCTGCCGCGGCCAGCTCGCCATGGCCAACGTGATCAACCGGCGCGGCATCCACGCCGCCGTCAAGCTCCTAGGGGCCTGAACGGCCAAGGGGCCCACTGGACCGGGGCGGCGAACCCGCACCGCCGGGCGTCGCGCGCGTCGCGGCCGGTCAGCGGCCCCTCGCGCCGCGCGCTGAGCCCGACGCCGATCAGCCGGGTCTCGAACCACGAGCCGCCGACCCCGCGCCGCACCCGCTCCCACAGCCCGCCCTCGATCAGCGCCGAGACCTGACCGCGCAGGACCCCGATCAGCTCGGCCGGGTCTTCCCCGCACTCGTCGCACCCGCAGGCCGGCAACGCCTCGGCCCACCATCGGCCGAGGCGCACCATGAGCCCCGGAAAGTCGGTGAACGCGATGGCGAGTGGACCGGCCGCCGGCGTACGCGGAATCAACCGCACCATCCGCACGAGGGCCTCGTCGGCCCCGAGCAGCTCCTTGCTCTCCCGCCGTTCCACCATGTAGCGCTCGTGCAGGTCATCCAGCATCGACTCGGCCGCGTCGTGCAAGACCGCGAAGCGCCCGGTATCGGTGGCGTGCGGGATAGCCCTCACCTGTGCCAGTATGCCCCGCCCGGCCCGAGGCGGCTCCCGGTACGCGAGAGCCTGGCGAATGATGAACGGCTCAGAACCGGAACTCACCGGCCGCGACACCCGCGACGAAGGCCGCCCATTCCTCAGCGGTGAAGCTCAGAACCTCGTTGTCCGGACGCTTCGAGTCACGAACCAGAATGCGGCCGTCGTCGGCCCGGGCCACTTCCACGCACGCATTCGTCCCGCAATACGATGATCGCTGCCATTGCACGGCATCCACCGGCTTGATCATTTCCGCACCTCCCGCCGATTTCCCGTCATCCACGGTAGGCGAGCAACGAAAGACCAGGCAGGAATTGACATGAGTGAAGGCAGCTCAGCGTCCCAATCATCGCTGAACGGGCGTTATGTCACTCACCATAGGCAGGGTTCGGCGCGATATGTCGCATTTTTCGTGCTTCGGTCGCGGCTTATGGCTTGTTCGCGTTGCGGATCGCCGCCTCCAACTCCTTGATGCGGCCGCTGAGGTACTCGACGGTCTCCTCCACCGTGGCCGCGATTTCCCAGATTTTGTCGAAACGTTCGCGGTGCCGTTGCACCGAGCTGTCCTCCACGACCTCGTCGACCAGCCCGGTCTCCCGATACAGCACCTCGCTCTGCTCGCCACCCTGCCCCGCGAGGGTCAGCAGGTCGAAGGTGGCGTTGTTGGTGACCGTGTAGTTGCTGTCGAACGGCAACATCCGCAATTGGAGCTTGCCGTCCCGGGCCAGCCTGTGCAGGTCGCTCAACTGCTCATGAAAGACCTGGGGACCGCCGATCGGCCGGAGGAGGACGGATTGGTCGAGCAGCGCGTACACGCTGAGCCCGTCACCCAGCCGGGACAGCACCACCTGCCGACGTCGCTGCCGCGCCTCGGCGCGCAGGTCGCGGGTCGTCCGCGGGATGTCCGAGTCGTCGAAGTTCGCCAGGTTGGTCGACGCGTACGCCGGCACCTGCAGCGGACCGGGAATGTAATACACCGAGTAATAGCGAATCTCGGTCGCCTCGGCCTCGTATTCGACCAGACGCCGCATGGCATCGGTGAGGTGTTCCCGAACTCCCGCCCCCTGGTGCCACTGACTCCGCGACCTCTTCCGGGCCACCTTGGTCAGCTCGACCAGTTCGTTGATTTTGGCGCGATCTTTGACCTGGAGGAAGGCCAGAAGTGGGCGAAGATCATTCGGCGCGATGCTGACCTCGCCGCTCTCGATGCGGATGACCTTGCTGAGGCTCCACTCCATCTCCTCGGCGACGTCGGCCTGGGTGAACCCGGCCGCATCGCGTGCGTCTCGTAGCGCCAGACGCACGGTTCGACGAGCGATGGTCGATGAAACTTCCTCAGGCACGGTGTCTCGCCAGCCTCCTATGTCGATCATTTCGATGTCGCTGACAGCCATCGCGCGGTCTGCCAGGTCGCATCATGCCAGCCTCTGCGAAATATGAGTACACCACCACCGCCGGTCTTTCGGCCACCCGCGATCCGCACATTCGCAGAACACGGAAGATCCTCAGGCCACGGACAAGCAGAAAGGCCCGCGCTCGCGCGTAACGGGAGCACGGGCCGACAAGCAGGACGTGCTTAGTTGAACTCTCCGGCCTGGACACCCTTCACGAACGCGACCCATTCGTCTTCGGTGAAGGCGAGAGGCGCGGCCAGCGGATCCTTGGAGTCACGAACCAGAATGGCGTCCGCGGTCTTCGCGACCTCGACGCAAGCTGCATTGCCGCAGTAGCTGCTCTTCTGCCACTGTGGCGTGTTGTCGATCTTCACTTTGGAGAGCCTGACCTTCCGAGTCGGCGATACTATCGAGTGGTAGAACCAATTTCTCTGAAATAGGTTACGGGATGGCTTTCTGGTCATCCCAATTCGCGAATCCGCCTCTCGATAAAGGCGATCGTGTCATCTTCCTTGGCGGCTGCGTTCCAGAGCTTTTGATAGCGATCATAATGGCGCGCGACGGGCCCGGGAGGCGGCGGGCCGGTCGCGTTCACCTTTCCGATCGCGACGTCCTCGAGAATTTCGTCGGTGACCCCGGTCTCGCGATACATGACCGCGCTGGACAGGTCGCCGTCCGCCCCGAGGAAGACAACGTTGAAACCGGCGTTGTAGGACATCGCCACGTCGGCGTCGAACCGGATGACGCGGACCCGGAGCAGTCCCAGCCAAATCAACCGCAACAGTTCCTCGAACTGCGCGATCAAGACCCGTGGACCGCCCACCGGCCGACGCAGGACCGACTCGTCGAGCAACGCCGTGATCCGCAATGAGCCGGCCCGGGCGACCGCCACGTCGTGCCGCTGCCGGCGGGCCGCCAGACGATATTTGATCTGGCCGGGCTCCAGTTCTTCACTCCACGTTTCCATGAGCGCGGTTGAATACTCCGGAACCTGCAGCAATCCTGGAACGTGGAAAACCGAATAATGATGGATGACGGCGGCCTCGGCCTCGAACTCGATCAGCTTGCGCAGCGGATCGGTCAGGAATTCGTGATATTCCGGCGTCTGATACCAGGCCCGGCGTTGGCGGGCTCGGGCGACCTTGGCCGCCTCGACCAGCTCGGCCACGCGAAGCCGGTCATCGACCCGGAAAAACCCCAGCAGGGGCCGGAGATCATTCGGCGCGACGCTGACGTCGCCGTTCTCGATCCGGATGACCTTGCTGAGGCTCCACTCCATCTCCTCGGCGACCTCGAGCTGGGTGTACCCGGCCGCCTCACGAGCCTCGCGCAGCGCTATCCGCACGCGACGTCGCGCAACAGTGGGCGAGTCACCCTCAGCCATGAGGTCCTTCATCGTCGAGACGGTAGGTAGCGGGCCGACGTAAGTTGCAACCTAGCTGGCTGCCAGACGGCACCCAGCGAGGTCGCGCGTCAGCTTACTAACCGTGGTACCAGATGGGAAATCCCCATACCGGAGTTCAAGAAAAGTTGATACTGACTTGGCGTGATCGATGTGCGACGGGTCGCCGTTATCCCTGGTGAACGAGGTGCCGGCCGGCGGCCGCGCGGCGGGAATGGCGGAACGACCGTCGCTCGATCGTGCGCCGCAGCGCCCGGGTCACCTGATTGAACACGCGCGGGTCGAACGAGGAGTAGACGGTGACCTCTTCGGCGCGATAGCGCGCCCGGATCTCCCACGCGTGCCCGGCGCGCTTCCGCAGGGCGATCAGGACGACCACGACCAGCGCCGCCACGACCGGCAACGCCGCCGCTACGCCGAACTTCAGGCCGGCGGCGACCGCCAGCACGAAGAGGCCGAGCCAGAGGGCGAACTCCGCCCCGGACGGTCCGGCCGCCACTGTGCGCTCCAGACGGACGTCCTCCAGGTCGTCGATCGCGAAAATCCGCATGGACGAGGTCTGCCAGACGAAGTGGGTGTCGGTGATGACGGCGTCGGGTCCGCGATAGTAGGTGCGCATTTCCGTCTTCCCCTCTGTTCCCGATGGACACGGCGAGGAAGGAAAGGTCGCGGGCGCGACGGAAGAGAGAATTCCCACCCCGCTGGGATCGGGCGGGTCGAATGTGGGGAGCGAAACGGCACCTGGTTGCCGCCAGGTGCCGTTCTTGACTCTCCCCTCGAAACTCCGCCCTCCGGACTGTCGTACCACGAGTACAGCATGGCCATCAGGCTCTCCGCTACAGCTCAACCTGCTATCTGGCAGACTGCGCACAAGCCGGTGGGGTCAGGCCGCCGCGGCCTCGCCCGCGTACGGTCGTTGATCGTTCTCGATGGCTCGGCGCAGGGCCCGGCTGACCTGGTGAAACACGCGGGCGTCGGTCGAGGCGTACAGGCGGACCGGGCAGTCGCGATAGGTCGCCCGCAGCTCCCAGCGGCGCGGCCGGTGCTGCTGAACCACCGCACAGACCATGCCGGCCCCCGCGGCGGAGACGGCGATGGCGACTCCGACGAGCACGCCACCGGCCGCCGAGACGGCCGCCGCCGCGACCAGGGCGGCCACGGCGGCAGGCGGAGCGACGATGGAGAGGCGTACCCCATCCGGTCGACCAGGTGCGATACAGACGTCGCGGAGGTCGTGGATCGCGAACCGGCCGGGCGGCGAACCGCGCCGCACGACGAAAAGCTCGCTGGTCACGACGACGTCAGGCCCTCGGTAGTAGATGCGCATGATGAACTCCCTCCCCGTGACTCCTTGCGAGCCGGGGAAATGCGAGCCACCATTGGCGTTGAGAGAATTCCCCGCCTCGCTCGTCGTTGAACTTTGCTTCTCGACGGAGCTCCAGAGGTGACAACGGCACCCGGTTGCCGCCGGGTGCCGTTGCGGTGTCTCTCCTCCGACTCCGCCCTTGCTGCTCTATCTGTAGTAGAGCACGCCACCCGGCTATCCGCCACTATTCAACCTGCCAGGTTGCAGATTGCGTACACGCCGATCAAGGTAGGGTTGATGCGCGTCACTCCTGCCCATCTGCGGCGTTTCATTGACGTATGCACCGGGTAGGCCCCACACGGATGCCACGACGAACCTACGATTTACGCAGGTAGGAAGGGCGATGACCGCATGGAGAGCCGCCTGAGCATCGCGGGTCAAGCGGTGCAACCCATCCTGGTGATGTTCCCGCTGGGACTGTTCACGATGGCCGTCATCTTCGACGTCGGCCGGCTCCTCGGTGGCCCGGGGATGCTGGGCGCGCTGGCGTACTGGAACATCGTGGCCGGCCTGGCGAGCGGTTTCCTCGCCATGCTGGCCGGCGCGATCGACCTCGCCTTCGTCCGCCGTCCGCTCGCCAAGCGCGTCGGCGTGCTGCGCGTCCTGGTCAACATGGGGGTGCTCGTCCTCTTCGCCGTGATCCTCATGGTCCGGGTCGGCGCGCAGAACCGCGCCGCCGGCGTCGGCCTGCTGCTGCTCGAACTGCTCGCACTGGCCATCTCGGGTTTCGGCCTGTGGTTCGGCGGCGAGCTGTCCCGCGGCCGTACCCCCGCGTTCGCCAAGGCCGCGGCGGGAAATCGAGGATATTGAGCCCGCCTCGCCCGCGCCGTCCTTTTGCGTTTGCCTGGTCGCTGTCCGGGAACGCGACAAGGAACGGCGTAACGCGTGACCCGAGGAGGGACGACACGATGAGCACATCGATCCAAGGCAAGCGGGTGGCTTTCCTGGCGACGGACGGCGTGGAAGAGGTCGAGTACACCGAGCCGCGCAAGGCCGTGGAGGGTGCCGGTGCGCGGGTCGAGCTCCTTTCCATCAAGACCGGCGAGATTCAGGCCGTCAACCACATGGACAAGGGCGGCACCTATCCCGTCGAGAAGCAGGTCGGCGCGGCCGACCCGGCGGACTACGACGCGTTGGTGCTGCCCGGCGGCGTCGCCAACCCGGACTTCCTGCGCACCGATCCGGACGCCGTGCGCTTCGTCCGCGACTTCGTCGCGACGGGCAAGCCGGTCGCGGCGATCTGCCACGGCCCGTGGACCCTGGTCGAGGCCGGGGTGGTCGACGGCCGCACGCTGACCAGCTGGCCGAGCCTGCGCACCGACCTCACCAACGCCGGGGCCACCTGGGTCGACGAGCAGGTCCACGTCGACGGCCGGCTGATCACCAGCCGCAAGCCGGATGACCTGAGCGCCTTCTGCGACGCCCTGCTCCAGCAGCTCTGACCCGCTCGCGCCTCATTTGCGGTGCGGCGGGGTCTCGTCCTCGATGCCGAAGAGCTCGGCGATCTCCTCGAGCGGGGATTCGTCGTCCGGCTCCCCGCGGGCCGGCTCGGGGGCGGGCGGCACGGCGGTCGAGGGCGGCGGGTGGGCCGCGGACAGCAGGCCGGTCATCCGCTCGGCGACCGCCGTGCTGATCTCGTCGGCCGGGCGGGCCGCGTCCAGCACCAGGTAGCGCTTCGGGTCGGCGGCGGCCAGGTCGAGGAAGGCGTACCGGACCCGCTCGTGGAACTGGCGGGACTCGCTCTCCAGCCGGTCCTGCCCCTGGCCGCGGGCGTCGACCCGGCCCAGGCCCACGGTGGGGTCGACGTCGAGCAGCACGACCAGGTCGGGCTTGAGGCCGCCGGTCGCCCAGGAGGACAGCCAGGAGATCTCGGCGACCGGCAGGGTGCGGCCGGCGCCCTGGTAGGCCAGCGACGAGTCGACGTAGCGGTCGCTGATCACCACGGCGCCGCGGGCGAGGGCGGGCCGGACGACGGTCGCCACGTGGTGGGCGCGGTCCGCGGCGTACAGCAAAGCCTCGGCTCTTGGCGCGGGCGCCTCGGCCTTGTCGAGCACCAGCCGACGGATGCGCGCGCCGACGTCCGTGGCGCCCGGCTCGCGGGTGACCACCACGTCCCGCCCGTCGCCACGCAGCGCCGCGGCCAGCCGCTCGACCTGGGTGGACTTGCCGGCGCCCTCGCCGCCCTCGAAGACCACGAAGACGCCGTGCCGGACGAACTCCTCGGCCGACGCGAGCGGACGGCCGCGCACCGAGCCCCAGAGGTCGGCGAGCACCGGCACGCCACGCTTGTCGTCCATCTGCCGGAACGCGCTGATCCCGACCCAGATGCCGATCGCGCCGGCGACCAGCAGCAGCACCCGGGTGCTGGAGATGTCGAAGTGGAAGGCGCCCAGGCTGATCCGGCGGGAGCTGCCCAGGCCGACCAGGAAGCCGGCGAGCGTGATGGCCAGCAGCAGCACCATCCGGACGCCGATCTGCACCACCGCGAAGACCCGGCCGCGGACGGCGTCGTCGACCTCGCCGTACAGCAAGGTCGTGCCGGCCAGGAACGCCATGCCGGCGCCGGCGCCGACCAGCAGCGCGCCGACCAGGGCCATGGACAGGTGGAACGCGACGCCGAGGAACATCACCGAGCCGCTGGCCAGCACGATGCTCATGCCGAACCAGCGGCGCCGGGAGAGATCCCGGATGATCATCGGGCCGAGGCCGATGCCGAGCGCGAGGCCCATGAAGATGACGCCGAACAGCAAGTAGAAGGCGGCCTCGCCGGCGCCCAGCGAGGTGGCGAACATCTTCGCCGCGCCGATCACCACGCCGCCGGCCGCGAACGCGCCGAAGATGCCGAGCACCAGGCCGCGTACGAGCGGGGTGTTGCCGATGTACTTCCAGCCGTCCACGAACTGCCGGAACATGCTCTGCTGGGCCTCGCGCTGACGTTCCGCGCTCTTGCCGCCGATCTCCGTGATCCCGAAGAAGACGGTGAGCGCGGTGGCCAGCCGGGAGAACGCATTCAGGTAGAGCGCCAGCTGCACGGGCTGGGCCCAGTGCGGCAGGGTGGCGCCGGAATGCTGGATGCCGGCGGTGAGCGCGGAGAGCACGAGGGCGGCCAGGATCGGCGTGATGCCGTACGTGGTGACCAGGGTGAGCTGGTTGCTGATCTCGATCCGCGACTTCGGGATCAGGTTGGGGACCGCGGCCTCCTTGGCCGGGATCCAGATCAGCGTGATCGTCTCGCCGACGAACGTGGCGATCGCGGCCCAGGCGACGACCTCGGTCGGCGAGGCGCCCAGCAGGGGCACGACCGGGATCGAGCCGTAGAAGACGAACCGGATCAGGTCGGTGATGACCATCGTGTAGCGGCGATCGAACCGGTCGGCGAAGACACCGGCGATCGGGCCCAGGAGCAGAGCCGGGAGCAGGCGTACGGCGATCGTGCCGCCGAACGCCGCGCCCTGCCCGGCGCTGCTGTGGAACTGCGACGCCGCGAAGATCCCGGTGGCGAGCAGGCCGATCCAGTCGCCGAACGAGGCGAGGCTGAGCACCAGCCACAGCCGCCGGAACGGCCGGATACGCAGGACGGAACGCAGGGCTGCGAACCCCGACAAGTCGACCGGTCCGGTTTCTCGCGTTTCGGTGTCGATGGCCGTACCTCCCGTGATTCCCCGCCGCGTGCACTCTAACCGGCGCCTCCGACAAGCCTGGTTTCGCACGTTCGGGTAAGCAAAAAGTGAAGCTCTTTCGCATTGCTGGTCCGGGCGTTACCGTGCTGGCGTGATTGCCGACCGCAACTCCCTGCAGAGGCGCCTCGACGCGGCGACCGCCCGGCTCGAGACGCCGATCGCGGCGGTCGACCTGACTGCCTTCGACGACAACGCGGCCCAGATCGCGGCCCGGGCGGGCGGCAAGCCGGTACGGGTCGCCAGCAAGTCGGTACGCTGCCGCACCCTGATCGAGCGGGTGCTGGCCAAGCCCGGCTGGCACGGCGTGATGGCGTACACCCTGCGCGAGGCGGTCTGGCTGGTCCGCCAGGGGGTGACCGACGACGTCCTGGTCGCGTACCCGACCGTGGACCGCACGGCGATCGCCGAGCTGACCGCCGACCCGGCGCTGGCCTCGGCGATCACCATCATGGTCGACCACCCGACCCACCTGGACGTCGTCGACCGGGTCACCCCGCCGGGCGGCCGCCCCGACGTGCGGATCTGCATCGAGCTCGACTCGTCCTGGAAGCCCGGGCCGCTGCACGTGGGCGTACGCCGCTCCCCCGTGCACTCGGCCGCCCAGGCCGCCGCGCTCGCCCGCCGGCTGGTCGCCCGCCCCGGCTTCAAGCTGGTCGGGATGATGTCGTACGAGGCGCAGATCGCCGGCGTCGGCGACGCGCCGCCCCGCCAGCCCCTGCGCGGCCAGGCCATCCGGCTCATGCAGTCCCGGTCGTACGCCGAGCTCGTCCGGCGCCGCGGCGAGGCGGTCGCCGCCGTCCGGGCCGTGCTGGTCGCCGAGACCGCGAAGGACCTCGAGTTCGTGAACGGCGGCGGCACCGGCAGCGTGGCCGCCACCAGCGCCGACCCGGTGGTCACCGAGGTCACCGCCGGTTCGGGCCTGTACGGTCCGGCCCTGTTCGACGCGTACCGGAACTGGCGGCCCACCCCGGCCGCCTTCTTCGCGCTCTCGGTCGTGCGGCGCCCCGCGCCGGACATCGCCACCGTGCTCGGCGGCGGCTGGATCGCCTCCGGCCCGGCCGACCGCACCCGCCTGCCGCAGCCCTACCTACCGGAGGGACTGCGGTTCAAGCCCGACGAGGGCGCCGGCGAGGTGCAGACGCCGCTGCTCGGTGACGCGGCCGCCACGCTCCGCCCGGGCGACCGGGTATGGTTCCGTCACGCGAAGGCCGGCGAACTGTGTGAGCACGTCAACGAGCTGCAGCTGATCGACGGTGAGACAGCGGCGCCGGCCCCGACGTACCGCGGAGAGGGCCATGCGTTCTTGGGGTGACCGCTCAATCCGTCACGTGACGGTGAAGGTACTCCCGGATCAGCGCTTTTGCCTCAGTGAGCACCGCCTCGTCGCCGTTGGTGTCGCGCCGGAACGCCAGCTTGATCAGGGCGTCCGCCGCCTCCACCGAGATCTGCAGGGCGAAGCGCAGCCGGGCCCGGTCGATCAGCTGGAACTGCTCGATCAGCAGCTCGGCCAGCCGGTCGGCGATCACCGCGTTGTTGTCCCGCTCGATGTCGAGCAGGTGCACGTCGACCACGTCGCCGAAGTGCAGCGTGCGGAAGCCGGCGACGCTGCGGTGCATCTGGATGTAGACGTCGATGGCCGCGTCGACCCCGTCCCACCAGTGGGCGAAGGTCTCGCTGCCGAAGCGGGCGGACAGGCCCTGCAGGTACGCATCCATGTTGCGCATGGCCAGCGCCTGCACGATCGCTCGCTTGTCGGGGAAGAACTGGTAGACCGAGCCGATGGCGACCTCGGCTCGTTCGGCGAGCAGCGTCGTGGTCAGGCCCTCGTAGCCCACCTCATCGACGAGCTCCGCGCAGGCGTCGAGCATGCGCTGGACCCGGGCAACGCTTCTGCCCTGCACCGGGACGCGCCGCAGCGGCCCGGTGGTGACGGTTGGTGTCGACACGCGTCGCCACTCCCTCTCAGCAGTGATAATCGGAACGTTACTCGGATCAACGAGCGAGACGCATCGACGGGACGCGGAGGACACTCCACACGTCCAGTTTTGTGCGACTGTCCGCTCGTATGGAGGACAAAGCCATAATGACGACGCCCGTGAGCGCCCGCCGGTGGACCAACTGGGGCGGCAACCAGCAGGCCAACGCGACCGAGATACTGACCCCTGGCACTGTCGACGAGGTTGCGGCCCAGGTCAAGGAAGCGTCCGGTTCCGGACGCCGCATCAAGGCGGTGGGCAGCGGCCACTCGTTCACCGCGATCGCGGTGGCGAACGACCAGCGGCTGTTCCTGCACCGGCTGGCCGGCCTCGTGTCGATCGACGGGCCGCTGGTGACCGTGCAGGCCGGCATGCCGCTGCACGCGCTGAACGCCCTGCTCGCCGAGCGTGGGCTGGCCATGCCGACCCTCGGCGACATCGACCAGCAGACGGTGGCCGGGGCGATCTCCACCGGTACGCACGGCACCGGTGTGGGGCACTCCACGCTCGCGTCGTGCGTCGAGGCGGTCAAGGTGGTGACGGGATCGGGCGAGGTGCTGGAGGTCGGCAAGGACGATCCGATCTTCCCGGCCGTACGGCTCGGGCTGGGCGCGCTGGGCGTCCTGGTCGAGGTGACGCTGCGCTGCGTGGAGGCGTTCACCCTGCTGGCGGACGAGCGGCCGATGCCACTGGCGGAGGTGCTGGCCGGGCTGGACGAGTGGATCCCGGCGAACGACCACCTCGAGTTCTTCTGGTACCCGTACACCGACCGGGCCCAGCTGAAGATCAACAACCGGGTGCCGGCGCACGACCGGCCGCTGTCGAAGTTCCGCGGCTGGATGGACGACGAGTTCCTCTCCAACACGGTCTTCGGGGCGGTCATGCGGGTCGGCCGGGCGGCGCCCGGCACGGTACCGACGATCAGCGCCGTCTCGGCCCGGGCGCTGACCGCGCGGACCTACACCGAGCGGTCCGACCGGGTCTTCTGCACGCCGCGGCGGGTGCGGTTCACCGAGATGGAGTACGAGATCCCGCGCGGGGCGCTGCCCGAGGTCATCGCGGCGCTGCCACGGATCATCGACGGGCTGCCGTTCAAGGTGCAGTTCCCGGTCGAGGTGCGGTTCACCGGGCCGGACGACATCTGGCTGTCGCACGGGTACGGGCGGGAGTCCGCGTACGTGGCCGTGCACCAGTTCACCGGCGTCGAGTACGAGCCGTACTTCCGGGCGGTGGAGGCGCTCTGCCGGCCGCTCGGCGGCCGCCCGCACTGGGGCAAGCTGCACTACCGCTCGGCCGCGGACCTGCGCCCGGCCTACCCGAAGTTCGACGACTTCGTGGCCGTACGCGACCGCCTCGACCCGGCCCGGGTCTTCACCAACGACTACCTGGACCGGGTGCTCGGCGCCTGATCACTCCGCGGAGGCCGCCGCCTTCTTGGGGGCGGCCTTCTTGGCGGCCGTCTTCTTGGCGGGCGTGGCCTTCTTCGCGGCTGCCTTCTTGGCGGGCGCCTTCTCGTCGGCGGCCTTCTTGGCCGGCGCCTTCTTGGCGGCCTTCTGCGGCGCCGGGCCCTTCGCCCGCTTCTCGGCCAGCATCTCGGAGGCCTGCTCGACGGTGAGCTCCTCCGGCGTCTGGCCCCGGCGCAGCGACGCGTTGTACTCGCCGTCGGTCACGTACGGCCCGAACCGGCCCTCCTTGATCACCATCGGCTTCTCGGTGATCGGGTCGGGGCCCATCTCGCGCAGCGGCGGCTTGGCCTCCCGGCGCTGCCGGGTCTTCGGCTGGGCCAGCAGGGCGAGCGCCTCGTCCAGCGTGACGGTGAAGAGCCGGTCCTCGTTCTCCAGCGAGCGGAAGTCGTCGCCGCGCTTCACGTACGGCCCGTACCGGCCGTTGGCGGCGAGAACCTCGGCGCCGTTGTCGTCCTTGCCCAGGGCGCGCGGCAGGCTCAGCAGCCGCAGCGCCTGGTCGAGGGTCAGCGTCTCCGGCGACTGGCTGCGGAACAGCGAGGACTTGCGCTCGCCGGCCTGCACGTACGGGCCGAAGCGCCCGGATTTCAGCTGCACCGACTCGCCGGTGGCCGGGTCGTCGCCGAGCGAGCGCTCGCCGCCCCCGCCCAGGAACAGCTCGTTGACCTTCTCCGGGGTCAGCTCGTCGGGCGCCACGCCCTCGGGGATCGACACCCGGTCGTCCGGCGACTCCTCGGTCGCGCCGGGCAGCTGACGCTGCAGGTACGGCCCGTACCGGCCGACCCGGACCACCACGTTGCGGCCGGCCTCGTCGCTGAACAGCGGGATCGAGTTGACCGAGCGCGCGTCGATGGCGCTCAGGTTTTCGGTCACCATCTTCTTCAGCCCGCCGGCCGCGGCGATCGTGTCTTCCGCCCCGGCCGTCTGGCTGCCGAAGTAGAAGGAGGTCAGGAAGTCCAGCGCGGCGTGGTCGCCGCCGGCGATGTCGTCGAGCTGGGTCTCCATGGCCGCGGTGAAGTTGTAGTCGACCAGCCGGGGGTAGTGCCCCTCGAGCAGGCCGATCACCGCGAACGCCAGGAACGACGGGATCAGGGCCTGGCCGCGCTTCTCGACGTAGCCCCGGTCCTGGATCGTCCGCATGATCGACTCGTACGTCGACGGGCGGCCGATGCCCAGCTCCTCCAGCGCCTTGACCAGCGACGCCTCGGTGTAGCGGGCCGGCGGGGTGGTGTGGTGCCCGGCCGCGGCCAGCTCCTCGGCGGTCAGCGGCTGGTCCTTCACCAGCGTCGGCAGGCGGCGCTCGGCGTCCTCGGCCTCGGCGTTCTCGTCGTCGGATGACTCGACGTAGGCGCGCAGGAAGCCCGGGTCGGTGATCGTCTTGCCGGAGGCGGCGAAGTCGACCTCCTCACCGGTGGTGGAGATCGCCCGGATCCGCACGCTCACCGAGTTGCCGACGGCGTCGGTCATCTGCGACGCGATCGTCCGGCGCCAGATCAGCTCGTACAGCTTGAACTCGTCGGCGGACAGCTCGTTGGCCACCTCGCCCGGGGTCCGGAAGTTGTCGCCGGCCGGGCGGATCGCCTCGTGCGCCTCCTGCGCGTTCTTCACCTTGCCGGTGTAGCGGCGCGGCTGCGGCGGCACGTTGTTGGCCCCGTAGAGCTCGCCGATCTGCCGGCGGGCCGCAGTGAGCGCGGTCTCGGAGAGGTTCACCGAGTCGGTACGCATATACGTGATGTAGCCGTTCTCGTACAGCCGCTGCGCGGTGCGCATCGTCTGCGAGGCGGAGAACCGCAGCTTGCGGGCCGCTTCCTGCTGCAGCGTCGAGGTGATGAACGGCGCGTACGGGCGGCGGCGGTACGGCTTCTCCTCGACCCGGGTGACCGTGAACGGCCGGTCCTCCAGGCGGGCGGCCAGGCCGCGGGCGCCGGACTCGTCCAGGTGCACCACGCCGGCGCCGGGCCGGACCTGGCCGGTGGTGGGCTCGAAGTCCTTGCCGGTGGCAATGCGGTCGCCGTCGAGAGCGATCAAGGTCGCCTGGAAGTTCCTAGGACCTTCGATCTTTCCCTGTACGGCGAGGGTGGCCAGGATGTCCCAGTACTCGGCGGTGCGGAAGGCCATCCGCTGCCGCTCCCGCTCGACCACGATGCGCGTCGCGACCGACTGGACCCGCCCGGCGGAGAGGCGGGGCATCACCTTCTTCCACAGGACCGGGCTGACCTCGTAGCCGTACAGGCGGTCGAGGATCCGGCGGGCCTCCTGCGCGTCGACCAGGTCGCGGTCGATGTCGCGCGGGTTGGCCACGGCGGCCTGGATGGCCGGCTTGGTGATCTCGTGGAAGACCATCCGCTTGACCGGGACCTTGGGCTTGATCGTCTCGACCAGGTGCCAGGCGATCGCCTCGCCCTCGCGGTCCTCATCGGTGGCGAGGAAGATCTCGTCCACCTCTTTCGCCAGCTTCTGCAGCTTGGCTATCTGCTGCTTGCGGTCCTGCGAGACGACGTAGAGCGCATGGAAGCCGTTGTCCACGTCGACGCCCAGCCGCGCCCACGACTCGCCCTTGTACTTGGCGGGCACGTCGGCGGCATTTCGCGGCAGGTCGCGGACATGGCCGAACGAGGCCTCGACAAAATAGTCGGGGCCCAGGTAACCGGCGATCGTCTTGGCCTTCGACGGGGACTCGACGATGACCAGACGGGTCGTCCTGGTGTTACTCGGCACGGCACTCCCAAACTTCGCACTCAGCGTTCCGCCATCTCCACCGGCGGCGCACAGACTTTCAACGTAACGCGCCGGAGGAACACGCATTCCCGGGGAACCCCGGAGTCGGATGGTAACGGTCCGGCCACCGCACGCGTCCGACGGCGACACCGTACACCGCGAAAGGTGAGTCGTGTCGCACACAATCCAGGAAGATCATGCGGTCGCTGTGAACGGCCACACGAGCTCGGGCGCCGCATCGGGGCGCTCACCGACCAGTTCGGCGAGGCGCCGAAGCCGGCGTTTCCCAGCTATTACATAGTGACGCCCGTCAGCGGAGAGCCGACCGGCGAGACCGACCCGGACCAGGGCAGCGTCGATCGCCGCCGGATCCTTGACGGGGTCCAAGCCCAAAGCGTACCCGCCCGGCACGGGTTCGCCCGCGGCCGCGACCCAGAGACGCAGCCGGGGGCCGGAGAGAAACAGCTGCGCGGCGGCCGCCGGCCAGGCGCGGGCCAGGCCGTTCAACCGACTGGAGTACGCCGTGAGCACCTCGAACCGCGGGCGCGGCTCGGGTTCGTCGGCTTTATCCGCTTCTGCGTCTTTGCGAAAAGCCTCCTTGGGGTCCTGCTCGCCCGGGGGTGTCGACCCGGCGAACGAATCCGATTTTTCCGACTCCTCCGCATCGGTCAGGCCCGAACGCCGGCCGGTTGTGAGAGAGAGCTCCCCAGATGCTGGCGGAGGCCGGCCGGCGCCCGAGTGTCGTGGATCTCCCTGGCCATCATCCACAAGATCGTCGGCGGCCGGATCATCCGCGGCGGAGGACTCGGGCCACGCATCCGGCTCGGGATAGACCTCGTCGAGCGGGTCGGCGGCGTCGACGCGTACGTCTGGCCCGGGAATTTGATCTTGCACTGGATCTTGCCTTTGATCTTGCTGGATCGGGCGCCAGTGCGCGGTCAGGCCGCGGGCGACCAGCTCGGCGACCAGGACGTGCACCCGCCAGGCGGCATCGACCTCGACCGACACGCGGGCGGTGCCGCCCATCCGGCCCAGCACGCCCGGACCGGCCAGGAGACCGGCGAGATCGGCGGGCGAGGGCTCGGTCGTCTCGGCGCCGAAGAACGGCAGCTGCCGACCCGGATCGGGATGAGACGGGCGCACCACGGGCCGACGCTTCGCAGCTTTGACCGGCGCGGGCAGCACCTCGCGCGGGATCAGCGGCCACCCGGTGTCGGTCATCTCACCGGCACTCGGGCACTTCGTCGAAGGCCTCTTTGAGCTCCGGCGAATTGAGCTTGGTGGTGTCGAGGCTGCTCGCCGCATACTCCGCATTCAGCTGGTTGACGACCTTTTCCACCTGGGCGTAGAACGTCTTGGCGGGGGCGATCGCCAGGCCCTCGATGCCGGTGGCGGCCCGGCCGTAGGCGTCGCGCAGGCCGGCCAGCGCGCCGGTGAAGCCGTCGGCGACCTGCTTGCCGCCGTGCACGTCGGGAACGCCCGCCTTGGCCACATCGGCCCGGGCCTTCTCGCTCGCGTCGTGCGCGCCGGAGAAGAGGCGGCTCAGGTTTTCCTTGGCCTGGCCGGGGGTCGTATTGACGGTGATCTGTTGCTGGGCGCGGCTGGTCAGCGAGGCGATCTCGGAACGCCACGGGTTCAGCGCCGTGCAGACCGAGGAGGCCCAGGCGCGCGCGTCGGGCGCGGTGGAGCAGGCCGCAACGCCCAGCACGAGCGCGAACAGGAGCACCACCGAGACGGGACGGGCCGGACGCATGGGAAGCAGCGTACGGCCCGGGTGTGACAACCTTCCATGGTGCTTGGGGGTGCCCGTCGATGGACACCCCCGCACCTTCGTCAGGCGCTGACCCGCTCGGTCGGCTTGTCGCCGGTCGAGGCCGGAGCGTCGTCGCCCATCGTGATCGGCTTGCGCTTGCTGATGAAGACGGCCACCACCACGATCGCCGCCGCCACCAGGGCGATGGTCACCCGCAGCGGGGTGTTGGCGTCCTTGCCGAAACTCCAGCTCACCACGGCCGGAGCGATCAGCAGCGAGACCAGGTTCATCACCTTGAGCAGCGGGTTGATCGCCGGGCCGGCGGTGTCCTTGAACGGGTCACCCACGGTGTCGCCGATGACCGTCGCGGCGTGCGCCTCGGAGCCCTTGCCACCGTACGAGCCGTCCTCGACCAGCTTCTTCGCGTTGTCCCAGGCGCCACCGGAGTTGGCCAGGAAGACCGCCATCAGCGTGCCGGTGCCGATCGCGCCGGCCAGGTAGCACGCGAGCGCGCCCGGGCCGAGGCCGAACCCGACCGCGATCGGGGCCATGATCGCCAGCAGGCCGGGGGTGAGCAGCTCGCGCTGCGCGTCCCGGGTGCAGATGTCGACGACCCGGCCGTACTCGGGCCGCTCGGTGCGGTCCATGATGCCCGGGTGCTCGCGGAACTGGCGGCGGACCTCCATCACGACCGCGCCGGCCGAGCGGGACACCGCGTTGATCGCCAGCCCGGAGAACAGGAACACGACGGCCGCGCCGATCAGCAGACCGACCAGGCTGCGCGGGTTCGCGATGTTCAGCAGGCCGTAAACCACGTCGTCGATGTTCGGCACCTTGGCGTCGGTCAGCGAGGAGCGCAGCGTGTTCGTGTACGAGCCGAACAGCGCCGTCGCCGCGAGCACGGCCGTCGCGATCGCGATGCCCTTGGTGATCGCCTTGGTGGTGTTGCCGACCGCGTCCAGCTCGGTGAGGATCCGGGCGCCCTTCTCGTCGATGTCGCCGGACATCTCGGCGATGCCCTGCGCGTTGTCCGAGATCGGGCCGAAGGTGTCCATGGCCACGATGACGCCGACCGTGGTGAGCAGGCCGGTGCCGGCCAGCGCCACGGCGAACAGCGACAGGGTCAGCGACGAGCCGCCGAGCAGGAACGCGCCGTACACGCCGGCGCCGATCAGCACCGCCGAGTAGACCGCCGACTCGAGGCCGACGCTGATGCCGGCCAGCACCACGGTGGCCGCGCCCGTCTGCGACGACTTGCCGATGTCCTGCACCGGGCGCCGGTTGGTCTCGGTGAAGTAGCCGGTCAGCGCCTGGATGGCGGCGGCCAGCACGATGCCGATCACGACCGCGCCGATCGCCACGAAGCGCGGGTTGCGGCCGCTGTTGACGATCTCCGCCGCGATCCCGGAGTCGTTGAAGCCGGCGAAGCTGGACGGCAGGTAGATGAAGCTGACCACGGCCACGACGATCGCCGAGACCACGGCCGAGATGTAGAACGCCCGGTTGATCGCGGTGAGACCGTTCTTGTCGGACGGACGCAACCGGGTGATGAAGACGCCCAGGATGGCGATCACGACACCGACCGTAGAGACGATCAGCGGGAAGATCAGGCCGTCCTGGCCGAACGCGGCCTGACCGAGGATCAGGGCGGCGACCAGGGTCACCGCGTACGACTCGAACAGGTCGGCCGCCATGCCGGCGCAGTCACCGACGTTGTCGCCCACGTTGTCGGCGATGGTCGCGGCGTTCCGCGGGTCGTCCTCGGGAATGCCCTGCTCCACCTTGCCGACCAGGTCGGCGCCGACATCCGCGGCCTTGGTGAAGATGCCGCCGCCGACCCGCATGAACATGGCGAGCAGCGCGGCGCCGAAGCCGAAGCCCTCGAGCACGGTCGGGGCGTCGCTCTTGAAGATCAGCACGACCAGCGCGCCACCGAAGAGGCCGAGGCCCACGGTGAGGAAGCCGACCACACCACCGGTGCGGAACGCGATGCCCATCGCGGTCTCGCGACCGCCCTCCTCACCGGCGGCCGCGGCCACCCGCAGGTTGGCGCGGGTCGCGAGCGCCATGCCCGCGCCGCCGATGAACGACGAGAAGACCGCGCCCACGACGAAGAAGAGCGACCGGCCGATCTTGACCCATACCTCGTTGTCGGTGTTGTGCACCGGCAGGAGGAAGAGGAGCACGACCGCGATGACCACGAAGATCGCCAGCGTCTTGAACTGGCGGAACAGGTACGCCGTCGCGCCCTCTTGGACCGCGCCGGAGATCTCCTGCATGTTCTTGGTGCCGCGCCCGGTCTTGAGCACCGACTGGACGAACATCGCCGCGAAGCCCAGCGCGATCAGCGCGAAGACCAGCGCGACGATGACGAATGTGACGTTCGAACCTTTCAGGGACACTCCGCCCGCGGCAGAAGTTATCAAAGTCCCGGACATCAATGTCCTCCTGTACACCAACGCGCCCGGAGCCGACGGACGAACCCGGCCAGGCGCATCCCCGTTGCCGGGGAGACGACAACTGGGCCCCGCGGACGCGGGACCAGGAGCAGTAGCTGATAACTCGCGTACTGTATCGGCCGCCCGTGGTGATGGTCACACCCGGTTCCGGCCGTGTCGTGGTGATGTTCGCCGCTGTGTTAGCGCGGCGGGTCTTTGCCGGCTCAGCGGCGCTGGACCGGCCACACCATTCGGACCTCGGTGCCCGGGCCGTCCTCGACGGGGCGAACCTGCAGGTCATCGACAAATCCGGCGAGCAGGGCGAAGCCTACGCCGGTGGTCAGCGCCTCGTCGGTCAGCGACTCGTCGGCGAGTTCATCCGGGGGCAACTTGGCCAGCCCGACACTTGCCTCGATCGGGGCATGATCAATCACCCGAACGGCATATGAGTCCGAATCAGACATTTCGACCGTGACGAGATCGGGGAGGCCGTATTGGTTGTGCAGGGCCACCGCCCGCGTGCACGCCTCGCCGATCGCCAGCCGTACCTCGTCAAGCAGTTCCTCGGCGACCCCCGCCCGCCGAGCCACCGCCACGCCGACCAGGCGAGCCGTCCGGACATGCACCGGCGCCGGCGAGAAGGACAGCCGAACCGTCGCCATCACGAAGCTGGACCGCTGCCGTCGCCGTCCGCGGTCGCCGCCTCGATCGTCGGGTAGATCGGGAAAACCTGGTCCAGCGCGGTGATCCGGAAGATCTTCAGCAGCGGTTCCTTGGCGCACACCAGGCCGAAAGTCCCGTTCGCCACGCGCAGCCGCTTCATCGCGCCGACCAGCACGCCCAGGCCGGTGGAGTCCAGGAACTCGACGCCGCCGAGGTCCACGACCACGTTACGAGCGCCCGCGTCGACCAGCTCGACGAGGCGCTCCCGCAGCCTCGGAGCCGTGTAGACGTCGACCTCGCCGCCCACCTCGAGCACCGTGTGCTCGGCGACGATGCGAGTCGCAAGGGACAGCTCCATCGCTCCTCCTCCCTGCGGATCTCCCCTGCGAATCTAACCACCGCCCGGGTTGCCGCGATGCACGGCACCCTCGGGGTACCCGTTTGAGGTTCGGCCCATACCGGTGTCAGAGTGCTTCGCGTGACGTCCACGGCCCACCGACCGCGGCTCGATTCCCCGTTGGTGACCCACGTAGAACGAGTGCCGGCCCGGCCGGGTGTCTCCGCCGAGTGGCCGGCGTGGGCACCGCCGGAGGTGGTGAGCGCATTCGGGGCGCGCGGCATCACCGCCCCGTGGGCTCATCAGGTCACCGCGGCATCGCTGGCCTTCGATGGCGAACACGTGGTGCTGGCGACCGGGACCGGGTCGGGGAAGTCGCTCGGCTATCAGCTGCCGGTGCTCACCCGGCTCGTCGATGATCCGCGGGCGACGGCGCTCTACATCGCGCCGGCCAAGGCGCTCGCGGCGGATCAGTTGCGCGCCGTGGCGGGTTTCGGTCTTCCGGACGTACGCCCGGCCACTTACGACGGTGACACCGCGCGGGAGGAGCGCGACTGGGTCCGCCAGCATTCCCGGTTCGTCCTGACAAACCCCGATATGTTGCATCATGGGATGCTTCCGGGACACGAACGCTGGGCGTCGTTCCTTCGCCGGCTTGCGTACGTCGTGATCGACGAGTGCCACACGTACCGCGGAGTGTTCGGCTCCCACGTCGCGCATGTCCTGCGTCGACTCCGGCGGCTGGCCGCCCGGTACGGCGGGGATCCCACGTTCATCCTCGCGTCGGCCACCTCGGGTGATCCGGCCGAGGCCGCGTCCCGCCTGGTCGGGGTGCCGGTGACCGCGGTGACCGAGGACGCGTCGCCGCGCGGGGCGCTGACCTTCGCCCTCTGGGAGCCGCCGCTGCTGCCGCCGGCCGCCGACGACCTGCCGCGGGAACGGCGGTCGGCGCTGCGCGAGACGGCCGACCTGCTCACCGCCGCGATCGTGGCCGGCACCCGGACGCTGGCCTTCATCCGGTCCCGGCGCGGTGCCGAGGTGGTGGCCGCGGTGACCCGGCGGCAGCTGGACGAGGCGGTGCCCGGGCTCGGTGAGCGGGTCGCGGCGTACCGGGCCGGCTATCTCAAGGAGGACCGGCGGGAGATCGAGCAGCAGTTGCTCTCCGGTGAGCTGCTCGGGCTGGCCTCGACCAACGCGCTGGAGCTCGGCGTCGACCTGGTCGGGCTGGACGCCGTGCTGATCTGCGGCTATCCGGGCACCCGGGCGTCGCTGTGGCAGCAGGCCGGGCGGGCCGGACGGGCGGGCGAGCCGGCGGTGGCGGTGCTGGTCGCCCGGGACGATCCGCTCGACACGTATCTGGTGCATCACCCGTCGGCGCTGTTCGGGCGGCCGGTCGAGGCGACGGTGCTGGACCCGGGCAACCCGTACGTGCTCGGGCCGCAACTCTGCTGCGCGGCGTCCGAGGCCCCGCTCACAGCGGCGGACCTCGCGTTGTTCGGCGGCGGGTCGGCCCGCGCGGCGGTGGACGGGCTCACCTCGTCGGGGGCGCTGCGCAAGCGGCCCTCCGGCTGGTACTGGACGCACACCGGGCGGCCGGAGGTCGACCTGCGCGGCACCGGCGGCGCGCCGGTGTCGGTGGTCGAGTCGTCCACCGGCCGGCTGTTCGGCACGGTCGACGCCGGGTCGTCGCACGCGATGCTGCACACCGGGGCGGTCTACCTGCATCAGGGCATCTCGTTCGTGGTGGACGACCTCGACCTCGAGGACGCGGTGGCGCTGGTGCACCAGGAGGAGCCGGACTGGTCGACCCACGCCCGGGACGTGACCGACCTGTCGGTGGTCAGCGTCCGCTCGTACGTGAACGCCGGCCCGGTCGGCCTGTTCCTCGGCGAGGTCGACGTGACCAACCAGGTGGTCTCCTACCAGCGCCGCCGGATCGGCTCGGGCGAGGTGATCGACACCCGGCCACTCGACCTGCCGCCACGCGAACTGCGTACGGTCGCGGTGTGGTTCACGGTGTCGCCCCGCGCCCTGGAGGCGGCCGGCGTCGAGCCGCCGGACTTCCCGGGCGCCCTGCACGCCGCCGAGCACGCGGCGATCGGGTTGCTGCCGCTGATCGCCACCTGCGACCGATGGGACATCGGCGGCCTGTCCACGGCCAACCACATGGACACCGAGGCACCCACGGTCTTCGTCTACGACGGCCACCCGGGCGGGGCAGGCTTCGCCGAACGCGCCTACGAGACGGCGACGGAATGGCTGAGCGCAACCCGCGCGGCGATCGCGGCGTGCGGGTGCGAGACCGGCTGCCCGTCGTGCGTCCAGTCCCCAAAGTGCGGCAACGGCAACAACCCCCTGCACAAACCAGGCGCCATCCAGGTCCTCGACGCAGTGCTGACCGCCCTCGCGGCCACCCCAGCCCCCGACCCTCGCTCTCGCGCTACCCCGCCGGAGCGCTGATCGGGCCGGCGCGGGCACTCGCGGCGGCCTTCCGCAGCACCCCGGGCAACGGCTGGACCGCCACCTCCGCCCGCACCACGATCTCCAGGCCGTCGACCGTGCACGACGTCAGCCGGGCGCCGTTGGCCGCGGCGAAGCGGGCCGCCCGCGCGCAGGCCACCGGCTCGCCGAAGACCGCGTCGGTCGCCCCGGCCAGGGCAGCCAGGTCGGCGGCGTTCTGGGCCTGATGCCGAGCGACCCGGGCGGTCCCGATGGCCGCGCCGCCGAGCCCGGCCAGCACCAGCACCAGTCCGACCCCCAGCAGCAGAACCGACGCCGCACCCTGATCCGGCCCCTCGCCCGCCTGCTCGACGCGTGGTCCCGCGCGATCTCCTGGCTTCATCCGGCCTCCTCAGGCTCGCGGGCCGCGACCGCGCGCCCCTCCACGGTGATCGCCGGCAGGTGGCTGCCCAGCAACCGCACCGGCGCCCGCACCACCACCGTGACCGTCTCCGAGTCACCGGCGACGTCCACCTCGGCCCCCGGCGGCGCGACCCGCAACGCCGCCGCCGATGACGGCTCCCCGCGGGCGCCGGCCAACGCCCCTTCCCGGGCGGCGTCGACGCATTGCCCCTTCGCGGTCACCGCCGCGACCGCGGTGAGCCCGGCCAGGAGCAGCAGGATGAGCGCCGGCAGCCCAGCCGCGAACTCGACGGTGAAGGCTCCCCGGTCGCGCCCGGGCTGCCGGCGCCGGATCACTTCAGCGCCCGGTCGAAGAGCGCGGTGAGGGCCGCATTCACGTGATCGCCGCCAACGATCTTGATCAGGACACCGGCGAGTATCGCGGCGGCCAACGTGCCCACCGAGTACTCGACAGTGCTCATCCCGTCGTCACCGGCCGTGGTCCGCAGCCGGCCAAAGTTCGCGATCAGTTTGCGCACGTGGTTCTCCTTCGGTTGTGGTTGCCAGCGGCCGGGCGGTGGCCGCTGTCGGATTCCGTAACTCCCCGGTTCACCGGGTCACGGAGGTCAGAACACGTCCCTGAGCAGGCCGATCACCACCGGGACCACGCCGACCAGCAGGAACGCCGGCAGGAAGCACAGCCCCAGCGGCAGCACGATCAGCACCCCGGCCCGCTGAGCGGCCGCCTCGACCGCCACGGCCCGATCGGCCCGCAGGTCGTCGGCGAGCCGGCCGAGCGCCCCGGCCAGCGCGCCTCCGCTCGCGCTGGACCGGACGGCCGCCGCGATCAGCCGGTCCGCACCGTCGAGCCCGGCCAGGTGCGCCCAGGCCTCGGCCGGCTCGGCGCCGAGCCGCAGCGAACGGGCGGTCCGCCGCAATCGCTCGCCGAGCGGCCCACCGAGCGCGTCGGCCACCGCTGCGGCGGCCCGGTCGATCGGCGCGCCGGCCCGCAGCACCGCCGCGAGCAGGTCGGCCCCGAGCGGCAGATTCGCCACCGCGGCGAGCCGCTCCCGCCGTTGCGCCGGAGGCTCCTGCCGCCGCAGGTACCGCTCGACGGCCACCGCGGCGGCGAGTCCCACCGGCACTCCCCACCAGGCCCCGATCAGCCCGGCGACCGCCGCCCCCGCGACCAGCCCGATCCCGATCCGTCCCGCGTCCGGCGCCTTGCCGCCGCCCGCTTTCCCCGACGCCGGCAGGCCAACCCGTCGCAGCCGATCGAGCCGCCGCCGCGCGCCCCGCCGCCACACCACGGGCACGACCAGCAGCACCGCCCCGACCAACGCCACCATCACGGCGCCACCTGCAGCTCGGCCTCGACCGCCGCACACATCAACCCCGCGCCGGACATATCCGCTGGAAGCCCGACCTGCGCGGCTCCCACGGCATCCCGATCGTCCGGCAGGCCAGGCCGACGACCCACCAGGGCGGCCAGGCAGCACGGTCGCAGCGCCACCCGCACCGGCCCACCTGCGCTGAGCAGCGCATCCAACGAACACCGCCCCCTCATCGCGAGGCCCCCGCACCGAACGACGCCGCCGCCTCGAACGCAGCCCCCTCAGCAGCGGAATCCCCCGCGGCGAGCTGCGACGCCCCCACCATCAGCCGCTCCGACCAGATCAACCCGCCACCCTGCAACAGCACCGCCCCGATCGCGCACGCCCCACCCAGCGGCGTATGCAGCAGCACCCCCACCGGATCCGCCCCGATCGCCAGCCCTAGCCCGATGCCACCCACCGGCAGCCCGGCCAACAGCACCGCCGTGGCTTGCGCCCCCGCCGCCTGCGCCGTTGCCGACGCCGCCGCCCGATCGGCCGCCCGCGCATCGGCTTCGATCCGCTCGACCAGATCCGCGGCCGGCGCCCCCGTCCGCTCGGCCAGCCGCCACACCGAGGTGATGAGCCGCCCGATCCGTCCCGGCGCGAACTCCTCCCCCGACGGCGGCAGCCCCGCCCGCAGATCGGCCGCCAGCCCGGCCAGCTTGGCGATCGCCAACTGCCGCTCGGCCAGGGCCCGCCGCCGCGCCGACCGCCGCAGGAGTGCTCGTCCCCCGAGCCCGGCGTAGACCGCCGCCACCACCGCGAGCACCGGGCCGCCGACCAGCAGTCCGATGACGACGGCCGCAGCCGCGCCGAGCACCATGCCCCTTCGCGGCCCCATCCGAAGCCGCCGACCCGGCCAGCCGACCACCGCCGCCACGCACACCAGCAGCGCGGCCCTCACGAGCCCACCCCCACCGGCGGCTCGAGCACGGCCGGCACCGGGACACCCCGACCGGCCAGCAACCGCGCCAGCGCCGTAGCCCCCGCCGCGGCACCACTCCCGAGCCGCCAAGCCGGCACCACCGTCGCCAGCCGCTGCTCGCCGGCCGGAAGCAGCACGCTCACCGACTCCAGCAGCCGCCCCTGCGGCACCCGCCCCCGCGACGCCAAGCCCTGCGGCGCCCGCCCCTGCGACGCCAGGCCCAGCGGCACCCGCCCCTGCGGCACCCGACGCACCTGCAGCACGACCTGCAGCGCCGCCACAACTTGCGCGTGCAGCGCCGCCCGGGGCAAGCCGCCGAGCAGCCCCAGCGCCTCCAGCCGGGCCGGCACGTCGGCCGCGGTGTTGGCGTGCAGCGTGCCAGCGCCGCCGTCGTGCCCCGTGTTCAGCGCGCCCAGCAGGTCGACGATCTCGGCCCCGCGGCACTCCCCGATGACCAGCCGATCCGGTCGCATCCGCAGCGCCTGCCGGACGAGATCGGTCAGCCCGATCGCCCCCGCCCCCTCGACGTTGGCCGTCCGGGCCTGCAGCGCGACCACATGCGGGTGCACCGGCCGCAGCTCGGCCGCGTCCTCGACCAGCACGATCCGCTCGCTCGGCGGCACCAGCCCGAGCAACGTGGACAGCAGCGTGGTCTTGCCGCTGCCCGTGCCCCCGGTCACCAGGTAGGCCAGCCGCGCCCGCACGATCGCCGCCAGCACCGGCGCCACCGTGGTCGCCACCGTCCCGTGCTCGACCAGCTCGTCGAGCGTGAACGGCCGCGGCCGGAAGGTCCGCAGCGACCGGCGGCAGCACCGCGTGCAGCCGGGTCCCGTCGGGCAGGCGGGCGTCCGCGTACGGCTGCCCGTCGTCGAGCCGCCGCCCGCAGGCCGCCGCGAGCCGCTGGGCGAGCCGCCGCACCTCCTCGTGGTCGCGGAAACTGATCGCCGTCCGCTCGAGCCCGTGTCCCCGGTCGATCCACACCTGCAAACCGTTGACCAGCACGTCGGTCACCGCCGGATCGGTGAGCAGCGGCGCGAGCGGCCCGGCCCCGACCAGTTCGTCGTGGACCCGGTCGGCCAGCCGCAGCACGGCCGTGTCGCCGAGCGCGCCGGCCTCTCGTCGCACGGCGTGCCGCACCGTGGCCGGCGTCGCCTCCACCCCACCCACCGCGAACTGTTGCCGCACCGAGGTAGCGAGTGCTCCATACCCGGTCATGCCAACTCCTCGATCAGCTGCCGGCACAGCTTGGCGAGCTGCCCCTTTCCGGTCGCGGCGGGCGCCCGGCCGTACTCGACCTGCCGGCACATCTCCGGGTCGGGCCGCAGCAGCCCGGCCAGCGGCAGCCCCAGCGCGTGCGCGATCTCCTCGGGCCGCAGCTTGCCGGGCGCCGGGCCGCGCACCACCAGCGCGAGGTCGTCGCGATGGACGCGGATCAGCCGCGCCACCCGGGACGCGCCGGCGGTGGCCCGCAACTCGGCCGGGACGACCAGCACCACCCGGTCGGCCGCCTGCAGCGCGAGCACCGCCGCGTCGTCGAGCTGCCGGGGCAGGTCCGCGATGATCACGTCGCGGCCGCGCCGGCCCGCGTCGAGCGCGGCCGCCATCGCCTCGCTGGGCACGAACGGCGCGTCGTCCCGCGCGAACGACAGCAGCACGAGGTCGCCGCGCTGGGGCAGCGCTCGCAGCAGCGCCGGCGGATCGATCCGGCCGCCCGCCCGGGCCAGCGCCGGCCACCGAAGACCGTCCAGCCCCTCCCAGCCGAGCAGCAGGTCGAGCCCGCCGCCGAGCGGGTCGGCGTCGACCAGCAGCGTGCGGTGCCCGGCGCGGACCGCGGTGACCGCCAAGCCGCCGGCCAGCGTGCTCGCCCCGGCGCCGCCGCAGCCGCCGATCACCGCCAGCGTGCGGGCGTCGGCTGGTGGCGGTGACGGGGCCGTCATTGCCGCGGCGAACCGGTCGACCAGCCAGGCCTCGCCGTCGGGCAGCAGGCAGACGTGCACCGGGCCGAAGCGTTTCACCGCCTCCTCGACGCCCGGCGGCCAGGTGTGCCGGCCGACGATCAGGGTGCGCGGATGTCGGGGCAGCCGCGCCCGCAGGCCGGCGACGACCTGATCGGCGCCGAACACGAGGAACGGCGCGGCGGGCAACCGGGCGCGGGCGGCGGCGGGATCGGCGGCCACCTCGACCTCGGTGCCGCCGGCCGCGGCGAGGCGCAGCAGGTCGTCGAGGAGGTCCTGATCGGCGGTCACGACAAGGGGCAGGCGCGGAGCGGACATCGCGGCTCTCCAACACGGCATCGGGCGGATGAGGCGCCCACCGTCGCCGACGCCGCCAGGGCCGCACAACGCCGATCTGCCGAGCTGTGGATAACTCAATCCGCTGTGGACAGCGTCCTCGCCGCGAGTGGATCTGCTATCGCGGAACTGTCGTGAATCTGACACCGCCCGCATATAGGGAACGACCCCCGTCGGGGGAGACGGGGGCCGTCCGAGGATTCGGCTCCGGGGGGGTCGAGCCGAATCGGCTCGGTGATCGCGGGGGGCGCAACCACCGAGGGTCAGGTGTCAGAAGCGGATTGTGGATCGTGCGACCACACAACATGAATCCCGATCGCAACAGCACTAGCATGCCTCACGAAAGGCGCACACGTCGAGTACCGATTGTGGCACGGTGCGAGGGTGGTGCCCGTCTGACGGATTTCACAGCCAGTCACCGGCCCCGCGCGGCGTGCCGGGGACGGCGGCGGTGCCCCTCTTGCGGCTACACTTTCGGCCCGTGGGCCGCAGCGCCGCGTTTTTCGACCTCGACAAGACCGTCATCGCCAAGTCCAGCGCCCTGGCCTTCGGACGGCCGTTCTACCGTGACGGCCTGATCAGCCGGCGCGACGTCGTCAAATCCGCTTACGCACAGCTCATGTTCCGCCTCGGCGGGGGCGGCGACGAGCAGGCGATGGCCCGCACCCGCGACTACTTAGCGGCGTTGACCAAGGGCTGGCGGGTCGAGCAGGTCCAGCAGGTCATCGCCGAGACCCTCGACGAGCTGATCAATCCGTATGTCTACGCCGAGGCCGCCACCCTGATCAGCGAACATCAGGCGGCCGGCCGCGACGTCGTGCTGGTCTCGGCCTCCGGCGAGGAGATGGTCCGCCCGATCGGCGCGCTGCTCGGCATCACCGACGTGATCGCCACCCGGATGAGCATCGTCGACGGTCGCTACAGCGGCGCGATCGAGTTCTACGCCGCCGGCCCCAACAAGGTCGTCGGCGTCCGCGAGCTCGCCGACCAGCGCGGCTACGACCTGGCCGACTGCTATGCCTACTCCGACTCGGCGAGCGACCTCCCGCTGCTGGAATCGGTCGGCCACCCCAGCGCCGTCAACCCCGACCGTGCCCTCCGCCGCACCGCGCTGGAAAACTCCTGGCCGATCCTCGAATTCCGCAACCCCATCCCGGTCGGCAAACGCCTCCGTGGCGGCCCAGCCGTCCCGGTCGCCGCGGCCTTGGGCGTCGGCGTCGGCGCCGCGATCGCCCTCTCCATCTATGCCCGCCACCGCCGCTCCCGAGCCGCCGTCTAACTTCAAAAATCCCTTGGCCGTACGCCAATCCTCAGCCCCCGCCTTAGCCGCCCGGCCGGTTGCAACTCCGGCCCCTCGCGCGGCCGCCGGGCTGTCCCGGCGGGCCGGCTATCGCCGACGGCTCCCGCTCCAGCAGACCGCTCGCTGCGATCCTTCGCCCGCCGTAGCTACCGCGTGCCCGCCCCGTGCATGGTCAACACAGGGTCAGTGAGCTGGGCGAATGGTTTTGGTCTGACTAATCTGAAACGCCAGGTTTGCCGCCCGGAAGCCCTGGCGATCAAGCGGCGAGCGGCGTAGAAAGAACTGGCGAGCAACGTTGCGGAGGGCCTGGAAACCGGGGATTCCCGGGGGTCGGGATACCTGAGCTTCGTCGGGATACCTGAGCTGCGGAGTGTCCGGGAGTTTCAAGGTCCAGCATCGGGGCTCGTGCACGGCCACCGGGAACCCACGCGCGATCAGCCACGGCAGGCACGTTGCGGCGGGACCTCAGCCGAGAGGCTTCAGGACTGTCGACAACGACTCAGGTGCACGCTTGATAACCCGGTCCGGACGCGCTAAAGCCGGCGCCCCTAGCGGGACGCCGGCTCTATTTTGTGCCCGTGCTCATCCGAGAACGGTCGGCTTTGCCGGCCCGCCGGGACAGCCCGGCGGCCGCGCGCGGAGCCGGGGTTGCAACCAGCCGGGCGGCGAAAGCGGGAACTCGGCCTCGTCGTACGGTCAAGTGGTTTCAAGGTTTTGGGAAGCCCGGTGGCGGGCTCGAAGCTCCTGGTAGACGGCGCGGAAGAGCGAAGGGCGGGCGTGGAAGTCGACGCCCTTGGCCCACAGTTCGGTGTTGACGCAGGAGCCGTCGTGGCGCTCGATCAGGACCGTCATGCCGGTCTCGATCTCCCAGGGGCCCAGGCGCTGGGTGGCCTTGTGCAGGCGGACGTTGGCCACGTCGCGCCACGGCATGGTGCGGGAGCGTAGGAGGCCGTGGATGCGCACGCCCGTGTTGCCCACATATGCCCCCATGCGGAGGATGCGGTGAGTGCCGATCGCCCAGACCGCCGCCAGGGTGCCGGCGACGAGCTTGGCGCCCTGGCCGGACAGGTCGAACTGGCGGACGGTCGCCCAGGCCAGGAAGGCCAGCGCCGCCGCCTCCCAGGCGATCACCAGCCAGCGGCCGGGGCCGGGTGAGTAGGGGCGGGTCCAGGTTTCCTGCACGCGAGCGAGTATCCCAGCGGTTCGTCGTCGGGCGGGCGGCATCGACCGAAGAATGACTGATCAGGCGGCGGCTAGAACCCCATCGCCGATGACGGTCAGCTCGTCGGCGGCGGCGGATACCGCGGCGGCGTAGTGCCGGAGCCACGAACGGACGCCGTCGGGGGTGCCGGTGGCGTAGGCGCCCGAGGAACCGACGTATTCGGGCTCGCGGGCCAGGTGGCCGATCTCCACGGCGATGAGGCCGCGTGGGTCGAAACCGCGGTTGATCAGGGTGAGGCGGGCGGCGGCGCGGGCCACGACGCCGGACGGACCGGCGAAGGGGCGCAGGGTGAGCAGTTCGGCGTGGACGATCGCCGCGAGGAGCACCGGCTGCGACTTGTCCGGATTTTTCGTGACAAGTTCCGCCAGGCCGCCGATACGGTCCGCGCTGCCGGTCAGCTTGCCGAGATCGTCGGCGGGGACGACGCCCCGGGCGGCCAACACGTGCAGCTTGGCGAGCACCTGACGAGGCGCCCGCGGCCAGAGATCGACGAGCCCGCCCAGACCCTCGGCGACCCGCAACGCGCCCTGCACGACCGGATCGGTGACGGTACCGCCGCGCACCTCCTCGACGTCGTACGCATGGCCCTCGAGGGCGGCACTCGCCACCGCCGCGCGCAGGCTGGCCTCGGCCGCGACCTGGCCGCCGTGCCGGCGCAGCGCCCGGTGCCGCATGGCGGTGTCGACACGGTCACGGGCCTCGGCCAGGGCGGGCGCGACGTCGGCGAGGTCGAGGAGCGGGGCGAGAGGGTCCACCAGCATACGGTAGCGGGTAAGAATCATCGAGCATGGGATGCGCGAAGTGGCTCGCAACTGGCAAGATTCGCGCAGTACCAATCAGCAATCGGTCATCCAGCGCGCCCATCGCGCCATCGGGCGCGATCCGGTGGGCAAGTGTCGCCGGGCCACACCGGCGGAACTAGTGTGCAACGAGAAACCCTGCGTAGCAGCGAAGAGGAGCCGCCCTCATGAGCGAGACATTGGCGAACCTGTCATCGGAGACACGTTCCTTCCCGCCGCCGGAGCAGATCGCGGCGGACGCCAACGTCAAGGCCGATGCCTACGAGGAGGCGGCCGCCGACCGTCTCGCCTACTGGGCCGAACAGGCCGAGCGGCTCTCCTGGGCGAAGAAGTGGGACCAGGTGCTCGACTGGTCGAACCCGCCGTTCGCGAAGTGGTTCATCGGCGGCGAGCTGAACGTGGCGTACAACTGTGTCGACCGGCACGTCGAGGCCGGCCGGGGTGACAAGGTCGCCATCCACTGGGAGGGCGAGCCCGGCGACACCCGCACGATCACGTACAACGATCTGCTCAAGAGCGTCAGCCAGGCCGCCAACACGCTGACCGACCTCGGCGTCGGCGCCGGCGACCGGGTGGCCATCTACCTGCCGATGATCCCGGAGGCCGCGGTTGCGATGCTGGCCTGCGCCCGGATCGGCGCGACGCACAGCGTGGTCTTCGGCGGCTTCTCGGTGGACGCGCTCGCCACCCGGATCAAGGACGCCGACGCGAAGCTGGTGATCACGGCCGACAGCGGTTACCGGCGGGGCAAGCCGTCGGCGCTGAAGCCGACCGTCGACGAGGCCGTCGCGCAGTGCCCGAGCATCGAGAACGTGCTGGTGGTCCGCCGCACCGGGCAAGAGGTCGCCTGGGGCGAGAAGGACAAGTGGTGGCACGAGACCGTCGAGCAGGCGAGCCCGGAGCACGAGGCGCAGCCGTTCGACAGCGAGCACCCGCTGTTCATCCTCTACACCTCGGGCACGACCGGTAAGCCGAAGGGCATCCTGCACACCACCGGCGGATACCTGACCCAGACGTCGTTCACCCACCACGCCGTCTTCGACCTCAAGCCGGAGACTGACGTCTACTGGTGCACGGCCGACATCGGCTGGGTGACCGGCCACTCCTACATCGTCTACGGCCCGCTCTCCAACGGCGCCACCCAGGTGATGTACGAGGGCACGCCGGACACCCCGGGCCGCGACCGCTTCTGGCAGATCGTCGACAAGTACGGCGTGTCCATTCTGTACACCGCGCCCACCCTGATCCGCACGATGATGAAGTGGGGCGACGACCTCCCGGCCGGCTACGACCTGTCGTCGCTGCGCATCCTGGGCAGCGTCGGCGAGCCGATCAACCCGGAGGCCTGGATCTGGTACCGGAAGAACATCGGCCGCGACCGTACGCCGGTGGTCGACACCTGGTGGCAGACCGAGACCGGGGCCATCATGATCTCGCCGCTGCCGGGCGTGACGGTGGCCAAGCCGGGCTCGGCGATGACCCCGCTGCCGGGCATCAGCGCGGACGTGGTCGACGACCAGGCCGAGTCGGTGCCGAACGGGGGCGGCGGCTTCCTGGTGCTGCGCGAGCCGTGGCCGTCGATGCTGCGTACGATCTGGGGCGACGACAAGCGGTTCATCGACACGTACTGGTCGCGCTTCGGCGCCGGCACCGGGCAGGGCGACTCGTGGGTCTACTTCGCCGGTGACGGCGCGAAGCGCGACGAGGACGGCGCGATCTGGCTGCTCGGCCGGGTCGATGACGTCATGCTGATCTCCGGCCACAACATCTCCACCACCGAGGTGGAGTCGGCGCTGGTCTCGCACCCGGCGGTCGCCGAGTCGGCGGTGGTCGGCGCGACCGACCCGACCACCGGCCAGGCGATCGTGGCGTTCGTGATCCCGCGCGGCAATGTGGACACTTCCGGCGACAAGGGCGAGCAGCTCACCGTCGACCTGCGCAACCACGTGGCCAAGACGCTCGGCCCGATCGCCAAGCCGCGGCAGATCATGCTGGTCGCCGAGCTGCCGAAGACCCGCTCCGGCAAGATCATGCGCCGCCTGCTCAAGGACGTGGCCGAGCACCGCTCGCTCGGCGACGTGACAACGCTGCAGGACTCCGCGGTGATGGACCTGATCTCCGACGGCATGAAGACCGCAAAATCCGAGGACTAGGACCGACCGTACGTTTCGGGGGCCGGCGCTCGCCGGCCCCCGAACACGTTATGGTCCTGGCATAGCACGTAACTGATCGATATCGGTTTCCCCAATACATCGCTGTCTTTACATACGTTTACCCAAGCCCCGAACGACGGGGCCGTTTTACAGCCGGGCCGCACCCCTAGCGCCCGGCCACATAAGCGGAGGTAAGCGTCGTGCGCAAGGTAGTCGTAGGACTGCTCGGCGCCGTGCTGGTCACCAGCGTCGGGGTCATGCTCCCGACGGTGGCCCAGGCGGCACCACCCGTCGACCCGGCCCCCTCGGCGATCTCGCGAGGCGAGTCCCAGGTCGACGATCTGCCCAACCCCCTCGAGGACAAACGCCGCGCGCTCCGGACGCAGGCGGTCTCGGACGTGGTCAGCGGCGAGGCCAAGGCCGAGACCAGGAACGGCAGCCAGGTCGTCAAGGTCGGCCACACCCGCGGCGGCATCGGGGGCAGAAAAGGCAAGGACCAGTACGTCGAGTTGAGCCGCCAGCGCACCGACAAGATCTTCGTGATCCTGGCCGAGTTCGGCAACGATCGGGACCCCGCCTACCCGGACGTCGACTCCGACCCGAACACGCCCGGCCCGGCGACCTTCGACGGGCCGCTCAACAACTCGATCCCCCAGCCGGACCGCACCACGAACAACTCGACGATCTGGCAGTCGGACTACTCGGCCGACTACTACCGGAACCTGTACTTCGGGGTCGGTAAGAACACCGAGTCCGTCAAGAAGTACTTCGAGTCCCAGTCGTCCGGCCGGTACAGCGTGGACGGTGAGGTCACCGACTGGGTCAAGGTGAAGTACAACGAGGCCCGCTACGGCCGGGACGTCTGCGGCAGCCACGTCTGCAACAACGTCTGGGCGCTCGTGCGGGACGCTGCCAACCAGTGGGTCGCCGACCAGCTGGCCGCCGGCCGGACCCTCGCCGAGGTGACCGCCGACCTGAAGTCGTTCGACCAGTACGACCGCTACGACTACGACGGCGACGGCAACTTCAACGAGCCGGACGGCTACATCGACCACTTTCAGATCGTGCACGCCGGCGGCGACCAGGCCGACGGCGACCCGCAGCAGGGCGAGGACGCGATCTGGAGCCACCGGTGGTACGCGTACTCGACCGGCCAGGGCACCACGGGCCCGGCGGGCAACCTGCTCGGCGGCACCCAGGTCGGCAACACCGGCGTCTGGATCGGTGACTACACCATCCAGCCCGAGAACGGCGGCCTGAGCGTCTTCGTGCACGAGTACACCCACGACCTCGGCCTGCCGGACGACTACGACACCAGCGGCGGTGGCGACAACAACAGCGAATATTGGACGCTGATGGCGCAGAGCCGCCTCGGCGCGGCCGGCGACCAGGCGATCGGCACCCACCCGGGCGACCTCGGCGCCTGGAACAAGCTGCAGCTCGGCTGGCTCAACTACGCCTCGGTCAAGGCCGGCCAGAAGAAGGTCGTCCAGCTCGGCCCGGAGGAGTACAACAGCAAGAAGCCGCAGGCCGTCGTGGTCACGCTGCCCGACAAGGCGGTCACCACCGACCTGGGCCAGCCGTTCGCCGGGACGAAGCAGTTCTTCTCCGGCAACGCCGACGGGCTCAACACCTCGCTCACCCACGACATCGACCTGACCGGCAAGACCAGCGGCAGCGTCACGGTCAAGGGCCGGTACAACATCGAGAAGGACTACGACTACCTGTACTTCGAGGTGTCCGCCGACGGCGGGACGACCTGGACCCCGCAGAACGGCACGCTCAACGGCGCGCCGCTGCCGGTCGACTCGAGCAACGTGCCGGCGCTGACCGGGAGCTCGAACGGCGCCTGGGCGGACATCGCGATCCCGCTGAACGCGTACGCGGGGAAGGCGATCAAGTTCCGGCTGCACTACATCACCGACGGCGGCGTCTCCGCGGGCGGCTTCTTCGGTGACGAGCTCACGATCACGGCGGACGGCGCGACCGTCCTGGCCGACGGCGCCGAGGGCGCCACGACGTGGGCGCTCGGCGGCTTCTCGATCGTCGGCGCGAACGTGACCAGCAAGTACCCGAACTACTACATCGCCGGCAACCGCAGCTACACGTCGTACGACCGGTACCTCGCGACCGGGCCGTACAACTTCGGCTGGACGTCCACGAAGCCCCGCTGGGTGGAGCACTACAACTACCAGACCGGTCTGCTGATCTCGTACTGGGACACCTCGCAGGCCGACAACAACACCAACGTGCACCCGGGTGCGGGCCGCAACCTCTACATCGACTCGCACCCGAAGCCGTTCAACAACGTCAACGGCGTTCCGTTCCGGTCCCGGATCCAGGTCTACGACGCTCCGTTCAGCCTGTACCCGACCGACGGCATGCTGCTGCACGTCGACGGCAAGGCCTCGCCGGTGTGGCCGCAGTTCCCCAGCCCGGTCTTCAACGACAAGGGCAAGTACTTCTACACCGAACTGCCGAACCAGGGCGTCAAGCTGCCCGCGGTCGGCGTCAAGATCGGGGTGCTCAGCCAGAACGGCACCTCGATGACGGTCGCGGTCTCCTGATCCGCACGACGGCGCCCGGGGAGCGTGCTCTCCGGGCGCCGTCCGCGTTTCCGGAACCCGCGGGGCTCGCGCCACGTCATACTCGGCACGCCTCGCTTCGCTCGGAAGGACAAACCGACCATGAGGTACGCCGAGCCGGCAGCCCTCGCCGCATTGCTGGTCGCCCTGGCAGCCGGCTGTTCGAGCATGCAGCCCATCGGCCCGGAGAGTCCCGGCTTCTCCCCCACCCGGCCCCCGAGCGGGCCGCCCAGCGAGCCCACCGACAACGACAAGCCCGCCGGCTGGATCGTCGGCACGGTCACGGCCGGCGGCACCGGCCCCTGCTACGGCCTGGTCACCGACGACGGCATCCAGTACGCCCTGCACTCCGTCGCCGGCACTCGTCTGGACAAGGGCACCCGGGCCCGGATCCAGGGCACCCCCGCCAAGATCCGGATCGATTGCGGTCCGGGCCGGTTCCTCGAGATGACGGTCGCCGAGCCGTTGCGGTGACCATCGATGCCACCGAACCGCCTAGGCTGGACCCATGGTTGACGAGTCGTGTGTCCTGGTGGAGGGGCCCTGGACGCACCGTTTCGTCGGCGCGAACGGCAGCCGGTTCCACGTCGTCGAGGCCGGGACCGGCCCGCTCGTGCTGTTCCTGCACGGCTTTCCCGAGTTCTGGTGGGCGTGGCACGACGTGCTGACCCGGGTCGCCGACGCCGGCTTCCGGGCCGTCGCGATCGACCTGCGTGGTTACGGCGCCAGCGACAAACCCCCGCGCGGCTACGACGGCTACACCATGGCCGCGGATGTGACCGGCCTGATCCGGGCGCTCGGCGAGCGCTCCGCGATGATCGTCGGGGCCGGCGCCGGCGGCATGATCGGCTGGGCCGCCGCCGCGTTCCACCCCAAGCTGGTCAGCCGCCTGGTGGTGCTGGGCGCGGCGCACCCGCTGCGGTTGCGGGCCGCGCTCTTCGCCGACCCGCGCGGGCAGCTGGCCGCCTCGTCGACCGTGCTGCGCTTCCAGGTGCCGCGGTACGAGCACGTGCTCACTCGGGACGACGCGGCGCTGGTCGGCGAGCTGATGACCCGCTGGGCCGGTCCGCAGTGGCGGAAGACGCCCGAGTTCGCGGACTACGTGGCCCGCTGCCGGGGGGCGATGCAGATCCCGCAGGCGGCGTTCTGCGCGCTCGAGGCGTACCGCTGGGTGGCGCGCAGCGCGGTCCGGCTGCAGGGCTACCGGTTCGTCAAGCTGATGCAGCACCCGCTGATCACGCCCACCCTGCAGCTGCACGGCGCGCTGGACACGGCCACCCTGCCGCGGACGGCGCAGGGCTCCGGTCGCTACGTGATCGCGCCGTACGAGTGGCGCCTGATCCCCGACGCCGGCCACTTCCTGCACCTGGAGGCGCCGGATTTCGTGACCGGTGAGATTCTGCGTTGGCTCAAGACCGTGTAGTGGCTGGTCGTCGGTGGGTGTTGCTGGTGCGGGCGTAGCGGGTTTGTTCGAGGTCGGCGTATTCGGTGATCAGTGG
>NZ_JOJL01000029.1 GCF_000721705.1 Actinoplanes subtropicus
GCAAGAACACCAACGTACCCACACCAGCCGCTACCAGCACCAATACGACCTCGCGGCCTAACCAAGACCAAGAAAGTCACTCAGAGAGAAACGCACCCGTCGCTGGAAGCCATGACGCAGGCTCTAGCTGATCTCATCAGATAATGCAGTGCCTTTGAAGTGACACTGTGGCATCCCCGCCCGGGCGGCCCGTCCGGAGCGCGCGTCATCAGCGACACGCACCAGCGGCGGCCGGGCCTACCGCTCCTGGGGTGACCGCCGCAGGGACCGCACGCACCATGCGGCTATGACTGATTTCACCGACGACTACCAAAGTCCCGGCATTGCCAGCAACCCAGGTCGCCGAGTGGGCCGGTAACAGCGTCAACGTGCTGCTCAAGGTCTACGCCAAGTGCATCGAGGGGCAGGACGAAGCGGCACGGCGCCGCATCGCCGACGCCCTCGACGAGCGGGGCTAACTTCGCGGAAGCTCGTTGCCGCGTATTTGCCGCGGCGAGTGAGATCGAGTGGGCCGCTGTGAGACTCAGTGAGACTGACCGGTGATTGACGATGACCGCCGCTGGCCTTCGTTTGTCGAGGTCAGCGGCGGTTTTCGCTGTTCATCGATGGGCGGAGGGCGTGGGATTCGAACCCACGATGAGTTTCCCCGCAACGTCGTTCGGCCCGGTGGTTGGCCGGCAGCCGGCCTAGCGTTCGCAGTTGACCGTTGTGTCGGCGGCGCCCGGCTGGCATTCGTCGCCGGCCGTTCCGTTGGCGCCGCCGTCGAGCCGGTCGGCGACCTCGACCGTGTCCTGGCCGAAGATCAGGTCGTCTCCGTCGTCTCCGTACACCGAGTCGCGGCCCTCGTCCCCGCTGAGGACGTCGTCGCCGCCGAGGCCGTGGATGACGTCGTTGCCGTTGCCGCCGTTGATGCCGTTGGCCGCGGCGTTGCCGGTGAGGTGGTCGGCGCCGCTGCCGCCCACGATGTCCTCGACGTCCGCGCCGACGGTGTCGTGCTCTCCGGCCTGCCCGTCGTCGCCGGCGGCGCCGTCGAGGTCGACCGTGACGGGCTTGCTGTAGAAGCCGTAGCTGACCCCGTCCCGGCCAGGACCGCCGAGCATGACGTCCGCCGAGACGGTGCCGGTGTCGCGGGGGTCGTCGCCCTCGAGGTAGTCGTCGCCGGCGCCACCCTCGAGGCGGTCGCTGCCGTTGCCGCCCTTCAGGACGTCCGCGCCGGCGTCGCCGTACAGCTTGTCGTTGCCGTCCATACCTTGCAGGCCGTCGTCGCCGTTGCCGCCGTGCAGGGTGTCGTTGCCCCACGAGCCGACGAGAGAGTCGTTGTCGTCGCCGCCCCAGAGCGTGTCATCGCCGAGGTAGCCGTCGAGGTTGTCGTTGCCGGCCATGCCGAGCAGGGTGTCGTTGCCGTTCTCGCCCAGCAGGTGATCGGGCCCGCTGCCGCCGACCAGGGTGTCGTTGCCCATGCCACCCGCGGCGTACATGGCGAGGCCGGAGTCGTTCCGGAGGTAGTCATTGCCGTCGTTGAGGTAGGCGAAGACCGCCGTGGGCGCCTTCCTGGTGGTGCAGCGGACCTTGGTCCGGTCGCCCTTGACCGCGGCGCACCCCGGACCGGCCTTGATCGCCACGCGGTCGTCGACGGTGACGGTGTTGCCCGAGCGACTGATCACGACGTTGTTGACCTGGCCGTTGCCACCGTCATACCGCACCTTGGTGACGTCGTAGACCGACGCGACGCCGGTGGTGCCGGCCGCCGACGACGGCGCGGCCTGCCAGCCGACCGCGCTGGCGGCGAGCAGGATGACACCGACCCGGGCCGGCCAGGTCAAGCGAGACATGTAGATCCTCCGAGGCGCAAGTGCAGCCGGTCGTGCCGGACGAGGGGCCAGTAGACCTTGAAGTTGCGGATGGCGTTCTGCGGCCAGTTCTCGTCGTACCGGGCCGGCGCGACCTGGACGATCGAGGTCACGCCGGTCGAGTCGAAGCGGTACCGGTCGCCGTCACCCTCCGGCGGGAGCGTGCCCGTGGTGGCTCCAGGTGCCGCCGACCGCGGCGAACGCGTCCAGGAAGCCGTTGCCGTAGTAGGGGTCGACGCCGCGCGCACCCTCGTCGCGCGCGGTGGACTCCAACCGGCTGGCCACCTGCGCCGGCGTCAACGTCGGGTACTCCGTACGCACCAGCGCGGCCACGCCGGAGACGATCGGCGCGGCGAACGACGTACCGTCCCCGATCCAGTAGTTCCCGTCCGCGCCGGAGGAGACGATGCTGACGCCGGGGGCGGCCACGTCGACCCAGTCGCCCCAGGTGCTGAAGTCGGCGATGTTCCCGGCGACGTCGGTGGCGCCGACCGCCAGCGCCTCCGGGTAAGCGGCCGGATACTCCGGCGTGTTGTTGCCCCCGTTGCCGGCCGCGACCACGACCACCGCGCCCTTGCCGACGGCGTACTTGACCGCGTCGTGCAGGACGGTGTCGTCGTCCGGGCCGCCGAGGGACAGGTTGATGACCTTCGCGCCGTGGTCGGCGGCCCAGGTGATGCCCTTGGCGATGTCCGAGTCGTAGCCGCTGCCGGTCGAGTCCAGCACCTTGACCGGCATGACCCGCCCGGTCCAGGCCACGCCGGCGACCCCGAGGCCGTTGTTGGTGTTGGCGGCCGCGATGCCGGCGACCATCGAGCCGTGGCCGTTGTCGTCGCTGGCTGCGCCGGCGGCGATCGCCGCGTTGGTGATGACGTTGTAGCCGGCGACCGTACGGCCCTTGAGGTCCTCGTGGGCGCCGTTGACGCCGGTGTCGAGCACCGCGATCAGCTGCGTGGTGGAGCCCTTGGTGCGGTCCCACGCCTGCGGCAAATTGATCTTCTTGAGGTAGTCCTGGTCGCCGCTGGCGTAGCCGGGGTCGTTGGGCACGGCGGTGATGTGCCGCTGGTAGTCCAGCGTCGCCGAGCTGACCGTGGGGTCCTTGCGCAGCTGGCGCAGCGCCTCGGCCGCGTCGCCGGTCGTGTGGACCTTGACGAACCTGCTGCCCGCGACGAGGCCGAGGCTATGGGCGTTCCGCTTGCTCAGCGTCCGGTTGGTCGTGGTGGTGGAGAGACCGGCCTTGAACCGCACCAGCACGGTGTGCGGGTCGTACTTCGCGGCCGAGAGCCCGTGGGCCGACCCGGTGAACTTCTTGAAGGTGAGCCGCTTCGGCTGCGGCTGGGTGTCGGCGAACGCGACTTGAGTGGCGGGAACGAGCGCGACAATGGCGAGCGCTGCAACCGCATAGCGACGAAACGACATCAATCAGGCCCCGTGACTAAATGATCGAAAGAGGTGAGCCAAGGCAGTGTAGTGATGAAGTCAAGATCGCCGATACCGTACGTTCGGCCCGCCTGAGCCTGTGGATAACTCTGTGGAGAACCTGGTGAGGCTGTGGACAACCGTGTGGATTCAGCGGGTCCAGCCGTGCTTGGCCGCCCTGATCAGCTTGTCCTTGAGCTCCCGGGTGTGCCGCCGGCTGACCGGCAGCTCCACCCCGTCCACCGCCACCACGTAGCCCGAGCCCGTCAGCCGCAACTCGGCGATCAGCCTGATCTGCACCAGGTACGACCGGTGAATGCGAACAAAACCCGCATCCGCCCACCGATCCGCCAGCGTCGCCAGCGACACTCGTACGAGGTGGGAGGCATCGGCCGTGTGCAGCCGGGCGTAATCCCCCTGCGCCTCCACCCAGCGCACCGACGAGCGGGGCAGCATCCGGGTCGTTCCGGCCAGCTCGACCGGGATCGCCGGCTCGTCGGCCGGGCCGCCCGCCGGTGCCGCGACCGGGGAGAGCCGCGCGCCGGCCACCCGCCGCAGGGACTCGCCCAGCCGCTCGGCCCGGACCGGCTTGCGGACGTAGTCGGTCACCCCCAGGTCGAACGCGTCGACCGCGCCGTCGTCGTACGCGGTGACGAAGACGATCGCCGGCGGCCGGGCGAAACGCCGCAGGATGCGGGCCAGTTCCATGCCGTCCAGGCCGGGCATCCGGATGTCCAGGAAGACCGCGTCCACCTCGGTGTCCCGCAGGACGCGCAGGGCCTCGGTGGCATCGCCGGCGCGGTGCACGTGGGCCACCCGCCCGTCCGCGTTCAGCAGATAGGCCAGCTCGTCCAGGGCCGGCGGCTCGTCGTCGACCGCCAGCACGACCAGGCTCACGCCCGTACGCCCGGATGGAATTTGGGCACTCGCATGCTCACCTTCGTTCCCGCGCCGGGCGCGGTCTCCACCACCAGGCCGAAGTGATCGCCGAAGACCGAACGCAGCCGCTCGTCCACGTTGGTGAGGCCCACATGCTGCCCGTCGTCGGTCTCCGGCCGGCCGGGGGCGAAGACGGCCGGGTCCATCCCGACGCCGTCGTCCTCCACCGTGATGTGGCACTCGGCGCCCGCATCACGGGCCTCGATGCTCACCATACCGACGCCGGGCTTTCGGGAAAGACCATGCCGTACGGCGTTCTCGACCAGCGGTTGGAGGCACAGGAACGGCAGGCCCACCGGCAGCACCTCGGGGGCGATCTGCAGCCGCACCTGCAGGCGGTCGCCGAACCGGGCCCGCTCGATGGTCAGGTAGCGGTCGATCGAGCGCAGTTCCTCGGCGAGCGTGGTGAACTCGCCGTGCGCCCGGAACGAGTAGCGGGTGAACTCGGCGAACTCGAGGATCAGCTCGCGGGCCCGCTCGGGGTCGGTCCGCACGAAGGACGCGATCGCGGTCAGCGCGTTGTAGATGAAGTGCGGGCTGATCTGCGCCCGCAGCGCCCGCACCTCGGCCCGGGCCAGCCGTTCCCGGGAGGAGTCGAGCTCGGCCAGCGCGATCTGCGACCCGGCCCAGCGGGCGGCCTCGGCGGTGGCCTGGACGAGCCCGGGGGCCGGCTGGTCGTCGGCGATCGCGACCAGCGCCGCGGTGGCCCGGCCGTCCGGGCCGGCGAGCGGGACCACCACCGCGCCGCGCACCATGCAGTCGACCCGGTCGCAGGGCAGGTCGGCGGCCGCGAGCACGATCGACCGATGGCTGGTGAGCGCGCGCCGGCTGGCCGCGGTGAACTGGTCGCCGTGGTGGGTGCCGTGCCCGTCGAAGGCGAGGCTCTTGTTGCCGTCGTCGATGGTCATGCCGACCGCGCCGACCAGAGCCCGCAGGTGCCGGATGGCCTTGCCCGCGGTCGCGGCGGTGAGGCCCCCACGCAGCGGCTCGGCCGCGAGCGCCGCCGTGTGCAAGACGTCGTAGGTGGCCCGCTGCATGGCGGTGGCGATACCTCGGCGAGCCCGCAGCCGCACAACAGCCATCACCGCGGCGGCGAGAGCAGCAAGCACGGCGAGAACCGCCAGCGCGCTCCCCACTTGACCCGCCATGCGCAGATACTAGGGCCCCGTATTACTGGGGGCGCGGTATCACGGGGCGGCCCGCGATCGCCCCGCTGATGAGGAGTCAGCCCCGAAGGGGCGATCGCCCGCGGAGCGAAGCGGAGCCAGCCAGCTCAGCAGATACTAGTAAGCGCCCTTGCGCTTGAGGACCACCCAGATCGTCCGCCACAAGATCCCGAGGTCGTACGTCAGGGACCAGTTGTCGACGTAGTACAGGTCCAGCCGGACCGCCTCGTCCCAGGACAGGTCGGAGCGCCCGGAGACCTGCCACAATCCCGTCATGCCGGGCCGCACGAGCAGTCGCCGCCGGACGTCGCCCAGGTAGTCGCCGTCGTCGGCGGGCAGCGGGCGGGGGCCGACCAGCGACATCTCGCCCAGCAACACGTTGATCAGCTGGGGCAGTTCGTCCATCGAGGTGGCGCGCAGCTTGCTGCCGAAGGAGAAGATCCGGGGATCCTCCTTCATCTTGAACATCATGCCGTCGGACTCGTTGAGCTCCTCGAGCGTGGCCTTGCGCTCCTCGGCATCGACGTACATGGTCCGGAATTTCCACACCCGGAAGGTGCGGCCCTCGTGGCCGACCCGGGGCTGGCGGAAGAAGACCGGGCCGGGGTCGGAGATCCGGATGCCGATCGCGATGATCAGCAGGAGCGGGCTGAGGATCAGCAGGCCGAGGCCGGCCGCCACCCGGTCGAGCAGGTTTTTCGCCAGCCAGCCGGGGCCGGAGAGGGTCGGCTCCTCGACGTGCAGCAGCGGCAGGCCCTCGATCGGGCGGATGTGCACCCGCGGGCCGGCGATGTCGGTGAGCTGCGGCGCGACCACCAGGTCGACGCCGGTGCCCTCGAGCTGCCAGGCCAGCCGGCGCAGCTCACCGGGCTCGGCGCTGGCCGAGCCGCACACCGCGATCGTGTCGGCTCCGACCTCACGAACGAGCGAAAGGACGTCGCGGGCCGCGTACACCGGAACCGGGGTTTCGATGCCTCTCGCGGCGGCGAAGCCGTCGGTCAGGTGGATGGCGACGGGGATCAGGCCGGCCGCCGGGCTGCGGGTGACCGCGGTGTAGACCTCGAGCGCCTCGGGCAGCGTGCCGACCAGGATCATCCGGTGCGCGCCGTGGCCGGTGCGGCGGCGCGCGATGTGCAGCACCTGCCGGGCGATCACCCGATCGGCCAGCAGGAAGATCAGGGCGCTCAGCGACACCATGGCGACCGTGCCACGCGACAGCGTGGTCTGGGTGGCGAACGCGAGCAGCGACACGCAGGCCACGACGGTGACCGAGCAGCGCACGATCCGCTTGAACTCCTCGCTGCCCAGGCCCAGGTAGCGGCGGTCGTAGGTGCCGTTGGCCCACAGCAGGATCAGCCAGCCGACCGGGAGCACCACGTACGCGAAGAAGGAGAACAGCCCGGCGTCGTGCAGGAAGCCCCAGTCCTTGTGCTGGAACCCGGTCTTCGCCTTCTCCAGCACCGCCGCGGTGAGCCAGCTCGCCGCGAGGACGGCCAGCAGATCCAAAACGACCAGGATCATGGTGTACGGCCGGTGCCAGCGCGACAGGCGCTTGTGCGTCCGGTTCCAGGCTGAGCGGGGTACGCCGTTGCTCGGCGGCTGCTCCTGCTGCCACTCGAAGCTGTCGTACGGCACGGGTTTGCTCCGGCTGCTGTCGGTAACCGGGCGATGCAGGCTTGTCGTCACGTCGCCTACGTCCTCCCGCATCCGGAAAAGATTACGCACCGCCACGACCTTTCGGGTCCCGGCCACCGTGGCCGACCCCTCCTGTGCCGTTCAGGTTGCCCTGGGACCGGGCCACTATACCGATGGAAACCCGGTTAGCGAGCGTACGTCGTGCGGGCTACACCACTCCGAGTCGTCCGCACACACACCGTGACAAATGAGGCTATCGAATCAGCTTGGAGAGACGGCGGTCTGCCAGGGGTTTGCCACCCGTCTGACACGTAGCGCAATACTGCAGTGACTTGTCGGCGAAGGACACCTCACGCACGGTGTCTCCGCAGACCGGGCAAGGCAAACCGGTACGCGCGTGCACCCGCATGCCCGCCCTCTTCTCGCCCTTGAGCTCGGCCGCCTTCTGCCCCACCGAGCGGGCCACCGCGTCGGTCTCCACCTCGCGCATCGCCGTGTACAGCGCGTTCATCTGCTCATCCGTGATCTTCCCGGTGAGCGCGAAGGGCGACATCTTGGCCACATGCAGGATCTCGTCGGAGTACGCGTTGCCGATGCCGGCGAGCACCTCCTGATCGGTGAGCACGCCCTTGATCTGGCCGTTGCGGGAGCGGATGCGCTCGGCGAACTCGGCCTCGGTGACGGCCAGCGCATCCGGCCCAAGCCGGGACACGCCGGGCACCTCGGCCGGGTCACGGACCAGGTAGGCGGCCAGCGACTTCTGCGTACCGGCCTCGGTCAGGTCGAAACCGGAGCCGTCGTCGAGCCGCATCCGCAGGGCGATCGGGCCGCTGCCGGGCTTGAGCGGCGCCGGCGACTTGAACGAGTCGCGGTAGTGCAACCACCCGGCCCGGGCCAGGTGAACGACCAGGTGCAGGTCGTCGCCGAGGCCGATGTCCAGGAATTTGCCATGCCGGCCGGCGTCGCGGACCTTCATCCCGGCGACGGCGGAGGCGGGCGGGTCAAACGTCTTCAGCGCGCTGAAGGAGGAGACCTCCAGGCGCTCCACGGTGTGGCCGACCGCGCGCTCACGCAGATAGGCCGCGAGCGCCTCGACCTCGGGGAGTTCGGGCACGCCCTCAACGGTAGCGTTTCCCGGCGTGAAGGTGGTCGTCGCGCACAACCGCTATCGAGAGGCGATCCCCTCCGGGGAGAACGTCATCGTGGACACCGAGATCGCGCAGCTACGCGCGGCCGGTGTCGAGGTGCTGCCGTTCCAGCGCAGCTCGGATTCGATCGGGCAACTCCCGGCCGCGCAGAAGGTGCTGCTGCCGCTCTCGCCGATCTACGGCCGGGCCGCCCAGCAGGACCTGGCCCGGCTGCTCGCCGCCGAGCGCCCGGACGTGGTGCACCTGCACAACCCGTACCCGCTGCTGTCACCCTGGGTGATCCGGACGGCGCACGCGCACGGCGTCCCGGTGATCCAGACCGTGCACAACTACCGGCAGGTCTGCTCCTCCGGGCTGTACTTCCGGGACGGGCACAACTGCCAGGACTGCCGCGGCAGGCTGCTCGGCTGGCCGGCCGTTCAGCACAAGTGCTATCGCGGGTCGGCGGCGCAGAGCGCGCTGATGGCCACCACGCTGGCGGTGCACCGGCCGACCTGGCACTCGGTCGACCGGTTCGTGGCGCTGACCGACCGGATAGCGGCGCACCTGCGCGACTACGGCATCCCGGAGGACCGGATCGTGGTGAAGCCGAACGGCCTGCCCGATCCGGGCGAGCCCACGGCGATCGGCGAGGGTTTCCTGTACGCCGCCCGGCTCTCCCCGGAGAAGGGGCTGGCCCTGCTGCTCGACGCCTGGCAACGGCACCCGGACGGCTCGCTCGGCCCGCTCCGGATCGCCGGCGACGGCGAGTTGCGGCCGCTCGCCGAGAGGGCCGCGGCCGACCGCTCGGATGTCACCTATCTCGGCGTGCTCGATCGCGCCGGGGTGGACGAGGCACGGCGCGCGTCGGCGGTCGTGCTGGCCACCTCGACCTGGAACGACGTGCTGCCCACGGTGATCCTCGAGGCGATGGCGAACGGCCGGCCCGTGCTGGGTACCGCGGTCGGCGGGATCCCGTATTTGGTCGGGGACGAGGCGGGCTGGCTGGTCGAACCGGAGCCGGCGGCCCTGGCCGCGGCGCTGCCGGTCGCCCGGGACGAGGCCGCGGCGCGTGCCCCGTCCGCCCGAAGGCGCTATTTACGCGATTTCCACCCCGACGTGCTCACCGAGCGGTTACTTGAGATTTACCGGGGAATCACAGCGAACTCTGATCATACGCCCAGGTAGATCTTGAGCGGCGTGGGGAATGGTGGGGCCCGTGACCGAATCAACCCGCGTCTCCCGACGAAAACTGCTGCTCGGCGTGGGTGGCGCCGCCGCGATCGGGGTGGCCGGCGGTGGGCTTGGCTACGCGCTCGGCCACCAGGACACCGACCAGACCGACAAAACCGATAAGTCAGTCGGGGCGACCGAGGCCGCCCAGGCCGGCCCGCCGAAATACCGCTCCCGCCCCGACCTGCGCACCCTGCCGGACGTCACGATCACGACGGCGGCGAACGGAACGGTGCCCGGCTACATCTGCCTGACCCCGGCCGCGGGCAGCGGGCTGTGGGGGCCGCTCATGGTCGACGAGAAGGGCTCGCCGGTCTGGTTCAAAAAGGTGCCCGACCCGGCCACCGTGGCGATCGACTTCAAGGTCCAGCAGTACCGGAACAAGCCCGTGCTGACCTGGTGGGAGGGGACCATCGGGGGCACCGGCGGGCAGGGCGTGGGCCAGGGCGAGTTCGTGATCGCCGACCAGTCGTACCGGGAGATCACTCGGGTACGGGCGGCCGGCACCGACCAGGCCGACCAGCACGACTTCGTGATCACGCCGCGGAACACGGCGCTGTTCTGGGTGTACGAGCCGCTGCCGTGGGACCTGACCGCCCTGGGCGGCCCGAAGGACGGCGTGCTGCACGACGGCGTGATCCAGGAGGTCGACATCGCCACCGGCAAGCTGCTGTTCCAGTGGCGCGCGCACGAGCATGTCGGCCTCGACGAGTCGTACGCTCCGCTGCCCCAGGGCGACTCGGCCCACCTGCCGTACGACTTCTTCCACGCCAACTCGGTCGGGCTCGCCGCGGACGGCAACGTGATCGCCTCGTCCCGGCACACCTGGACCACGTACAAGATCAATCACAGCACCGGCAAGGTCATGTGGCGGCTGGGCGGCAAGAAATCCGACTTCACCATCGAGGACAAGGCGAAGTTCGCCTGGCAGCACGACTTCCGGCAGCGGCGGGACGGCACGTACAGCGTCTTCGACAACGGCAACGGCGTCACCAAGGTGCACGACTACTCGCGCGGCCTGGTGATGAAGCTGGACGAGGCGGCCCGCACGGCGAAGTTCGTGGCCGAGTACGTCCACCCGGACAAGCTGTCGGCGCCGACCCAGGGCTGCTTCCGGGAACTGGCCGACGGCGGCGCGTTCATCGGCTGGGGACAGATGCCCTACTTCACCGAGCACAACGCGGACGGCACCGTCCGCCTCGCCGGCCACCTGCCGCTGGACAACCAGTCGTACCGCGCCTACAAGGTCGACTGGACCGGCCTGCCGCTCGACCAGCCGGCCCTCGGCCTGCGCGTGGAGAACGGCAACGTCATCGTCAGCGCCAGCTGGAACGGCACCACGAAGGTGACCAAGTGGCGAGCCCGCTCCGGCACCCAGCCCGGCGCTCTGGCCGGCACGATCGAGGCCCCGCGCTCCGGCTTCGAAACCACGCTGACCATCCAGGGCACCCCCGAGTACGTGGTCGCCGAGGCCCTCGACCCGACCGGCACCGTCCTGGGCGTCTCCTCCGCCATCCCGGTCCGGGTCTAACCCCGCAGGGCCTGGCGGGCCGAGAACACCACGCTGGCGGCGAGGAAGGCGGCGTTCACCAGGGTGAACAGGCCCACAAACCAGATTGTCCACTGTGGGGCGACGGTCAGCACGACTCCGGCCAGGGCGATCACGGCGCCGTAGTCGCGGACGAGCTTGACCAGGCGGACGGGCAGGGAGCGGCTGCTCACCATGCTGGCCGCCTGCTCGCCGCCCTGCATGACTGAAGTCACCAGGTTGACCATCCAGGTGCCGGCGAACGCCGCCAGCAGCCACGCCGGGGTGTCCGACACCTGTGCCTTCGCCGTTGCGGCCAGCGCCGAGACCAGCGAGATCTGCACCGCCACGTCGCACAGCACATCGAGGCGGCCGCCGGCCGCGCTCGCCTGGTGGGTGACCCGGGCCAGCTGCCCGTCGGAGCAGTCGAACGCGTACGCCAACTGCCAGCCGATCAGCGCGAGCAGTCCGATCGGCCAGGCCCAGACGTGGCCGCCCGCCACCGGAGCGGCCGTCGCGATCACCACGAACGAGACCAGGCAACCGAGGCCCAGGTTGAACACCGTCAGCACCGAGGGCGCCAACCCCCTTTTGTGCGCCTGCACCGCTATCCGGGCACCAATCCGCTGGCTGATCGCCTCGCTGTACAGACCGCCCCCGCGATTCACGGCGTAATAGTCGGCCGCGGTCGGCGTACCCGCAAGGTCTGCGGAACCATTCGGAATGCCGGCGGACGCCGACGGATCGGGCCCACGACCCTGCTCGGGCGCGGGTTTTGCCTGGCCTTGGCCAGGGTCAGTGGTCTTCGAGGGCTTGGGCATACTCGGCCAGCTTCCGGCTGATCTCGTCGTGCGTCATCGCGAGGTGTTCGAGGATCGTGTAGCGGTCGGGGCGCGTGCGCGGGGCGAACGCGACGGCCTCGACGAACTGCTCGTCGTTCAGCCCGACGTCCTGGGGGAGGCGCGGCAACTGGTGCCGGCCCAGGCAGTCGGACATCTGGGTGAAGCGGCGCTCGTCGCCGCGCAGGAACGTGCAGAACAGGGCGCCCAGCCCGGCCAGCTCACCGTGCGAGCCGGTGCCCGGGAAGAGCGCGTCGACGGCGTGCATGATCTCGTGGCAGCCGCCGCTGGCCGGCCGGCTGCTGCCGCAGACCGCCATGGCCAGGCCGCTGGAGATCAGCGCCTCGGCGAGCACGGTGACGAACGCGTCGTCGCTCATGTCGCCCGGCATGGTCAGAATCGCCTCGGCGCCCATCCGGGCCAGCGACGCGGCCAGGCCGTCGACCGGCTCGCCGCGCATCTCGCGGGCCAGTTCCCAGTCGGCGAGCGCGCTGATGTTGCTGATCACGTCGCCGACGCCGCCGCGGTTGACCCGGTCCGGCCCGGTCTCCACGAAGTCCAGGTCGACGATGACGCCGAACGGGATGTGGACGCCGTACGAGCCCTTGATCCCGTCGTTGACCAGGCTGGCCACCGGGGAGCCGATGCCGTCGTTGGCGAGGCTGGTGGCCACCGAGATCATCGGCAGGCCCCAGCGGTTGGCCGCGTACTTCGCCGTGTCGATCGTGGTGCCGCCGCCGATGCCGACGACCGCGTCGTAGTTGCGGGCGCGCAGCTTCGCGGCGAGTTCGAGCGCCGCGTCGAGGGTGCCGCCGGCGGTGGTGTAGATGTCGGCCGAGCCGAGATTCGGACGGATGAGGTTGACCACCCGTTCACCCAGGCCCGGGCCGACCACGACCGCGACGTCGCCACCCGCGGAGATCCGGCCGTCGGAGAGGATCCGCGCGAGGTCGGCGACCGCGCCGCGGCGGACCTCCAAGTGCAGCGGCGTCTGGATGGTGCGGGCTAGTAGCGGCATGCGATGTCCCGCGCCCTTGCCAGGTCCTCGTGGTTGTCGACCTCGACCCAGCTGACCTCGCCGATCGTGACCCCGCGGACCTCGCCACCGCGGTCCGCGTACTCCTGGAAGCCGTCCTCGTAGTAGCGGTTCGGGTCGAGCTCCCAGGTGGCCTTGAGGGCGTCGGCCAGCCCGCCGGCCGTCGACGGCTCGATGATGGTGGCCCCGATGTACTCGCCGGACGCCGCCGACGGGTCCATCAGCTTCGTGATCCTGGTCAGCTGTCCTTCGGCGTTGAAGACAGTCTTCATCTCCTCGTCGGCCAACTTCTTCCGGTCGTCGATGGCGAGCAGGACGGCCGGACCACGATTCGCCAGGAGGGTGTGCTCCACGCTCACGGGATGCACCGTGTCGCCATTGACCATCAATGCGCCCCGCGCGAAGTGGTCACGGGCGAGCCAGAGGGAGTAGGCGTTGTTCCATTCCTCGGCCTTGTCGTTGTGCACCAGGCTGATCTTTACGCCGTATTTCTCCTGGAAGGCCGGGACACGCTCCTCGACCGCGTCGGCGCGATAGCCCACCACGATCGTCACCTCGGAGAGTCCGGCCGCGGCGAGGTTGCGCAGCGAAATGTCCATGATCGTGGCGTCACCGTCCACCGTGACGAGCGCCTTGGGCAGGGCGTCCGTGTAGGGACGCAGCCTGCGGCCGGCGCCGGCCGCGAGAACGAGTCCGATCATGAAACAACTCCTTAACGACGGGTTACGCGAAGCTGTGACTGCGAGGATAACCATCGGTATCTCAACGTCCGGATCCGGCCGAGGCAGCGGAAAATGCGCTGGAGACTGCTCGTAAGCTGTTGGGCATGACCGCTGAGCAGCTGATCTCCTTCGCCCGTGGCGCTCCGTCGCTGGACATCATCGACGTCGAGGGCCTCAAGGCCGCCGCCGCGCGAGCCTTCGACGCCGACCCCGCCGGCATGACCGCCTATGGCACGTCCGTCGGGTATGTCCCGCTGCGCAAGTGGATCGCGGAGAAGCACGGCGTCTCGGCCGACCAGGTCATCGTGACGAACGGGTCGCTGCAGGCCGACGCCTTCCTGTTCAACCACCTGGTCCAGCCGGGCGACACGGTGATCGTCGAGAAGCCGACCTACGATCGTACGCTGCTCAGCCTGCAGAACCTCGGCGCCAAGGTGCACCAGGTGACGCTCCGTGAGGACGGTATCGACACCGACGAGCTGCGCGCGCTGCTGGAGTCCGGCGTACGCCCCAAGCTCGCGCACATCATCCCGAACTATCAGAACCCGGCCGGCATCACGCTCTCCGAGCAGAAGCGGCGCGACCTGCTCGCCCTCGCGGTCGAGTACGGCTTCACCATCTTCGAGGACGACCCGTATGTGGACATCCGGTTCCGCGGCGACGCCCTGCCCTCGATGCTGTCGATGGCTGCATCGTCAGACGAGGTGAAGAACGCGGTGGTGCACGCGTCGAGCTTCACCAAGACGGTGTGCCCCGGCGTCCGCGTCGGCTACCTGGTCGGCCCGGCCGCGCTGATCGACGCGATCGCCAAGAAGGCCACCAACCTATACATCTCGCCCGGCATGGTGTCCGAGGCGATCGTGCACCAGTTCTGCGTCTCGGGCGACATCGAGCGGTCCGTCCGTACGGTCAGCACCGCCCTCGCCGAGCGCGCCTCGGTTCTCGCCGACTCGCTGCGCAAGCACATCCCCGGCGCGACCTTCACCGAGCCGGACGGCGGCTACTTCCTCTGGGTCGACCTGCCCGAGGAGGTGGACGTGGACAAGCTCTTCCCGGCCGCGATGAAGAAGGGCGTCGCTATCGTCAAGGGGACGGACTTCCTGCTCGACGGCGGGAAGAGCTCAGTTCGCCTGGCGTTCTCGGCGGTCACGGTGGACCAGATCGACGAGGGTGTCCGGCGCCTGGCCGCGGCCATCGACGAGGTCCGGGCCTAGGTTGTCCGGCCGGCCGGGCGGGATCGGGTGATCCCGCCCGGCTCGCGCCTGACGGTGAGCTAGCCTCTGCGGGCCCGGTCATGCGGTTTGGGGAGGTCAAGATGAGCGAGCGTGAGCCCGGCACGAGCCGGCCGAAGCCGCTGCAGCGTGCCTTTGCCGTTCCGGTGCGGGCCATGAACCGCTTCCGCGGGACGACCGGCGAGGTGCCCGACGGCGCCAACCGCCGGCGCACCGCGAGTGCGGTGGTCGACTGCGGGGTGTATGTGGCCGGCAAGCGCCTGGCCGGCTACTTCACGCCGGACGAGGCGCTGCGGGAGGCCTGCTCGCACGAGGACGGCTTCGTCTGGCTCGGCCTGCACGAGCCCGGCGAGGAGGAGATGACCGAGATCGCGCAGACGTACGGGCTGCACGAACTCGCCGTCGAGGACGCGGTCAAGGCCGAGCAGCGCCCCAAGCTGGAGAATTTCGGCACCGTGCACTTCCTGGTCATGCGCACCGCCCGGTACGTGCCGCACCACGAGATCACCGAGACGTCCCAGGTGGTCGAGACCGGGCAAATGATGATCTTCGTGGGCGAGCAGTTCGTGATCACGGTCCGGCACGGCGACGCCTCCGAGCTCGGTTCGGTGCGCGCCGACCTGGAGACCGCCCGGGCCGCGCTGCTCGAGCAGGGGCCGTGGGCGGTGGCGTACGCGGTGACCGACCGAGTGGTCGACCACTACATCACGGTCGCCGACCAGGTCGAGGCCGATCTCGACATCATCGAGGAGGGCGTCTTCTCTCGCGGCGCGGGCAGCCCGATTCAGGCCATCTATCAGATGAAGCGGGAACTGGTGGAGTTCCGCCGGGCGGTAGTGCCGCTGCAACGCCCGCTGGCGACGCTCGTCGCGCTGGTGCCCAAGCGGATCGGCAAGTACTTCCGCGACGTTCAGGACCATTTGACGCGCACGGTCGAGCAGGTCTCCTCCTTCGACGACCTGCTCAACTCGATCCTGCAGGCGCGGCTGGCCCAGGTGTCGGTCGACCAGAACAACGACATGCGCAAGATCGCCGCCTGGGCCGGTATCGCCACGGTCTGGACCGCGGCGGCCGGTGTGTACGGTATGAATTTTAAGCATATGCCGGAATTGAAATGGCTGTATAGCTATCCGGCCTGGTGGGCAATCAGCCTGCTGGCGTCCTACCTGCTGTACCGGGCGTTCCGCCGGAACGGCTGGCTTTAGGGGGTCCCCCCAGCCATCGACGCGGACCCCTAGAGTGACAGCGTGCCGTCGCGTCAGGACCAGCTCCACTCGTACCAGTACTCGCTGCAGCGGGTAGTGGCCGCGCTGGTCACGCACGACCCCGACCCGTCGAAGTCGCCGCTGCGCCGGGCCGGCATGACGGCCCTGGTCAGCCTGCTGATCGCCAGCCTCGCCGTGCTCGGCGCCACGATCTACGGCGTCCTGACCGGGCAGAGCAGCGCCAACGCCACCGACCCGTCGGTCGTGTTCCAGGAGAAGGGCACCGGCGCCCGGTTCGTCTACCTCGACGGCAAGTTGCACCCGGTGCTGAATTACACCTCCGGCCTGCTGTTGGCCACCGCGGATGCCCCCGAGTTGGAAAGCATCTCGTCGGACAAGCTGGCCGCCGTCGAGCTCGGCGCCACCCTGGGCATCCCGAACGCGCCCGACTCGCTGCCGGCCAAGGGCTCGCTGCTCACCGAGCGCTGGTCGGTGTGCACCGGCGGCGACGCGGGCGCGCCGCGCAGCACCCTGCTGATCGGCGACAAGCTCACCGACGGCACGGTGGCCGCCAAGGCCGGCGAGGCCCTGCTGATCCGCGACCCGGACCACGCCTGGCTGGTCTACGACAACCAGCGACACATGATCCCCGACGACCGTCTGAACGCGACGCTGAGCGTGCTCGGCTGGGCCGGCAAGGAGCCATGGCCGATCGCGACCGCGTTCGAGAACACGATCCCGGTCGGCAAGGAGCTGGTCGGGCCGGCCCTGCCGCCGAACAGGGGCGCCGACTCGAACATCAACGGCTTCAAGGTCGGTGACATCGTGACCGACTCGGGCCAGCAGTTCGGGATGATCCGTACCGATGACATGGCCATCATCACCCCGATGCAGGCCAAGCTGCTGCAGGCCTTGCCCGACGTCAACCAGCCGAAGACGATCGGCAACAAGTTCGCCCAGATCAACCAGTCCAAGAATGCCCTCAGCGACGAGAACAAGCCGAACGCATTGCCGTACAACGTGCCCAAGCTGCACGACGGCACCCCGTCCCGGGCCTGCATGACGCTCCCGATCGACCCGAACGGCCGGGACGGCCTGCGGATCGACCCGACTGTGCCGAACGGCACCCAGGTCCCGGCGGGCCCGGACACCCCGGCGAGTGTCGAGATCGCCGATTTCGTACACATCGCGCGAGGAAAGGGCGTCCTCGCGTCGCTCTCCCCCTCGCCGAACGCGCCGGCCGACAGCAGCACGGTCGTGCTGATCACCGACACCGGCCGCGGCTATCCGCTGGCGAACCGATCGTTGATCACCAAGCTCGGGTATGCCGGAGCCAAGCTCCCGCAGATCCCGTCCCAGCTGGTCTCGATGGTGCCGCGCGGCCCGTCGCTCGACCCGGCCGCCGCCCGCCAGGCCGTCGCACCGTAGGCACACCGCCGGGCGGGTCGCCGTTGCCGGCGCCCGCCCTGAACGGTATGGGGCCTGCTACCGAGGGGTTTGCTGAGCCGCGTCCGGCAACGTGCCGTTCGGCGTGGTGTACGAGGAGGGCTCGGCCGGCTCGAAGGCCGCGTCGTCCGCGCCGCCGACCTGCGACGACCCGATCGGGGTGGCCGGGTCGTACTCGTCCCACTGGCCGGCCTTGCGGCGCCGGGCCAGGTACGCCGCGCCGACACCGACTGCCGTGCCGATCAGCGCATAACCCATCAGCCGCGAACCACGGCGCTTGTCGGCCCGGCGCTCGGCCTTCTTGCGCAGCTGATTCGCGTACTTCTTGTTCTGCTTCGCGGCTTTTTTCGCCTGCCGCTTGCTCATCTTGCCCGCGTGCCGGACGTTGTCCGTCGCGGCGTTGACCAGCGGAGTCAGCGTCGCGAGGGCGCTGTCCCAGCCGCTGGACGCGGCGTCCTTGGCCTTCGCCGCGGCCGGCTGCACCTTGTCGACCGCGGTCTGCAGCTTCGGCCCGACCGTCGCGCTGGTCTCCTGAGCCGCGATCGACGCCGCGCGCTTGAAGTGGTCAACGCTCTGGCCGAGCTCGTTCTTCATCCGCCGGCTTCGGCTCCTGCGGCGCATCGTTGCGAACACCAGTGCCCACCTCCTGTGGTTCTCTCCCACGTCATGGTGCCCTTAACTGGTACCCCGTCGTGGGGGTATCAGACACATAGGGGAGGATCCGAACTACAAACCGAACTGTCCCATCGCCCCTACGAGGTACGCCAGGGGCGAACGCGACACAGACAGGAGTACCCGTGGCCGAGAAGCTTTTCGCCACCCTGCACACCAACCACGGCCCGATCCGGCTGCAGCTCTTCCCGGATCACGCCCCGGCGACCGTGCGCAACTTCGTGGAGCTCGCGGAGGGCAGCAAGGACTACGTCGACCCGCGCACCGGGCAGCAGGGCAAGGGCACGCCCTACTACGACGGCACCATCTCGCACCGGGTCATCGCCGGCTTCATGATCCAGCTGGGCGACCCGACCGGCACCGGCCGCGGCGGCCCGGGCTTCAAGTTCGGCGACGAGTTCCACCCGGCGCTGCAGTTCGACCGGCCGTACCTGCTCGCCATGGCGAACGCCGGCCCGGGTACGAACGGCTCGCAGTTCTTCATCACGGTCGCCCCGACCCCCCACCTCAACCGGCGGCACACCATCTTCGGCCAGGTCGCCGACGAGGCGTCGGCCAAGGTCGTCGACTCGATCGCGACCACCAAGACCGGCCCCGGCGACCGCCCGGTCGAGGACGTGGTGGTCGAGCGCGTGGAAATCGAGCGGGTGAACGACTGAGGGTTGTTCGCGACCTACCCGGACAAACGCACGGCGTAAGTCATGCAAGTGGTCTCCACCGTCGCGAACAATCCTCACCGACGTACGGTTAATGCATGAGTGAGGCTCCCTCGACGGCACCGGTCTGCTATCGGCATCCGTCGCGGGAGACCTACATCCGCTGCACCCGGTGCGAGCGGCCGATCTGCCCCGACTGCATGAACGAGGCGGCGGTCGGCCACCAATGCCCGGAATGTGTCGCGGAGGGCCGGCGCAGCCAGCGGCCGGCGCGGACCGCCTTCGGGGGGAGCCGCGCCGGTCAGTCCGGCCTGGCGACCCGCTCGCTGATCGCCCTCAACGTCATCGTGTTCGTCATCTCGGCGATCTCCGGCGGCGCCAAGGCACTGGGCGGTTCCGGCGGGTGGTTCGGCATGCTGGGCTCCGCCACGCCGGTCACCCAGTGGGGCGAGGTGCTCGGCTACGCGCCGTACACCCTGGGCGGCCCGGTGCACGGCATCGCCGCCGGCGAGTGGTACCGGCTCGGCACCGCGATGTTCCTGCACTACGGCGTGCTGCACATCCTGCTCAACATGTGGGTGCTCTGGCAGCTGGGCCGCTATCTGGAGGCCCGGCTCGGCCCGGCGCGCTTCGTGGCGCTCTATCTGCTGGCCGGCCTGGGCGGCAACGTGGCGGCCTACCTCTTCACCCCGGCCAACCAGGGCGCGGCCGGCGCCTCGACCGCGATCTTCGGCCTGTTCGCCGCGATCATCATCGTGAACCGGCGCCTCAAGCTGGACATCAGCGCCCTGATCCCGCTCCTGGTGGTCAACCTGCTCTTCACCTTCACGGTGCCGAACATCTCCGTGGCAGGCCATCTGGGCGGCTTGGTGGTGGGCGGCGTGGTGGGCCTCATCCTGGCGTACGCCCCATCGGCCCGGCGAACACAGTTCCAGGTGGCGGGCTGCGCCATAGTCCTGGTCCTGCTCGTTGTCGCGTCCGTTCTCCGGACCATGTCCCTGCTCGGCTGACCAGGCGGCGTAATGAAATTGGTTCTGAAGCACTCGCATTTGCGGCAAGACTGGCCAAAAGCTTCAGATCCACACAGATCCACGTAGCGGAAAATCCGCCTTCGCCCGATATATCGCCGGCGAACTGGCACCCCGACCACATCAGACGGTCAACCGGCTGGCGTCACTAGTCCGTTCGGCCGTCTTCTCCTGGCGTTCCGCCGATGTACGCGCGCGAGGGATCGACGTTGAGTGTTTGAGCTCAGCTCATTTTCCGCTCACGGGGGAACCCAAGCATGCACATGCGTGGCCACCACTGGACCCGGGCCGCGGCCACCGCTGTTCTCTGCGTGCTCACCGGCACCGCCGTGATCCTGCACCACCAGGCCGGCAACGACAGCGCGACGGCCGCCGAGCCGGTCACCGCCGATCCGCACGCCGGGCACATCATGCCCGAGGCGGTGCCGGTCGCCGTGACGACCGCCGCGCCCCTGCCGCGCACCGGCTGGACAGCCACCGCCGACAGCGCGGACGCCGCCGCCTCCCGGGTGCTCGACGGTGACGCGCAGACCTCGTGGAAGAGCGGCAGCGGCGCCCTGCCGCACTCGATCACGATCGACACGCACAACCGGATCGCGCTGAGCGGCCTCACCTACATGCCCTCCGACGGCGCGAACGGCCGCATCGGCCGGTACCAGGTGCAGATCAGCGACAACGGCACGACCTGGGGCGCGAACGTCGCCACCGGCACGTTCGCCGACGACGACACGGTCAAGACCATCACGATCGGCACCACGGTGACCCGGTACGTGCGGCTGACCGTGCTCAGCGAGGCCGGCGACCGGGTCACCTGGACCTCGGCCGCGGAGATCAACCTGCTCGGCGGGACGGACCCGGCGCTGCCGCGGACCGGCTGGACGGTCGCGGCCGACAGCCAGGAGACCGCGAAGCAGTCCGGCGCGGCGATCAACGCCATCGACGGCAACACCGCGACGATGTGGCATTCGGCGTGGAGCTCGACCCCGCCGACGCCGCTGCCGCACACCTTCACCATCGACATGCACAAGAACAACCTGGTGTCCGGCCTGAGCTACCTGCCGCGCCAGGATGCGTCCAACAACGGCGACATCGGCAGCTACACGGTCCAGACCAGCGTCGACGGCGTGTCCTGGGCGCCGCAGTCGGTCAGCGGCAAGTTCGCCGACAAGAAGCTCGCGCAGACGATCACGTTCCCGTCGCAGATCGCGCGCTACGTCCGCCTCACCGCGATCTCCGAGGCCGGCGGCCGCGGGCCGTGGAGCAGCGCCGCCGAGATCAACGTGCTGGGCCGGGACAACCCGACGCTGGCCCGGACCGGCTGGACGGTCACCGCCGACTCGCAGGAGACGAAGTCGGAGACCGCTCCGGCCACCCGCGCGATCGACGGCAGCAACGCCACGTACTGGCACAGCCAGTACTCGCCGGCGCCGGCCAAGCCGCTGCCGCACTGGATCACCGTCAACATGGGCAAGGTCCAGGCGGTCGGCGGCCTCTCCTATCTGCCCCGTCCGGCCGCGAGCAACCACGGGCGGATCGGCTCGTACAAGATCGAGACGTCGACGGACAACAAGACCTGGACGACCCGGATCAGCGCCGGGAAGTTCGGCGACAGCCCGGCCGGCCAGACGGTGGTGTTCCCGCCCGTCGACGCGAAATACGTGCGGCTGACCGCCACCACCGAGGCCGGCAACCGTGGCCCGTGGACCTCGATCGCCGAGCTCAACCTGCTCGGCGCGAGCGGCTCGGTCACCCCCAACCGCGGCACCTGGGGCGCGCCGGTCGGCTTCCCGCTGGTCCCGGTCGCCGCGGCGCTGCTGCCCAACGGCAAGGTGCTGACCTGGGCGGCCTACCTGCCGAACGCCTACAACGGCAGCGACGGCCTCAGCACGATCACCGCCACGTACGACCCGAAGACCGGCGTGGTGACCCAGCGGACGGTCACCGAGACCGGGCACGACATGTTCTGCCCCGGCATCTCGGTGCTGGCGGACGGCCGGGTGATCGTCACCGGCGGCAACAACAACCAGAAGACCAGCATCTACGACCCGGCCACGGACGCCTGGACCGACGGCGGCAACCTGACCACCGGCCGGGGCTACCAGGCCAGCGTCACCCTCGGCAGCGGCAAGGTGTTCACCATCGGCGGCTCGTGGAGCGGCCCGGTGGGCGGCACCGGCACCAACCCGCACAAGGCCGGCGAGGTCTGGACGCCCGGCGTCGGCTGGCACGCGCTGCCCGGCGCCGACGTCGTGCCGATGCTGACCAACGACAGCAACGCGCTCGGCGACTACCGCAAGGACAACCACGCGTGGCTGTTCGCCTGGAAGGGCGACAAGATCCTGCAGGCCGGTCCGAGCAAGGCGATGAACTGGTACTCGGTGGACGGCGACGGTTCGGTCTCGCCGGCCGGCACCCGTAGCGACGCGGACGAGATGAACGGCAGCGCCGTCATGTACGACACCGGCAAGATCCTCACGCTGGGCGGCTCGCCGAACTACAACAATTCGGACGCCACCGCCGACGCGCACGTGGTCACCATCAACGACGACGGCACGGTGACCAGCCGGGCGGTCGGGTCGATGGCGAACACCCGCGCGTTCCAGAACAGCGTGGCGCTACCGGACGGCAAGGTGCTGGTGATCGGCGGCGAGAACTACGCGGTGCCGTTCTCGGACAACACCGCGGTGCTCAACGCCGAGCTGTGGGACCCGACCTCCGGTCAGTTCAGCACGATGGACACGATGGCAGTGCCGCGCACCTACCACAGCGTCGCGCTGCTGCTGCCGGACGGCCGGGTGTTCAGCGGCGGCGGCGGCCTCTGCGGCAGTTGCGCCACGAACCACCCCGACTCGCAGATCTTCACCCCGCCGTACCTGCTCAACGCGGACGGCTCGGCCGCCCAGCGCCCGGCCATCACCGACGCGCCGGAGACCCTGCAGAACGGCGACAGCTTCAACGTGACGACCGACAGCGCGGTCACGTCGTTCGCCATCGTCCGGATGGGGTCGGCGACCCACTCGGTCGACACTGACCAGCGCCGGCTCTCGCTGCCGCTGTCGGTCGGCGCGGACGGCACGTACAAGCTGACCATCCCGTCGGACCCGGGCGTCGCGGTGCCGGGTTACTGGATGCTCTTCGCGCTCAACGCGAAGGGCGTGCCCAGCGTCGCGCACGTCATCCACGTCACGCACCACTAAAACCTCTGCTTGCGTACGCCGGGACCGTCCCCGCCCTCACCAGGGGACGGTCCCGGCGTCCTCGAGGAAGGACCCGGTCGGGCTCTCCGGCACCGTCGCCAGCCGAACGGCGATCGCCGCGCCCTGCTCGGCCGTCCGTTCGAGCGACAGCCCCAGCCCGGCCGCGAAGTCGGTGGCGCAGGCGCCCGGCGCGATGGCGTTGACCGAGATGCCGTCGGCGGCCAGGCCCTTCGCGTACATCACGGTGAGCATGTTGAGCGCGGCCTTCGACGACGGGTAGGCGACTGCGATCCGCGACGTGGCGTACTTGTGCGCCGGATCGGACTGCCAGGCCAGCGAGCCGGTGCCGCTGGAGACATTGACGATCCGGGCCGCGCCGGCCGTCCGCAGCAAGGGCAGAAAGGTCTCGGTGACCCGGAACACCCCGAAGAGGTTGGTCTCGTAGACCGCGCGCACCACCGCCAGGTCCACCTCGCCGACCTGCTGGCCGTCCAGGCCGCCGGAGACACCGGCGTTGTTGACCAGCACGTCCAGTTTCCCGTACCACTCCTCGATCCGGGCGGCCGCGTCCCGTACCGAGACGTCGTCGGTCACGTCCAGCGGCACCGAGCGGCCGCCGATCCGCCGGGCCGCCTCCTCGCCCGCGAGCGGGTCGCGCGCCCCGATCACCACCGTCATGCCGTGCTCGGCCAGCCCGTGCGCGATCGCCGCGCCGATTCCCCGATTGCCCCCGGTGACCAGGGCGATTTTCGTCGTCTGCATGACTCCATCGGACCAGCGGCGACCGGCCGGCGTCCAAGATAGATCGGGTGTGCGGCGATACCTTTGCGGTATGACGGACGACGTCGAGACCCGTGAGCTGCGGTATTTCGTGGCGGTCGCGGAGGAACTGCACTTCGGCCGGGCCGCCGACCGGCTCGGCATCGCGCAGCCGCCGTTGTCCCGGGCGATCCGGCGGCTCGAGCATCGCCTGCACGTCGAGCTTTTCGACCGTACGGGCAAAGGCACCCGCCTCACCGCGGCCGGCGAGGTGCTCCTCGGCGAGGCCCGGCCGGCGCTGGAGGCGGTCGCCGCGGCGGTCCGCCGCACCCGGCGGGCCGGCCAGCCGCAGCGGTCGCTGGTGCTGGCGATGAAGCCCGGCGGCGACGGCGGCCTGCTGCGCCGGATCCTGGCCCGATACGAGGCGGATCCGGACGCGCTGCCGGTCGAGTTCGCCTTCTCGATCCGCGAGCGGGCGGCGATGCTGCGCGGCGGGCAGGCCGACGTGGGCCTGCTGCACCACCCGCAGAACGACCTGCGTGGCCTGGCCAGCGAGCCGCTCGGGGTGGAGGGCCGGATGGTCGCGCTCGCCGAGGACCACCCGCTCGCCGCCAAGGACAGCATCGGCCTGGCCGACCTGGCCGGCGAGACGATGCCGCAGTGGCCGGAGGCGGCCGACCTCGGCCCGGGCCCGGTGATCCGGGACGCCGGCGAGGTCATGCAACTGGTCGCGCTGGGCCGGATGGTCGCGCTGGTCAGCGACTCGGCGGCCGGGCGACCGTACGCCGGGGTGGTCTACCGCCCGGTGCCGGACGCCGAGCCGGCCACGCTGGTGGTGGCCTGGCCGGAGGGCAGCCGCTCCCGGCCCGTCGCGGCGTTCGTGCGAGCGGCCCGGGCAGCGGCCGCCGAAGGCGACCCCTCGACCGGCCGGGCGCCGGCCGAAGGTTAGGCGTCGATCGTTTCGGTGGCCGGCGCCGGGTAGCGCGCCGCGGCCACCGCGGTCGCCACCCGCACGAACGCGGCCACCGCCGGCGAACGGGTCGCCTGCGGCCAGGCCAGCATCAGCGTCGACGGCGCCAACTCGGCGACCGGCCGGTAGGCGATGTCCGGCCGCGGCTGGCGGCTCGCCAGCGAGGCCGGCACGTAGAAGACGATGCTGCCCAGCGCGATCAGCGTGAAGATCTGCGCGATGTCCATGCCGCTCGGCTTCCACCCCGGCGGCGGCGGGACGAGGCCGCCCCGCTCGGCCGCCGTCCCGTCGGGCAGGCGCCGCCCGCGCAGGTCGGCGAGGCGCAACGAGGTGTACGCGGCCAGTGGGTCGTTGGCCGCGAGCGCGACCACCCGCGGCTCGGTGAGCATCGTCTCGACGTCCAGCCCCTGCGTCTCGAACGGCAGCGGCAGCATCGCGATGTCCGCCCGCCCGTCGTGCAACGGCGGGATCTGCTCGCCGCGCCCGCCCAGCCGCACCTCGACCGGCAGCGCCGCCGCCTCCGACTGATAGGCCGACAGGATCTCGGGCAGCAGGCCGGCGTCGTAGTCGGCCTTGAGCGCGAGCCGCAGCGCCGGCGTGACCCGGCCGGCCTGCTGCGCGCGGCGGCCGGCCGCGCTGATCGCGTCGAGGGCGGTCCGGGCGTCCCGCAGCAGCACCTCCCCGGCCGGGGTCAGGCTCACCTGCCGGGTGGTCCGCTCGAAGAGTCGCACGCCGAGCTGGCGTTCCAGGTCGCGGATCGCCCGGGAGAGCGGCGGCTGGGCCATCGCGAGCCGCTCGGCGGCCCGGCCGAAGTGCAGCTCCTCGGCCACCGCGACGAAGTAGCGAAGCTGGCGCACCTCCAGGTCACTCATATCGCCACGGTATCAATGCCGATCGGATCGGTCCTTCAGGTTCGGGCCGGCCCGGCCTGAAATGGATTGCATGATCGTTGTTACCGCACCCACCGGCAATATCGGCCGCCAGCTGCTGGAACGCCTGCTCGACGCGGAGGTCCCGCTGCGCGTCGTCGCTCGCGACCCGGCCAAGCTCACCGATCGGACCCGCGAGCACGCCGAGGTCGTGGCCGGCTCGCACGGCGACCCGGCGGTGGCCGACCGGGCGTTCGCCGGCGCCGACGCCGTCTTCTGGCTGACTCCGGCCGACCCGCGTGCGGCGAGCGCGCTGGCCGCCTACGTCGACTTCACCCGCCCGGCCGCCGAGGCCTTCCGGAGGTACCGCGTCGAGCGGGTCGTCGGCATCACCGCGCTGGGCCGGGGCACCCCGGTAGCCGGCGAGGCCGGGCTGGTGACGGCCTCGCTGGCGATGGACGACCTGATCGCGAGCACCGGCGTCGCGTACCGGGCGCTGGCCCTGCCGTCCTTCATGGACAACCTGCTGCGCCAGGTCCACGGGATCGGGCAGGGCGTGCTGAGCTGGCCGATCGCCGGGGATCTGAAGGCGCCGCTCTGTGCCACCCGGGACATCGCCGCGGTCGCCGCCCGCTGGCTGCTGGACGACTCGTGGACCGGGGTCGAGGAGGTCCCGGTGCTCGGACCGGAGGATCTGTCCTTCGAGGACCTGGCCGCGATCCTGACCGAGGTGCTCGGCCGGCCGGTGCGCTACGAGCGGCAGCCGGGCGACGAGTTCAAGGCCGGGCTGGTCGGCCGCGGGATGTCCGAGCCGATGGCGCAGGCCATGCTCGACATGATGAACGCGAAGGACCGAGGGCTGGACAACGCCGCGCAGCGGACCCCGGCGACGAGCTCGCCGACCGGGTTCCGCGAGTGGTGCGCCGACGTGCTCAGGCCGGCGCTGCGTTAGGGCGCAGGTCGGCGAGGGTGGCGACGACGTCCTCCGGGAGCGCGCCGAGGTCGTTCGCGCTGAACAGGTAGATCGCGTCGCCGGCGTCCAGCTCCAGCGTCTCCGAGCGCAGGCCGCGGTGGGTGCGGCGGTCCACGCGTACGCGCTCGACGGCCGACCAGGGCAGATGCCGGCGGCGCGCGAAACCCGCGACCACCGTGACGCCGGACGCGTCCGCCGCCAGACGGACCGGCGCGAACAGGTCGCGCAGCCCCCAGACGGCCAGCGCGACGGCCACGATCAGGCCGATCGCCCAGCGGATCGGGTCGGGCCCGGCGAAGGCGGCCGCCAGCACCACGATCGCGACCGCGCCCATCAGCTTGGTGACCGGCAGAACCGGCCTGACGCGCCACTGCATGCACCCACTATGGCAGCGGAATGGCGACGTAACGATTGTCGCTCGGCTGTAATTCGACATTCATCCGGTGTTGCCCGATGCCCCTCCGCCGGGGCGCGCGTTGAATGCCACATGGACGTGTTCTCCCGTACGTTCTTGCCCGCCGCCGCCGAAGCCGGTGTGGCCATCCCGACCGTGAGCCGCCACATGCCGGTCTTCCGCCGCTGCGTAGAGCCGGACGACACCACCGTGCTGGTCAGCCGCTGCTACCGGCCCGACACCCCGCTGGCCGGCGAATACCTGCTGCTGCTCACCTACCGCCGGCTGGTGGTCACCCAGGAGACCAAGGTCTTCCACCGGCTGCGGCTGCATCTCAACGCCAACCTGCGGCACCTCAACAACGTGACCTGGACGCCGGACCACGGCCGCTCGGCCGTCGAACTGGCGGCCACGGCGGTGGACGGGGTACGTGAGCGTTTCCGGCTACGGCTCGGCGAGCCCGAGGCGGTCTGGCACTTCGACTCGCTCCTGGAGCACGTGTTCCGTGCACCCCGAGCCGCGGTCGCCTAAAAGTCACCATAGGAACTCCTTGATCGGCGCGCGGAGGCCCGCCGCGTCGAGGCCGTGCGCCCGCGCGTGGTCCTGCCAGCTGCCGTAACGGCGGACCTCGTCGCGGCCGACGCCCAGGTGCAGCACCCGGTGCGGGCGGCCGCCGAGCGCCTCGGCGACCTGCCGGGCCGAGGTGCCGGACAGGTACGGCTCGACCATGACGACCTCGCCCTCGGCCAGCGCCCGCAGCCCCTCGGCGTCGAGCGGGCGCGGCGTGTTCGTGTACGCCACGGTCACCTCCAGGTCCCGGGTCGCCTCGAGCACCGGGTCGAGCATCGGGCCGACCGCGACCACCAGCGGGCCGCCGCGCCTGATCACCCGGAGGCGCCCGCTGTCCGGGTACGCCCGCGAGTTCTCCTGCAGCGCTAGCCGGATGTAGACCCGGTCGTCGTGCCGGGCCGCGTCCCGCAGCAGGGCCGCCACCTCGTCGCGGTGGCCCGGCACGTGCACGGTCCAGCCCCCGAGCGTGTCGAGCAGCTCGACGTCGCCCGGCGACTGGTGCGTGTAGCCCTCGGCCGAGCCGTCGTACGAGGCGCCGATGCTGACCAGCACGGCGCCGGCGTCCTGATGCCCGAGGTCCAGCTTGATCTGCTCGTACGCGCGGTCGATCACGAACGGGGCGTACGAGTGCACGTACGGCCGCAGCCCGGTCAGCGCGAGCCCGCCGGCCACGCCGGTCATCAGTTGCTCGCGGATGCCGACGTTGAGCACCCGGTCGGGGTGCCGGCGCCGGGCCGGCTCGAACGCGTCGGCCGAGATGTCGGCGAGCACGAGCGCGGTCCGCGGATCCTCGTCCAGCAGCGCCGTGGTGGTTTCGACGAACGTCTCCCGCATCATGGTTCAGCCTCGCTTCGGTTCCACAGTGGCCACGACCAGGTTGGGCCGGTCATGGTGGCGCCGGGTCAGGGCGTGCTCGATCATGTCGTGATCCCGGCCGTCGATCACCGAGGTGATCCAGCCGGGGAAGCGGGCCGAGATCCCGCCGGGCCAGCCGTGCGTGGCCGACTGGTTGTCGATCACGATGGCGGTGAGCGGGAGCCGGGTGGCCGCCGCGTACGCAATCGCTTCGTGGTTTGATCCTTCGTCCAGTTCGGCATCGCCGAGCAGCACGAAGACGCGCGGCTCGAGCAGCCCCTGCGCGCGCAGGCCGAGCGCCACGCCGACGCCGAGGCCCAGACCATGGCCGAGCGAGCCGGTGCCGATCTCGACGCCGGGCACCCGCAGGCGGTCCGGGTGGTTGCCGAGCGGGCTGTCCCAGCCGCCCATGTCGTCGAGCCAGTCGGCCGGGAAGAAGCCCTTCGCGGCGAGCACGGCGTAGTAGGCGGCCGGGCCGTGGCCCTTGGAGAGCAGGAACCGGTCGCGGTCCGGCTCGTCCGGTCTTCGCGGGTCGATCCGCAGCACGCGGTCGTAGAGCACCCAGAGCACGTCGAGCGTCGAGTACGAGCTGGGTGCGTGCTTCTCGTCCCCGGTGATCCGCCGGATCTCCTCGCTGGGGAGTGCTGTGACTGTCATACCGATAGGCTGCAACTTGAAGTGAACTTCAACTCAAGGGCAGTGTGATGGAGACCCTCGCGATCGGTGACCTGGCGGCCCGCAGCGGGGTGGCGCCGTCGGCCCTGCGCTACTACGAGCGCGAGGGTCTGATCCGCTCCACCCGCACGGGCGGCAACCAGCGGCGATACCACCGCTCCGAGCTGCGCCGGGTGGCCTTCATCAAGATTGCCCAGCAGGTCGGGGTGTCGCTCGACGAGATCCGCGAGGCGCTGGCCGAACTGCCCGAGGAGCGCACCCCGACGAAGGCGGACTGGGCACGGCTCTCCGCCCACTGGCGCGGCAAGCTGGAGGAACGCATCCTGCTCATGCAGCGGCTGCGCGACCAGCTCACCGGCTGCATCGGCTGCGGCTGCCTCTCCCTGCAACGCTGCAACCTGATCAACCCGGCCGACCGCCTCGCCGCCCGCGGCACGGGCCCCCAGATGATCGTCAACCCGCCCGAGTGACGTGGTTCAGGGCTTTTTTCGCAGGCCGTCGCGGCGGACGAAGATGACGCGGCGTTCAATCGCGTCGCCGTTCGGGCCGAGCACGTAACCGTCGATCCATAACCAACCGTCGTAGGTTCGCCGGGGGTCGACGCGGATGACCCGGAACGTCAGCGCGCGGTCGCCCTGGAACTGGACGCTGGCCGCGGCGCCGACGTAGAGCACGTCGCCCGGCTGCGGCCACGGCTCGTCCCTATCCACGCCGCCGGGTACGTACGCGACTACGGAGCGGATTACCTCGCACCGAACAACCACCCCGAGGAGCGCGCCAGAATGATCCCCGTGACACCTGACGAGCCCGGCGGCCGGATCCACTCGGACGACCCCTTCGCCACGCCCGACGAGCAGCGGTCCCCGGTCCGGCGGCTACGCGGCCGACTGGCGGCCCCCGTCACGCTCTGGACCACCCCCGGCCCGCGGGGACTCACCGTGTCCTCGATGCTCGTCGCCGACGGCGATCCCGGCCGGGTGCTCGGCCTGATCGACGAGGAGAGCGAGCTCTGGGCGACGCTCGAGGAGACCGGCCGCTTCGCGGTGACGCCACTCGGCCCGGACGACCGGCAACTCGCCGACCGGTTCGCCGGCTTGATGCCGGCCCCGGGCGGATTGTTCGCGACCGGCGAGTGGTCCACCACGGAGCACGGCCCGGTGCCGGCGCACCTCGGCGCCTGGGCGGGCTGCCGCCTGGCGAGCGCCCGCGAGTGCGGCTGGGCGCTGCTGGTCGAAGGGGTGATCGAAACGGTCTCCCTCGGTGCCGCGACGGAACCCCTGATCCACTACCGCGGCCGCTACCGCTGACCTACTCGGCGCAGTCAGACCACCACTCGGCGCAGAGGCCGACCGGCGGCGGTCACCGGGGCGGAGGGCTTCGTACGTTGCCCGAAAGTCCGCCCGTCCCCACCGAAGGTGGTGAATCCCGGTGACGACACAAGTACCGTCCGAGTCCTCCACCGAGAGATACCAGAACGTCCAGAAGTCCGAGGATTTCCAGCGGCTGCGCCACAAGCTGCGCAGCTTCGTCTTCCCCACCACCGTGGCGTTCTTCGCCTGGTACCTGCTGTACGTGCTGCTGTCCGCGTACGCCCGCGGTTTCATGAGCGCCAAGATCGTCGGCAACATCAACGTGGCGCTGATCTTCGGGCTGCTGCAGTTCGCGTCGACGTTCCTGATCGCCTGGTACTACTCCCGCTACTCGAGCCGTGAGCTCGACCCGATCGCCGACAGCATCCGCAACAAGATGGAAGAGGGTGCTGAGTGATGGAATCGCACCTGCTGGCGGAGGCCTCCGCGTCCACCACCCGTGGACTGACCATCACGCTGTTCCTGATCTTCGTGGCGATCACCCTGGGCATCACCATCTGGGCGAGCCGGCAGACCAAGACGGCCACCGACTTCTACGCCGGCGGCCGGCAGTTCTCCGGTTTCCAGAACGGCATGGCGATCAGCGGTGACTACATGTCGGCCGCGTCCTTCCTGGGCATCGCCGGCCTGATCGCGCTGTACGGCTACGACGGCTTCCTGTACTCGATCGGCTTCCTGGTCGCCTGGCTGGTGGCGTTGCTGCTGGTCGCCGAGTTCCTGCGCAACTCGGGCCGGTACACGATGGCCGACGTGCTGGCGTTCCGGATGCGCCAGCGGCCGGTCCGCTCGGCAGCGAGCATCTCCACGATCGTGGTCTCGATCTTCTACCTGATCGCGCAGATGGTCGGCGCCGGCGCGCTGGTCTCGCTGCTGCTCGGGATCAAGCCGGGCACCACGTTCCTGGGCATGGACGCGGACACCGCCAAGGTCGCCACGATCATCCTGGTCGGCGCGCTGATGATCGTCTACGTGACGGTCGGCGGCATGAAGGGCACCACGTACGTGCAGATCGTCAAGGCCTTCATGCTGATGATCGGCGCGCTAGTGATGACCGTGCTGGTGCTCGCGCACTACAAGTTCAACCTGTCCACCCTGCTCGGCGACGCCGCGGCGCAGTCCGGCAAGGGCTCGGCCTTCCTCGAGCCGGGCCTGCGGTACGGCGTGGAGAAGGCGACCGCCACGGAGACCTTCTACAGCAAGATGGACCTGGTCTCGCTCGGCATCGCGCTGGTGCTCGGCACGGCCGGCCTGCCGCACATCCTGACCCGCTTCTACACGGTCCCGAACAGCAAGACGGCCCGCAAGAGCGTGGTCTGGGCGATCGGCATCATCGGCGTCTTCTACCTGTTCACCCTGGCCCTCGGCTTCGGCGCGGCGGCCCTGGTGGGCGGTAAGGCGATCACCGCGCAGGACAAGGCGGGCAACACCGCCGCCCCGCAGCTGGCCCAGGCGCTGGGCATCAAGTACTTCGGCGGGGACACCGGCGGCGCGATCCTGCTGGCGATCATCGCGGCGGTCGCGTTCGCCACGATCCTCGCCGTGGTGGCCGGCCTGACCCTGGCTTCGTCGTCCAGCGTGGCGCACGACTTCTACGCCAACGTGATCAAGCGGGGCACCGCCAGCGAGCGGGACGAGGTGCGGGTCGCCCGGATCTCGGCCCTGGTCATCGGCGCCGTGGCGATCTTCCTGTCCATCCTGGCGCAGAAGCAGAACGTGGCGTTCCTGGTGGCGCTCGCGTTCGCGGTGGCGGCGTCGGGCAACCTGCCGGCGATCCTGTACAGCCTGTTCTGGCGGCGGTTCAACACCGCCGGGGCGTTGTGGGCCATCTACGGCGGCCTGATCTCCGCGGTGGTGCTGGTCTTCTTCTCCCCGGTCGTGTCCGGCTCGGCGACGGCCATGTTCCCGGACAGCGACTGGCACTGGTTCCCGCTCAACAACCCCGGCATCATCTCGATCCCGCTCGGCTTCCTCTGCGGCTGGATCGGCACGGTGCTCTCGAAGGAGGACGACTCGGCGAAGTACGCCGAACTGGAGGTGCGCTCGCTCACCGGTTACGGAGCGCACTGACTCCCCCCTTAGTGCCGAAGGAGTGTCGATCACCAGGCACGACGGCGGACCCTCCGTAACCTGGGTTCCATGTCTACGACCGTCGGACGAGCCTCGGTTCAGCCGCCCTCCTTTGACCAACCGCCGGCGAGGCGGCCCCGGTTGAAACCACGCTGGGGCCGCATCGCCCTGCTCGGGGGCCTGGCCGTGCTGATCATCGCGGTGATCGCCGGCATTTCGCTGTACGGCTACGCGAGCAACCTCGACAGCAACCTCAAGCGCGTCGACGCCTTCTCCAAGCTCACCGGCGACCGCCCGGCCAAGCAGGTGCAGGGCGCGCTGAACATCCTGCTGGTGGGCAGCGACTCGCGCGACCCGGACACCAAGGACGACCAGGCCAACGCCTGGCGGGCGGACACGCTGATCCTCATGCACGTCCCGGCCGACCACAAGACGGCGCAGCTGATCTCGATCCCGCGGGACCTGTGGGTGGTCATCCCGAAGAGCAACACCGCGGCATGCGGCGACGGCAGCCGCGCCAAGATCAACGCGTCGTTCGCGTTCGGCGGGCTGCCCCGGGCCGTACACACGGTGGAGTGCCTCACCGACGTGAAGATCGATCATGTCATGGCGATCGACTTCGGCGGCTTCAAGGAGGTCACCGACGCGCTCGGCGGCGTCGACCTGTACGTGGACCAGACCATCACGTCGATCCACAAGCCGCACCGGGTGTTCACCAAGGGCATGATGCACATGAACGGCGAGCAGGCCCTGGACTGGGTGCGCCAGCGCAAGCAGTTCGCCCGCGGCGACTTCGCCCGCATGCAGCACCAGCAGCAGTTCCTCAAGGCGGTGCTGGACAAGGCGGCGAGCAGCGGCACGCTGACCGACCCGGGCAAGCTCGACGCCTTCCTCAAGTCGGCGACCGCGGCGGTCCGGGTCGACCAGGACTTCTCGCTCAGCGACATGGCGGTCCAGTTCCGCGACCTGCGCGGCGGCAACCTCACCTTCATCACCAGCCCGAACAAGGGCAGCGAGACGATCGCCGGCCAGTCCGTGGTGGTCGCCGACAAGGAGAAGGCGCTCGCGCTCTACCAGGCCGTGGCCAACGACAAGATGAGTGACTGGATGGCCGCGAACCTCAAGAAACCGACCTCGTAAGCTGGGAGCCGTGTTCGGACCCCAAGTTCCCGGCGTGACTCCCGGCGATGTCGCGGAGGGCACCTATCTGCTGGATGTGCGAGAGCCCGACGAGTGGGCGGCCGGCCACGCGCCGGGCGCCCACCACCTGCCGATGATGGAGATCCCGGCGCGGATGGCCGAGGTGCCGACCGACGCGGAGGTCGTCGTGGTCTGCCGCTCCGGCGGCCGCTCCGGCCAGGTGGTGTCGTACCTGATGGGCAACGGCTGGGACAACGTGCGCAACCTCGACGGCGGCATGCAGCGCTGGGCCGCCTCGGGCCGCGAGGTCGTCAGCGAGAACGGGCAACCGGCTCAGGTGCTGTGACGGAGTGAGCGACTATCGCCCGCTGGTCTTCGCGCACCGCGGCGGCGCGGACGCCCTGCCCGAGCACACGCTCGGGGCCTACCTGCGCGCCCTCGAGGAGGGCGCCGACGGTCTCGAGTGTGACGTTCGGCTCACCCGGGACGGCCACCTCGTCTGCGTGCACGACCGCAACCTCAACCGCACCAGCAACGGCCGCGGCCTGGTCAGTAGCAAGACGCTGGCGGAGCTGGACGAGCTGAACTTCGGCTCCTGGCACCCCGGCTACCCGGCCGAGGAGGAGCTGCCCGATCTCAGCCGGCTGCTCACCCTCGACCGGCTGCTGGAGGCGCTGCGCGACCACGGCCGCCCGGTCCGCCTGCTGATCGAGACCAAGCACCCGTCCCGCTACGGCGCCGAGGTCGAGCGCAAGCTGGTCGAGACGCTGCGGCGGCACCGCCTGCCGGACGACAACGTGCAGGTCACGGTGATGTCGTTCGCGGCGCTCGCGCTGCGCCGGATCCGCGCGCAGGCCACCGCCGTGCCGACCGTCTACCTGCTGGAGATCCTGCCGCCCGGGGTGGGCCGCGGCCGGTTGCCGTTCGGCGCCCGGATCGCCGGGCCGGGGGTCGGGCTGGTGCGCGCGCGGCCCGGCCTGGTGCCGAGCATCAAGCAGGCCGGGCATCAGGTGTACGTGTGGACCGTCAACGAGCCGGACGATCTCGAGATGGTGCTCGACCACCAGGTGGACGGCGTGATCACCGACCGGCCGAAGTTCGTGTTGGATCGACTGGCCGACATGTGACGTCTCACACGTCACGGTGAAAGATTTCAAGATCAGCGTGCAACCGTCTGCCCAAAACGGCGGAAGCGAGGCAGACTCGCAGTCATGCCGGAGCGACCCGATTACGCCGCGCTGACCCGGGGTCAGCTCGCCGTCCTGGATCGGCTCAACGCCGGCGAGACGGGGCTGCCGGTCGTGGAGCAGATCGTCCGCCTCGCCCAGGAGGTGCTGGGCACGTCCGCCGCCAGTTTTGTGGAGTATGGCCCGAATGGCGAAAAACGGGTCGTCGCGGCGTCGGGCGACTGGGTTCCGGCGATCGGGCGGCGCGTCGACGACTTCTTTCCCGGCGGATTCTGCGCGTTGAGCCGCGCCGGGGAGACGGTGATCGGCTCACTGCACGTCTCCGCTGATTCGGATAAATCGGTCTTGGAGGTTCTTGCCGGAATTATCGGGCAGCTCTACTTCATCGAGCCCCGCGATCCCGACCAGATCCGCCGCCAGGAAAATCGCGACCTCTGGCTGGCCGTGACCAGCCACGAGCTGCGCACCCCGGTCACCGTGATCAAGGGGTACGCGGACACCCTCACCAACCACTGGGAGACGCTCGGCGAGCACGGCCGGCGGGAGGCCGTCCGGGTGGTCGGCGCCCGGGCCGGCGAGCTCGCCCGGCTGGTCGACCGGCTGCTGACCGCGACCAGCGAGGACGGCGAGATCGGCGTGGCCGAGCCCGGGCCGTTCGACCTGCCCGAGACCCTCCGCGGCGCGGTCGAGGAGCTGCCCGAAGACCTGCGCCGCCGGATTGTGCGCGGCAACCTGCCGGCCGAGCTGCCCAAGGCGTACGGCGAACGCGAGTCGATCGCCACGATCCTCACCGAGCTGGCCACCAACGCGGAGAAGAACTCCCCGGCCGACTCGCCGATCGAGCTGTGCGCCGCCGCCGACGGCGAGACGCTGCGCTTCCGGGTCTCCGACCGGGGCATCGGCATCCGTCCCGAGCACGTCGAGCGGGCCTTCGAGCGATACTGGCAGGCCGACGTGGACGACCGGCGCCGGCACCCGGGGGCCGGCCTGGGGCTCTACCTGGTGCGCCGGCTGGTCGAGCGGCAGCAGGGCTGGGTGTCGCTGCGCCCCCGCGAGGGCGGCGGCACAACGGCCGAGGTTCGACTGCCGCGCGCCTGAGTGTTCCTTCCCAGGCGTACCGCCTAGGCTGTCTCGCCGTGAGCAAGCGTCGCAGCCAACGCCAAACCGCACCGAAGCGCGAAAAGGTGCGTGACATCTTCGTCGCCCGGCCGTTCGAGGGACTGACCGACGAGCCGGAGTGGATCGCCCTGCGGGAGCTGGTCCCGGCCGCCTCGGCGCCACTGACCCTCCGGCCCGAGATCATCGAGGAGTACGGCGACCGCCCGGTCACGCTGTCGACCGTGCTGCCGATGGCGTGGCCGGCGATGACCCGCTCGGACGGCCGGGTCTTCATCGGCCTCCAGCGGCACGTGCAGTCCGGCGACGTGTCCCGCGACCTGGCGGTGGCGATCCTCAGCGCGCTGCGCACCGAGCCCGGCGACACCGTGTCGGTGCCGGCCCTGCCCGGCGAGGGCCCGCGCCTGCAGGACATCCTGGTCGACGGCCCGCTCGAGGTGACCATGCAGGACGGCTTCGAGTACTGGCTGGACGCCGAGCAGGCCGACGACCCGAACGTGAAGGCCTCGCTCGAACGGGCGAACGCGTCGATCTACCCGACCGTCCGGATGTCGGCGGCCCGGGCCGCGTACTGGTGCCGCGTCGCGCCGGACAAGGGCCACGTGCGCTGGGTCCTGGCCGAGCCGGAGGACCAGGCGCTGGACGCGCTGTCCCGGCTGAGCGCCGCCGGCGAGCTGCTGCTCGGCGAGAACACGAAGTTCGCCGGCATGTTCCGGGCGCACGGCCTGCTGGTCCCGGTCTGGGACATCCCGGGTGAGCCGGAGTCGCCCGACTGGGAGGCCCCGCTGGCCGACTTCGCGAAGCGCTACGCCGACACGCTGGCCGAGACCGGCCCGCTGGACGCCGCCGCGCGCCGCGCCAAGCAGGGCCTGATCGGCCGCCAGCTCACCCTGCGCTGAGCCTTATCCGGCAAGTGGGGCCCGCTCGATCGGGCAGCTCATGCATCGGGGTCCGCCCCGTCCGCTGCCCAGCTCGGAGCCGCTGATCCGGACCACCTCGATCCCGGCGCGCTCCAGCTGGGCGTTGGTTTCGACATTGCGTTCGTACGCGACGCAGAGCCGCGGGGCGATGGCCAGCGTGTTGTTGCCGTCGTCCCACTGCTCGCGCTCGGCCGTCACCGGGTCGAGCCCGGTCTCGATGGTCCGCAGCCGCTCGATGCCCATGGCCGCGGCGGCGGCCTCGAGGAACGGGCGGGGCGGTCCGGCGTGCGGCTCGCCGTCCGCGTCGGCGGTGACCGTGTACGCCCGGAGCGAGTCGGCCGCGTTCGGATACATGACCACCGCGTCCACGTCGACCATGGTGCACACGGTGTCGAGGTGCATGGTCGCCCGTTCCTGCGCGATCGGCACCACCAGGATCGTCCGGGCCAGCCCCTCCCCGAAGACCCGCCGGGCCAGCCGCTCGGCGCCGGCCGGGGTGGTCCGCTCGCCGACCCCGATGGCCAGCACCTCGGGCGCGAGCACCAGCACGTCCCCGCCCTCGACGTGCTCCAGCCCCGGGTCGTAGAGCAGCTCGACCCCGGCGAAGCGCGGGTGGTAGCGGTAGATCGCCCGGGTCAGCGTGGTCTCCCGGTTGCGGGCCGGCATGGCGAGGCTGGTCACCGCGACCCGGTCCCGGATCCAGACCGAGGAGTCCCGGGTGAACAGCAGGTTGGGCAGCGGGTCGATGACGAAGTCGTTGGGCTGCATCAACTCGTACACCAGGCCGCGGGAGCCCGGTTTGAGCTCGCCGTGCGCGAGGCCGGCCATCAGCACCTCGGCGAGCCGGCGCGGGTCCTGGTCGGCCAGGTAGCGGCCGACGCTGTCGCGCAGGGCGTCACCGAGCCGCCGGTCGTCGAGCACGGCCTCGGTGAGCTCGGCCCGCGCCGCCGGGACGGCCAGCGTCTCGGCGAGCAGGTCACCGAGGTACAGCACCTCGACCCCGCGCTCGCGCAGCGCCGCGGCGAACCGGTCGTGCTCCTCCTGCGCCCGGCCCACCCAGGGAATGCCGTCGAAGAGAAGGGAGTCGTTGTTGCGCGGGGTCAGCCGGGCGAGCTCCGAACCCGGGCGGTGCAGCAGAACTGTCCGCAGCGGGCTCACTTCGCTGTCGACGTAGTGAACCATGATGGCACTCCTCGCAGTCGACCGATGACGTTCTGACTAGATCATGAGACATCGGTGCGCGCGAGCCGTAGGTGAGGCTAACTTTGTCGGTGAAGCTGCCGAATCGGGGAGACAAAGGCTCACCATGCACCATCCGCAAGAAGAAGTCGTGCATGAATGTGGCATTCATCCCCACTCACTCGCCTCTCTTTCACCACAGTGTCTTGCTTCCGTGTGGGGTCGAGCACGTACGGTAGTGACTAGAGAGCCCGAAGAGACCTTTTGCCGGAGGTCGAAGTGACTGTCTTCCCGCGCCCTGCCGCTCTACCCGTACCTGTCAAGGCGCCTCCCACTATCGAGCGCCGCCCCACGGCGTCGACCGATCTCGACGCCACCCGCCCCTCGCCCGTTGACTGGGCCCGCCGCCGCCGCGCCGAGCGCGACGCCCGCCGTCTCGAGGCCGCTGGCGCCCGCGCGCTGACCCGGCTCGACCGGCTCGGCCCCAACTGGCACATCGTCGACTGGCCCCGCACCGACGCCCAGGGCTACTACGAGCCCGACCTCGCCGATGACCGGGCCGGATTCCTCGCCATCGGCCCCGGCGGTGTGTACGCCGTGACCGTGGCCGACCACGGCCGCGCCCGCGTGCTGATCGCCGGCGATGTCGTGCAGATCAATGGCAAGCGCCCGCAGTACGTGGCCGAGGCCCGTCGCGAGGCGCGCCGCGCCAGCAAGGCGCTCTCCGCCGCGGTCGGCCTGAGCGTGCCGGTCACCCCCGTGCTGACGTTCGTCGGCTCCGGCGTGATCAGCGTGCACGGCCTGCCGAAGGAGGTCCTGGTCGCGACCGACAAGGAGCTCGACCGGCTGCTGATCGCGGGCGGCGCCCGCATCTCGCCGGCCACCGCGAGCAAGCTCTCAGCGGTCGCCAACCACCCCGGGACCTGGGCGAACGCGCCCTATCGCCCGGCCGGCGACTACCGCTGGCACGCCGACGGACAAACGCCCGCTGACAAGCGGACAGCACGCCGGTAACGTTCCTTCCGGTGTACTCGACGGGTCGCCGCCATCCCCCGCGGCGGCGACGTCGTCGGGCGGAGGAGCGAGGAGGACCGGGTGGCCCACGTCGAGCTTTCCCTCTCGACACCGTTCGTGCCCCAGGCACGGACACCGGCCGAGTCGGAGTTCGTCCCCAGCGTCGAGCGGTGGACGGCCACGGTGGCAGCTGCCGCCGAGCCGTGCCTGGTGATCGACGCCTCCACCACGATCCTGGCCGTGTCGGTCTCGTGCTGCGAGCTGTTCGGCCTGGGTAAACCGGCGGAGTCGATCGGGCAGCCGCTCGGGTCGGCGCTCCATCTGGTCGACTTCACGGCCGACGGCCGCGAGCTGGACGAGAGCGACGCCGAGAAGATCCCGCCGCTGCTGGCGATCCGCAGCGAGCGGCTGGCCCGCGGCCTGCTGCGGGTGGTCCCGAGCCCGGGGCAGCCGCCGGTGACGGTCGACGCGATCACCACCCCGCTGCTGAGCGGCGACCGGGTGGCCGGCTCATTGACGTTCTTCGCGCCGATTCGCTAGTTCTCGCTGGTGTGGCGTTTGCCGCACCCGTTTGGGTTGGGCAAGGGTCGGCCCGGAACCGTAGTCTGCCCTCATGCTCGATCTAGATCTGCTACCGGAGGAGTACGCGGTGTGCCGGCTGCCGGCCGGTTCGCCGATTCCCGCCTCGCTGGCCGCGGGTCCGGATGAGAAGAGTGTCATCTCGCTGAGCTGGGCCCCCGACGAGCTCTCGATCATCTGCCCGGCCGACCGGGTGCCGGACGGGGCGGTGGTCGACACGGCCTGGCGATGTCTGCGGGTGGCCAGCCAGGTCGAGCTGGCGCTGAGCGGGGTGATCGCCTCGCTGATCGGGCCGCTCGCCGACGCCCGGGTCAATATCGTGACATTTTCGACGTACTCGACGGACTACCTGCTGGTGCCGTCGGTACGCCTCTCCGAGGCGGTCGACACCCTGCACGCCGCGGGCCACCGCATCGCCTCCTGACCCCGACGCGCCTACCATGTGCGGCGTGTCCCCCCACACACGTTTCATCCCCCTGGGCGCCCTTGCCCTCGGCGTCCTGGCGCTGGTGGGCGCCTGTGGCGAGCCGCCGCAGCCGCTGCCCACCTCGCCGCCGTACGCGACTTCGAGCGACGCGCCCATCTCGCTGGGGCCCTCCCAGATTCCCGGCCTGCCGGTCGCCACCGCGCCCACCCTCGCGGCGACCCCGACCTTCGCCGGCGGTACGTACCCCACGTATGCCGCGCCGACCGCCACCACGACGCCGCCGACCACGATCTCGCCGACGCCGACCCCGTCGCACGCCCCGCGCTGCACCGGCGCCCCGACCGGCGCCCAGATCCTCACGCTGATCAAGGGCAAGCCCGGCATCCCGAATACCACGCTGCAGGTCGCCTCGGGGCCGTACTGCTCGGGCGACTGGTCCTTCACCACGGTGCAGAAGGCGGGCGCGGACGCGGACCAACTGGAGCCGCTGATGGTGGTGGCGACGGGCAAGAACACCACGCTCAAGCTGATCGCGGCCGGCTCCGAGGTGTGCGTCGATCAGGTGCAGACCACCGCGCCGCCCGGGATCCGAGTGCTGGCCTGCGGCTTCTGACCGCCTAGACTCACGACATGCCGGGAACGCCGCCGACGCGCTTCGTCTACCTCGGTCCAGAGGGCACCTTCACCGAGGCCGCCCTTCGTACCCTGCCCGCCGCCGAGCACGGGGTCCGCACCCCGGCCCGCAGCGTGCCCGAGGCGCTGGAGGCGGTGCGCGCCGGCGAGGCCGATGCCGCCCTGGTCCCGGTGGAAAACTCGGTGGGCGGCGCCGTCCCGGTCACCCTCGACGAGCTGGTCACCGGCAGCCCGCTGGTGATCACCCGCGAGGTGGTCATCCCGGTCGAGTTCGTGCTGGCCGCCCGCGAGCTGACCCCGCTCGCCCGCATCCGTACGGTGGCGGCCCACCCGCAGGCCTCCGCCCAGTGCCGCAACTGGCTGCTGGCCCACTTGCCCGACGCGGTGGTGGTGGACATGCTCTCCAACGCGGCGTCGGCGATCAGCGCCGCCGCCGGGGAGTGCGATGCGGCCCTGTGCGCGCCGATCGGCGTACCGCGGAACAGGTTGACCGTGCTGGCCGAGAAGGTGGCCGACCACGCCGACGCGGTGACCCGCTTCGCCCTGCTCACCCGTCCCGGGCCGGTCGGCGAGCCGACCGGCGACGACGTGACCTCGCTGGCCGTGTCGATCCGGCACGACCAGGTGGGCGCCCTGCTCGCGGTGCTCACCGAGCTCTCGGTCCGCGGGATCAACCTGTCCCGCATCGAGTCGCGCCCGACCGGCGAGCAGCTCGGGACGTATTTCTTCTTCCTCGACTGCACCGGGCACGTGGCCGAGACCCGGATGGGCGAGGCGCTGCAGGGCCTGCGCCGGATCTGCGCCGAGGTGCGCTTCCTGGGCAGCTACCCGCGGCACCGGCTGGTCCGCGAGGAGCCGCAGCCCTCCGTGCCAGGCCTCTCCGACGCGGATTTCGCCGACTCGGCTGCGTGGTTGACCCGCCTCCGAGCCGGCGAGATCGCCTAGCCTTCTCAGTTCCCCAGGAGGTTGCCGAGCAGGCCGCCCTGGCCGCTCTGCTGGCCGCCGCCCGTGCCGGCCAGGAAGCCGCCCGGCGGCTCCTCGGACGGCTGCACGACCACGAAGCCCTGCCCCGCGAAGCTCATCGTGAAGCGCTCGCCGGTGGTGCGGCCCAGCAGCGTGCCGAGGCCGAGCTGCTCGGCGCGGTGGTAGCCGGTCTGCAGGCCGGCCGACCAGCAGATCGCGGCCTGCGGGTCGACGTAGGTGGGCTGGTCGACGTTCAGCACGACCGGGCTGCCCTTGGTGGTGACCGCGATCCGGCCCTGCCCGCTGAAGACGCAGTTGAACAGGCCCGCGTTCGACATCATCCCGGCGCCGCCGACCATCTTGATGTCGTACGACAGGCTGGAGTCGAAGGCCAGCACGTTCCCGCCGTTGATCGACAGGGCGTCGCCCGGATCGAGGTCGATGAGGTGGATGTCGGCCGCCCGGTCGGCGAGGAAGACGTCGCCCTGGCCGCGGACCCGCATCAGCGGCACGCCCTCGCCGGTGAGCTTCTGCTTGATGAACTTGCCGATGCCGCCGGAGCCCAGCGCCTCGAACTGCACCTGACCCTGGTAGGCGACCATCGAGCCGACCCGGGCCATGAACTCACCCCTCAGCTCCGCCTTGAGCAGCTTGGAGTTCTGCAACCGCAGGCCGGGCTGGGCCGACTCCTTCTCGAGGTGGTCGGCCGAAAAGAGATCGCTGCGCATGAAGAGGTCCTCCCGAGTTGTTATTTAGACCAGAGTAAAACTCAGCCCCAACCCAGCTCATGCAGGCGGTGATCGTCGATCCCGAAGTGGTGGGCGATCTCGTGCACCACCGTGATCGCGACCTCGTCGATCACATCCGTCTCGGTCTCGCACACCCGTAGCGTCGGCAGCCGGTAGATGGTGATCCGGTCGGGCAGCACCCCGGCGTAGTCCCAGCCGCGGTCGGTCAGCGCCGTTCCCTCGTACAGCCCGAGCAGGTCGTAACTGCCGTCCGGGGGCTTGTCCTCGACCAGGACGACCACGTTGTTCATCATCGACAGCAGTTCGGCGGGGACCTCGTCGAGCGCTTCGCCGACCAGTTCCTCGAACCGTTCCCGACTCATCTCGACGGACACACGGAACATTGTGCGCCGGTGCGGCCGGAATCCCCGACCGCACCGGCGGGGGAACTCAGGCGAGCGTGGCCTTCAGCGTGATCTCGGCGCCGGGGGACAGCAGCCGGGAGATCGGGCAGTTCTCCTTGGCGCCCTCGGCGATCTTCTGGAACGTGCCCTCGTCGATGCCGGGGACGTTGCCCACGGTCTCGAGGTCGATCCGGGTCACGCCGAAGCCGGCGTCGCCCTTGTCGAGGTGGACCTTCGCGGTGGTCTCCACGGAGGTCGGGGTGAATCCGGCGTCCGCGAGGCCCTTCGAGAACGCCATCGAGAAGCAGCCGGAGTGCGCGGCGGCGATGAGCTCCTCGGGGTTCGTCCCCTCGCCCTCCTCGAAGCGCGACTTGAACGAGTAGTTCCCCTGGTAGCCACCCTTGCCGGTCTTGATCGTGCCGGAACCCTCGGTGAGGTTCCCTTCCCAGCGGGCCGTAGCAGTGCGAATAGGCATATCCGAGACGCTAGTCCATGGGACGGCCGCTGGCCCCTTGACCAGGGCACGGGTCATCATGGGTCACATGCCCTCCGAGCATCGGTCGATTGATCTGGACAATCCGCCCGCACCGGTCGTCGAGTTCGGCGGCGACGCGCCCGTGTCCCGCCGGCGGTGGCAGCCGAGCGGGTTTCTTCGCGCCCTGGCCGCCGATCGCCGGGTGGTGCCGCTGACCGCACTGCTCGGCGCGGCGGCGGTGCTCGCCTCGCTGGTCTCCGAGTGGCAGGTCACCACGGTGGACTCCCAGGAGTTCCTCGGCTCGGCCGGACCGCACCCCGTGCCCACCGACCTCATCGACCTGGGTGGGCTGGGCGCCGCGTACCTCATCGGTCTCTTCCCGCTGGTCGCTGCCGTGGTGTTCGCCATGTTCGGGCCGGCGGCCGGCCGCCGATGGGCTCGCCTGGCCGGTCTGAGCGCCGGCGGCACCCTGCTCGCCGTGCTCTTCGCGACCGCGGCGTCGCTGGGCAGCGAAAGCCGGGTGGTGTCCAACCTCGCCCGGACGCAATTCGACAAAAGTCAAATTCAGGTTGCGTACGGGCGGGGCCTGTGGTGCGCGGCCGCCGGCGTGGTGCTGGCCATGCTCGCGCTCCACCTCACCGACCGCCACCAGCCGAGCGTCCCGGCACCGGCGGGCGAGGCCGGTGACCCGCCGCCGACCGCCGAGGAGTCGGCCTGGGGCTGGCGGCGGCCGCCCGCGGCCCGCGAGGAGTCGGCCCCCGACCAGCCGCTGGAGCTGACCGTCGGCCCGGCCAAACCGTTCACCTCGTACGGCGACGACCGGGACGGACCTTCTAGATCGTGACGCGAGGGGATATCCGGGTGAGGACCGGGCGGGGTCGCCGGTAGGCTCGTCAATCGTGATTGACCTGCGTCTGCTCCGCGAGGACCCCGAGCTGATCCGCGCCAGCCAGCGACTGCGCGGCGAGCCCACCGAGCTGGTCGACGACCTGCTGCACGCCGACGAGGCGCGCCGGGCCGCGACCCAGCGTTTCGAGACGCTCCGGTCCGAGCAGAACTCGTTGAGCAAGCGGATCCCCAAGGCCTCCCCCGACGAGCGCGCCGGCCTGCTGGCCCGCACGAAGGAGCTGGCCGCCGAGGTCAAGGCGGCCGACGCGGAGGCGAGCGCGGCCAACGAGGCGCTGCGCGCCGCCCACCTCGCGGTGCCCAACGTCGTGCAGGACGGCGTGCCGCCCGGCGGCGAGGACGACTTCGTCGTGCTGCGCGAGGTCGGCGACCTCCCCGCGATCGACAACCCCAAGGACCACGTCGACATCGGCGAGGGGCTCAAGGCGATCGACATGGAGCGCGGCGCGAAGGTGTCGGGCTCGCGCTTCTACTTCCTCACCGGCGTCGGCGCGCTGCTCCAGCTCGGCCTGCTGCAGATGGCGGTCGCCCAGGCGGTCGAGCACGGGTTCGTCCCGTCGATCACGCCGAGCCTGGTCAAGCCGGAGTCGATGGAGGGCACCGGCTTCCTCGGGTCGCACGCCAGCGAGGTCTACCGGCTCGAGGCCGACGACCTCTACCTGGTGGGCACCTCGGAGGTCGCGCTCGCGGCGTACCACACCAACGAGATCCTGGATCTGGAGGCCGGGCCGGAACGCTTCGCCGGCTGGTCGTCGTGCTACCGCCGGGAGGCCGGGTCGTACGGCAAGGACGTGCGCGGCATCCTGCGGGTACACCAGTTCGACAAGGTCGAGATGTTCTCGTTCTGCCGGCCCGAGGACGCCGCAGAGGAGCACCTGCGGCTGCTGGCCATGGAGGAGGAGATGCTCGCCAAGGTCGAGATCCCGTACCGGGTGATCGACGTGGCGGCCGGCGACCTGGGCTCGAGCGCCTCGCGCAAGTACGACTGCGAGGCGTGGGTCCCGTCGCAGAACAGGTACCGCGAGGTCACCTCGACGTCGAACTGCACCACGTTCCAGGCCCGCCGGCTGAACATCCGGTACCGGGACGCCGACGGCAAGCCGCAGACCGCGGCGACGCTGAACGGCACGCTCGCCACCACCCGCTGGCTGATTCCGATCCTGGAGAACCACCAGCAGCCCGACGGCTCGGTACGGGTGCCCAAGGCCCTCCAGCCGTACCTGGGCGGCCGGGACATCCTGAAACCGGTTCGCTAACGGGTTATAACCCGGCCGCTACCAGAAGTCATAGCCGCAGCTAGCTGGCCGGGTGTACCGTTTTCCTTCCGCCCTCCGCGGGGGTCAGCCCCACCCTCGGAGGTTTTCGATGGTCAAGCCTGGACTCCCCAAGCTGATCGCGACGGATCTCGATGGCACGCTCGTGCACAGCGACGACACCGTGTCCACGTACACCCATGAGGTCCTTGATCGGGTCCGGGCGGCCGGCATCCGGATCGTGGGCGCCACCGGGCGCGGGCCGCGCCTGACGTCGCTCACCCGCAACGACATCCGGGTCGCCGATTTCCTCGTGCTGGCCCAGGGTGGCTGGGTGCTCGACCAGGCCGAGTCGTCGTATCTGCTGTGTTCCCGGCTGTCCGGCCCGGCGCTCGCCGACGCGCTGGCCCGGCTGGAGGCCGAGGTGGGCCCGCTGTCGGTGATGGTGGAGGCGCTCGAGCACGACAACTCGCCGCTCTGGGGCGATTACGACCCGACCTGGCGCTACCCGGTACGGCTCGAGCAGCGCCCGCGCGCCGAGTGCCTCACCGGCGACGTGATCAAGGCGTTCGCCCGCTCGTTCGACCTGCACGTCGACGAACTGCTGGAGATCGCCCGCCGGATCGTCCCGCCGGAGGTGGCGTCGGTCACCCAGGCCGGCCTCGACTACGTGGAGATCTGCCCGGCGAATGTGAACAAAGGCACCGGCCTCGCGGTGGTCGCCGAGTCGGTCGGGGTCGACCCGCAGGACGTGCTGGTCTTCGGCGACATGCCCAATGACCTGCCGATGTTCGCCTGGGCCGGATGGGGACGGGTGGCCGTGGCGAACGCGCACCCGTCGCTGCTGGCGGTGGCCGACGAGGTGACGCTGTCCAACGATGACGACGGGGTGGCGGTCTACCTGGACAAGTTACTGTCGAGGTGATGCTCCCCTTTCGGCTTGTCGCCTCCGACATCGACGGCACCCTGATCCACGACGACGGGACGCTCGGCCGGCAAACCATCGACGTCATCCGCGCCCTGCCGGTACCCCTCGTGCTGGTGACCGGCCGGCCGGTGCGCTGGCTCCGGCAGCTCTACGACCAGATGCCGGAACCGGTGCCCGCGGTCTGTGCCAACGGCGCGGTCGTCTACGACCCGCACACCGACGAGGTGCTGCGCGCCGACCCGCTCTCGGTCGACCTGCTGCTCGAGGTGACCAAGCGGCTGCGCGACGCGGTGCCGGACGTCGCGCTCGCGGTGGAGGTCGATGAGGGCCGGAAGTTCTGGTACGAGGAGGCGTGGCCGGTCCGCTGGGAGTCGGACACCGATCTCGTACGCGTGCTCGCCGGCCCGGAGGAGTTGACCTCCGTGCCGGCCGTGAAACTGCTGGCCCGCTCGGCGCAGTACGGGCCGGACGAGTTCGCCGAGCTGGTGAGCCGGACGCTGGCCGGCTTCGCCGAGACCACGCACTCGTCGAAGAGTTCGCTCGTCGAGATCTCGGCGGCCGGGGTGACCAAGGCGGCCGGGCTGGCCTGGCTCTGCGAACGGCGGGGCATCGAGGCGAGCGAGGTGATCGCCTTCGGCGACATGCCGAACGACATCCCGCTGCTGACCTGGGCCGGGCACTCGGTCGCGATGGGCAACGCCCACCCCGCCGTTCGCGCGGTGGCCGACGAGATCGGCCGGACGAACAACGAGGACGGGGTGGCCAGTTACCTGCGGAAGGTCTTCAACCTCTAGAGGTATTGCCCGGAGCGGGCCTCGGGCGCGCCCGGACCCGACTGGCCGGGCATGCCGGGGACGAGGCCGCCGCTGCCCATCGGCAGGGCCGGCCGGCCGCCGCCGCGCATCTGCTCGAGCTGCAGCCGGGCCGCCATCTGCTGGGCGACCAGCGCCGCCTGGATGCCGTGGAACAGGCCCTCGAGCCAGCCGACCAGCTGAGCCTGGGCGATCCGCAGCTCGGACTCGCTCGGCGGGGTGTCGCCCTCGAACGGCAGCGACAGGCGCTCGAGCTCCTCGCGCAGCTCGGGGGCGAGGCCGTCCTCGAGCTCGACGATCGACCGTTTGTGGATCTCACGCAGCCGTCCCCGGCTCGCCTCGTCGAGGGGAGCGGCGCGCACCTCCTCCAGCAGCTGCTTGATCATGCTGCCGATCCGCATGACCTTGGCCGGCTGCTCGATCAGGTTGCCGGGCTCCTCCGGGCTGAGCGTGCCGTCGGGCTCGACCGTGCCCATCGGACGGCCGTCGGGCCCGACCACGATTACCGAGCCGTCCTGCTGATTTTCCGCGGTGCGGTTGTCGTCGGTCATACGAACCATCTTCTCGCACGCGTCACTACGGGCGAAGCTCGGCCACCGCGCACTTGACACTGCCGCCGCCCCGCTTGAGCTCGGTGAGCTCCACGTGCACCGGCGCATACCCGGCGGCGCGTACTTTGTCCGCCATCGCGGTGGCCTCCGTGTTGAGAATCACGTGCCGGCCGTCGCTCACCAGGTTCAGCCCGAAGGCCTCGGCGTCGGCCCGGTCGGCGATGACCGCCTCCGGGAAGAGCTGCCGCAACACCCGCTGCGACGAGGGCGAGAACGCCTCGGGGTAGTACGTGACGTTGTGGTCGTCGAGGGCGGCCAGCGCGGTGTCGAGGTGGTAGAAGGCGGGGTCGACCAGGCGCAGCGAGACCACCGGCCGGCCGAGCACCTCCTGCGCCTCGGCGTGCGCGGCCGGCTCGGTGCGGAAGCCGTGGCCGGCCAGGATCAGGCCACCGTACGCGCGCGGGAGGTAGGCGAAGTCGCCCTCGCCCTCGTTGACGTGCTCCGGGCGTACGAGGTGCCAGTTGTCCTGGCCCAAGGTCTTCTCGTAGAAGGCCCGGTGCGCGTCGGCCTCGGCGGCCCGCTGCGGATGGCGGAACCGGGCGCCGTAGACCCGGCCGTCGACCGAAAAGGCGCCGTTGGCCGCGTAGACCATGTCGGGCAGGCCGGCCACCGGGTCGAGCAGGTGCACCGTGTGGCCGAGATCGACCAGGGTGGTGCGCAGCAGGTCCCACTGCTTGACCGCGAGCGCCGCGTCGACCGGGACGGTGGTGTCCATCCACGGGTTGATCGCGTACTCGACCGTGAAGTGCTTAGGCGGACACATCAGATATGTCCTGACTCGCGGCAAGCGCTCCGTGTGGCTCATGAGGTAGAGCGTAAGTACGCTGGGGTGCACGAAACAGCGAGAAATCTTGTGTCTTGGAGGCGAATCGTTGCAGATGGACGCGGTTGACCAGCGAATCATTGCGCTGCTGGTGGCCGACGCGCGGGCCTCCTACGCGGAGATCGGGTCGAGGGTCGCTCTCTCCGCGCCCGCCGTGAAGCGACGCGTCGACCGGCTTCGATCCGGCGGGGTGATCAAGGGCTTCACCGCGGTGATCGAGCCGGCCGCCGTGGGCTGGACCACCGAGGCGTTCGTCGAGCTCTTCTGTACGGGACGGACCACCCCGGCGCAGATCACGGTGGCCACCCGGCGCCACCCGGAGGTGATCGGGGCGTACACGGTGTCGGGCGAAGCGGACGCGCTCGTGCACCTGCGTGCGGCCGACATCGCGCACCTCGAACAGGCCCTCGAGCGGCTGCGCGCCGAGCCGTTCATCACCTCGACGCGCAGCATGATCGTGCTGTCCCGGCTGGTCGAGACCCCGATGGTGGTGCCCGCCCCGGCCGGGTGACGGGGAACCGGCGCCGGGCGGGCCGCGTCTCACCGCCATGCGCCGTCGACTCTGGATCTGCGCCGTTCTGCTGCTGCCGCTGGCCGGTTGCACCGCGCCCGCCCGCGACCACGTCAGTCCGCAGCCGCCGCCGTTCAAGCTGGTCGCCTTCGACTCCTGCGCCCGGCTGCTCACCGAGCTGCGGGCCGCCGCCCAGCGCTCGATCACCGCGTACGGCTTCTACACCAACCGGCCGGAGCCCTACATGCACCCGGGCGTGGCGATGCGGGCCGACGCGGTCGCCGGCGCCGCGCCCGCGCCGGCCCCGGCGCCCGCCTTCTCCGGCACCAACGTGCACGAGCAGGGCGCCGACGAGCCGGACGTCGTGAAGACCGACGGCCGCCGGATCGTGACGGTCACGGGCGATGCGCTGCATGTGATCGACCCGGCCACCCGGCGCGAGACCGGACGACTGGCGCTGCCCTTCGGCGGCGGCGCACAGCTGCTGCTCGCCGGCGACCGGGCGCTGGTGCTGGGCTACGGCGATCTGGGCATCGATCGCGAGGGCGGCGGCGCGGGATCCGAGGTGCTTCTGGTCGACCTGACCGGCTCGCCGCGCATCGTCAGCCAGTACCAGGCCGACGGCCAGATCGTCGACGCGCGGCAGACCGGCGGTGTGGCCCGGGTCGTGCTGAGCAGCGCGCCGCGGATCACGTTCCCTCTCCGGCCGGCGGGCGAATTCGGCACGGCCGATGACGAGCAGAGCCTGCGGCAGAACCGGCAGGTGGTCGGCCGGGCCAAGGTGGACGTCTGGCTGCCGCGGTGGCAGGTCACCACCGGCGGTACCACGACCAGCGGACACGTCGACTGCGACGCGGTCAGCCGGCCGGCCTCGTTCTCCGGCGCGGAGATGCTCACCGTGGCCACCTTCGACCTGGCCCAGCCCGCGCTGGGCGACGGCAGCCCGGTCTCGGTCGTGGCCGACGGCGACATCGTGTACGGGACGCCGGCCAGCCTCTACATCGCCAACGACCAGCGCTGGCAGATCGACGCCCTGGCCGCGAAGGCGACGCCGGGCACCGAGATCTACAAGTTCGCGCTGTCCGGGGCGGAGAAGCCGCGGTTCGTGGCGAGCGGGTCGGTGCCGGGGACGCTGCTCAACCAGTACGCACTGTCCGAATGGGACGGCAACCTGCGGGTCGCGACGACCGACCAGGCCTTCCGGTCCTCGTCCTCGGCGGTGCGCGTGCTGGCCGTGCGCGGCGCCACGCTGGCCCAGGTAGGGGTCGTGGACGGGCTCGGCCAGGGTGAACGGATCTATGCCGTACGGTTCATCGGCCCGCGCGGCTACGTGGTGACCTTCCGGCAGACCGATCCGCTGTACAGCCTCGACCTCAGCGACCCGGCGCACCCCCGGCTCACCGGATCACTCAAGATCACCGGCTATTCGGCCCATCTGCAACCGGTCGGGGACAGTCTGCTGGTCGGGATCGGTCAGGAGGCCAGTGCTCGAGGCGTACGGCAAGGTCTCGGAATTTCGCTTTTCGATGTTGCCGACCCGGCACACCCGCGACGGCTCGCGCAAAAGGTGGCGGCGGATTCCTCGTCGGAGGCCGAGTTCGACCCGCACGCGGTGCTGTGGTGGCCGGCGACCCAACTGCTCGTCGTGCCGGTCAACGGACGCATCAGCGGCGCGGTCGCGGTGCACGTGCGCAATGGGACAATTCAGCCGGCCGGCAACCTGACGGGCGCGCCGGTCCGCCGGTCCCTGGTGATCGGGGACCAGCTGTGGCTGCTCGACGACGCCGGAATGGGCGTAGCCGATCTGTCCACTATGCACAAGATCGGCTACGTGTCCTTGAACTAGAGATACATGCCGGTGCGGTGGTCCTCGCCGCTCTGCTTCTGCGGGCCGGGCTTGTCGCCCTCGCCGAAGAAGCGCTTGCCGCCGAACTCGCCGTGCAGCCGGTCATCGAGCTCATCGGCCAGGCCGGTCATCACCTGCACGGCGAGCATGAGGTGGGTGGCCTGGAAGTTGCGGCCGAAGACTGGGATCGAGGCCCAGACCGTGTCCTGCGCGCAGTAGAGGCGGCCGATCGGCATGCGGTTGGTCAGCTCGGAGAGCTTCACGTAGAGCTGCTCGGTCGGCTCGACCTCGGTCAGGATCGGCGAGAAGACATCCACCAGCGGTGGATTGTCGCGAACCCGGACGAACACCATGGCCGAGCCGGCCCGGATGCCGATGTCACCGTCGGTGTCCACCTGCAGCTGGTCGACCGGCGTCTTCGACATGGTCGCGACGACCGTGCGCACCCGCTCCTCCAGCGGCACGACCTCGTCGGCGGCGGTGGCCAGCGCCGCGGACAACTCGCCGTCGTCGTCCAGGTCGTCGAGGTCGAGCACCTCGCCGATGTTCGGCTCGTTACGGGCCGTGGCCAGCGGCGCGGTCTCGATCGGCTCGTCCTCCTCGTCGTGCACGAGGTAGACCAGGAAGGCGGGGTGCGGCGCGCCGTAGACGTCGCGCAGGGTGCGCGAGACCACGGCCGCGAGCTGGGCGGCCTTGCCCTGGTCGGAGCGCAGGCCGAAGGAGTCGCCCGAGCCGGCCAGCACGCCCGGCGGCGACCAGCCGAGCGCGACCAGGTCGGCGACCGCGGAGCGATCCATCCGGTACCCCTCGGGCAGGCCGGCGTTGCCGACCGCGAGCGCCTCGACCACCTTGTCGGGCAGCACCCGGATGCTCACCGAATAGACCGCCATGCCGGTGCCGGACGCGGTCGGGTCGAGCGTCAGGTCGATATGCGAGCCCGGGACCAGCGAAGACAGCAGCGAGGAGAGGGCACCGGCGAAGTCCCGCCAGGCCTCGGTCACCTTCGCCCGTAGGTCAGCCGTGGTCGGCTCGTCGAGCAGGATGTTGTCGTTAGACTCGCCCGCGGCGCTGTCTGCCGTCATGATCGCGCACCTCCGTTTCCGCCACCCTATCGAGCGCCCTCAGGGGGCGGGCGTCCGCCAGGAAAGCGCAAGCTCGCTGAGACGTTCGGCGACGTCCGCGGCTTCCGCTCCGCGGCCCACGGCAAGACCCATGAGGTACGCCGTGACGGGGGCCCCGGGGCGAACGACACCATGCGCGACGTCCTTGGCCAGGCCGAGCACCGCCTCGGTGGGCACGTCCGCCGGGTCGAGGCCGAGCTCCCGCCCGGCCCGCGCGATCCAGTCGTCGAGCTCGTTGCTCATCGGGCCCACTCCTCGGCGGTCCGCAGGTCGTCGTCGGTGTCGCAGTCGAACCAGGGCGGCGGGCCGGGCCGGCGCCAGGACACCTCGGCCACTCGCAGATGCTCCATCAGCTCGCGGACCGAAGCGCCGCGCAGGTTGCCGCGCTCCTCCTCGAGCCGGCCGAGCGCGTCCCGAAGCGCGGAGGTCCGCCACACGCCGCAGAGCATCTGCCGGCGGCCCTCGGCATCCCGGTAGACGGCGCCCTGCATCGGCGCGGACTCGGCGGTCAGCCGCAGCACATCGATCGCCTCGCCGGTGAGCAACGGCAGGTCGGCGGCGAGCAGCGCGGTGAAGGTGACCTCCGGCGGGACCAGCGCGAGACCGGCCGAGGTGGCGGCGACCGGGCCGCCGCCGGGCGGATCCTCCCGGGTGGAGTGGACCGGGACCGGGAGGTCGGGCGGGACCGGGCCGACCACAATCCGCGGATCGGCGTCATGCACAGCGGCCAGCACGCGGGTCAGCATGGACTGACCTCCGACGGGCAGCGTCGGTTTGTCCGCGCCGCCCATCCGCCGTGCCGCACCACCGGCCAGCACCACCGCCGCAAACCCTCCCACGTACGTACCGTATCCCGCGCGCGTGTCGAGCGTGACCGGGCGCTCACCTTACGGTCGTGGATCACTTTCCGGCGGGCCGCTTTCGCCGGGCCGCTTCTACGGTCGTGGGTCGCTCTCCGGCCCGGCATAGGCTTTCGTCATGGCGCGCACCACCACCCGGCGACCGGTCGTTCGGATCAACCTGGCGACCGGCGAGCCCCGCCGCCGCCCGGACGAGCTGGCGGCCGAGGAGCCGCTGGAGATCCGGGTGCGCAAGCAGCCGCTGGCGGTGACCATGCGCACGCCGGGACACGACATCGACCTGGCAATGGGGTTCCTGCTCAGCGAGGGCGTCATCGGCTCGGCGGCCGATGTGGTGACCGCCCAGTTGTGCGCGGGGACGGACACGCCGAATACGTACAACGTGGTCGATGTGGTGCTCGGCGCGGAGGTGCCGCCCCCCGTGACCGATCCGAGCCGGAACTTCTACACGACCAGTTCGTGCGGCGTGTGCGGCAAGGCGAGCATCGACGCGGTGCGGACCAGATCGCCGTACGACGTGTCCGGTGACCCGCTGGCGGTGCCGGCCCGCACGCTGGCGGAGCTGCCGGACCGGTTGCGGGCGGCGCAGCGCACCTTCGACCGGACCGGCGGGCTGCACGCGGCGGCCCTGTTCACGCCGGCGGGCGAGTTGGTCGTGCTGCGCGAGGACGTGGGCCGGCACAACGCGGTGGACAAGGTGATCGGCTGGGCCGTGCGCGAGGGCCGGCTGCCACTGGCCGGCCATCTGCTGCTGGTGTCGGGGCGGGCCAGCTTCGAGCTCACCCAGAAGGCGTGGATGGCCGGGATTCCGCTGCTGGCGGCGGTGTCGGCGCCCAGCACGCTCGCCGCGGAGCTGGCCGAGGAGGCGGGCATGACCCTCGTCGGGTTTCTCCGGGGCGAGACCATGAACGTCTACACGTCCGCACAGCGCATCACCGTCTGAACACTCGAAGCTCCGCGACACTTACCGCTAACCGGGATCTTTGGGTCATCCAGCGCCGCGAGGCTCAAGCTCGACTACGCCGACCCGACCTCGCGCACCGTCGGCACCGAACTGGTCTGCTCCTCGATCACCTCAGGCGGCAACGGCGCCGACAGCGTGCCGGCCACCCACCCGTGGATGCCCTGGAACCCGCACCTCCGCTTCTACAACAACCAGCGCGGCTACGTCCGAACCCGAATCCAGCCCGCCCTGATGACCGCCAACTTCCGCGTCCTCCCCTACGTAACCTCGCCCGGCGCGGCCGCCCACACCCGAGCCACGTTCGTCATCGAGGACCGGTCGCCAGGCCTGCACCGGACGACCGACACCCCGACCCCCACCGCCACGCCACCGGGTGCGCCCCGCACGCCCACCCCACCACTCGACACCGTCCACCAGGAAACGGACCGCCCCTGACCGGCCACGCACAACCACCCCTCATTCAGCCGTGCAACTGCTTCTGCCCGCGTGCTGCGCGAAGCGCTAGCGGCTCTGCGTGCAGCGAAGAGCGGCTTCTCCATGTAATAGCGATTCCGGCTACAGCGACCGGCGGGAGGGGCGGCGTTTGGGGCGGGCGCCGCCCGCCCCTCGCGGAGCCCTTTGCTCGCGGCGCGCGCCGCCGCGTCGGGGCTCTCGTCGCCGCACCTCGCCCCGGCGCGGCTGATCCGGCCGGCGCAGGGGCATGAACGCCACGACCGAACGCGACCGGATCCCTGCCGAGAGCAGCCGATCCAGCACGCCGGCGAGTCGATGGGTGGGCTCCTCCAGCAGCGCCCGATCCACCGCCACCCGAGCCAGCGACCCCTCCCCGGCCTGCCAGGCCGCATAGGCCAGCAGACAGGCGGGCGCCGGCGAAAGCTCGGGCTGGACCTTGCGAACCACCTCGGTCCACAACCGCATCCGCCACTCCTCCGGCCCGGAACGATCGATCGCGTAGTCGAGCACCACCGACTTGGCCAGCAGCACGCCCAGCCAGGCGATCTCATCCGGACTCAGCGGGCGCCCGGCCCGGGCCGCCCGCTCGGCCTCGCGCACCGCCTGCCGGCCGGCCCGACGCATCCACTGGCCGCCGCGCGCCGCCTCGACGTCACTCGCGACCAGGTCGGTGGCGCGCGCGCGGGCGCGCCCGGTGGCCTCTCGCATCTCCTCCCGCTGCCGGCCCTCGACCGGCGACACCTTGGCGACCAGCGCCATCCGGTCGGGCAGCGCCACCATGCCCTGATAGACCGCCTGGGCGGCGAGCCCGGGCGCGAACGGGGTGCCGCCCGCGGGCCCGCCGAGGTAGGACCACCAGCGGCCGTCGGCGACCCGGAGCACATCCTCGATCGGCACGTCGGCGACCCGCAGGGCGCGCCCGACCTCCAGGACCATCGGTGTCACCCGCCAAGGCGGCCCATAACCGATGAGGATGACCCGATCGGCGCCCTGCCGCGCGATCACCTCGGCCGCCTCGGTGAAGTCGGAGACCTCTGCCGGCAGGTCGTAACGAACGGCGAAGTCGACGGCATGGCCGATCATGCCGAGCACGACCAGGCTGTCGTTGGGATGGAACCCCAGCAGGTAGGGAGCAACGGCGACGGCCTCGGCCGAGGAACAGGCGGTGATCGTGCAGTCCGGGTTCATGCCCGGCATGGTGCCGCAGCGGCCGCGCCGCGCGAGTGCCAAATCGCCCCGCCTGTGGACAACCGCGGTTATCCACAGCCCAGAAAAAAGTTCGGCCGGCTACGAACGGAACTGCATATCGTGCAGCTCAAGCCCGTCTTCCAGCCATTCATGCGGGTTCCGCTCCAGATCGAGGGTGAGCTCGATGGACGACACCACGTCATACCCGGCCGCGTGCAGGCTCCGGATAGCGTCCACGTTGCGCGACTCCGGCGAGATCGTCAGCGCGGTCATGTTCCTCTTACGCGCCTCGTTCGCGACGTGGCGCAGCAGCTTGCGCCCGACACCCTTGTGGCGGTGCGAGATCGTCACCACGACCGGCTCGACCACCCCGGCCCGACCCCGGATGATCAGCCCGACCAGCCCGATGACTCCGTCGTCGGCGTGGTCGGCCACCCAGAGACCGCACAGATCGAGCCGGGTCAGGTATTCCTCGAAGCCCTCGCCCGCGTCGTCGGCGGGGTCGCCATACATGCGGTTGTGCTGGTTGGTCAGCTCGGACCACAGTCGCCTACCCGCGGAGTGGTCACTCGGACGGTACGAACGCACTGTGACAGGGCTCATGCCGACATTTTGACTCCCTTTCCGGACCTCCGTAAGCCGAAGTGGAAGATAACCCCGTGGACCAGGCGTACTTACGCGCGCACCCCGAGCATCTCCCGACATTTCTCACGCACCAGCGGATCCGCGAAACCCCGGTGGGCGGCGGCAGCGTCTCCGCCGCGAGCCGCCTGACCCTGGACGACGGCACCTCGGTCTTCGCGAAAACCTGGCCACAGGGCGATCCACCTGCGGATTTCTACGAGGCCGAGGCTGCCGGCCTGCGCTGGCTGGCCGAGGCGGGTGCCCCGGTCCCCGAGCTGATCGTCGGCCTGCCCCAGATGCTGGCCACCGAATGGCTGGACGAGGCGTCTCCCACCCCCGAGTCCGCGGAGCGCCTGGGCCGCGACCTGGCCGCCCTGCATCGGTCCGGCGCGGAGAGCTTCGGGGCGCCGTGGCCCGGCTACATCGGCCCGCTCCCGATGGACAACACGCCAGATCCGGGGCCGTGGGGCCGGTGGTTCGCCGCGCGGCGGCTGCTGCCGTTCGTCCGGCTCTCCGCCGACCGGGGCGTGCTGACCTCGGATGACGTGGCGCTGCTGGAGCGGCTGGTGGCCGCGCTCGACACCCATCCCGATCCGGAGCCGCCGAGCCGCACCCACGGTGACCTCTGGCCCGGCAACATCCTGTGGTCGACGACGAGGGCCTACCTGATCGACCCGGCAGCGCAGGGCGCCCACCGGGAGACCGACCTGGCGGAGCTGGCCCTGTTCGGCGGCGCCCCCTACCTGGATCGCATCCTGGCCGCCTACCAAGAGGTGCACCCGCTGACCGACGGCTGGTGCGCCCGCGTCCCCCTGCACCAGCTACACCTCTTACTAGTGCACGCCGCGGCGTTCGGCGCCGCCTACCGAAGCGAGGTGACAACGGCCGCCAAATCAGCACTCCGAGCGATCACCTAAGCAGCCGTCGACCACTGATGAGGAAGCGCTGGGAGTGGGCTACGAACGGTCCCTTGCGCTCGATCTGGTCGTGCAGGGCCTGGAGGCGGTCACGGTAGGCCGCGACGGTGAAGCCCGGGACGGTCCAGATGACCTTGCGCAGGAAGACGATGACGGCCGCCACGTCGAAGAACTCGATGCGTAGGGCTTCGCTGCGCAGATCCGTCACGTCGAGGCCGGCGGCGGTTGCGGCTTCGCGGGCGAGCTCGGGGTCGCGGGCGCGGCCGACCTTCTGCGGGCCCATCATGAAGTCGATCAGCTCGCGCAGGGACCCGGCGCCGACGTGCTGCGCGAGATAGGTGCCGCCGGGAGCGAGGACGCGGGCCACCTCGTCCCAGTGGACCGTGACCGGGTGGCGGCTGGTCACCAGGTCGAAGTCGCCGTCCGGGAAGGGCAGGGGGTCGTCCTCACCCAGCTCGACCACTCGACCGCCGAGTGGGGCCAGCCGCTCGCGGGCCAGCGCGGCGTTGGCCGGCCAACCCTCGGTGGCGACCAGCACCTCGGGCGCCCGCGGGATGGTGGCGAGCACCTCGCCGCCGCCGGTCTGCAGGTCCAGCGCGCGTCGGGCGGTGGCCATCCGCTCGCCCAATAGTCGCGCATAACCCCAGGACGGCCGTTCCTCGGTGGCCCGCCCGGCGAACCACGAGAAGTCCCACCCCTCGACCGGGACCGTCGACCCCTCGGCCACCAGCTCGTCGAACGTCGCCATGACATCACCCTCCCGCCCACGCAGGATTCTGGCCAACCAGTTTCACGCGATCATCTCGGCCCCACGCGTTGTCCACAGGGCGATATCGGCGCGGGCACTGCCGGGCGGAAACGACTAGATTCGGAGCATGAACGAGATGGCGAGATCGGCCCCGGGCGTGAGGAGGCGCTCGTGACTGGGCTCGTTGATCGATTTGGGCGGATCGCTACCGATCTGCGGGTGTCGCTGACCGATAAATGCAATCTGCGCTGCACCTATTGCATGCCGGCGGAGGGGCTGGCCTGGCTGCCCCGGGAGGAGCAGCTCACCGACGACGAGGTGGGCCGGCTCATCCGCATCGGGGTGGAGCGGCTGGGCATCCAGGAGGTGCGGTTCACCGGCGGCGAGCCGCTGCTGCGGCGCGGGCTGCTCGAGATCGTTGCGGCGGCCGCCCGGTTAGAGCCGCGGCCCCGGTTGATGCTGACCACCAATGGCATCGGGCTGGAGCGGATCGCCGAGGAGCTTCGCGATGCCGGGCTCGACCGGATCAACGTGTCGCTGGACACGCTGGATCCGGAGCGGTTCCGGGCGCTCACCAGGCGCGATCGGCTGGATGACGTGTTGCGGGGCCTGGAGGCGGCGGCCTCGGCGGGGCTGACGCCGGTCAAAGTCAACACGGTGCTGATGCGCGGCATCAACGAGGACGAGGCGCCCGAGCTGCTGAAGTACGCGTTGACCTACGGCTACCAGCTGCGGTTCATCGAGCAGATGCCGCTCGACGCCCAGCACCAGTGGGACCGGCACACGATGGTCACGGCCGACGAGATTCTGGCGGCGTTGGAGCCGTTCGGTCTGGAGGCCGATCCTGTTTCACGTGGAACCGCGCCGGCCGAGACCTGGCTCGTGCCCGGGCACGTGGACGCGGCCGGTGAGCCGGCCCGAGTGGGCGTCATCGCCAGCGTGACCAGGCCTTTCTGCGGCGACTGCGACCGCACCAGGCTCACGGCGGACGGCCAGATCCGCAACTGCCTGTTCGCCACCGAGGAGAGCGACCTGCGCAAACTGCTGCGCGCCGGGGCGTCGGATGCGGAGATCGCGGAGGCCTGGCGGGTGGCGATGCGGGGTAAGCGGGCGGGGCACGGCATCGATGATCCAAGCTTCTTGCAGCCGGCTCGACCGATGTCGGCGATCGGAGGCTGATGTGATCACCGTGCGGCTCTTCGCGGGGGCGCGGGCCGCCGCGGGCGGGGTGTCCACCGAGGGGGCGGAGGCCGGGTCGCTCGTGGAACTGGTGCAACTGCTGACCGATCGGCACGGGGAGCGGTTGGGGCTGGTGTTGAAGTCGGCCAGCTTCCTCGTGGACGGGCTGGCCTGCCACGACCGCGAGGCGCCGCTGCCGGCCGACGTGACGGTGGACGTGCTGCCGCCGTTCGCGGGCGGCTGAGCCCGGCGGTGTTGCTCGCGCTCCTTGGGCTGATCCTTGTCGTGGTCGGGCTCGTCCATTTCTATCTGTGGAAGCGACTCGTGCGAGACCCGCTGCGCCCCGGGTGGGCCCGGCGGGTCGGCGGTGTCGTGGCGGTCGGGCTGGCCGTGCTGGTGCCGGCCACGCTGATCGGGGCCCGAGGGTACGCGGAGTGGCTGGCTTGGCCGGGCTACCTGTGGCTGGCCCTGATGTTCTACCTGCTGGTGACGCTGATTCCGCTGGAGATCCCACGGGCGGCCATCCTGCTCTTGTGGCGCACGCGGAGACGTACGGCCGAAAAGGTCGGCAACGACCAGAGCGAGGCGGACGGCGGGGTTGAGCGCCGGCTCGTGCTGGCGCGGGGGATCGCGATCTTTGCCGGGCTGACCGCCGCCGGCGTCACGGGGTACGGGGTGAAGACCGCTCTGGGGCCGCCGCAGATCAACCGGTGGGCCATGCCCATGCGGAAGCTGCCGCGCGGCATGGACGGGACGCGGCTGGTCGTCGTCTCCGATATCCACCTGGGGCCGCTGGCGGGGACGCATCACGTCGGGCGGATCGTTGACCTGATCAATTCGGTGAAGGCGGACATGGTGTGCGTCGTCGGTGATCTGGTTGACGGGACGGTGGCGGAGCTGGGGCGGTTCGCGACACCGCTGGCCGACATCGAGTCGCGGTATGGGGCGTATTTCGTGACCGGGAATCACGAGTACTACTCGGGCTATGCGCCCTGGGTGGAGGAGGTCGCGCAACTGGGCGTCCGGCCCCTGCGAAACGAACGCGTCGAGATCAACGGACTGGATCTCGCCGGCGTCAACGACCTCGGCGGCACGCAGTACGGCGATGCCCCCGACTTCGCCAAGGCGTTGGGCGATCGGGACACCACCCGGCCCGTCGTGCTGATGGCCCACCAGCCCGTCGCCGCCCGCCAGGCCGCCCCGTTCGGAGTCGATCTCCAGGTTTCCGGGCACACCCACGGCGGCCAGATGGCACCCTTCAACCTGGTGGTCGGGCTGCAACAACCCGTCGTCTCCGGCTACGGCGACGTGGACGGCGTCCCGGTCTTCGTGACCAACGGCGCCGGCACCTGGGGCCCGCCGGTACGGGTCGGCGCGCCCCCGCAGGTCACGGTCATCGAATTGCGGGCGGTGTGAAAAACGGCGCGTGGCGATTGGTAGCGGAACCGGAGGGCATGACAGGATGCAGCGCGTGCCCTCGGAGAACGCAGGGTCCTCGGTCGCCGCGGACACATACGTCGCGGATCTGCACATCCACTCCCGGTTCTCCCGCGCCTGCAGCCGTGATCTGACGCTCCCCAACCTGGCCTGGTGGGCCCGCCGCAAGGGCATCGCCCTGCTCGGCACCGGCGACTTCACCCATCCCGCGTGGTTCGACCATCTCAAGGAGAGCCTGGTCGAGGACGCCGCGGGCCTGTTCCGGTACCGGGACGAGGACGAGGTGACCAACCGTCTGCCGGGATCGCTGCAGGCGGCGGAAAAAGTGAAGTTCATGCTGAGCGTCGAGATCTCGACGATCTACAAGCGAGACGACCGCACCCGCAAGGTGCACCACCTCATCTACATGCCGGATTTCGCGGCGGCGGCCCGCTTCAACACCGCGCTGGGCCGCATCGGCAACCTGACCGCCGACGGCCGCCCGATCCTCGGGCTCGACTCCCGCGACCTGCTGGAGATCACCCTCGAGGCGGGCGGTTACCTGGTCCCCGCGCACATCTGGACACCTTGGTTCTCGGCGCTCGGCTCGAAGTCCGGCTTCGACGCGATCGCCGACTGCTACGCCGATCTCGCCGAGCACATCACCGCCGTGGAGACCGGTCTCTCCTCGGACCCGGAGATGAACTGGCGAGTGTCCAGCCTGGACCGTTACCGGCTGGTCTCGAACTCGGACGCACACTCGCCGGCCGCGCTGGCCCGGGAGGCGACGCTCTTCACCGGCGTGCCCGACTACGAGGCCGTCAAGAACGGCACGACGCTCAAGGGCACGCTCGAGTTCTTCCCGGAGGAGGGCAAGTACCACGCCGACGGGCACCGGGTCTGCGGGGTCAACTGGGAGCCGGAGCGCACCCGGGAGGCCGGCGGCCGCTGCCCCGAGTGCGGCAAGCCGCTGACCGTGGGCGTGTTGAGCCGGGTCGAGGACCTCGCGGACCGGCCGGTCGGCTACCACCGGGACGGTCACGTCGAGCACCTGATCCAGCTGCACGAGGTGCTCGGCGAGATCAACGGCGTCGGGCCGAAGTCGAAGACGGTCGAGGCCCAGATCAACCACCTGGTCGCCACGCTCGGCTCGGAGCTGGACATCCTGCGGAAGGTGACGCTCGCCGAGATCGGGCAGGCCGGCGGGGACGACCTCCAGGAGGCGATCACTCGGCTTCGCCGCGGCGATGTCCGCCGGGTCCCCGGCTATGACGGCGAATATGGCGTTATCTCCCTGTTCGACCCCAGCGAGCTCAAGCACAAATCGGGCCCGGCCCAGACCGAGACGCTGTTCGACGTGGCCTTGTTCGAGGTCCCCCAGCAGCGCCAGCCAGAGAAACCAGCAAATATCGCGAAAAAGGTGGTCAAACCGGTCAGGGAGCCGAAGAAGGCCCCGCCGATCGCGCCCCCGGCAAGCCCGCACGAACCATTCGAGCCGATGCTCGCCGGAATGGAAGAAGTAGGAACGGGCCTGCTCGACCGCCTGGACGCCATGCAACGGGTGGCGGCAAGCGCCCCCGGCGGCCCCCTGCTGATCGTCGCCGGCCCCGGCACCGGCAAGACCCGCACCCTGACCCACCGTATCGCCTACCTCTGCGCCGAACTGGGCGTCTTCCCGCACCGCTGCCTGGCGATCACCTTCACCCGCCGGGCCGCCGCCGAACTGCGCGAACGCCTGGACGCCCTGCTCGGCGACGGCGCCGAGGACATCACCGTCGGCACCTTCCACTCGGTTGGCCTGACCATCCTCAAGGAGAACGCCAAGGCGGCCGGCCTGGGGCCGAACTGGCGCATCGCCGAGGAGCACGAGCAGAAGGAAGCCCGCGACCAGGCCGGGGACGACGACTTCGCGTACCGCAAGCTCCTGAGGCAGCAGGATCTCGTCGACCTCGACGATTTGATCAAGATGCCGGTCGAGCTGCTGCGCGACGAGCCCGCGCTGGTCGAGAGGTACCGCAAGCAGTGGCAGTGGATCTTCGTGGACGAGTATCAGGACGTCGACGAGGTCCAGTACGAGCTGCTGCGGCTGCTCAGCCCGGCGGACGGCAACCTGTGCGCGATCGGCGACCCCGACCAGGCCATCTACTCGTTCCGTGGCGCCGACGTGAAGTACTTCCTGCGCTTCAACGAGGACTTCGTCGACGCCCGCCTGGTCCGCCTGACCCGCAACTACCGGTCGAGCGCCCCGATCCTGGCCGCCGCCGTACAGGCCATCGCACCGTCCTCACTGGTCAGTGGCCGCCGGCTGGACCCGGCCCGGCTCGACCCCGAGGCCGCGCTGGTCGGCCGCTATCCGGCCGCGAGCGTCGCCGACGAGGCCGACTTCGTGGTCCGCACGATCGACGAGCTGGTCGGCGGCCTGTCCCACCGCTCGCTGGATTCGGGCCGGATCGACTCCCGCTCGGCCACCGCCGGCAATCTGTCCTTCTCGGACATCGCGGTCCTCTACCGCACCGACGCCCAGTCCGGCCCGATCGTCGAGGCGCTCTCCCGGGCCGGCGTGCCGGTGCAGAAGCGCTCGCACAACCGGCTGCGCGACCGGGCCGGCGTGCGGGTCATCGCCCGCGAGCTGCGGCACGCCGGCGGCCTGGGCGGCTCGCTCGCCGCCCGGGTGAAGTTGACCGCGCAGGTGCTCGCCCAGCGCTTCGCCGCGCCGACCCTGGACGCCGAGCAGCTGGCCCCCGAGGACATCTGGACCGCCGCCGACCTGCTCACGCCGCTGGCCCAGCGCCTGAGCAGCGAAGATCCGAGCGACGACCTCCCCCGCCTGCTGCAGGAGATCGAGACCGGCGCCGAGGTGGACGCGCTCGACCCGCGGGCCGAGGCGGTCAACCTGCTCACCCTGCACGCCGCCAAGGGCCTCGAGTTCCCGGTGGTCTTCCTGGTCGGCTGCGAGGACGGCCTGCTGCCGATGCGCTGGCCGGGTTCGGCGCCGGCGGACGACGAGATCGCCGAGGAGCGCCGCCTCTTCTTCGTCGGCCTCACCCGCGCCCAGGATCGCCTCTACCTCAGCCATGCCGCGCGCCGGTTCCGGCACGGCAGCGAGCGCGAGCAGAGCCCGACACCGTTCCTCGACGCGATCGACTCGGGCTTGTTCGAGCGCCTCGGCGACACCGTCCCGGCCCGTCCGAAGGATCGCCAGCTCAGGCTGCTGTGAGCGCGAGCAGCGCCCCGATCAGCAGCGCCGGACCGAACGGCAGCTCCTTTCGCCGGCCGCTGACCAGCAGGAACAGCGCGATCGGCCCATTGATCAGGTGGGGTGTGAGCACGCCGACGACCACCGCCGGCCAGCCGGCGAATCCCAGGATCAACGCGAGCACGGCGGCCAGCTTCAGGTCACCGAGCCCAAGACCACCGAGCAGAACCAGGATTGCGTACGCCGTGAGCACCGTCCCCGCAGCCAGGACCGCGGGCCCGACCCGCTCCGGGCGCAGCAGGGCCAACGGCACACCGGCCAGCAGCGCCACCGCACCGACCAGTCGATCGGGCAGCCGCAGGCAGCGCAGGTCGATCACCGCGAGCAGCACTCCCGGAACGGCCGCCACCAGATAGACCGGCAGCAGCGGCGACGGCCCGATCGCGACCGCCAGCACCGCGGCCACCGCCCCGCCGGCGAGAACGGCACCGGCCGCACTCCCGGAGCACGGGCACGCCGGCCCCGCCCGTACCCACCCTGGCAAGCCCGGGGGAAACGGCCGCAAGCAATCCGCGCAGTGTCGGCGAGGCTGGTCGGCGTAGCCGACCGCGAGACGGTGGGCGAGCCGGGGCAGGAACGCGGCGGACGACGCGCCGAAGCCGGCCGCGAAGATCACGAGGAGTGGCGACACGACCGTGGACCGTAGCCGCCGAACCCGCCCGGCGGGCGTCGTGTTGCCGACAGCAGCGGCGATTCCGTGCGGGTTTGCCACACCCCCGCACGCTAACGTGGCAGACAGCGTCTGACCGCACCCGGAGGAAACCTTCCATGTCGCAAAATGGCCCCCATTCCGGCCCGCCATGGTCGCACGGGAACTCCGACGAGCCGTATACCGAGCCCGCCGACCCCTGGAGTGACCAGGGCGCGGCCGTGCCGCCGGAACCGTCGTGGGGCGGCCAGTCGTCATCCATTCCGCAGCAGCCCCTAGGGCATTCGTCCGAGTCGATGTGGGGCCAGCCGGTGCCGGCGCCCCCGAAGCGGAACACCCCGATCATCGCGCTCGTGATCACCCTCGGCGTGCTGATCTGCGTCGGCCTCGGCACCACCGCCTGGCTGCTGAAGGAGCGCGCCGACAAGCCGAAGGCCTCGCCGAGCCCGTCGGACGCGGCCACCAACCCCGGCCCGGCGCCGCTGGGCAGCGAGGACGCCCGGTTCTACGTGAAACAGGGCGACTGCGTGGTCAACCAGGGCACCGACGACCAGCCCGAGATGCGCGCGACCGCCTGCACGTCGGGCACGTACGAGGTGCTCAAGCGCATCGACGGCAAGACCACGGGGGAGAAGGACGCCGAGGCCAAGTGCTCGAAGGTGCCGGGCTACACGAAGTGGTACTTCTACGACAGCCCGCTCGACGACCTGGACTTCGTGCTCTGCCTCAAGGAGCATAAGACGCTCTAGCGCTTTCTTGCTCAGAGGCTAGATTCCGGTAGAAGACACTCGCGAGGTTTCGCTAGCGGACTCTAGCTATTTCGCTAGACGACCCGATACGGTGCAATCGTGGATCCGGTGAGGAATCCGTACGCGCCCGGCGCCGGGCAGCGCCCGCCCGAGCTGGCCGGGCGAGGCCGCGAGCTGGACGCCTTCGACGTGGTGCTCGAGCGGGTCGCCCGCGGCCGCCCCGAGCGCAGCCTGGTCCTCACCGGCCTGCGCGGCGTCGGCAAGACGGTGCTGCTCAACACGCTGCGCTCGGCCGCGATCGGCCGGCTCTGGGGCACCGGCAAGATCGAGGCCCGCCCCGACCAGTCGCTGCGCCGCCCGGTCTCGGCCGCCCTGCACATGGCCATCCGCGAGCTCGCGCCGCACCACCGCGACCCCGATCGGGTGGACGAGGTGCTCGCCGTGCTCAAGGCGTTCGCGCTGCGGGTCAACGACCCGAACGGTAAGATTCGCGACCGCTGGTCCCCCGGCATCGACGTGCCGCCGGCCCGCGGCCGGGCCGACTCCGGCGACATCGAGATCGACCTGGTCGAGCTGTTCACCGACGCGGCCTCGATCGCCACCGACGTCGGCACCGGCATCGCCCTGTTCATCGACGAGATGCAGGATCTGGGGCCGGCCGACGTCTCCGCGCTGTGCGCCGCCTGCCACGAGCTGTCCCAGCTCGGCGCGCCGCTGATCGTGGTGGGCGCGGGCCTGCCGCACCTGCCGGCCGTGCTGTCCGCGGCCAAGTCCTATTCCGAGCGGCTCTTCCGCTACCAGCGGATCGACCGCCTCGACCGGGTCTCGGCCGATCTGGCGCTCAGCGCGCCGGCCGCCCGCGAGGAGGTGGAGTACGAGGCGAAGGCGCTGGACCTGCTCTACGAGAAGTCGGGCGGCTATCCGTACTTCGTCCAGGCGTACGGGAAAGCCACCTGGGATCACGCCCCGCAGTCCCCGGTCACCGACGCCGACGTGCGGGTCGCCGCGCCCGAGGCGGAGGCCGAGCTCGCGGTCGGCTTCTTCGGCTCGCGCTTCGAGCGGGCCACCCCGGCCGAGCGCGAGTACATGCGGGCGATGGCCACGCTCTCCGGCGATCCGGACAACGACATGGACGCCGCGGTGCCCACCGCCGACATCGCCACCGCGCTCGGCCGCAAGCCGGCCAGCCTCTCCCCAGCCCGGGACGCCCTGATCAAGAAGGGTCTGATCTATTCGGGCGAGCGGGGCACGGTCGCGTTCACGGTGCCGCACTTCGGCCGATACCTGCGTACCCAGCCGGTATGAGGCCCGCTCGGCGGGTATAACCAATTTCATGAGACCCGTACGCACCGCGGCCCGTGCCATGCTCGCCTCGATCTTCGTGGTCGACGGCGTCCGCCATCTGATCAGTCCGGAGGCCAAGGTCGAGACGGCGCGCGCGGTGCTCGACAAGGTCGGCCCGATGCTGGAGAAGCTGGACCCGCGCATCCCGACCGACCCGCGCACGATCGTGCGGGCCAAGGCGGCGACCGACGTGGCGGCCGGTCTCGCGCTCGCCACCGGGCATTTCACCCGCCCGGCCGCCGCGCTGCTCGCCGCCGGCCTGGTGCCGACCACCATGGTCGAGCGCGGCGACATGCCGACCTCGCTGCTCAAGAACCTCGGCCTGCTCGGCGGCCTGCTGATCGCCGCGGCCGACACCGAGGGCCGGCCGAGCCTGCACTACCGCACGACGCACGCGGTCGGCCGCTCGCAGCGGGCCGTGAAGCGTGCGGCGAAGGCGGCTAAGCGCGAGGCCAAGATCGCCACCAGGTCCGCCGCAATAGCTCGAAAGCTTCCTGGGTGACCTTGAAGCGATCCCTGCGTTAAAGCGATCGAGGGCCGCGCGGGCTGGTCTGCGCCTTCGAGAGCGACGGGGGTCGCGCCATGCCGGCGAAGCACACAAGGTCCGTGGTGGTCGTTCTGGGCGGCATCGCCGCCGGCCTAGCGATCATCAGACTGCAGCAGGCGTACGGGATGAGCACCGTCGCCGCCAATTGGCACGCCTCCGGCCCGGCCGCGCTGCTGCTCGCTCCCCTGGCCCGGCTGCCCGTCCCGTTCGCCGGACTGCTGCTCGCGCTGACCGGCGTGACCGCGCTGGGCCTGGCCCTGATCGCCCTGGTCGGCCCGATCGCCCGCCGGTACGGCAAGTCCCGCTTCTGGGCCGTCCTCGCCGCGGCCGGCCTGGCCCTCCCGGTCGCGCCGGTGCGGGCCACGCTCGGCCTCGGCTGCCTGGATCTCCTCCTCTTCGGCCTGATCAGCGCCGACGTGGTGGCGCTGCGCCGCTCGGCGTGGGCGCGCAGCCGAGCGGCGTGGTGGGCCGGGCCGCCCGCCTCCCGCGCCCCTGCCTCCCGTGGCCCCGGCGGCCGCGGCCCTCGCGGCCAGTTGCTGGGCCTGCCGCGCCGCACCCCCGGGGGCCAGCTGCTGGGCCTGCCGCGCCGCACCCCCGGTGGCCGGCTGCCGGATCTGCCGCGCCCCGCCCCCGGCGGCCGGCTGCTGGCCCTGCTGCGCCGGGGCTGGGCCACCGGCGCGTGGGCCGGCGTAGGCACCGGGATCGCCACCGCGCTCGCCTTCGGCCCGTGCCTGTTCATCGTCTACTACGCGGTGACCCGGCAGTGGCGGGCCGCGCTGACCGCACTCGGCACCGCGGTCACCCTGCTCGGCGCGGCGGCGGTGATCGCGCCCGGCCGGTTCCTGCGCCGATCGGCGTCGCTGGCCGATCCGCTCAACCAGTCGCTGGCCGGGGTGCTGGCCCGGCTCTACAACTCGGCGAGCACGCCGGTGCTGATCTGGCTGTCGTTCGCCGGGCTGCTGGTGGCGGTCGGGATGATCCGGGCCCGGTCGGCCCACGCCGACGGAGACGAGATCGCCGCGTTCACGCTGGTGGGGCTGGCGGGCGCGGCGGTCGGGCCGGTGACCCGGATCCACGAGATGATGTGGATCCTGCCTGCGGTCCTGATCCTCGTGGACGCGGCGGCCCGGCGGAAGGTCACCGCTCGGCGGCCGCGGGCGCGGCGCTTTCCGGGGATCGGGTTCGCCCTCGCCGCCGGCCTGGTCTACCTGCTGGTGGTGGTCGATCCACGGTGGACGACCGGGTGGAACGGCTATGCGTTCGCCCTGATCCTGCTGCTCAACGCCCTGCCGTGGCGGCCGGGGGTGGCACCGGCGGTGCCGGCTCGGCGGGTGCCCCCGATCCAGCGGGTGCCGGCCATTCCCGGCCCGCGCGGTCGATGACGAGCGGGCCGCCACGTCTACGGGCAGTTGACCCACTCTTCGGTGCCGTCGGTGAAGACCTGACGCTTCCAGATCGGCAGGCGGGCCTTCACCTCGTCGACCAGCCGGGCGCACGCCGCGAACGCCGCCGCCCGATGCGCCGTGCTCACCGACGCCACCAGGGCGACGTCGCCGATCGCCAGCGTGCCGATCCGGTGGGACACGGCGACCGCGTACACCTCTGGGTCGGCGGCAATCTCGGCCGCCACCTCGCGCAGGATCTTCTCGGCGGTGGGGTGGCCCTCGTACTCGAGCAGCGTCACCCCCCGGCCGCCGTCGTGATCGCGCACGACGCCCTGGAAGGAAACGACCGCCCCGGCGCGCGTCTCGACGACCGCCTTCTCGTGGGCCGCCAGGTCGAGCGGCACGTCCAGCACCTGCGCGGTGACAACGATCCCGGTCATCGGCGCCCCTCGGCTAGGTTCGGTCGCTCCACGGCTCGCACGTCGGGCCGTTCTCCGGCCCGACGTGCGGCTCGCTCTCCGGCGACTGACGCGGCTGGCGCGATCATGGCCGCTCCCCGGCGAGCAACGGCAACGGCAGGAACGGCACCAGGTCGCCCGCCGCGGCCGTGCTACCCGGGCGAACGACCACGAAACCGTGCGCATTGGACAGACCGCGCAGCATCGCCGAGCCGACGTGGCCGACCGGCGTCGCGATCCGGCCGTCGCGGTCGAGGCGGGCCAGAGCCAGATGCGTGAACCCGCCGCGCCCGGGCACCGCCGCGCCGGCCTCGACCCGGGTCAGGCTCGGCGCTGGCCGGCCCTGCAGGCCGGCCAGCAGCGGGGCGACCAGGGTGATCAGGGCGATCACGGCGGACTGCGGGTTCCCGGGCAGGCCGGCCAGGAACCGGGGACGACCCTCCGGGCCCGGGACGCGGGCGAGCAGCATCGGGAAGCCGGGGCGGACGGCGACGGTGTTCACCACATACTCGGCGCCGAGCTCGGCCAGCGTGGGGTGCAGGTGGTCGACCGGGCCGTGCATGGTGCCGCCGGTGGTGCAGACCAGATCGGCGGCGGCGAGGGCGCCGTGTACCGCCTCGAGGTGGGCGGGCAGCGTGTCGCGGACCGGCCCGGCCACCGCGGCCGGCTCGACGGTGGCGCCGCACCGGCGCAGCCAGCCCGGCACCTGCGGGCCGAGCGAGTCACGCACCCGGCCGGCGCCCGGCGTGCCCGCGGTGAGCAGCTCGTCGCCGAAGACCAGCACCCCGGCGCGCGGCCGCGGTAGCACGCTCAGCGTCTCGTAGCCGCACGTCGCGGCGACGCCGATCACCGCCGGGTCGACCGCGGTGCCGGCCGGCAGCAGCTCCTCGTCCTTGGCCGCCTCCTCGCCGGGCAGCCGCCAGTCGGGCAGCGCCCGGGGCTCGCCGCGGACCAGGCCGGCGCCGTCGCGGGTCGATTCCTCGACGCGGACCAGCGCGGTCGCACCGGCCGGCACCATCGCGCCGGTCGCGATCTCGACGCAGGCGCCCTCCTCGTCGAGCGCGGGGGCGATGCCGCCGGCGAGGACACGGCCGACGACGCGCCATGGCTGTGGGCCGCGCACCGCCCAGCCGTCGATGCTCGAGGTGGCGAAGGCAGGCAGGTCGGTGAGCGCGCGCAACGGCTCGGCGAGCGTGCGGCCGTCCGCCTCGGGCAGCGAGATCAGCTCGGCCGGCCCGGCGGCTTGGCGGCCCGCCTCGTACGCGAGGGCGCGCGCTTGTTCCCAGTCGACCGGAGTCGCGTCAACACTCACCGTTGGAGCGTATCCGGCGTCACCCCCGGCGGCCGCCGCTAGGTGCCCGGCTAGGCAGCGTCCCACCATGTGGAAGATCGCCGTTGTCGAGTTTTGCACCATCCGTCTAGGACTCGGTGCCTAATCCTCCGAGTACAGTCCTCGCGGGCTAGCCCGTCCGCGGGTGGTCACCGCCGTTGATCTGGTCGACCGTGTGCTTGAGCAGGGGTTTCAGCACCGCCAGGCCATCCTTGGCCCCACCGGACGAACCGGGCAAATTCACAATTAGCGTACGCCCGGCGACTCCCGCGAGCCCTCGGGAGAGGGCGGCCGCCGGCACCCTGTCGCGGCTGTATGCCCTGATCGCCTCGGCGATGCCCGGGATCTCGAAGTCGAGCACGCCACGGGTCGCCTCCGGGGTCCGGTCGGTCGGGGTCACCCCCGTTCCGCCGCTGGTCAGGACCACGTCGATCCCCTCGGCGACGGCCGCGCGCAGGGCCTCGGCGACCGGCTCGCCGTCCGGGACCACGACCGGGTCAGCGACCTCGCAGCCGAGCTCCCGCAGGCCGATGACCAGGCGCGGACCGCTCGTATCGGCATATACCCCGCTCGCCGCCCGGTTGCTGGCGACGATCACTCGGGCCCTCATCGACGGTCCTCCGGGCGTACCCAATCGCCGGTCTTCCCGCCCTCCTTACGAAGGACCCGGACGTTCTCGATGCTCGCCGCCGGGTCCACCGCCTTGATCATGTCAATCATGGCGAGGCCGGCGGTCGCGACGGCAGTCAACGCCTCCATCTCCACACCGGTACGGTCGGCGGTCTTGGTGATCGCGGTGATCTCGACGGCACTGTCGGTGAGCTCGAGGTCGATCACGACGCCATGCAGGCCAATCGGGTGGCAGAGAGGAATCAGATCGGGAGTTCGCTTCGCACCCATGATCCCAGCGAGCCGGGCGACGGCGAGCGCATCACCCTTGGGCAGGCCATCCGCGCGTAGCAGAGCGATGACCTCCGGGGTGGTGGCCACGCGGCCGGCCGCTGTCGCGCGCCGAGCGGAGATGTCTTTTGCGGAAACGTCGACCATGCGCGCGGCGCCGGTCTCGTCAACGTGAGTGAGCGGGGATCGGTCGGGCATACCGGGAGTTTATAGAACGTTCGGTGGATCACTCCGTTAGCTCAATCGCAGCGTGCGGCCCACAATTTCCGGTAGACAAATATTCATGATCTACGCGCAGGTCAGGAGCCTTCCGAGGTTACGGATAACAGGTAGATCCGTCAATCCATAGCGTTAGTCGAGCGGCACTCTCAGCTATTCGGACACTGCGACCAAAACGTCAATTCAAGTAGCTCAGAGTTTTGCATTCGGGACTGCCAGTAACGGGTCGCCGATCGATTATCGTGTTCTGCGCATACCGACACAAATCGGTTCCGATCACGACTCATGCCTATATAACGTCTCTCTCGTCGCGACGCACTTGATCACGGGCCCGGCTACTGGGGGGCCACCCACGCAAGGAGAGAGCCATGCGTACTGCTCACTGGGAATAGGGATAGGTGCGCGACAACGCGCCGGTGAATACGCTTGAGCCCGGACGGGTTCCGTAGCGCTCAGCGACAGGATGACTCCGTTGCGCATTCGAAGCTTCAACGACGACGCGACCGATCGGCAGCTGATGCTGCTCATCGGTCTCGTCGTCGTTCTGGCGTTCGGGACCTTTTCGCTGACCGTCTGGCAAGCCGGCGGCTCGGTCGCCGCCGTGCCCAACCCGGTCCTGTTGATTGCGTTCTACCTGCTGACAGCGGTTGCCGACCGCATCAAGATCGTCGTTCGCGTTGGTTCCAGCTCGATCGGCGGGGACTGGGGCGAGATTCCGGTCATGGTGGGCCTCGTCCTGATGCCGGTCCCGTGGGTGACCTTGTGCGCCTGTGCCGGCGTCGCCACGGCACGCATCATTGCCAAGGGCGTCCCGCACCGGACGGTCTTCACGGTCGCCAAGCAGGTGCTCGTCGTCAGCGCCGCCGGCACCACGTTGATGCTCCTCGGCACCCATCCGAGCGTCACCGATCCGCGAGCGCCGCTGGGTGCCGCCGCAGCGGCCTATTTGGTCTTCTGGTTCGTTGATGAGCTCGTGTTCTATCCGGTCATCGCGGTCGCCTCACATACGACGATCCTCAAGGCCTTCCGGCGCGGCCTGACCGAACGGGTCATCAGCCACGCCGCCCGACTCGTCACCGTGACGTTCGTCGTCGACGTGCTGGTCACCGGCGCGAACCCGCTGCTGCTCCTGTTCGTCCCGTCGATCGTCGGCTGCATCTACCTGTGGCAGTCCCTCCGGCAAGGGACGCGGCAGGAGAGGGACGCGTGGCGCCAGCTCGCGGAGACCACCGATGAGCTCAGCTCGGTCGACCTCAACGAGGTGCTCTACGTCGCGGCGACCAAGAGCGCGCTGCTCTTCTCGGCCGACGAGGTCGAGATCGACCTGGTCGCCAGCGGAGTGGATCGGGTCGTGCGGGCGCGTGCTCAGGGTGTGATCTACGACGGCCCCGGCCCGCGGAAGTTCGGCGGCGATTCCTCGATCACCACTGATCTCGAGACCCGCGACCGGAGCTACCAGGCCGGCGCACTGGTGCTGGACTTCCACGGAAAGATCAAGTTCACCGAGTTCGAGCGGTACAAGCTCAAGACGTTCGCCTCCGCTCTCTGCACCGCGATCCGCAACGCTGCCGCGTACGCCGAACTGCAGCGGCTCAACGAGCAGAACGCGTTCGACGCCGCGCACGACCCGCTGACCGGCCTGGCCAACCGCCGCGAGCTGTACGAACGGGCCGAGGAGTACTTCGCCGGCCGCACCGAGGACGGCGTGGTCGCCCTGCTGCTGATCGACCTCAACCACTTCAAGGAGGTCAACGACACGCTCGGCCACGGCGCCGGCGACGCGGTGCTTCGTGAGGTGGCCCGGCGGCTCGACGACGCGGCCGCCCCCGGCGATCTGGTCGCCCGGCTCGGCGGCGACGAGTTCGCGGTGCTGCTGCTCAACCTGGCCACCCCGGCGCTGGCCACGCATCGGGCCGAGCAGATGCTCAGCGCGCTCGAGGCCACGCTCGAGGTCGAGGGTATGCAGATCACCGTCGAGGCGGCCGGCGGCATCGCGCTGGCCCTGGGCAGCGGCGGCATCAACGAGCTGATGCGGCGCGCCGACGTGGCTATGTACCAGGCGAAGCGGGCCGGCCAGCGCACCGCGACGTACGCGCACTCGCAGGACACCGCCGACGTCAGCCGCCTGATGCTCGGTGGCGAGCTGCAGCGCGCGGTCGCCGAGCAGGAGTTCGTGGTCGACTTCCAGCCGATCGTCGACCTGGGTAGCGGCGAGATCATCTCGACCGAGGCGCTGGCCCGCTGGCAACACCCCGAGCACGGTTATCTCACGCCCATGCAGTTCCTCGAGACCGTCGAGCGCTCCGGTCAGCTGCCCGCCTTCGCCGAGGCCGTGCTCGACCAGGCGCTGGCCGCCTCGGGCGTCTGGCGGGAAGCCGGCTTCGATCTGCCGGTCGCGGTGAACGTGTCGCCGCGCAGCCTGCTCGACCCGCGCTTCCCGGCCACCGTGCTGGCCCAGCTGTCCCGGCACGGCGTGCCGTCCGACCGGCTCGTCCTGGAGCTGGCCGAGACGCTCACGATCAGCCAGCTCGACACGGTCGGCCGCGCCCTCGCCGAGCTGCGCGAGGCCGGGGTCGGCCTGGCCCTCGACGACTTCGGGACAGGTGTCTCGCCGCTCTCGGTGCTGTCGCACCTCCCGGTCAACCAGCTCAAGATCGACCGCGAGTTCGTCACCGCCGTCGAGACCTCCTCGGAGGCGTCCGCGGTGATCCGCTCGACCGTCGACCTGGCCCGCAGCCTGCATCTGACGGTGGTGGCCGAGGGTGTGGAGAGCGAGCCGCAACGGCATGCCCTGTGGGAGCTGGGCTGCGTCGCCGGTCAGGGCCACCTGTTCGCCCGGCCCATGTCGGCGGTCCGGCTGCTCGGCGCGCTGCAGCGGGGTTCGGGCGGTCGCCCGGGCACGCTGGCCGCCGCGCTGCACGACGGCGGCTCCGTCGTCCGCCTGCCGCGCCGGCGCCCGCCAGGCTCGTCCCGCGCCACGTCGCCGCACCAGCCGGCCTGACCTCTCCTCCAGACCTGGCCCTGGCCGGCCTCACGCGCTCCTCCCAGACCTAGCCGGCCTCACGCGCTCCTCCAGGCCTGGCCGGGCTGACCTGCTCTGTCACACTTGCCCGCGTGACCAACCGCGCCGTCCACCTGCTCCAGCGCATCGATCGGGCCGGCGACGGAGTCAAAACCGACCTCTTCCTGTACGGGATCTCCGCCGCCTTCGCGTTGCTCACCGCACTCACCTCGACGCTCCTGCCGCACCGGGGATGGGGCGCGATCGCGGTCTGGGCCTACGCCGCGGCGACCGTGGTCGTCGTCGTCCGGCTGGTGACCCGCTCGACCGCCGGGCGGGCCGCGCTCGCCTGGGCCACCGGGGTGTTCGCGACGTTGCTGCCGCTGGTGGTCGAGGCGGTGCAGCGGGCCGGTGGGCGTACCGACCGGGCGCAGGAGGAGGTGCTGGTCGTCGAGCGGATGGGCGACCGCCTGCTGCACCACGGGACGCCCTACCTGGCCCGGGACGCGATCGCGGCGCTGCCCGCGGACGAGCGGCTGATGGGATACAGCCCCTACCAACCGGGCATGGCGGTCTTCGGCCTGCCCCGGGCGGTCTTCGGGGACTACTGGTGGACCGACGCGCGGGTGTGGTTCGCCGTGGTGACTGTGGCGGCGCTGGTCCTCGCCGTACGCCTGCTTGGGTCTGGTCCTTCCTTGATCCGGGCGATCCAGTCCGTGGCGGTGTTCCCGATCTGTGCGCTCACCCTGGCCACCGGCGGCGATGACCTGCCGGTGCTAGCGCTCTGCCTGCTCGCCCTCGCGCTCACGGCGGCCGGTCGATGGGCCTGGGCGGGCGTCGCGATCGGTGCGGGCGCGGCCTGCAAACTGTTCGCCTTCCCGGTGCTCGTGGTGCTCGCGGCCCTGGCGGTGGCGAACGGCCGCCGGCGCTCGTTCCTGCCCGGCGCGCTCGGCCTGCCGATCCTGGTGCTGATTCCGCCGCTGCTCGTCGACGCCGACGCGGTGATCGAGAACGTGCTCCGCTTCCCGCTCGGCCACGGCGTGGTCGCCAGCCCGGCGCAGTCGCCGTTCCCCGGTTACCTGATCGCGCGGCACCTGCCGGCCGGCCGGTTCATCGCCATCGGGCTGCTGGCCGCCGTCGCCGTGGTGATCGGCGTACGGCTGCTGCGCCGGCCCCCACGCACGGCGACGACCGCGGCCCTGATCAGCGGCTGGGGCATGCTTGCGGCGATCTTGCTGCTGCCCACCACCCGCTTCGGGTATCTGCTCTACCCGATCGCTTTCCTCGTCTGGGCGCCCGCCCTGACGTCCGATGTTTCTCAACGAGCATTCAGCAAGCACACAGCCTGACCGGGCCGGAAACCGTGGCTTTGGCTTGTACCGTCGGTGAGATGCAGATGACCTGTCCGAAGTGTCACGGCGAGATGCGGGTGTACGAGCGCAGCGGCGTAACGGTGGATCAGTGCACCGAGTGCCGCGGCATCTTCCTCGATCGCGGTGAGCTGGAGAAACTCTTCGAGGCCGAGGCGACCTGGAACAGTCGACAGGCCGCGCCCAGTTCCGCGGCTCCTACGCCGCCGCCGGGCCCCTACACTCCGCCGCCGCCCCCGCCGGCCCCCGGCGGCTACGCGGCCCCGCCGCCTCCGGCTCACGGCGGGTATGCGGCGCCTGCGGCGTATGGCGCACCGGCCGCGCACGGCTATCCGGCGCCCGGCTATGGCCACCACGGCCACTACCGGCACCACGGGCACTACCGCCAGCAGGGCGGCTACCACGGCCACTACCGGCGCAAGCGCAAGGGCTTCCTGCACGACCTCTTCGACTGACCGACAGCGGCTTTTTCGCGAGGCGACCACGGCTACCGGCCGGCCCCGCCCATCGGGCCGGCCGGCGCGTTTTTCCAGGACCCGCCGACCCGTCCTGATTAGACGATGGCCATGTCGACAAAGCGGGACAAATGCAGCTGAGCCGCCACCGTCACCGTGTCGGTAGGTCCATTTCGGTGCTTGGCCACGATGAAGTCCGCCTCACCGGCCCGCGGCGACTCCTTGTCGTAGTAGTCATCACGGTGCAGCAGGATGACCACGTCAGCATCTTGCTCAATCGAGTTGTGCGTCGCGATGCCGTTCGCGATGAAGTTGTGCTTTCCGGCGACCGTCGCGTCGTAAACGTCGTGGTCACCGATGTATTCGATGGACTTGATCTCGTCCCAGAAGACGTCGTTGGTGGCGTGCAACTCCAGGTCGGCATCGTCCAGAACCTTGGCGATGCGGCCTAGTCGCTCCCGGCTGGGCGCATGCTTCCACAGCGCGCTGCCACAGAACTGCGTGCCGATGGCGGCCGCGAACTCCCGGTGGGTCATGCCGCTGTCGAGCAGGATCCGGCGCACGTCATCCCACACCTCCCGCGGCACGGTATCCACGTTGGTGTTGCTGCGTGACTGCTCGAGCACCTCGAGGAGCTCGGTGCACCGCTCGGCCCGTGCGCCGAAGACACCGATCTCGCGGAGGAAGCGCAACTGATCGTCCCGGCCCGAGATGTCGAGGGTGAACTGGTCTCGGTGAGCCGCCGGACACACCACGTTCAGCCGCGCCGTGATCCCGAAACGAAGCAGCAGGCGAGACACACCGTCGAGCAACGGCCGGCTGGTGGACGAGAAGTAGATGCGACCGCCAGTGCCCGCCTTGTTGACCGTCACCGAGCCATCGGTGGCCCACAGGTGGCTGAGGAAGAGCTTGACCTGCCCCTTGGGGAAGCGGAACACCGTTTCCGGAATGAACTTCTCGTGCGACCGCAACCCGAACAGGCCAAGGCCGTCGAGCCACTCGGCGATCGGGTTACGCCGACCGCGTGCCAGCCGGTAGGGCGCCGGCAGCCGGAGCGTGGTGACTCGCGCGGCCGCGGACTCGTCACGAATGGCGGTGATGCCGAAGTGCTTGGCAGCGTCGGCGACAGCCTTGAGATTTTCCTCGTCGACGCTCGCGTAGCGGATCGGCTGGCGACGCACGAACGAACCGTCACCGAGCAGATGCGCAAGCAGGATGGCCTCGGAATCGTCCCATGGCATCACCATGAAGGGCGGCGGAACGTGCCGGGGCGTGGCCAGCCTGTCACCCTCTGACAGGTCTCCCAGCGACTTCCATCCCGCATAAGTGAGGAAGGGGTGGTTCGCCGTGGCCTCGATCTGCTTACCCGACGTGAGGGTGAGCCGGTAGACCGGTCGATGCCCGCTGGGAAACACATGAGTCAGGGTCTGCGGCGTGTACTGCAGCCGCTCGTTGAGCGACCACACGGGCACATTGCGGGCGCCCGCAGCAAGCAGCTCGCCGAGCGTGGTCTCGCTGTTGTCGTCGGCCCGCATCACCCTCGTCGCAGCCGTCAAGCAGCCCGACTCACGCAGGTCAGACAGCTGTGGTCGCTTGTCGGTGCGCTGCTCGGGACCGCGGTTCAGCTGCGACACCGCGATCACCGGGCACTCGATCTCCTTCGCCAGCAGCTTCAGGCCACGGGAGAGATCCGCGACCTCCTGCTGCCGGCTCTCCGTGCGTTTCGGCGAGGTCATCAGCTGGAGATAGTCGACCACCAGCAGTTTCAGGTCGTGCCGCTGCTTGAGCCGGCGGGCCTTCGCGCGGATCTCCATCAGGTTCATGCTCGGGGTGTCGTCCACGAAGATGGGGGCCTCGCTGATCTCCCCCATCCGCCGGGCCAGCTTGCTCCAGTCGTCGTCGGTCAGCTGGCCGGAGCGCAGCACGTGCAGCGGCACCCGGGCCTCGGCCGACAAAAGCCGCATGACCATCTCGATCTTGCTCATTTCGAGCGAGAAGATGGCACTGGCACAGTTACTGCGAATCGCGGCATTACGGGCAAAGTCCATGCTCACCGTGGACTTACCGAGACCGGGTCGCCCGGCCACGATGATCAGCTGGCCCGGGTGCAGGCCGTTGAGGAGACGGTCCAGATCGGAGAAGCCGGTCGGCACGCCGGTCATCACGCCGCCCTGCGCGCCGACCGCCTCGATCTCGTCGAGCGTCGGCTGCAGCATGTCGCCGAGGGCCGCGAAATCCTCGCTCACCCGTTTCTCGGTGACGTCGTAGATCGCCTGCTGGGCGAGGTCGACGATGTCGTCCACATCCCGGCCGCCGTTGCCGCCGGTGCCGTAGCCCAGCTGCACGATCTTCGTCCCGGCCTCGACCAGCCGGCGCAGGATCGCGCGCTCCGAGACGATGCGCGCGTAGTAGGAGGCGTTGGCCGCGGTGGGCACGCTCTCGATCAGCGTGTGCAGATACGGCACGCCACCGATCCGCTGCAGGTCACCGGAGTCGGAGAGGGCCGCGGCCACGGTCAGCGCGTCGGCGGGCTCCCCCCGCCCGTACAGGTCGAGAACGACATCGAAGATCGTCGCGTGCACCGGACGGTAGAAATCCTGCACCTTGAGGATCTCGACCACGTCGGCGATCGCATCCTTGGAGAGCAGCATGCCGCCGAGCACGCCCTGCTCGGCCGCCACGTCCTGCGGCGGGGACCGGTCGAAGCCGCCGGCCGCCGGCCCGTCGCCGCCGCCCCCGCGCGGCGGCCCACCGGCCGATGACTGGGCTGGTGGCCGCGACTCCGGCCGCGCGTCGTCGGTGATCGACACCCGGACCTCCCTCGTTCGCTGTGCCGTTCTCCCGTGATCCAACAGCCCGGGTATGACACTTTCGGCTGAACCCCCGCGGCACGAGGTCGCATCACTCTACGAAGACGCCGTCGGCTGCCCAAGCGAGCCGGTGGACGAGCCTCTGGACAACTTGTGGACATCCGGCCCCAGCTTGTGGGCAGCCCTGTGTACAGCTTGTGCACAACTTTTGGCAGTCTCTCTGCCTGCCCCTTGCTCAGCAGGAAATACGTCGTCAACAGCTTGTGGGGGAGAAAAAGCTGCCGCGCGTGAGCAAGCCATCGCCCGGAGGCGTTGCGGTTCGGACGCTTGCACGTCACGCTTTCTGGGTGGACCAACGGGAATGGGACTACGGCGCCCGCATGCCGCGCGATCGTCGCGCTGCGCAGCCGTGGCCTTCCCCGAGTCCGGAGCGTGCCGATTTCGCCGAGCCCGAGCCGAAATGGCAGTCGTTGACCGACACGGGCAGCATGGAGCCCAGCCCCGAGGCCCTCGCCTGGCAGCGCCGCGCCGACGCCTGGGCGCAGCAGTCCGAGCCCGGCGAGCAGGCGGTCGAGCCGGCCAACCGCTGGTCCGAGGTGGCTTCGACCGGCCGCACGACCTTCCCGGCCGACGGCATGGGCTGGCGCACCGAGACGGCCGAGTGGCGGGCGACCGGCGCGCGCTGGCGGCAGACCACCGAGTGGCGCTCGACGACCGGCTCGCACGGCTGGCGCTCCACCACCGAGGCCTGGCAGTCCGGCGGCGCCAACCAGTACAACGAGCCCGCCGAGACGCCCAGCTCGCAGCCGGCGATCTCGAGCACCGCGTGGTCCGCCGACCCGCCCGCCGAGGAGGCGCGCCCGGCCTGGCAGCAGTTCACCAGCCAGGCGCGGCCCTGGGAGCAGCCGCAACAGCAGTCCACGCCCAGCTGGCAGCAGCCTTCGCCGCGTACGCCCGCGGAAAGCCCCTCGTCCTGGCAGCAGCTGGTCGGCGACACCCCGGCCGAGCGCCCGTCCTGGCAGCGAGACGCGATCGACGGCACCGCCACCTGGAACGATTCGGGTTCGTCCGGCGCCACCAAGGACCCGTCCTCCATGTCCAGCTGGCTGCGTATGGAGGATCCGGCCGAGACGCCGAGCTGGCAGACCCCGCGCGACGACGGCCGTCATCTCGTGCGCGAGGACGACCGCGCCGCCTGGCGCCGCGATGCGGAGCTGGGTGCTGGGTCACCGCCCGTCGGCCGCCGCCGGGCTCCCGAGGGGGGCAGTTCAAAACCTTCCGGGGGTACGGGTTGGGCCACCCGTTCCGACTCCGACAATTGGGCCGGGCACACCGACACGGGCAACATCCCGCTCTACCCCGACCCGGCCACCCCGAGCACCCCCACGTGGGCCGGCGCCGACCCGGCGAGCCGCCCCGACGCGTCCACCGGCCGCCGTGTGCTGCCGACCAGCTCGTTCGAGGGCGCCGGAACGGCCTACGACGACCCGACCCGCGGCCGGGGTTACGACCCGACCCGCAGCGCGGGCTACGACGCCCCCGCCAGCGGCGCCGGCTATGAACCCAGCCGTGGCGCGGGCTACGATCCTGGCCGTGGCGCAGGCTACGACCCCGGCCGTGGCGCGGGCTACGACGATCCGGGCCGGCGGTCGACCTACGGCGAGCCCACCCGACGCAGCCGGCACGCGGATTCCGACGCTGATCAGCCCGGTCGCCCGGTCGGTGGCGCCGCGTCGGCCCCGATGCCGCTCAGCTACGACACCCGCCCCGGTGGCAGCCAGGACACCCGCCTCGGTGGCGGCTACGACGCCCGGCCGGGTGGCAGCCACGCGGCCGAGTCCGCCCCCGGCCCGCGCCGAGGCCGCTATGCCGACGAGGCCCCGCCGGTCGAGGTCCCGCGCGGCTACCCGGGCGACACCCCGCCCGGTTCCGGCTTCGGTCGCGGCGCGAGCCCCGGCTACGGCACCGAGCCGCCACCGGCCGCCCCCACCTCCAGCTACGGCCGCGGCGCCGGCCTAGCCGAGCCCCCGCCCGCCGCGCCGACCTCCAGCTACGGCCGCGGCGCCGGCCTGGCCGAGCCGCCACCCGCCGCGCCGACCACCGGTTTCGGCCGTGGCGCGGCCGCTTACCCGGTCGACCCGCAGCCGAGCGGCGGCTTCGGGCGTGGGTCGGGCGTGGCCGAGCCGCCGCCCGCGGCTCCGACCAGCAGCTTCGGCCGTGGCGCGGCCCCCGCCTACGGCACCGAGCCGCCCCCGGCCGCCCCCACCTCGAGCTACGGCCGCGGTGCCGGCTTGGCCGAGCCGCCGCCTGGCAGCTTCGGCCGCGGCGCCGGCACCGCCGAGCCCCCATCCGACAATTACGGTCCCGGCCCGGCCGAGCCGCCGTCCGGCAGTTACGGTCGCGGCGCCGGCCTGGCCGAGCCCCCCTCCGCCGCCCCGACCACCGGTTATGGGCGTGGCGCGGGCCCGGACTATCCGGCCGATCAGCGACCGGCCGGCGGCGGTCGCCGGCGCGGCGCGGCCGACGCCGAGGGTGGTGCCCGCAGCGCGCCCGGCGGCCGGCGGTCCCGCGCCGAGCAGCCGCCGGCTCCGCCCGCCCGCGGCGGCAAGGCCAGGTACAACGAGACGCACAGCGACGACTGGCGCGAGCAGACCGGCTCGTGGGTGGCCGAGCCGGACACCAGCAGTTGGGTTCGCGATCCCGACACCGGCCAGTGGAGCCGCTCCGAGGACGACCCGCGCGTGCTGGCCTGGCGCGAGGAGGCGGCCCGCCGCGAGTCGATGAGCGACGGCAAACCGCCGCAGCGCCGCGAGCTGCCCGCCGGCCCGGCCCGGCCCGAGCCGCCGGTCGACGACTGGCGTAGCCCGCGCGACGATGCCGGCCCGGCCAGTTCCCCGCGGAGCGCCATGCCGGCCGCGCCCCGCAGCAGCATGCCGTCGAGCGCCCCGCGCAGCGCCACGCCGTACGGTAATCCGCCCGACGACGAGCCCACGTACCCGAACGGCGTCCGAGGCGGCGGCTCCTACGGCAGCCCCCGTCGCGAGCTGCCCAGCGGCCGCCGGCCCGACGACGCCGGCTACGGCGCCGCCCCAGCCGGCGGCCCCTCCTACGGCGGCGGCCCGGCCAACGGCGGCGGCACCTACGGCAGCCCGCGTCGCGAGCTCCAGGGCGGACGCCGGCCCGACGACACCGGCTATGGCGCCGCCCCGGTCAGCGGCCCCTCCTACGGCAGCCGCCGCGTCTCCGGCAGCGCCCCGACGAGCAGCCCGACCTACGGCAGCGCCCCGACAAGCGGCCCCAGCTACGGCGGCGGCACTTACGGCAGCGCCCCACGCAGCGGGCCGGCCTATGGCAGCGCCGCGGGCGGCGGGCCGGCCTACGGAAGCGGCTCGGCCAGTGCCCCGACGAGCGGCCCCGTCTACGGCAGCGCCCGCCGCGAGCTGCCCAGCGGCCGCGACTACGACGGCCCCGGCAACGCCCCGCGCAGCGGCCTGCCCTACGCCGACTCCCCGGCCGGCGGAACGACCTACGGCGGCTCGGCCGACTATCGGTCCGGCGGCCGTCGACGCGACGATGACGACGCACCACCGCCCGGCGGTGGCCGCCGCTCGGCCGGCTATGACGAGGCGCCGAGCCAGGAAACCTGGCGCCGTACCCCCGAAACCGGTCCTTCCTGGCAGAGCCGCGCCCTTGGCGCCGCACCCGAGGCCCCGTCGTGGTCCCGCGGCGGCGATCCGGCGCAGCGTCCCCCCGCCGACGACTGGCGCCGGGAACTCGCCGAACCGGGCCAGCGACCGGCCCCCGCCGACTGGCGCAGCGACCTCGCCGAACCGGCCCAGCGTCCCGCCAACGACTGGCGTAGCGAGTTCTCCGAACCCGCCGAGAACGGCCGCGGCTCGGCCTCCTATCGCGAGGGCGGCGGCGACGATTGGCGGCGCGACCTGTCACCGGGTGGCGGCAGTCTCGCCGAGGGTGAGTCCCGGCGCTTCGGCACCTCGGATTACGTGCCCTTTCGGTCCGGCGGGGCCGCAGCCGTCCCGCGATCCTCGAACCTATCGATGACCTCCACCTCGCTGATCTCGCCGGTGCCCCGCGAGCAGCGAGATCTCCGCGATCCGATGGTTCGCCCGCAGCGTTCCGGCAATGGGTTCCAACAGGGTCAGACCGGCTCCTACGAGCGCCGCCCGGTCACCGGCGCCTTCCCCACGAGCCGGAGGAGCGACCTGCTTGATCCGGACGACGAGGAGGGTGATCAGGACTCGGGCGGCCCGCTCGCCGCGATCGGTTACACCGTCATCTGGTACGGAGTGCCGCTCGTCCTGTTCGTCGTCTACATGCTGGTGGTCAACACCGGCTCGCAGTCGCACGCTCTCGGCACTCTCGCCAAGGCGGCGCCGCAGTTCCTGATCTCGCTCGTGCTGAGCGTCGGGGTCGCCGTGGGCCTGCGCAAATTCAGCAGCTCGTGGAAGGCGATCAGCGTCGGCCTCGCCGCCGCGGTGGTCGGCGGCGGACTGGCCACAGTGCTCAGTTCCGCAATCACCGGCAACAGCTTGAGTTAGCTGGGGACGACAAACGACACGACCGCCGTGGTCAACAGCACCCGAGTCCCCGGAAGACAAACGACGCGATCGCTGTGGTCGACGGCAGGCGAGTTCTCGAAAAGTAAACGGCGCGCCGGGCCGGAGCCCAGCGCGCCGTTGACGCGTCTGAAGACGCGGCGTTACTTGGCGGCTACCACGTTCACCGGGAACGTTGCGGTGACCTCGGGGTGCAGCTTGACCTGGACGTTGTAGGCGCCCGTGGTCTTGATGTGCCCCGGGAGCTCGAGCCGGCGACGGTCGAGCGACGGGCCGCCGGCGGCCTTGACCGCGTCGACGATCTCGGCCGGGGTGATCGAGCCGAACAGCCGCCCGCCGTTGCCGGAACGCGCGGACAGCGTCACCTTGAGGCCGGACAGCTGCGCCTTGACCTCGTTGGCCTGGCCCAGGTCACGGATCTCGCGCGCCTCGCGGGCCCGCTTGATCACGACGACCTGCTTCTCGGCGCCCTTGCTCCACTGGATCGCGAAGCCCTGCGGCAGCAGGTAGTTACGGCCGTAGCCGTCCTTGACCTCGACGACATCGCCGGGGGTGCCGAGACCCGACACCTCCTGGGTGAGGATGATCTTCATGTCCCGGATCCTCCTCAGCGCGCCGTCGCCGTGTACGGCAGGAGCGCCATCTCGCGGGCGTTCTTGACCGCGCGGGCGATCTGCCGCTGCTGCTGCGAGGTCACCCCGGTCACCCGGCGAGCGCGGATCTTGCCGCGGTCGGAGATGAACTTCCGCAGCAGGGCGGTGTCCTTGTAGTCGATGTAGGTGATCCCGTCCTTGTCGAGCGGGTTCACCTTCTTCTTCGGCTTGCGCAGTGCCGCAGCCTTAGCCATTGCTCTTACTCCTGTTGTGATCCTCGCCGGCGGCGCACCACCGGCGGCTAAAAGCTAGAAGGGAGGCTCGTCGTCGAACGAGGAGCTGTTGCCGCCGCCGGAGCGGCCGCCCTGGGCCGGAGCCGCCGTCGCCCACGGGTCGTCGAAGTTGCCTCCGCCGCCACCGCCGCTGGGCTGCCGGTTGCCGCCGCCACCACCGTTGGAGGCGCCGAAACCGCCGCCCCCACCGCCACCGCCGGAGCGGCTCATCCGCTGCACCTTTGCCGTGGCGTACCGCAGCGACGGGCCGATCTCGTCGACCTCGAGCTCGTAGACGGTGCGCTTCTCTCCCTCGCGGGTCTCGTAAGACCGCTGGCGCAGCCGGCCCTGCACGATCACCCGGGCGCCACGCTGCAGCGACTCGGCGACGTGCTCGGCGGCGTCACGCCAGATGTTGCACGCAAGGAACAGTGGCTCGCCGTCTTTCCACTCGCCCGACTGCCGGTCCAGAGTGCGCGGCGTGGACGCGATGCGGAACTTGGCAACCGCCGCACCCGACGGGGTGAAGCGCAGCTCGGGATCGTCGGTGAGGTTACCGACGACCGTGATAACGGTTTCTCCTGCCATGATCTACTCCTCGCCGCTGTTCTCGTTCGTAGGAGGGTCGCAGAACCCCCTGACAAAAACGAGGGATCAGCGGGTCTCGGGCCGGATGACCTTGGTACGCAGGATGGACTCGTTGAGCCGCAGCTGACGGTCCAACTCGGCGACGGCCTCGGGGGTCGCCTGAAGGTCGACGACGGCGTAGATACCCTCGGCCTTCTTCTTGATCTCGAACGAGAGCCGGCGACGGCCCCACACATCGAGCTTCTCCACCGAGCCACCCGCGGTCCTGATCACGTTCAGGTACTGGTCGAGCGACGGGGCGACGGTGCGCTCCTCGAGCGAAGGGTCGAGGATCACCATGAGTTCGTAATGACGCAAGACGTTCTCACCTCCTGTGGGCTGAGCGGCCACGGTCTCTCCGTGGCAGGAGGTCTTGTGTCGATCGCAGACAAAGACCGTGGGTATACGCCCACGGTCGTCACACTGCGAACCGAGCAAGCATACCCACCCGTCTCGACCTGCCCAAATCCGGCCGGCAACACGAAAGAGGACCCCGTCGGCGGACGAGGTCCTCTTTCATTCGGGAGCCGCGGGGCGTCCGTTCCGCTTTCGCTGGGTGGGACCTGGGGAGGAACGACCACACCGATGAGGTTGGACGCGGCCGCCCCGCGGAGCTTGATGACAGCTAGCTTACGCCACTTTTGCCCGATTTGCACGTTGCGACACGATAGCCCGAATTGCCGCGGCGCCCACTCCCATCACGCACACCGCTGCGATCAGCGCCAGCAGTCCGATCGGCCCGCTCGCCCGGATCGGTTCCATCGAGGCCACCGGCTCCGCCGCCGCGATCTCGGCGGGTGGTGCCGCCGGTGCCGCGGGCGAGGTCGTCTGCATGGCCTGGCTCAGATCCAGCGTGCGTACGCCGGGGATAAGTGCCTTGCGGTCGCCCGGTGGCATGCCCGCGTACGCGGGAACCCGGCCGTCCGGCGTACCGGATGATTTGACCCGGACCCGTGTCGCGCCGCCACCCTGCGGCATCCCCTGGGCGGCGGAAGCCGCCGCCTGCGTCGCGGCCGAACCGCGCAGCGTAGCCGGCGCCCGCACCCCCGCCTGGCTCGTCGCCGGCGCGAGCCGGGACGGCCGGGCCACCGCCGACGCCGAGTCCGGCAGGGCACTGCCCGGCGCGGTACCGGACGGCGAGCTCGTCCCCGCGGCCGCCATGGCCGACCCGCTCGCCCCGCCCCCGGAGGGCGCCGGCATCGGGTCGGGCATCTGGGCCGGCGCCGAGGGGGTGGCCGTGACCAGCACCGGCGTCGCGTCGTCGCCGAGCGGGCAGTTCGGTTTGAGCAGCACCGACGTCGTGCCCCGGCGGAACACCACCTCGGTCGCCGAGTCGTCCGGCACCGTGCCCTTGGTGTCCCGGCCGAGCCGCAGCTGCGCGCTGTACCCGGTCTGGTTGATCAGCCGGACCGTACTGTCGGCCGGCACCACCATGCTCTCGATATCCGGCGTGGAGTGGCAGGAAAGTCCCAGCACACCGCCGCCGGAGAAGGTCACTTGCCGGCCGCCCTCGTTCGACGGGCTCAGCTGTTCGGCACTCGCCGACCCGTTTGTGAGCAGCGGCGCGCCGAATATCAGACCGCCGAGCACGAACGCCGTGATCCGGTAGCGGAACTGCCGCGACATGCACCATCTCCCAGTCCGTGAACAAGCCTCGATTGGGGCTAACGAGGTCCGCCGGGGCACGGTGACGCGCGCGGAAAGCGTCGGACCCTCGTCGTAGGCTCGACCCATGCGCATCGGAGCCCATGTCGATCCCACCGACCCCCTGGACGCGGCACGTGACCGCGGGGCCGACGCCGTGCAGTTCTTCCTGACCGACCCGCAGGGTTACAAAACGCCCAAACCACGGGAGGATGCCGCCGCCCTGCGCGAGTCCGAGGTGGACATCTACATCCACGCGCCGTACATCGTGAATGTCGCCTCACCGAACAACCGGATTCGCATCCCCAGCCGCAAGCTGCTGATGGCGCACGCCAGGGCGGCGGCCGAGCTGGGCGCGAAAGGCCTGATCGTGCACGGCGGCCACGTCGGCAAGGACGCCGACCTCGCCGCCGGCTTCGAGAATTGGCGCAAGGCGTTCGAGTATGCGGAGGCCGACGGCGGGCTGCCGCTGCCCATCCTGATCGAGAACACGGCCGGCGGCGACAACGCGTGTGCCCGCCGCTTCGACGATCTGGCCCGGCTGTGGGACGCCGTGGCCGGCTTCGGCGCCGGCTTCTGCCTGGATACCTGTCACGCCTTCGCGGGCGGCGAAGACCTGGTCGGCATCGTCGATCGGGTCAAGGCGATCACCGGCCGGATCGACCTGATTCACGCGAACGACTCGAAAGGCGGCTTCGACTCGGGTCAGGACAGGCACGACAACCTAGGGAATGGCAAGATCGACCCGGAGTTGGTGGTGGCCGCGCTCCGGGCCGCCGGCGCTCCGGCCGTCGTCGAGACGCCCGGCGGCGTCGAGGGCCAGGCCGCCGACATCGCGCTCCTGCGGGAGCGGGCGGGCCGCTGACGGCTCGATCCGAGCCAGCCGGGCCGAGCCAGCCGGTTACTGGGGGAGAGAAGACCATGACCACCGACCAGCCGCAGGAGCAGCAGGCGACTCCGCCGCCGCCCCGCGTCCCGGCGGCCGCCGAAATCCTGCGCCCCGCCGCGCCGGTTCCCGCCCAGCGCCAGGCCGAGCCCAAACCCGCCCGGCCGGCGCCCACCGCACCCGACCCGGTGAGCACACCTCCCCACCCGTCCCCCGTCGCCGCCACAACAGCGCCCAAGGCACCCCGGGCACCCAGCGGACCGCCCACTCTGGCCGAGGCACGCCCCACCCCACCGAGCACGCCCCCGACCCAGGCCGGCGCGGCCCCCGCGTCAGCAGCCAGCGCACCCCCCGCAGCCAGCGCACCCCCCAGCCCAGCGGGCGCGGGCCCCGCCACGGCCAGCACACCCTCCGGCCCATCAGGCGCGCCTCCCGGCCCGGCTGACACGTCGCCTTCTCGGACGGGCAAGCCCTCCGCCAAGGCCGGCTCGCCCCCAAACCCGACTGGCGCGTCGGCAACTCCCGCCAGCACGTCCTCGGGCGCGACCAGCGTGCCCCCGGCCCCGACCGGCGCGCCTCCCGCCGCGGCCGGCAGTTCAACTCCCGCCAGCACGCCCTCGGGCGCGACCGGCTCGCCCCAGGCCCCAACCGGCGCGCCTCCCGCCCCGACCGGCAGCTCGGCAACTCCCGCCAGCACGCCCTCGGGCGCGACCGGCTCGCCCCAGGCCCCAACCGGCGCGCCTCCTGCCCCGACCGGCAGCTCGGCAACTCCCGCCAGCACGCCCTCGGGAGCGACCGGCTCGCCCCCGCCGCCGAGTGGCGGGTCTTCTGCCGCGGCCGACGGCGCGGCCACCCCGGCCGGCACGACCGCCACTCCGGCCGACACCGCCCCCAAGCCGGCCGCCGCCGCGCCGCCGATGAGCGAGGCCGACCGGGCCGCGCGCCTCACGGCCTCCCTGGAGAGCGAGCCGAAGGAGCCCGACGCCGACTCGGGCTGGCGACGATTCCTCCGGGTCACCGGTCGACGACGTTCAGCGATCCCGGCGCGTGAACTCGTCGCGGTCGGCGCCGCATCGCCTCCGTCCGATGTGTCCGTTTCCGCGCCAGATGTAGCAGATCATCCACAAGAAACCGCTCCGGCCGTCCACCTCAAGGAACCGTTGTCGAGCGAGCGCCCCGCGACCGCCCCGCCCGACCCCTGGACCGTCTTCGCGACCATCAAGGAGCGCCCGCCCGGCCGCATCCGCCGGGCCACCCGCGCCCTAGGCCGCGGCCTGATCCACGAGTACGCCCTGGTCGCGTACATCGCGATCGCCATCGCAGTGGCGATGAGCTGGCCAACCCTGCAGTACCCGCTGCACACCCTCCCGCAGGACCTCGGCGATCCGGCCCGCCAGGCCTGGCAGATCGCCTGGAGCGGGCACATCCTGCTCACCGACCCGGTCAAGCTGTGGCAGGCGAACGCGTTCTTCCCCCAGTCGGACAGCTTCGCGTTCGGCGACAGCCTGCTCGGCTATGCCCCGGCCGGCATGCTCGGCCATGGTCCGCTCGCCGCCGCGCTGCGTTACAACATTCTCTTCGTGCTGGCCCACGCGCTGCTGCTGATCGGCGCTTACGCCCTGGTCCGCCAACTCGGCGCGGGCCGCACCGGCGCCACCGTGGCCGCGTTCGCGTTCGCATACGCCCCGTGGCGGCTCGCCCAGGAGGGCCACCTCGACATCATCTCCGCCGGCGGCATCCCGCTCGCCCTCGCCATGCTCGCCCGCGGGCACGGCTGGTCGATGCGGCGCGGCTTCCGGCGTACCCACCGCAGCGTCGGCTGGGCCGCGGCCGGCTGGTTGGTCGCCGCCTGGCAGGTCAGCCTCGGGTTCTCGCTCGGCCTGCCGTTCCTCGGCGTGCTCGCGCTGATCCTGCTGGTGCTGCTGGTCCGGGTGCCGATCCGGTGGCTGCGCCGGCCCGCCGAGCGCCCGGTGCTCGGCTGGCGCCTCCTGGCCACCGACATCGTCGGCTCGCTGATCGTGGCCTGCGTGGCGGCCCTGATCGCCATCCCGTACTTCCGCGGCCGGGGCACGAGCACCGCCACCGCCGAGATCAAGTTCTTCTCGCCGCCGCTGCGCAGCCTACTGATCGGCCCGGCCGAGTCACGCCTGTGGGGCGGGCCGCATCAGGTGCCCCGCTCGTCGCTGAGCTGGCCGGCCGAGATGTCGCTGCTGCCGGGCTTCGTGCTGTACGCCTTGGCGCTGGCCGGCCTGGCCTTCTCCATCTGGACGCTGTGGCAGCGCCTGGTGCTGTTGGCCGGGCTGGCCATCACGATCATCCTCACCCTGGGGACGAATTTCTTCGACGGTCGCTGGACGTACCTGCCGCTGTTCGGTCACCTCCCGGCCTCGGTCGGCGCCCGCATCCCCGGCCGTCTGATGCTGTGGACGACGCTGCTGCTGGCCATCCTCGCCGCCGGGGCGGTCGCCGAGTTCGTCCGGCGAGCCGAGAACTGGGCCGAGCAGCGTATCCCGCCGTGGCCCGGCCCGTGGCTGCGGCTGGCGACGCTGATCCCGCTCGCCCTGGTGCTGCTGGAGGGCTGGCCGTCGACCGCCCATCCGGTGGTGCCGGATCAGCCCGCGGCCATGCGCACCGTGACCGGCCCGATGCTGGTCCTGCCGACCGCCGAGCTCACCGATCAAATGATCATGTTCTGGTCGACCACGCGGTTCCAGCGGATCGCCAACGGCTCCGGCGGCCCCGCGTCCGCCCACCAGGCCGAGATGCGCAGAAACGTCGCCACCTTCCCCGACGCGACGAGCATCCAGTACTTGAAGTCACAGGGCATCAACACGGTCGTCCTGCTGCGCAAATACGTGGCCGGCACCCCGTGGGAACGCGCCGGCGACATCCCGGTCGACTCGCTCGGCATCAGCCGCGAGGACCTCGACGACGCCGTCCTGTTCCGCCTGAACCAGCCGCCCACATCCAGCCAACCCGGCACCGGCACGCAGCCGGGCGGGACCCAGCCCGGCACAGGCACGCTCCCGGGCACGGGCACGGGCACGGGCACGGGCACGGGCACGGGCACAGGCACAGGCACGGGTACAGGCACGGGCACGGGCACGCTCCCGGGCACGACCACCCAGCCCGGCGTCGGCACGACCACCCAGCCCGGCGGCCTGTCCTCCACCCAGGGCAACCAGGCCGGCAACCCTCCTCCCGGCGGGGGAACCCAGCCCCAGTTCGGCACCGGCGCCCGCCCGACGCTCAACGCCCAACCAGGCCTGGCCGCCGTCGGCTGACCCAGCGCGGCCGACACCACCGAGCACGGACGGATCCGGCCGAGAGCACGGACACAATGAGCGCGGCCGGTCAAGCGGGGACGTAATGCCGTCGGGCACCGGCCGACGGGAGCGCTACGCCAGTCGCACGCCCGGAGTGGCGGCACGCAGGGCCGGTGGCATGGCTGGCGCGCAGGGCCTTGACCGCGCAGGGCCCGTGGCGCGCAGGGCCCGTGGCGCGCAGGGCCCGTGGCGCGCAGGGCCGGTGGCGCGCAGGGTCGGTGGCGCGCTGCTGCTGAGCGGTGGGCATTTCAGGCGCATAGCGCGACAAAGTGACGCCCGGCCCGCCTGCGAATCAACGATGCCGGGCCCGCCTGCGGAAGAGCGACGCCCGGGCCCGCCGTGGGTTGGCGGGTCCGGGCGTCGTTCGTGTCGGTGTCAGCCGGCCAGGGCGGCGGGCTCGGGAGTGGGTGGGGGCTCGAGCGCCTCGGCCGGATTCGGGCGGTTGCGGACGAAGGCTCGGCGGAAGTTCTCGACCCAGCCCGCGTCGGGAAGGTTGAGCAGGCCGCCGTCCGGATCGTCGGAGTAGGTGTGGCGGACCACGTCGAGTTCCGGCCGCCAGATCTCGCGGATCACCAGGCCGCACAGCACCGCGACGGTGATGATGCGCAGGGCCGCGGCCAGCACGAACGTGCCCTCCGGGATCACCGGCTTGCCGCCGGCGCCGAGCAACTCGGCGTAGAACGCGGTGAAGTAGCCGAACTCGGCGACCGTCCAGGCGATGATCGCTCCCCAGCGCGGCCGGGCGAGCACGATCAGGGGGAGCAGCCAGAGCACGTACTGCTGCGACCAGACCTTGCTGAACAGCAGGAACGCCGCCACGACCAGGAAGACCAGCTGGGCCAGACGCGGGCGACGCGGCGCCAGGAAGGCCAGGAACGCTATCCCCACGCAGGCGAGCCCGAACAACCCGTACGTCAGGATGTTGAGGGTTGGAATGTGGTTGCTGAGCCACTGGAACGGGCCCTGGTCGGTCCCGCTGCCGGTGTGCCACTTGCCGTCCAGGTAGCGGCCGACATACCAGAACGTGCCCCAGTCGATCGGCCGCTCGCTGTTGAGCTGGAAGAACCGCAGCCAGCTGTCGTGGTAGAGGTACCAGACCGGGAAGTTGACCACGATCCACGAGCCTGCGGTGGTCAGGAACGCCCAGAGCCATTTGTCGATCGTGCGCGACCGCAACGCCAGCACGAGCAGCGGGCCGAGGATGAACAGCGGCCACAGTTTGGCCGCCGCGCCGAGCCCGAAGAACACGCCCGCCCAGGCCGGATGTCGCTTGGCCCAGAGGTAGAGGCCGATCGCGGCCAGCCCGATCGCCAGGAAGTCCCAGTTGACCGTGGCGGTGAAGAAGATGATCGGGGAGAGCGCGAAGATCGCCGCGTCCCATGGTCGTCTCCGGCGCAGCGCGAGGATCACGGCCGCGGTCATCACGGCGAGCGCGGAGAGCACCAGCGCGTTGGCGTTGTAGAACCACTGGCCCTGGTTGATCTCCGGATGCTTCACGCCGTACGCGTGCACCGGCAGCCCGAGCGCGCCCATGAAGTAGCCGGTGACCACCGGATACTCCACCGCATGGTCCTTGTACGGAACCTTGCCCTCGTTGAGCCCCTCGGCGTAGTAGAGCGCCAGCACGTCGGTGTAGCAGAACCGGGTGTACTGGATGTTCTTCTGCCAGTCCCCGGTCTGGCACGGCGACTTCTGCACCCAGGAGAACGCCAGCGTGATGCAGGTCAGCGCGAGGATGATCCGTGCCGCCGTCCAGAACCGCCCGCGACGCGCGTCGGGTCGCACGGCGTGCCCGCCCAGCGGTCCACCGATCGCCTCGGAGAGGCCACGCACGAACGGATCACCGGTCGCCGCGGCGGCGGGCGGGCCCTCGGGGCGGTCGATGTCCTCGGACGGTTGCGTACTCATGACAACGCATCATGCCGCATCGGGACGCCATAGTCGGACACAACTTCCGGCGTACGTGAGAAAGCCTGATGAAACGGCATGCCGCGCCGGAACGACGACGGCCGCCGTGCGCCCCGAAGGGTGCACGCCAGCCGCCGGTGCAGAGTTCAGGCGCTAATTGGTGCCTTGGGTGACTTGCGTCGTGGGATCGGTATTGCCGGTGGTGTCCCCGGTGCCGCCGTTGGCCCCGTTGCCGTTGCCACCGTTGCCGCCGTTCCCGTTGCCGTTGCCATTGCCGTTCCCGTTGCCGCCGTTGTTGTTGTTGCCGTTGTTGTTGTTGCCGGGGCAGGGCAGGCCGAGCAGGGCGGCCGCGCAGTTCTGGTTGTCCGGCTGGGTCACGACGACCGGCTTGACGCCGTTGCCGAACTTGTTCGGGTCACCGGTGATCTGGCGGTCCGGGAAGTCCTTGTTGTCCCAGTTCTTCGCCTCGGCGGAATCGTTGATGAACTGCCGCCAGATCTTCGACGGCACGCCGGCGCCGAACATGTCCTTGAACCGGCTGCTGCTGTTCGGATCGTGCAGCTCGACCTTGTTGTTCTTGCCGCCGACCCAGACGGTCACGGCCAGCTGCGGGATGCCACCGACGAACCAACAGTCACCGGAGCCGGTGTGCTTGTCCTTGCCGTCGTTGTACTCCCAGGTGCCGGACTTGGCGATGCCCTGCCGGCCCCCGGCGAGGTTCCGGCCGTCGGCCTTCACGATCTTCGCCATGACGCCCTGCAGGTTGGACATCGTGTCTTCGCGGAAGACCTGCTTGCCCGCGCCCTTCTCGGCGTTGATGTTCTCGACCGTGCCGTCGTCCGGGTTGACCCGCTTCACCGTGGTGATGAAGTGCGCGTCGTGGTGCACACCGTTGTTGACGATGGTGGCGACACCCTCGGCGTGCTCGAGCGGGACGACCCGGTACTGGCCGAAGCCGACCTCGTCGTCGAAGTAGCCGGACTTCAGCCAGGTGTTCTTGTCGGTCGTGTCGAGGTCGACCTGCTTACCGTTCGGGAACTGCTTGTTGCCGTCGGTGTACAGGTGCTGGATGCCGGCGGCCTTGGCCGCGGCGATCACCTTGTCCCGGCCCAGCTTGTCGGCGATCCAGTAGAACGGGAAGTTGTACGACTTGATCGTCGCCGTCTCGAGGTCACAGTCCTTGGCGTGCCCCTTGCAGATCGTGCCCGGGTCGGCGCCGGCGTTGTTGATCGGCGTGCCGTTGCGCCTGGGCAGCGTGCTGTCCCAGATGCTGTCGAAGGACAGGTCCTCCTGCAGGCCGGCCGCGAGCGTGTAGATCTTGAAACTCGAGCCGGGTGACTGGCCGCCGACGATCCCGGAGCCGTCGCCGGCCATGTAGCCGGCATAGTCGGTGCCGGTCGGTTTGTCGCCGCCGTAGTAGCCCAGTACCCGGCCGTTCGTGGGATCGATGCCGATGACCGCGGCCTGATAGGTGCTCGGCAGTCCGTGCATCGGCGAGGACGTACGGGCGGCGGAGCCCGCGTCCTCAGCCGCCTTCTGCACCGCCGGGTCGATCGTCGTGGTGACCGTCAGACCGCCCTGGTTGAACTTGTCGTCGTCGATGCCCATCTTCGCGAGCTCGGCCTTCACGTGCCGCAGGATCATGCCGACCGGCTTGTCCGCGGCGCAGGTCTTGCAGGAGCTCGCCGTGGGCTTCTTGACGGTCGGGTACTTGCGCGCCGCGTACTCCGCTGGACTGATCCAGTTCATGTCCAGCATGTTCTTCATCGTGTACTCCCAGCGCTCCTTGGCGCCGGAGGGGTTGTAGTTCGGGTCGTAGCCGCCGTAGGCCTTCGTCGGGTAGGGCTGCTTGATGATCGAGGCGAGCACCGCCGCCTCGGACGGCGTGATGGCGTTCTTCTGCCCGGCCGGCGTGGTCACCGACTTGCCGAAGTAGCCCTGGGCCGCGGCCTCGATGCCGTACCTGCCCTCACCGAGGGGGATGTAGTTCAGGTACATGCCCATGATCTGGTCTTTGTTGTACTGCGACTCCAGCTTGCGGGCGATGACCGCCTCGCGCAGCTTGCGGTTGATGCTGATCGCCTTGAGATCGGCCGCGTGCCGGGCGTACTGCTGGGTGATCGTGGACGCGCCCTGCGTCGCGCCGCCGCGCCCATCCGGGCGAGCACCGTGCCGTCCGCATACTTGATCACGTTGGACTGGTCCTCGGTGACCGGCGGCGGCAGGGCGACGTCGTCGAAGAAGTAGGTACCGCCCACGACGCCGGCGCCGAGCATGATGACGATGACGGCGGCCGCGGCGGTCAGGATGTTGGTGCGCCGGCGACGCTTGGCCGCCTTCGACTTGTCCTTGCCGGCCGGACCGGCCGGCGTGCCCGGCGCGTCCAACCCGGGCCGGACCGCGGCGCGGGCCACCGAGGCCCGGCCGCCGACGGAACTGGCGCCGGCGCCGACCGCGGCGCGCGCGCCCACGCGGGCCGAGCCCGCGGCGCCGCCCACGGAGGCGCTGCCGACCGACGCACTGCCGGCGGCACCGGGTGCCCTACCGACCGAAGCGACTCCCGCGGACGCGCCCACCTGGGCCGCGCCGACCGAGGCGCTGCCGACGGAGGCACGCCCGCCGGCCCCACGGCGGTATGCGTCCGGGGCGGGACGAGCCGAGCCCGAAGCCCTGCTGGAGTCGTCAGGCGCGGCGGCACCGGCCCCGGGCACGCTGGCCCGGGCACGCGGGGACTGCGATTCGCCGTACGAAGTCATGCGGTCACACCTCGGTCACGGCAGCGCACATCGACAGAGCCCTGGACGGGCCCCGCCGACGACGCCGCACGCGGCAGATTTGGGCTGCATTCCGGCAGCCGCCCTGTCGGATGTCGTCAATGACCGATTGCGGCGCTGGATGCCCGAGTCGGTCGGGGTCGTAAACACGGTACCGATTTCGGACCACCTCATCGGCGGCCCTCCCGGCGTTGCGATGACGACCCTGCTTCGCGGTGGCGGCCCGCGAGGGCCAAGGCGGCGGCCTCGACCTGATCAAGCTCGTCGGCGGTCAGCGCGTCCCGGCCCAGCACGTACTGCTGGGTCAGGTGATTCCACGCGCAGGAACGGCACACCTCCACGACGAATACTTGAAACTCACGCAGAGTCATCGCCAGGACGGGTAGCTCGGCCAACTTCCGGGCCTGCCCGGCGGACTGCTTGAGTTCATCGCCGTAGATGTAATGCACCAGGGTGAGATTGTCGCGGCGGCAGACCGGACAGCGGTCGTCGGTCGGCTCGCCGTGGAACCTAGCTGCGTTTTTCAAGTACGGGGACGCATCGCAGACCTCAAGAGTCCCGACCCGACCGTTGTGCACGTCACGCAGCACTGCCCGCTTCTGTAGCGAGTAGTCGACGACCTGCCGCTGCGTGCGCATGGCGAAGAGAGTACGCGGTCCACGGCGGCGCGGCGACAGCCATCACGCAGCGTGGCGTTGTCGTTGCGTAACCGGCACCACTTTCTGTTCTCCTTGCGTCCATCCGAGAGTAGATCTACCGTTGCGATGTATCGGGCCGATACATCGGGATGCGAGGAGGGGATGGCCAATGTTGGAGCTGGCGATCCTCGGTCTGCTGCAGGAAACCCCGATGCACGGTTACGAGCTCCGCAAGGAGTTGGCCACCAAGCTGGGCACCATCCGCGCGGCGATCAGCTACGGCACCCTGTACCCGACTCTCAAGCGGCTGCACACCGCCGGCTGGATCACCGAGTCGGCCTCGGACCCCTCCACGGTCCCTCCGATGACCAGCAAACGCGGCCGGGTTGTCTACAAGATCACCGCAGAGGGCAAGGAACGCTTCGCCGACCTGCTCGCCCAGGCCGGCCCGGAGACGTACGACGACGCCGGCTTCGGGGTGCACTTCGCCTTCTTCGCCCGCACCGACCAGGCCACCCGCCTGCGGATTCTCGAGGGCCGCCGGAGGCGCATCGAGGAGCGCCGCGAGGGCCTGCGCGACGTGCTCGCCCGCGCCGGCGAGCGGCTCGACGCGTACACCCTGGAATTGCAACGCCATGGTCTCGACGCCTGCGAGCGCGAGGTCCGGTGGCTGGAGGAGCTCATCACCAACGAGCGCTCCGGCCGCGCGCCGGCCACCCCCGGTTCCTTCGAGCTCCCCACCACCGAGTCACCACATCGGGTGGCTGGGGACACTTCCCCCCAATCCCCGCGTCCGCACGAGGACCGGCCGTGATGAACAACAAGGAGGCAAACGCGATGGGTTCCGTCCGCGTCGCCATCGTCGGTGTGGGTAACTGCGCCTCGTCCCTGGTCCAGGGCGTGGAGTACTACAAGAACGCCGACCCCAACGACCGCGTCCCGGGTCTCATGCACGTGACCTTCGGCGACTACCACGTATCCGACGTGCAGTTCGTCGCGGCGTTCGATGTGGACGCCAAGAAGGTCGGCATGGACCTGTCCGAGGCGATCGTGGCCAGCGAGAACAACACGATCAAGCTGACCGACGTGCCGCCGACCGGCGTCACCGTCCAGCGTGGACCGACCTTCGACGGTCTGGGCACGTACTACCGCGAGATCATCGAGGAGTCGCCGGCCGACGCGGTCGACGTGGCGCAGGCGCTGCGCGACGCGCGGGTCGACGTGGTCGTCTCCTACCTGCCGGTGGGTTCGGAGCAGGCGGACAAGTTCTACGCCCAGGCAGCAATCGACGCCGGCTGCGCCTTCGTCAACGCGCTGCCCGTCTTCATCGCGTCGAACCCGGAGTGGGCGCAGAAATTCACCGACGCCGGCCTCCCGATCGTCGGCGACGACATCAAGAGCCAGGTCGGCGCGACGATCGTGCACCGCGCGCTCGCCAAGCTGTTCGAGGACCGTGGCGTCGAGTTGCTGCGCACGTACCAGCTCAACTTCGGCGGCAACATGGACTTCATGAACATGCTGGAACGCAACCGCCTGGTCTCCAAGAAGATCTCGAAGACCCAGTCGGTGACCAGCCAGATCCCGCACGAGATGGTCAAGAGCGACGTGCACATCGGCCCGTCCGACCACGTGCCGTGGCTCGACGACCGCAAGTGGGCCTACATCCGCCTGGAGGGCCGTTCCTTCGGTGACACCCCGCTGAACGCCGAGCTCAAGCTCGAGGTGTGGGACTCCCCGAACTCGGCCGGCGTCATCATCGACGCCGTCCGCGCCGCGAAGATCGCCAAGGACCGCGGCATCGGCGGCCCGATCCTCTCGGCCTCCTCCTACTTCATGAAGTCCCCGCCGGTCCAGTACAACGACCACGACGCGAAGGAATCCGTCGAGGCCTTCATCCGCGGCGACATCGAGCGCTGACACCCGCACCCAACGAGCAAGGCCGGGCCGCCCAGGCGACCCGGCCTTTGCCGTCTATCCCGCTGGTCAACCCCAGGCGCGGGCCAGCGCGACCCTCGCCTCCAGCTCCAACAGCTTCCGCTTGCGGTCGAGGCCGCCGCCGAAGCCGACCATCTTGCCGCCGGCGCCGACGACGCGGTGGCACGGGACGATGACCGGGACGGGGTTGTGGTTGCAGGCGGTGCCGACCGCGCGGGCGGCACCCGGGTCGCCGAGGGCGGTGGCGATCGCGCCGTACGTAGTCATCTCGCCGTAGGGGATTTTGGCGATCTCGGCCCAGACTGCCCGCTCGAACTCGGACCCGCCGCGCAGCTCGAACGGCACGGTGAAGTCGGTGAGCTCGCCCGCGAAATACGACGTAAGCTGCGCGGCAGCCGGGTGCGAAGCGGACGGCCCGGGCCGCGCGCCGAAGCGCACGTTGACCACGGTGTCACCAACCACGGTCACGCCCAGCGGCCCGATGGGCGAATCGACGACGAACATGCCCCCGATTCTGCCCCGGGGGTACGACAAGAAAGTCGATCAGGACGGCAGGTGGCCGTTGTCCCGGGCCCACTTGAAGAGCTCGGCCTCGGCCTCGTCGCGGCTCAGCGGCCCGCGGTCGAGCCGGAGCTCCTTCAGAAAGCGCCACGCCTGCCCGACGACCGGCCCAGGCGGCAGGCCGAGCAGCTCCATGATGGCGTTGCCGTCGAGGTCGGGGCGGACCCGGGCGAGATCCTCCTCGGCCTGCAGGCGGGCGATCCGCTCCTCGAGCGCGTCGTAGTCGGCCGCCAGGTTGGCCGCCTTGCGGCGGTTGCGGGTCGTCACGTCCGAGCGGGTGAGCCGGTGCAGCCGGGTGAGCAGCGGCCCGGCGTCGGTCACGTACCGGCGCACCGCCGAGTCGGTCCACTCGCCCCGGCCGTACCCGTAGAAACGAAGGTGCAGGGCGACCAGCTCGACCACGTCCGAGATGACGTCCTTGGGGTAGCGGAGCGCCTTCATCCGCTGCTTGGTGAGCCGAGCCCCGACGATCTCGTGGTGATGGAAGCTGACCCGGCCGTCGCGGCCGACCGCCTTGGTGGCCGGCTTGCCGACGTCGTGCATGAGCGCGGCCATCCGCAGCACGAAGTCGGGACCGTCGGCGCCCTCGAGACGGATCGCGTTCTGCACGACGATCAGCGTGTGCTCGTACACGTCCTTGTGCTGGGCGTGCTCGTCGATCTCGAGCTTGAGCCCGGAGATCTCCGGCAGGAAGCGGTCGGCCAGCCCGGTGTCGACGAGCAGCCGCAACCCGGCGATCGGGTCGGCCCCGGTCATCAGCTTGGTGAACTCGTCGCGGATCCGCTCGGCCGTGATCCGGTCAAGATCGGCTGACATGGCTGACATGGCCGAAACAACCGATTCGTCCACTGTAAAACGCAGCTTCGCCGCAAACCGGGCGGCCCGCAGCATCCGAAGTGGATCATCACCGAACGACAGTGACGGGGCGGCCGGCGTGCGGATCATCTTCGCGGCCAGATCGGCCAGGCCGCCGAACGGATCGGTGAAGACGTGCCCGGGCAGCGACACGGCCATCGCGTTGATCGTGAAGTCGCGCCGCTCGAGATCTTCGAGGAGCGACTTGCCGTACCGGACGACCGGATTGCGGGTGACCCCGTCGTACGCCTCCGCCCGGAACGTCGTGATCTCCAGCCGGAGACCGTTCTTCTGCAGCCCGATCGTGCCGAACTCGCGACCGGTCTCCCAGATCGCGTCCGCCCAGCCCTGCACGACCGCGAGGGTCTGCTCGGGCGTCGCATCGGTGCAGAAGTCGAGATCGTCGCCGAGCTCGCCCAGCAGCGCATCCCGTACGGAGCCGCCGACCAGGTGCAACTCGTGGCCGGCCGTTTCGAACCGGCGCCCGAGCTCGTCCGCGACCGGCGACACTCGAAGCAGCTCGGCGACGGCTTTGCGCTGGGCAGCATTCAACACAGACATGGGATGACAAGCCTACCGGGCCTTTAGTCGAGTCTTGGGTGGTGGGCGGGGCGGTCGGATGGGGGCGTGGCGGCAACCAATTGCAGCGGGCAGTATGAACGCGTGCCCGTTTCCGAGGCGCTGCGTCGCCTGGCCGAGGACCCCGGCTTCTGGACGGGCGGAAGCGCGATCCCCGACGACCCGAAGGAGCTGCGGGTGACCTTTCCGGTCACCGGCGGCTATGCGCTCGTGCTCGAGGTCGACCTGGCCACCGGCGAGCGCACCCTGGGCCTGCGCGTGCCGGCCACCTCCGAGCCGATCCAGCTGGGCTGGGCCGAGCCCGCCGGCCCCTATCCCGCGTCGCTGCGCTGGTGGGAGCTCGATCTCTGCGCCCGGGTCATCGCCCTCGAGGACCCGACGCTGCCGCATCCGGGCCTGGTCGTCGCGCTGCTGTCCCCGTTCGCCCCGGCCACCCCGGAAGACGACGAGACCATGATCGCCGCTCTTCGCGAGGTGGCCTACCGCTCGCTGCGCCGGGACGTGCCGCCGGTCGAGCCGCACGGTCCCGAGCAGGCTCCGCTGCCGCTGTTCGCGAGCGACGACTGGTGGCCGTCGCCGCCGGCGCCGTCACCGCAGGTGCTCGACGAGGCCGCGATCGCCGAGCTCACCCGTCCGGTGACCCGATATCCGGAGGTGCGACATGGGTCGCGCTTCCCGCGCGAGAGCCTGGCCGATCTCGTACGCCTGGCCTCGGCGCACCTCGACCGCCTGCCGCGACAGTCCTGGTATTCGACGACCGTCCCGCTGGCCCGGCACATCCTCGACACCGGTGACCTGGCCCCCATTCCCGCGCTGCTGGGTGCGCTGACCGAGGCGGGCTGCGATCATCCGACGGTGCTGGACGCGTTGAGTGAGCCCCTGGTGCCCGCCGAGGCCTGCTGGATGGTCGAGACGCTCGCCGGCGCGCGGCCTGGCACCCTCCTGCGACGCCATGTGTGACGTACCCCTTTATGGTGACTCTGTGTTCTCATCCCCGGTGGAGTCGGCGTGACCGGCGGCCTCTATAACAGTGCCAACTCGCGTGGCTTGCCGCCGTCCGCGGACGACGTCCCGGGAAACTTCGAACAAACAAGACAAAACCCACCCGGTGTGTACGGGCGGCCAGCCCACGAAGAAGCAGTGCTCGGCCCGATCACCAACTCCATGCCCGGTGTGCCCCTCGAGCAGGACAACCTGCCGCCCGAGGAGGTACCCGCCGAGAGCCAGAAGCCGGCCGCCGGCGGCGGACTGCTGCGGTCCAGCGCCATCATGGCGGTCGGCACGCTCGCGTCCCGGGTCACCGGCTTCTTCCGGTCGGCCCTGCTGGTCGCGGCCCTGGGCACCGGCTTGCTGGCCGACCCGTTCAACACCGCCAACACGATCCCCAACATCGTGTACGACATCCTGCTCGGCGGCGTGCTGACCGCGGCCCACGTCCCGCTGCTGATCCGCGCGCGCAACAAGTCGGAGAAGTACGGCGAGGAGTTCGAGCAGCGGCTCTTCACGATCCTGCTGTGCGCGCTCGGCCTGATCACCGTGGCCGCGATGTCGATCGCGCCGGCGCTCATCGACCTGTACGGCAGCAAGTTCACCCCGGCGCAGCACCGGATCGCGGTGCTGTTCCTGCTGTTCTTCCTGCCGCAGGTCTTCTTCTACGGATTCGCCGCGGTGGCCGGCGCCTCGCTGAACTCGCGGGGCCGGTTCGCCGCACCGATGTGGACACCGGTCCTCAACAACTTCGTCGTGATCGCCATCCTCGGCGTCTTCATGTTCATCACCCGCGGTGACAAGCTGACGCCGGAGACGATCAGCAACGGGGAGCTCCGTTTCCTCGCGATCGGCGTGACGGCCGGCGTGGCCGCGCAGGCGTTCGGCCTGATCCCGTCGATGCGGGCGCTCGGCTTCAACTTCCGGCCGCGCTTCGACTTCCGGCGCGCCGAGCTGACCCAGATGTGGGGCATGGCCAGCTGGACCCTGCTCTACGTGGTGGCCCAGCAGATCGCGCTGGTCGTCTACACCAACCTCGCCAACGCGGCCGGCGCGCGCTACGCGACCGAGACCGGCAGCAAGACCGGCGTCGGCCTCACCCCCTGGACGAACGCGTACGCCTTCTTCCAGCTCCCGTACGCCGTGGTCGCGATCTCGATCATCACGGCGATCCTGCCCCGGATGACGCAGAGCGCCGCCGAGGGGAAGCTGAGCCGGCTCGCCGGTGAACTTCGCGAGGGACTTCGGCTGTCGCTGGCGCTGATGCTGCCCGCGGTGGCGCTGCTGTTCGGCGCGGCCAGCGAGATCTGTTACGTGCTGTTCGCGCATGGCCACGCCACTCCGGCCGACGCGGCGGTGATGGCGAACGTGCTGCGGGTCTTCGCCGTCGGCCTGACCCCGTTCGCGGTGCTCCAATTGCTCCAGCGCGGCTTCTACGCCCAGCAGGACACCCGTACGCCCGCCTTGATCGCGATTTTCTCGACCGGCATCGGGGCCCTGGCCGCCGTCGTGTTCGCCCAGATTCTGAAGACCGAGCATGTGGTGTTGGGCATCGCCGGCGCCCAGGGCATCTCCTGGACGTTCGGGTGCCTGGTGTCGATCGTGCTGCTGCGCCGCCGGATCGGGCGCCTCGGCGGGCGCGAAATTCTCACCCTCTTCTCGAAGGCCGCGATCTGCAGCCTGGCCGCGCTCGCCGTCGCCGAGATCGGCCACCTGGTCGTCGGCCCGCACGTGAGCGACAGCTTCGTGCTCTCGGCACTCCTGTTGGCGGCGCAGTGCGTGCTCGGATTCGGCGCGTTTCTCGTGGTGGCTGCCGTCGTCCGGCTCCCCGAGATCAACCAAGTGATCGGAATGGTGCGCCGGAAAGTCGGGCGCTGACCCTGGTCAGGTGCTTCTCCCCCATTCCGGGAAGGTGAAATGTCCGTTCGGACGGGCATGTCCGAGTGCCGCGCCGGGGGGACGACCTGCCATAGGGTTGGCGTGGGCGGGTATGGTCAGTGTCGGCATGTGCTCAGCGCACGTCGTCAGTTGCACCCAGCGCGCCACCAGCGTGCGCGGAGCACCGAGGGAGGACGGGTGACCCAGGTCGGCGAAGGCCACGAGACCGCGGCCGATGCGGACGGGCCGGTCATGACCCGCGGTAACCCCGCCGTCGGTGAGATCCTGGCCGAGCGCTATCAGCTCGAGGAACACGTCAACGACGACAGCGCGGGCCGTCAGGTCTGGCGCGGCATCGACGTGGTTCTCCGTCGTCCGGTCGCGGTGGTGCTGCGCTATCCCGGCGGCGACCCCGCCACCGAGATGCTGCAGGCCGCGGTCGACGCGAGCCGCGTGATCCACCCCAACCTGGTCGGCGTCTACGACGCGATCGACGAGGGCACCCGCGCCTACGTGGTGCGCGAGTGGGTCGACGGCGAGTCGCTGCGCGAGCTGATCACCCAGGATGGTCCGCTCGACCCGGCCCGGTCCACGACGATCGCGCACGCCATCGCCGACGCGCTGGCTGCCGTGCACGCCACCGGCATGGTGCACGGCAACGTGCACCCCGGCACCACCCTGATCGCCGACGACGGCCGGGTGGTGCTCGCCGACGCGCGGGCCGACGCGGCCGACAGCGCGGAGAAAGACGTTCGCGCCGTCGGCGGCCTTCTTTACTACGCGCTGACTGCCCACTGGCCGCATGCCGAGGTCGGCCGGTCGGCGATCCCCGACGCGAACCGCGACGGCTCGGGCAACCCGGCCGCCCCGCGGCAGATCCGCGCGGGCGTCCCGGCCTATCTCGACGATCTGACGATGGATCTGCTCGACAAGCGGGTCGCGGCCCCCGAGGCCGACGCGCTCGCCGCCGAGCTGGCCCGGCTGGACGCCGCCGACGACGACTACGACGACGTCGGTCCGCTGCGATTCACCCAGGGCAACGCCACGGCCGAGCCGCCGCGGAACAATTCGAAGATCATCATCGGGGTGGCGGCGCTGGTCGTCATCGCGATCGTCGGCCTGGTCTTCGGCATCCGCGCGATCACCAGTCAAGGCAACCCGAGCACGAGCAAGACTACCGAGGCGAACGCCGGCGGCGCCCCGGCCAGCGCGGGCACCGACTCGCAGGCCCCGTCCAAAAATCCGCAGCAGATCAAGCTCACCCCCGACATGGTCCGCATCGTCGACCCGCCGAAGGGTGACCGCGACCAATCCAACCAGGCGAAAAACGTCGTCGACGGCGACCCGGACACGGCGTGGACCACGCACACCTTCAATCAGCCGAAGTTCGGCAACCTGAAGGCCGGCATGGGTGTCCTGATCAATCTGGGCACCCCGCGGAACCTCGCCGACGTGCGGGTCGAGACCTCGTCGTCCGGCGTGGGCATGGACATCCGGGCCGGCACCACCGACCCGGGCGACAACAGCCAGGGCGACCAGAAGATCGTCGACTCGTACAAGAAGCTGGGCGAGCCGGACGCGGACCCGAAGGCCGGCGGCACCAACCGCGTCTTCTCGGTCTTCGATCCGAACACCAAGTACCAGTACATCCTGGTCTGGTTGACCGAGCTGCCGCCGAACGACGACGGCAGCGGCTACAAGGTCAGCGTCAACGAGATCTTGGTAGAGGGCTACTGATTCTCGAGGGCTGGCGCCCGTGGGGTTAGATTGCACCCGTGACCGAGGGGCCGACCGACGCCGACCTCCTGCGCGCGCACCTCGACGGTGACACGCAGGCGTTCGCCGTGCTGTTCCGCCGGCACCGGGACAGGCTGTGGGCGGTCGCGCTGCGCACGATCGGCGACCGCGAGGAGGCGGCCGACGCGGTGCAGGACGCGCTGCTGTCGGCGCACCGCAATGCCGCCAAGTTCCGCGGCGACTCGGCGGTGACCACCTGGCTGCACCGCATCGTGGTGAATGCCTGCCTGGACAGGATTCGCCGCCGGCAGGCGCACCCGACCGTGCCGCTGCCGGACGGCAACCGCGACAGCGACCGCCCGTCCGCGCCCGAGCCGGCCGCCCCGCCCGAGGACCACGAGACCAAGCTGGTCGTACGCCAGGCGTTGGCCGACCTGCCAGCCGAGCAGCGCGCCGCGATCGTGCTCGTCGACGTGCAGGGCTACCCGGTGGCCGAGGCCGCCGAGATCCTTGGTGTCGCCGAGGGCACGATCAAGAGCCGCTGCGCGCGCGGCCGTGCCCGGATGGCGCTGGCGCTGGCCGGCCTGCGTGGCGAGCCGGGAAACGGTGCCGGGCCGAAGCCGGGAGATGCCGGTCACGCCGCCGGCGGGAACCAGCAGGCCGCGCAGACCGTCCCATCCGGACCAGGCGCGAGCCAGCCGCTACCCGCGCCGGCCGAGGGGAGGGACGAGAGGTGACCGGGGCCGAGTTCCACGGGGTCGACGTCGACCTGCTCGCCGACTACATCGGCGGCGCGCTGGACGGCACGCCCGACGAGTCCGTGGTCGCCACCCTGATCGCCGACGACCCGGCGTGGCGGTCCGCCTACGAGTCGCTGAGCGGCGACGTGGCGTCGGTCGTGGCCGAGCTGGGCCGGTTCGAGCCCGAGCCGATGCCGGCGGAGGTGGCGGACCGGCTCGAGGCCGCGTTGACCGAGGCGGCCGCGAGGCCGCAGCTGACCCTCGTTCGCGGGAACGATGCCCCACCCGTACAGGAAAAGAGGAAGTTGCGATGGGTCACTCCGATCGCCATCGCCGCGGGCACGGTGGCATTTGTCGGATTTGGCCTTGACTATCTCGCCGGACAGGAGAAGGGCGTCTCGAGCAGCTCGTCGGGCAGCGCCGACAGTGCGGCGCGGGCGCAGCGGGACCTAGGGCAGGAGCCCATGCTCAGCGGCTCGGCACGCAGCGATGCCTACGCCGGCCAGTCCGATACCGCCGAAGGAAAGGCCGCGGCGCCGCCGCAACAGCTCACCAGCGGCACGAACTACACGAGGGCGACGCTGGCCGAGCTGGCCCCGCGGCCGATGGCCGCCTCGACTGCGACCGCGCCAGCGCCAGCGGCCGCCAGCGCGCCGCGGTGGCTGAACATGACGGCCACCCTTGAGCAGTGCCTCGACCAGATCGACAAGGCGAACGGTGCCGGTCAATTCAGGGCCGAGACGGTGGATTACGCCAAGTTCGACGGAAAGCCCGCGATCGTGGTGCGTTTCACCGCCGCGAACGGCAGCTGGGCCTGGGCGAGCGGCCCGGCCTGCGGCACGCCCGACGGTGGCGCGGACACGCTGGACAAGGTGCCGGTACGCTGAGCGACACCCCCGGTGAGGTCGGCCACGACCCGGCCCCGGAGGGAATGGCGTGTGCCTAGCATGACGTTCTAGCGTGCAGTGTCGCCGGGCCTTGACCCGGCGGAATTTGACGACAGGGAGTCGGCAGTGGACGAGGTCCGCAATCTGATCATCATCGGTTCGGGGCCGTCCGGCTACACCGCGGCGTTGTACGCGGCCCGGGCCAATCTCAAGCCGCTCGTGATCGAGGGCGTCCAGTCCGGCGGCGCGCTGATGACCACCACCGAGGTGGAGAATTTCCCCGGTCACCGCGACGGAATCATGGGCCCGGAGCTCATGGACACCATGCGCGCGCAGGCCGAGAAGTTCGGCGCGGAATTCCTGACCGACGACGTCACGCGCGTCGAGCTGACCGACAAGCCCACCGAGGCGGGCACCGAGGGCCTCAAGACCGTCTGGGTCGGCGACCAGGAGTACTTCGCCCGCGCCGTGATCCTCGCCACCGGTTCCGCGTGGCGCCCGATCGGCGTGCCCGGCGAGCAGGAGCTGCTCGGCCACGGTGTCTCCTCCTGTGCGACCTGTGACGGCTTCTTCTTCCGTAACCAGCACATCGTGGTGGTCGGCGGCGGCGACTCCGCGATGGAGGAGGCGACCTTCCTCACCCGCTTCGCCGAGACCGTCACGATCGTGCATCGCCGCGACGCGTTCCGGGCCAGCAAGGTCATGCAGGTCCGCGCGCTGAACAACCCGAAGATCAAGGTCGAGTGGGACTCGGTCGTCGAGGAGATCCTCGGTGAGGACGGCAAGGTCGTCGGCGTCCGGCTGAAGAACGTCAAGACCGGCGCGACCAAGGTGCTCGACGTGACCGGCGTGTTCGTGGCGATCGGCCACGACCCGCGCAGCGAGCTGTTCAAGGGCCAGGTCGAGCTCGACGACGAGGGCTACGTGAAGGTCGACTCGCCGTCGACCCGCACCAACATCGCGGGCGTGTTCGCGGCCGGCGACCTCGTCGACCACACCTATCGTCAGGCCATCACGGCCTCCGGCACGGGTTGTGCCGCGGCGCTCGACGCCGAGCGTTTCATCGCCTCATTCGTAGAGCTGTAAGGGAGGTCGTCGTGGGAGCAGGCAAGCCTGTCACCGACGCCACGTTCACCAGTGACGTGCTGCAGTCGGACAAGCCGGTGCTGGTGGACTTCTGGGCGGAGTGGTGCATGCCCTGCAAGAAGGTCGACCCGCTGCTCAGCGAGATCGCCAAGGAGATGGGCGACAAGGTGGAGATCGTCAGCATCAACATCGACGAGAACCCCGAGACGACCCGCGCGTACCGGGTGATGTCGGTCCCCACGCTGACCATCTTCAAGGGCGGCGAACCGGTCAATTCGGTCACCGGCGCCAAGCCGAAGAGCGCCCTGGTCAACTTCATCGAGTCGGCTCTCTGATCCGTTAGTCACGCCCCGCATCCCGTCGGATGCGGGGCGTCGCCGTCCCCCGGGCGGATTGCGCCGCCGGGTGGGCCCGGCGGTTGGGGAGTACGCTGCGAAGTCGTTCTCATTTCCCTCGGACCCATGCAAGGGAGTTCCGGCGTGCGTTCCATCCGACGTGGAGACAGCGGCCCGGCCGTGGCCGAGATCAGATCCATCCTGGTCGGCCTGGACCTGCTGGACACCCCCTCGGACGTCTTCGACGATGCCACCGACACGGCGGTCCGAGCGTTCCAGCAGAGCCGTGGCATCGGCGTGGACGGGCTGGTCGGCGACGAGACCTGGAGCGCGCTGGACGCGGCCCGCTGGCGGCTCGGCGCCCGCACGCTGTACCACTCGGTGACCAACCCGCTGGTCGGCGAGGACGTCCGGGCGCTGCAGGAACGCCTGCTGGAGATGGGGTACGACACCGGCCGCGCCGACTCGATCTACGGCCAGCGCACCGCCCGCGCGGTCGCCCAGTTCCAGCGCGAGGTCGGCCTGACCCCCGACGGGACGTGCGGGCCCAACACCATGAAGGCGCTGCGCCGGCTCGGCCGCAAGGTCGTCGGCGGCCGCCCGCAGTGGCTGCGCGAGGCCGAGGCGTTCCGCCAGGCCGGCACCAACCTGATGGGCAAGACCATCGTGATCGACCCGGGTCACGGCGGCGGCGACGACCTGGGCGTGGTGGTGCCCGAGGGCCCGCTCCGCTGGACCGAGGCCGACCTGGTCTTCGATCTTGCCGCCCGGCTCGAGGGCCGGCTCGCCGCGGCCGGCATGCGGGTGCACCTGACCCGAGGGCCGCAGCCGGCCCAGCCGATGAGCGGCGCCGAGCGGGCCACGCTGGCCAACAGCCTGGGCGCCGACCTGCTGATCTCGCTGCACCTGGACGGCCACGAGAACGAGGACGCGCACGGCGTCGCGACGTACCACTACGGCACCGGGAACGGGCTGAGCTCCACGGTCGGCGAGCGGCTGGCCAACCTGGTACAGCGCGAGATCGTCGTGCGCACCGGGATGCGGGACTGCCGCATCCACGCCAAGACCTGGGAGCTGCTGCGGTTGACCCAGATGCCGGCCGTACGCGTCGACCTGGGTTACCTGACGTCGCCCACCGACCGGGACCGCCTGGTGAACCCGCTCTTCCGGGAGCAGATCGTCGAGGCGATCCTGGCCGCGGTGCAGCGCATGTACTACCCGGTCGAGATCGACGTGCCGACCGGCTCGATCGACGTACGGCAGCTGAGGGTGGCGCTCAGTTCTCCACGCTCCGCGTAGCCGTCGCGGGTCGCACCGGTCGCAGCAGCGTCTCCGGGCTCATCGAGCCGAGGAGCTTCTCCAGCGCATACTCGACGTCGGACTTCCAGGACAGGGCCGTCCGCAGCTCCAGCCGCAGTCGCGGATAGCGCGGATGCGGACGCACGGTCTTAAAGCCGACGGAGAGGAAGAAATCGACCGGCGCGACGCAGCCCCTCTGCTTGTCGTCGTCGGCCTCGCCGAACTTGGCGTCGCCGAACGCCTCGATCGCCTTCACTCCACGCTTGGTCAGGTCGCGGGCCACGCCCTGCACCAGCATGCGGCCCAGGCCGCCGCCGGCGAACGAGGCCACCACGTGCGCGGTCATCAGCAGCGCGGCGTCGGCGCTCACCGGGGACGTGGGAAAGGCCATCGACCGGGGGACGTAGGCGGGCGGCGCGTACATGACGAAACCGGCGGGCATGCCGTCCACGTACGCGAGCTTGCCGCAGGAGCCCCACTCCAGCAGCGTCTGCGACACCCACGCCTCTTTTTCCAGGCCCGGGTCGCCGGAGGCGCAGGCCCGCTCGGCGGCGACCGGGTCGAGCTCCCAGTAGACGCACTGCCGGCACGGGCGAGGCAGGTCCTCGAGGGTGTCCAGCGTGAGATTGACCAGGCGTCGCGACACTGCCATCCCCCTCCTGGGCCACGGCCGCGTGGATGCGCCAGGCCCCCACCACCCGGGCAGGATCCTACGCCGCAAAATCCATGAACGGGACCAGGTCGGGCATCCACCCGGTTAACCGAGGGCCTACGGCGTGGGCGCCGACTAACATTTGGGGTCCCGGCCTGCCTAAGGAGGGCACAGATGACCGGCACCACCCAGGACGACTACACCGATGTGTACGCGAGACGCGTGCGCGGGATGTCCACCTCCGAGATCCGCGCCCTGTTCTCCGTCGCCAGCCGTCCCGAGGTGGTGTCGCTTGCCGGCGGCTCCCCGTACATTGCCGCCCTCCCGCTGGACGCCGTCGGCGAGATGCTCGGCAGCCTCGCCGCCGAGCAGGGCACGGTGAGCCTGCAGTACGGCATCGGCCAGGGCACGGTCGAGCTGCGCGAGCGCATCTGCGAGGTGATGGCGCTCTCCGGCATCCGCGGCGCCTCCCCCGACGACGTGGTGGTCACCGTCGGCGGCCAGCAGGCGCTCGACCTGCTCGCCCGCCTCTTCCTCGACCCGGGCGACGTGGTGCTCGCCGAGGGCCCCAGCTACGTCGGCGCGCTCGGCGTCTTCCAGGCCGCCCAGGCCCAGGTCCACCACGTCCCGATGGACGACGAGGGGCTGATCCCGGCCGCGCTCGAGGAGGCGATCGCCGCGGTGGCGCGCTCCGGCCGCCGGGCGAAATTCCTGTACACCATCCCCACCTTCCAGAACCCGGCCGGCGTGACGCTGACCGAGGAGCGGCGGGAACAGGTGCTCGAGATCTGTGAGCGCGCCGGGTTGCTGGTGGTGGAGGACGACCCGTACGGCATGCTGTCTTTTGAAGGCGATGTCCCGGTGCCGTTGCGTGCGCGCCGGCGCGATGGGGTCTTCTACGTCAGCACCTTCTCCAAGACTTTCGCGCCGGGGCTGCGGGTCGGCTGGATTCTCGCGCCACACGCGGTGCGGGAGAAACTCGTGATGATGAGCGAGGCGAACGTGCTGTGTCCGAGCACGTTCGCGCAGGGCGCGGTGACGCAGTACCTGACGACGATGCCGTGGCGCGAGCAGATCAAGTCGTACCGCGAGATCTACCGCGAGCGCCGGGACGTGCTGCTCGCCGCCCTGCGCGACCTGATGCCTGCCGGCACGACCTGGACCAACCCGACCGGCGGCCTGTTCACCTGGGTGACCATCCCGGAGGGCCTCGACTCCAAGGCGATGATGCCGCGCGCGATCGCGGCGCGGGTGGCGTATGTGCCCGGCACCGGCTTCTACGCCGACGGCACCGGCACGAGCAACATGCGACTCAATTTTGCGTACGCGGCGCCCGAGCGCCTGCGAGAGGGCGTGCGCCGGCTCTCCGGCGTGATGGAGCAGGAGCTCGCGATGCGAGCCGTGTTCGGCCCGGGCTCGGCGATCCACCACCACCGCCGGCGCGGCGCGGCCACCGCCGACGCCCCTGGCCCCGACTTGGCATGATCCGTTCTATGGCTTCAGGTGACGATGTGCGCGTGATGGTTCTGGCCGGTGGCCTCTCCTACGAGAGGGATGTCTCGCTGCGTTCCGGCCGTCGGGTGCTCGACGCGCTCCGCGACGTGGGCGTGCAGGCCGAACTGCACGACTCGGACGTCGCGCTGCTGCCGGCCCTGCAGGAGGATCCGCCCGACGCGGTGTTGATCGCGCTGCACGGTGCCACCGGTGAGGACGGCTCGCTGCGGGGCGTCCTCGATCTGTGCGGCGTGCCGTACGTGGGTCCTGACGCGCACGCGTCCCGGGTGGCCTGGGACAAGCCGTCGGCGAAAGCGATGCTGAGCGAGGCCGGCATCCCGACGCCGGAGTGGGTGGCGCTGCCGCACGACCGGTTCTCCGAACTGGGCGCGGTCGCGGTGCTGGACCGGATCGTCGACCGGCTCGGCCTGCCGCTGATGATCAAGCCGGCGCAGGGCGGTTCCGGCCTGGGCGCCGCGGTGGTCCGCGAGGAGGCCGACCTGCCGGCCGCGATGGTGGGCTGTTTCGCGTACTACACGACCGCGCTGGTCGAGAAGTACGTGCCCGGCAAGAACATCGCCGTGTCGATTGTGGATCTCGGCTCCGGCCCGCAGGCGCTGCCGCCCGTCGAGATCGTGCCCCGGGACGGGGTCTACGACTACGCGGCCCGCTACACCGCCGGGTTGACGACGTGGCATGCGCCAGCCCGGCTCGACGAGAAGACGACCGCACGGGTGATAGAGGTGTCGCTCGCCGCCCACAAGACCCTCGGGCTGCGGGATATGTCTCGAGTGGACTTGATCGTCACGGAGGACGGGTCACCGCAGGTGCTCGGGACGAACGTGTCACCGGGGCTGACCGAGACGTCGTTGCTGCCGCTCGCGGTGCAGGCGGCTGGGCTTTCGCTGGGGCGCGTCCTGGCTACATTGATCGAGCGGGCGGCCGCGCGGGGTTAGGTCGGTGCTCGGCCTCGACTGTCGACGGCGTCTCGCGCTGGCCGCCACTCCGCGGTCGGTCAGATCCGGCACCGCGCCGCGTGGTTTTGATCCTTGCTTCGCTGTGGGTGCGTTGCGCTGACCTACGTGGTCGCCCGCGTGGGTGCGGTGGGGACGTCGTCCAGCATTCCGTTCTCGGATGCGACCGTCGGCGCCGGCTCCGTCTTGGTTTCGATCTTGGCTTCGGTCTGGGCCTGAGCGTCTTTGGCTTCGGTCTGGGCCTGAACGTCTTTGGCTTCGGCCTGGGCCTGAACGTCGCCCAGGGTCGCGGGGCGGCGGTCGTCGGTGTCGTTCGTCGCGGACGGGCTGTAGGTGATCGTGGAGGGCGCTTCCCACTGGATGTGCGGCGGCTCGGCGATCGCCTCGCCGCCGAACTCGGCGAGCCACGCGGCGACGAGTGCCAGGTTCTCGCGCCACTGAGGCTCAGGGATCACCGGGAGGATGTCGTCCCAGAGCGAGAGGAACGTGCCGCGCAGCTGGAGCCGGCCGTACGGCCGGGCCAGGAACCACAGATGCAAATGCGCGGAGCCGTCACCCCATCGGTTGACATGAACCCGCGCGACGCCGTCGAGCGACCGGATGGCGCGCTCGAGCCGGACCGTCATGACACCGAGCTCGGCGGCGAGCAGGTTGGGCAGATCGCCGAGATCGAGGTGCGATCGGCACTCGAGGATGAGGACCATCGGTAGCCCCGTGGGCCGGTCCATGGCCCGGACGCGCCATCGCTCGCTGATCCAGATGTACGCGTCATCAGGGGTATTGCATGCCACGCAGTCCGCCGCATCCTCACCGTTCCGCGGCGGCTCGAGCTCCACGGGGGCGGCCAGCGGTTTGACCCGCATCTCGCCCTCGAACGGGAAAGAGGGCCAGCGCGTGAAGTCGGGCAGGGGCGCGGTGTTGTCGGGCACGGCGTGACTTTAGCCCAGGCCAGTGCGCCTGTCCTGGGTCAATTTTCGGCCGGCGCGGTAACCGAGCGTCAGCCGTCCGATCACCGAGATCGCCATCAATACCCCTCACCCTCCGTCGGCACCCCGCGACCCCCATAGTTATCCACAGAAGTTATCCACAGCCCGCCCCGTTTCACGTGAAACACGACGTCGCAGCGTTGCACCCCCTGTGGATGAAGCCGTGGAACCCCGCCCCCACATCAACCACGTTTCACGTGAAACCGCCCGCCGCCGTTTCTCAACAGCCGTTACCCACACCCTGTGGATAACTCGCCCGACCCGCAGCCAGCACTCCTTGCCCGGCCCCGGAGGCTCCCTCACATTCACGTTCCACCGCCTCGATACCGGGTGCCGTCGGTCGCCGCCCCCGTCCGGCTAGCACCCCGCACGCCGGGACGGTGGCGGGGCACCGGGCGTGCAGTTCCCGGCCACCGCCGCGTCAGACCCTCGCCCCCCAGCAGCCGGGTGCACCGCGGGCGTGCAGCTGCCGGCCCACCGCCGCGTCAGACCCTCGCCCCCAGCAGCCGGGTGCACCGCGGGCGTGCAGCTCCCGCCCCCGCCGCGTCAGACCCCTCGCCCGCAGCGGCCGGGTGCACCGCTACGGCTCTCCGGCCTGTTGCCACGTGGCGCCCTCCACCTCCCGGTTGCTACTTGTGCCTGCCTCAACATCGCGAGGCGGAATTTGAGCGTGAGCGGATATCCCCGCCACAGCTCCCCGAAGGTTGTCGGCTGGAACAGGCCACCCCAGCCGCACAGCCGAGCCGCCCGACCGCGCCGCCGCGTGGCTGAGCCACAGCGCCGCCCGGGTCCACGCACGGCGCCCTCCCTCCGGCCGCCCACGGTCTTCCTGCCGCAGCGTGCTTCACTACCCGCATCCCTACTGCTTGCTGCAACCGACCGCGCAGCCTCCTCCCGCCAACGACATCCAAGGCACCGCTGCCCGTCCAGTCGGCGCCGACCCCTCGACAGGTGCGCAACCGCCCTCTTGACATCCCGATCTACGGCCGGCCGGTCATGTCCCGCGCTCGAGCCATCCCGACTCTTCGAACGACAGTCCGTGGCTGCAACACCGGCCGCAACCGACGCCCAACGACCGGCCTCACCCCCGCCGCCGTCAGATCCAGCGACCGGTACCTCGCCATGCGAAGGCTGCCGCCAAGCTGAACACGACACGGCGAAGGCGCCCTTGTTTCACGTGAAACCGGCTCCCGGCTCCCGGCTCCCGGCTCCCGGCTCCCGGCTCCCGGCTCCCGGCTCCCGGCTCCCGGCTCCCTCCGGCGGAAGGTGCCGCCATCCCGACTTTCACAGCGGTGCTTGGTGGGCTGCGATGGGCCGCCCATGCACGGTTGGCATCTCGACCCGATCCGCCGCCTCCGCTAACCGGGTCCCGCCGGCGCCGCAGTTGTAGCTGGCTGTCATAGCAGTCCTCTCGATCCGCTGAAGTGTTGCTGCGGCTTGGGCCTCAGCATCGGGCCAAGCCCCCTGGACCGACGGAATGAAGTCTGTGGCAAGGCACGTCGCCTCGATGCTGGCGGACGGCTCGCCGATTCCTCCCACAGGACGCCGTCGGCAAGGGCTCAACTGAGCTCGTGCTCGGAGAGCCCCGTGCGGCCGGTCGCTTTGGTTGGGCTTCACGATGTTTCACGTGAAACAGGAGCCTCAAGTGAGGACCAGGACTCCAAACGTCCAGCGCACCTGTTTCGGAGGCAGGGCCGCCCGCCGGCTAAAGGAGCCTCGGTCGAGTGGCCGGAGTCGCGACTCTTGAGAGGCACACGGCGACCTGAGAGGCACGCGGCGACCCGGGAGCGAGCGGCGTCGTCAGTTGGCCGCGAAGGCTGCAGATGATTTTGGGATTCGCTAGCCGAGGACGAGGTTTCACGTGAAACGGTTCGCTTGGCACCTCGCCGGACTGCGACAGGCTCGGGGGCCAAACGGGGCAACGACGGGCTCAGCTCTGCCCAGCCATGGAGAGCGATGATGAGCGGCGAGAATGAGAGTCCGTGGGCCGCTGCACGGGCTGGCCACAGGCCATGCGCCGGCTACACCCGGGACACGTCACCTTGCCGCCCCACCGTCGAGCCGCCTGCCATGCAGTGGCCGTGCCCAACCCGCCGCCTGGCGCTTGCCTGGCGGCGCGATGCGGCGGCGAGCTGGCGTGTTGCTCCCCGCAGCGTAGTGCGCTAGGCGGCACAGTCCCGGGCAGCACCTGGGATGGGTGTCCGCAGCAGCAGGACAGTGCGCGGCAGGGCAGCACGGCGGGACAAGGCGGGGCCAGCATGTCAGCAGCAAGGGCGGGCATCGCAGCATGTCGGCGACAGCGGCCGGCCGCCAGGCAGGAGGGCGGCACGGCTGCAGCAGTGCGGGCAGTGCGACAGGGGTGGCGGGGAGTGCGGCAGACTGGCGTCAGTAGAGGCGGACAGTGGCAACACGGTGGTCTGGCCGTTGGGCGGAACGGCAGGCTGGCGACAGCAACGGCGCGGTGGGTCCAGCTGCGACACGGCACGGCGACACGCACCGCAGCAGGGCGGCACGGCACGGCGACACGCACCGCAGCAGGGCGGCACGGCACGGCGACACGCACCGCAGCACGGCGGCGCAGCAGCAGCAAGGACGGCAGTGCGGCGGCCCAGTGGCAGCTAGAGGGCGGCGGCAGGCCAGGCGGGGCGTAATGGCAGGGCGGGCAGGGCAGGCAAGGCGGCCAGCAGCAAGCAGAGCGGCTGCCCGCCCGGCGGCACGGTGGGCTGGCGGCAGAGACGGCGGGTGTGGCACCGGGACTCGTCGAACGGACACGGGAGAAAGATCTGCGAGGAGGTACCGCTGTGCCGTTAGGCTCGCGCCTGAGGATGCCCGGCGGGGGAACGTCGGGAGGCCTGATGTTTCACGTGAAACACCGAGCTCGCCACGCACATCAGATCGGGCGCCACCGAGTTGAGGCGGCGACCGGCCAACGACGCTCAAGTCATTCAGCCCCGCCGAGGAGTGTCAGGCCGGCGCGGCGTGAGTGCCGAACAACGCGTACGGGACACCCCTGCACGAGGCAGTCAAACAAAGACGCTAGTAACCCATTGCTCTCTACGGACCAGTGCGGCAACCGCGGGACGCGGCGTGAGTCCATCCGACGAGGGCGGCAGTATCGAGATCGGATCCGCCGAATCGGCCGATGAGAAAGCGGAGCACCTTCCGTGCTGCACTTGCCAACATGCAAACGGCGCACCAACCTGGTCGAGCTCCGTACAGCGAGCACATCTGAACCAACGGCGCTCGGCTCGCCAGCGCCCAACCAAGCCGGGCGCACTGTCAGCCTCAAGGGCACCGGGACACACCCGGACCGCGCGACTCGACGTCCAAGACGCCGTTCCGCTTGGTCGCCGCATTGCCCAAGGGGCCAGGGGGACGCGAGACCGTCGGAGAAAAGCGCGCCTAGCCAAGCCACTTATGGTACCTGCGTTCCAACAAATCTTCGTCGAGACGACGAGGCAAAAATGAAGATCAAGGTGAACCGGGGACTGGTGTCCGTCTTGGTTCTGTCAGAGCCATTCTCCTGGGATTTCAGGATGGCCAGATTCTGCCGTTTGCGACAAACCAAACCCCCACAAAACCCCCCGCCACCCAACCCAGAGGCAACAAGAAAGGCACGTGACGAATCACGTGCCTTCGACTAACCCCTAGCGAGCCAAACTCACTCCGAAGACCCTGCGGAAGACGACCCTTCGTCCTCCACCCCAATCATCCCGACGATCCGCTCGAGATCATCCACCGTCGCGAACTCGATGGTGATCTTGCCCTTGTTCCGGCCGATGTCGACCTTCACTCGGGTGTCGAACCGATCGGACAACCGGTCGGCCAGCTCGTTGAGAGCCGGCGCGTGCACCTTCGCCCGCCGGGCAGGCGCCGCCTTCTTCGCCGGCGACCCGTCCGCGAAGGCCAACGACACGATCTCCTCGGTCGACCGAACCGACAGCCCTTCGGCCACGATCCGCTTGGCGAGGTCGATCTGCGCGTCGCCGTCCTCGAGCCCCAACAACGCCCGAGCATGCCCGGCAGACAGCACCCCCGCCGCGACCCTCTGCTGCACCTGCGGCGGCAAGTTCAGCAACCGGATCGTATTGGAAATCTGGGGCCGGCTTCGCCCGATCCGCTTGGCGAGCTCCTCGTGCGTAGCCCCGAACTCCTCGAGCAGCTGCTGATAGGCGGCCGCCTCTTCGAGCGGGTTCAGGTTGGCACGGTGGATGTTCTCGAGCAGCGCGTCCCGGAGCATCGCGTCGTCGCGGGTGTCCCGGACGATCGCGGGAATCGACTCCTTGCCGACCGCCTGCGCGGCCCGCCACCGCCGCTCGCCCATGACGAGTTCGTAATGCCCGTCGCCGATGTCGCGTACGACGATGGGCTGGAGAAAGCCGACCTCCTGGATCGAGGTCTTCAGCTCCTCGAGCGCCTCCTCGTCGAAGACGTGCCGCGGCTGCTTCGCGTTCGGCACGATCGAGGTGACCGGCAGCTCGGCAAAGCGCGCACCCGGAACCGGCGCAAGCTGATCGTCGGCGACCGGCGGAACCGGCGTCTCGAGAGGCGGGGGCGTCGGCATCGGCGCCACCGGGGGAGAAGGGTCAACGGCGGGAGCCGTCGGGATCAGCGCGCCCAGGCCGCGGCCCAGGCCGCCCCGTGGACGGTTCTTCATGCCGTGCCTCCCGTGTTGACGCCACGCATCGCGATCTCCAGGGCGGCCTCGAAGTAGCTGGTCGCGCCTCTCGAACCCGGATCGTAGGTCATCACGGATTGTCCGTAGCTCGGAGCCTCCGACACCCGCACGTTCCGCGGGATGACGGCGTTCAGCACCTTGTTCCCGAAGTGGTTGCGCACGTCCTGCTCGACCGCGTCGGCCAGTCGCGTACGCCGGTCGTACATGGTCAACAGGATCGTGGAGACGTCCAGCGTCGGGTTGAGGTGCTGCCGTACCAGGTTGATGTTGTTGATCAGCTGGTTGAGTCCCTCCAGCGCGTAGTACTCGCACTGAATCGGGATCAGCACCTCCTGCGCCGCGCACAGCGCGTTGACCGTGAGCAGGCCAAGCGACGGCGGACAGTCGATGAAGACGTAGTCGAACTTCTCCGGGTGCGCGGCGATCGCCCGGGCCAGCCGGGACTCACGCGCCACCACGGAGACGAGCTCGATCTCGGCACCGGCCAGGTCGATCGTGGCCGGCACGCAGAACAGGTTCGGAATGCCCTCCACCGGCTGCGCAACCTCGGACAACGGCACGTTGTCGATCAGGCAGTCGTAGACGTCCGGTACGCCGGCGTGATGGGGCACGTTGAGGCCGGTGGAGGCGTTGCCCTGCGGGTCAAGGTCGACAACGAGCACACGGTTGCCATGCAGCGCTAGGGCGACCGCAAGGTTCACCGTCGTGGTCGTCTTACCGACTCCGCCCTTCTGGTTCGCGACGCAGAGCACCCTCGGGTGATCCGGACGCGGCATGGTGATTTCGCCGCTCGGGTTGAGGATCTGCACAGCTCGCAACGCTTCCATGGCTAGCGGGGGATCTTCTTCATCCTGGCTCGGCGTTTCACGTGAAACATGCTCGTCAGCACCGAACGAGGTGCTCGCCGGCCCAAAAGACGGCTCCACCGACTCCACCGGCACCACCGGAGTTCCCGAGCTGGGGGCGGGCGATGACGAAACCGGCACCGGCGAGGAGGCTACAGCGGGCGGTCCGGAGCGCGGCGCGGGAAGGCGCGGCTCCTCGGGCCCGGGTGGCGGCGTCGGCGTCCCGTAGACCTGCCCGGAGGCCGCGCGCGGCGCGTAGCCGCTGCCCGCGCGAGGCGATGGCACGCCCTGATCCAGGGTGTACGCGCCAATGGGGCCGCCGACGCCGATTCCCGAGGACCCTATCGGGCCGAGAGGCGACTCGGTTTCACGTGAAACACCGAACTCATGCACCGTTTTATCCCTGTTGGTGAGGAACGGGTCGGTAGGCGACACGTGCGTTCCGGAGGAAGAAGACCGGTCCACACTATCGACGCCCGGCCAGCCTACGGCCGTCGGGCGAGCCTCGCCACGGCCGTCCGCCTGTTGAGGCGAGTGCAACGTAGACAGATCATCCACCTCGGCCGCCGCAAAGACCATCACGCCCGGCACCAGCCTCAATGCCGCCGCCGTGGCACCCGGTCCTCCCGACCACGATTCCCCGTCAAACGACCCCAAAAACCCCGTAGCTTCACCGACGCGGCCCGCAGGGTGCCGCGACTCACTCTTGGCGACCTTTTCCGCCGTACGCAATGAAGCCTCCCCGCCCGCAAGCCCGCCGACCCCGGCCTGCTCCGGATCCAGGAGCTCCACTCTCTCGACCGGGGAACTACGGTGAGCCCGGCTGTCCACAGCCTCGGCATTGTCCACAGCAATGGCGGCCGACCCGCCCTGCGCCGGGACGGCCGGGACACCAGCACCAGGGGCCGCCGCGACTCCATCGGGCGGAACCACCCTGGCCTTGTCGGGACGTCGGTTCTTGACGTTTCGTTTCCGGACGCCCCGCTTGGCCATCTATCCCCTCCGCGATCTCCCTCGCCCGGAGTCGCGCCCGCCGGCCCTACCGCCCGCACCGCCGCGCCCCCGAGCCGCCGCCTTCCCCGACGGCTTCGGCCCCTGCGGCACGACGTCCCGCTCCTTGACGATCTCCACCACCGTCGTCGGCGGGTCGATGATCCCGGCCCCGCAGAGCCGGATCACCGGTGCACCACCGCCGAGCGAGGCGATCACGTCCCGGTGCGCATCGACCTCCTCGGCGGCCGAGCTGCCCTTGAGCGCGAGCAGCCGCCCACCCGTACGAGCAAGCGGCAGGCACCACCCGGCCAGCCGGTCGAGCGGAGCGACGGCCCGAGCCGTGACGACGTCGGCGCCGGCGGGGGGCCCGTCGACGACGTCCTCGGCGCGACCCCGGACGACCGTGACGGTCGACTCGAGGCCGAGGGCGGTCACCGCCTCCGACAGGAATGCGGTTCGTCGTGCCAGCGGCTCGACCAGGGTGATGCTGAGATCCGGCCGGGCCACTGCCAGCACGATACCGGGCAAACCGGCTCCAGACCCCACGTCAACCACCGAAGCGCCGATATGGATGATCTCGGACATAACGGCACAATTCACCAGGTGCCGCTCCCAGATCCGCGGCGCCTCCCGCGGCCCGATCAATCCGCGCACCACTCCCTCGGTGATCAGCAGCCGCGCGTACGAGACAGCCAACTCCAGCCGCTCCCCGAAGACCCGCGCAGCCACCGCCGCGATGTCGGCCGGAGGCTCCCCACCAACCGGTCCCGAAGCACCAACCGGCCCCGTAGCATCAACCGGCCCCGTAGCATCAACCGGCCCAGAAGCATCAACCGGCCCAGAAGGCCGACCCAACGGCACAGCCGACGACCGACCAGGAAACGCGATAGGCCGCCGAGGCCCCCGCCCACCAGAAGACCGGCCCGGGAAAGACGACGGCCCGGACGACGACTCGCCCGGGCCGCTCTCACCCGCGCCGAAGCGCGGCTCACCCATCCTCAGTCCGCCGCCCGCACCACGATCCGCCGGTTGGGCTCCACGCCCTCCGACTCGCTCTGCACGCCCGGGATCGCGTTGACCACGTCGTGCACGCACTTGCGCTCGAACGCCGACATCGGCTCCAGGCGCACCGGGTCGCCGTGCTCCTTCACCTTCTCCACGGCGTTGCGGGCCACCGCGGCCAGTTCCTTACGGCGCGCCGCGCGGTACCCGCCGATGTCCAGCAGCAGCCGGCTCGGCGACCCGGTGGCGCGGAAGATCGCCAGTCGGGTGAGTTCCTGCAGCGCCTCCAGCGTGGCGCCGCGCTGGCCGACGAGCGGCTGCAGCCGGCCGCCGACCACCTCGACCATCGGGCGCCCGGCCGACACGAGTTCGTCGATGTCGCCGTCGTAGTCGAGGATGTCCAGCAGACCCTCGACGTAGTCGGCGGCTATCTCACTCTGCCGGAACAGGTCACTCTCGGAGGTGACAGTCTCCGACTTCTTGGTCTCCTCGGCCGTCTCGTCCGGGGCCGGAGCCTCGGTCGACGTCGCGGCGGAGACCGTGGAGTCGGGCGTGCTGGTGTCGGTCACGGTCTCATCTCCGTACTCAAAGGTTCCCCGCGGCGGCACCCGCGGGCAGGTCGTTGTGCAAGGGGAGCGCTCGGGCGTCGTACGACGCCCGAGCCGCGATCATCCCTTGGGTTTGCTCGCCGGTCGGGCGCCCTTCTTCGGATTCACCGGTTTGACACCGGGCCGCGGGGCCAGCTTCTTCGAGGTGTCGGCGACCGGGGTCTCCGGCTCGGCCTGGGCCTTGTTGCGGCCGAACAGCCCACCGGTGCGGCCGGGCTGCACCGGGTTCTTCGGCGCGTCGCCGGACTTCTTGGCCGGGGTGCTGGCGGCCGGCTTGGCCGACGAAGCGGCACTCTTCTTGCCGGCCATCTGCGGCGGCGGGAACTTGCGGAGCACCCACTGCTGCTGCGCCAGCGTGAAGCCGTTGTTCGTGACCCAGTAGATGATCACACCGATCGGGAACAGCGAGCCGGAGACGAGCAGCGACAGCGGGATGCCGTAGAGCATCAGGCGCTGGATCATCTTCTGCTGCGGGTCCTCCGCCCAGCCGGTCTTGAGGATCATCTGCCGGCTGGTCGCGTACGTGGTGGCCATCATGACCAGGACCAGGATGCCGGCGACGACCTTCACCGTCGTGCTGTTGGCGCCCAGCTCCTGGACCTCGACCGCGGTCGAGCCGAACTTCGAGGCCAGCGGCGCGGTGAACAGCGTGGCGTGGGTGGCGTCGGAGAACTGCTGGGCGGTCCACCCGTACAGCGTGGTCAGCTGGTTGTGCGGGTTGAGCCGGCGCAGCGTGTGGAACAGGCCGAGGAAGACCGGGATCTGCAAGAACATCGGAAGGCAGCCCATGAGCGGGTTCGCCTTCTCCGTCTTGTAGAGCTCCATCATCTCTTTCTGGAGCGTCTCGCGGTCACCCTTGTGCTTCTCCTGGAGGGCCTTGACCTTCGGCTGCAGCGCCTGCATGGCCCGCTGGCTCTTGATCTGCTTGACGAAGACCGGGAAGAGGATGACCCGGACCGTAACCACCAGGAAGACGATCGCGAGCACCCAGGACCAGTTGGTCCCGAGGAACTTGCCGTCCAACCCGATGGCGCTCCACAAGGCGTGCCAGCGCAGGAGGATCCACGAAATGGCGTAGTAGATCCAGTCGAGGCTCAATTCAGGCTCCAGTCACATCGGCAGGGCGGTGACGGATCGAGTCAGGCACCGGGTCGTACCCGCCAGGGTGGAAGGGGTGGCAGCGCAGGAGCCGCCAGATCGTCAGTCCCGTCCCTCGGATCGCACCGTGTTTCTGCAACGCCTCCAGGGAGTACGCGCTGCACGATGGGTAGAACCGACAGCGGGCCGGCAGCACCGGGCTCACATAACGACGGTACGCGACGACCATCGCGATCAGCATCCGGGCGACCACCCTCATCGCTGCCGCCGGGGTCGCCGGGCCGCCGCCAGGGCCGCTTCAAGATCAGCAGCCAGCCCGGCGAACGAAGCTGACGCGGCCGCCGGCAGGGCCCTGACCACCAGCGACGACCCGTCCGGCAGGTCGCCGAGCAGCGGCCTGACCAGGTGACGGAGCCGGCGGCGGACCTTGTTGCGCACCACGGCGTTGCCCACGGCCTTGGACACGACGAAGCCGGCGCGTGCCGTGGAGGCAGGCGCCGGCTCGTCGAGAAGCAGATGAACGACCATCGTGCCCCGGCCGGCTCGCCGGCCACCACGAATCGTGGCGGCGAAGTCGGCGCTACGCCGCATGCGCTGCGCCGCGGCCAGCACGACTACCTGGGCATTCCGGCCCGCAAGCGGTCGGCTCAGGCCGACAGCTTGGCGCGGCCCTTGGAACGGCGGCCGGCGAGGATGGCACGGCCGGCACGGGTGCGCATCCGCAGCCGGAAGCCGTGGGTCTTGGCACGCCGGCGGTTGTTCGGCTGGTAGGTGCGCTTGCTCACGTCAAAACTCCGTCTTCAATACGACGTCTGCGGGGGCAACGTCGGAGGACAACGTCCAGGGGCATCAGGCTGCAAGACGCCACTTTATCAGAACGCGGCGGAGCAACCGCTCGACCCTACGCAGGGCAGCGATGCAGGTCAACTATAACGTAGGCGGGTCACAGGTCTTTCTGCGCGGGTAGTGAATCTTTTCGCGCTCTTCCGTGCTTGTCGACCGGTGGGACAGTTGTAGCTTCGGCGACCTCGCTGTTAGCGTGCCCGTTTGCTGGTCATCACTGCTCTGTGCATACCACGACGCACCGGACCAAAACCGGACAAGCAGGTGAATCGTTCGGCACGGTGAGCCTGTCGAAACCGCGCCGTTTCAGGCTCCGGTAAGTCTGCCGACCGTCCGGCCGGGGAGCCACCATCGGCAAGTGCACAGGTTGTGGATAACCTGTGGACAACCGGTGGCGCCAAGCGTGTTCAGCACGTTAAATGTGGTGCTGGGCGACGGCGAGGCAGAGACGGTAAGCCGGACAAGGTCCACCGGGGGTCGGTGGCGATGGGGGTGGCGCGGCGGTGGCCGATCAGGTCGACCTGGCGGATGTGTGGAAGGCGACGCTGGAGGAGCTTGCCGACGAGATCTCGTCTCCTCAGCAGCGCGCCTACCTGCAGCTGACCAAGCTGCGCGCCATCGTCGAGGACACCGCGCTGCTGGCCGTGCCGGATGCCTTCACCCGTGACGTGATCGAGTCTCGGCTGCGCCCGGCGATCACCGAGGCGCTCAGCCGGCGGCTCAACCGGCCGATCCAGGTCGCCGTCACCGTGAAACCCCCGGAGGACGGCACCGGCCTGCCCGGCACCGTCTACGGCACCCCGGTCGAGTCGACCGTCGCCGAGGAGCCGCAGCCCCGGCACTACGCCGAGCCCATGCCGGAGCCGATGCGGCAGCCGGAGGTCCCTGCGTACGCGCGCGACGCGTACCCGGAAAGCCGGCCCTCCTACCGCAACGTTCCCGCGGCCCGGGGTGGGCAGGAAGCCCTGTTCGCCGAGCCGGCCGCCCCGGCGACGCTACAGCCGCCGCCGCAGATGCCGCCGGCCCAGATCAGCCCGATGAGCCGCGCCCCCGAGCCGCCGCCCGAGCCGAACGAGGCACCCCCGCACCGGATGGCCGCCGACCCGGCCCAGCTGCGCGACAACCAGCGCCGCCCGGACGACCGGCCGACCCTGATCGAGGACGCGCTGCCCACCCGCGGCGACAACGGCCCCGGCCGCGCCCCGATGGACATCCGCCCGTCGAGCAACCCGCGCGGCACCAACGACGGCAACCGGCTCAACCCGAAGTACATGTTCGAGACGTTCGTCATCGGCTCGTCCAACCGCTTCGCGCACGCCGCCGCCGTCGCCGTCGCCGAGTCCCCCGCGAAGGCGTACAACCCGCTGTTCATCTATGGCAGTTCCGGGCTGGGCAAGACCCACCTGCTGCACGCGATCGGCCATTACGCCACCACCCTCGGGCACGCGCGCGCGGTGCGTTACGTGTCGACCGAGGAGTTCACCAACGACTTCATCAACAGCCTCCGGGACGACAAGACCCAGGCGTTCCAGCGGCGCTACCGCGACGTCGACATCCTGCTGATCGACGACATCCAGTTCCTGGAGAACCGCGAGCGCACCCAGGAAGAGTTCTTCCACACCTTCAACACGCTGCACAACGCCAACAAGCAGATCGTGATCAGCTCGGACCGCTCGCCGCGCCAGCTGGCCACGCTGGAAGACCGCATGCGCACCCGGTTCGAGTGGGGCCTGCTCGCCGACATCCAGCCGCCCGACCTGGAGACGCGTATCGCGATCCTCCAGAAGAAGGCCGCCCAGGAGCGGATGTATGCGCCCGACGACGTGCTGGAGTTCATCGCGTCGCGGGTCTCCAACTCGATCCGCGAGCTCGAGGGCGCCCTCATCCGGGTGACCGCGTTCGCCAGCCTCACCCGCTCGGCCGTCCAGCTCTCCCTGGCCGAAGAGGTCCTGCGCGATTTCATGCCGGACGGCGCCGGCCCCGAGATCACCGCCGACCAGATCATGGTGTCGACCGCGGACTACTTCGGCGTGAGCCTCGAGGACCTGCGCGGCCATTCCCGCAGCCGGGTCCTGGTCAACGCCCGCCAGGTCGCGATGTACCTCTGCCGCGAGCTCACCGACCTGTCGCTGCCGCGCATCGGCCAGGCCTTCGGCGGCCGCGACCACACCACGGTGATGCACGCCGACCGCAAGATCCGTCAGCACATGGCCGAGCGCCGCTCGCTGTACAACCAGATCGCCGAGCTGACCAACCGCATCAAGCAGAACACCTAAGACCATTCAGCCGTACGCGTAGACGCCGTCCCCAACCGCACGGCGTCCGCCCCCGCCTGTGCAACCCCGGCTGGCTGCATTCACAGCCTTTGCCGGGCGCATCCGGGCTGAGCTGCCGCTCCCGTGTCCACAACCGCACGGGCCCACCCCTCGGTCATCCACAGCGGCGTACACCCGAAAGTGTGTCATTTGCCCGTTATCCATACCTTTTCCCACAGCCTGTGTATAACTCCGGCCGATCGTCCGCCGTCGCTCGAACGGTCCCAACTCACGCTCAGCGGACGTTGTCAACGTCAGAACGCAACTGTTCCGTGCCAACGTTATCCACACTAATTCACAGGCGTTCACAGGCCTTTATCCCCAGCGGTGGACAACTCTCGGGCGCCAAGCCCACAGATGTGGACAAGCCCTGGGGAAATCGATGTGGACAGACACTCTCCGTGACATCTCTGTCCACCGCCTGTGGAAGAGTGTGGATTTCCTGTTGAAGGTTCTGGGGACGACGAGGCGGTAGCGTCCCGACGCTATGCACAGGCCGGGGGACAAACCCGGTGGATATCCGGTGGATAGCCGGTGGACAACGGTGGACAACCGCAGTCCGGTCAAGGACTGTGGACGCAGACCGGGGTTTGTACCCTGGTTGTCCACCTGTGAATCACCGGTGGATAAGCCGTTGACCTGCACCAACTTGAGTTCTCCACACTTTGCACAGCCCCGATGAAGACGACTAGAGATTTTTCTAAGACAACAAAAAGCAATCAACGGCGTTGGGGAAGGTGTGGATGGAGCCGCCCACGGCTCCCGCCTCCTCGCACCGACAAGCACCGACCGGCCCGGGCACGCGCGGGCTTGCCCGGCGCAATAAAGTTCGTGGGGGTTCCCACGCCCCCGACCTGAGGAAGCGACGCGGAGGACAGCATGAAGTTCCGGGTGGAGCGAGACGCACTCGCCGACGCCGTGGCCTGGACGGCGAAAAGCCTGCCGAGCCGGCCGTCGGTGCCGGTGCTCGCCGGCGTCATGCTGCGAGTCACCGACGGCCGGCTGCACGTCTCCGGTTTCGACTACGAGGTCTCCAGCCAGGTGAGCGTCGAGGTGCAGGCCGACGCCGACGGGGCCGCCCTGGTCTCCGGCCGCCTGCTCGCCGAGATCACCAAGGCGTTGCCGAACAAGCCGGTGGACATCGCCGCGGTCGGCGCGCATCTCGAACTGGTCTGCGGCAGCGCCCGGTTCACACTGCCGACGATGCCGGTGGAGGATTACCCGACCCTGCCGGAGATGCCGTCCAGCGCCGGCACCGTCGACGCGGCCGCGTTCGCCGCCGCGGTCGCCCAGGTGGCCATCGCCGCGGGTCGCGACGAGACGCTGCCGATGATGACCGGCGTCCGCATCGAGCTGAACGGCTCGTCGATGGCCATGCTCGCGACCGACCGGTACAGGCTGGCCATGCGCGAGATGGAGTGGAGCCCGGACGACCCCGAGATCAGCCTCAACGCACTGGTCCCGGCGAAGACGCTGAACGACACGGCCAAGACCCTCGGCCCGCTCGGCGGCTCGGTGACGCTCGCGCTGGCCCAGGGCAACGCGGGCGAAGGCATGATCGGTTTCGCCGGTGGCACCCGGCGTACCACCAGCCGCCTGCTCGACGGCGCGAATTATCCGCCGGTGCGCTCGCTGTTCCCCGCGAGCCACAATGCTGAGGCCCGGGTCGGCGTGGCCGCTCTGGTCGAGGTGGTGCGCCGGGTGGCATTGGTCGCCGAGCGGACCACCCCGGTGCTGCTGAGCTTCAGCGAGGACGGGTTGGTCGTCGAGGCCGGTGCGACGGAGGAGGCACGGGCCAGCGAGGCAATGGAGGCGACGTTCACCGGCGAGGCACTCACGATCGGCTTCAACCCGCAGTACCTGATCGACGGCCTGCAGAACCTGGGCGCTCCCACCGCGGTCCTGTCGTTCGTCGACGCGTTCAAGCCGGCTGTGATCTCCCCCGCAGGCGAAAACGGCGAAATCGTGCCGGGTTACCGCTATCTGATCATGCCGATCCGGGTAACGCGCTGATACTGAGCGAGGAAGAACCGCACATCTAGGGGGAACACCATGCAGCTTGGCCTTATCGGTCTCGGGCGGATGGGCGGCAACATGGCCGACCGCATCCGCAAAGCCGGGCATGAAGTGGTCGGATTCGACCACAGCCCGGACAAGCGGGACGTCGCCTCGCTCTCCGAACTGGTCGAGAAGCTCGCCGCTCCGCGGGTGGTATGGACCATGGTTCCGGCCGGCGAGATCACCGAGAGCACGATCGACCAGCTGGGCGAGTTGCTGTCCGCGGGCGATCTGATCATCGACGGCGGCAACTCCAAGTTCACCGACGACAAGCCGCGCGCCGAGCGGCTCGGCGCCAAGGGCATCGGCTACATGGACTGCGGCGTCTCCGGCGGCATCTGGGGCAACCAGAACGGCTATGCCCTGATGGTCGGCGGCAGCGAGGAAGACGTGGCCAAGGCCATGCCGATCTTCGAGGCGCTCAAGCCGGCCGGCCCGTACGGCTTCGTTCACGCCGGCCCGGTCGGCGCCGGCCACTACACCAAGATGGTCCACAACGGCATCGAGTACGGCATGATGCAGGCCCTCGCCGAGGGCTGGGAGCTGCTCGAGGCCTCCGAGTACGTGGACAACGTCCCCGGCGCGATCAAGAGCTGGCGCGAGGGCAGCGTCGTCAAGTCGTGGCTGCTCGACCTGCTCGACCGCGCCCTTGACGGCGACCCCGACCTGGTCAAGCTCAAGGGCTACGCCGAGGACACCGGTGAGGGTCGCTGGACGGTCGACGAGGCCGTGCGCCTCGCCGTGCCCGCCCACGTGATCGCCGCCTCGCTGTTCACCCGGTTCGAGTCGCGCCAGGTCGACTCCCCGGCCATGAAGGCCGTCGCCGCCCTGCGCCAGCAGTTCGGTGGCCACGCCGTCGTCGGCTGATCAGGGATAGTTACGGGATGTACGTCCGCCGGGTCGAGCTGACCGACTTCCGTTCGTACGAGCGGGTGGCGGTCGACCTCGACCCGGGCGTGTCCGTGCTGGTCGGGCAGAACGGCATGGGCAAGACCAACCTCGTCGAGGCGCTCGGCTACGTGGCCACACTGGACAGTCACCGGGTCGCCACCGACGCCCCGCTCGTGCGGGCCGGTGCCGCCTCCGCCGTCGTCCGGTGCGCGATCGTCCACGATGGACGCGAGCTGCTGGTCGAGCTGGAGATCGTGCCCGGCAAGGCCAACCGCGCCCGGCTCAATCGCTCCCCGGTGCGCCGCCCCCGCGAGGTGCTCGGCGCGTTGCGGATGGTGCTGTTCGCCCCGGAAGACCTCGAGCTGGTCCGCGGCGACCCGGCCGCCCGCCGCCGCTATCTCGACGACCTGCTCGTCGCCCGGCAGCCCCGGTTCGCTGGCGTCCGGTCCGACTACGACCGGGTGATCAAGCAGCGCAACGCCCTGCTCCGGACGGCGTACCTGACCCGCAAGGTCGGCGGCACCCGCGGGCAGGACCTCTCCACGCTGATGGTGTGGGACCAGCACCTCGCCCACCACGGCGCCGAGCTGCTGGCCGGCCGCCTCGAGCTGGTCGCCGCCCTCGGCCCGCATCTGACCAAGGCCTACGACGCGGTCGCCGCCGGCCGGGCCGCCGCCGCGATCGGGTATGCGTCGGGCCTCGGCGACTCGCTGGTGCCCGATCGGCCCGCCCTCGAACAACTGCTGCTCGACGCCCTTCAGGAGCGGCGCGCCGCCGAGATCGAGCGCGGCGTCACCCTGGTCGGCCCGCACCGCGACGACCTCACCCTGGCCCTGGGCGACCTGCCCGCGAAGGGTTACGCCAGCCACGGCGAGTCCTGGTCGTTCGCGCTGGCGCTGCGTCTGGCGGCGTACGATCTGTTGCGCTCCGACGGCATCGAACCGGTCCTGGTCCTCGACGACGTGTTCGCCGAGCTGGACGCCGGCCGCCGGGACCGCCTCGCCGCCCTGGTCTCCGATGCCGGCCAGCTGCTGGTGACCTGCGCGGTCCCGGAGGATGTGCCACCGGCCCTGCGGGGCGCCCGCTTCGACGTGACCCTCGGTTCGGTGACCCATGACTGACGACCGCCGCTACGACCACACAGCCGAGCGCTTCTTCCCCAAGGGTGACTTCTCCCCGGCCGACCCGCACCTGACCGGGGGCGACTCCTGGTACGACACCCCGCCCACCGACAGGCAGTACGACCCGCCGCCACCGAGCGACCGGTTCGATCCCCCGCCCGCCGGCGAGTGGTACCACTCCCGGCCGGGCGGCGAAGGGCCGGAGCGGCCCGCTGCGCCGAAGTCGGGCGCCGGGCCAGGAGTGGATCAGGGCTCGGGGGATTCCGGACCGCAGCGGGGCGCTGAGGGCGTGCCGGAGGCCGCGGCCGGGGCGGCCGGGGCCGCGGATGCCGCCGCCGGGCCGGAGCTCGCGCGGGCCGTGCTCGACGCCGCGCTCGCCAGACGCCGGGCCGCCCAGGCCAACCCGCGGCGGCGCGGCGGCGAGGGCGGGAGCACCGGCAAGCGGCCGCGCGGCTATTCCGGCCCGGGTCCCGACCCGCGCGACCCGCAGCTGTTCGGCGACGTGCTGGGCCGGCTGATGAAGGCCCGGGGCTGGGAGAAGCCGAAGGCCGAGGCGACCGTCTTCGGCGCCTGGGAGCGGGTGGTCGGCCCGGAGATCGCCAAGCACAGCCGCCCGGTCAAGCTCGACGGCGGCGTGCTGACGGTCGAGGCCGAGTCCACGGCCTGGGCGACCCAGCTGCGCATGCTCGCCGCCACCCTGCTGCGCAGCATCGCGACCGAGGTCGGCCACAACGTGGTGACCAAGCTGAACATCCACGGCCCGGCGGCGCCGTCGTGGAGCCGCGGGCCGCGCCGGGTGCAGGGCCGGGGCCCGCGGGACACGTACGGCTGATCGGAAACGGAGAGTAGCGCCGCCGCGGCCTTCGCAGGGGATTGCGAATTTGTTCAGTAATCGGCGAAAACGGCGAAGCCCCGCTCCGCGCAGCGACGGTAGAAACCGGCCAGGATCGCGAGCTCGGAGCGCGCGAACGTCCAGTGCGGCGCGTTCCCCGCGTCGTCGCGCAGGGCCGACAGCCGGTTGTCCAGCCAGCGCAGCTGCTGGTCGGCGAGGCGGCCCTGGGTGACCGCGGCCCGCATCACCTCGGCCACCGTGTCGAAGGTGACCAGATCGCCGTGCTTCTCGTGGCCCTCGACGAACCGCTCCAGCCCACCGGCGATCCACGCGCAGCCGTCCGGGTCGATCACCGGGTCCTCGTCCTCGGCGGCCGCGTCGGTCGCGTAGAGCACGCCGTCCAGGCCCAGCAGCAGGTCGACCAGCTCGGTGTACGCGGTGGCGCGCACCGTGCCGGTCTTCGCGATGTGCAAGGCCAGCGCGCCGGTGGGTGCGGCGATCTCGGGCGCGTCCGCGATCGCCCCGAAGTCCACGAACTCGGCGGGAGCCACCGGGTCGTAATACTGGTTGGTCCGCGGCCAGTGCACCGCGACGTTCTCCAGCCCCTTGTCATGCGCCATGTTGGGGGCCACCCCTCCTCGACCTGCCACGCTGAGCTTGCCCGCGGCGGAAAACCGAAGCAACTTCGCGATGTGAGTCCCGTTCGCACACCGTCCGCGCGGGGCGAGGTTACGACACGACGGGCCGGTGTTGTGAGGCAGTGTCGCAGCGCGTGGCCGCTCGGCCCGGCAGGCGCGCGGTGACGATCGACAGCCGGACGACTTGTCATTGCGCGAAGCGGCTCTTCCGTGTAGGGGGAGACGTAGGTGGCGGCCCCGATCGCGCTACGGCGATCTGAGGCCACCCCACGGGGTGCCGCACCCTCATGAACGCGCCTCGGCGAGGTAGAATCGATAGTGACCGGGAAAGCTTTGCTGAGTGGTGACGCCGTGTTGACGGTCGTCACGCTACGCGGTTTTTCCAGCCGATCACGATCCGCGGGCCAGCCGCGGCGACCGGCGCGTACGGGTTTCACCGGTGGTCCGCTCCTCCCCGCGGCTTCTGCCTGTGGCCCGTCATGCCCACCGGCGCCCGAGGCGGCCCGCCGACCCCGTTGCGGGGCCCTTCACCAGGGGCTCGGCACGAGAAAGTGGCCGAGGGTGGCAGAGAAAGAGCAGGAGTACGGTGCAGGTCAGATCACCGTGCTCGAAGGCCTCGAGGCAGTCCGCAAGCGTCCCGGCATGTACATCGGTTCCACCGGTGAGCGCGGCCTCCACCACCTGGTCTGGGAGGTTGTGGACAACGCCGTGGACGAGGCCATGGCCGGCTACTGCGACACCGTCGACGTGGTGCTGATGGCCGACGGTGGCGTCTCGGTCACCGACAACGGCCGCGGTTTCCCGGTCGACCTGCACCCGAAGCTGAAGAAGCCGGGCGTCGAGGTCGCGCTGACGATCCTGCACGCCGGCGGCAAGTTCGAGGGCACGGCGTACAAGGTCTCCGGCGGTCTGCACGGCGTCGGCGTTTCGGTCGTGAACGCGCTCTCCACGCGCATGCACGTGGAAATCCACAAGGACGGCTTCGTCTGGCGGCAGGACTACACCGCCTCCAAGCCCGGCCCCCTGCAGAAGGGCGAGCCCACCACGACGAGCGGCTCGACCGTGCAGTTCTGGGCGGACCCGACGATCTTCGAGACCACCGACTACGACTTCCAGACCATCTACCGCCGGCTGCAGGAGTACGCGTTCCTCAACAAGGCGCTGACGATCAACTTCACCGACCAGCGCTCGGTCGACGAGGAGGGCAACCACCGCCACGTCACGTTCATGTACGAGGACGGCATCTCGGACTTCGTCCGCCACCTGAACATGACCAAGAACCCGATCCACAAGACCGTCATCGACTTCGGCACGGAGTCGAAGGAGGAGGGCATGGCGGTCGAGATCGCGATGCAGTGGAACGAGTCGTACGGCGAGTCGGTCTACACCTTCGCCAACTCGATCAACACGCACGAGGGCGGCACCCACGAGGAGGGCTTCCGCGCCGCGCTGACCGGCATCGTCAACCGCTACGGCGCCGAGAAGAAGTTCCTCAAGAGCGACGAGAAGCTCTCCGGCGAGGACATCCGCGAGGGGCTCGCCGCGATCATCTCGGTGAAGCTGCAGAACCCGCAGTTCGAGGGCCAGACCAAGACGAAGCTCGGCAACACCGACATGAAGAGCTTCGTGCAGCGGGTCACCAACGAGCAGCTGGCCGACTGGTTCGACCGCAACCCCGCCGACGCCAAGACCATCATCACCAAGGCGTCCCAGGCCGCCCGGGCGCGGATCGCCGCCCAGCAGGCCCGCAAGCTCGCCCGGCGCAAGTCGCTGCTGGAGTCCGGCTCGATGCCCGGCAAGCTGGCCGACTGCCAGTCCACCGACCCGCGGGTCAGCGAGCTGTTCATCGTCGAGGGCGACTCGGCCGGCGGCTCCGCCAAGCAGGGCCGCAACAGCCAGATCCAGGCCATCCTGCCGATCCGCGGCAAGATCCTGAACGTGGAGAAGGCCCGGATCGACCGGGTGCTGAAGAACAACGAGGTCCAGTCGCTGATCACCGCGCTGGGCACCGGCATCCACGACGACTTCGACATCGCCAAGCTGCGGTACCACAAGATCGTGCTGATGGCCGACGCCGACGTCGACGGCCAGCACATCCAGACGCTGCTGCTCACGCTGCTGTTCCGCTTCATGCGCCCGCTGGTCGAGCAGGGCCACGTCTACCTGGCGGCGCCGCCGCTATACAAGATCAAGTGGAACAAGCGGGGCGACGACGCCCAGTACGCCTACTCCGACCGGGAGCGGGACGGCCTGATCGCGCTGCGCCAGCAGAAGAAGCCGAACGCCAAGCCGGACGACATCCAGCGGTTCAAGGGTCTCGGCGAGATGAACTTCCACGAGCTGTGGGACACGACGATGGACCCGGCGACCCGGACCCTGCGTCAGGTGACTCTCGATGACGCTGCAACGGCGGACGAGCTCTTCAGCGTCTTGATGGGTGAGGACGTCGAGGCACGCCGCTCGTTCATCCAGCGCAACGCCAAGGACGTGCGATTCCTCGACATCTGAGGATGGGGATATCCACAGCGCCTGCCCGGTTTCCACAACGTTATCCACAGCGAGATGCGTGCTTTAGCCGTACTTGTCTGGTTTCACCTTGAGTAAGGGTTAACAGTGACTGACACTCCCGAACCCCCCGCCGGCGACGAATCCCCCGAGGAGACCGGCGGTGGCGTGACCCAGCGAGTCGAGCCGGTCGGCCTCGAGGTCGAGATGCAGCGCTCGTACCTCGACTACGCGATGAGCGTGATCGTGGGCCGGGCGCTGCCCGACGTCCGGGACGGTCTCAAGCCCGTACACCGCAAGATCCTCTACGCGATGTACGACTCCGGCTTCCGCCCGGACCGCGGCTACGTGAAGTGCGCCCGCGTCGTCGGCGACGTGATGGGCAACTACCACCCCCACGGCGACTCGTCGATCTACGACGCCCTGGTCCGCATGGGTCAGCCCTGGTCGCTGCGCTACCCCTTGATCGACGGCAACGGCAACTTCGGCTCGCCGGGCAACGATCCGCCGGCCGCCATGCGCTACTGTCTGACTGCCGACGCCCTGGTCAGAACTCCTTTCGGCACCATGCCGATCGGCGAGATCGTGCCCGATGCGGCCCCCGATTCCGAGACCGACATCGACCTGAAGGTCTACGACCGCAACGGCGACCTGGTCCGGGCGAGCAAGTTCTTCCACTCCGGCGAGCACCCGACGCTCAAGCTGCGCACCCGCGAGGGCTACGAGCTGACCGGCACTCACAACCACCCGGTGCTCTGCCTGGTGAGCGTGGCCGGCGTCCCGACGCTGCTGTGGAAGCTCCTCGACGAGATCCAGCCGGGCGACCGCGTCGTGATGCAGCGCGTGGTGCCCGACGAGATCGGCGCACCGCCCCTCGACCACCTCGAGGCCGCCGTCCTGGCCGGCGCGTTCGTGAGCGAGGGCTGGGCATCGGGTAACCGCGCCGGCTTCAACAACGTCGACGGCGCCTTCTTCGCGCGGGTGCTCAGCGCGTACGACATCGCCGTCGGCGGCCGGCGTTACGTCAGCCGGCGGACGATCGCCTCCGGCAGTGAGATCCACGAGTTCGACGTCCAGGACACCACGCACCTGCGCAGCAGCCTGATCGGCGAACTCATCGGTGCGCGCAGCGCGCAGAAGTTCGTCCCCGCATTCGTCTGGGGCGCGGCACCCGCAGTCAAGCGGGCCTTCCTCCAGGCGCTCTTCGAGGGCGACGGGTCCTCGTCGCTGCTGCCGCGCCACACCATCCAGATCTCGTACTCGACGCGCAGCGACCGCCTGGCCCGCGAGGTGCAGCAGTTGCTTCTCGAGTTCGGCGTCGTCAGCCGTCTGTGCCGCTACGAGAACGGCGAGATCAAGGTCGTCGTGACCAACCGCCGGGACGCCCGGATCTTCGCGGCTCACGTCGGCTTCCTCGGCCGCAAGCAGGCGAAGCTGGAGTCCGAGCTGGGTGCGGTCCCGGCCGCCAGCAGCGCCCTCTCCAGCGACCACGTGCCGTTCGTCGGAGAGTTCATCCGGACGCACGGCGCGAGCCGGTGGACCGAGCGTGACTGGCTGGTCAAGCACAACGTCGACCGCGTCGAGCGGTGGGAACGCGACGGCGCCGAGATCGCCGCGCGCATCACCGAGCTGGGTGTCCTCGACGTCGTCGAGCCGCTCGTCGACGGACGCTTCTACTACGCCGAGGTGACGAGCGTCACGTCGGCTGGGGTTCAGCCGGTTTTCAGTATCCGGGTGGACACCGACGACCACGCCTTCATCACGAACGGCTTCGTCAGTCACAACACCGAGTCGAAGTTGTCGCCGCTGGCTATGGAGATGCTGCGGGACATCGACGAGGACACCGTCGATATGCAGGACAACTACGACGGGCGTACGCACGAGCCGACGATCCTGCCGGCGCGCTTTCCCAACCTGCTGGTCAACGGCTCCGAGGGCATCGCGGTCGGGATGGCCACGAAGATCCCGCCGCACAACCTGCGTGAGATCGCGGCGGCCGTGCAGTGGGCGCTGGACAACCCGGAGGCGGACGAGGCGGAGACCCTCGAGGCGGTTCTCGGGCTGGTCAAGGGTCCGGACTTCCCGACCAAGGGCCTGATCGTCGGTCAGCAGGCGATCCAGGACGCGTACCGCACGGGCCGTGGCTCGATCCGGATGCGCGCCGTGGTCGAGGTCGAGGAGGACCCGCGCGGCCGGCCCTGCCTGGTCGTCACCGAGCTGCCGTACCAGGTCAACCCGGACAACCTCGCGGAGCGGGTGGCCGAGCTGGTCAAGGAGGGCAAGCTCACCGGCATCGCCGACATCAAGGACGAGTCCTCCGGCCGTACGGGCATGCGGTTGATCATCGTCTTGAAGCGCGACGCGGTCGCCAAGGTCGTGTTGAACAACCTGTACAAGCACACCCAGCTGCAGGAGACGTTCGGCGCGAACATGCTGGCGCTGGTGGACGGCGTGCCGCGCACGCTGAACCTGGCCCAGTTCATCCGGTACTACGTCGATCACCAGATCGAGGTCATCCGCAGGCGCACCGCATTCCGCCTGCGCAAGGCCGAGGAGCGCGCGCACATCCTGCGCGGTCTGGTCAAGGCGCTCGACATGCTGGACGAGGTGATCGCCCTGATCCGGCGCTCGCCGACGGTGGAGGACGCGCGGACCGGCCTGATCCAACTGCTCGACATCGACGAGGTGCAGGCCGGCGCCATCCTCGACATGCAGCTGCGCCGTCTGGCCGCCCTCGAGCGCCAGCGGATCATCGACGAGCTCGCGAAGATCGAGGTCGAGATCGCCGACCTCAAGGACATCCTCGCCAAGCCGGAGCGGCAGCGGGCAATCGTCGCCGAGGAGCTCCGGGAGATCGTGCAGAAGTACGGCGACGACCGGCTGACGCAGATCATCCCGTTCGACGGCGAGGTCTCCATGGAGGACCTCATCGCGCGCGAGGATGTTGTGGTAACGATCACACGGACCGGTTACGCGAAGCGTACGAAGGTCGATATGTACCGGTCGCAGAAGCGCGGCGGCAAGGGTGTGAGCGGCGCCACACTGCGGCAGGACGACATCGTGTCGCACTTCTTCGTCATCTCGACCCACGACTGGATCCTGTTCTTCACGAACAAGGGCCGGGTGTATCGGGCGAAGGCGTACGAACTGCCCGAGGCCGCCCGCGTGGCGAAGGGACAGCACGTAGCCAACCTGCTCGCCTTCCAGCCCGACGAGCACATCGCGCAGGTGATCCAGATCCCGAATTACCAGGTCGCGCCCTACCTTGTGCTCGCCACTAAGAATGGTCTCGTGAAGAAGACCCGGCTCGAAGAATTTGACTCCAACCGGAGCGGTGGCATCATCGCCATCAACCTTCGGGAGGATGACGAGTTGGTGGGCGCGGCGCTGGCGGCATCGGAGAACGATCTTCTGCTCGTCTCCAAGCACGCCCAGGCCATCCGCTTCAACGCCACCGACGAGGCGCTGCGGCCGATGGGCCGGGCCACGTCGGGTGTGATCGGCATGCGCTTCGGCGACAACGACGAGCTCCTCGCCATGGAAGTGGTTCGCGAGGGCATGGATGTGTTGGTCGCCACCGACGGTGGGTATGCAAAGCGGACGCCGATCGAGGAGTATCCGGTACAGGGCAGGGGCGGCAAGGGGGTGCTCACCGCGAAAATCACCGAACGTCGCGGTGGCCTGGTGGGCGCGCTCGTGATCAGTCCCGAGGATGAACTATTTGCCATCACCAGCAATGGTGGTGTCATCCGGACTCCCGTGAAGCCTGTACGGCGCACGCGGGATCGGAACACAATGGGGGTCAAGCTGATGGACCTCCCAGAAGGTGTAACCATCGTGGCGCTTGCTCGCAATGCCGACGAGCCTGACGAACAGGACTAGTTGATGCCGGAGACACAGGCGAAGTCGGGGGCCGCGGGGGCCTCAGCGACTCCGGACGAGGCGGCCAAGAAGGACGCCGCCGCGGCGGGGCGCGATGGTGCGGCTCGTGCCGCGAACCCCGCCGATGCCCCGTCCCCGCCGAAGTTCACCCGGGCGCCGGGCATGGCCCCGCCGCCGGGTGAGCCGCCCGCCGACAGCGACGGTTCGTCCGACGCGAAACGCCCCGGGGGCCAGGGCGTGGCCAAGGGCTCGGCGACGGTGCCGATCGTGACCAAGGGCAAGGGCGCCGCGCCGTCCCGGCCGACCGTCACGCCCCCGCCGGCCGCCCCGCAGCGGCCGGTCGGCGCGGCCACGAACCAGCCTGGCAACGTGACCGGCGGCGCCAAGCCCCAGCAGCGCCCGGGCGGCGGCAGCGCCAGCGGCCCGGCCGCCGCCGGTGGGGCCGCGGCCGTCGGCGCGGCCCGGGTCACCGAGGCGGCCCGCTCGGCGCGGTCCACGGTCGCCGGCGCGGCCGCCCGCGGCCCCCGGCGCGCCCGGCTGAACCTCAAGCGGATCGACCCCTGGTCCGTGATGAAGTTCTCGTTCGCCGTCTCCGTCGTGCTGTTCATCGTCGTGGTCGTCGCGACCTCGGTGCTCTACCTCGCCCTCGACGCCATGGGTGTCTGGAGTGAGGTCAACAACAGCCTCAAGGAACTGGTGAGCGCCAGCGGCGGCGCCGACGCGTCGTCCAGCGGCGGCCTCCGGATCACCGCGTGGGGCGTCATCGGCACCTCGATGCTCATCGGCGCGGTCAACGTCGTCCTGTTCACGGCCCTGGCCACCCTCGGCGCGTTCATCTACAACGTCTGCGCCGACCTCGTCGGCGGCGTCGAACTGACGCTCGCCGAACGCGACTGACCCTGGAGCCGGCGCGGGCCACCCCGTTTTGGTGGCCCGCGACCCGGTGCGGTAACCTTCGGTGTCGCAATCGCGCGGGGCTATAGCTCAGTCGGTTAGAGCGCAGAGCTGATAACTCTGAGGTCGCTGGTTCGATTCCAGCTAGCCCCACGAGTGGCGGAGGCCTGTGCCAACAAAAAGCGTTGGCGCAGGCCACTCGTCATATTTATTCCGGGGGCCGAGCCCCCGGAAACCCCGCGAAACGGTGGTTGCGGCAGGACTTTTGGTCGCGGTGGTGGGTCGCGGTGGTGGGTGGTCAACTCGCGCGAGCTTGGGGGACCTGACGTGTTGAAGAAGCTCCTGATTGTGGCTGGCATCGTGGGTGTCGCTGCTCTCGTGGTCAAGAAGGTCAAGGCATCCAGCGACGAGCGCGCGCTGTGGCACGAGGCGACCACTGCGCCCGACCTGCGATAGCTCTGGCCTGCTTGGTTTCTGGGGGCCCTAGCTCAACTGGCAGAGCACCGCCTTTGCAAGGCGGGGGTTAGGGGTTCAAGTCCCCTGGGCTCCACTTTTTAAGCCTGTGACCAGGCCAAACGTAAAATCAAGATCGTCGGGCCCAGTTCTCGGCCCAGATGGGCCCATCACCAGCGGCCGGCCGCGACCGGCCTGAGCGCCTCGCCGACAATCCCCCGCCGCCGCTCGGCACGCGGCCAGAAGTGCACATAGACCTCCAGCGTGAGCTGCAACGACGCGTGCCGTAGCGCCCGCTGGACGTCCTTCGGGTCGACACGCTCGGCGATCAGCTTGGTCGCGAAGTAGTGCCGCAGCGCATGAAAACCGCTGTGCTTGCGGTCCTCCGGCCAGCCGGCCGCCCGCCGCCACTTCACCCACTCTCCCGACCAGGTGCGATCGGTGAACGGGTTCCCGAACGTCGTGGTGACCAGCAGCGGTACCCGCCGCCGGACCGGTCGGCCCGACGTGAGATCGAGCATCTCCACCTCGACCGGCGGGTACTCCCGGCGGTGCCAGGCCAGCGCTCCGACCAGCATCGGATCGAGATCGACTGTGCAGGTGGCCGGGTCGAAGGTCCGCACTCCCTTCGGGAGCCGCAGGTGGAAGCCGCCCTCGTACTCGCTCGGCTCGTAGCCGAGCTGTTGCACCACGTGCAGCTCCTCGTGCTCCGGCTCGACACAGCGCCGACCGGCCTCCAGGCCGAGCGCCTCACCGATCCGCAGACCAGCGCCAGCACCGAACAGCAGCGCGATGTGGTACCGCTCGGGAACCACCTCGAACAGCCGCATCACCTCCCGGTCGTTCGGCACCCACTTCGGCGCCCGGGTCAAACCCCGGAACACCTGGGACAGCTTGATCCCGTCGCACGGGTTCTCGTCGATCGCCTTGTCCCGGACCGCCGCCGCGAGGACCGCGTCGAGCAGCTCGAAGTACAGCCGCAGGCTCGACGGCGGGATCCCGTCCGCCAGGCACCGCGTGAGCCACAACAGCACGTCGGTCTGCCTGATCGAGCGGGCGACGCCCGGGAACGCGGGCTTGAGGTGCAGACGGACGTCCCGCTCGATGCGCTGCCGGGTCTCCAGCCCCCACGTGATGTTGCGAGCCTCGCGCCACCTGTCCGCATAGGACGGGAAGGTGACGTTGCGCTCACCGTGGTCGAGCCGCACTTCCGGGGCCGCACCGGTCCGGCACGCGGCATCGAAGTTCTTGGCGTCCTCCTCGCGGGAGAACATCTGCTCCCGGGGCTCCCCGGCAGCGTCGGTGTAGGTCACCCGCCAGCGCTTGCCCCGGCCGTACTTGGCCGTCTTGATGCGCTCGCCGTTCGGGCCCTTCTTGGTCTTGTACCAGACGTCATGTACGCCCACTGTGAGTTACTGCCTTTCGGTCGTGTTGGGGTAGCGGTAGCGGCCCGCGAAGGGGTCTCTACCGCTGGTTTGCCGGGGTTTTCGCCGTGTGGGCGGTGTGCGCTGCTACCGCTACCCGAGGCCGTTTTGGCTTGCCGGACCGGTAGCGGCTGAGGCAGCGTTGCCGCTACCTTTCGCCGGTCCGCTACCTCCGCCGCTACCTCGGCGAGGACGGCAGAAATGTGACGCTGCGTCGATGTCGCAGCGAGGGTCGGCGGTAACGGGTAACGCGGTCGTTGCCGCTCTGGGGGTGCGGATTCCGGGGGTTGGCCGGTCGGGTGCCCGGGTGGCGTTACCCGTTACCTCTCGGCGTGCGGGCAGGTGGCGGGCCGGCTGGGAGGTAACGGCAGGGGTGACGCTGGCGTTACCTCGCTGTCGGGCGTTACCTCTGCCGTTACCGCTTGATCGGTGACGCTGGGTTGATGTCCGCGTGGGTTGGTGGGCGGTCGCGGTCGCGCCGGTCGCGGGGGGCCCCAACCGTCGTTTCCGGCCGTACGCGACGGTTGGCCGTGGGGCCGCGACGCGCGACCGGCGGTTGATCGTGCTGGCCGGGGCGGTCGCGGCTGAGGTCGCGTCGGCGCGACCGGTCGCGGGCGGGACGCGACCTTGGCGAACCTGCTCGGTTGGTGACGGTGGGTGCGCGTCGGGGGTTGGCCGGCGGCGGCCTCGCGGTCGGCGGTGGGGTGTGCGGATATGGCACCTGGGCGGGTTTTCCGGGCTGTCGGCGAGTTGGTCCGCGAGGGGCGCTAGGTCGCTGGCGAGGGGCGCAAGGGTGTGGCCTTGCGGACCCGCTAGGCCTAGCGGGTCAGGCCGCAAGGCCTTGCGGCTGTTGCGGCCGGTCCGGTGTCTACGCTGCGTGTTCGTCGGGGCGGGTTGGCCGGCGGTTAGCTAGCGGGCGCGCGGGCTGTCCGAGAGTGCCGCATCGGGCGGTTTTCGGGCGGTCGGCTGCTGAGCCGCTAGCCCGCTAGCGTCCTGGCCGGGGTGGCGATCAGCCGCTAGCGGAGCCGCTAGCGCTAGCGGGGTGGGGTGCTAGCGCTAGCGGCAAATCCGGCCGCCCGGGGTGACTACGCTCCGTGATTTCCGGGGCCGTCGCGCTCCTTGCGGACGCGGTGTGCCCAGATGAGATCTTTCTCTTCGTCGGTCAGCTCGCCGATCGAGGCGCGGCGGTTGGCGGCGGCTTCTTCGGGGGTGACCTCGGTGCAGGAGTTGAGCCAGTCGTGGAACGCGCGGCGGGGGATGACCCACCGGCCGCCTAGTTTGCGGCTGGGGATGTCGCCGGAGCGGACCATGCGGTAGGTGCCGCCGAGGTTGAGCGAGAGCATCTGGGCGACCTCGGCGACGGTGTAGGTCAGCGAGCCGAGCGGGGCGGCCCGGTCGCGGTCGGGGGCCTCGGCCGCCGGGGTGCGCGGGGTGAGGGTGTGGATCGTGGCGGTGCTCACTTGGGTGCCTCCAAGATTGCGGGGGTGATCGGCTAGGGGTCGGAAAGTCGTTGCGGGACAACGGTTTTGCGGGCGTCCGGCCGGCGCTCCGCGTGTTGCTCCTAGGTCCTAGATCGCTGGTCAGCGCTGCGGCGGGGGCCTAGGGATGCTCCTAGGTCTAGGAGTTGCCGCCCCTAGACCTAGGAGCCGTACGGATCGGCCGCTGTAGCTGCTGCGGCCCGCTGAGAGCCACGCTGAGCCAAGATCTCGGCTATCCCGATGGATGGGGTAGGGCCGATGGGAGAGATGGGCTTTCAGGCTGTCGCGTGGCAGGTGTCGCAGAGGCCGTAGCCGAACAGGATCGGGCCGATCTGGGCGATACCGGCCCACACCCGGCGGCAGTGCCGTCGGCACCGGTCGCAGGTGCCGTCCTCCACCGCGTCGGGGGCGGCCAGGTGACGGCAGGCCGGGCAAGTCAGCAGCCCGGGTGTCCACGCGAACGCGCACACGACGCGCGGGGCGGGGCCGACGTGTGGGCAGACGCGGCCCTGTCCGGACAGCAGCGCGAGCGCGTGCCGCTGGAACAGCTCGGCGAGCCACGGCGGGGTGTCGGGTGTGGCGGTCAGGCGCAGCTGCGGGAGCTGGGAGGCCCGCAGCACGCGGGAGTGAGCGTCGGCGCTCGCGGCGGCCAGTTGATCGGCGAGCGCGGTCGGGTGGGTGGTCATGCGGCGGTCCCTCCGGCGGTGCGGATCAGGGTCAGTTGCGGCTGTTCGGGCGGTGACGGTGTGTAGGCGCGGCGGCCAGTCGGCTCACCGATCGGGCCAGTTGGCTCAGTTGGCTCAGGTTCCGTGAGCTGAGCCGACTGAGCCGACTGTGAGCCGACTGAGCCGGCCAATGACCCAGGGTTACCTGTGTTGATCCGCCAGACCGACCGGGACGGGAACCCGCTGCGGGCCGCGATCACGTGCGCCTTGGTGCGCGCCCGCTTGAGCGTGGCGAGGCTGATCCCGGCCGCTTGGGCGGCCTTGCGTACGTCGTCGCTGGCGGCCTCGCCGCCCTGACTGATCAGGTAGTCGGTCAGCCACTCGGCGGCCTCGTTGCGTTCGGCCCGGTCTTCCCGGTCGCCGCTGGCGTCGCCGAGGATCTCGGACACCGACCGCTCGGACTCGCCGGTGATGACCAGCTTGCCGACGTAGGCCGGGCCTTCCTCGGTGGCGATCTCGACCGACTCGACGACGTACCGCAGGCTGGGTAGATCGAGGCGGCCGAGGTTGTTCTTCGCCTGGCTCATCACGCACGCGCCGGCCGGATCGTCGCTGTCGCGGGCGATCGCGATCACGGCGCGGGCGACGGCCGAGAACGCCCGGGATCCGGTGATCAGGTTCAGCGCGTCGTCCGAGGTGGACTTGTTGAAGTGCGCCAGCCCGACCACGGCGCAGCCGGTCCGGTCGGCCATGTCCACCAGCGGTTCCAGCGCGGTCCGTAGGTCACGGTCGCGGTGGGTGTCGATGCTGGCGTGGATCAGCGAGAGCAGCGGATCAGCCGCCAGCAGGACCACCCCCAACCGGCGGATCTCGACGGCCAGGGCGCGGCAGTCGCGGGGCAGGGTGAGCATGTCCATGCCGCCGTCGTCGGCCACATCCACGCGGTAGACGAGATCCAGGTCGGCACCGGCCGCGAGGAGTCGCGGGCCGATAGTGTGCGCCCAGGAATCCTCGGTGGCCGCGTAGATCACGGCGCGGGGTGTGCCGTGGTGGATGCCGGGCAGGGTGCCCCGGGTGATCTGCGCGGTCAGCCAGGCCAGCGTGAGCGACTTGCCGATGCCCTCGCGGCCCGGGATCACGGTCAATGCGCCAGCCGGGATCCGGTCGGTCCACGTCCAGCGCACCGGCCGCATCTTGATCGCCGATGCCGGGGTGAGCAGCAGCCGCCGCGAGCCGTCGTCCGCAGCTGCGCGCGACGGCTCAGCGACCTGTCGCGTCCCGCCGGCGTGACGCGACAGGTCGTGCTCGCCGGCGGGTGCGACGCGTCGCGTCTGCAGCGGCTCGTCGACACGCGACGCGTCATGTGCGGCCTGGCCCGACGCGTTCATGCCGACCTCCGTCCGGTGCGCGGGTGCCGCTGCCCGGCGGCCAACCCGGACGCGATGGTCCGTTCGGCCTCCCGCTCGCCGAGGCCGCACGCTGCCGCAGCGGCGGCCAGCGCCTCGGCCACGTCGTGCTCGGCGAGGTGGCCGGCCGCGACGAGCTGGCCGAGGTTGAACGCGGCCCGGTTCAGGGAGTTGTTGCGGCCGGAGTCCGGACCCATCGCGGCCAGGGTGTCGCACTCGGCTCGTAGGGCGGCCTCGGCGTACGGGGCGGTCCGGTTCGCGTGCCACACCCGCGCGGGGGTGGCACGCGAAGGTTGCGGTTGCAGCGCCTCACGCAGCCCCACCGGAACGGGTGGGAACGCCACCCTCGTGCCCGGGCACGAGGGTGGGTTGAACTGCGGCGACGTCAACCACTGGTAGGTGTCGCCGGACGCGTGTCCGGACGGCGGCAGCACCACGTATCCGCCGCGTCCGCGCCAGTCACAGCCGGGCAGGAACTTCGCCCGGTTCCCGTGCCCGGTCGGGTGCACGAACACGTGCGTCCCGCCGGATCCGGTCCGCACGCTCGGCCAGCACGCGGCCAGGTCACCAAGGTAGGTCTCCAGCAGAGCGCACGCCTCGGACGGTGGGAGGTCGATGTCCCACACGTCGAACAGGTGCCCGGTCGCGGCGCCGACGTTCGCGGTCGGCCACCAGCGCCACCACCGCACGACCTGAGCAGGTTCGGCGCTGGCGCCGTGCACACCCCGGGGCAGGCGCGGGTGCTTGCCAGGCCGGTCACAGCCGGGCCGCCCGCACGCACACCCGCCATCGGGGCGGATCTCGTACAGCGGAAGTACCGGTACCCCGTTGCTCGCGTACGCCAGGGCGGCAGCCGCCCGGCGTAAGCGCGGCGCCTCGGGGTGAGTCCCACCGTGCTCGCGCACGGGGGGTGAGGCCGCCGTCAGGCGGTCCTTTATGGGGTTGATGGGGGTTGTCATCAGCTCTCCTGACTAGATCGATCGGAGAAGCAGGGAATGCGGCACACACGCCGCCGTTTGCGCAGCGTGCGGGCCAGGTCGTGACGCATCGATGACGCGCCGGACGACGCGGCATCGTGGTGCCCTGTGGAGTTATCAGGGGTACGTGTGCAGGGCGCGAACGCCCGCCGCTTGTCGTGCTCGCCTGTCCGGGTCAGCTGTCGTGCTCGGTGTCGCCCGACGTGTCGTCCGGGTCGTCGTGCTCGATCAGGTCCGGGTGGGTCTGGAACAGCTGCTCGGCCTTGCGGTCGAGGCGCTGGGCCTGCTGCCGCTGGTACTCCTCGCGGGCTTGGCGCCAGTCCTGCTCCGAGAGCTCGCCGGTCGGCTCGTAGGTGCCCTCGAACCGCACCGGTGAGCGTCGGCTGACCGACCACACCGTCCCGTCGTTGCCGGTCACCTCGTAGTGCTCGTAGCCGTACAGCCCGGCCAGCCGTCCGGCCGATCCCGTCGAGTTCGGCCGCGACGCCCGCCGGCCACCCGGCCGGCTGTCGCGCGGGCCGCTCACGCCGCGACCAGCGCAGGCCGGGCCGCACGCGGCCGAGCAACCGCCGGGCGGCCGGTCCGGCGCCGCACGGCCGCCCGCCGGTCGGCGAGCTGGGCCGCCTGGCGCAGGAAGACCTGCGGCAGGGTGTCGCCCTTACGGTTGTTGCACGGCTCGCACGCCAGCACGAGGTTGAACTGACGCCAGCCGGGCAGCACGCTCTGGGGGATCAGGTGGTCGATCGTGGCGTCCGCCAGGTCGGCGAACGGTGCCTCGCAGTAGAAGCACCGCTTGCCATCGCGGATCGCCAGGGAGCGGCGCAGCTGCCTCCGGCGCTTCGTGCACGCGGCCATCAGGCGGCCACCGTCGCCAGCTCGGGCCGGGCGCCGATCGAGCGGGCCGCCGCCCGCGGCCGGGACGCCGGGGTCAGCCCGAACGCCTCGTTGATCCGGGACTCGCACAGCGCCGTGTACGCGGCGTCCTCGGCCTCGACGAACCACCGGTCACGCTCGCGGAACACCGTCTCGTGCACCGCCAGCAGGCCGTAACCGGCCAGGATGAACGCGACCTCGTGCCGGATCTGCTCGACCGACATCACCACCAGCTCGTCCGCAGGAACGTCGGCCATCAGCAGCGCCGCGACCAGGTCGTACCGCGACAGCGAGACGACCGGGGCAATGCGGATCACGGCCGTGCCGGTCCCATCGAAGTCCATCGGTCCGCACGGAACCGACAGGGCCGGAACCGGGGCGTCGGCGGTAGGCTTGAGCTGCATCTTCGTTCTCCCATACAGAGATCGGTTAGGGGATGCAATGGCCTCGGTGGGGGTGCCTCCCCGCCGGGGTCGCTTGCATTGGACACAGGCTAACCGGCTACCGGCTAGCTGTCTACCCGTAGTGCGGCTAGCCGGTCACCCTGTACTCTCCACACTCATGACGACTCTCGATGACCTGCGGAAGTCGAGCCTCCGGGTGAAAGCCGCTGAGCAGGAGCTGGAGGCTGCCCGGCTGGATCGCGACGACTTGATCCGCGACGTGCGCCGCACCACCAAGCACACCGTCCCGGAGATCGCCGAGGCGGCTGGCGTCTCGCAAGCCACTGTCAAGACGGTTGTCCGTGGACTCCGGCAATGATTGGGTAAGTAGTGCTCTGTGTTGGGCGTTGCCATCGGCTGTCATGCATTGAGACAACCGCATGTGTGCGCCGTTTCACAGCCGATGGCGGTATACACCGACCGTATGGGAAATCTCGATAGGGAGCCCGATCTATGACATCGCGACACAAGGAAGCGCCGACGCCGCCTCGCGACCTGTGGGAGCGGCCGGACATGGCTCACGCGCTCGCGAATCGAGACATCGGTGAGGTAATACGCATCTACCGTCGCTGGACCGGTGCCAGCCAGACCGACGTCGGAATGGCGATCGGCATTCCGCAGCCGCACGTCAGCGAGATCGAGCGTGGAACCCGAAAAGTCACCACTATCGAACTTATCGAGCGCGTCGCGGACGGATTGAGCGTGCCTCGGAAAATGCTTGGACTGGCGGAGCTTGAAGACTCCGGAGCAGAGTCGGGATCAGGGCCCGTCGCGGAGAGCCAGAGAGCATGGCTCGACGGTAGAAAATTCCTTGGCGCGCACCGGTCGGACCTCACCAAAGCGGTGTATGAGATCTATCCGGAGGAATCCAGGCTCGGAAAGACCGGGATTCTTATTCCGCCACAGTGGAGGCTGGAAAAGCCCATCGATCTCGCGGCCGTCGAACTTCGATGGCACGAGCACACCCCGCGGCCGGCCGTTAACGGTAGCGAGCGGGAGACGAGGCCCGTCCGCCCGCTGTTCACGGCCAGCCGGGATTACAACCGTTATCACCGCGCGATGCGGGATCTGGCCCGGCCGAGACTGTTCGAGAACCGCTTGTGTTATCGGCTGCTGGACGTGGCGCCCGACGGCGACGCCGATCAGGGCTCGTCCAGACTGAGCCTGGATCTAACCCTCGGCGAGATGTGCTATTTCGACATGATCGACGTCGGTGAGGCGTTGGCACATGAAGCCGCTCTAGCCGCATACGACGCTGGCCACATGAACCCGGCAGGCGTTTCGTGGGACCGCTTGCCGTTCCGACGCCTGATCCGCGATCCGTTTGACCTCGGATCTTATCCGCTCATGATTTCGGTCAGCACGCTGACCGTGAGAGCGAGTAAGGCGGGTTCAACGTTCTTTATGCTCCGGCGGAATCCTGCCAAGGTCGCAATTGCAGGTGGCATGCTGAGTGTCTTCCCGACCGGCGTATTCCAACCAGCCTCGGTCGTTCCAGCGCCCGACTCCCCGGATTTCGATCTGTGGCGGAACGTGATGCGCGAATACAGTGAAGAATTCCTCGGTAATCCGGAACATGACGGCGACGGGCCGCCTATCGACTACGCGACGGAAGAGCCGTTCAGGTCGCTCGATGCTGCGCGCCGTGAGGGCCGTATACGAGTCTATTGCGTAGGCGTGGGAGTGGACGCCTTGAACTACGTCGGCGACGTGCTCACTGTGGCGGTATTCGACGCCGATGTATTCGACTCGCTATTCGGCGAAATGGTGGACCAGAACGACGAGGGCGACGTCGATAGCGAAGAGTTCAGCTTCACGGCAGACACGATCCGCCGCGTGCTGGACACACAGCCGGTCGCGCCGAGCGGGGCCGCTTGCCTGTACCTCGCGCTGGAGCACCAAGAGCACTTGGTCTGACGGTCCGGCCCCGGCTGCTCGGCGCGGTGGCCGGGCCGTGTCTCAAGATCGCTGGGCCCAAATCCGGCCCAGATGACCAACGGCAACGGATGACAAACGACGACAGTCGCCGACTTAAAGCGCCAGGTCAGAGGGTGTTTCCGGCCCGAAATGCCATGATCAGCCAATAGGGGTTCAAGTCCCCTGGGCTCCACAAATCCCTACGATCCCCCTGTCCGCGGAAAGCGCGGGCCAGGGGGATTTGTTATTTCTGCTCCGGGGGCCGAGCCCCCGGAAGCCCCGCGATCCTTGTGGTTGCGGTGGGTGGTCAACCGGCGCGAGCTGTGGGTGCCGGAAGCCCCGCGATCCTTGTGGTTGCGGTGGGTGGTCAACCGGCGCGAGCTGTGGGTGCCGGAAGCCCCGCGATCCTTGGGTCGCGGGGCTTTGGCGTGTCAGGCGGGGACTACGACGATTATGGGTGGGATGGGGACGCCGTGGGGGGACTCGGTGGGGAGCTCGGGGGCGGGTAGCCAGTCGAGGCCTAGGGGCTCGGGGCCGGTGCCGTCGTCCAGGCCCAGGCGGGGTTCGCCGTCTGCGACGGTTACGGCGAAGACTGAGGTCATGCCGGAGGGGTAGGGCATCTCCAGGATGTGGCGGGCTGCCGCTACTACCAGGCCGGTTTCCTCGAAGACCTCACGGCGTACGGCTTCCTCGGGGGTCTCGCCGGGCTCCAGGCCGCCGCCGGGGAGGGTCCACCACTCGCCGCCGCCGGATCGTCGGCTTCGCTCGTGCACCATCAGGACACGGCCGTCGCGCACGATCACGGCGGCGGCCCGTTTTCGTTCATCCACGTGCGCAGGCTAACCGGCGGGCGGGGATTGCGCTCACGGCTGTGGATAACTTGGGGTCTAATCGGGCGGTAACCGGCAGGCGAGTGACCGATTTGGACGGTTGGTGAGCCGTGGTGCCCCGTCGGGGCAGGTGACCGGGCACCACGGCGGTCCGGGGAACGGCCGTCAGGCGACGAAGGCCGATCGGGTCGCGGGCATGTCGCTCGCGCCGTTGCGGTGGGTCTTGACCGCCAGCACCTGGTTCACGCCGATCCGGGCCTGCTCGAAGGCGAGCGCCGACGCGGCCATGTACAGGCGCCACACCCGGGCTCGTCCGGGACTGGTCAGGCTCACCGCCGCCGACCAGTCGGAGTCCAGGTTCGCCACCCAGGCGCGCAGCGTACGGGCGTAGTGCTCACGCAGCGCGTGCACGTCGCGTACCTCGAAACCGGCCTGCTCCAGCAGCGTGACCGTGGTGCCGATCGGGGCCAGCTCGCCGTCGGGGAACACGTACGAGTCGATGAAGGATTGCGGCTGGTCCGGTGACTTCTCCGGCAGGCGGAGACGGCCGATCTGGTGGTTGAGCAGCCGGCCGCCGGGCTTCAGCTGGCCGTGCAGGATCTCGGCGTACTCCCGGTAGGGGCCGGTGCCGACGTGCTCGGCCATGCCGACGCTGGAGATCGCGTCGAACGGGCTGTCGTCGAGGTCGCGGTAGTCCTGGATGCGGATCTCGATCTGGTCCGCCAGGCCGGCCTCGGCGACCTGCTTGCGGGCGAACTCGGCCTGCTCGCCGGAGAGCGTGATGCCGAGCACCGAGACGCCGTACTCGCGGGCCGCGTGGATGGCGAGACTGCCCCAGCCGCAGCCGACGTCGAGCAGGCGCTCGCCGGGCCGGAGCCCGAGCTTGCGGCAGATCAGGTCGAGCTTGTCGCGCTGGGCGTCGGCCAGGCCGTAGCCGGGAGCGTCCGACGTCCAGTAGGCGCAGGAGTAGACCATGCTCTCGCCGAGCACGATCCGGTAGAACTCGTTGCCCACGTCGTAGTGCTGGCTGACCGCCTGCCGGTCCCGGCGCCTGCTGTGCCGGTCGCCGCTGACGTGCATTTCCTCCGGCGGCGGCTTGGGCTGGGTGCCGAGGATGCCCAGGCGTACGAGATCGGCGGCGACGGTGTGGAGCGGCATGTCCTTGATCTCCGGCGATCGCCAGACCAGGGCGGCGAGGCGGTTGAGGGCGTCGTAGATGTCGCCCTCGAGGTCCAGCTCGCCGGCCACGTAGGCGCGGGCGAGGCCCAGCTCGTTGGGCTGCCACATGATCCGGCGCATCGCCCGCTTGTGCCGGATGACCAGGGTGGGGGCGTCGGCCGGCCCGGCGGAGGAGCCGTCCCAGGCTCTGATCCGCACCGGCATCGGCGTCTGCAGGACCGTCTCGAGAAGGCTGCTCAGCCTCGTGGCGACAGTCGAATGGGGAGCAATGGTAGCCATGGAACCTCCCGGGGGCGCAACCAGTCGCGCTGCGTGATCGCATCGACGCGGCCGGGGAATACCCGATCAACTATCCGCTCAACACGGTGACTTTCATAAGGTGCTTCTATAGCTTGTGATCGACGCCTCACACCGTCCGCAGCACCCGTTCGACCTTCTCGGCGGGCACCTGACGTGCGCGATCGCGGCGGCTGTCGGCCAGCGCCGCCAGTACCGTACGGCGCTCCACTTCGGACAGTATGCCGGCGAACGGCGATGTGCTACGCAATTCGATCGCGTACGGGGCGGACGAGGTCAACGCGTCGAGCACCGCCTCGGCGCCGCTGTCGATGACCGCCTCCCACCGGTCGAGCCATTCCCAGGAATGCCCCTCGGGGTGCAGCCGGCGCAGCCGACGCAGCGTGATCGCGGCCGCCGCGAGCAGCGCCATCGGGTTCGCGACGAACTTGCCGGCGATCGCCCGGTGCAGCCAGAGCTGTTCCAGCTGCTCCCGGGTCAGCACCGGCCGGACCAGGGCCTCCACGTCGGCGCGACGCAGTCGCCGGTGGGCGCCGTCGGTGACGTACGGCAGCAGGCCGCGGGCGCAGAGATCGACGACCTGCTCCCGCGAGACGCGCAGCGTGATCGCCGCCTCGCCGACGCTCAGCAACTCACCGGGACGCATCGTCACGGCTGAATGTTCGCGCCGCGGGGTGTCCGCTGCAACAACCGAATGGCTATTGATTCTTTCACCCCTGGGTCCGGAGGACCTCCGTGAGCAGGTAGGTGTGGCTGTACAGCAGGTCCTGCGTCATCTCGGTGCCGGTGAGCCGCTCGGTCACGGCGAAGGCCGCCGCGGTGTTCTGCTTCGGGTCGCCGGCGGTGCCGAAGCCGGCCGAGGAGATCATCGGAGCCAGTTCGGCGGCGCGGGCCCCGGACACCCGCGCCGGGGCCAGCGGGTCGAAGTCGAGCTGGATCGCGGAGTCGTGCAGCAGCAGGAACCGGCCGTGCCCGTCCGGGCCGCGCTGGTGCGCCACCACCGTCGTGCCGGCCGACAGCGGCCGGACCAGACTGTCGGTGACCCCGAGGTCGCCGGCGTCCTCGACGATCAGCGACCAGCCCTCGACCCGGGCGACGCCGATGAAGTAGCGGGAGCGCGGGCCGGACTCGCCGTCACCGGAGCCGACCAGCTGCTGCCAGCTGACTCGCTCGAGCTCCCGGCCGTGCAGCCGCTTGAGCACCTGCTGCGGGGTGAGCTCCTTGACCCAGGTGAAGCAGAAGCCCCGGGCCAGGTCGGGCTCCAGCGCGAACCATCGGTAGTCGTTGGCGACCGCGGCGCGCGGCGTGGCGGCCGCCGCCGGGGTGCCGGCGCGGCGGCGGCCGCAGGCCGCGAGCGCGGCCGCGCTCATCAGGAGGGCGAGTGATCGACGTCGCACCGCGACAGTAGATCAAAATCCCGGCCCGGCCGGGACCCGGTCGGACACTCGATGGATTCGCATGCACGAGCCGCGATGCTCCTCCACAACCCCCGGAGAGTTGGCAAGATCCCAACACTGAGCGGAGTGACCCGAGACACGTCACGTTGCCGCGGGGTCGGTCGTCCCCACGGCATGAGCGAAAACGTAAACGTGCTGGTGACCGGGGCGAGTGGAACGCTGGGGACCGTCGTGGTTCCGCGATTGGAGAAGGACGGCTACCGGGTACGCCCGATGAGCCGGCGAGGGCGACCGGGGTGGGTCGCCGCCGACCTGCGAACCGGCGAAGGGCTGGCCGAGGCGGTGGCCGGGGTGGACGTGATCGTGCACCTGGCCTCGGCGCCTGGGCGCCCGCAGCAGACCGACGTCGAGGGCACCCGGTTGCTGCTGACCGAGGCGCGGAAGGCGGGCGTCCGGCACGTCCTGTACGTGTCGATCAACGGCATCGACCGGGTCCCGTACCGCTACTACCAGGCCAAGCTCGACACCGAGGCGGTCGTGAAGGCGAGCGGCGTCCCCTACACGATCCTGCGGGCGGCCCAGTTCCACCCGTTCGTCGAGATGCTGCTGGCAACGGTCAGCAAGGCCGGGCCGGTGATCATCGACCCGAAGTGGCAGGTCCAGCCGGTGGCGCTGGACGACGTTGCGGACCGGATCGTCAACCTGATCGCGCTGCCGCCGACCGGTGAGACGATCGAATACGCCGGGCCGCAGGTGCTCAGCTTCGACGAGGTGGCCCGCTCCTGGCTGGTGGCCCGCGGCTCGAAGCGGCCGATCTGGCGGCTGCGCTTCCCGGGCGGCATGGCCAAGGCGATCCGGGCCGGCGCCCAAACCACCACGGCCACCCCGACCGGAACCGGGACGTGGCAGGAGTACCTGGCCGCCAAGTACTGACCGTGGCCGTCGCAGACCGGAGCACACGGCGGCGTGGCGCACCGGCGGCGGAGCGGCACCTGCTCGACAGGCCGACGTGGGCTGCGAGGCAGCCGCTCCAACTTCCTGGGCCACGAGGCGGCGGCATCTTGCCCGGCTAGTATCTTGCCCGGCTAGTATCTTGCCCGGCTAGTATCTTGCCCGGCTAGTATCTTGCCCGGCTAGTATCTCGCCGGGCTAGTATCTCGCCCGGCCATCGTCTTGCGGCGAGTGGTGTGGGCGGCGAGGTGGCGGCTCCGGGTGCACCGATCGCATGTGGCCGCCCCGCCCGGCGGAGACGCGCCCAGGCGGGACTGTCTCCTGGGCCGGGATTGGGCGAGGATGGCGGGCGTGATGGGAAGCCTCCAACTCGAACCCGCCCAATCCCGCCCCGACCTGCTCGCCGCGCCGGTGGCCAAGGCGCTGGTCGACGTCGATCAGGTGCTGGTCGCGCCGATCGATCCCGGCCTGGCCGACACCGCCGCGTTCTGCGACGCGTACGGCGTGGGGCTGGACGTCTCGGCGAACTGCGTGGTGGTGGCCGGCAAGCGCGACGGCGTGACCAAATACGCCGCCTGCGTCATCCTCGCCACCACCCGGGCCGACGTGAACGGCGTGATCCGCCGGCACCTGGACGTGCGTAAGTGCAGCTTCGCCCCGATGGACGAAGCGGTCGCGCTGACCGGGATGGAGTACGGCGGCATCACCCCGATCGGCCTGCCCGCCGACTGGCCGATCCTGGTCGATGCCCGGGTCGCCGCCACCCCGCAGGTGATCGTCGGCTCCGGCGTCCGGCACAGCAAGATCGCGATCGCCGGCCCGGCGCTAGGTTCGCTTCCCGGCGCCCAGGTCATCGAGGGCCTGGCGAAAGACGTCTAGATCTATCAATGTCGTTCCACGTGAAACGTCATTGATCAATGTCGACCGACTCCCGGCGGGCGATCTCCTCGAAGGCGGACAGGATCGTCGCCGACTCCTGGGCGCCCTGGATCGCGTACTTCCCGTCGATGACGAACGTCGGGACGCTGGTGATGCCGAGCTCCTGCGCCTCGCGCAGGTCGGTGTTGACCGCCTCGGTCCCGGCCGGCGACTCCAGGTACGCCAGCGCCGCCGCCGGGTCGAGCCCGATCGAGCCGGCCACCTCGGCGAGCGCCGGCCGGGAGCCGATGTCGATGCCCTTGACGAAGTGCGCCTGCTGCAGCGCGTCCAGCATCTCGGCCTGCCGGCCCTGACCGGCCGCCCACGCGATCAGCCGGTGCGCCTCGAACGTATTGGCCGCGATCGCCCGGGCGAAGTCGAGGTGCAGACCGTCGCCCGCGGCGATCCCGGCGACGTGCGTGAACATCTGCTCGGCCCGCTCCCGCCCGCCGAACTTCGCGGCCATCGCGTCCTTGGTCCGCACGGGAGTGGGCACCGGGGAGGGATCGAGCTGGTACGCCCGGAACGTCACCGTCACGTCCCCCGGGAACTCGGCGATCGCCTTCTCGAGCCGCTTCTTGCCGATGTAGCACCACGGGCACACGACATCGGACCAGACCTGAATATCCACGAGAACTCCGATCGGGGGCGAGGGTCAGCGGGGGGCGAGTTGCGCGGCGACCTGCCGCTTGAGCCGGGCGAGGATCGCCGACCCGCCGCGGATGCGCAGCGGGCTGATCGCCTGCCCCAGCCCCATCCGAGCGTAGAGATCATCCGGTACGGCGAGGATCTCGGCCGTCGACGCTCCCTCGAGCCCCTCGGCGAGCACGCCCGCGAACGCCCGGGTCGTCGGCGCCTCGGGCGGGCAGTCGAACCACGTCCGCACGGTGTCGTCCGGCTGGACCACGGCCTTGAGGAAGAACGCCGTCTGGCACTCGGGCACCTGCTCCATGCCGTCGTGCCCGGCCAATTCGGCCGGCAGCGGCGGCATCGCGTCGGCGAACTCGATCAGCATCTCGAGCACGACGTCGCGCGGGGCCGAGGCGAACTCCTCGACGATCTCGGCCAGCTTCGGGGGCATGTCGGTCACACCCCGAACCCTACGTCGGCAACCTCAGGCGGATGCCGACGTCGGAAGGAGGGCCAGATCACTCAGGCTGATGATGCCGACGACCTTGCGATCGGCGTCACAGACCAGCAGCCGCCGGACGCCGCGCTCGCGCATCGCCTGCAGCGCCTCCTCCACGGTCGCCGACTGCTCAACCATGATCAGCTCGTGCGCGGTGATCGAGCCGAGCGTGGTCTTCTTGGGTGGCAGGTTCTCGGCGATCGCGCGGATCACGATGTCCCGGTCGGTGACCAGGCCCACCATGGTGGGGCCGCTGGTGACCACCACGTCGCCGATGCCCTTGTCCCGCATCGCCTGCGCGGCCTCGTCGAGCATCGTGGCCTCGGGCAGGTAGACGACCCGCCGAGTCATCACCTCGCCGACCGACACCTTGGCCATGGTGGTTACCTCCCGTTGAAATGTCCGGTTACCCGAGTGCACCCGTGATTACACGTAGTACGTCCGTGATTGGCAGCTCGGATCGCTCGCCGGTGCGCCGGTCGCGGAATTCGACCAGGCCCTCGGCGAGGCGCCGGCCTACCACCACCGAGCGCGCGACGCCGATCAGCTCGGCATCGGTGAACTTCACACCCGCGGACAGCTGCGGCCGGTCGTCGACCAGCACCCGCAGGCCGGCCGCGACCAGCTGCCGGGCGAGCTCCAGCGCCGCCTCGACCTGGCCGTCCTTGCCGGCGGCGACCACGTGCACATCGGCCGGCGCGACCTCGTCCGGCCAGAGCAGGCCGCGCTCGTCGTGGTGCTGCTCGGCGATCGCCGCGACCGCGCGGGACACGCCGATCCCGTACGAACCCATGGTCGGGCGCACCGGCTTGCCGTCGACGCCGAGCACATCGACCTTGAACGCGTCGGTGTACTTGCGACCGAGCTGGAAGACGTGCGCGATCTCGATGCCCCGCCGGATGGTGAGCGTGCCCTCGCCACACGACGGGCAGGGATCGCCGGCCCGCACCTCGGCCGCCTCGATCGTGCCGTCCGGGGTGAAGTCGCGGCCGGCCACCACGTTCGTCGCGTGCTTGCCGGCCTCGTTCGCGCCGGTCAGCCAGGCGGTGCCGGGGGCGACCCGCGGGTCGGCCAGGTAGCGCGCCTTGAGTCCTTGCGGGCCGATGTAGCCCTTGACCAGGTCGGGGCGGGACGCGAAGTCGTCGAAGAGGGTGGCGGTGGCGGGAGCGAGCGCGGCGTCGAGGCGCTTCAGATCAACTTCACGATCACCCGGTACGCCGATGACCAGCAGCTCTTCCTCGCCGCCGGGCTGCTGGACGGTGACCACCACGTTCTTCAGGGTGTCGGCGGCGGTCCAGTCGGTGCGGCCGTCCAGGGAGCGCTCGTTCGCCAGGTCGACCAGCGCGGCGATCGTCGGCGTCGCCGGGGTGTCGTGCACGGCCAGCGGCGCCGCGGCGGCGGAGACGACCACCGGCGCCGGTGTGATCACCGCCTCGGTGTTCGCCGCGTACGAGCACGTCGTGCAACCGACAAACGTGTCCTCGCCCACCTCGGAGGCGGCCAGGAACTCCTCGGAGGCCGAGCCGCCCATGGCGCCGGACACCGCGGCGACGATCGTGTGGTCGAGGCCGAGCCGGTCGAAGATCCGCTGGTAGGAGGCGCGGACCGTGGCATAGACGGTGACCAGTTCGAGGTCGGTGAGCGTGAACGAGTACGCGTCCTTCATCAGGAACTCGCGGCCGCGCAGCAGCCCGGCCCGGGGGCGCGCCTCGTCGCGATACTTGGTCTGCACCTGGAACAGCAGCCGGGGGAAGTCCCGGTAGGAGCTGGTCATGTCCTGCACGAGCAGGGTGAACATCTCCTCGTGGGTGGGCGCCAGCAGGTATTCGCCGCCGCGCCTGTCGCGCAGCCGGAAGATGTCGTCGCCGTACTCCGTCCAGCGGTTGCTCAGCTCGTACGGCTCGCGCGGGAGCAGCGCCGGGAAGGAGACCTCCTGGCCGCCGATGGCGGTCATCTCCTCGCGCACCACGGCGGTCACCCGGTCGAGGACGAGCTTGCCGAGCGGGAGCCAGGTATACCCGCCCGGGGCGGCGCGACGGATGTACCCGGCGCGCAGCAGCAGCCGATGGCTCGGCACCTCCGCGTCCGCCGGCTCCTCACGCAGGGTCTTGAGCAGCAAGGTGGACATTCGTAACAGCATGCCGAGCAGCGTATTGAGGGCGCATCGGGGAAACCACCGGATATCGCTTGTGTCGCCATCGTCACGCTGCGATGTTGGTCCAACCGGTGGAAAACTCACTGCCAGATACAGGTGAAGGCACGTTAAGGGGGCGCGGATGATCTGGCGCAGCTTCGTGGCCATGGGGGACAGCTTCACCGAGGGCCTCAGCGACGCATATCCCGACGGAACCTACCGCGGCTGGGCCGATCTGGTCGCCGCGCGGCTGGCGGTGGAGTACGGACCCGACTTCGGCTACGCGAACCTGGCGATTCGCGGCAAGCTGCTCGACCAGATCATCGATGAGCAGCTGGAACCGACCCTGGCGATGAGCCCGGGCCTGGTCAGCTTCGCCGGCGGCGGCAACGACGTGCTGCGCCCCCGGGTCGACGCGCACCGGCTGGTCGCCCGGATGGAACCGATGGTGGCCCAGCTGCGCGAGCAGGGCACCGACGTGATCCTGTTCCGGTTCGCCGACGTCACCGCGCACCTGCCGGGGCAGCGCATCATGAGCCCGCGCGCGGCGATCCTCAACGACGGCGCCGCCATGCTCGGCGAGAAGTACGGCGCGTACGTGATCGATCTGTTCGGCGACGACAAGTTCCACCACCCGCAGATGTGGGCGCCCGACCGCCTGCACCTGTCCGCCGCCGGTCACCGCCGGGTCGCCGCGCACGTGCTCAGCGCGCTCGGCGTCGGCGCGGAGGACGAGTGGATGCTGGTGCCGCCGATGCCCGAGCCGACCCCGTGGCTGCTGGCCCGCGGCGCCGACCTGCGCTGGGCCCGCGAGCACCTGGTGCCGTGGGTGACCCGGCACGTGCGCGGCCACTCCAGTGGCGATCGCGTCACAGCCAAGCGTCCCGCGTTGGCCCCCATAGAGCGGCTATCGAAGCGCTAGCGTGACAGGCATGTCCGTTGCGAACGATCCGGCGCCTTCCCTGCAGGCCTACGCGCACCCCGACAAGCTCGTCACCACCGAGTGGCTGGCCGCCAACCTCGACACGCCCGGCCTCGTGGTCGTGGAGTCGGACGAGGACGTGCTGCTCTACGACACCGGGCACATCCCGGGCGCGGTCAAGGTCGACTGGCACCTCGAGCTCAACGACCAGGTCACCCGCGACTACCTCGATCCCGCCGCGTTCGCCGCCATGTGTGAGGCGAAGGGCATCGGCCGGGACGACACGATCGTCTTCTACGGGGACAACTTCAACTGGTGGGCGGCGTACGCCCTCTGGGTCTTCAGTCTCTTCGGCCACCGTGACGTCCGGCTGCTGGACGGCGGCCGGCAGAAGTGGGTGGCCGAAGGCCGCCCGGTCACCCGGGAGAAGACCGAGCGCCCGGCGGCGGAGTATCCGGTGCCGGTCCGCAGCGACGTCGAGATCCGCGCCTTCCGCGACCAGGTCATGGGGCACATCGCGAGCGGCCGGCCGCTGGTCGACGTGCGCTCGCCGCAGGAGTACACCGGCGAGCTCACGCACATGGCGGCGTACCCGCAGGAGGGCGCGCTGCGCGGCGGGCACATCCCGGGCGCGCTGAGCAAGCCGTGGAAGTCGGCGGCGAACGACGACGGCACGTTCAAGCCGGCCGACGAGCTCACCACGATCTACCACGACGAGCTCGGGCTGGAATCGGGCGACGACATCATCGCCTACTGCCGGATCGGGGAGCGGTCGAGCCACACCTGGTTCGTGCTGCACCACCTGCTCGGCTACCCGCAGGTCCGCAACTACGACGGCTCCTGGACGGAGTGGGGCAACCTGGTGCGCGCGCCGATCGCCAAGGGCCCCGAGCCCGGGGGCATGCACTGAGTTTGCGGTGCGGGCGAGAAAACTGTCAGGGGTAACCGGTAGTTTTCTCGCCCGTGAGCAACACGTTCCAGGTCGATCTACGGGGCATCGTCGATCTGCTGAGTCACCACCTCTACGCGAGCCCACGCGTCTACGTCCGCGAGCTGCTGCAGAACGCGGTGGATGCGATCGTCGCGACCGGCTCGCCGGCGGCCGGCGCCATTCAAATCAGCACGGGCCGGATCAGCACCGGCGCCGACGGCCTGCGGATCAGCGACAACGGCATCGGGCTGACCGACGCCCAGGTGCACGAGTTGCTGGCCACGATCGGGCGCAGCTCGAAACGCGACGAGCTCGGCTTCGCCCGGCACGAGTTCCTCGGCCAGTTCGGCATCGGCCTGCTCTCCTGCTTCCTGGTGGCCGACGAGATCCGGGTGCACACCCGGCGGGCCGGCGCCGAGCCGGTGCGCTGGACGGGTTACTCCGACGGCCGCTACGAGGTGGGTCCGGGCGAGGAGCGCGAGCCGGGGACCACGGTCACCCTGCTGCCGCGCCGCGGCGCCGAGCACCTTCTTTCCGGTACGACCGTCCGCGAGCTCGCCGAGATGTACGGGTCGATGTTGCCGGTCGCCGTCGAGGTGGACGGGCAGCCGACGACCGCGGGCGTGGTGCCGTGGGAGGCCGGGCGTGCGGAGCTCTACGCGTACGGCGAAAAGATCTTCGGTTTTGCTCCGTTCGACGTGATCGAGCTGGACGTGCCCGAGGCGGGCCTGACCGGGGCCGCGTTCGTGCTGCCCGCCCCGGTCAACCCGGCGACCCGCGGCGGTCACCGGGTCTATCTCAAGCGCATGCTGCTGGCCGAGAGCGTGGAGGGGCTGCTGCCCGAGTGGGCGTTCTTCGCCCGATGCGTGGTCGACAGCACCGAGCTGCGCCCGACCGCGAGCCGCGAGGCGCTGTACGACGACGGCCTGCTCAACGCCGCCCGCGAGGCGATCGCCGACCAGCTGCGCGGGTGGCTGGTGCGGCTGGCCACCTCCGAACCGCGGCGGCTGGCCCGGTTCCTCGGCATCCATCATCTCGGGGTCAAGGCGCTCGCCCTGCACGACGACGAGATGCTGCGCATCGTCGAGCAGTGGTACCCGATGGAGACCAACATGGGCCACGTCACGCTCGCCGAGTTCCGCGAGCGGCACGGCCTGATCCGGTACGCGGCGACCGCCGACGAGTTCCGCCAGCTCGCCTCCGTCGCCGCCGCGCAGGATGTCGGCCTGGTCAACGGCGGCTACGTCTACGACACCGAGATCATCGAGCGGCTGGCCACAGTGGACCCCGAGGTCCGCGCCGAGCGGCTCGAGCCGACCGACCTGGCCACCCGCTTCACCGGGCTGGATGCCGAGGCCGAGCTGCGGCTGCGCCCGTTCCTCGCGGCCGCGCAGCGCCGGCTCGACCGGCTCGGCTGCGAGGTGGTGATCCGCGCGTACGACCCGGTCACGCTGCCGGCTCTCTATCTGGTGAGCCGGGCGGCGGCGTTCCACGACGAGTTGACCGCGAGCCGCGACCGGGCCGACGACATCTGGGGCGGCGTGCTCGACGCGCTGGCCACCACCGCGCCGGCCGACCGCCCGCAGCTCGTGCTGAATGCGCGGAATCCGCTGGTCCGCCGGGTCACCGCGATCGCCGATCCCGAGCTGGCCGGTCTCGCCGTCGAGTCGCTCTACGGCCAGGCGCTGATGCTCGGCCACCACCCGATCCGCCCGGCCGACGCGGCGCTGCTGACCACGTCGATGCTCGGCCTGCTGGACCGCGCGCTGCCTGGAGGTGAGGTATGAAGACGACCGGCGAGCTGTGGGAGCTACTGCAGCAATCCGGCAGCCTGCCGTACGGCGCTGCGAAGATCGCGCTGATCGAGGAGGTGCTGCGGCACGTCGAGGCGGTCGGCGATCCGGATCTGGCCTTCACCACCCGGATGCTGGCGACGTCGGCGTACATCTACGGCGGCGAGCCGATCAAGGCGTTCCCGACCTTCTCCTGGTGCGTGGCCGATTTCGACAACAAACCGGGCCCGCATCACCAGCGCTGGGCGCACACCCTGCTCTGGGATTTCAAGGCGATGGTCTCCGGCCTGACCCGGTTCCCGGAGATCCCGCTGGACCGGACGTACGGCGTGCTCGACGACATGGAGCGGCGGTATCGCGAGGGCGGGCACAGCCTGCAGGCGGTGTACAAGCGGCGGCAGCTGGTCGCGCGGCATCTCGGCGAGACCGAGCAGGAGGACGAGTGGTTCGAGCGGTGGCAGGCCGCCGAGCGTGACGACCTCTCCGACTGCGCCGGCTGCGACCCGCGGTCGGTGGTGGTCTACCTCGGCACCCGCGGCCGGTACGAGGAGGCGGTCGCGCTGGCCGAGCCGGTGCTGGCCGGCGAGCTGACCTGCAACGAGCAGCCGCAGAGCATCCTCACCGAGCTGATGGAGCCGTACCTGATGACCGGCCGGCTCGCCGAGGCGGTCGATGCGCACCGCCGGGCCTACCGGGTGCATCGGTCGCGGCTGGCCGACCTCGGCGACGTCGGATGGCAGATGGCGTTCTGCGCGCGTACCGGGAACGAGCACCGCGGGCTGGAGATCCTGCAGCGCCACCTGGAGTGGCTCGACCGGGCGCCGTCGCCGTTCACCGCGATGACCTTCGCGACGTACGGGTCGTACGTGCTGCGCCGGGTCACCGCCCTCGGCCACGGCGACGTGACGGTCCGCCGCAAGGGCCGGGCGGACAGCACGGCCGCCGAGCTGGCCGAGGAGCTGGCCGCGACGGCGACCGGGATAGCCGCGCGCTTCGACGCCCGCAACGGCACCGGCACGCAGGGCCGTTGGGTGGCCGAGCAGTTGGTGGCCGAGCCGTACGGGGTCGATCTGATCCTCGACCCGGCGGCCCGCCAGACCCGCCCGGCGGTGAGCCAGACACCCAAGCCGGAGCCGGCACCGGAGATCCCAGCCGAATGGACCGTCGAGCAGCTGCTCGACCTGGCCCGGCAGCACAACCGAGCCGACCGGGCCGAGGCGCTCGCGGCGGTGCTCGACGCCCTACCCGCCACATTGGACGATCCGCTGCAGGAGGCGCGGCGGCTCGAGCTGGCCGGCTTCCGGGCCCGGCCGGCCGACCGCGGCCGCGCAATGGAGCTGTGGGCCGGGGCGGCCGAGCGGTTCGCCGAAGCCGGCGCCACCGCGCAACTCTCGCAGGTGCGTTCGCGCATCGCGCTGGAAAACGCCCACCTCGGTGAGATCGACGAAGCGCCGATCCACGCCGACCTGGCCTACCAGGAGGAGCACGGCGGCCCGCGGGAGCGGGCCATCGCGCACGGGCGGCTGTCGATTCTGCACCTGTTGCGCGGCGAGGTGGCGGAGGCCAATGAGGCCGGCGACCGCGCCTACGCCTACGCCGAGGAGGCCGGTGACCAGCGGTTGGTCGCGATGCAGGCGATGCTGCAAGCCCGCAACCGCGCCGCGGCCGACCGCGACGACGAGGCGGTCGCCGCGGCTCGGCAGGGCTACGAGTTCTACCGTGCACACGGCCCGGCACGCGGACTGGCCGAGGCGGCGAACCTCCTCGGGCACGCGGTGGACGACCCGGCCGAGCGGGTCGAGCTGTTCGGCGTCGTGATCGACACCGGGGATCCGGACCAGGCGCTGCCCGCCCGGGTCGGGCGTGGCCACGCGCTCAAGCGGCTGGGCCGCCCCGGGGAGGCGGTGGTCGACCTGGCCGAGGCGGTCGCGCTCTGCGCCGAGCACCGGCTGGAGCCGGGCGGGGCGTTCGCGCGGTACGAGCTGGCCGAGGCGTACGCGCAGGACGAGCGCCCGGTCGAGGCGGTCGAGGTGGCCGAGGAGGCGCTGCTCTTCTTCGACCGCGCCGACGAGCGCCGGGCCGCCGACAACACCCGCTACCTGCTGGCCCAGCAGTATCGCCGGCTCGGCGACGCCGACGCCGCGCTGGCCCGGTACCGCGAACTGATCGAGCGGCTCACCGACAACCCGCACGGCCGCGCCCAGATGGGCGAGGAGGCCGGCGCGTTGCTGTTCGACCTCGACCGGGACGCCGACGCGGCCGAGGCGTTCGGTGCCGCCGCCACCTGCCTGCACGACGCCGGTGACCTGGTCGCCGAGCTGCGGCTGCGGCGCCGGCGGGTGGCCGCGCTGCACTTCGCCGACGAGGTCGAGGCGGCCGAGGAGGCGATCCGGCTGGCCGACGAGCGGTGGAGCGAGCTGCCGGCCGAGCTGGCCGCCGAGCCGGAGGCGATCTGGCATCACGGCATGACGATGTGGGAGGCGGGCCGGGTGCTGATGTCCCGCGGGCGGTACGCCGACGCGCTGCCACACCTGCACGGCGCCGACGCCCCGCTGCGGGCGATCGGCGCGACCGACGACGCCGACCATCTGGCCCGGATGTACGGCGAGGCGCTGCTGCGCTCGGGTTCGCCGGCCGACGCCGAACCGGTCGTGCGAAAGTTACTCGACGGTATGGCGCCGGACGCACCGGGGCGGGAGACTGCGGAGAAGGTGTACGCCGAGATCCGTGCGGCGCTCGGCACATCCTGAACGCCCGTTAAGGCGATCGCTTGACATCAGGCTAGAGTGACCCTGTGACGACGGTTGATCAGCAGCAGCGCCCCGGGCCGCCCGCTCCCCGGCGGCGGTCGCGGCGGGACGAGATCCTCGAGATCGCCGTGGGCCTGTTCGCGGCCCGCGGCTATCACGGCGTCTCGATGGACGACATCGGCTCGGCCGCCGGCGTGACCGGCCCGGCGCTCTACCACCACTTCGCCGGCAAGGAGGCGATGTTGGTGGCCGCGCTGATCCCGGTGAGTGAGGGCCTGCTGCACGGCGGCCAGGCCCGGGTCGCCGAGCACCCCGACGATCCCCGCGCCGCGCTGGCCGACCTGATCGACTTCCATGTCGAGTTCGCCCTGGCCAACCCCGCGGTCATCGCCCTGCACCTGCACGAGCTCGACCGCCTGCCGGACGAGCCGCGCCGGCAGATCCGCCGCCTGCAGCGCCTCTACGTCGAGGAGTGGGTGGTCGTGCTCGGCAAGCTGCGGCCCGAGCTCGACCCGGCCGAGGCGCGGGTGCTGGCCCACTCGGCGTTCGGCCTGATGAACTCGACGCCGTTCCTGGGCGGCGAGGTCGACCGGCGCCGCCGGGCCGCCCTGCTGCGGGACGCGACCGGCCACGCCCTGCTGGGCCAGTGACGATGATCGAGTCGCTGCTGGTCGCCAACCGTGGCGAGATCGCCCGCCGGATCATCCGTACCGCCAAGCGCCTGGGCATCCGGACCATCGCCGTCCACTCGGATGTCGACGCCGACCTGCCGTTCGTCGCCGAGGCCGACGACGCGGTGGCGATCGGGCCGGCCAACCCGGCGCAGAGCTACCGCAACGCCGAGGCGATCCTGGCCGCCGCCAAGTCGACCGGCGCCCGGGCCATCCACCCCGGCTACGGCTTCCTCAGCGAGAACGCCGACTTCGCCCGCGCGGTCGAGGCGCACGGCCTGATCTGGGTCGGCCCGCCGGCCGACGCGATCGCCGCGATGGGCGACAAGATCAACGCCCGTAACCTGATGGCCGAGGCCGGCGTGCCGGTCGCGCCGGGCACGCACGACCCGGCCGCCACCGTCGAGGCGGCGATCGAGGCGGCCGCAAGCATCGGCTACCCGGTGATGGTCAAGGCCGCGGCGGGCGGCGGTGGCATGGGCATGGCGGTCGCCGCCGACGAGGCCGGGCTGCGCGTCGAGTACGACAAGGTCCGCGCGTTCGCCGAGCGGATGTTCGGCGACGGCTCGGTGCTGATCGAGCGGTACTTCCCCCGGGTGCGCCACGTCGAGGTGCAGATCCTTGGTCTCGCCGACGGCCGGGTGATCGCGCTGAGCGAGCGCGAGTGCTCGGTGCAGCGCCGCAACCAGAAACTGGTCGAGGAGGCGCCGTCCCCCGCGGTCGGCCCCCAACTGCGGGAACGCCTCCTCACTGCCGCGGTCCAGGCCGGCGAGGCGGTGGGCTATCGCAACGCCGGCACGGTCGAGTGCCTGCTCGACCCCACGACCGGCGAGTTCTTCTTCCTGGAGATGAACACCCGGCTGCAGGTCGAGCATCCGATTACGGAGCTGATCCACGGCATCGACCTGGTCGAGGAGCAGCTGCGGATTGCGTCCGGTTTGGACACAAATTTCCAGATAAAACCGACGAGCGGCCACGCGATCGAGCTGCGGATCAACGCCGAGGACCCGAAGCGCTTCCTGCCCGGCCCCGGCAAGGTCACGACCTGGGTCGAGCCGACCGGCGAGGGCGTCCGCGTCGATTCCGGTTACACCGCCGGCACCATGGTCACCCCGTCGTACGACTCGCTGATGGCCAAGCTGATCGTCTTCGGCGCCGACCGGGACGACGCGATCGCCAAGGCCCGCGCCGCGGTGGCCGGCTTCGAGATCGTCGGCCCCAAGAACAACCTGCCGTTCTTCGCCGAGTTGCTGACGAACGACGAGTTCCTGGCCGGTGACTACGACACCGGCATCGTCTCCCGGATGAGGTGAACCGCCCATGACTTCGGTGAGCATTCGTGAGGTCGCGCCGCGGGACGGCCTGCAGAACGAGGAGCCGATCCCGACCGACTCCAAGGTCCGGCTGATCGACGCGCTGAGCCAGACCGGCGTCCGGCGAATCGAGGCGGTCTCGTTCGTGCATCCGAAGGCGATTCCGCAGATGGCCGACGCGGACGCCGTTTGGTCATCAATCACGAAAAATCCGGACGTCAGGTATTCGTCGCTCATTCCGAACACCCGGGGCGCGCAACGGGCCCTGGCCGCCGGCTTTCGCGAGATCGAGGTCGTGGTCTCGGCGAGCGACACGCACAACCGCCGCAATCTCAACCGGTTCACCGAGGAGTCGCTGGACGACATCGCCGGGCTGATCCCGCTCGTGCACGAGGCCGGCGCCACCCTGGAAGTGGTCGTGGCGACCAGCTTCGGCTGTCCCTTCGAGGGTGACATCGACCCCGATCGGGTGGCCGGCATCGTGGCCCGGGTCCGGGCCGACGGCGCCGACCGGATCGCGTTCGGCGACACCACCGGCATGGCGACTCCCCGCCGGGTGCGTGACCTGCTTTCCGCCGTACGCCCGGACCTGCTGCACTTCCACAACACCAGGGGCACCGGGCTGGCGAACATCCTGACCGCCCTCGATCTGGGGGTGACCGAGTTCGACGCCAGCGTCGGCGGGATCGGCGGTTGCCCGTACGCTCCGGGCGCCTCCGGCAACGTCGCGACCGAAGAGGTCGTCCATATGCTGCACGACATGGGCATCGACACCGGAATCGACCTGGACCGGCTGATCGAAACCGCCGAGCTGGCCGAGAAACTGCTCGGCCGTACGCTTCCGTCGGGCGTTCTCCGGGCCGGCCCGCGGACGAGATTGGTGTGATTTCCCCGGCGCCGCGCTGCGATCATTTTTCCCATTTGCTCGCGTGACCCCCGCTCGGTCGCTTCGTTACCAATAACGAGTGGCCGATGTCGGTCGACGACGAGGGGCGGATCAATGACGGGGCTGGCGGTGGAACGCTTGTGGCGCGCCGCGTCGCCGTCGTCGCCTTCCCCCGCCGAGGTCTCCACGCCCTTGCCGCCTCACATCCAGGGGGCGGAGCGGCGCCGGAGCCGGTGGGGTCTGCGCCTGCTCGTCGTCGGTGGCCTGGCCGGTGCGGCCTGGCTGCTCACCGGCGCCGCCGCGCACGCCGCGGACCGAACCGGCGAGCCCGACGGCTCGTTGCTCAGCGCGGTCGTCGGCGGCGACGCCACCGCGCCGGTATCCGGACTCCTGGCAGCGGCCGCCCAGCCGCTGGAGGCCGAGCCGGCCCATCGTCAGCAGCACCACATCGTGTCCGACATTCTCGCGGTTCCGCAGCGGGTTCTCGCCCGCCCGGCGGAGACCGTGCGCCTGATCGCGCACGACCCCACCGGGACCACAGTGGACACCGCCAAGGGCGGGGTCGACACGGTCCTGCACGGGGTGGCCGAACCACTCCGCCTCACCGGCGGACCCGAGCCCGCCCCGCAACGGATGCTCGCCGTGGCCGCCGATCCGGTCTCCGACCAGGTCGTCAGCCCGGCCCCAGCGGTCGCGCCGGAAGTGATCGCACCGGCGCGGGCGACGTCCGTGAAGATCAGCAAGGCCTTGCCGGTCCCGACCGCCGGCGCGGTTCGCGCCGTCGCCGTGGCCCGGCAGACCAAGCCCGTCCCGCACCGGATCGTCCACCGGCACCGGACCGCCCGTCCGGCGGCTGCCGAGCGGGCGACGGCGGGCGGGAACTCACCCGGCGGTGACGGTTCCACCACACCGCAGCTGCACCTCGGGGACGTCAGCGGCACTCCGACCAGCGGGTCGGGGACGCGGACGGAGGGCGCCTCCGCGGCCTTCCTGCCGGATGCGATCGCGAACAGCACGGTGGCCTGCCGCCTGCTGCCGATCGCTGCCGGCGACCAGGTCCGGCGTCACGACGCCGAGGCACCGACCGTCTCACCTGACTGAGTGAAGGCGTCCGGCGGTCCGCCCGACCGTCGGCAGACCGGCCGGCACCGCTTCGGTGTCCGCGTACCGGGTCGATTCCCCACCCGCTTGCGAACAAGCGGCGAATCGCGACGCCTGAATCACACGCACCGCACCGAAGCGCCACACAGGGGCGCATGTCGACAAGCGGAGTCAGGGCAGAAGAAAAAGAAGCCAGGGCACCGCTGCGCCCGAATGCAGTTCCGGAACAATCGCTCAACTGAATACGACACACCATTCGCCGAAACATTTCTGAAAGGCAATTCTTCGCATGAAGACTTGGGTTCGCAAGACGCTGAGCGTCGGTATCCTGGCCGCCGGCGCGCTGCTGTTCGCCCCGGGCGCCGCCCACGCCGGTGGGCACGGTAACGGGGGCGGGAGCGGGTTCGCGCAGGTCACCGGCGCCAACAACGGGATCCTGAACGGCACTCAGATCGGCGTGCCGATCAACGTGCCGATCAACGTCTGCGGCAACTCGCTGGGCATCCTCGGCGAGGCCAACGCGACCGCGATCTGCGCCAACCGCACCGAGGGTGCGCGGGACGTCCAGGCGACCGGGGTCAACAACGGCATCCTCAACGGCACCCAGGTGCTGGTGCCGATCAACGTGCCGGTGAACGCGGTCGGCAACTCGGCGGCGGTGCTCGGCGCGGCCAACTCGACCGGCGTCGGCGTCAACGGCGCCCGCGGCCGCAAGGCGGAGAGCGCGCACACCACCGAGGGCTTCGGGCCGGGCTTCGCCCAGGTGACCGGGGCCAACAACGGGATCCTGAACGGCACCCAGATCGGCGTGCCGATCAACATCCCGATCAACGTGTGCGGCAACTCGCTGGCCCTGCTCGGCGCGGCCGACTCCCGCGCGATCTGCGGCAATGACGTGTTCGCCGGGCACCGCGGCAACGGCTGGATGCGGGAGAGCGGCCACACCACCGAGGGCGCCCAGGGCGGCCCCGGCTTCGTGCAGGCCACCGGCGCCAACAACGGGATCCTGAACGGCACCCAGATCGGCGTGCCGATCAACATCCCGATCAACGTGTGCGGCAACTCGCTGGGCGTCCTGGGTGAGGCCAACTCGGCCGCGCTCTGCGCCAACGACGTCAGCGACGACGCGTGGGGCTGGGGCGGCGGCCACGGCCACGGTGGCCACGGTCACGGCCACGGCGGCCACGGCAACGGCGGCGGCCAGAACGCTGGTGACAACGGCGACAACGGCGACGGCAGCTACCTGGGCGACAACGGCAGCAAGCCGGGCAACGGCGGCTACGGCAACGGCGGCGGCAACAGCGGCTACGGCCACGACAACGGCGGCGGCAACAGCGGCTACGGCCACGACAACGGCGGCGGCAACGGTGGCTACAGCCACGGCGGCGGCGCGACCAAGCCGGCCACCGGTTCGGACAGCGACGCGAAGGGTGGCCGGGAGAGCCTGCCGGTCAGCAACCTGACCGACTCCGTCAGCGGCCTGAGCCTGCTGGACTCGCTGCGCTGAGGCGACAGCACGGAAGAACCGGGTAGCGCCGTCCCGGGCGCGACCCGCACGACGCCAGGAGGCGTCGAGCAAGGAACCGGTGCCCCTCCACGGCACCGGGCGTAAGGAAACGGACGGGAGTCTCCGCAGCCGGCGGAGGCTCCCGTCCCGCGTTGTAGATCCTTGTTCCGGTGCGCTACCCTAACGCTCGTTAAGGTTCTAACGGTCGTTAAGGAGAAATCCGTTGACCATCGACGAGGAGGCGCTCGCCCAGGTACGCAAGCGCGTGCTGGCCGGCGGCGCCGAGCGCTACCACGCGGCGAACGCGGCGAAGGGCAAGCTGTTCGCCCGCGAGCGGATAGCGCTGCTGGTCGACGAGGGCTCCTTCGTCGAGGACGGCCTCTATGCCAACAGTCTCGCCGACGGCCTGCCCGCGGATGGTGTGATCACCGGGGCTGCCCGGATCGACGGGCGGGACGTCTGCCTGATGGCCAACGATTCCACGGTCAAGGCCGGCTCCTGGGGCGCCCGTACGGTTGAAAAGATCATCAGAATCATCGAGCGGGCGTACGCGACAGGCGTCCCGATGGTCTACCTGGTCGATTCGGCCGGCGCGCGGATCACCGACCAGGTCGACCTGTTCCCCGGCCGCCGCGGTGCCGGCAAGATCTTCCACACCCAGGTGCGGGCCTCCGGCTCGATCCCGCAGGTGTGCGCCCTGTTCGGGCCGTCCGCCGCCGGCGGCGCGTACATCCCGGCGTTCTGTGACGTGGTCGCCATGGTCGAGGGCAACGCGAGCATGTATCTGGGCTCCGACCGCATGGTCGAGATGGTCACCGGGGAGAAGACGACACTCGAGGCGATGGGCGGCGCGCGGGTGCACTGCGCCGAGTCCGGCGTCGGCCACTTCCTCTGCAAGACCGAGCAGGAGGCGCTCGACACGGTCCGCACCTACCTGTCCTACCTGCCGTCCAACTGGCAGGAGCAGCCGCCCAGGGCGGAAGCCAAGGAGCCGACCGGGGTCGATCTGGCTGCCTTGGTTCCGGCGAGCGAGCGGCAGGCTTTCGACATGCGGCGGTACGTCAAGGGCCTGGTCGACGCCGGTTCGTTCGTGGAGATCCAGGCCCTCTGGGCGCGCGAGCTCACGGTCGGGTTCGCCCGGCTGAACGGCGAGGTCGTCGGGGTCCTCGGCAACAACTCGATGTTCAAGGGCGGCGTGCTGTTCGTCGACTCGGCCGACAAGGCGACCCGCTTCATCCAGCTCTGCGACGCCTTCAACGTGCCGCTGCTGTTCCTCTCCGACGTGCCCGGTTTCATGGTCGGCTCGGCGGTGGAGAAACAGGGCATCATCCGGCACGGCGCCAAGATGATCACCGCGGTCTCCGAGGCCACGGTCCCCAAGATCTGCGTGGTGGTCCGCAAGGCGTACGGCGCCGGCCTGTATGCGATGGCCGGCCCCGGTTTCGACCCGGACGCCACGATCGCCCTGCCCACCGCCAAGATCGCGGTGATGGGCGCCGAGGCCGCGGTCAACGCCGTCTACGCCAACAAGATCGCGGCGATAGAAGACCTTGATGAGCGCGCCGCGTTCGTCGCCGAGCGCCGCGCCGAGTACGAGCGCGACATCGACATCATGCGGCTGGCCAGCGAGTTGGTCGTCGACGCCGTCGTCGAGCCGGGCGACCTGCGTACCGAAATCATCCGCCGCCTCGCCGCCGCGCGCGGCAAGGACCGCGGCTTCTCCCGGCGCCGGCACGGCGTCACCCCCGTCTGACAGGAGTGCGAACATGGTGAACTTCCGGCTCGACGAGGAGCAGGAGGCGCTGCGCGAAACCGTCCGGGACTTCGCCCGCGAGCAGGTGGCGCCGGTCATCGCCGAGCACTACGAGCACAAGACCTTCCCGTACGACCTGGTGCGCCAGATGGGCAAGATGGGGCTGTTCGGCCTGCCGTTCCCGGAGGAGTACGGCGGCATGGGCGGCGACTACTTCACGCTCTGCATCGCCCTCGAGGAACTGGCCAGAGTGGACAGTTCGCTCGCGGTCACCCTGGAGGCGGGGGTCTCGCTGGGCGCCACCCCGATCTACCGGTTCGGCACCGCCGAGCAGAGGGAGCAGTGGCTGCCCCGGCTGGCCACCGGCGAGGGGCTGGCCGCGTTCGGCCTCACCGAGCCGGGCTCGGGCACCGACGCCGCGGCGATCACCACCCGCGCGGTGCTCGACGAGTCGACCGGCGAGTGGGTGATCAACGGCAGCAAGGCGTTCATCACCAACTCGGGCACCGACATCACCCTGCTGGTCACCGTGATGGCGGTGACCGGGACGAACCCGGACGGCTCCAAGGAGCTTTCCACGATCATCGTCCCGGCGGGCACGCCCGGCTTCACCGTGGCGCCCGGCTACTCCAAGGTCGGCTGGTGCGCCTCGGACACCCACGAACTGTCCTTCGACGACGTACGCGTCCCGGCCGGCAATCTGCTCGGCCCGCGCGGCCGCGGCTTCGCCCAGTTCCTGCAGATCCTCGACGAGGGCCGGATAGCGATCGCGGCGCTCGCCGTCGGCCTCGCCCAGGGCTGCGTCGACGAGTCGGTCCGGTACGCCAACGAGCGGCAGGCCTTCGGCCGCCCGATCGGCAACTACCAGGCGGTCCAGTTCATGATCGCCGACATGGAGCTGCGGGCGCACACCGCCCGGCTCGGCTACTACGACGCCGCGTCCCGGATGCTCGCCGGCGAGGACTTCAAGCGGTACGCGGCGATCGCCAAGCTGAACGCCAGCAACGCCGCGATGGAGAACAGCCGCTACGCCACCCAGGTGCACGGCGGCTACGGCTTCATGAACGAGTCGGCGGTCGGCCGCTTCTACCGGGACGCCAAGATCCTCGAGGTCGGCGAGGGAACCTCCGAGGTCCAGCGCATGTTGATCGCCCGGGGCCTGGGCCTCTAACCAGGACATATTCCGTATTTGCTGCCAAGCCTTTGGTCCGTTTTCCGACAGGGTTGGATGTCGGCTCGCCGGTACGGAAATACGTGCATAGGTTCGCACCATGGCGGCAGACGAAGCGGGCCCGGGCGGCTCAGGCTTCGATACCGTGCTGCGCCGGAACCGGCTGCGAGCGAAGCTGACCCAGGAGGAGCTGGCCGCCCGCGCGGCGATCGGCGTCCGGACGGTCCGCGACCTGGAGCGCGGCCGCGCCTCCCGTCCCCAGCGCACCACCGTCGAGTTGCTCGCCGCTGCGCTGGGGCTCTCCGGCGCCGACCGCGACGCGTTCCTCGCCGCCGCCCGCGGCCAGGCGGCCGACGAGCCGCTGCCGCCCACCTACTTCCTGCAGATCCCGCCGAGCGCCGAGCTGATCGGCCGGGACGACGACGTCGCCGAGTTGTCCGCCCGGCTCACCGCGGCGGACGGGCCGCGCGGCGTCACCCTGGTCGGCATGGCCGGGGTGGGCAAGACCAGCCTCGGCATCGTGGTGTCGCATCGCGTCGCCGAGGCGTACCCGGGCGGCGTCGCCGGCATCGTGATCACCGACGGCGCGTCGATCGGCGAGCTCCTCGGCAGCATCGCCGCCGGGTTCGGCGTGGGGCACCCCGACGACCTGGCCGGCCGGTTCGCCGGGCGGGCCGGCCTGCTGTTCGTCGACGCCGTCGAGCGCTCGCCGGACGCGACCGCCGAGATGCTCGCCCGGCTGCTCGAACGGATCCCGTCGCTGCGGTTCCTGGCCACCGGGCGGCACCCGGTGGGCCTGCCGGCCGAGCGGGTCTGGCCGCTTGCGCCGCTGGTGTCGCCGCCGTTCGAGACGCCGAACACGCTGGCGGCGGTCTCGGCGTACCCGGCGGTGGGTCTTTTCCTGGAACGGCTGAGCCGGGTCCGCCGCACCCCGCTCGAGCCCGACGAGATCGCGCCCCTGGCCGGTTTGGTGCGGCGCCTGGGTGGGCTCCCGCTCGCGATCGAGCTGGCCGCCGCGCGCGGCCGGGTGCTGACCATTCCGGAGATCCTCGACCGGTACGGCGACCGCGTCCTCGACCTCGACCGGCCGGGCACCGCGGCCGTCTCGCTGCGGGACGCCGTCGCGGCCAGCTACCGCCTGCTCAACCCGGGCGAGCAACGGGCCCTGCGGTTGCTGGCGATGTTCCGCTACCGCTGGTCGCTGACGCTCGCCGAGCAGCTCACCGACGGTGCGCAGACCGACGGCGCCGACATCGTCCACCTGCTCGACCGGCTGCTCGAGCTGGGACTGCTCAGCGTGCGCGGCAGCCGGACCGTCCGGTTCCGGCTGCTCGAGTTCGTCCGCGACTACGCGTTCGAGCGGGCGGCCGCTGAGGGCGAGCTGACCGAGGCCCGCCGGCGGCACGCGCGGGTGCTGGCCGACCTGGCCCAGCAGATCGCGCCGGACCTGATCGGCACCCGGCTGGCCGAGGCGGCCGGCCGGCTCGACGACGTCTCCGGCGACCTCGGCGCGGCACTGGCCTTCGCGGCCGGGGAGGACCCGCACACCGCGCTGCGCATCGCCGCCGCGTTGCCGCGCTGGTGGCGGTTCCGCGGGCGGGACGTGAGCGGCCGGCAGTGGCTGCGCCGCCTGCTCGACGATCCGCGCACCGCCGACGCCGACCCGGCCACCCGGGCCTGGGCCAAGATCGGGCTGGCCCAGTTGGCCCTCGAACACGGCGCCGGCGCCGAGGAGGTCGGGGCGGCGACCGCGGCGGTGGCCGAGTTCGAGCGGCTCGGCTCGGTCGTCGGCCAGCTCGCGGCGCACACCCAACTGGCCGGCCTGTTCATGAGCATCGGCGGGTACGACGACGCCCGCCGGCACGGGACGGCGGCGTTGGCCCTGGCCCGCCGGAACAACAAGATCCGGGACATCGCCGTCGCCGAGAACAACCTGACCTGGCACGAGATCCGCGAGGGTGACCTGGCGGCGGCGCGGCGCCGGCTCGCCGCGGTCGACGAGCTGGCCAGCCAGTGCGGCGAGGAGCGGCTGCGCGCACTGGCGATGGCCAACCTCGCCGAGGTGGCCCGGCTGGACGGCAAGCCGGAGGAGGCCGAGCGGCTCGGGCGCGGCGCGATGCCCGAGCTCGAACGGGTCGGCGACCCGAACCAGCGGCGCCGGCTGCGGGCGACGATCGGGCTGGCCCTGGCCGAGCTGGGCCGGACCGACGAGGCGCTGGCCATCCTCGAGCGGCTGCGGCCGCCGGAGGACTTGCCGCCAGACGGGCCGGCCGCGGTGGTCGAGGGGGCGATCGCGCTGAGTCAGGGCGAGCAGAAACACGCGGCCGAGTGCTTCGCGCGGGCGGCCGAGGCGTACGACGGGGCACACGACCGGCGGGACGTGGTCGAGGCGCTGGTCGGGCTCATCGTCAGCACGCCGGACCAGGAGGAACGAGCGGCGGCGCGGCGGCGGCTCACGGCGCTCTGCGAGGCGGGCGGGATCACGCTGCTGCCCCGGGAACGGGAGCGACTGGCGACCGTGGGCTGATGTGGTGCGGGGCCGATGCGGTGCGGCGCGGACGGCCGGCGTTCGTGCCCCCCACGCGCCGGCCGTCGCAACGCCCCACCAGTAACGCGGCGAAAACAAGGCTCCCCCGTCAGCCCCGTACGTCGCCTCGATCGCGCCGCATCCCCCTTGCGCTGATCACAGTAGCCGCGGCGCGCACAGCGTTCGGGTGATATGTCCCTTTAGCGGCCAGGCTGGGGCGGTTCTGCCGGTACTTCTGCCGGTTTGCCGGTCCGCCGGACGGGGATGTGGTTCGGTGTACGGGAGATCAGGCCGCCTCGACCCGGGACGCCTCATTGCTGCCGGCGGTGGCGCACGGGTTCACCGCGTCACGGATCTTCCGCATCGACTCCAGCAGCCCCGTCAGCTGCTCGGGGGTGAGCTGGCCGATGAACCACTCCTGGACGAGGGCGAGATGACCGGGAACAGCCGCCTCGAGGCGCGCCGTGCCGTCGTCGGTGATCACCGCGTACGAGCTGCGGCGGTCGCTGGCGCAGGCCTCGCGCCGGACCAGGCCGTCGCGGTCCATCCGGTCGACCACGCGGGTGACGCCGCTGGTGGAGAGGGAGGTCTGGCCGGCCAGGTCGGTCATCCGCAGCCGGCGGCCGGGCGAGCGGGCGAGGCGCAGCAGCACCTCGAACTCGACGGCGGAAAGGCGGTGCTCTTCGAGCTGCGCGGCGAACCGCGCGGTCAGGCCCGCGTAGGCCTCGGCGAAAAGACCGAACGCGGTGAAGCGGGGGTCATCCAGGTTGCTCACAGGTTCGATGCTAGCTCAGTCTCTTGACAGGCGGAATGTTGCTCAGACTATAGTTGTTACGTCAGGCAAACACGACCACACAGCGCTCGAAAGAAGGAACTAGTCATGACCGAGTCCGTCGCCGGCACCCGTCCGTTCGAGGGGCTGCAGATCCCCGCCGCTGGCACCTACGTGCTTGATGCCGCGCACAAGCGGGTGGGTTTCGTGGCGCGACACCTGATGGTCAGCAAGGTCCGCGGCCAGTTCGCCGAGGCGACCGCCACCATCACGATCGGTGAGGACCCGCTGACCTCCTCGGTGACCGCGTCGATCGTCGCGGCCAGCATCGAGACCGGCCAGGTCGACCGGGACAACCACCTGCGCAGCGGCGACTTCTTCGAGGCGGAGAAGTACCCGACGCTCGAGTTCCGCAGCACCGGCATCAAGTCGCACGCCGGCGCCGAGTTCGTCCTCGACGGCGAGCTCACCATCAAGGGTGTCACCAAGCCGGTCGAGCTGGTCGTCGAGTTCGAGGGCGCCACCGTCAGCCCGTACGGCAAGGGTGTCTTCGGCTTCAGTGCGCACACCGAGATCGACCGCGAGGACTGGGGCCTGACCTGGAACATGGCCCTCGAGTCCGGTGGCGTCATGGTGGGCAAGAAGGTCAAGATCGAGATTGAGGGCGAGGCCATCCGCCAGGACTGACCCGGGCCGATCGTCCACATTCGAGCCGCCGTCCGCATGCTGGACGGCGGCTCGATGGCGTCTGGCGTACCTGCCCTCCGGGATGGCAAGGTGGACCGAACGCACATGTTCGCTCACGGGGTGGTGATCGAAAGTCCGTTTTGTTCCTGGCGGTGCCGGAGGGGTACGTGGGCAAGGATCTCTCAACCATCGCCTTTGCACCCGAGGACCGGGTGACTTACCGGCACAAAGTGCGCCGATGTCTCGACGTGCTCGCGCAGCTGCTCGACGCCGCCGCGTTCGAGACCACCGAGGGCCGGACCGGGCTGGAGATCGAGCTCAACCTCGTCGACGACGGCGGCCGCCCGGCGATGCGCAACGCTGAGGTGCTGGGCTACCTCGCCGACCCGACCTTCCAGACCGAGCTGGGGCAGTTCAACCTCGAGCTCAACGCGCCACCGCGGATCATCGCCGGGGACGGCTTCGGCTCGTACGAGCGGGAGATCCTCGACTCGCTGCGCCGGGCCGCCGACCGCGCCGCGAAGGCGGACAGCGGCATTGTCCTGATCGGCATGCTGCCCACCCTGACGCCGGACGACCTGGTGCTCGCCAACCTCTCCGCGAACCACCGATATCGCCTGCTCAACGACGAGATGGCGGGCGCCCGGGGCGAGCAGTTCCGGCTGGACATCCGGGGTGTCGAGCGGCTGCAGAGCACCAGCGACTCGATCGCCCCCGAGGCCGCGTGCACCAGCGTGCAGTTCCATCTGCAGGTGCCGCCGGACCGGTTCGCCCGGTGCTGGAACGCGTCGCAGGCGGTCGCCGGCGTACAGGTCGCGATCGGGGCGAACTCGCCGTACTTCCACGGCCGGCGGCTGTGGGCGGAGACCCGGATAGCGCTCTTCGAACAGGCCACCGACGTGCGTCCGGACGAACTGAAAGCTCAGGGTGTACGCCCGCGGGTCTGGTTCGGCGAGCGCTGGATAACCACGGTGTTCGACCTCTTCGAGGAGAACGTCCGCTATTTTCCCCCGTTGCTGCCCATCATGACGGACGAGAACCCGGAGCTGGTGCTGTCCGGCGGCGGTATCCCGCACCTCGGTGAGCTGCGGTTGCACAACGGGACGGTCTACCGGTGGAACCGGCCGGTGTACGACGTGATGAACGGCCGTCCGCACCTGCGCGTGGAGAACCGGGTGCTGCCGTCCGGGCCGACGGTGATCGACCTGCTGGCCAACGCGGCGTTCTACTTCGGGCTGGTGCGCCAGCTGGCCGAGGAGGAGCGGCCGATCTGGTCGCGGCTGAGCTTCGCCAACGCCGAGGACAACTTCCACCGCGGCGCCCGGGACGGGATCGCGGCGGTGCTGAACTGGCCGTCGCTCGGCGAGGTGCCGGTCACCGAGCTGGTGCGTACGGTCCTGCTGCCCAAGGCGCATCGGGGGCTGGACCGCCTCGGCGTCGATTCCGCGCACCGGGACCGGCTGCTGGGCGTGATCGACGAGCGGTGCCGGGTGGGGCGCAACGGCGCGAGCTGGCAGACCGAGGCGGTGTGCTCGGCCCAACTGCGGCGGGGGCTCTCCCGGCCGGCGGCGCTGCACGACATGCTCATGCGGTACTGGGCTTTGCAGCAGAGCAACGAGCCGGTGCACACCTGGCCGGTCGACTGACTCAGTCGGCCGGGGGCTTGGGGTTGATCTGCGCGATGGTCGGGGTCGTGGGCGGGGGCGTGACCGTCGACTTCGGTGACTCGGGTTCGGCCTGCTTGGGGGCCGCCTTCCGGCCACGGAAGCGGCCGGGGCGTGCGGCGGCGGCGATCTCCGGATCGGACTTGCCGTTGGACGGCGGAGCGGGCCGCGCACCCGGGTGACCCGAGATCGGCGGGGGTGCCTTGGGCGGCTCGGTGACCGGTTTGGGGGCTTTGGGCGGCTCGGTGAGCGCGTTGGGGCTGCGGGTGGCGGGCGTGCCGACCGGGCTGGGTTTCGGCGTGCTCGACGGCGTCGGCTCCGGGCGCGGGGCCGACTGGGGCGCCGCGCGGCCGGCGGCGACGGGCTTCGGGGCCGGTTCGTTCCTGGTCCCGGCGGCGGGGAGGCGCTCGGTCGGCTCGTCGTCCTCGTCTTGCTCCTCGGTGGCCGGTTCGTCTTGCCGAACGGTTCGGGCCTCGGCCGGGGTGGCGAGGGACTTCGCGATGGCGACCGCCAGCGCCGAGCCGGCCAGGCCGGAGAGCACGGCGTACGGGGCGATCAGATACGCCGACTCGATCGGGCCGGGCGAGCCGGTCAGGCGCGGCGAGAGGGCGAGGAACGAGACCGCCACCAGCAGCGGGCCGACCGCGCCCGAGGCGGCGGCGCCCACGCCGAGGTCGCCGCGGCGAACCGCCGGGACCACCGCGATGATGCCGAGCCCGAAGGCGGCCGCGATGGTCAACAGGGCGCTCGGCCAGTAGATGACGCCGTAGCGGGTGGCCGACGTCTCGACGAACTGCCAGCTGGTCAGGTACGTGGCTGTCGCTCGGCCGAGGACCAGCTCGACGACGATCGCGGTGATCGCCAGGGCCCACAGCCAGGCCGCGGTGGCGATCAGATTGGCGGCCACCGGGCGCGACCAGACCGCCCAGAACGCGACTATCACCCCCAGGGCGACGCCGAGCAGCGCGTAGCTCGCCGCGACCATCTGTGGCGAGTGCGTGTCCAGGCGTACGGCCGCCCGGGCCGGAAGCGCGATCAGCGCGACGCCCACCAGCGCACCGACCCCCGCGGAGATCGCGAAAGCCAATCGCCAAGGCCAGCTCGGCCGCGTGGCCCGCGCCCCGGCCAGCCGGCTCGCGATGACCGCGCCGAAGACGGTCGCGCTCGCGGTGATCCAGGTCGCCCAGCCGAGGCTGCCCAGCCACTCGCTGCGATCCTCGGCCACGGTGACCGGCCAGACGATGACGCCCAGGCCGTAGCCCAGGCCGAGTTGAGCGGCGCCGGTTCCCGCGGCGACGCCGGCCGCGGTCGCGACCCGTCCTGTCCAGCCCTTGTCGGCCATGCCGGGCACTGTAGCGGTCACTGTCTTCCCCTGCTATTCATCGGCGGTGGTCACAACGGGGAGCGTAGGTAACACGCGTCCCGCAAGATTGGATACGTTGACCCGGGCGGGTGACGACGCGGAGGAGACCGGCAAATGTCCGAGGAGAGCGACGAGACGCGGCGGGTCCCGCCCGCGGACGACGCCACTCTGCCCGGAAAGCGGCTGGACGACACGATCGCCGAGCCCGTTTCCCCGGGGGGGACCGACGCGACCAAGGTCGCGCCGGCCGCCGCGGGCGACGACTGGTCGGTCTGGGCCGGCCGGGCCGAGGTGCGCCCCCCGCGACCGGGGCGGTCGATCTACGACACCGACTGGGACGGGCCGACGCCACCCCCGCCGGGGCAGCGCGACCGGTGGTGGATGCCGATCATCGTCGGGATCGTCGTGTTGCTGCTGCTCGGCGTCCTGGCCTGGGCGATCTACGTGATCGTGCAGAACTCGGGCCAGCAGCCCGGGCCGGTCCCGACGACGCAGCCGACGGCCGTGGTGACGACCGACACGCCGACGGCCGCGCCCAGCACGGCGCCCAGCTCGCCGCCCTCGACCGAGCCGTCGACGGTTCCGACCACGACGGCCACCACGCAGGAGCCGACGGCCGCGGTGACGGTGCCGGCGCTGCGCGGCTTGCCGCTGGCCGAGGCGCGGGCGGCGCTGAATCGGACCGGGCTGCCGTACCGCGTGCTCTACCTGAACAGCACGGCGGCGCCCGGGACGGTGATCGACAGTGATCCGGCGGAGGGGCAGGAGGTACCACCGGACACGAGAGTCACCATCGTGGTCGCGCAGCAGGGAAACGCGACCACCACGCCGACCGGGACGGCCACCGCGACGGCGACCCGCTAGCGGTTCGTCCGGGCCCGGGCCGGGACGGTGCCGGTGGCCAGGCCGGGCTGACGGGCGTTGCGGGCGCGCGGGTCGGGCGCCTTGCCGACCGCGCGCAGGCCGCTCACCTGCACGAAGATGGAGCGCCGCTCGACCGCGTCGCCGGCGGTGTTGAGCTCGTAGCCGTCAAGCCAGATCCAGCCCTCGTACGTCGGCCAGTCGTGGACCCGGATGACCCGGAAGAGCATCGGCGCCGCGAATTGGACGCTCGCTGCCTTCGTCACGTGTATGACATCACCGGACCGAGGAAGCACGTCATCTCCTGCCCTTGACACGAAAGCACTTAGTGTGCCCGGTCGCGACTCCATTGCAAGCCCATGGCAATGCCAATCGCCAAAAGCGTTGCGGAACGTCACCGCCGCCGATCTGCCGAACGTCGTAAAGTGGATCAGTCCACCCTGGACGGTCTGATGACCGGACCCCCGCGAACGGCGCCGTAACGGCGCGCTGAGCCGGACTCGGCCGCATCACCCGAAGGTGGGGAGTGACGCGGGCCATACCGAAAAGATTGCACCACGAGTCGTGTCGATGCAAGTTGCATGTACGTCTTCCGTGATTGTCGGTCTTGTCGGACCCGTTGTCTTGAACGATTAAATGATCGACAGAGAGACTGAAGAAGTGAATCAGCACCGGAGTCCCACCATTCGTCGGCGGCGCCTTGGCGTCGAGTTGCGCCGGCACCGCGAAGAGGCGGGCGTGACGATCGATGTGGTGGCGGAACGGCTCGGCTGCTCGACGTCCAAAGTGTCCAGGATTGAGACGGGACATACCAGTGCTTCGCCCAGCGATGTTCAGCACATATTGGACATTTACGGCGTAGACGAGTCGATTAAGGCGGAGCTCGTTCAAATCGCTCGCGAGGCGCGTCAAAAGGGTTGGTGGCACCCGTATTCCACGGTCCTGGCCAGCGCGTATGTCGGTCTGGAGACGGCGGCGCGGTCGATCCGGGCTTACGAGCAGCATGTCGTTCCGGGGTTGCTGCAGAGTGAAGAGTATGCAATTGCCCTGATTCGTGGTGCCCAACTGGATGACGAGCGGGAAATCGAGCAACGGGTCCGTGTCCGGATGCAAAGACAAGCGTTATTGATTCAGGACGATCCGATCGATCTTCGGGTGGTGCTCGATGAGGCGGTGCTGAGTCGGCCGGTCGGCGGCGAGTTGGTCATGCTTGATCAATTGAAGAAATTGATCGAGGTGGCTCGCCTGCCGAACGTCACGTTGCAGATCTTGCCGTTTGCGGCCGGCGCCCATGCCGGCATGGATGGCTCGTTCGTGATTCTCGAGTTCGAGGAGGAGGGAGACGCGGATGTGGTGTTCATCGACAACGCGACCGGCGGCCTGTTCCTGGAGAAGGCTGAGGAGCTCAGCAAATACGTCTCGATCTTCGACATCGTCCGAGCGTCGGCCCTCCCCCCGGAGGAGTCCATCGAGATGATTGAAACTCTGGTAGAGGAGCCATTGTGGAAGTCGAAGCGAAGGGTTTCCGGGTCGACCTGACCCAGGCACAGTGGTTCAAGAGCACACGTAGCGGTCCCAACTCCGACAACTGCGTCGAGGTGGCATTCGTCGACGAGGCGATCGTGGTCCGGGATTCCAAGGACCAGGACGGCCCTGTACTGATCTTCACGGCCGACGAGTGGGACGCGTTCGTGGGCGGTGCCAAGGACGGCGAGTTCGACCTCTGACCTCGCCAGACGCCGGACGACGGCCGGCCTGCCCGCGAGGCGCGGACGGGCCGGCCGTAGTCATTTCTGTTCTCGCGTCGTTGAACGGCACAAGCGCGGACCGGTCCGCGCCGACGGCCGGGACATCTCCGAGCGAGGCAAGGCAGACATATGACCATTGGTTCCGACAACCTCAGCAACGGCTCCGCGACGGCGCAGGACCGGTTCAGCGGCGGGGTGAGCGCGTACCGGCAGAACCGGCGCGAGGCCGGGCTGTCCAGCGAATCCGGCGAGACCGAGCTGATGTCGCGGGCCGGCAGTTCCGGGCTGCCGACCCGGTCGCCCGGCCGGTCGCACAGCATCGAGCCGACCAGCGCGCTCGACCGGGCGGCCAAGCTGCCCTCCCTCGACCTGCACGGACTGACCGAGCCGGTCTTCCCGTCCTCCGGCTGGCCGGACTCGGGCTCGCAGTCGATGGCCGATCACCCGCTGCTGCGCGGGCTGCTCATGGAGCTGCCGGCGCGCGGGCAGCTCCCGCCGTCGGACTGGCTGGACCGGTGGTTCGAGGCGGCCCGCTCCATTCTCGAGCTGCTCTACGTGCAGGAAGCCAAGAAGAACTGAGTCACCGCTTCACCGGGAGACGGGGACCCGGGGGCGGTTGCGGCCGATCGGGGCCAGCGCCAGCAGGCTCAGCCGGCTGTGGCGCACCGCGGCGCGCACGCCGATCACCACCACGGCCGCGCCCACCACGGTGATCGCGATGCCGGCCACGCCGGTCGCCGGAACCGCGACCAGCCGCGCCGCGATCGGCAGCCCGAGCAGCGCCGCCAGGGCGGTGACCTGCATCGGCACCAGAATGAGCGGGTGCGCGGCCGCCGCGCGCAGGGCCGGTGGCACCGGCGTCTGCGGCGCGGTCGCGAAGGCTCCGGCGCCGCGACGAACCTGACCGAGACGGCGTACGCCGAGGGTCAACACGATCAGGCCGGGCACGGCCGGGAGCAGCGCGGCGGCCGGCGCCGCGGAGGAACCGGGCAGTATCCAGGTGACCAGCGGCACCGCGACGAACACGGCGGCGCCGGCCGCGACCAGCGCGGTCAGCGTGCCGGCCCGGCGGCGCAGCTCGCGCGCCGTCCGCGCGCGCGGCAGGGCGTCGGCGACCAGGCCGGCGGCGAGCCAGGCCACGGCGAGCGCGGCGACGAGGATGAGGTCCGCTGCGATGTCCACATCGACAGCCTTCTCCGATGGCCGGTTTATCGAAACCGGGTTATCACCGGAGCCGCATGCGGGGGTGTCCCCCTAGGTGGCTGTTCATACGGCGAACTTGTCGACCGGCTCGGTGGCGGGCGGCGGGGGCGTGGCCTTCCACAGCCCGCTCTTCTGCGCGGCCAGCCGGGCCAGATACGCCGGGTTCAGCAGGACGTAGCGCCGCCAGAGGCGCTTGGGCTCGAGGCCGAGCCGCCACAGCCACTCGAGCGCGTACTTCTGCATCCACGGCGGCGGGTTCTTCAGCAGGCCGGCGTGGTAGTCGAAGGCGGCGCCGACCGCGAGCAACGGCATGTCGAGGTGCGGGCGCATCGCGTACGTGAAGACTTCCTGTCGCGGGCAGCCGAGTCCGACCAGGACGATGCGGGCGCCGGACGCCTTGATCCGCTCGGCGATCTCGATCGGCTCGCCGCTGTTCGAGGCGCGGAACTTGGACGCCTCGACGCCGGCGATCTTCAGACCGGGGAACATTCCCTCCAGGTTCGGCACGAGCCGTTCCAGGGTGGGCTCGGTCGACCCGTACAGATAAATCGGAAGGCCCTCGGCGGCAGCCCGCTCGACCACCTTCAGCGTCAGCGTGGGCCCGTAGACGCGATCGGTCAGGCCCGCGCCGTGCACCAGGTTGAGCGCCCACCGCACCGGCTGCCCATCCGGGGTCACCAGATCGAAGGAGTTGAGCCGACCGTTATGCGCCCTGTCCTGCACGCCGGTCATGACTCCGTGCACCGCCAGAGCCGTCACCGCGAACCCGCGCCGCTCCCGGGCAGCCTGCATGATCCGCTCGGTCGCATCCCGATAGTCGGTGACGTCGACCAGAACACCCAGAACACTGCGCTTTCCCTGCCCAACACCGGCACGCGCGACCGTCACAACGACAACACTCCAAGGATCCGAGACCAGAAGCCAGCAGCGAGCCTAGCCCGCCACCTCAACCCACCAGCAATTTCACCGGTACCCCCGAGCCACGTCAGCCTCCCGGATCCCCCACCCCAAACACAACCCCAAACCCCCTAAGTAACAAAAATCACCCAACGCCCGCTGCATCACGCTGTCGCCCGATTTGCGTACACATCGGGCCGGGGTCACCCGTACTGTTAGACAAGCGTGACCAACAACGAAAGAGTGACCACAACGCAATGCCACACGGGCACTTTGGCGAGCGAAGCGAAGCCCAACCCCGCCCAGCCACCCACTCAGCGTGACGTGACGCACCGTGGGGGTTTCAGGGGGCTCGGCCCCCTGAGCAGATATGACCGAGGGCCCCGGTCCGCGCTTTTTGCGGACAAGGGCCCCCGGCACTGCGGACAAGGGCCCCCGGTCCACCCACTCAGCGTGACGTGACGCACCGTGGGGGTTTCAGGGGGCTCGGCCCCCTGAGCAGATATGACCGAGGGCCCCGGTCCAACCGTGCGCGTCTGCCATTCCGCCACATCCCCGTGGCAAAGTTGGCTGCTGGGCCAACTTCTTGTTACTGGCTGCGACAGACTACGCTGTCGCACGTCACCAAGCGAGTTGTTAACGCCCGCGACGCCAGGGAAGACTAGCACGGCGTTAGCGGGGGTCATACGAGGGTCGAGAAGTGCCGGCGGCTGCGAGCTACAGATGCGCGAGCGGCTGCCGGATACCATCATGTCCTCGGAAGCCGAGGAGGAGCCGGTGAGCGTGCTGCAGCGCTTTGAGAAGCGATTGGAAGGCCTGGTCGAAGGGGCCTTCGCCAAGGTGTTCAAGGGTGTCGTGCACCCTGTGGAGATTCTGAATGCCATGCAGCGGGAGGCCGAGGCACACAAGGCCATCCTCGCCGGTGGCCGCACGCTGGTGCCCAACCGCTACGTGATCGATCTCTCGCCCTATGACCACAGCCGGCTGGCGCCGTACGCGGCCGCGCTCGCCCAGGAGCTGGCCCAGTCGCAGGCCGAGTTCATCGGCGAGCAGGCGTGGACGGTCTACGGCGATGTGATCGTCGAGATCGAGCGGGGCGAGGGCCTGGATACGGGCATGTTCCGGGTGACCGCCGAGGTCTACACCGGCGGCGAGGTCGCCCCGGTGCAGCAGCCGGCGTACGACGCGGGTCCGCAGTACCCGCCGTACGACCAGCAGCATCACGGTGGTTACCAGCAGCACGGCGGGCCGAACGGCCGCAGTGTGGGCCTGGTGTCCGGGGACGGCCGGACGTATCCGTTGCAGATGGGCTCGACCGTGATCGGCCGTGGCGATCAGGCGAATCTCCGCCTGCCCGACGTCGGCATCTCGCGGCGACACGCCCGTCTGGACTACGACGGCAACCAGGTGGTGCTGACCGATCTGGGCTCGACGAACGGCACGATGGTGAACGGCCAGCGGGTCTCCGCCGTGGCGCTCAACCCGGGCGACATGATCCAGCTGGGCACCACGACGCTGACGTTCCGAGTGGACGGCTAGGCACCTTGCCCGAATTCGTCCTCACCGTCGCCCGGTTCGGCTTCCTCATCCTCCTGTGGATCTTCGTGTTCACGGTGGTGGGAGTGATCCGACGGGATCTCTTCGCGGGGGTCCGGTCCAAGAACATCGTCGCCAGCCCTCGGGGGGTGGGTGGCGCGGTGACTCAGGGCCGGCCGGCGAAGGTGAAGCGCGGTAAGGCCGCACGACAACTCGTGGTGACGGCCGGCCAGTTGGCCGGCACCCGCATCACGCTGGGTGATCTCCCGATCACTATCGGCCGGGCGGAGGATTCCACGCTCGTCATCACCGACGACTTCGCCTCGGCCCGGCATGCCCGGATCGTGCCGCGTGACGGTCAGTGGTTCGTCGAGGATCTCGGCTCGACGAACGGCACTTACCTCGATCGCGGTAAGGTCTCCGGACCGACTCCCGTCCCCCTTGGCGTTCCGATCCGCATCGGGCGCACATCTCTTGAGTTACGGCCATGACCCTGACCCTGCGCTATGCCGCTCAGAGCGACCGCGGTCTGATCCGGGACCTGAACCAGGACTCCGTCTACGCCGGGCCGCGGCTTCTTGCTGTCGCCGACGGCATGGGCGGGATGGCAGCCGGCGACGTCGCTTCCAATATCGTCATCGCCGCGATGGCGCCGCTCGACGAGGACGTCCCGGGGGACGCCCTGGTCGACGCGCTGCGCCACGCCGTCGGCCAGGCCAACCAGCATCTGCGCGACACCGTCGACGCGAACCCGCAGCTGGAAGGCATGGGCACCACGCTCACCGCGGTGCTCTTCTCGGGCAGCAAGTTCGGCATGGTGCACATCGGCGACAGCCGGGCGTACCTGCTGCGCCGGAACGAGTTCGCCCAGATCACCAAGGACGACACGTACGTCCAGATGCTGGTCGACGAGGGCCGGGTGAGCCCGGAGGAGGCGAGCAGCCATCCGCAGCGGTCCCTGCTGACCCGCGCGCTGGACGGCCGCGACATCGACCCGGAGTACTCGGTTCGCCAGGTGCTCGCCGGCGACCGCTACCTGATCTGCAGCGACGGCCTCTCCGGCGTGGTCAGCGCGGACACGATCGCGCAGAGCATGCGCGAGCTGGCCGACCCGCAGGCGTGCGTCGAGCGGCTGGTGCAGCTGGCGCTGCGCGGTGGCGGCCCCGACAACATCACGGTGGTGATCGCGGACGCCATCGACACCGACATCATGGAGCAGGCGCCGATCGTGGGTGGCGCGGCCGCCATCGACCGGGGCAACACCACGGTGGCGGATTCCTCGACCTCGGCCGCCCGCGCGGCGGCGCTGCAGGCCCCGCGCCCGGCGCAGCCGGCCCAGCCGGAGAACGACGGCTACGAGCCGGAGCCGGAACCGACCGGTCACCCGGTCCGGACCAGCCTGCTCGTGGTGTTGCTGCTGGCGGTGCTCGGCGGCGGCCTGTGGCTGGGCTACCGCTACACGCAGGACCAGTACTACGTGGGTGCCACCGACGCCGGCCAGATCGCGATCTTCCGGGGCGTGCCCGGGCAGATCGCCGGGCTCGACCTGTCCAAGGTCAACGAGACCAGTCCGGCGCGCCTGCAGGACCTCACCGCCGTCGCGCAGGAGCGGGTCAAGCAGGGCATCCACGCGGAGAGCCGGTCCGAGGCGGCGCAGACGCTCTCCGAGCTGACCGCCGACAACCCGTCCAACCCGAACCTCAAGCCGCTGTGCACGGCACCGTCCGCGACGCCGACCGCGCCGGCCGGCAGCGCGCCCACCGTGCACACCTCGTCGGCGCCCGCCACACTGGCCGGGACGCCGTCCGTTCAGGCGTCCGGGAGCGCCCCATCCGCGGACGATGCGGACGGGTGCCGGACCGTCAACTGACCGTCGCTCGACAACGTCTGGGGATGTCTTGACCGCGCCCGCCGTACCGGCCCCTTCGCCCGCCTCCACGGGTGAGATGTCGCGTATCCCGGGAATGAAGACCCACCGCAACGCCGAGCTGGGTCTGCTCGCGTTCGCCATGATCCTGGTGGCGATCTACGCCGCCACGGTCGAGGCGAACCAGTTCAACACGATCCACCCCACCTTCTGGATCCCCGCGGCGCTGCTGCTCACGCTGTTCATCGGGCTGCACTTCGTGGTGCGCTTCACCGCGCCGTACGCGGACCCGGTGCTCCTGCCGGCGGTGGCCCTGATCAACGGGCTGGGCGTGAGCTTCCTGCGCCGGTTGGACATCGCCCGTGCGATCGCGAACAAGAAGCCGACCCCGGGGTGGTTCGAGGGCACCAGCGGCCACCAGTTGGAGTGGACGCTCGCCGCGCTGATCCTGGCCGCGGTGCTGCTACTGGTCGTCCGGGATCACAAGGTGGTCTCCCGGTACGCGTACACCCTCGGCCTGGTCGGCATCGTGCTGGTGATGGTGCCGGCCGTGCTGCCGAGCAGCCTCTCCGAGGTCAACGGCGCGAAGCTGTGGATCAAGCTGGGCGCGTTCTCGATCCAGCCCGGTGAGTTCGCGAAGCTGGCGCTGGTCTCCTTCTTCGCCTACTACCTGGTGCGCAAGCGCGAGGTGCTCTCGCTGGCCAGCCGCCGCTTCCTCGGCATCGACTTCCCGCGCGGCCGCGACCTCGGCCCGGTCGTCACGGTCTGGCTGCTCAGCCTCCTGGTCCTGGTCTTCGAGAAGGACCTGGGCACCGCGCTGCTGTATTTCGGCCTCTTCGTGGTGACGCTGTACGTGGCGACCGAGCGGGCCAGCTGGCTGATCATCGGTCTGGTGCTGTTCTTCGGCGGTGTCTACGTCGCCTACCTGCTGGGTGCGGCGGTCGGCGGCCCGTTCCAGAACTTCTACGACCGTGCCTCGATCTGGCTGGACCCGTTCGCGCAGGCCAATTACAACAAGCCCATCGGCGGCAGCTACCAGCTGGTGCAGGGGCTGCTGGCGCTGGGCACGGGCGGGCTGTTCGGCTCCGGGCCGGGCGCCGGCTCGCCGGGTCTGGTGCCGGCAGTGCGTACCGACTTCATCTTCGCCGGCATGGGCGAGGAGATCGGCCTGTTCGGCCTGTCCGCGCTGCTGGTCTGCTACCTGCTGATCGTCGAGCGCGGGCTGCGCGCGGCGCTGAACGTCCGCGACTCGTTCGGCAAGCTCGTCGCCGGCGGCCTCGCGTTCACGCTGGGTTTGCAGGTCTTCGTCATCCTGGGTGGCATCACCGGACTCATTCCGCTCACCGGCCAGACCACGCCGTTCCTCTCGGCGGGTGGTTCGTCGCTGATGGCCAACTGGCTCCTGGTCGCGATGCTGTTGCGGATCTCCAACGCGGCGCGCGGCCCGGCCAACAGCGGCGGGTCCTCGGATCGGCCGGGTGGCGGGCCGAAGAAGCAACCCACCCAACTGCACGGCGCTCCGACGGAGGTGTTCAAGCCGTGAACGCTCCCCTGCGGCGGGCCGGCGTGGTCATCCTCGTCCTGTTCGGCCTCCTCTTCGCGAACCTGAACTGGGTCCAGGCGTACAAGGCCGACAAATATCGGAACAGCAGCTACAACGGCCGCGTGATCGTCGCCCAGTACGACCGCCCGCGCGGCGGGATCGAGGCGGGCGGCATCGCCCTGGCCAAGAACACCCTCACCGACGACACGCTGAAGTACCTGCGGGTCTACCCGAAGAACGAGATCTACGCGCCGGTGGTCGGGTACCGCCCGGTCAACCTGGGCGCGGTCGGCATCGAGAATGCGGAGAACGACTTCCTCTCCGGGGAGAGCGACACGCTCTTCGCCGACCGGGTGAAGGACATGTTCACCGGCAACAACACCGGCGGCGGGAACGTCGTGCTGTCGCTGAGTACCAAGGCCCAGGAGACGGCCTGGAAGGAGCTCACCAACAACGAGCGCGGCGTGACCAAGGGCGCGGCCGTGGCGATCGACCCGCGGACCGGCGCGATCCAGGCCCTGGTCTCGATGCCGAGCTACAACCCGAACCCGCTGGTCAGCCACGACACCAAGGCGGCCGCGGCGGCGTACCAGAAGCTGCTCAAGGACGACAGCCAGCCGCTGCTCAACCGGGCCACGCAGGAGACCGAGCCGCCCGGCTCGACGTTCAAGGTGATCGACTCCGCGGCGGCCCTCGCCAACGGGTACAAGCCGGACAGCCAGATCCCGGCCGGCAGCACGTACAAGGAGAGCGGCGCGGTCATCCACAACGCCGAGGACGAGGCCTGCCCGGGTGGCGACACGGTCACGATCAAGGACGCGCTGACCCAGAGCTGCAACACCGGCTTCGCGCGGCTGGGCGTGAAGCTCGGCCGGGACACGATCGTCAACATGGCGAAGGCGTGGGGCTTCGAGGACGACAAGCTGACCCTCGGCAACCTCAAGGAGAACAAGGGCCTGCCGGTCGCGGCCAGCCGTACGGGTGACATGTCGAACCCGGACGGCAGCGTCGACAAGGCCGCGCTGGCTCAGTCGTCGATCGGCCAGCGGGAAGTGCGGATGACCCCGGTGCAGGGCGCGTTGATGGCCGCCACGGTCGCCAACGGCGGCAAGCAGATGCGCCCGTACCTGGTGCAGAAGCTGCTCGGCCCGGACCGCCGGACCATCTACACGGCCGACCCGCAGGTCCTGCGTACGCCGGTCTCGGGGAGCGTCGCGAGCGACCTCAGCGACATGATGGTCAGCGTGGTGGAGAACGGCACCGGCAAGAAGGCCCGGATCAAGGGCTTCACGGTCGGCGGCAAGACCGGTACCGCGCAGAACGCGGCCGGCGCCGACCCGCACGGGTGGTTCATCGGCTTCGCCTACGACAGCAAGGGTCAGGCCGTCTCGGCGGTCTGCGTCATGCTGGAGAACGTCCCCGGCGGGCACGCCAGCGCCGAGGCGGCCCGGATCGCCGGGCTCATCATGAAGGCAGCGGCCGGGGAAGGGGACTGAATGATCAGCCCTGGGGTGACCCTCGGCGGCCGGTACCGGCTCGACGAGCGGATCGCCGGCGGCGGGATGGGCGACGTGTGGCGCGGCACCGACGAGGTGCTGGGCCGGACGGTCGCTGTCAAGATCCTGCTCCCGGCGCTGCTGGACGAGCCCGGCTTCGCCGAGCGGTTCCGCGGCGAGGCGCGCACCATGGCCACGATCAACCACCCCGGGGTCGTCGACGTCTACGACTACGGCAGCGACCAGCAGCTCGCGTTCCTGGTCATGGAGTACGTCGAGGGCGACGCCCTGTCCCGCACGCTGAGCCGGGTCGGCCGGCTGACCCCGGCGCGCACCATGGCGCTGGTCGCGCAGGCGGCCGACGCGCTGCAGGCGGCCCACGCGAACGGGATCGTGCACCGGGACGTCAAGCCCGGAAACCTTCTGGTACGCCCGAACGGCACGCTGGTGCTGACCGACTTCGGGATCGCCCGCTCGGCGCTGGTCGGCCAGCTCACCGTGGCCGGCTCGGTGCTCGGCACCGCCTCCTACATCTCGCCCGAGCAGGCCTCGGGCGAGGTGGCCACGGCCGCGTCCGACGTGTATGCGCTGGGCGTGGTCGCCTATCAGTGCCTCTCCGGCCACCGCCCGTTCGACGGCGCCACGCCGATCGAGATCGCCATGAAGCACGTCCGGGAGACGCCGCGGCCGCTGCCCGCCGACATCCCGCCGCCGGTGCGCGCCATCGTGGACCGCGCCCTCGCGAAGAACCCGGGCGACCGCTGGCCGTCCGCCTCGGCGATGGCCGCGGTGGCCCGCCAGGCCGCGTCCGCCCTGGCCACGACCCAACAGCACCAGCCGGCCGCCCAGGCCGCGCGCGCCGCCGGCCCGGTCAGCCCGGCCGCCCGACCGCCGACGGCCGCCTCGGCGGCGGTGCCCGGCTCGCCGGTGACCGGCAGCGCCCGCCCGCCGTACCCGCCAGTCCCCCGGCCCGTCTCGGGCGCCCGCGGAGCCGCCTCGGTGCCGTCCGGTCCGCCCGGAAGCCCGCCGGTCCAGCAATACCGGCCGACCTACCCGCCGCCCGCGCAGCCGGCGTCGACGGCCAAGCCGGAAAGCTCGGCCGGCCGCCAGGTGCTGATCGTGCTGGCGGTCGTCCTCGCCCTGCTGGTCCTGCTGTGTGCGGGCGTCATCTCGTTCCTGGTGAAGCAGGGCAAGCAGAACGGCAACAGCAGCTCATCGAGCGGCCGACTCGTTCCCGCGTCGGTCCTTCACATGGGCACCGCCGACGGTGAACCGTTGGCGGCGTCGTACCGTCTAACCAGACAGGCGGGCGTCATCCCCGGCTGGAACCGATGCGAAGGACGACAGACGCTATGACGGCGCAGGCCCGCCTGCTCGGTGGCAGGTATCAGGTCGGCGAGCTATTGGGCTACGGCGGCATGGCCGAGGTGCACCGCGGACGTGACCTCCGGCTGGGCCGTGACGTGGCCATCAAGATGCTGCGTACCGACCTGGCCCGGGACGCGACCTTCCAGGAGCGGTTCCGCCGCGAGGCGCAGAACTCGGCGGCCCTCAACCACCCGGCGATCGTGGCGGTCTACGACACCGGCGAGGAGATGTCCGCGACCGGTGAGCGGCTGCCGTTCATCGTGATGGAATTCGTGAACGGGCGGACCCTCAAGGAGGTGCTCGCCCAGGAGCAGCGGCTCCAGCCGCGCCGGGCGCTCGAGATCATCGCGGACATCTGCGCGGCCCTCGAGTTCAGCCACCGGCACGGGATCATCCACCGGGACATCAAGCCCGGCAACGTGATGATCACGCAGAACGGCCAGGTCAAGGTCATGGACTTCGGTATCGCCCGGGCCCTGGCCAGCGGCGCGACCACGATGACGCAGACCAGCGCCGTGATCGGCACCGCGCAGTACCTGTCGCCCGAGCAGGCGCGCGGCGAGGCCGTCGACGCCCGCTCCGATGTGTACGCGGCCGGCTGTGTGCTGTTCGAGCTGCTCGTGGGCCACCCGCCGTTCGTCGGGGACAGCCCGGTGAGCGTGGCGTACCAGCACGTACGGGAGGACCCGCGGGCGCCGAGCGAGCTCGCCCCCGAGACTCCCCGGGACGTCGACGCGATCGTGCTCAAGGCCCTGGCCAAGAACCCGATGAACCGCTACCAGAGCGCCCAGGAGATGCGCGCCGACGCGCTGCGCGCCGTCTCCGGCCGCCCGGTGCTGGCCACCCCGGTGATGAGCCAGGCCGAGACGATGGCCATGCAGAATCAGCAGGCCACCCGGTACATGCAGCCGCAGGCCGCGACCACCTTGCAGCGCCCGGCCGTCGGCGGGATGCCGCCCCGGCCGCCGGAGCGGCGCTCGTCCTCCTGGGTGATGGCCGTGCTGGCCGGGCTCGGCGTGCTGGTCGTGGTGGTGCTCGGGGTCGCGCTGGCGATGTCGCGCAACCACAACAACACCGGCGACAACAACCAGCAGACCGCCACGGTCGCGATGCCCAACCTCAAGGGCAAGACCGACCAGCAAGCGCAGGCGGCCCTCAACGCGCAGAAGCTGACGAACTTCACCGCCGAGGCGCCGACGCACGGCGACAATTGCAACAGCACGGTCGTCGATCAGAACCCGCAGCCGAACACCAAGATCCCGACTACCCAGGCCGTGACGTACAAGCTGTGCCTGCCGCCGGATCAGGTCACGGTGCCGAGCAACCTGAAGGGCAGCACGAAAGCGAACGCCGATTCGACGTTGCGGGGCATGGGCCTGAACCCGGTGTTCAAGGAAGTGACGAGCGACCAGCCGGCGGACATCGTCCTCAGCGTGCCGGATGCCGGCAACAAGGTCGACCCCGGCTCCGATGTCGTCGTGAACATCTCCAAGGGCAATCAGCTCAAGATGCCGAGGGTGCTCGGCGAGTCGCTGGACGCCGCCCTGGCCGTGCTGAACAACTCCGGCCCGTTCAACGTCGATCAGAAGACCACGCCGGCCACCGACCCGGCCCAGGTGGGCACGGTCGTCGCGCAGAACCCGAAGCCGGGTGCCAAGGTCGAGAAGGGCGACATCGTCAGCATCACGATCGCGGTCGACGCCAACAACCCGAGCGGCGACCCGTCGCCGAGCGACACCTCGACGCCGGGCAACGGCGGCGGCGGTGGCGGCACCGGTCAGGCGCTCAACCAGGCCACCGCCATCATCCGGTCGGAAGACTAGAACCCTCAGGCAGTCGCGAACGCCGCTCGCCGCCGGGTTTCCACCTCGGCGGCCAGCGGCGGCGCCTTTTCCAGGGCCGAGGGCAGGCCGCAGGAGGCCAGCCAGTTCGCCAGCATGGTGTGGCCGCCCTCGGTGAGCACCGACTCGGGGTGGAACTGGACGCCCTCGATCGGCAGCGAGCGGTGGCGCATCGCCATCACCACGCCCGACTCCGTGCGGCCGGTCACCTCGATCTCGTCGGGCAGCGTCTCGGGCAGCACGGCCAGCGAGTGGTAGCGGGTCGCGGTGAACGGGTCGGGCAGGCCCGCGAGGACTCCGGCACCGGTGTGGTGGACCTCGGACGTCTTGCCGTGGAGCAGCTCGGGCGCGCGCGTCACGGTGGCCCCGAAGGCGGCCCCGATCGCCTGATGACCGAGACAAACCCCAAACATCGGGAGCTTTCCGGCGTACGCCCGAATGGTCTCCATCATGATGCCCGCGCGGTCGGGCGAACCCGGCCCGGGCGAAAGCAGAAGACCGGCGGCGCCGAAGGTGCCCACCTCGGCCACGCTGATCTCGTCGTTCCGGCGCACCTCGCACTCGGCGCCGAGCTGGCCGAGGTACTGCACCAGGTTGAAGACGAACGAGTCGTAGTTGTCGATCACGAGAATGCGCACGTCAGTCACCTGGGATCACGACGGAGGAGGACTTGGACTTCTTCGGCGTCGCTGAGGTCGAGGGGTGTGGAGCGTTCGACGCCGTGCTGTACGGGATCGCATCCGGGCCGTTGGGCGCGGACGGGTCGACCGCGTTCGGATCCTCCTGGGCCGGGCCCTGCTGGGTGTCCGCGCCGACCTGCACGTCGTCGAACGGGAGCAGCGGGGTGGCCCACGGGAAGACCACGTACCAGAGCAGCGCGGTGGTGGCCGCGGCCAGGCCGAGCGAGCCGGTCAGCTTGCCCCAGAAACCGAACGGGAGCTTGCGCCAGATCCAGGCGTACATCGCCTACGCCTTCGTCTTCATCTCGGCCGGCATGCCGGCGTCGGGCAGGGACTGGTTGCGCGGCACCTTCGAGGCCAGTTCGGCGTGCACGATGAGCCGCTGGTAGTTGTTGAACTTCGGGTTGCAGGTGGTCAGCGTGAGCAGCGCCTTGGTCGGCTGCACGCCCGGCTTGTCCGGCACCGGGGCGACCACCTGCACGGCGTTCGGCAGCACGACCTCGTCGCCGTAGACCTTGTAGACGTACCAGTAGTCGCGGGTCTCCACGCCGATCACGTCGCCCGGCTTCAGCTCGTCGATCCGCCAGAAGATCTTCTGGATCCGGTGGCCGGCGACCGAGAAGTTGCCGATCTGGCCCGGCAACGCGGTGTCCGGGTAGTGGCCCGGCGCGTACTTGATGTCCTGCGGGCGGACGCCGTTGACGACCACCCACTCCTTGTTCAGCTTGGGGATGTAGAGGCGGCCGACCAGGCTCTCGCCGGGCGCCGCCGGGCCTTGGGGAGCCGACGGACCCACGGTCGGGTCGTTCCACTCCTGGGTGAGCTTGTTGGTCAGGGCGTTCTGCTCGTCCTGCACCTCGGCCGCGTTGCCGAACACCTCGTAGGCCGCGAACAGCAGCACGATCAACCCGAAGGTGATCATCAGCTCGCCGGAGACGCGGATGCCGGCCCGGATTCGCGAGCCCACGCTCGGCCGGGTGAGCTCGGAGTAGACGCTCTTGTAGCCCTCGTCGGTCTGCTCGGGGCGGAGCTTGACCACCCGTTCGCCGCGCTTCGGTTGCAGGTCGTCGCCCTCCTCCGATGGGGGAGGGGTGTGCTCGGGGCCGCCCGGCCGGACCGGGGGCGCGGCCGCCGCGCCGAGGGCGGCGTCCGGGTCGGCGTCGGCCTTCGCGGCCTTCGCCGCCAGGCCGGGGACGGCGCTCATCAGGGCGGTGGGGGCTCTGAGGGCCGCCGGCGGCTGGGTGGTGGCTTGCGGTGACAGAGCCGGGAGTACGCCGGTGGGGGTGTCCGGAGTGCGGATGATGGCCGTCTCGTTCGGGTCCTGCCGGGCGGCGGGGAAGGCTGGGCTCGCCGCTGCGGGGGCCGGGCTGACCGACTGGTAGGGGCCGGTCGGCAGGGTCGCGGGGGCCGGGCTGACCGGCGGCTGTGCTGCACGGTAGCCATTGGTGGCCGCGCCGGATGGTGGCTGGAGCGCCTGGTAGCCGATTGTGGTCGGGCCGGCTGGTGGCTGCGGCGGCGAGTAGCCGTTTGTGGTCGGGCCGGCTGGTGGCTGCGGCGGCGAGTAGCCGTTTGCGGTCGGGCCGGCTGGCGGCTGGGGCGCCTGGTAGCCGTTTGCGGGCGGGCCGGCGGGGCTGGTGGGTGGCTCGGGTGCGAGATAGCCGGACGCTGGGTAGCCGTTGGTGACCGGACCGGCCGGACCGGCCGGACCGGTCACGGCGGCCGGCGGCTGTGAGCTGGGCGCGGGCGGTGGTGGCGGTGCCTGCGGCAGGCGTTGGGTGGCCTGGACCGGCGCGGCGGTGCTCTCCCGGCGGGCGGGCTCGAGCGGCGGGAACGGATGGGACTCAGCGGGCGGGATGGCGGCCGGCTCGGCGTGGGTGGCGGCCGCGGCGAAGAAGTTGAAGGAGCCGTTGGCCGCCGGGATCTCGGGCTGCTCGACACCGTTGCGGCGACGGGCGGCCGCGGCGGCGGCATGGACGTCGTCGGCCGGCGGCTGGGCGAGCCGGTCACGGGCGGCCGCGATGCGCCGCTCGGCCTCCGCGTCGGTGCCGATCACGGCGGTCTCGGCGGCCGAGGGCTGGGCGGGCGGCGCGGCTGGGAGCTGGGCGGGCTGCGCGGCCGGGAACTGGGCGGCCTGCGCGGCTGGGAGCTGGGCGGGCTGCGCGGCCGGGAACTGGGCGGCCTGCGCGACCGGGAATTGAGCGGCCTGCGCGGCTGGGAGCTGGGCGGGCTGCGCGGCCGGGAACTGGGCGGCCTGCGCGACCGGGAACTGAGCGGCCTGCGCGGCTGGGAGCTGGGCGGGCTGCGCGACCGGGGATTGCGGCATGGTCGTGGGCGCCGGCCTTGCGGAGGGCGGGGGCGCGGTCTGGGCCGGCATTAGAGGGGCCTGGGGTGGCTGCGGCGCGGGCTGGGGCAAGCGCTGCGTGGCCTCAGGCGAAGGCGTGGCCTGCGGCGACAACGGCGCGACCTGGGACGGGTGCGGCGCGCCCAGCGGCGGCGTGGCCTGGGGTGGTGGTGGCGCGCCCAGCGGCGGCGTGGCCTGGGGTGGTGCTGGCGTGGCCTGGGGCGGGGAGACCGGGCGGGCTGGTGGGGCCGTTGCCGGGGTGCCGAGGCCGATCGGGGGCGCGAGCGGGCCGCCGGGAACGCCGTCCGGGGAGGCGTCGGTGATCCGCGGGATGTACGCCGTCTGGGCCTCGCCGTCGGGGGCGCGGTGCCGTCCCGAGTTCGTGCCTGCCGCCGGGTTTTCCGGATCTGCCATTACTCGGCAACCCGAGCGGATCGGAGGTCGCTCGACCCGTCGTACGCCCGCACCGTCACGTTCCTCTCCACAGTCTCCGAGTAGCCGAGGCCGAAGTCAGCGACCGCATCCTTGAATTGCTGGACTCCCTCCGCGGAATCCAACGCCTGATGCATCCGTGTGGGTTCGCCAATCGCCGTGATCTTGAAAGGTGGTGAGAAGACCTGGCCATGCAGCAGCAGCGTGTTGCCGACACAGCGTACCGCGCTGGTGGAGATCACGCGGACATCCATGATCGACATTGCCTCGGCCCCACCGGCCCAGAGAGCGTTCACGACCGCCTGAACATCACCCTGATGGACGACCAGGTCGTCGTTGTCCGGCGCGTTCGGGCCGAGGTCGGCGCCGCGCCGCGACGAGTCGTTGAGCGTGACGGTGAGACCTGGCCCCTTCAGCGCCGTGAAGCCGGCCGCGGCCCGCATCGCATCCGCCCGCTGCCGGGCCTCCTTGACCGGCTGGTCGACCTCGGCGAGCCGGGCGGTGTCCTGGTCGACCTCGGCGCGCAGCTTGGCGGCCTGCTTCTCCCGGTCGTCCAGCCGGACCCGCTTGTCCGCGATGAGCTGGGCGAGCTGCGGCCGCCGGTCGTCGCGCAGCTGGGTGCCGTCGGCGGTGCGGGCGGAGGTGGTGAAGAGCAGACCCGCGGCGAGAGCGATCAGCGGCACGCCGACCGTCCACCGGTTGCGCCGGGCGCCCCGGCGCGGCCGTAGCCCACCGAGCGCACGCCGCAGCACGAGCCGCCAGGACGGCGCGCCGGTCGCGTACTCCACGTCCCCATCCCTCCAAAAGGAGGCAATAGCCTCCCGAAATGCCGCGCCGGACATTTTCCTCGCCCGGCGGGTGCCGGTCTGCGCGCCGACTTGACTACGCTAGCTGTCGAACAGTATTCGCCACGGGCAGCATTGGGCACCTTCCGAGCCGCTCAGCGGTGGGTTGTTCACCACTTGTTGCCCTTCAGGAGAGCACCGTGCCGAAGTCTCAGGTTCGTAAGAAGAAGGTCTACACCCCGCCGACGGATGTCCGTCCCGCGGTGGCTGCGGCGTCCAAGAAGCCGAGCCCGACCTGGTTGCCGATCACTGCCGTGACGCTCATCGTCGTGGGCATCGCCTGGCTGGTCGTCTACTACCTGTCCTCGCAGCGCTGGCCGGTGGAGTCGTGGTCGTATTGGAACCTTGCGGTCGGTTTCGGCTGCATGGTCGCCTCGCTGGGCATCCTGTCCCGCTGGCGTTAAGCCCGCGATGCCCGCTTTTAGCGGGTAAAATCAGCTTCGTCTGTTTAAGCGCACCCCGCGGTCGCAGCGGGGTGCGCTTTCGCGCGCCCGGTGACGCCCAGGAAAGACGCGGCTTCACCGGCCGCGTGCGGCCGTCTATTACTCATGGGTAACATAGGGCAGCCGATCGAGAAGGAGCGCAGATGGGGATCGCGCAGATAGTCGCCACCGTCCTGGCCGGCGCCGTCACGATCACGGCCGTCGTGCTGGCGGTGCGTGCCGTCCTGACCATCACCGCGGTGATCCGTCAGGGTCAGCCGGCCCCGGAGCGGTTCGCCGACAAGGGCGCCCGGACGAAGAAGATGCTGACCGAGGTGTTCGGTCACACCCGGATGCTGAAGTGGTCGGCGGTCGGCGCGGCGCACTGGTTCGTGATGGTCTCCTTCATGATCCTGTTCCTGCTGGTGGTCGAGGCGTACTTCGAGGTCGTCGACCCCGCGGGTGGGCTGCCGATCATCGGTGGCTGGACGCCTTACGGCCTGGTCACCGAGTGGATCGGCATCCTCGGCCTGGCCGGGATTCTCTACCTGATCTACCGGCGGCAGAGCGACCTGCGAAAAAAGCGCTCTCGGTTCCTGGGTTCGACGATGTGGCAGGCGTACTTCGTCGAGGGCGTGATCCTCGGCGTACTCGTGTGCGGGTTCTTGATCCGGGGTTTCAAGGTCGCCAACGGCACCTTCGAGTTCCCGGCGTGGGCGACCCCGCTGTCGCACGCGGTCGGGTCGGTTCTGCCGGCCGCGAAGGACGGGCCGACCTGGGTCGCGCTGGTCAAGCTGTTCATCTCGATGGGCTGGCTGATCACCATCGCGCTCAACCCGACGATGGGCGTGGCCTGGCACCGGTTCCTGGCGTTCTTCAACATCTTCTTCAAGCGCAGCCCGGAGAAGCCGGCCGGTTCCGGCCTGGGCGCACTGCGGCCCATGATGAGCGAGGGCAAACCGCTCGACTTCGAAGAGGCCGATCCGGAGAAGGACCAGTTCGGCGTCGCCCAGGTCGAGCAGTTCTCGTGGAAGGGCCTGCTGGATTTCTCCACGTGTACGGAGTGCGGCCGTTGCCAGTCGCAGTGCCCGGCCTGGAACACCGCCAAGCCGCTGTCGCCGAAGCTGCTCGTGCTGTCGCTGCGGGACCACGCGTACGCGAAAGCGCCCTATCTTCTCGCCGGCGGCGAGAAAGCCACCGAGGCCGAGCTGGCGCACCTGGACGTGCTCGCGCTCGCCGAAGGGAACCGGCCGCTGATCGGCGGCGTCGAGGAGAACGGGGTGATCGACCCGGACGTGCTGTGGTCGTGCACCACCTGCGGTGCCTGTGTCGAGCAGTGCCCGGTGGACATCGAGCACGTCGACCACATCGTCGACATGCGCCGCTACCAGGTTTTGATCGAGTCGAGCTTCCCGTCCGAGGCCGGCGTGATGCTGCGTAACCTGGAGAACAAGGGCAACCCGTGGGGCGCCCCGCAGAACACCCGCGAGGACTGGACCAAGGGCTTGGACTTCCAGGTGCCCCGGGTCGGCGAGAAGGACGACTTCGAGTACCTGTTCTGGGTGGGCTGCGCCGGCGCGTTCGAGGACCGGGCGAAGAAGACCACCCGGGCGGTGGCGAAGCTGCTGCACGAGGCCGGCGTCGACTACGCGATCCTCGGCGAGGGCGAGACCTGCACCGGCGACCCGGCCCGGCGGATCGGCAACGAGTTCGTCTTCCAAATGCTCGCCCAGCAGAACGTCGAGACCCTGCAAGAGGCCAAGGTCAAGAAGATCGTCGCGACCTGCCCGCACTGCTTCAACACCCTGGGCAACGAGTACCAGCAGCTCGGCCTCGAGGTCGAGGTGGTGCACCACAGCCAGCTGCTGGCCCACCTGGTCGCCACCGGGAAGCTGACGCCGGTGGAAAAGATCGACGGGGACATCACCTACCACGACCCCTGCTACCTCGGCCGGCACAACCGGGTGTTCGACGCGCCGCGCGAGCTGCTGGGCGACGTCAAAGAGATGCCCCGCAACCGGGAACGCTCCTTCTGCTGCGGCGCCGGCGGCGCCCGCATGTGGATGGAGGAGAAGATCGGCAAGCGGATCAACATCGAGCGTACGGAGGAAGCCCTGTCCACCGGCGCCAAGACGATCGCGGTCGGCTGCCCGTTCTGCTACACGATGATCGGCGACGGCGTCACCGCGAAGGCCCAACAGGACAACGTCGAGGTCGTCGACGTCGCCACCGTCCTACTGCGCTCGCTCAAGCAGGAGGTCTAGGCGCTCGATCCGGCCGTGGCCGCCGTGGTCGACGCGATGATCGCGACCATCACGGCGGCCTGGATCTCCTCGATCGTCTTGCGGACCGCCTCGGCGGCCCAGGCGCCCTCGCTGATCTCCTTGAGCCGGGTCTTGATCACCTTCCGGTCCAGGTCGGCGAGGATCTTGCGGTCCAGCTCGGTGGCGGCGATCAGCGCGCACAGGGCGGCCGTCCGCTCCGCCGACTGATAGTCCAGGCTTGGGTAGCGACATAGCTCGACCGGGCCGTCGCCGAGCACCGCCGCCCGGATCCGCTCCCGGGCCTCCGCCTCGACGGCCGGCGGCTCGCCGTTCGCCGACGGGTACTTCGTCCGGGGGAAAACCCAGAGCACCTTGTCCTTCTCGACGGTGAGCACGCCGTCGGCCACCAGCTTTTCGAGAATCCGCGGCCGTGCCTGCTTGGACAGCTTCGTCACCCAGTGCCCCGGTTTGCGCGGCTTGTCGTCGGCGATCCGGCCCAGAGCCTCGTCGGCGAGGGCGTCACCGATCGGCGCGCGATCGACCACCACGACCCGTTTGTCCTCGATATCCACCCGGCGACCCAGCGCGAGCTCGAGCAGGATCGCCCCGCCCAGACCGTTGTCCAGCCGGGTGCCGTCGGTGAGCGGCGTGCCGTCCTCGTCGTAGGCGAGCAGCAGGAACTCCTCGGCAATGCTCATGATTTGACGGTAGCGGGTGGCACGGCACACGTACTTCACGCACCCGTGTTCACGCACGCGAATGGCCGGTCCGGCACAATGGGGACCGAGGTGGAACCGATCATGGACGGCGTGCTCCTGACCGCGGTGCTTCCGTTGGTGGCGTTCGCGCTGCTCACGGCGGCGAACGCGTTCTTTGTGGCGGCCGAGTTCGGGCTTGTCACGGTCGACCGGGCCGAGATCGGGCGGCGCGCGAACGAGGGCGACCGCCGGGCCCGGACGGTGCAGCGGGTCCTGCACAACCTGTCGTTCCAGCTCTCCGGCACCCAGCTCGGCATCACCCTGGCCACGGTGCTGACCGGTTACCTGGCCGAGCCGGCCCTCTCCAAGCTGTTCGACCCGCTGGTCGAGCCGATCGCCGGGGACGCGACCGACGGCATCACGCACGCGCTGGCGCTGATCGTCGCCACGCTGCTGTCGATGCTCTTCGGCGAGCTGGTGCCCAAGAACGCGGCGCTGGCCCGGCCGCTGGGCGTGGCGCTGCGGACGGCGGGCCCGCTGCGTACCTTCTCCCGGCTCTTCAAGTGGATGATCGCGGCGCTGAACGGCTCGGCCAACTGGCTGGTCCGCCGGATCGGCATCGAGCCGCAGGAGGAGCTGGCGAGCGCCCGGTCCCCGGAGGAGCTGGGCCTGCTCGCCGCGATCAGCGCCCGGGCCGGCGCGCTGCCCACCGAGACCGCGACCCTGATGCGCCGGACGATCCGCTTCGGGGAGAAGAGGGCGGCCAAGGCGATGACCCCGCGGGTCGACGTCGTCGGGCTCGCCATCACGGCCAGCGTCGCCGACCTGCTCGCCATTGCCCGCGAGTCCGGGCACACCCGCTTCCCGGTCTACGAGAACACCATCGACGTGGTCACCGGGGTGGCCGGGGTGCCGGACGCGCTCGGGGTGCCGCTCGACCGGCGGGCCGCGACCCGCGTCGCGACGATCGCCAAGGAGCCGGTGTACGTGCCGGAGAGCCTCGGCCTCGACAAGGTGCTCGCGGCGTTGCGGGCGGCGCAGGCCGACCTGGCGATCGTCGTGGACGAGTACGGCGGCACCGACGGCGTGGTGACGATCGAGGACCTGATCGAGGAGCTGGTCGGCGAGATCACCGACGAGTACGACGACGATGTGGACGAGGCCGGCGCCCAGGAGCTGACCGCGCCGGGCGGGGACAAGACGTACCTGGTGGACGGGCTGCTGCGCGAGGACGAGCTGATGGAGCAGACCGGGTTCGAGCTGCCCGAGGGCCCGTACGAGACCCTGGCCGGTTTCCTGCTGGCCCGGCTCGGCCACATCCCGCTGGTGGGCGAGTCGCTGGAGGAGAACGGCTGGGAGTTCACCGTGATGGAGGTCGACCGGCACCGGATCGAGCAGGTCCGGGTGGTCGCGCCGCAGGAGCCGGCCGATGACTAAGGTCCTGGTCACGATCCTGCTGCTGATCGGCAACGGGGTGTTCGTCGGCGGCGAGTTCGCGCTGATCGCGTCGCGGCGTACGGCATTGGAACCGCTCGCCGCCACCTCGAAGCCCGCCCGCTGGGCCCTCTCGGCGATGAACCAGATCCCGCTGATGATCGCCGGCGCTCAGCTCGGCATCACGATCTGCTCGCTCGGTCTCGGCGCGCTGGCCGAGCCGGCCCTGGCGCACGTGCTGGAGGGCCCGTTCGGGGCGCTCGGCCTGCCCGACGACATGCTGCACCCGGTCTCGTTCGTGCTGGCCCTGATCATCGTGGTCTTCATGCACACGGTGATCGGCGAGATGGTCCCCAAGAACATCACGCTGGCCGGCCCGGAGCGCACCGCGCTGATCCTCGGCCCGTTCATGCTGGCCTTCTGCACCGCCACCAAGCCGATCCTCAACGCGATGCGCTGGGCCTCGCGCACCGTACTGAAGCTCTGGAAGATCGAGGCGACCGACGCGGTCAAGACCGTCTTCACCGCCGAGGAACTGGCCGGGATGGTCACCCAGGCGCGCAGCGAGGGCCTGCTCGGCTCGGAGCAGTACGCCCGGATCCACGCGGCGCTCGGGCTCAACGACCGGACCGCCGCCGACACCTTGCGCGCCTGGTCGGGGGTGACCACGGTGGCCGACGACGTGTCGCCGGCGACGATCGAGGCGATCTCCACCCGGACCGGCCGCTCGCGGTTCCCCGTGGTGCAGCGGGAGACCCGGCGGGTGCTGGGCTTCGTGCACGTCAAGGACATCCTGGGGTACGCCGCGGGCCAGCGCCGCCTCCCGATCCCGGCCGAGATCATCCGCCCGCTCGCCGTGGTCCCGCCCGAGCGCACCCTGGCCGACCTGCTGCTCACCATGCGCCGCGACCGGCTGCACATCGTGCTGGTCAGCGACGGCCGGCGGCCGCTCGGCGTGATCACCCTGGACGACGTGATCCACGCCGTGGTCGGCGAGCCGGCGCACGGTCTGGCGCCGGTCCGATCGGCCTCCTAGGGGGCGGTTTCGCGGAGGACGCCGGCGCCCTTCGCCTCCTGAATCCGCGCGTACACATGCGAGCGGAGCTCGACGAACCGGGCGTCCGAGCGGGTCTTGAGCTGGTCGCGCTCGCTCGGCAGGTCGATGTCGAGGTTCTCCAGCACGTGGGTCGGCGAGGAGGAGAGCATCACGACCCGCTCGCCCAGGTAGACCGCCTCGTCGATGTCGTGCGTGACGAACAGCATGGTCATGCCGAACCGCTTCCACACCGTACGGACCAGGTCTTCCAGGTCCGCCCGGGTCTGCGCGTCGACCGCCGCGAACGGCTCGTCCATCAGCATGACCTTGGGCTGGAAGGCGATCGCCCGGGCGATCGCGACCCGCTGCTGCATGCCGCCGGAGAGCTGCCACGGGTACGCCTTGCCGGCGTCGGCCAGACCCACCGCGCCGAGCGACTCGTCGACCAGCGTCCGCCGCTCCGCCTTGCCGAGGCCCTTGGACTTCAGCGGCAGCTCGATGTTCTCGGCGACGCGCAGCCAAGGGAACAGGCTGCGCCCGTACTCCTGGAAGACGATCGCCAGGCCGTCGGGCGGGCCGGTCACCACCTGGCCGCTCACCCGCACCTCGCCCGCGGTGGGCTCGAGCAGGCCGCCGAGGCAGCGCAGCAGGGTGGTCTTGCCGCAGCCGGACGGGCCGACGACGCAGACGAACTGTCCGTCGTCGACGGTCAGGGTGATGTCGCCCAACGCCTCCACGGTGCGGCCCTGACCGCCGTACGTCTTGCGCAGCGACCGGATCTCCAGCATGACCTTGCTCCTCGTTTCGACGAACTAATGTCCGCTGCGCTCGGCGGCGCGCGCCCCGTGGTACCAGTTCAAGACTCGCCGCTCGACCAGCGTGAACGCCAGCGAGAGCAGCACGCCGAGCAGACCGAGCACGAACACGCCGCTCCACATCTCCGGGATCTGGAAGCCGCGCTGGAACTCGACGACGGTGTAGCCCAGGCCGTCGGTGGCCCCGAGCAGTTCGCCGATGACCATCATGATGATGCAGATGGACAGCGCCTGACGGGCGCCGACGACGATCTGCGGGCTGGCCGCCCGCAGGATGAACGTGCGGATCCGCAGCCAGCCGCGGATCTGGTAGCTGCGGCAGGTGTCGGCGAGCACCTCGTCGACGCCGCGCACACCCTCCACAGTGTTCAGCAGGATCGGCCAGACGCCGCCGACCACGATGACCAGCACCTTGGTGGGGTCGCCGAGGCCGGCGATGAGAATCAGGACCGGTACCAGCACCGGCGGCGGGATCGCCCGGAGGAACTCCAGGATCGGCTCGAGCAGGGCGCGCAGCCGGCGGTTGGCGCCGATCAGGACGCCGAGCCCGATCCCGAGCAGAAGCGCGAGGCCGTAGCCGATGAACAACCGGATCAGGCTGGGCAGCACGTCGCTCTTGAAGGTGGCCGCCGTCCAGGTGTGCGGGAAGACCTTGATGATCGTCTCCAGCGGCGGCTGGTAGAAACTCGTGCTGTCGGCGCTCGCGAACCACCAGGTGACCAGCAGGATCACCGGCAGCGCGAGGGCCAGGCCGATCCGGCCGAGGGTGCGGGTCACAGCGGGAGCTCCCTTCGGACCGAGGGGTGCCAGGCCAGCACGAGCCGCTCGGCGCGGCGGGTCGCCAGGTTGGCGATCAGGCCGATGAGACCGGCGACGATGATCAGCGCGTACATCGAGGGCACCGCGATGCTGCTCTGTGCGACCGCGATCTCCTCACCGATGCCTTTGGTGCCGCCGATCAGCAGCTCGCCGGTGATGGTCAGGACCAGGGCGACCGCGGCGGCGAGGCGGATGCCGGTCATCGCGTACGGGAGGGTGGTCGGCCAGACCAGGTAGCGCGCCTGGCGCCAGCGGCCGAGCCGGTAGGACGCCGCGGTCTCCCGGGCGACCGGGTCGACGTCGGCGACCCCGTGCAGCACCTGGATCAGTACCTGCCAGAAGGACGCGTAGACGACCAGCAGCAGGATCGACCGGACCGGGGCGCTGAACAGCACGATCGCCAACGGCAGCAGGGCCACCGAGGGGATCGGCCGGAGGAACTCGACGGTGGACGCGGTGGCCAGCCGCAGCGCCGGAATCGAGCCGATCACGATGCCCAGTACGATCCCCGCCACTACGGCGATCGCGAGCCCGATCAGCCAGGTCGTCACCGTGCCGGCGACCGCGCGCCAGAAGCCGCCGCGGTCGAGCTCGTCGATCAGCGCGCGGACGATCGTGCTGGTGGGCGGGAAGTACTCGGCCGGCAGCACGCCCGCGCGTGGGAGGACCTCCAGGAGGCCGCCGAAGCAGACGAGCCCGATCAGCCCGAGCAGGGCCGGAGAGTCTCCGACCCTGCGCCGGGTGCCTTGCGAAGTCGTCACTGCAGCAGCTTCGACGTGTCGACCGGGGCGGTGAGCAGGCCGTCCTTGACCATCAGGCTGTTCATGAGATCCAGCGACGCCTTGTCGACGTCCGCCTTGTACTGCGGCAGGGTCATGGCGGCGGCCGCGTCTGCCTTGATCGTCGTGTAGGTGGTGACGACCTGTCGCACCTCGTCGGGGTGGGCGTCGGCGTAGGCCAGCGACTCCTTCAGCGCCGCGGTGAAGCGCTTGGCCAGGTCGGGCTTCTCGCTCAGCAACTGCGTCGAGGTGAAGTAGTCCGCGACCATCATGTTCGGGCTGACCGCGGCGAACGAGCCGATCTGCTTCCAGCCCTTCGACCGCACCGAGGAGACGAACGGCTCGACCAGGAAGACGCCCTGCACCCGGCCGGCGTCGAGCGCGGCCGCCTGGTCGGGGAAGGCGACCTCGACGTACTTCACCTTCGACGGGTCGCCGCCGTCCTTGCGGACCAGCTCGTTCACCGAGGTGGCCACGATGTTCTTCAACGTGTTCGCGGCGACGGTCTTGCCCTCGAGGTCCTTCGGGCGGGTGATGGCCGGGTCCTTGACGATCAGGCCGCTGAAGTCCTTGGTGGCGTCGGCCGTGGCGTTGTTGCCGTTGGCGACCACCTTGATCGGCACGTTCTTGGACGCGCCGAGCAGCAGCGAGACCACGTTGCTGAAGCCGAACTGGTACTGCCCGCTGATCACGGCCGGCACGATCGCCGCGCCACCCTGCGCCTGCTCCAGGGTGAGGTCGATGTTCTGTTTCTGGAAGAAGCCCTTGGCCTTGCCGAGGTAGATCGGGGCGACGTCGACGATCGGGATGACGCCGACCTTGACCTTGTCGGGCGAACCCGACGACGAGTTGTTCTTCGAGGAGTCGTCCGAGCAGGCGGCGGTGGTCGCCGCCAGGGCAGTCACCGTCAGCAATGCGATGAGCCGTGTTCTCAGCATCGTTCTCAGCACCTTCACGTCTGCGAAGCCGGACCGGATATGTCGAGGATGGTCGATATACCATTCGGTGTGTCCCACGCCACTGGCCAGAACGCTAGAGGTCGGGTTACAAGATTGTCAACGATTCGCCAATGCCGTAGCCGAGCTGATGCAAAATAGCTGGCGAAACGCCGGTGTGGCCTCGCGGAGATTGTTAACAATCAAGACAACATCGGTCTTCTATGGCTCGGCTCCGTCGGCCAGGTCGGTCAGCCAGTCCCGGCTCGCGCGGGTGACCCGGGCCGGCACCCCGAGGTCGTCGAGCAGGCGCCCGGCGGCCTCCATCTCGTGTATGCGCCGTACGGCGTGCGTCTTCGAGCCGGTGAGCAGGCGCTGGAGCGTCTCCCCGTCGGCGCGGATCAGCTCCTCGGTGATGTTGCCGAGCAGCCAGTCGGACAGGCCCGCGGCCCGGGCCGCGGCGGTCGCCTCGAGCACCGCCGCCGCCAGTCCCTTGTAGAACACACTGCGAAGAAGCTTGTGCGTGGCGGCCGAGCCGACCGGCCCGTCGAGCACGTCGACCCGGGCGCCGAGCGGGCGCATCACCTCGGCATAGTCGCCCGAGGCCGGCCCGCTCACGGTCATCGGGGTGGACAGGCCGTGGCCCGGGACCGGGGACATCAGGGCCACGTCGACGACCCGTACGCGACCGGCGGCGGCCTTTTCCAGCGCCACCTTCTCGCCCGGCGAGGCGGTGTTGAGATCGGCCCACAGCGTGCCGGGCGCGCAGCCGGGCAGCCCCTCGGCCAGGGCGTCCGGGGCATCGGCGGCGCTGTTGACGCTGAGCACGAGTTCGGCGCCGGCGCAGGCCTCGGCATCGCCGCCGCATCGCCGGACACCGGGCGGCGGTTCTACTCTCGGGTCGTACCCCCGCACCTCCGCACCCGCCGCCACCAGGCCGGCCGAGATGAGCCCGCCCGCCTCGCCGAGGCCCAGCACCGCGATGATCATCGCAACTCCCCGGCGTCGATGTCGCGGAGCGCCTCGATCACGCTCGCGATGTGCTCGCGCATCGCGGACTCCGCGGCCTTGGGATCGCGCTGCCGGATCGCCTCGATGATCCGCTCGTGCTGGGGCAGCGAGATCGCCGGGCGGCCCGGATGCAGCGAGATCATGAACTGGTGCCGGACGAGTTGGCCGCGCAGCGTCTCGATGATGGAGTCGGCCGTGCGGTGGCCGGCGATGGCGCGGATCAGTCCGTGCAGCCGCTGGTTGAGATCGCCGTAGCGGCGGAACTCGCCGGCGCTGATCGCGCGCCGCATCAGCAGGCCGATCTCGTCGAGCTCGCTGGCCTGCGCGTCGGTGACCTGCGTCGCGGCGCGGGCGGCGACCAGTCCCTCGAGCACCATGCGTACCTCGGTGATCTCGACGGCTTCGTCCAGCGTCACCTTCCGGACGTGCGCGCCCTTGTTCCGCTCGACCTTGACCAGGCCGTCGGCGGCGAGGTCCTGCAGGGCGGCCCGCACGGTGAACCGGCTGATCCCGAAGCGCTCGCACAGCTGCGCCTCGACCAGCCGCTCGCCGGGCAGGTACTCGCCGGCCAGGATCGCGTCGCGCAGCGCGTCCCGGGCGTCTTTGTCGTCGGCAGGCAAGATCCCGCTCTCCTCAGGCTTTGATCAGCTGTTCCAGTCGCGGGTAGACGCGCCGGGCGTTGCGCTCGAAGACCTTCTCCCGATCGTCCGCCGCCAGATCCAACGCCTCGACGTACCGGCGGGTGTCGTCGAAGTAGTGGCCCGTCTGCGGGTCGATGCCGCGCACGGCGCCGACCATCTCCGAGCCGAACAGCAGGTTGTCGATGTCGATCACCTCGAACAGCAGGTTGATCCCGGGCTGGTGGTACACGCAGGTGTCGAAGAAGACGTTGCGCATGACGCTCTCGGCCAGCGGCGGGCGCTCGAGCATGTCGGCCAGGCCGCGGAACCGGCCCCAGTGGTACGGCACCGCGCCGCCGCCGTGCGGGATCACGATGCGCAGCCCGGGGAGGTCCCGGAACAGGTCGGCCTGCAGGAACTGCATGAACGCGGTGGTGTCGGCGTTCAGGTAGGCGGAGCCGGTGGCGTGGAGGTTCGGATTGGTCACCGCGGAGACGTGCACCATGGCCGGCACGTCCAGCTCGACCATCGCCTCGTAGAACGGGTACCAGGAGCGGTCGGTCAGCGGCGCCGAGGTCCAGTGGCCGCCGCTCGGGTCGGGGTTGAGGTTGCAGCCGACGAAGCCCAGTTCCTCGACGCAGCGGCGCAGCTCGGCGATCGAGTTGGCGATCGGCACGCCGGGCGACTGGGGCAGCTGGCACACGCCGGCGAAGTTGTCCGGGTAGAGCTGCGTGACCCGGTAGATCAGGTCGTTGCAGGCCTCGGCCCACGGCCGGCTCACGGTCTCGTCGCCCTCGTGGTGGGCCATCGCCGAGGCGCGCGGCGAGAAGATCGTCAGGTCGACGCCGCGCTCGCGCATCAGCCGCAGCTGGCTGCCCTCGATGGAGTCGCGGATCTCGTCGTCGGATATATCCGGATATCTCGGGGGGATCGGGTCGGCCAGTTGCGCTTTGCGCCAGTTCGTATGTGCGGCGGGCACCGTCGTGTAGTGCCCGTGGCAGTCGATGATCACTTGACGTCCTCCCTCGACGAGACCGGGGGTGTGCCGTGGGTGTGGAACGAGTCGATCGTCTTCAGGCCCCACGCCTGGCCCTTGGCCCGCTCCGCCTCGGTCCAGTTGACCGGTTGCCAGTCGGGCGCGAACACCAGGCGGGCGCCGGCGTTGCAGAGCTCGATGCGGTTGCCGCCGGGCTCGTAGACGTACAGGAAGAAGGTCTGTTGAATGGCGTGTTTGTGCGGCCCGGTCTCGATGAAGACGCCCTGCTCGAGGGCGATGTCGGCGGCCTTGAGGATGTCCTCGCGAGTGTCCGTGGCGAACGCGATGTGGTGCAGGCGCCCGCTGGTGCCGGTGCGGTCCCGCGTGTAGACGGCGTCGTAGCCCTTGTTCGTGAAGGTCGTCCAGCTGCCGGCGATGCTGCCGTCGTCGAGCACGATCTGCTCGGTGACCAGCGCGCCGAGGTTGTCGCGCAGGTAGTCCCGGTTCGCCTCGACGTCGACGCCCAGGTAGTTGATGTGGTCGAGCCGGCGAACGCTGACCCCGCGGGCCGGGTACGCCTGGGCCTGGTTCTTCAGCGCCGGACGCAGCTCGTCGCTCGGCCGGAACCACGAGCTCTCGTAGTAGAGGCCGAGCTCGTGCCCGTCCGGATCGGTGAAGACGTAGGTCGGGCCGTAACCCGGGTCGCCGTCCTGCCAGCCGATGCCGCGGCCGGTCGCCTCGATCTCCTTGACCAGGCTCGCCAGCGCCTCGGAAGAGGACGCGCGCAGGAACGTCCGGCCGACGCCGGAGGTCGCGTGGCCGGTGAGCTTGATCGTGATGTTCTCGTAGTCGTCCCACGCGCGCAGGAAGACCGAGTCGCCGGCGTCGCCGTTCACGGTCAGGCCGAGGTAGTCGGTGAAGAACGCGACGCTCTCGTCGAGGACCGGCGTGCGGAGCTCGATGTGCGCGAGATGCGCGATCTGGTGCACGGTTTCTCCTTATCCGCGCGGGAACGCGATGCCGTCGAAGAGCTTGCGAGCGGTACGCACCACGCCCGAGCGCACGACGCGCGGCGGGTCGGCGTCCCCGTCGACGATCACGTCGACCAGCAGGTGGCCCGTCGGGTGCTCGACGTCGACCTGGGACCGGTCGGCCGGCCAGCCGCGGGTCAGCTCGTGGCCGACCGCGCCGGGCAGCAGCATGCCGGTGACCGTGCTGATCGCGGCCAGCACGCCGATCGAGGTGTGCGGCTGCACCGGGATGAACGAGCGGGTGCTGACCCGGCCGCCGTCCCGGGGCGGGGCGAGCAGCACGGTCTTCGGTACCGACCCGGCCGGGTCGCCCAGGCCCATCAGCCGGCCGGCCGAGCGCCGGAACTCGTCGATCTGGCCGAGCAGCGGCTGGTCGGCGGCGAGGCGCTCGTGCGTCTCGTGCCCGGTCAGGCCGAACGACTCGGCCATCGCGAGCACCACCGGCATGCCGTTGTCGACGCAGGTCGCCTCGACGCCGTCGATCCGGTCGCGGACCCGGCCGGTGGGCAGCAGGCTGCCGGTGGCGGAACCCTCGGTGCCGGCGAACGCGAGCACCACCGGCGCCGCGCCACCGGGCACGCCCGAGATCATGGTGTCGCCGCGGTACTCGACCCGGCCGTCGGGGGTGGCGAAGGTGGCGACCGCGACGCTGTCCGAGTTGACCATCCGGATGCGTACGCTCGTCTCCTCCGCGCCGGCCGGGAAGAGGCCGCGCTCCACCGCGAACGGCCCGACGCCGGCCAGGATGTTGCCGCAGTTCTGCTGGGTGCTGACCGTCGGCCGGTCGACGCCGAGCTGCAGGAACAGGTAGTCGATGTCGGCCACGGCTGTTGCGGAGCGGCTCACGATGGCGACCTTGCTGGTCAGCGAGGTGGAGCCACCGAGGCCGTCGATCTGCCGCGGGTCGGGCGTACCCATCAGGCGCAGCAGCAGATCGTCCCGCTCGGCCGGGTCGGCGGGCAGGTCACCGGGCTCGAAGAAGAGGCCGCGGGACGTGCCGCCGCGCAGCATCATGCATCGGACCCCGGTGCCGTCGTAGTCAGTCACCTTTGACGTACTCCCCGTAGGAGACGTACTCGATGCCGAGGCTGGGCAGCTTGTCGCGCAGGCCGTACCGGTCCAGGCCGAGCTCGCCCTCGGCGAACGCCGCCCGGGTCGCGGCCTCCTTGTCGAGACGGGCCTTGGCGGAGCTCAGCGCGCGCGGCACGTCGAGCCGGGGCACCACGGTGACGCCGTCGTCGTCGCCGAGGATCACGTCACCCGGGTGGATGGTCTGGCCGCCGAGCACGATCGGCACGTTCACCGCGCCGGCGGTCGCCTTCACCGACCCCTGCGCGCTGATCGCGCGGGACCACACCGGGAACCGCATCTCCCGAAGATCCGCAACATCCCGTACGCCGCTGGCCAGCACCGCGCCCCGCACGCCGCGGTGCCGCAGGACGCCCGCGAACAGCTCGCCGAACAGCCCGTCGGTGGAGGGCGAGTTGGTCGCGACGACCAGCACGTCGCCGGGCCGGCACTGCTCGACCGCGACGTGGATCATCAGGTTGTCGCCGGGCCAGCAGAGGACGGTGACCGCGGTGCCGCCGGTCTTCGCGCCCGGCCACACGGGGCGGAACTCGGGGCCAAGATAGCCGACCCGGCCGAGGGCCTCGTGCACGGTGGCCACGCCGTACCCGCCCAGGGTCTCGGCGTCGTCGATGTCCGCGCGGGGCGGATCGGTTACCACGACGGTCCTCATGCCCAAGCCTCCCGAATCCCGGCGGGTTGTCACCAGCTAGAGCCTAGGTGGCGGCCACAGATTGTCAACAATCGCGCCGACAGGATTCTCGGGGTTTTCGCTGCTCGCGCAGGGCCTCTTGAATATTATTGACAATATTGGTCGCTATCGGATGGTCGGCTCTTTACCACTTATGGCGGGTTGGCGATGCATTTGTTCGCCTGTGGGGTAGTTATTGCTGTTTTGGCTCAAAATCTGGACAATTGCCGCATGTCTCGTCGTCTCGCCCTGACGGGAGTGCTCCTCCTCGCCGCCGGGCTCGCCGTCGCCTACCGCCCGCTGACCGCGGACGCGCTGCCGCCCCCGACACCGTCGGCCGGTGTGCTGCCCAGTCTTCCCGCCCCGGAGGCGCCTCTGCTACCCCGGCGCGTCGGCGTCGCCACCGCTCCCGTGACCCTGCGCTACACCTTCGACGGCGGGGTGAGCAAGCCGATCACCGACCTCACCGGCGGCCACGAACTGCGTCCGCTCGGGCAGAACGGCGGGCTGCTCCGACTCGTACCGCAAGGTCCGGGTCTTGGTCTTGCCGTTGCCTACCCCGACCGGTGCACGCTGCCCAAACAGAGCGACTGCCCCCGCGCGATCCTCGAAGGCACGCGCGACGACAGCCTCAATCCAGGAACCAGACCTTTGTCGTACGGGGCATCCGTGCTCATGACCCACGACGACCTGTCCGACGGCGCCAACGTGCTCCAGAAGGGCTACTCGGTCGGCGGCGGCAGCCAGTTCAAACTGCAGGTCGACCACCGCCTGGGCCACCCCAGCTGCGTCATCACCGGCCGCACCGGCGTCATCTACCGAGCCGAACCCCGGCTGGACGTCGCCGACGGCCACTGGCACGACCTGACCTGCACCCGAGCGGACGGCCGCCTGACGCTGGTGGCGGACGGGGTAGCGCGAGCGTGGGTCCCGGTGCCGCCCCGCTTGTCGATCGCCAACGCGGAACCGCTGCGGGTCGGCGGCAAGGGGCCGGCCCAGGGCAACGACCAATATGCCGGCGAAATAGACAACGTCTTCCTCACCATCGGGCCGTGAGGAGTTCGCACAGCCCCGGCCCGCCGTCGCGAGCCGGGGCCGAGCCGCGTCGTCAGGCTACGTAGACGGCCTGGGTCTGGGCCGGTGCTTGCAGACCCTTCGTGCCGGCGTACGTCATGCGCCAGTAACCCGCGCCTGCGTGATCGAATGTCTGGTCGAAGGATCCCAGGCTCGAACTCAGGTGGACGGTGCCGACCGTGCGCCAGCCGGTGACGCCGTTCGAGGAGAACTGGATGTTCACCGCGTTGTCGACCCCTACGTAGTACAGCGAGAGCCCGCTCGAACCGACCCGGACCAGGCCCGTGTCGGCGTCACGGACGGCGAAGAAGTCGTTGATCGACGACGGCATCAGCACGGTGATCTTCGCCGACGCGTACGCGACCGATTGGACGTACATGTCGTCCGAGCCGACGGCGACCATGATCCGGTCGGTGTTGGACGGGTTGACGACGTAGCTGTAGTGCCCGTTCGCGTCCGTCGTGGTCGTCGGGCCGTCGAAGCAGCGGTCCGGCGTGTCCTCGCCCCGCGGGCACTGGCCGATCGAGATGCGCGCGTTGGCCATCGGCGCCCAGCCGTCCGGCGACTTCCACGACGCGTCGCCGGCGACCGTCACCGGGTCGCCGCTCATGATCGAGTTACGGTCCAGTTGGATGGTGACCTTGGTCGGCGACGCCTTCACGGTGGCTTCCGGAAGGTCGGCGTATCCCTGCAGGTAGTAGGGCTGCTCCTGAACGGTGCTGACGTAACCCGACCCGGTGCCCGCCGAGCTGACCTGTCCGGAGAAGCGGAATTGCCCCCTCGCCCCGGTCGCCACGGTGTCGGTGAAGTCGCCACCCGGAATCCAGGCGTAGATCGACTGGCCGCTCACCGGCGCGGTCGCGCGGGTGCCCGGCCACCGCCCCATGAGCTGGCCGGAGACCTGATAGGTCCGCCGGCTGTAGGTAACGGTCGGCGTGGTCTTCAGGTCGGCGATGTACATCTGCACGGCATAGACGAGGTTGCCGACCCCGTCGGCCTCGCTGCGCCCGCCGTCGGTGTCGGTCGCCTCGACGTTCAGCGAGTAGTAGCCGAGCTTCGCCAACTGCACCTCATCGGACTGCCAGACGCCGTCCGTGCTCGTCCCGCTGACCAGCCGGAACGACGTCACCACCGCGACCTCGCCCCCACCACCGGCGGCGACGACATGCGCGGCGAGCCCGGCCACGCCAACGTCCGACGTAGCCCTGACCTGGATCCGCCCCAGGTCACCATCGACACTCTGCGCCCACGCGATCGTCGGCCCGCCGGCCGCCGCAGCCGAGGCCGGCGCCGCAACCCCGCCGACCAACACGGCCGCCCCTACCAACGCCGGAACAACTCTCCGCACGCCATCTCCTAACCAACCGATCCCAGACCAGACAGCCGCAGAGAATATGCACCCCCACCACTCCCAGCCACCCCGCCCGCAAGACGGTGGAAGGTCAGCGCGCGCACTCATGTCTGGGCCTTTGGCTGTTCGCACCTCCCGACCAGCACTTCGGCGATCGGCCCCATGCTGGTGACGACAAGGTCGGCTCCGGCGTCGCGGAAGGCATCGACCTTGGGCGGCCGGTTGGCGTACCGCGAAGATGCGGACGCCGGCCGCCCTCGCACCCGCGATGTCCGACAGCGAGTCGCCCACCAGGACAGTTCGACCCGGCGAACTGCCGACCGCCTGGACGGCCCGCAGGATCGGGGCGGGGTGGGGTTTCATGAGTCCGGGTTCGGCGTAGGCGCGTCCGATCACCGGCGCCACGTGCCCGATCAGGCGGTGCGCCCCGAGGTAGGCGTTCACCGCGCCGGCCGAGTTGTTGCTGACCACCGCGACCGGAAGCCCGGCTCGTCGGGCAGCCACGATGACTTCCCGCCCGTACTGGGTAGGCGCGGCCGTCGTCACGGCGCGGCCCTCCGCCGCGCCGAGCGCATCTTCAACCAGGCGCGCAACCGCCTGCTCGCCGGTCGATCCGGCCCAGCGCAGCACTTCCAGCGGATCGGCTTCGCCCTCCAACTGCGCCGCCCCGTCCACGCCGCGCCGGCCCAGCAGCTCCACCAACTCGCCCGCCACATCACGCGCCGGGTACCCGGCAAAGACCCGGCAAACCGGCCCGTCAAAGTCAAGGAGAACTGCACTCCATGGAAGGGAGGCCACCCATGGTGCGCTCGCCGCCATGGCTTACAGGCAAGCCCTTAGCCAAGCCACGCACCCACCGCAACCAACAGTCACTGTGGGGTCTGGGGGGTCGCCCCCAGGGTGGAATGCGAAGGGGCCCCGGTCCGCGGAAGGGAGGCCACCCATGGTGGGCTCGCCGTCCTGGCCTGCCCGCAAGCTCTTAGCCAAGCCACGCACCCACCGCAACCAACAGTCACCGTGGGGGTCTGGGGGGTCGCCCCCCAGGGTGGAATGCGAAGGGGCCCCGGTCCGCGCCTTTTGCGGACACAGAGCCCCTGCACCTGAGCGGGTGACGGGAATCGAACCCGCACTGTCAGCTTGGGAATCGCGTTGATCTTTAGCTGGGAAGACTCTAGGTCCAGGTGAAGGCGCTGCAATGCCGAAGGGCTGATCTTTCGGACGAGCCTCTAGTTGACCGTTGGTGTCCGCGTGATCGGGCACGCATCGGGCACGAAATTTGGGGCTCGCGGGCTTAGGTGCTCGGATGAATGATCTTGAGGTCCGGAAAATGCCGGGCGATTGCGCGAAAGTCCGCCAGATTGTTGGTCACTACTGGGAGTTTGGGATCTATCGAGAGTGCGCAAGCTGCCGTCCAGAGGTCGTTGGTTCCCCCTTTGTGCAGATGTCCTGAAGTTTGGCATGCATTTGTGCCCATAGTTCAACTACTTGGATCGAGTAGGGCACGACCACGAAGGCTCTCAGTTGATTCTGAAGCTGTGTTATGCGCTTTTGTCCCCAACGGAGTCTGTGAACGTTAGCTAGCAGCTCGCCCCAAGTCGCGAAGCTAATAGCCATTTCGTGGCCTCTAGTTAAATCCTTAAATGCGTTACCGTCGGGATGCTCGGCGATCCAGTAGCTAATGACATCCGTGTCGACGAGAACTGGCCCGGCGGGGACGTCTTCGGGCCTCATTCGGCGAATGCCGCTAGGAATGCGGCGCGCTCGTCGTCGGTTAGGTCGCCAATTGCAAGCTCGGCAGGATCGACCAAGCCAGTGGTGCTCTGTTCGCTCTTGAGTGCTTCGAAGCTCATTGGTTGCCAGAACGCATCGGCATTCAATTCTAGTTGGACGTTGCGGACTACTGCTCGCAGCTCTACGGTGCGGGCCTGTGCAGTCCGGCCGTCGTAGTGAACAAGGCCCTCAATTCCTGTTTGTGATCTAAGGGCCTCTTGAATCTCATCCGCTAGGTCTGTCTCGAAGCTAACTGTTACTACTCCTCCGCTGGCGAGTCGTAGTTTCGCGGTATTTCCCTCGAAGTCCGCTTCGAATAGAACTCCAACGAGGGTCTCGTCACGGATGTCGGGGCGGCGTTCACTGATTCTCTGCATTCGTTCTCGAACTACCGCGTCTATCTTGGCTCGACGTGGTTGGCCAGATATTAGTGACGTGCTGTCGATTAACGTAATTGACGCATTGCGGTCGCCTATGCCAAGCTCCGACGCCATTTGTGCTACGGCGGCTGCTAGCTGGCTGTCCGCAGCTTCGTCCTCGCTTGTGATTATGTCGAGAAGGCGGGTGAAGGCCATTGAGCTGATCTCAGCGACGCGTATGTGTTGATTGGTGCGACACGGGCGAAGGCGGTGAGATCGGGCAGTGCTGGAAAGGGACGCGGAGCCCTCGGTAGG
>NZ_JOJL01000030.1 GCF_000721705.1 Actinoplanes subtropicus
AGCAGGAATACCAGCGCACCCACACCAGCCGCTACCAGCATCAATACGACCTCGCCGCCTGACCAAGATCGAGAAAGTCACTCAGCGCAAAACGCACCCATCCACCGGTAAGGATGGGCTCGGTTGATCCTGGCCGGACGTCACGAGGCGTCCGGGCCAGAACTGGCCAACTGACGCCACAAACGGATCTAACGGATAGAAAACGCCCGAATGTGGGCGATGGCTCTGACGACGGTGACGTACGCCGAGCGGGGTGCCAATAGCCTCACGAACCATCAGGCGGATGACGTCCGACACGATGCCAGGTAACGCGCCCTGGGCGAGCTATGCCAGCCGGAAGGTTGCCTCGACGCGTAGTCGTCGACCGACCACGGTCTGATTTTGCAGATCTACAGTGTGCCCCCGGCGGGAGCCAGAACGGATCTGCGACGCCCTGTCCGGTTGACAAACCGCGTCAGCATCGCCTGATCCATGACCAGGAAGGGCGGAAGCGCAGATCGTGCTCTCGTGCGCCCGTCTGTGCGAGGACACGACTCAAGGGACGATCCCCATCTGATCAGGAGCGTGCGGGTCCGGTGGTTCCGCGTACGCGGAGGGTTCCTTCGAATAGCTTTTGGGTGTTGGGGCCGGGTTGGCCTTCGAGGCGGTTGATGAGGACCTCGACGCCCTGGCGGCCCATCTCGTGTTCGTCGGCGCTGATGGTGGTGATGGCGGGTACCGCCATGAGCGCGGCTTGTTCGGACATGGCGACGGCGACGATGGACAGGTCGTCGGGCACGCGCAGCCCGCGTTCGAGGGCGCCGGCCATGACTCCGGGAACGGCTTGCTCATTGAGGGCGAGGACTGCGGTGAGCTGGGGATGCCGGTCGAGCAGGTGGTTGATCAGCGCCGTGCCCGCAGGTGCGGTGGAATCGCAGGTCACGGCCGTCAGGTCGAGACCCAGTTGGGCGGCTGAGCGCTGTGCGGCCCGCTGGGTGCGGATCGCTCCGGAGAGTCCCATCTCGAGGATCGGCGCGGCCTGGTTGACGAGCGCGACGTGTCGGTGTCCCAGGTCGGTCAGGTGGTGCAGGGCGTCGTGGACGCACTGGTCGAAGTCGGTGTCGACCCAGTCCGTTTCGGTGGCCTGGTCGGTCCGGCCGATCATCGCGAAGGGGACGTCCGCTTCGGTGAGAACGGCGATCCGGGGGTCGTCCATCCGGACCTCCATGAGCAGTACGCCGTCGAGTAGTCCCTGTCCGACGAGGGTGCGCAGGGAGGCGAGGGAGTCGATCTCGGTGGTCCAGAGCAGCAGGTGGTAGCCCAGCGACTGGGCGTGGTCGGAGGCGCCGAGGATGTAACCGAGGCTGCTGATGTCGATGCCTCGGCCCTGGCCGGGGAACACCAAGGCGATGATCTTGCTGCGGCGGCCGCGGAGGCTGCGGGCCATGAGGTTGGGGGTGTACTTCAGCTCGGCCATTGCCGCCTCGATGCGCGCCCGGGTCTCGGCGGAGACCGGGCGGGTGCCGTTGAGGGCGTAGGACACGGTGCTGACGGACACCCCTGCCAGCCGGGCGACGTCCACCATCGTGTTCACGTCCGCTCCCGTTCCCCTCGCACCGTGAGCGCACCTCGCTGATCTGCGCCCAGCTTTCACCGGCCTGGATCGCGACGCGGTCCAAACGTTTCGACGACTCTAGCAGCGCCCCTCCGTCATCCCAGATGCAGGCATTTCACCGCACCTCCGTCCATCGCGCCGACCTCAAGATAACGAACAGGTAACGGCCGGATCGGCCTCCGTTGACACTCTCAGGCCGCTCCTCGTAACTTCGTCGAAACGTCTAGTCGAAACGTTTTGACACATCGTTTCGATGCTGCTGGCGCGGGTGCTCGCAGCTCTTCGGAGGAGGTCCGACATGCTCATGAGAAGTCGGCTGAGCGGCGCTGTCGCGCTCGCGGCAGCCGTGACGCTTGCGCTGAGCGCCTGCGGTTCGGGCGGTGCCAGCGGTGGCGACGGCAAGACATTCACGGTGTGGTGGTACGAGGACGCCGGCAACCCCCAGGACGCGGCGTGGCAGGACGCGCTGAAGGACTTCCAGGCTGCCCACCCGGACGTCAAGGTCAAGTTCGAGCGGAAGGTCTGGCAACAGATCCAGGACGCCGGCGCGATGATCCTGAACTCCAACGACGTTCCCGACCTGCTGGAGTACAACAAGGGCAACGCGACCGCCGGCGCTGTCTCCGCCAAGGGCCTGCTCACCGACCTGACCGCGGAGGCAGCCAAGCAGGGCTGGGACAAGACCGCCGGTTCGGCGCTCACGGTGGGCACGTACGACAGCAAGGGGCTCATGGGCCCGGGCAAGGTGTACGGGATTCCCTCGTACGGTGAGTACGTCAGCTTCGCCTACAACAAGGACATGTTCGCCAAGTACGGCGTGACAGTGCCGACCACCATGGACCAGTTGGTCGCCGCCTTCGAGACGTTCAAGGCGAAGGGGATCACGCCGCTGGCCGAGAGCGCAGGCGACTACCCGGCGCAGCACCTGCTCTGGGGGCTCGCCGTGGCCAAAGCCGACCGGAACTGGTTGAACGGGTACTTCGGGCTGAAGGCGCCGCTGGACACCAGCGCGGCCAGCCCTCTCACCCAGGCCGCCCAGACGCTGGCCGACTGGACCGCGAAGGGCTACATCGACAAGAAGTCGACGGGCCTGAAGGCCGAGGACGCCTGGGACCAGTTCCGCTCCGGCAAGGCCCCGATCACCTACGCCGGCACGTGGATGGTCGGCGACTTCAAGGAGAAGATCAAGTCGTTCCAGTGGGGTCAGTTCCTGATGCCCGGCTCGGGGATCAGCGCGGGCTCCGGCGGCAACATCTGGGTGGTGCCGACCAAGGCCGGGAACAAAGACCTGGCGTACGACTTCATCAAGCTCACGATGGACACCAAGCGGCAGAACCTGATGGCCAACGCCGGCGGCGTCGCACTCGCCGCGGACCCGGCCGCGGTCACCGACCCGGTCGGCAAGCAGGTGAACGAGACCTTCGCCAAGCTGGCCTCCTCCGACGGGCTGGGCCTCTACGGCGACTGGCCGGTGCCCAACTTCTACCAAGTGATCTTCTCGAACACCCAGACACTGGTCGGCGGCAGCCAAACCCCGGCGCAATTCATGGAGCAGCTCAAGAAACCGTACGACCAGGTGCAGTCCTCCGTCGGCTGAGTCCGCACGGCGGGGACCCGGTGTGATCCGTGTCCCCGCCGTGCCCAAGCGCCTCCCGAGGAGGGCCGCCATGTCCACCGCCCCGCTGTCTCACGCCGCCCGCAAGGGCTACCTGCGCTACCTGGCTCCGGGCGCGCTCGGCTTCGCCGTCGTGGTCCTGGTGCCGTTCGTGATGAACATCGCCATCAGCTTCACCGCCTGGTCCGGGATCGGCACGCCCACCTTTACCGGCCTCGACAACTACCAGCGACTCATCCACGACGAGATGTTCTGGTCCGCCTTCGCGCACAGCATCTGGTTCATCGTCGCGATGGCGATCGTGCCGACCGCGCTGGCGCTCGTGCTGGCCGCCGGCCTGTTCGACTACCTCGAGCCCCGCTTCGGGCCGCGGGTCTCCAGCGCCCTGCGGGCCGGTTTCTACCTGCCCCAGGTCCTGCCGGTCGCCGTGGCGGGCATCGTGTGGAGCTGGATCCTCACTCCCTACGGCGCCCTCAACGGCGTCCTGCAGAAGGTCGGGATCGCCGATCCACCGAACTGGCTGGGCGACACCTCGTGGGCGATGCCTTCGGTCATGCTGGTCCTGGTCTGGATGCAGCTCGGCTACGGGTTGGTCATCTTCATGGCCGGCATGGCCCGCATCGACCCGCAGTTCCACGAGGCCGCCGAACTGGACGGCGCGTCCTGGCTGACCCGCTTCCGCCACGTCACCGTCCCGCAGATGCGGCCCGAGATCTTCGTCGTGCTGCTCACCACGACGATCGCCGCCCTGAAGGTCTTCGGGCCGGTCTTCGTGCTGACCAAGGGCGGCCCGGGCGACGCGACCAATGTGCCGTCCTATTACTCGTACTCCAACTTCTTCGGAAACCTTCAGGTCGGCTACGGGTCCGCGATCGCCACCGCCCTCACCGTGGTGGTCATCGCCTTGACCGTCGTCTTCATCAAGATTCAGTCCAAGGCCGAAGGGGCGTAGCAGCAATGGCCCTCACCACAAAAGTGGCGCCGCCCGCCACCGCCGCCCGCCCCCGCCGGCGCGGACGCCGGCCCGGTGCGGCCACCGATCGAGCCGGGTCCGCATCGCGGCACCGGCGCGGCATCACCCGCTGGATCGTGCTGACCCTGCTCGTCGTGACGATGTTGGTCACGCTCTTCCCGTTCTTCATGGCCGCGATCAACGCGATCAAGACGGTCGGGGACTACACCGCGCACGGACCGCTGGCCCTGCCGCGCTCGTTCGACCTCACCGCGATCAAAGACTTCTGGCGCAACGTCGACTACACGAACAAGCTGTTCAACAGCATCCTGATCAGCGGTTCGGTCGCCGTCCTGGGCACCGCGATCAGCCTGCTCAACGCCTACGCTCTCGGTATCGGCCGGATCAAGGCACGCAAGGCCCTGCTGGTAACCCTGCTGCTGGCCACCACCATCCCGCAGGAAGCGCTCATCTATCCGCTCTACTACCTGGCCAAGGCCGTCGACCTGTACGACACCCGACTCGTCGTGATCATCATCAGCTCGGTGATGTCCAGCGCGTTCGGCACGTACCTGCTCGCCTCGGTGCTGTCCACCTTCCCACCGGAAATCCTCGAAGCCGCGCGCATCGACGGTGCCGGGCGCTGGCAGGTACTGCGCCACGTCGTCGTGCCGGTCATCCGGCCGACATTGGCCGTCCTGATGACGCTCTTCTTCATCTGGACCTGGAACGACTTCTTCCTGCCCCTGATCATGCTCGTGTCCAACGACAACCAGACCGCGTCAGTGGCCCTGGGTAGCCTGCAAGGCCAGTACACCAGCTCACCCACCAGCCTCGCCGCGGCCTCCCTGCTGGGCATCCTGCCCGCCGTCGTGTTCTTCCTGATCTTCCAGCGCACGCTGACCCGCGGCGCTGTCGCCGGAGCCGTCAGATGATCTTCGACGCCAGTGGCCGCACCTCACCGGGCGGTGCTCTGTCCGGGGAGGAGGTCTTCCGCGACGCCGGCCGAAGCGTGGCCGAACGGGTGGAGGACCTGCTCTCCCGCATGACCCTCGGCGAGAAGCTGGGCCAGATGATGCTGCTCGACGCCCGGCAGGACCTGCCCGACGCGATCCTCGACAAGCATGCGGGCGCGATCCTGCACGCCTCACCGACCCGGATCCACCAGGCCCACGAACTGGTCGAGCGGACGCGACTGCGCATCCCGTTGCTGGTCGCCGAGGACTGCATCCACGGCCACTCGTTCTGGCCCGGCGCCACCATCTTCCCCGTCCAACTGGCGCTGGCCGCCACATTTGACCCCACGCTGGTGCAGCTAGTAGCGCGGGTCACGGCCGTCGAAGCCGCCGCCACCGGCATCCACTGGGTCTTCTCACCGACGTTGTGCATCGCCCGTGACCCCCGCTGGGGACGCGTCAACGAAACCTTCGGAGAAGACCTGCACCTCATCTCCGAACTCGGCGCCGCCATGATCCGCGGCTATCAGGGAGACAGGCTGTCCGACCGGGATGCGGTCCTGGCCTGCGCCAAGCACTTCGCCGGCTACTCCGAGACCCAAGGCGGTCGCGACGCCAGCGAGGCGGACATCAGCCGGCGGAAGCTGCGCGCCTGGTTCCTCCCGCCGTTCGAGCGTGCCGTCCGCGAGGGATGCCGGACCGTCATGACCGGCTACCAGGCGATCGACGGTGTCCCGGTCACCGCGAACACTTGGCTGCTGCGCGACGTTCTGCGCGGTGAATGGGGCTTCGACGGGACCGTGGTCACCGACTGGGACAACGTGGGACGGATGGTCTGGGAGCAGCAGATCCGCGCCGACATCACCGACGCGGCGACCGCCGCCGTGCAGGCCGGCAACGACGTCGCGATGACCACGCCGACGTTCGCCGACGGCGCTGAAACAGCCGTACACCGAGGTCTGATCGAGCAAACTCAGCTCGACGACGCCGTCCGCAACATCCTGCGGCTCAAGTTCGAGCTGGGCCTGTTCGAGGATGCCCGGCTGCCCCCGCCGCAGCGTCAGCGGCAGATCGGCGCCGAAACGCACACCTCCGTGAACCTCCAGACGGCACGCCGATCCCTCGTGCTGCTGCGCAACAACGGAACTCTCCCGCTCGACTACCGCGCCGCACGCCTGCGCGTGGCCGTGATCGGGCCGAACGCCGACAACGCCCAAGGCCAGCTCGGTGACTGGGCCGGGTCGAGCGGCCAGATCGACTGGATGCCGCAGGGCCACCCACGGGAAGCCATTCAGACGGTCCTGGACGGATTGCGGTCGGTGGCACCCACCGGCTGGGAGATCGGCTACGCGCGCGGTGCCGACATCGTCGAGCCCGTCGCCGGCCCGACGGGGATGCTCCTGCCCGACGGACAGCCCGCCCCCGCGCTCCCCACCCCCGCAGCGGTCGACCCCGCGCTCATCGACGAGGCGGTCCTGCTCGCCAAAGCCGCCGACCACGCGGTCGTGGTGGTCGGCGACGAAATCCTGCTCACCGGCGAAGGCCGCTCGACAGCAACGCTGGAACTGTTCGGCGCACAGATCGCGCTGCTGGACGCGGTCGCCGCCACCGGCACCCCGACCACGGTGGTGGTCATCAGCGGCAAGCCGCTGGTGCTGCCCGGCTCCGCCCTCAACGCCGACGCGCTGATCCAGGCATTCAGCCCCGGCATGCAGGGTGGACGCGCGATCGCCGAACTACTGCTCGGCCACATCGAACCGAGCGGACGCCTGCCCATCTCGATCCCCCGCCACGCCGGACAGCTACCGGTCTTCTACAACACCGTGCGCGGCCAGCACGGAGACCGCTACGCCGACCTCACCCAGGAACCGCAATTCGTCTTCGGTGAAGGTCTGTCCTACACCGAGATCACCTACAGCGACCTGTCCATCCTCACCCCCGAGGTGACGCCCGACGATGCCGTCCGGGCCACCGTCCGGCTCACCAACACCGGATCACGGCCCGCCCTGGAAACCGTCCAGGTGTACGTGCGCGACATCGTGACCTCCGCGACCTGGGCCGACCGTGAACTCAAGGCATACAAACAGGTGTCCGTCGAACCCGGAACCACCCAAGAAGTGACCCTCTCAGTGCCGGCCGGCGCCTGTTCGATCGTGACCGCCGACGGGCGCCGCACCGTCGAGTTCGGCGCTTTCGAGCTACTCGTCGGCAAGTCCGCACGTCTCGCGCACCTGCTCGCGGCGCCCTTCTCCATCTCCTGAACCGACTCCACCGAAGAAATGACCGCCCACATCGCCACTGCCAACACCCGCGCACGGCATCCCCCTAGCCAGCAGAGAGAGGCACGCGTGCCCGACCCGACCGACACCCCCACCCAGACCAGCCCGTGGTGGCGAGACGCCGCGATCTACCAGGTGTACCTCCGCAGCTTCGCCGACGGCGACGGCGACGGCGTCGGCGACATCGCCGGCCTGCGATCGCGCCTGCCCTACCTGCGGGATCTCGGCGTCGATGCTCTCTGGATCACCCCCTGGTACCCGTCCCCGATGGCCGACGCCGGCTACGACGTGGCCGACTACCGCGACATCGACCCGCTGTTCGGCACCCTGCCCGAGGCCGAGAAACTCGTCGACGAAGCCCACGAGCTCGGCCTGCGCGTGCTCATCGACCTGGTCCCCAACCACAGCTCCGACCAGCACGCCTGGTTCAAGGCGGCGCTGGCCGCCAACCCCGGCTCGCCGGAACGCGCCCGCTACTGGTTCCGTCCCGGCCGCGGACCCCACGGCGAGCAACCCCCCAACAACTGGTCCTCCCGCTTCGGCGGCCCCGCCTGGACCCGCGCCCACCCCAGCGACCCGCACGACACCGACTGGTACCTGCACCTGTTCACACCGCAACAACCGGACCTCAACTGGAACAACCCCGACGTTCGCGAGGAGTTCGAAGACGTCCTGCGGTTCTGGTTCGACCGAGGCGTCGACGGCTTCCGCATCGACGTCGCGCACGGCCTGGCCAAACACCCCGACCTACCCGACCTCGAGCACCCCGACGTCAACGGCAAAACCGTCATCCCCGCCGGCCAACACCCGCACTGGGACCGCGACGAAGTCCCCGACATCTACCGCACCTGGCGCCAGGTCGCCGACGAATACCCCGGCGACCGCGCCTTCGTCGCCGAAGCCTGGGTCACCCACCCCGACCGGCTCACCCGCTACCTCGGCGATGGCGTCCTGCAAACCGCGTTCAACTTCGACTACCTCGAATGCCCCTGGGACACCACCCAGCTCCGGATCGTCATCGACACCACCCTCACCGCACACGCCGCCGTCGCCGCACCAGCAACCTGGGTGCTGTCCAACCACGACGTCGTCCGGCACGTGACCCGCTACGGCCGCGCCGAGACCAGCCTGCACGACGCCTGGCGCCTCCACGGCACCCCCACCGACCTCCAGTTGGGCACCCGCCGAGCCCGAGCCGCCGCCCTGCTCACCCTCGCCCTACCCGGCAACGCCTACATCTACCAAGGCGAAGAACTCGGCCTCTGGGAAATCGAAGACCTCCCCGAAGAGGTACTACAAGACCCCGCCCGCCTGCACAGCGGCCTGCTCCGCGACGGCTGCCGCGTCCCCTTGCCCTGGATCGGCAACCAACCACCCTTCGGCTTCACCACCGGTCCTGGCACACCATGGCTACCCCAACCCGCCGCCTGGACCGACCACACCGCCGCAGCCGAGCAACACGACCCGGCATCCATGCTCACCCTCTACCGGGAAGCCCTGCGGACGCGCCGCCGCCTCAACACCACCGCCGAGCAGACCATCACCTGGCGCGAAGCCCCACTCGGCGCGCTCGCCTTCGACCGCGGCCCCACTTGGCGATGCGTGGTCAACACCGGCACCCAGGACGTCCTGCTCACCGGGCAACTGCTGCTCGCCAGCGAACCACTCGACGACAACCGCATCCTCCCGCCCGACACCACGGCGTGGATCGCCCCGTAAGGACCATGACCGAGGCCGGGCCGTCGCGCCGCGCCCGGCGGTGTACGGCAGAGGATCGGCATCGCCGGTACAGGCACAAGCCATCTTCGATGCCGTGGACTGGGTCGCCGAACGGCTGCGGCTCGCCACCAAGCCCTGCGGAGACCACAGCGCAGTGAGGGTCCGCCCGTGCTCGCTGATCTGAGTTAGCTCAGCCCGACTCCTTGCGACTCTCTGCGATCGCATCTGGACGGCAAGGACGCTTCCGCTTCACACTTGTACTCGTCGACTGGCAGGGGGCAAGAAGCGCCACGGTCGAGGTATTTGCGAGCTTGCGGGTGGTCTCCGGTGCGATCGTCGGCCACGCTGGTGACGTGCCAAAGCCCGTGACTCGCCGGTCGGCTCCGACCCTGACAGTTCGCGTCAACGTGCAGCTGGTTGGCGGGTCGGCCGGCCGTGCGGTCGCCGCGGCACAGGGCCGCGCGCTGAGGTCGCTGCTCGCCACCATCTGCACCGGCGAAACAGCTGATCAGAACGACATCAACGGCTCAACGCAGGACACGGTCAGGCAAACGGGCGATATCGACTGATCTAGGCATATTGCGGCTCCGAGCGATCGGCGTGATGCGTGGATCCACGCCAAACGGCGTTTCGAAACTGCGTCCGCGTGAGCTGCGCAAACGCCATGCTGCCATACCTTTGCAATAAGGTTGCGACGCATCATGACCTGTCTTGACCAGGAGAAATAGCAGTCACTCGATGTCGCAATTTTGTGCCCCCGGTAGGAATCGAACCTACGACACACGGTTTAGGAAACCGATGCTCTATCCCCTGAGCTACGAGGGCCTACGGCCCATATCGTACCTAGCTGGGGATACTCACGAGTGCCCGGGCGTCCCATGGGGTGCCAAACGGTGCCGTCGGGGCGCGCTGGGGGCGGTTCCTTCGCTGGTCGGGGCACGCATGGAGCACATTCGGAGCACATCCGGTCCGGTCTGCCCGGCGGTGAACGCGGGTGCCCGGCGCTGATCTCGGCTGCTACCCGCTCGCCGAGCACATCCGGAGCATTTGTCGACCGTCTTGAACAGGGGGAACACCTTCCGCGGTCGACTTGACCTCGCGCGGGGTCAACGCGATCGTTCGTGCACCGGTACCGCGGGGTGCGCCTCCTGCGGCAGCGTCGCCGGGCACCTCGCGCACGAGGTGCCCGGCGCGTGGCTTCGCAGGTCGGTCCAGCCGCTTGGGCAACCACAAGATCGAGTTGCGAGCGCTGACGGGCGGGCCGACCGTGTTCACGCGTGGCGATCTTTCTGTCGACGATCATCGTTCCGAGCTGGCTCCAATCTCGCCAAGGGTATTGACCTGGATACATACAGTTGCTCTGTGGCAATTGATGACCTTCCGTTGCCGGTGGTGAATCTGCTCAACGTCATCGGCGTTCCCTGGCCCTACATCGACGAGGACACGGTGTCGGAGCTCGCGACATTCATCCGGGAGTTCGCGCGAGCGGTGCAGACCACCCACGACGACGCCACCACGGCGATCCGGGGCATCGCCAGCGCGTACCAGGGATCGGCAACCGATGCGATGACCTCCGGCTGGGCGAAACTGTCGGTCCGGCACGTCGACGAGATCGTCGACGGGTGTCAGGTGCTGGCCACCTCATTGGACGTGGCGGCCGGCTACATCGTGGCGCAGAAGGCTGAGGCGGTCGCCCTCTTGGTCGGCATGGCGGCGGCGTTCGTCGCTGATCAGGCGGCCGCGGTGGCTACCGCCGGTATTGCCGAGGCGGCCGTGCCGCTCATCGTCGAAGGGGCCGAGCGGCTGGTGAAGTCGCTGGTCCTCGACCTTGAGCAGCACGTGATCGCCGAGGTGATCGAGGCAGCCGCGAAACCATTGTTCACGAAGATCTCCGACGCGCTGGCTGGGGCTGGACTGGTCACAGTCCGGCGCAGAGGTCGAGCCGGCCACCGGCGTATCGCTCGATCCGGACGCGGTCGCCGTTCATGTCACCGCTCTGCGAACGCACGCCGACACCATTCAGCAGCACGGCGCCCAGTTCCGTCAGCTCGTCGGAGGGCTGACGTTCTGATGGGCAAGGAGTTCGGCGAGGTCTTCCGCGAGCTGGCCGAGATAGCCGGCAAGAGCCTCGAGGAGGCCGCGGAGCGGGTGTCGCGGCTCGGGAAGGAAGGCGCGGAGGGAATCGAAAAGGGCGTCGCCGATGCAAAAGCGACCGATGCCAAGGTCAAGGAACGCTTTGAAGGTCTGCGTGGCGGTACGGCCGCCGAGAAGGCGAGCGCTGCGGGCGAGCGGAGCCAGCCGAGATACGAGAATCCCGGCCACCACGACCCGCACGGCGGCCCCAACCCGTACATCCCCAAAAAGGCGGTCCTGCCGGCGGACGCCGACGCGCAGTTCGCCAACAGTGTGCAGACCGGCGAGAACGTACGATGGGCCAAGGTCGGCACCGGCAAAAGAGCGTTTACTATCGCTACTTCCAGCACGAGCCGAATGTCTGGCACTGGAGCGGAAGCACCGAGGGCGTCACCAATAGGGGCCGGCCGGCGAAGATTCCGATGAATCAGGTTCCCATCGAGATCAGGAGGATGTAGCCGTGCGTTTCACCACCGACGACGGCCAGTTCGGGTATCTCGTGGAACCGACGAGCTACTCCGGCATGTATCGCTTTCAGCTGATCGTGGCCAGGGAGCTGGTGGGTGACGACGAGCCCTCCTTCCTCGAGTCGGCGATGGGCACGCTGGGCAGGCTGCCGACCGTGGAAGATGCGAGACTCGACTCCGCCAGGAACGATCCGGCGGCGGCCATGGCCGTTCTGCAGACCGACGACGACCTGCATGACATGACGACTCTGTCCGTTGCGGAATCGCTGGACCGCTGGCTGGTGTGCGCCTACATCCACGACAAGCAGGCTGTCTTCCTGGTCCAGGCGTACGCCGACGAGGAAGACGTTCTGGTCGGGCCACTGCTGGCAGCATTCGTCCCCGTTGCGGACTACACCGCGGTTTTCGACGAGACCCAGGCGTACTGGTCAGAGTTGCGCGCGCGCAGCGCCTGACCGAGGGCAAATGTCAGGCTCGGACACAACCCACCGCCCGCCCTCATCGGTAGCCGTCAAGCACCTACGAAGATCGGCGGTTTCGCGCCTCGCAGGCTGACCTTGATCTGATAGACCGGCGCTGGACCGTTCGACTTCTTCCGTTTGGCCGGCAGCTTCGCCGGTTGCGGCCGACGCGGGGCCGGTAGGTCCAGGCCGAACGCGGCGGGCCCGCCGGACCTGCCGAGCACGGCGGCGAACTGTTGCAGCACGTCCAGTGCCGTCCGGTCCGTGGCGTGGCCGGACGCGGCCGCCCCGCGCGGGCGGCGAGCCGGCGGCAGACCTGCCAGCCGGTTGCGGGTCAGCACAGCGAGCGGGGCGTATCCCGGCCCGTCCTCGTCGTCGATCAGGTCGAAGCCGGCCGGGACGTCGTCCGATTCGTCGTCCTCGTCGTGGACGGCACGCGCGTCCAGGGCCTGCTCGGCGTACCAGCGGAACTCGGGCGCGCTCAGCTTCTTGGTCTTGATGGTCACCCCGTCCTGCCGGGCGCCCTGATGGATCCCGGCCACGGCCGTCGGAAGATCTTCCCCGCCGAGCAGGTAGATCTCCTCCGCAGCGCCACAGTGCTCGTGATCGACCACGATCATGAGCGCGTGGTCACGATCCGCCCGATGGAACACCCCGATCAGCACCGACATGGTGTCCTCGACGTCGTACAGGCGGGTGAACGGCCCGGCGGTCAGCGGCTGCGCCAGATCACCCGCCCAGGACGGCGGCGCGACACCGGCACCGGCCAGCCGCTCGGCGGCCGCCCGCGCGGAGGCGGCGACCCGGCCCGACTCGTCGCCGGCCACGGCGCCGATCGCGACGAGAATGGTCGAAGCTGCACGATTGCCCCGTGCCTCGATGGCCGGGATGAGGCCGTCGGTGAAGGCACTCAGGGCGTCATCGTCGCCGGCCTGCGCCATCGCCACGAACAACGCACCGGCCAGCTCCGCCTCCAGCGGATCCTCGACCTCGGCCAGATCGGCGGCGTCATCGACCATCTCGGCCAGCATCCGCTCGGGATCCACCACCTCGCCGCGACAGGCCGGGCAGTCGCAATCCTGATCCTCGTTGCCGGCCACGACGGTGAGATCGGGGCGCCCGGACGATCGGGCGGCACCGCGGTTCCGAGGGCGTCGGCTACCAGAACTCATCGCGACAGTCTGCACCAATGCCCGAATCGCACCTCATTCGCCCACGGACGGACCACCCGACTGAGATCGCGCCACGCAGTTCGCGCCGGGACACCGCCAGACACGTGGTCATGTCCTCTCGGGCGGGTCGGAGCGAGTGGTGAGTCCCGGTTGTTGCTGGCCGGTCGTGGCGAGCAGGTCCAGATAGCCGTGGACGGCGTTCCACAGGTGGTTTTCGGGATAAATTCCGGATCCTCTGTGGGTCGAACGCCAGTCGCGTTCCCAGAAGTCCGCGTCGACGTTGCGTAGGTGGGAGAGGCTCGCGGCCAACTCGACGCTCACCTGTTCCCGCTGTTGTTCGGCCGTGGGTGCTGGCATGCGCAGATGCTCGGCTTGGCGACTTTCCAGGGCGTCGAGCGCAGTCTTGTCAGGTCCGTCCAGCGACCACACCCGCAGTGGACGGTGTATCAGGTGGTTGGCGACCGGCCATGCCGATGGCCGCCAGTACCACCGCACGGGCGCCTTGTCGATCTCCAGCAGGCTCGGCAAGCCGACCAGGGATTGCGGCTCCGCGAACCAGGTCAGCGCTTCGGCGGGCAGGTTGATCACGAACGCCACATCGACCATGTCCATGTCGGCGACGGATTCCAACACCGAGCCGAACGTACGCGGCGAGCAGGAACGGCTCGTCGTCCCACAGCCCACTGGCCCGCTGGCAGCGTTCGGCGACCGTTCGGAGGCGGCGAACCGCAGTCTGGCGACGCACCCGCCGAATTTTGTCCCATCTGGGCGAGACCGGCCAAGGGATGGCCATGGGGATCGGTCATTACTCGAGCCCGAACAGGTCCTCCAGCATCGCGCGCGATCTCGCCGGCAGCGGTTCCCCGGGGAAGAACCGCGTGCAAATGTCGACCGCCGCATCGATCGTCGCGACGCCGAGGATCTCCGCGAGGGCGCGGAGGTCCTCCTCGTCGCGGGTACGCGCAGCGAACGCCTTCATCGCGAACACATGCTCCGGCGAGGCCGCCATCACCCGTATTCCCGGGTGATCGAACACCTCTCGCTTCCCTGCGTCGTGTTGGGCAGAGACATATGAGCTGGCCTGCTCGTTCAGCCACCACGGGGGCAAACCCATCGCCTCGGCGACGTTGCGGGCCTCTTCGAGGACCACCCCATGCGGTACGAAAGTGGCATCGACGTCCCGGGTCACCCGCTGAGCGTCGTAGGCCAAAGCCATCGCGGCGCCGCCGACAACGAAAAGGTCGGCTACGACACCTCTCCGGACAAGCCGATCGCCGAGCGCGGCGAAAGCACGCTCCAGTTCGGCGCGGCCAAGAAGCCCGTCCTCACTCATGCGGCCTCAAGGTCTCGTGCGGAAAGGTAAACACCGTGCTTACGGAAGGCCGCCGGCGCCGACACCAACGCCTCCATCCGCTTGGACCGCAGCGACGACGGAAACCACGGAGTCGCGAGCACGCGGGACCGGGACCACTCCGGCGGAGCGAGATCCAACTCAGCGGCGAGATGCTCCGCCAAGGCAGCCAGCAACACGTCCCACTGCTCATCGCCGGTTGACGAGGGTTCCTCGCAGAGCAGCAACGGCCGCTCTTCGACGGGAGCCCACCGGTACTCCTCGAAGAACTCCCAGACGTGCTTCCACCGGACCTTCTCGTCTGCTCGTCGAGAGAGGTGACCGGCGAGACTGCTCAGGGTCATCGGCTGGTAGGCCATGGTCACCTATCCGAGGAGGCAATGAGTACCGTGCGCAGTCGATCGTACGACGGTCACCGTCCGGTACGTGGTCATGTCCTCTCGGCTGGGTTGGCGCGGGTGGGCTGTAGGCTCTCCCGCCAGCGCGTTGCGACGGTGAAAGGAACACCATCATGTCGGCACCAGCGCCGCCGAAAGTGCCGGCCGCGGTGAAGCCGGTCTTCGACGAGATCGTCTCGATCACCGACCTGTTCTGCCAGCAGCATCTGGACGCGGAATACGCCGGGCTCTGCGTCAAGCTGGCCGCCAAGCTCGCCCGCAAGCGGCCATCGCCCTTACTCCGCGGTGACCGCGGGATCTGGGCCGCCGGCATCGTGTACGCGATCGGCCGGGTCAACTTCCTCGCCGACCGGAGCCAGGAGCCCCATCTACGCAACGATGACCTCGCGGACCTGCTCGGCGTCAAGCAGACCACGATGGCCAGCAAGGGCCGGCTCATCGCAGACACCTTGCGGATCGGCTTGATGGATCCCGAGTTCAGCCGGCGCGACATGCTGCACAAGAACCCGATGGCCTGGCTCCTGGAGGTCAACGGGTTCCTCGTCGACGCGCGCCAGCTACCGCCGGAACTACAGGTGCAGGCATGGCGGCAGGGCTTGATCCCGTACGTGCCAGCTCACGCTCAGACGGATCCCCCGACCGGGTGACAGGTCACCGTGTTTCCAGCGATGTGGTGGCTGCGATTCTGCGCGGCTATGCCCGAGCGGGGAAAGCCGCCGACGACCGCGCACCCCCTCTACCACTGATGCGGCGTGGGGCTCGAACTGATTGCTGAGCCTGCGCCGGCGGGGTGACGCCGGCAGGCTGACGCAGGCGCGGCACGTCCGGCCCTGCGGTTCGGGCGGCCTTGCGCCGTAAACCTGACAATGGACCACGCGGCACGATCATGACCGCCAGACTCCGGCGCCTCTTCCTGCCGGCGGCTTTGAGTCACCAGTCGGTCGCTATCGAGGTCTTCGGAACGGCAGATCGGCTGTTCGGGGCGGCCTTCGGGCCACTGGAGCCGCCCGAACGAGTGGCGATCACCCGCCAAGTCTCGCGAGAGCAGCCTGAACCCGGCTCATCGTCCGCTCACGGCCCAGTACCTCAAGCGACTCGAACAGCGGAAGGCCGACAGTCCGGCCGGTGATCGCCACTCGCACCGGCGCCTGAGCCTTGCCGAGCTTCAACCCTCGCGCCGCTCCCAACTCCTCCACCGACTGCTTCAGCGCGTCGGCGCTCCAGGCCACCGTGCTGAACGCTGCCAGGACGTCGGCCAGCAGGGCCGCGGCCTCGCCGGCCATCGCTTTGTTCCAGGCGGCCTCGTCTGACGGCGGCTCGGGCAGGAACAGGAAGTCCACCATCGAAACGATTTCACCGAGCAGGGCGACCCGGGTCTGCGCGAGCGGCGCCACGGCTGCGAACACGCCCTCGTCATAGTGGTCTGCCTGCCACGGCGTCGACTCGCCGCGCACCCACGGCTGGCAGGCGGAGATGAATTCCTCCACGGTCATCGCCCGGATGTAGTCACCGTTGAACGCGCGGAGCTTCTTGACGTCGAAGAAGGCCGGCGACGGGTTCACGTCGCTGAGCCGGAACTCCTCGACGATGTCCTCCCACGGGAGGATCTCGCGGTTACCGGACGGCGCCCAGCCGAGCAGCATCAGGTAGTTCCGCATCGTCTCGGCCAGGTAGCCCTCCGCACGAAAGTCCTCAAGCGCTACCCGATCGCGTCGCTTGGACAGCTTCTGCCGTTTCTCGTTCACGAGGATCGGCGCGTGTGCCCATACCGGCGGCTCGTGACCCAGCGCCACCCACAGGAGTTGCTGCTTCGGAGTGTTCGGCAGGTGCTCCTCGGCCCGGATGACGTGGGTGATGCCCATGACCATGTCGTCGACGACGTTGGCCAGCAAGAACACCGGCGAGCCATCCCCGCGAGCAATCACGAAGTCTTCGATCGTGGCGTTGTCGAACGTCGGCTCGCCCCGGACCAGATCCTTGACGATCGTCTGTCCCTCGTCCGGCGTACGGAACCGCACGGCCCGGCCCGGTGCGGCCGTGAGGCCACGGTCGCGGCAGAACCCGTCGTATCCCCTGTGCTCGCTGCCGGTACGAGCCACTACCTGCTCACGGGTGCAGTCGCAGTAGTACGCCCGGCCCGCGGCCAGGAGCTTGTCGATGGCGTCGCGGTGATGCTGGACATAGGCCGACTGGAACAGTGGCCCCTCGTATTCCTCCGGCCCGCAGCCCAGCCAAGCCATGGCGTCGAGAATGCCCTGCACCCATTCCGGCTTGCTGCGCTCGGCATCGGTGTCCTCGATCCGCAGCACCAGGGTGCCGCCGGACTGCTTCGCCAGCACCCAGTTGTAGAGCAGCGAGCGGGCGTTACCCACGTGGAACATCCCCGTGGGCGAGGGAGCGAATCGGACACGAACGCCGGAATCAGAAGACGCCGTACACGCAGCGTACCGACCAGCGTCGGTCCAAACGCCAGGCGCTATGGGGACGCGGTCAGTGCGTCGAGATGCTCCTTGAAGGTCGCCGTGAGGCTGTCGAGGAGCATCCGGCCCTTGTCGGCGGAGGCGTTCGACGGCGCGCCGATCACTCCGGTCTCGGTGTACGCGGCCATGCCGTGGACCAGGAGCAGCTTGCGTTCCGAGGCGTGGTGATCGCTGTCCTCAACACCAGGTTTCAGCAGTTCGGGGGCGACGTGGCGCAGCACTGAGACTTCAAGCTCGCCGGCGTGCATGTCGTCGTGGCCGGTGCTGGCGAGGCCGGCCGCCTCGCGGGCGGCGTTCCAGTCCTCCCGTACCGGGAACAGGGTCATCGTCGGTCGCTCTACGTTGGCTTCCTGCACGATGTTGCTAAGCACGTAGTTCCCGCCGTGCCCGTTCACCAACGCGAGCGGGTCTGTGCCGGACTGCCGGAGTGAGCCGAGCACGTCGGAGATGATTGCGGTCAGCGTGCTGTGGCTGATGCTTACCGTGCCGGGCCAGGCGCTGTGTTCGTGGGAGCAGGAGATCGTCACCGGGGGAAGCAGGAACAAGTCGTACGCGGCCGCGACGCGCTCAGCGATCGAACAGGCCACGACGGTATCGGTCACCAGGGGTAGATAGGTGCCGTGTTGCTCGAAGCTTCCGACCGGTAGCACCGCGACCTTCGCCGCGCGCCTCCGCTCATCGACGCTGGTGGCAGTGGGCAGCAGAGTCATGGGTCAATCGTTGCAGGCCGCCAGGGCCACCCGGTAGGACTCCGTGAGCTCGGGAAGCATGACAAGCTCCCGATGCCGACGCAGACGCGGCAGCAGCCGGCCGACCGCGCGAAGCGCTCGCGCCGAGGAAGTCGCGTCCGCGATCCGCACCGCCGACATGCCCTCGGCGGCCGCTCGTTCGACTTCACCCTCGTCCAGGTACGCCTGGGCCAGGTCGGCCCGCCACAGTCCCTCGTCGAGGCGGCCACCTTCGGGCCACGCGGCAAGAACCTCCTCATACGCCCTCGTCGCGGAGAGGCTTTCGCCGAGCAGTTGTCGACAGCGTGCCTCGCTCGCCCGCACGTAGTCGACCGTGCAGTGCTTTCCCAGACGGTCGACGGTGTCCAGCGGGCTCGACAAGAGGCGCAGGGCAAGGGCGATACTCTCGCGGCTCCCGGCCGCGTCATCGGTGAGCGCACGAGCTTCCGCCTCACGAACGTGACAAAGCGCCAAGGCCCGGCGCGGTAGCCGCCGAGTCTCGCGTGCCCGCTCAGCCAGTCCCGCCGCCCGGACAGCGTCGCCGTTATCGAGGGCCTGCTGGCTCTGCCGCATGAGGATGTACGCCGCCAGGTGTTCATCGCCGGACTCCGCCGCCAGCGAGTGAGCACGGTCCAACAGAGGATCGGATCGCGTGGGACGACACCCGTTGGCCTCGATCCAGCTGAGAAACTCGATCCAATGCGCCTCGGTGGCCATCAACCGTGACTGATGAGATCCGCGCGCCGCGGCACGGGCGGCGCCGATGAGCTGGACCTGTCCTCGTGAGCCTTCCGGCGATGCCGAGGGCGTGCATCGACGTCTGTTCAACCAGGTGGTTGTCGCGATCCTGCGCGCATTTCGGCGCGCGGGATCGGCTCCGGCTACGGCCCACGCCTACTACTACTGAGCCAAGCGCGCGTGGGTGTACGGCATCCCTCTTCTTGAGTACGAGGAGTGCGGCGCTTCTCGCCGCCCGTTTAGAGTTGGCGCCCGGCCTCGGCGAAAGGGCGACGATGGCGAAGCTGGTCCTTCCTCCGGCGGAAGCGCTCCTCTGTGAGCTGGTCGGGGTCCGTACGTTTGTCCGGGCTCGAAAAGCGCTGGCCGCCGGGGAGATCGTTGACCCGGCCGTCGACCGATCCGGGCGGGCGGTCGGGAAGGTTCGGCGCGGCGGGGTGGTGACCGGCGAGGTCGTCCGGGGTGCGGTGACCGGCGCTTGCACCTGTTCCGACGCGGAGTGCGTACATGTCGCGGCGTTGCTGATCGTCGCTCAGCGTAAGGGCGGCTCGAAGGCATCGACGTCCGTGAAATGGGAGTCCGCGCTGTCCGCCTGGATGCGGGACGTGGCCGGGGTTCCGTCATCCCCGGGACCTGAAGAGCCCGCTCTCGGTCTGCAGTTCGAGCTGGTGGAGGCCTATCTTCCACGGACACGCAAGATGGGGCGCCGGATCTCGATGCGTCCGGTGCTGCCGGGCCGCAAGGGTTGGGTGCGTACGGGGATCAACTGGCACTCGCTCGGGTACGTCGGTGGGCGATCGTCGGAGCTGGCGCACCACCGTCGGCTGCTCACGGAGATTGTCAAGCTGTCCGGGTCCTCGAACTACTACAGCACCAGCACGAACGTCTTCCTTGACGAGTTCGAGAGTCGGCGGATCTGGGACCTGCTGGCGGAGGCGCAGGAGTCGGGCCTGCCGCTGGTGCAGTACGGCAGGAACAGCCAGCCGGTGGTTGTGGCGCGTCGGCCGGCGCGGGTGACGATGCAGGTGGACCGGGTCGGCGGCGACCTAGTGCTGGAGGCGGTGGTGCAGGACGAGGGCATCGCGGTCGACATGGCAAGTGCGCTGTTCATCGGCGAGCCGGCGCATGGCATCGCGTCGTGGGGTGTGCGCGGCGAGGCGGAGCCGGCCGAGCAGGTCATGCGGCTGGCTCCGCTGGCCCGTCCGCTGCCGAAGACTGCTCGCAAGGCGCTGACGGCGCCCAGCATCCAGATTCCGGGCGAACAGGAGGAGCGGTTCTTCACCGAGTTCTATCCGAGCCTGGTGCGGCAGATGGAGGTGGTGGCGGCCGGGTCCGCCGTGCGCCTCCCCGAGGTGGGTGCTCCGACCCTGACGGTGACGTTGAGTGCCGAACGCCACCACCATCTGCGGCTGCGCTGGGAGTGGGTGGTCGAGGTGGGCGGCGGGCGGCATGGTGAGCCGCTCTGGTCGACGGCGCTGCCGGACGAGCGTGCTGATCTCGTACGGCAAGTGGTTGGTCTTGTTGGTCATGGCCTGCCCGGGCTGCTCGAGCCTGGGCCGGTCGGTCCGCGTCTTGCCGCCGAGGCGGTGCTGGGTGGCGACGCGATGATTCATTTCCTGAGTACGGCGATGCCCGCGCTGGCCGAACTCGGCGTGTCGGTGATCGAGCCGGACGAGGGCTGGGACGTACGGGAAAACAGGGCGGCGCCGACGATCACGTTCACCGACACCGAACACACCGGTGAGCGGGACTGGTTCGACCTGTCCGTGCGCGTCGAGGTGGGTGGCGAGCAGGTCGACTTCGAGGCGCTCTTCGTCGCGCTCGCCCGGGACCAGAGGTTCTTGATTCTTCCCAGCGGCGTCTACTTCGCCCTGGACCGGGCGGAGTTTCAGCAGCTGCGCGACCTGATCGCCGAGTCGCGCGCGCTCACCGACAGCCCGCCGGGCGTGCTCCGCGTCGGCCGGTTCCAGGCCGGCGTCTGGGATGAGCTGGGCGAGTTGGGCGAGATGACCGGCCACGCCGCGGACTGGCGGCGGGCGGTGGCCGCGCTGAGCGAGACGGGCCTGGCCCTCGACCAGCCGGTGCCCGACGAGGTGTGCGTCGAGCTGCGCCCCTACCAGCGGGAGGGCTTCCGGTGGCTGGCCGCGTTGCACGACAATGGGCTGGGCGGCATCCTCGCCGACGACATGGGCCTCGGGAAGACGCTGCAGACGCTTGCCCTGCTCTGCCACGCCCGCAAGCACGGCCGTTTCCTGGTCGTGGCGCCGGCCAGCGTCGTACACAACTGGCCGGCCGAGGCCGACCGCTTCACGCCCGATCTGGAGGTCCGGGCGATCGTCCAGACCGCGGCGCGGCGAGGAGTGGACCTGGCCGAGGCGATCGGGGAGGCGGACGTCGTGGTCACGTCGTACACCCTGTTTCGCCTGGAGTACGACGAGTACGCGGCGGTGGAGTGGGCCGGGCTGGTGCTCGACGAGGCGCAGTTCGTGAAGAACCCGCAGTCGCAGGCGTACAAGTGCGCCCGCCGCCTCCCGGCGCCGTTCAAGATTGCTATCACCGGCACCCCGATGGAGAACAACCTGGCCGAGCTGTGGGCACTCTGTTCGATCGCGGCCCCGGGCCTCTTCCCTCGGTTGGATCAGTTCACCGAGTACTACCGCAGGCCGATCGAGCGCGACCGCGATCAGGAGCGGCTGGCCCGGTTGCGCCGCCGGATCCGTCCGCTGGTGTCGCGCCGGCGCAAGGCCGAGGTGGCCGCCGAGCTGCCGGCCAAGCAGGAACAGGTGATCGAAGTCGACCTGGCGGCCGGACATCGCCGGATCTATCAGCGCTACCTGCAGCGGGAGCGGCAGAAGGTGCTCGGCCTGCTGGGCGACCTGGAGCGGAACCGTTTCGAGATCTTCCGCTCCCTGACGCTGTTGCGGCAGGCCAGTTTGGACGTGGCCCTGGTCGACCCGGACCATCGCGCGGTTCCCTCGACCAAGCTCGATCTGCTCGTCGAGCAACTCACCGACATCGCGGCGGAGGGCCACCGTACGCTGGTGTTCAGCCAGTTCACCCGTTTCCTGGGCAGCGCCCGCGATCGGCTGGAGCAGGCCGGCATCGCCTGCGCGTACCTGGACGGCACCACCCGCGATCGCCGGCGGGTGGTCGAGGAGTTCAAGACCGGTGCCGCCCCGGTCTTCCTGATCAGCCTGAAGGCCGGTGGGTTCGGGCTGAACCTCACCGAGGCGGATTACTGCATCCTCCTCGACCCGTGGTGGAACCCGGCGACGGAGGCGCAGGCGGTGGATCGTGCGCACCGCATCGGGCAGGTCCGTAATGTGATGGTCTATCGCCTGGTGGCGCGGGACACCATCGAGGAGAAGGTGATGGCGTTGCAGCGGCGGAAGGCCGAACTGTTCGCGGGCGTGCTGGACGGCGGGGAATTCGCCTCCGCGGGGCTGAGCGCCGCCGACATCCGCGCACTCCTCGATTAGAGGATTGCCGGGATTGTCTAGGGTGTGGACCGGAGGTCCGCTCATGGCAATCGATGATCTGCCCCTTCCGGTGGTCAACTTTCTCAATGTCATCGGCGTGCCCTGGCCGTACATAGACGAGGATGTTGTTCTGCGGTTCGCGTCGTTGACGCGGGAGTTCGGGCAGGCGGTACGTACCACGCATGAGGATGCGACCAGCGCGGTACACGCGATCGCCGAGGCACACCAGGCTGCGTCCACCGAGGCGATGCGCTCCGGCTGGGGCACGATGTCGGACAAGCACGTGAACGAGATCGTAACCGGCTCGGACGCTCTGGCCGTGGCGCTCGACGCGGCAGCCGGCTACATCGTCGCGCAGAAGGCGGAGGCGATCGCGGTCCTGATCGGCATGGCCGCGGCGTTCGTCGCCGACCAGGCCGCCGCGGTCGCTACCGCCGGCATCGCCGAGGCGGCCGTTCCCCTGATCATCGAGGGCGCCGAGCGGCTGGTGAAGTCGCTCATCATGGACCTGCAGCAGCACGTGATCGGCGAGGTCATCGAGGCGGCGGCCAAACCGCTGTTCGCCAAGGTCGCCGAGGCCATGTCGGGGCTCGACTGGTCGCAGTCGGGCGGCGGGGGCGCCGAGCCCACTCAGGTGTCGATCGATCCCGCGGCGGTACGGACGCAGCTCGGCATCATGCGCGAGCACGCCGCCGTGATGCGTGAGCACGGTGCCCGGTTCTCGACGGCCGTCGCCGGCCTGGGCTTCTGATGGCCGAGGGCGAACTGGGGGCGGTCTTCCGCGCGCTCGCCAAGGACGCGGCCGAGGCCGCCGAGAAGGCAGCCCAGTCGATCGCGAAGGTGACCGAGCAGACCGCGGACATCGAGGAACGCAACGTCGCCGAAATCGTCGATGCGGACGCCAAGGCGGCCGACCGGATCACCGCGGCCGGTAAGAAGGACACGTCGGAGGCCGCGGGCGCGGGGACCCGCCCGGTGCCGCCGGGACCGCCGTGGCCGGTCGCGGACGGCGTCGAGGGCGCCGCGCGCGGCAAGGCACTCAACCCGCCGAACGCGCGGCACACGGTCGCCGGTGCCCGCAGTGGCATGGTCCGGCCCGACAACAGTGTCGTTCTGCGCGGCAACGAGGGCGCGATGCGGGACGATGTGGCACAGATCGCCGCCGGCAACGCCCACTGGAACCCGGCCACCAACCGCTACGAGATCAACGGGAGGTCGTACGGAGTGGAGCCGAGCGGAACCGTCTTCCCCGACTCCGGCCCCGGCATCGTGAAGCTGGACCGCAACGAATACGCGGCCCTGACCGAGATCGCGAAGGCCGGCGGTGACCCGGCGAAGGTACCCGCCTTCCAGCACAACCCGCGGTTCGTCAACAATCCGGAGGCGATCGCGAAGGCCAAGGCCATCTACGACGGGACCTACGAGGGATGACATACGACCTGCTCCTCGCCGGCGACTTCGACCGGGCAACCCTTGCGGGCGCGCTCGCCGATCTGGCCGGAGTGCCGGCCGCGGCGGTGGACATCGCGGACCGCGACGCCGAGGACCGCGCCTGGGATTCGCCTGTCCTGTGCACGTACGAGCCAGCCGGCGGCGACGTCTCCTGGCTGCTGGACATTTATGTCGTGCCGGGCGCGGCCCGCGAACCGGACGTGTCCGTCGCAGCCGGGCTGATCGCCACCCAGCTGGGCACGCCGGTGCTCTGGGCCGCGCAGGAGTCCCTTCCGTCGGCGTTCTGGCTGGTCACCCCGGACGGTGCGCGGACGCGAGCGCGCGTCTACGAGGATGACGGGGCGTACCGCATAGAAGCGATCGAGAAGCCGCTGCCGTCTTTTCCCTCGGCGCGGGTCGAGCCGCTGCCCGAGGTGATCCGCGAGCATCGGGTGCCGACGCCGGTCACCGACGAGCTGACGGCCTGGCTCGCCGACGAGGACACCGTGCTACCCGAGGGTTCGTCGGAAGCGGTCCGGCAGGCCGGCATCTACCTCGCCGTCTGGGAGCAGCTCACCGAGCGCATCGCCGCCGGGTGGCCGCCGGACGGCTGGTATCCGGCCGACTTCTACCGCGACGATCTGAAGGCCCGCGACCGGCTGGCAGCGGCGGTTCCCGCTCTGCCGGCGGCCGTCACGGGCCGGTTCCGGTGGGCGATCGGTCGCGTCGACGAGAAGTTCAAGACGGTCACCCACGAAACCACCACGCTCCCGGTCTCCGGCGGCGACGCATGGTGGTGGCGGCGCACCCCGGAGAAGCCGGGCCTCGTCTGAACGACGACGGGAGTGACTGACAAATGGGTGCCATGGACGACGAGCTGACGCGGGTCCGCCTGGAGCGGGCGCGGGCCGAAAACGTACGCCTCTCCCGCCTGCTCGAACTTCGCGGGCAGAATACGGCGCCGCCGCCCGAGCAGCTCGCTGCCGCACGGCCGGTGACGATGGCGTCGCCCGTCGACGACAAGCTGCGGCTGTACGGCGACCTCTTCCGGGCCCGGACCGATGTGGACGCGGTGCGCTGGGAGAACGCCCGCACCGGAGCGAGTGGCTGGATGCGGGCGGTGGCAGGCGGCTGGCGTAAGGGCCTGGACAGGCGCGCGGTGAGTTATCTGCCGCTGACCGCCGACGTGCTGGCCGCTCACCTGCGCGGTGACGTCTTCGTGGGGTTGTACCCGCTTCTGACGACCAACAACTGCCACTTCCTGGCGGCGGACTTCGACGGACCGGCGGCGATGCTCGATGCCCTCGCGTACGGCAAGGCCGCGCGTGCCGCCGGCGTCCCGGCGGCGGTCGAGATCTCACAGTCGGGACGCGGTGCGCACGTGTGGGTGTTCTTCGCCGGTGCGGTGTCGGCCACGGTGGCGCGGAACCTCGGCACGCTGCTGGTGCACGAGGCCATGGTGTTGCGCGGATCGATGGACCTTCGGTCGTACGACCGCCTGTTCCCGAACCAGGATGTGTTGCCCGCCGGAGGGTTCGGCAATCTCATCGCGGCGCCGTTGCAGGGCAGGCGGCGCAGGAACGGGCTGACCGCGTTTCTCGACCTTTCGACGCTGGAACCGTACGAGGATCAGTGGGCGTTCCTCTCGACGCTGGACCGTCTGAGTGCGGGCGACGCCGAGAGGCTCGCGCGGCGGGCGAAGGGCACGGCGGTCGGTACCGAGGTTGCCGCGCTGAGCAGCTCGGCCGCGAGCATGAGACGGACTTCCGCTGCGACGAAGAGGATCTGGCGGCGATCCATCGGGCATTGGCCGCCGACGAGGCACGCAACGCGCAGATAGTCGGCGATGTCGTGGCCGCCCTGGGGCGGGGCCGCAATTGTCTCGTGCTCACCCGGCGGATCGCTCACCTCGACCTTCTCGCCGGACGGCTGGCCGAGCGTGGGCACCCGGCGCTCGTGTTACAGGGTGGCATGTCGGTCGCGGATCGGCGGGCGACGGTCAGTCGCATCGCCGATGCCAAGGCCGAGGACGGCGTCCTGGTGGTGGGCACGACGCCGTTCATCGGGGAGGGATTCGACGGGCCGGCCCTCGACACGCTGTTCCTCGCCGGGCCGATCTCGTTCGACGGGTTGTTGGTGCAGTGCGCGGGGCGGGTGGTGCGGGCGGCCCCCGGGAAGGAGGTCACCGAGGTCCACGACTACCACGACCGGGCGGTGCCGATGGTCGCCGCCTCGCTGGCGCGCCGGATGCCGGGGTACCACGCACTCGGTTTCGCCCAGACGTGACCGCGGCTCAGCCCCTTGGACGACCCGTCCGTGGCGGACCAACTCCCTCCGCGATCAGCGCAACGACTCGGCAAGCGACCAGAAGGCACTTGACTAGTAGTCATGCGACGCGCGAAGATTCCCTCGGCACCAGTGGCAGACGCGGAAGGGAGGGCCCATGACTAGCGGCGTGTCCTCGGATGCCCCTTCTCCGCCAACGGCGCCGGCCCGTGACTTCGACGGTCTGTACAAGGCGTTGTTGGAGGCTCACCCCCATGTTGCGCTGAACCTGCTGTGCGGCGCACGACTCGACGGCCAGACCGTGATCCTCGACGGACCGACGGAGCAACCACGGCAACGCAGCCGCCAGCGCGACAAAGTGTTCTTGGTCCAGAATCGCGACGGCATACCCGCCGACGTCTACCACGTCGAGGTCCAGGTCCAGCGCACCGAGGACTTCCAAGAGCGGATGGTCGCCTACTGGGCGAGCCTGGCTCTCAAATACCGCCGCGCGGATCACCGGATCCACCAAGTCGTGGTCTGGCCGCTGGGCGGTGGGTACCCGGGTCATTTCAGCCGTGACCGGGCGCGGCTCGACTATCGGTCGGTCAACGTACCCGACGACCTGGACGCCGGCATGCTTCTGGCGGGTCCGCTGGCGCCGCTCGCTTTGTGGTCGCGGAAGGCACCGCCCGACCTGCCGGAACGGGTTGCCGATCGGATCGCCGCGACGGGCGCTCTCGAGGAACAGCTGGTCCAGATCGAGCTGGGTATGCTCGTGGGAGGTTCACTGGCGGCCCAGGTAGTCGAAGCGCTGCGGAGGAGAGGCATGAACGACGTTCTCGAGCAGACGGAGTCGGGCCGCGAGATCGCTCGCCGAAACCGGGAGCAGGGCCTCGAGAAAGGCCTGGAGAAGGGTCTGGAGCAGGGCCACATCGATGGGATGCGGGCGCTCCTGCGGGCGAAATTCGGGGACTTCGCCGACCTGGACGACCTCGCCCGGCGACTGGCCGCCCGCGACCACGACGGAAACATCGCACGCATCGTCGCTGGTGCGACCTTGGCGGAGCTGCACTCCTGAGCCGTGCGGGAGCCTCGGCCTTTGAGCCGGCGAACGGAGGACGGCGCCGATGAGCGCGGTTATCGGGATCGGTGTTGTCGGGTTCGGGTGGATGGGGCGGGTGCACACCCAGGCGTACGCCCGAATCCCGCACCACTACCCCGACGCGCCGGCCATCGCCCTCATCGCCGTCGCCGACGACGTCCCCGGCCGGGCCGCCGAAGCCGCCGCCCGCTACGGCTTCAACCGTGCCGTCCTCGACTGGCGTGACCTGCTCGACGACCCTCACATCCAGGCGGTCAGCATCACCCTGCCGAACTTCCTGCACCGCGAGGTGGGCTCGGCCTTCGCCGCCGCCGGTAAGCACATCTGGATCGAGAAGCCGGTCGGGCTCTCCGCCGACGACGCCCGGGCGATAAAGGGCGATATCCAGGTGGGAGTCGGCTTCAACTACCGCAACGCCCCGGCGGTCGAGAAGGCCCGGCAAATCCTCCAGGACGGAGAAATCGGCACGGTCACCCACGCGCGGTTCCGTCTGCTCAGCGACTACGCCGCCCACCCGGAAGGCGCCCTGAGCTGGCGCTTCGAACGCGAGCGCGGCGGCAACGGCGTCCTGGGCGACCTGGGCTCCCACGGCATAGACCTGATCCGCTATCTCCTCGGCGAAATCGACTCCCTCGTAGCCGACACCGCGATCTTCATTCCCACCCGCCCGCGCCCGACCGGCACCACGAAAGGCCACCAGCGAGGCGCCGGCGAGCCCGGCCCGGTCGAGAACGACGACTGGCTCGGCGCTCTGCTGAGAATGCGGAGCGGTGCCCGCGTCACGGTCGAGGCGAGCCGGGTGGCGGTGGCCGAGCAGAACAACTACGGGTTCGAGATCCACGGCACCAAGGGTGCCCTCTTCTGGGACTTCCGCCGCATGGGCGAGCTCGGCGTCAGCACCGGCTCGTCCTATCAGGACGAACCCGTGCGCACCGTCTTCGCCGGTCCACACGACGGCGAGTACGGGACGTTCCAGCCCGGCGCCGGCATCGCCATGGGCTACGACGACCTGAAGGTCATCGAGGCGTACCGCTTCCTGCGTTCGATCGCCGACGGGCGCCCGTACGGCGCCACCATCGACGACGCGATCCGCAGCGCCGAGGCGCTGGACGCGCTGGAGCGGTCCGTGGCGACCGGCGCCTGGGTCAGCCTGCCGACCGTCTGACCCGACTTCTTGACGACATAGAGGTTAATCGATACCGTCAAGCGTCAGGAAAGCGCTTACCTCAGTCCCGTCCGCAAGCGGAACACACCGCATCGGAGGTTCCTGATGTCTACCCGCTCCTGGCGCACTCCCCTCTTCGCCACCGGCGTCGCCGCAGCCACCGCGGCCGCCCTGCTCGCGTACGCCCCCGCCGCCCTCGCCGCCACCTACAACCAGGAGGGCTGGTCCACCCAGGCCGGTGGCACCAGCGGCGGCTCGTCCAGCACCACGGTCACCGTCACGAGCCTCTCCGCGCTGACGAGCGCGGCCGGCTCCAGCACCTCGCAGACCGTCAAGGTCAGCGGCAACTTCACCTGCTCGTCCGATGTCACGGTCGCCTCCAACAAGACGATCCTCGGCGTCGGCTCGAGCTCCGGCCTCACCGGCTGCGGCCTGAAGATCAAGGGCGTCAACAACGTCATCGTCCGCAACCTGAAAATTGCCAAGGTGCTGGCCGGCAACGGCAATGGCGACGCCATTCACATCGAGAAGGCGACGCACATCTGGATCGACCACAACGACCTGTCCAGCGACACCAGCCACGGCACCGACTATTACGACGGCCTGCTCGACATCACGCACGCCGCCGACTACATCACCGTGAGCTGGAACTACGAGCACGACCACATCAAGTGCGACCTGCTCGGCCACTCGGACGACAACGCCTCCGAGGACACCGGCCACCTGCGGGTCACCTACCACCACAACTACTTCCGCAATTGTGACCAGCGCGGGCCGCGGGTGCGTTTCGGCAACCCCGTGCACGTCTACAACAACTACTACTACAACAGCGGCACCTACGGCATCGCGAGCACCTGCAACGCGGGCGTCTACGTCGAGCGCAATTACTTCGAGAACACGCCCAATTCCGTTGTCACGCAGACCGGCGATTCGCCCTCGGGCAACGTCAAGCTGCTCAACAACTACCTGGTGAACTCGGGCACACCGGCCAGCCGCAACAGCGGAAGCGTCGCCGCGATCCCGTATTCGTACACGGTCGACGCCAACAGCAGCGTCAAGTCGATCGTCACCGCGGGCGCGGGCACCGGCAAGATCTGACGGCTTTCGCATCGATGCTGGGCGGTCACCACCGAGCCGCCCAGCATCACCCTTTCAAAACCAATGCGGACGTACGAGGAAGCGGGGCCCCGCCGATCCCGGCCGCCCCCGCCTCTCCCCGCGACCACCTGCAACAAAAGGCCGTGGACGCGACTCTCGCGTTAGCACTCAACCCAAAAGCCGCCGCAGGAACTCCTCGAACGCATCCTGCGCCCCCGGCATCGCCGCGACCGGATCCGGCGAGCGGGCGACCAGAATCGCCGCCTCATTGACCGAGACCAGCACCAAATGGGAAAACATCTCCACGTGCCGGGCGTCGAGTCGACCCAGTTGCGCGGCTGCCTCGAGCGCGGCCCGGAACTGGCCCAGCACGCTCTGCTGGTCCAGCTCGCGGAACCGTTCCCAGCCGAGCACCGCCGGCGCGTCGATCAGCACGATCTGCTGCACCACGGGATCACCGGCCAGCCGGATCCAGGCCAGGCAGGCCGTGCGCAGCGCCTCGACCGGATCGGTCAGCTCGGCGATCCCGCCGACGACCTCGGCGATCACCCGGTCCTCCAGGCTCTCCAGGACCGCGACGAACAGCGCCTCCTTGCCCGGGAAGTGGTGGTAGAGCGAGCCGCGGCTGGCGCCGGTCTCCTGCAGCACCGCCTCGATCGACGTGCCCTCGTACCCGTGCGTCGCGAAGAGCCGGGTGGCGACCCGTACGAACTGCTCCCGGGTCTCCCGGCCGCGTGCCACGTTTCTGTTCACTCGTGCCCTCTCATTGACAGACCGACAGTCGGTCTGCAATATCTAGACCGACAGTCGGTTTCTGACCGTACCAATCCCTGCGGGGAGGGAACGACATGGCACAACGACTGACCGCCACCACCACCCGCGGCCCGGCCGGATATCTGGACACCGGCTCCGGCCCCGGCGGCGCGGCCCTGTTCATCCACGGCGTCGGCACCGGCAGCAGCCTCTGGCGCGGCGTCATCGACCTGATCGGCGACGAACGCCGCTGCGTCGCGCTCGACCTGCCGCTGCACGGGCGCACTCCCGCCGCCGCCTCCTACGAGCTGGGCGAGACCGCCGACTTCGTGGCCGCCTTCTGCGCGTCGCTCGGGCTGACCGGCATCGACCTGGTCGCCAACGACACGGGCGGAGCGATCGCCCAGATCTTCGCGGCCCGGCACCCGGAGTCGCTCCGCTCGTTCACGCTCACCAACTGCGACACGATCGGCAACATCCCGCCCAAGATCTTCGCCCCGGTCGTCTGGCTGGCCCGGGCCCGGCTGCTGGCTCCCCTGCAGCGCCTGGCCCTGCGCAACTCCCGCCAGGCCCGCAAGCTGCTGTACGGTCCGGGCCTCCAGAACGTCGAGGCCCTGCCGATCGCCCTGGTCGAAGAGTGGCTGGCCCCGCTCTCCGGCGCCCGGGCCCGCGAGGCCGAGCGCTGGATGGCCGCGATCCGCGCCCGCGACCTGGTGGCCGTCCAGCCGAAGCTGGCCACCCTGGAGGTCCCGACCCAGCTCGTGTGGGGCACCGGGGACGCCTTCTTCGCCCGCTCCTGGGCGTACAAGCTGAGGAATTTGATCCCCGGCACCCGCGAGGTGATCGAGGTGCCCGGCGCCCGCCTCTTCTTCCCGGTCGAGCGCCCGGCCGATCTCGCCGAACCCCTGCTGCGCTTCTGGAAGACGTTGTAGCGACGCCGACACGGTGACCGCGGCGCGCTCGTCTCCCCGCAGGTGACGGTGCGACTACTACGCCATCTGACAAGGGCGGCCCCGGCCGCCCGGCGAGTCGCTGCCGTCGTTGTCGGAACGCGAGATCGAGGTGGTACGGGAGGTCGCCCGCGGCCGTACCAACCTGGAGATCGGCGCCGAACTGTTCATCTCGCTCAGCACCGTCAAGGGCCACGTCTCGGCCATTCAGACCAAGCTCGGCCTCCGCAATCGCACCGAGATCGCCGTCTGGGCCTGGGAGCATCGCATCGTCGAAACGGGCTAGTAACCGGCCGCCGCGTTGATTCCGAGGGCGCTGACGACGGTGGTGATCAGGAGGGCGATGGCCACCGCCGAGCCGATCAGGGCGGCGCCGATCAGGACGAGCTGCAGCGTGGTCTTGCCGATGCCACCGATGCCCTCGGCGAGCACCTTGCCGAGGCTGGGGTGGTCCCAGGTGATCGGCGGGTAGGTCCGGGCGTGTGTCGTGGACGGGCTACCTTGCATCAACATGACGGGCCCCCTTTGGCTCCAACATGTGCTGGTACCCCTTCATGATCTGCCGCCGGGAACGCCCGGATAAGTAGCCATTTGGCCACACCTCAGTCGGGCGGCGCGGGCGCCGGCGCCGGGCGCCGCCAGATCGCCAGGTCGTCGAGGGCCGGGTTGCCGTCGACGACCACGACGTTCCCGGGCTCGCGGGACGGCAACGCCGTCGTCAGCCGGGCGTGGTTGCGGTGGGCGGTCAGCGCCGCCCTGTGGTATGCCTCGATCTCGGCGATGAACTGGTCGTCGGCGTAGATCGAGCCGTCGATCAGCGGCCCCCGCCGGCCTTCGACGACCGCGATCACGTCCTCGCCGGTCAGCGTCTTGTGCGCCTCCAGCGCGTGCGCCAGGGCCAGCACCTGGCGACGGTTCTCCTTGAGGATCTTCTCGGTGCGCTGCAGCATCTCGCCGAGGCTGTCCTCGATCCGGTCGGCCAGCGCGCGGCGGGCGCTGATGTCGTTCTTCTCGCCCTTGGGCGGCGCCCCGGGTGTGCCGACGCCGAGCCGGTTGCTGGTCGCGTACGAGGAGACGGTGGAGCCCATGCCCCATACGCCCTCCATGTTGGTCGCCACCGCGGTCGCCGACTCGAGGTCGCCGGAGACGCCGGAGGAGCTGTCGCCGTCGAAGAACATCCGCTCGCCGGCCAGCGACGCCAGCGAGACGTAGATGTCCGACTCATAGTGGCTGCGCCAGGTGGTGAACTGGTCCTCCGGCGGGATGCTGGCCACCATGCCGAGGTAGCCGCTGCCCTTTTCGATCGTGGCGATGTCGATCTCCATGTGGTGGCGGGTCCGGTACGCCACCACCGCGTGGCACGCCTCGTGCACCGCGACCGCGTGCCGTTCCCGCTCGATGTACTCGACGTTCTCTGCCGGGCCCAGCTCCTTGAGCTGCTTGGCGCGGATGATGTCGCGCCACGTGATGGTGTCCCGGTCGTCGCGGGTCGCGGTGATCAGCGCCTCGTTGACCATGTCCTTGATGGTCGCCCCGGTCGCGTACGGCGTAATCGTCGCCAGCTTGTCGATCTGCTCCTCGGTCAGCTCGTGCTTCACCTTGTCCAGGTAACCCTGGTACGTGCGCACCCGGCCGGCCTTGCTCGGGTAGCCGACCTTGTAGATCCGGTCGATCCGGCCCGGCCGCAGCAGCGCCTCGTCGAGCGCCTCGGGCAGGTTGGTCGCCATCATCACCAGGATGCGGTATTTCGGTGGCGGCTTCGGGCGCATGCCGAGGGTCCGGCGTACGTACCGGTTGATGAAGCCGCGCGGCTTCTTGAGGCCGGAGAGCTCCGTGAGCAGGGCCTCCAGCGTGCCCATGCCACCACCGCCGCCACCCATGCCGCCGCCCATGACCACCCGGTCCTGGTGCAGGGACTGCCGGGTCAGCGCCCAGCGCGAGTCCTCGGACAGGTACGAGAAGCCGTGGCACCCACCGGTCTGGAACGGCGCGGGCGTCATGCCGCGCGGGAAGCCCCCTTGACCACCTTGGGCCAGCGCGCCGCGGTTGCCCAGCGAGTCCGCCTCGTCGAAGAACACGATCACGCCGCCGTAGCGCAGCGCCAGCTTGCGCAGCTTGCGGAACAACGACTTGACCTTGAGTACGCCGACCCCGAAGAACATGTTGATGAACGCGCCCGGGTCGACGAACACGTACGGCTTGCCGGTCTCGCCGGCCACCGCCTCGGCCATCAGCGTCTTGCCGGTGCCGGGCGGCCCCCAGAGCAGGATGCCGCCGGGCACGTAGCCGCCGCGAGACTCGATCGCCTCCGGGTTCTCCAGGTAGACGATGTTCTCCTTGACCCGCTCCAGCACGTGGTCCTGTCCCCAGACGTCGGAGAACCGGGTCTTCACGTCGTCCGGGAAGTAGACGTCGACGCCGCCCCGGGACAGGAACCAGAAGATCGCCGCGAACTGCCCGACCCCGACGAACAGGATGAAGACCACCTGGATGAAGGTCGGCATGGCCGACCAGAGCAGGGCCGGGATCTGGAACAGCGCCATGGCCGGCGAGGTGTGCAGCACCGAGCCGAGGATCAGCGCCAACAGCCCGATCACCAGCAGCCACTTGAAGACCCGCAGCAGCCGGAAGCGCGTCCAGTCGGAGAACACCCGGTGGGTGGCGCGCTCGACGCCGCCGAAGATCCCGTCCGTCCACAGTCGGTGGTACCAGGGCCAGTGCTCGCTGACCAGGAAGTGGATCTGGCGGAGCAATTCGATCCCGAAGAGCACCATGATGGTGATGCCCTTGCCACTGCGCACCATCAGGCGCATCGCGTCCGGGAACGGCAGGATCGGGTCGTCCGCCATCGAGCTCCACACCAGGGCGAAGAACGCCAGCGCGAAGAGCAGCAGGAACTTCACCCGGTCCCAGAGCGGGAGCCGCTTGCGGGTGGTGCGCTGGTGCGCGCGCGGCATCTCGCCCGGCTCGGGCAGCCCTTCCAGGACGTCGGCGGGTACGGGTTCGGGTGCCGGGCCGGTCATCACTGGCTCCTTACCGTGAAGGACGTGGCGATCGTGTCGAGCTCGTCGTACCGCGCCTTGTAGCAGGCCGTGGAGCATCGGATGATCAGCAGGTAGAGCTTGCTGTTGTCGTTGTTGACCAGCGCGGTCTGGTCGAAGGTGTGCATCACGCCGCTGCCGAGCACGTAGTCGAAGACCACCCGCACCCCGCGCAGCCCGTTCCGCGGCGCGAGCACCTCGTCGTGCAGCAGCTCGAAGTCGGTCAGGTCGGTGCTGGCCGTGGCCGCCTGGCGGGCGTCGTCGGTCACCGGCAGGATGATGTTGCGGAGCATGTCGAGCGAGACGGCGTTCTGCTGCGTCTGGCTGAGCGGGGAGATCCGCGCGTAGACGATCGGCTGGTCGGTGACGCCGTTGATGACCAGGTGCCGGGCGTCCGGCGAGGTGCTGGCGTCGTACGCGACCGACCACCAGGCCCGCTGCCGGGCCGCCTTGGTGGCCGAGTCGGGATTGGTGCCGCTGAGCGCGTCGTCGAGCGAGTCGGTGGCGGTCTGCCGCCAGTCGTGCGGCACCTTGAAGTAGGTCTTCTGCCCCGAATTCTTGACATAGGTGTATTCGGGGGCGGCACAGGCCGCGGTAAACAGGATCGCGGCGACAGCGAGGATGTGGATCTTTGGTTTCACCATCGGCGACCACCGCTCTGACGGGCTGTCCGTCCTCGCAGTATCTCCCGAGGTTGTTACGCGTTCGTAGCGTGCGAAAGGATGATGTGAGGGCTGTCTATGCGGCGGCCAGACCGTGCGAGAAGTCCAGCGCGCGGGTCGACCATCGGACCGCGTCCATGTATTGGCCGGCCAGATCGAAGCTGCCGAACTCCCCATTCTCGTACGCGTCGACCGCCCGCAGCACCCGCCCGAGCCGGCCGGTGCCCTCGACCAGCGCGGCCACGAGCGCCGGCGCGAGCGGGAACTGCTCGGCCATCGACTCCGGCGTCACGTCGAGCAGCTGGCCCACGCCGCTGATCACGCCGGCCATGAACGCGGCGTCCGGCGGCGCGCCGAACCAGGTGGCGATGTTCTCGCAGAGCCGGGCCCGGGTGAGCACGCCGAGCATCCGCTCCTCGGTGCCGTCGCCCAGGTCGTCGAGCACCATCAGCAGCGCCCACTGGCGGATGCTCGGCATGCCGACCATGACCACGGCCTGGCGTACCGAGGAAACCCGGTTGGCGTGCCCGGCCGCGACCGAGTTGCTGGCCCGCAGCACGCGCAGGGACAGCGGCGGGTCGCTGGCGATGATGCCGACGATCTTCTGCAGGTCGGGGTCGGCGGAGCTGAGCGCGGCGACCAGTTCGAGGCGGCGCAGCCGGCTGGGGGAGAGGCTGGCGACGGTGAGCACCTGCGGGTGGCTGAGCGCGTAGCCCTGGCGCAGTTCCATGCCGTACTTGTCGGCGATGGCGAGCTGCTCGGCGGTCTCCAGGCGCTCGGCCACGATCTTGATTTTGGGGTACTGCCGGCAGGCGGCGACGACCTCGTCCAGCCGGGAGAGGTCACCGTCGAGCAGGTCGAGCTTCACGTACGAGGCGAGCGAGAAGAGCACCTCGTGGCCGGAGCCCCAGACGAAGTCGTCGAGCGCGATCCGGTAGCCGGCCTCGCTGAGCGCGGTGATCCCGGCGACCACCTCGTCGTCCATCCGCACGGTCTCGAGCACCTCGAGCACGACCTGCTCAGGACCGAACGGCAGGGCGATCTCGCCGATCAGGAAGTCGCGGGTGAGGTTGATGAAGCAGAGCCGGTCGCCGGCCACCTCGCGGATGCCGAACTCGGTGAACGCGTTGATCATGACGGTGCTGGTCGCGTACGTGTCCTGGCGCCCCGCCGCGACCGCGTCCACGCTCCCACGGAACAACAGCTCGTAGGCGGCCACGCCGCCGTGCACGTCGAAGATGGGCTGACGCCCGACGTGAACGAGCTGCGTGCCGTCCGCTGAGGCCGAGGATTTCACACCGCTAGGTATCGGCCGCTCCCCGGCCAACCTGACGAATTCCGAAATCTAGACCTGGCCCAGCCAGAGCCGGCTCCCCGAGGCCAGCAACACCTGGCGGCCGCGGGCGGCGACCGCGACGGGCGGCTCGGGCGCATCGATCTTGCGGCCGTCGAGGAACAGACCACCGCCGACCACCAGCGTTTTCCCGTCGGCGATCGCCATCGACCGTACGCCGCCGGGATCGCCCCCGAAGGTCCGGCCCGTCGTCCACCGGCCCGCGTGCCAGCGCCAGAGCCCGAAACTGGTGCCCCGGGCGCCCGCCGCGACCACGTCGTCGCCGTCCCGTACCGCCCGCTGGATCTCGTTGTAGCCGCTCTCGGCCGGCGGATCGTCCCTGGTCCACGTCGTGCCGTCGGTGGTGAGCCAGACCGCCGCGCGCTGGTCGGCGCTGCCCCGGGTGGCCTGCCCGCCGACGAACGCCCACCGGCCGTCCGGCAGCGCCACCGCGGCCCGCGCCACGGTGTCCCCGGCCAGCCCGGGCGCGTTCTCGAAGAGGGTGAACACCTTCGCGTCCGGCGGCGCGAACCAGGCGGCGGCCCCGGTGCTGCGGTTCCCGGCGATCGCGAACCCGCCCGGGCCGGCGGCCAGGCGGCCCACGTCGACCGCGGTGTCCCCGCCGTAGGTGCCGAACGGCGCCGGATTTTCCACCATCCGCCCGCCAGCCGGCCGCCCTTGGCCCAGGCGCCCTTCGTCCGGCTGCCCTTCGTCCAGCCGCCAGGAGCTGACCCGCGGGTTGCCGTGCGCGCCGCCGGGCACCGCGCCGATCATCGCGACCCGGTCGCCGGTGCAGGCCACGTCGGTGATCACCTCGAGCGGCCCGTAGTAGCTGGTCGGCAGCGGCGCGAACGGCACCGGCTGCCAGGCGGTGCCGTCCGCGCTGGTCCACGCGGCCGGCCCGCCCGCGGCCAGCGCCCCGGCCGCCCACCAGCGGCCGCCGCAGTCGGCGACCGCGCGCAGCTGCGCCGTGGCCGGCAGGCGGGACTCGTGCCACGCCGGCGACGGGTCGGGCTTGCTGCAAGCGCTGCCCGAAAGCACCGCCAGCGCGATCGCGACCCTGCAATAAAACGATGAACGCATGAAAGAAGGAGTCAATCTGTCGAAAAGAGGGGACGAAGCCTTGTGGACTACATCACAGCAATCCTATGGTCACTCGGATGAAGAGAGCCGTCATCACCGTCGCCGTGGCCCTGGCGGTCGGCGCGAGCGGTACCGCGTACGCGTCGGCGCCCGATCTGCCGGCCGGCACCCGCGCCGCGCTCGATCCGGCGCTGGTCGCCGGTCGCGGCGCCACCGTCGCCTTCACCGAGCAGGAGGCCGAGTCGGCCGCGACCGACGGCACGGTGATCGGGCCCGGGCGGGACGCCTACACCCTGCCCGCCGAGGCCTCCGGGCGCTCGGCGGTCCAGCTCGCGCCCGGTCAGTGGGTCGAGTTCACCCTGCCCAGGGCCACCAACGCGATCACCGTGCGGTACAGCATCCCGGACGCGCCGACCGGCGGCGGGATTACCGCGCCGCTCGCCGTCAAGGTCGGGAAGGACCGCCGGACCATGACGTTGACCTCGCAATACTCCTGGCTCTACAACCAATACCCGTTCAGCAACGACCCGGCCGCGGGCCTGTTGCATCCGGACTGGTGGATCACCGAGTGCGGCTGTGTGCCGAGCGCGACCACCCCGGCGCCGGTCATCTCCAAGCCGTTCCGGCCCAACCACTTCTACGACGAGCAGCGGCTGCCTCTGGGCAGGACATATCGGGCCGGCGAGAAGGTCCGGCTGACCGCCTCGGTCGCCACGGTGATCGACCTGCTCGACACGGAGCTCGTCGGGCCGCCCAAGATCGACCTGCGGGCCGCGAACGTTCTGCTGTTCGGTGCCGACCCGACCGGGCGGCGGGACTCGGCGGCGGCGTTCGACCGGGCGATCGCGTTCGCCCGCAAGGCGTCGCTGAAGCTCTACGTGCCGCCGGGCACCTACCAGGTCAACCGGCACATCATGGTCGACGACGTGACGATCGAGGGCGCCGGCAACTGGTACACGATCATCAAGGGCACTCAGCAGACGTTGTCGACGCCGGCCCCGGACGGCTCGATCCACACCGGGGTCGGCTTTTATGGGGACAACGCGCGTAATGTCCATTTGAGCGGCTTCGCCATCGAGGGCGACGTCCGCGAGCGGATCGACACCGACCAGGTGAACGGCATCGGCGGCGCGATGAGCGACTCGAGCATCGACGGGCTCTACATCCATCACACCAAGGTGGGCCTGTGGTTCGACGGGCCGATGTCGCACACGAGGATCACCGACAACGTGATCGTCGACCAGATCGCCGACGGCCTGAACTTCCACACCGGCGTCACCGATTCGCTCGTCCAGAACAACTTCCTGCGCAACACCGGCGACGACGCCCTGGCGATGTGGTCGGAGAAGACCGAGGACGCGCGGAACACCTTCGACCACAACACGATCCAGACGCCGGTGCTGGCCAACGGCATCGCGATCTACGGTGGCACCGACAACACCGTCTCCGCCAACCTGATCGCCGACCCGATCCGCGAGGGCAGCGCGCTGCACGCCGGCTCCCGGTTCGGCGCCGAGCCGTTCACCGGGTACCTCCGGTTCACCGACAACACCACGGTCCGGTCCGGCCCGTATGAGCTGAACTGGAACATCGGTCTCGGCGCGATCTGGCTGTACGCGCTGGAGAGGAACATGGACGCGGACATCCAGGTGGTCGGCGACACCTTCCTGGACACCACGTACAACGCGATCATGGAAGTCGCGGACTGGCCGGTGAAGGACCTCTACTCGATCACCAACGTCCACTTCAAGGACATCAGGATTGACGGTATGGGCACCAGCGTCCTCTCCGCCCGCGTCGGCGGTAACGCGACCTTCGAGAACGTCGACGCCCGCAACGTCGGCGCGGTCGGCGTCAACAACTGCGGCCGGTTCAACTTCCCCGCGACCGGCAGCGAATTCACGGTGACCGACCTGGGCGGCAACGACGGCGGCTGGCTCGCCCCCTGGATGCTGCCCAACACGATCACCTGCGACGACCGTCCCCCGGTCGTCCCGCCGCCCGCCCCGTCCCCCTGGTAGTCACCCCCGGGCCGCGGCCCCACTCGTTGATTCGAGTGGGGCCGCTCTCTGTGGGTATCCTTGGCGGCCGATCGCCCGAGTGGGAGGAAGTTCGTGAGCCAAACGTTGCTGGTGACCGGGGGTGCCGGGTTTGTCGGTTCCCACCTCATCAAGGCGCTGCTCCAGGACTATCCGTCCGCGGCGATCGTCTCCATCGACAACTACTTCACCGGCGTCCGCGAGAACCACTCGAACGACCCCCGGGTGACGTACATCGACGGCTCGACGGTCGACATCAACAAGATCTGGGCCGAGCGCGGCCTGGCCAGCCCCGAGATCGTCTTCCATCTCGGTGAGTATTCGCGGATCGTCCAGTCCTTCGACGACCACGATCTGACCTGGGAGTTCAACCTCCTGGGCACGATGGAGGTGGTCAAGTTCGCGTCCGCCAACGGGTCGAAACTGATCTACGCGGGCTCCAGCTCCAAGTTCGGCAACGACGGACAGGACGAAAACCTCAATCCGTACGCCTGGACCAAGGCCAAGAACATCGAGTACATCGCGAACTACGCGAGCTGGTACGGGCTGGACTACGCGATCACGTACTTCTACAACGTGTACGGCCCCGGCCAGATCTCGTCCGGCCGCTACGCCACGGTGATCGGCATCTTCGAAGACCACTACCTGCGCGGCGAGCCGCTGCCGGTCGTCTCGCCCGGCACCCAGACTCGAGACTTCACCCACGTCGACGACATCGTCCGCGGCATCGTGCTGGTCGCCCAGAAGGGCACCGGCGACGGCTACCTGCTCGGCACCGGCCACGAGTGGCCGCTGATCGAGGTGGCCAAGCTCTTTCGCACCGAGTACGTGCTGAAGCCGGCCCTGCGCGGCGAGCGGGTGCGCGGCCAGGCCGACACCACGCGGGCCGGCGAGCTGGGCTGGCGGCCGACCCGCCGCCTCGACGAGTACATCGCCTCGTTCATCGCCACCCACCGCCCGGGCGACCTGGATCACTGACACGTCCGGGCCGCACCGGGTTGACTGGTCCGAGTGCGTCGCGCCCTGATTCCCCTGCTCGCCCTGGCCTGCGGTCTCACCGTGGCCAACCTCTACTACTCGCAACCCCTGCTCGGCCTCATCGCCGGCAAGTTCGGCGTGAGCGAGGGCGCGGCCACCGTCGTGGTCACCCTCACCCAGATCGGGTACGCGCTGGGCCTGCTCCTGCTGCTGCCCCTGGGCGACCTGGTCGAGAACCGGCGGCTGACCACCCGGCTGTTGCTCGGCACCGCGGCGTCGCTGCTGGTGGCGGCGCTGGCCCCGGCGTACGCAATCTTCTTGGTCTTCTCGGTTTTGATCGGCGTCACGTCGGTCGTCGCGCAGATCCTCGTGCCGTTCGCGGCGCATCTGGCGCCGGCGTCGCAGCGGGGCGCGATCGTCGGCAAGGTGATGAGCGGCTTGTTGCTGGGCATCCTGCTGGCCCGGACGGTGTCCAGCTTCGCCGGCGGGCTGTGGGGCTGGCGGGCGATCTACTTCATCTCGGCCGCGCTGATGCTGGCCCTGGCGGTGGTTCTGTACCGGGCGTTGCCGCAGCGTCCCCCTTCGCACGCCGCGCGCTACGGTTCCCTGCTGCGCAGCGTGCTGGAGCTCGCCCGCTCGGAGCCGGCCCTGCGCCGGCGGGCGGTGTGCCAGGGCCTGCTCTTCGGGGCGTTCAGCGCATTCTGGACGGGGATCGCGTACGAGCTGATCGACGAACACGGCTTCAACCAGTCGCAGATCGCCGTCTTCGCCCTGATCGGCGCGGGCGGCGCGGCGGCGGCCCCGATCGCCGGCAAACTGGCCGACCGAGGCTACGGGTCGCGGGGCAGCGGCGGTGCCCTGCTGCTGGCGGCCTTGATGGCCCTGCTGGCCGCGGCGGGCCACGGCAGCGTGATCGTGTTGGCGGTCGCCGGCGTGCTGCTCGACTTCGCGGTCCAGGCCCACCAGGTGATGAGCCAGCACGAGATCTACGCGTTGCGGGCCGACGCCCGAGCCCGCATCAACACCGTCTTCATGACCACGGTCTTCACCGGCGGCGCCATTTCCTCGGCCCTGACCGGAGTCTTGCACCACCGCTACGGCTGGACGGGCGCGTGCTTGCTGGCGGCGGGGTGCGCGACGGCGGCGTTGGCGGTGTGGGCGGTCGCGCGATGGCGGGCCTCGACGCGGGTGCGGGAGGCCGCCATCCGGTGACGCGGTGGCATCGCAAATAGAACACGCAAGCGCCGCAAATCGAAAGCGACCGGGACACCCGTGTCCGCATTCACCCCTTGAGCGCGCCGTCCAGGACTCCTCGGATGAAGTGGCGCTGGAAGAAGAGGTAGATCGCCACGACCGGGGCGATGACGATCAGGGTCGCGGCGGCCAGGGACGGGATGTCGACGTTGTATTCGCCGGTGAAGTAGCCCAGGCCCGCCGGGGCGGTGCGGCGGGCCGGGTCCTGGATCAGGATGAGCGGCAGCAGGAACTGGTTCCAGCACCAGACGAAATACAGGACGCCCAGGGTGGTCACGGCGGGACGGGAATTGGGCAGCAGGATGCGCCACAGGGTCGACCAGGAGGTGGCGCCGTCCAGGCGGGCGGCCTCGATCAGGCCGGTCGGCATGGTGGCGAAGTGGGAGCGCATCCAGAAGGTACCGAACGGCATGAAGGCGGCGATCTCCACCAGCGCCAGGCCGTAGCGGGTGTCGGTCAGGCCGAGCGCGCGCAGGTCGTAGTAGAGCGGGATCACGGTCACCTCGGCCGGTAGGGCGAGGCCCAGCAGGAGGTAGCCGAAGATCTTGCGGCCGCCGGGCACCTCCATGGTGGCCAGCGCGTAGCCGGCGAGCGTGGCGAACAGCACCGAGGCCGGCACTACGGCGACCGCGACCAGGCCGCTGGAGAGCAGCAGCCGGCCGAAGCCCGCCTTGCTCCACGCCGTGCCGAAGTTCTCCAGGTGCAGCCCGTGCGGCGCCTCCAGCCCGGTCAGCGGGGTGCCGGCCGGCTGGATCGAGGCGGACAGCAGGGACAGGAACGGCACGAAGACGGCGACCAGGAACAGCGTCAGGACCGCGGGCGCCGCGAGCCGGCGCGGGAGGCTCACGGCCGCTCCCGGGACAGCCTGGTGATCACCAGGACGACCGCGAAGATCACCAGCGTGAGCACCACGGCGAGGGCGCTGGCCAGGCCGACGGCGCCGCCGCCGAACGCGAGGCGGTAGATCAGGATGCCGGGCACGACCGTGGTCGTGCCCGGGCCGCCCCCGGTCGTGATGTAGACGAGGTCGAAGCTGGACAGCGCGGCGATCACGGTGATCGACAAGGCCACCGCGATCTCGGGCCGCAGCAGCGGCACCGTGATCGAGAGGAACTCCCGGACCGGGCCGGCGCCGTCGACCCGGGAGGCCTCGTAGATCTCCCCGTCGATGCGCTGCGTGCCGGAGAGGAACAGCACCATGCACAGCCCCGACACCACCCACGTGCCGACCACGCCGACCGCGACCAGCGCCCAGTCGAAGCTGCCCAGCCAGGCCTGGGCCCACCGGCCCAGCCCCACCGCCTGCAGCACCTGATTGACGGTGCCCTGCTCGGCGTACACCCAGCGCCAGATGATGCCCACCGCGACCAGCGGCAGCACCTGCGGCAGGAACACGACCGCGCGGATCACGGCGAGGCCGCGCCGCCGCCGGCGCGCCACGATCGCGGCGCAGACCAGCCCCAGCGCGATCGGCAGCACCGAGAAGAACAGGATCAGCGTCCCGGCGTGCTCGGCGGCCGCCCGCAGCTCCGGGTCGGCGACCACCGAGCGGTAGTTGCCGAGACCGGCGAACGACGGCAGGGTCACCCCGTCCCAGTTGAAGAACGAGAGATACGCCGTGTGCAGCGCGGGCAGCACGGTGAACAGCGTGTACAGCAACAGCGCGGGCGCCAGGTAGAGCAGGCCCGACCACCGGCGACGGCGGCGCCGGCGCTGTCGTGCGCGCGGCGGCGCGGTCACCGGGGCGGGCGCGATGTCCAGCATCACTGCTGGTGGTACTTGTCGAAGTCGGCCTGGAGCAGGGCGAGGAACTGGTCGACCGTGGCCTTGCCGCCGGCCAGTTGCTGCAACGCGTTCGTGAGCGTGTCGGACATGGTCGGCGTGGACGCGTTCTGGATGAACGGTTCGAGACCCTGATCTCGTACGGTCGCCTGCCAGCCGGTCAGCAGCGAGCCGAACAGCCCGGCCTGGCTCGGCATGGCGTCGGCCTTCGGCGCCATGAACCCGGCCTTCGCTGTCAACGGGGCCGCATCGGCGCTGCCCACGAAGTCGAGGAAGGCGGCCGCGGCCGCGGCACTCTTGGTCTTGGCCGACACGCAGTAGTACACGCCCGCACCGGTCGTGTGGATCTTCGCATCGGCGGTGGCCTGCGGCATCGTGAAGTAGCCCGCGTTGTCGCCGAGCCCCTTGCCGACCGCGGCGGCCGCCCAGTTACCGCTGATCCGGAAGACCCCCTGCCCCTTGGCGAACGCGGCGGTGGCGTCGTTGTCGCTGATTCCGTTCACGTTGCTGGAAATGTATCCCTTGGTCACCCAGCGCTGGATGGTTTCCGCCGCGGTCCTGGCCCCGGGCAGCACGATCGAGGCGCCCGAGTGGCCGAAGGCCCACGCCTCCCGGTCGGCCGGGGCCAGGAAGACCGAGAGCAGTTCGTTGAACGGGTGGTTGAGGCCGCCGTCCAGGTTGCCGACCACCAGAGGCAGCTCGCCGGCCGCCTTGGCCTTGGCGAACATGGCCTCCAGCTCGTCGACCGTCTTGGCCGGCGTGGTCAGGCCGAGGCGGGCGGCCTTCTGCTTGTTGTAGTAGACGCCCTCGAAGGACAGGCCGCCCGGAACCCCGTACAGCGAACCGGTCCCGACGGTCTTGCCGTCCGGGCTGAAGGTGATCTGGTCGAGGCCCGGGAACTTCGAACTCCACCCGTACGCGGTCGCATAGCCGTCCGCGTTGAGCAGCAGGCCGCCGGGCACCAGGTTTTGCATGCCCGGGGTGAACTGGGCGATGTCGGGCGGGGTCGCCGCGGACATCGTCAGGTTGATGCTCTTGAGGTAGTCGTCCCAGCCCGTGTACTGGCGCTTGAACGTCACGTTCGGATATTTCGCCCGGAACGCGTCGAGCAGTCCCTGGGTCATCGTGGTGTCGTCGGCGTCGGCCACGGTGAGCGTGACCGGGTCACTGGGCACGGCCGTGGAGACCGGCCCGGCGCTCGCCGTGGAGCCGGCCGCCGAGGATCCCGGGGTCAGCGAGCTGCACCCGGCCACGGTGACGGCGCCGGCCGCGGCCAGGCCGGAGAGGAGGGCACGCCGGGAGAATCCCCGGCCGATCGGTGAGAGAGGGGTACGCGGCAGCGGGCTCATGATGATCTCCCCTGGATAGGGCTTCGCAGATCAGTCGATGGAGACGGTGCGGCCTTCCCGCCGGGACTGCTCGGCGGCGAAGACGAGATGGTGCGCGGCCAGCGCCTCGTCGGCGGAGGCCCCGATCCAGCCGGTGTCGCGGGTGGCGACGGCCCTGATGAACGCGTCCATCAGGCCGGCGTCGCCACCCACGTGGCCGGAGAGCAGCGGGTCGTCGGGGCTGACCGGCACCTCGACGTCGAGCGTCTCGGTCCGGCGGGTGCGGAAGTCGGTCACCCGGATGCGGGTGCCGTCGCAATAGATCTCGCCCAGCGTGCCGAACAGGTGGGTCTGCCGCGGCCTGCTGGTGGTGAAGGCGGTCATCGTGAACGTCGCGGTCGCGCCGCCCTCGAACTCGAGCGCGACCACCTGGTGATCGACGACGTCGTTGTCGCAGGCCCAGACGCACCGCCCGTAGGGACCCGAGCGGAGCGCCTCGGCCACCGACTCGGCGTCGGGCCGGGGGGTGAGCACCCGCAGCGGCCAGTGCAGGTCGCCGGCCGCCAGGTGATCGTTGTAGATGCGGACCGCGGAGTAGGCGCAGGTCTGCTGGAGCGTGCAGTCGGTGCACCGGTCGGCCGCCCCGGCCGGCTTGTTCTCCGGCCGGAACAGCTTGAGGCCGCCGAACGAGGAGATCGACCGGACCGGCCGGCCCACCATGAACCGGAGCCAGTCGAGGTCGTGGCAGGACTTGGCGAGCAGCATCGGCGCGCTCTGGTCCGCGCGCCGCCAGTTTCCCCGCACGTACGAGTGCGCGTAGTGGGCGAAGCCCACCGGCTCGAGATGGTCGACGCTGACGATCTCGCCGATCCGGCCGGACGCCACCATGTCGCGCAGGACCTGCGTGTACGGCGCATAGCGCAGGACGTGGCAGACGCCGAAGACGACCTTGTTGTGCCGGACCGCCTCGACGACCCGGCGGCATTCTTCCTCGGTGGGCGCGATCGGCTTCTCCAGCAGGATGTCGTAGCCCGCCTCGGCGAACGCGACCGCGGGCGCCACGTGCTGCGCGTCCTGGGTCGTGATGATCGCGACGTCGGCGACCTTCGGCCTGGTGATCAACTCTCGCCAGTCGGCCGCCGCGACCGCACCCGGGTGGCGCAGGACCGCGTCGGCGCGCCGCTCGGGATCGGGATCGGCCACCGCCACCACGCGGGCCCGCTCGGGGTGCTCGGCGATCCAGTGACCGTAGATGTCCCCGCGGATGCCGGCGCCGACCAGGATCACGCGCACCACATCGTCGTCCCCGCCCATGCCGACCTCCTCGGAGAGGTTTAATAACGCAATTTCTTTTTTTAATTGCCGAGACGATAGGCTTCGCGACGCGCGGCGGGCAAGCCGCCGTTACCCAACTGTTACCGTCCCTAAGGAGTCTGGTGGACCAGGTCCCCTCAGGTGCCGACTTCGTCTGGCCGCTCGGCGGGCGGGTGGCCGGATCGCCGTCGCCGGCCGTGGTCGGGGTGGGTGACCTGCGCGCCGCCAACGCCGCGGCGGTGCTGGGCGCCGTCCGTACGGCCGACGAGCCGCCGCGGGTGGCCGGCCTGGCCGAGGCGACCGGCCTGTCCCGCCCCACGGTCGAGATGATCGTCGACGACCTCATCGGCTCCGGCCTGGTCGAGGAGACGGACCGCCCGCCGGCCCGCGGGCTTCGCTCCCCCGGCCGGCCCGCCCGGCTGTTCCGGTTCCGCCCCTCGGCCGGCTACGTGATCAGCGTCGACGTGCGCACCCGGGCGATCCGCGCGGCGCTCGCCGACCTGGACGGCCGGGTGCTCGCCGTGCGCCAGCGCGCGGTACGCGACGGCGCCGGCGGCCGCGGCCGAGCCGGCGCGGTCGTCGCCGCGGCGCAGGCCGTCCTCGCCGCCGCCGAGGTCCCGGCCGGCCGGGTGTGCGCCGCCACGATCGGCACCCCCGGCGTCGTCGACCCGGGCAACCTCCGCATCCGCCAGGCCGACAACCTGATCGGCTGGGCCGGCACCGACGTGGTCCAGGTCCTCGGCGACGCGCTCGGCTGCCCGGTCGCGGTGGAGAACGACGCCAATCTGGCCGCGCTCGGCGAGCATTGGCGGGGCGCCGGCGCCGACGTCCGGGAGATGATGTTCATCCTGCTGGCCGAGCGCCTCGGCGCCGGCATCATCACCGGCGGGCGCCTGCTCCGCGGCCAGCACGGCGCGGCCGGCGAGATCGGCTTCATCCACTTCCCGCTGCCGGCCGCCGTCGCGGGCGGCGACGACCCGGACCGCCCGGGCCTGCGCTGGGCGGGCGAATCCGACGTGATAGCCGCCGCCGCGGCCGGCACGCCGGAGGCCGTCGCGGTCCTGGAGTCGACCGGCCGCCGCCTGGCCGACGGCGTCGCGCCCGTCCTACTGGCCCTCGACCCGGCCCTGGTCGTGATCGGCACCGGCCTGTTCGCCGACCCGGCCGCGGCCCCCGCCGCCGAGTTGGTGCGCGGCGCCGCCGAACGCCAGGCCCGGACGCTGCTGGTCGATCCGCCCGACTGGCGGCTCTCGCAGCTGGCCGACGACGCCATCCTGACCGGCGGCGTCCGCTTCGGGCTGGCCGCGGTCGAGCACATCCTCGCGACCCGACCCACCAGCCTCTTCGCCGACAAGCCCTAGGCGACTGGTGTTGAACGCGGCACGTTGGTAGCCGGAGACTTCTCAACCGGGCTGCAACCCGGTCGATAGGCGGTCCGTGCGGCGAGGCAGAGGCGGGCGGCGAGGGACGCGATCGGGGTCGCGGCTGTTCGCCATCTACTCCGTGGTCAGCCTGCTGCCGGTCGGCGCGCTCGGCCTGGTACTGCTCTCCGGCGTGCGGGGCGACGCCGCCAAGCAGGGCCAGGACCAGGGCAAGGCGCAGGCCGCGGTGATCGCCGAGATGGCCATCGCCCCGGCCCTGGACGATGCCGACCTGACCCAGGGCATCACCGCCGGCCAGCGGGACAGCCTGGCCAAGGCCACCGACCTGGCGCTCTACCACGGCTCGGTGCTGCGGATGCGGCTGCGCAACTTCAACGGCCAGGTGATCTTCTCGGACGATGGCTCGACCTCCGGCGGGGTGCCGGTCACCGACCCGGCCTTCCAGTCGGCCTCGCTCGGCACGTCGGCGGCCACCCTGGTCCGGGACGCCGAGGCGCCGGGCGGGCAGATCATCCAGGTGCTGCAGCCGGTCTTCGCCCGGGCCTCCGGCGAGGCGATCGGCGTGCTGGAGCTTTATCTGCCGTACGACAAAATCGCCGCCCGCCTGCACCAGCAGATGGTCGTCACCTACCGGCGCCTCGGCGTCGGTCTGGGCCTGCTCTACCTGGCCGTCTCGCTGATCTCCTGGTCGACCACCCGGTCGCTGCGGCGGTACGCGGCCCGGCAGGCGCACGAGGCTCTGCACGACGGGCTCACCGGCCTGCCCAACCGGGAGGCCTTCCGGCAGCGGGCCGCCGACGCGGTGGGCGAGCGGCGGGACGGCGCCGTGGTGGTGGTCGACCTCAACCGGTTCAAGGAGGTCAACGACACGCTCGGGCACCACGCCGGCGACCAGCTGCTGCGGGTGATCACCGGGCGGCTGCGGAGCGCGCTGCGCGCCGAGGACACCGTGGCCCGGCTCGGCGGCGACGAGTTCGCGCTGATCCTGCCCGGGCTGGACGCGGCCGGCGTGCGCACCCTGCTCGAGCGGGTCCGCGCCGAACTGACCCGGGAGATGGTGCTGGACGGCGTGCCGCTGAGCATCGAGGCGAGCTTCGGCGTCGCGCTCTACCCGGCGCACGGCGACGACGTCGAGCGGCTGCTCCGGCACGCGGACGCGGCCATGTACCAGGGCAAGCGCGGCGCCGCCGACATCGTGATCTACAGCGGCGAGCGGGTGGCGCAACCGACCCAGTGGCTGGTGGTGCAGGCCGAGCTGCGGCACGCCCTCGAACGGGACGAGCTGGTGCTGCACTACCAGCCCAAGGTGCGGCTCGCCGACGGCGTGGTGACCGGGGTGGAGGCGCTGGTGCGCTGGCAGCACCCGGAGCGCGGACTGCTGCCGCCGGCCGCGTTCCTGCCGGCCGCCGAGCAGTCCGGGCTGATCGAGCCGCTGACCGCGTGGGTGCTGCGCCGGGCGCTGGCCGACCAGCGGGCGTGGACGGCGGCCGGCCGGGACTGGGCGGTCTCGGTCAACGTCTCGGCCCGCAACCTGGAGACGCCCTCGTTCGCGTCCTCGGTGATCGACCTGTGGAACTCTCCCAAGCGGCTGGTTCTGGAGATCACCGAGACCGCGGTGGTGGACGACGTGGCGGCGGCCCAGCACGCGCTGCGGGAGTTGGCCGCGGCCGGGATCGGCCTGTCGGTGGACGACTTCGGCGCCGGATACACCAGCCTCGGCCGGCTGCGCGGGGTGCCGCTGACCGAAATCAAGATCGATCGCAGTTTCGTCGAGGAATCCCCGGAGAACCGGGCGATCGTCCGCGGGGTGGTCGCCCTGGCGCACGGGCTGGGCTGCCGGGTGACCGCCGAGGGTGTGGAGACGGCCGAGGTGGCGGCGTGGGTCGCGGCGGCCGGGTGTGACGACGCGCAGGGGTATTTCTACTCGCGGCCGGTGCCGTGGGCGCAGGTGCCGACTCTGGAGGGGGTTCGATGAGGAAGATCATTGCGGCGGCTCTTCTGGTGCTCGCGACCGCGGGCTGCGGCTCGTCCGAAATGTCGGCTACCGCCTCCACCGCCTCGGTGGACAACAGCGTCCAGTTCGACCAGGCGCTGCACGACAAGCTGCCGCTGTCGGTGCGCAACACGAAGACCCTGCGCTTCCTGACCGACGCGAGCTACGCGCCGATGGAGCAGTTCGCCCCGGACGGCCGTACGATCGTCGGCTTCGAGCCCGATCTCGCCGACGCGCTCGGCCGGGTCCTCGGCGTGCGGGTCCAGATGGTCGAGGGATCGTTCCAGACCACCCTCGACCGGATCGCCGATGGCACCTACGACGCCGCGTTCATGTCCATGACCGACACTCCCGCGCGGGAGAAGAGGGTCGACTTCATCGACTACTTCACGGCCGGCACCTCGATCGTGGTGCAGCGCGGGAATCCGGCCGGGGTCAGCGGGCTGGACAGCCTGTGCGGGCAGATCGTCGCCGTCGAGCAGAGCACCACGCAGGCCGACCTGCTGCGCCGTTCGCAGAAGCAGTGCGGTGGCCGGCCGATCCAGATCATCCAGACCAAGACCAACGCCGACGCGCTGCTGCAACTGCGGACCGGCCGGGCGGCCGCGGTGCTCAACGACTACCCGCCCGCGTCGCACCTGGCCACGGACAACCGGACCAGCAACTACTTCCAGCTGGCCTCGACCGCCCAGTACGAGCCCGGGCTGTTCGGCATCCCGGTCGCCAAGGGCAACACCCAGCTCCGCGGGGTGCTCCAGGCAGCGCTGGAAAAGGTGATCGCCTCGGGCACGTACGCCGACCTGCTCGCCCGCTGGGGCCTGAGTGACGGAGCAGTCAAAACCGTGACAGTGAACGGGGCACACTGACTACACACTTGTGTAGTAATCTGCAGGTGTGAGTAGCCCCAGCGACCTGACGGCCCGCGCCCGGATCCGCGACGCGGCCATCGACCTGTTCGCCGACCGTGGCATCGAGGGCGCCACGATCCGCGACATCGCGCAGAAGGCGGGCGTCTCGTCCGGGCTGTTGCGGCACCATTTCGGCTCCAAGGAGGGCCTCCGCGACGCCTGCGACGAGTACGTGTTGAGCGAGCTGATCGGCATGGGGCTGCGCTTCACCGAGTTCCAGTCGGTCGACGGCATCACCACCGACACGCTGCGCCTGCAGCGCTACATGACCCGTTCGGTGCTGGAGCACTCGCCCGCCGGCTCGGCGCTGTTCGACCGGGTCATGGAGTTCGGCGAGCGGTGGTTGGCGACCACCGACCTCAAAACCGACGATCCGAAGGCGTTTCTCGCCGTGCTCAGCGTGATGAAGATGTCCATGATGACCTCCCGCGACCTGCTGACCCGGGTGCTCGGCGCCGACACCGGCGAGCCCGAGGGCTGGACCCGGGTGGTGAAGGCCGCGCTGGAGATCTTCTCGACCCCGCTGATCACCGCGGAGCAGGCCGCTCTGGCGCGTGCCGCGCTGGACCGGCTCCACACCCCCAACGAGGAGTAACCCATGTCCGAGGCCATCGATGCCGAGGGACTGATCAAGCGGTTCGGCAAGGTCACCGCCCTGGACGGGCTCGACCTGCGGGTCCGCACCGGCGAGGTGCACGGCTTTCTCGGCCCGAACGGCGCCGGCAAGACCACCACGATCCGCATCCTGCTCGGCCTGATGCGGCACGACGGCGGCACTGTCCGCCTGCTCGGCGGCGACCCATGGTCGGCCGCGACGGCGCTGCACCGCCGCCTCACGTACGTGCCGGGCGACGTCACGCTCTGGCCGAACCTGACCGGCGGCGAGGTGATCGACCTGCTCGGCCGGCTGCGCGGCGGGCTCGATCCGCGGCGCAAGGCCGAGCTGCTCGAGCGCTTCCAGCTCGACCCGCGCAAGAAGGGCCGCACCTACTCCAAGGGCAACCGGCAGAAGGTGGCGCTGGTCGCGGCGCTCGCCTCCGACGTCGAACTGCTCATCCTGGACGAGCCGACCAGCGGCCTCGACCCGCTGATGGAAGAGGTCTTCCGCGAGGTCGTTCTGCAGGAAAAAAGCCGAGGCGACCGTACGGTGCTGCTCTCCAGCCACATCCTCGCCGAGGTCGAGGCCCTCTGCGACCGGCTCACGATCATCCGGGAGGGCCGCGCGGTCGAGACCGGCACCCTCGACGACCTGCGGCACCTCACCCGCACGTCGATCCAGGCCGAGCTGACCGGCCCGCCGGACGGCCTGGCCACCCTGCCCGGGGTGCACGACCTGCGCACCGACAACGGCAAGATCCGCTTCGACGTGGACACCGACGCGCTCGAGCCGGCCCTGCAGACCCTGGTCAAGGTGGGCGTGCGCAGCCTGGTCAGCCAGCCGCCGTCGCTGGAGGAGCTGTTCCTGCGGCAGTACCAGCGGGACGAGCGGTGACCGGGACCGGCCGGCTGATCCGGCTGATCCTGCGCCGCGACCGGGTGATCCTGCCGATCTGGATCCTGGTCCTCGGCCTGCTCCCGATCGGCACGTTCAACTCGTTCCAGGGCCTGTTCCCGACCGATGCCGAGCGGATCAACTTCGCGCACGTCTCGGCCGGCAACGCCGGGTTCGTCGCCCTCTACGGCCTGCTTCGCGGCGACTCGTTCGCGGCGCTGACCAGCTGGCGGGTCGGCTTCGGGACCGTGATGATCGGCCTGGCCGCGCTGCTCACCGTCATCCGGCACACCCGCGCCGACGAGGAGGCCGGCCGCACCGAGCTGATCGGCTCGACGGTCGTCGGCCGGCACGCGCCGCTGGCCGCCGCCCTGATCACCACGGCCGGCGCGTCCCTCCTCACCGGACTGCTCATCTTCGCCAGCCTGGCCGGCAAGAGCGGCTCGGTGAGCGGCTCGCTCGCCTTCGGCGCCGAGTTCGTGGCCGCCGGCTGGATCTTCGCGGCGATCGCGGCGATCACCGCCCAGCTGACGGGCAGCGCCCGCTCGGCCCGCTCGATCGCCATCGCCGTCCTCGGCGCCTCGTATGCGCTGCGCGTCGGCGGCGACATCTCCGCGCTGGGCACCGGCAGCCTGTCCTGGCTCTCCTGGGTCTCCCCGATCGGCTGGGTCACCCACATCTTCCCGTACGGCGCGCTCAACTGGTGGCCGGTCGTCCTGTCGGCGCTGCTCACCGCCGTGGCCATCGCGGTGGCGGTCGACCTGCGCGGCCGGCGCGACCTGGGCGACGGCTTGTTCGCCGCGCGCCTGGGCAGAGCAAATGCAACACCTTCCTTGCGTACGCCGCTGGCGCTGGCCTGGCGCCTGCACCGTGGCCTGCTGATCGGCTGGACGATCGGCCTCGGCCTGCTCGGCCTGATCTTCGGCGGCGTGGGCGGCAGCGTCCTCGACATCGCCAAGGACAACAAGGGCCTCTCCGACATCTTCGCCCGGCTCGGCGGCTCCGACCAGATCGTCGACAGTTACCTGGCGGGCACGGCCGGCATAGTCGGCCTGATCGCCGCCTGTTACGCGGTGCAGGCCACGCTCCGGCTGCGCGAGGAGGAGACCACCGGCCACGCCGAGGCGGTGCTGGCCACCTCGGTGTCCCGCCTGGCCTGGGCCGGCAGCCACCTGCTCTTCTCGCTGCTGGGCCCGGCGCTGGCGCTCTTCGCCGAGGGCGTGGTGACCGGCCTGGTCTACACCCAGGGCGACTTCGGCGACATCCTCGGCGGCGTGATGCTCCAACTGCCGGCCGTCTGGGTGCTGGCCGCGGTGGCCGTGCTCATCTTCGGCCTGCTGCCACGCTGGTCGCTGGCGGCGTGGGCGGCCCCGGCGGCCTGCCTGCTGATCCTGCTGGTCGGCGAGACGCTGCAGCTCAACCACTGGCTGCTCGACATCTCCCCGTTCACCCACGTGCCGCGCCTGCCGGGCGGCGCCGTCTCGGCGACCCCGGTCCTCACCATGCTCGCGGTCGCCCTGGTGGTCGGTGTCGCCGGCCTGGCCGGGCTGCGGCGCCGCAACATCCCGGACTGACGGCCGGCCCTGCCTCGCCCCCGCGCGACGGCAGGGCCGCCGGCCGGCGCTCCCGGCCGGCGCCGCTCCCGGCCGGCGCCGCTCCCCGGCCGACGCCGCTCCCGCCTGCGCCGTTCCCGGCCTGCGCCGTTCCCGGACGGCGCCGCTCCCTACGGCGTGCCGGGGTCCGCCGCGCCGGCGGACCCCGGGGAGCGGCGGCGATTCGTCCGGAGCAGGGCCCAGACGATCTTTCCGCCGGGGATCCGGGTGGCGCCCCAATACGTGCTCGTGATCTCGACCAGCCGGAGCCCGCGCCCGGTTTCCGGCGGCGGGACATGGCAGGTCGGCGGCCGCGTGTCCACCGGGCGCGGCATGGTTGGGCTGCCGTCCCGGACGGCGATGCGCAGATAGCGGCCGGTATACCCGGCGGTGAGCTCGAACGCCGTGGCGGCGTGCCGGATCGCGTTGGCGGCCAGTTCGGAGGCGACCAGCCGGGCGGGCTCGTTCAGCAGCCCCAGGTTCCAGATCAGGCACGCCTCGTCGAGCACCGCCCGGGCCTCGGCCGCGGCGGTCGGCTGGGGCCGCAGCCGCTGCCGGATCCAGCGCGGCACGTGGGCATGGACCGCGGTCAAGGCATGCCAGCGGTCGTCGTAGAGCGAGACGAGGGTACGGAACGCGCCGAGGCACCGCCGGACCTGCGGGGTGGGTGCGTAGAGCAGGACCGGTACGCCCCAGGCCCGCTGCGCCTGATGGGTCGCGGCGGCGAGGACGTTCAGCGGAGCCGAGTCGGCCCGGGACACATCGGACAGGTCGACCAGCACCGCCGGCGGACACTCCGCGGCGGCGGTACCGATCGTGGCGCGTACCGTGGTCTGGGTCGTAGCGGTCAAGTCGCCGGTGAGCCGGACCGTGGTGACGCCGGTGTCCAGATCTCGCACTTTGGTGGTTCGCATCCTGCCCCTCGCAGTGCCGTCGCCGTCTCGAAATCGATGGAAGTAGCCTGCTCCCACCCTGGTCGGTACGCCTTCCGCCAACTACACCGAAAACGAAAGTCGGGTCGCCCGTCCTGTCGCGGCAGCGAAGTCGTCGCCGCCATCGGGGGATGTTCGCGACGGGGGATTTCGGCCAGGCTGGGGCCGTGCGGCCGATTTCGGTGTTCGAGACGGAGGATCTCGACGAGGCACACGCAATGTTGGAACGCACCTACACCCGGATGCGGCTCAACGTGACCGGCGACGAGCATCATCTGCGGCTCGCGCGGACCGACCTCGGATCGCTGTCGCTGCACCATCTCACCTTCGGGATGCACTTCGACGCCGATCTGACGCCCCCCGACCTGATTTCGGTCGCCCGCTGCCGGTCCGGCCGGATGACCCGCCAGATCGGCCGGGAGACTCTCCACTGCGGACCGGGCACGCTCTTCCTGCCCCCGCCGGCGGTCCGGGGCCACGTGCGCGTCGAAGATCTCGACGGCGAGTACGCCTTCTTCCCCGCCGACATCTTCGCCCAGTTCGCCGACGTCGCGCCCGGCCGCAAGGCCGGCTCGATCCGGTTCACCGGCTACCGGCCGATCTCCGCCCAGGCGGCCGCGACCTGGTGCCAGACCTACGACTACGTACGGGTCACCGTCGCCGGCACGCTCCAGGCGGCCGAGTCACTGGTGGCCGACTCCGCCGTCCGCCTCCTCGCCACGGTGGCGCTGAGCGCCTTCCCCAACACCGCCATGCACGAGCCCACCATCGCCGACCGGCACGACGCCCACCCCGCCAACCTGCGCCGAGCCATCACCTTCATCGACGAGAACGCCGACCGCGACATCACCCCGGCCGACATCGCCTTGGCGGCCCGGGTCACGATCCGGGCCCTGCAGCTGGCCTTCCGCCGGCACCTGGACACCACCCCGACGGCCTACCTGCGCCGGGTACGCCTCGACCACGCCCACCGCCAGCTGCAGGCCGCCGACCCGGCCCTCACCACGGTCTCCTCGATCGCGATGCGCTGGGGCTTCGCCAGCCACAGCAGCTTCACCGCCCGCTACCACGCCGCCTATGGCGTCCCACCCTCGGAAACCCTCCGCCGCCGCTAGGTGTGCCAGAAACGGCGCAGCGCTTCGGCGCTGCCTCCGGGATCCTGCGCCATCCACCAGTGGCCGACGTCGTCGAGCGTTGCCACGGCGGCCCCGGCTCGTGCGGCGGAGCGCCGTCGCATGGTCTCGGTGCCGACGAACCGGTCCGCCGTACCGAGGATGACCAGGCCGGGGCGGCGGGCGGCGGCCTCGAGGTCGCGGCCGAGCCGGGCCATCACCGGCTGGGCAGCGGACCGGTAGAACGTCAGAATCGCCCGGCCCATCTCCAGACCCTGAGCCGGCGCCACCTTTCGGGCGGCGGTCTCGGGCATCCCGGCGGCCGCCAGCCGCGCGATCCTCTCGTCGATCGTGCCGCCGAGCAGTTCGGCGACCGATGCCTCGCCGGCGCCCTCGGTCTGCCAGGTGGTAGCCAAGGCGTGCCACGTGTAGTCCGGGTCGAAGACGCCGACGGAGTCGCTGACCCAGGTACGGATGAGCTCCGGCCGGGTCATCGCCACGCCCAGCACCGTGCTGCCGCCGACGTCGTGCCCGACCAGGTCGACCGGTTCGCCGATGGCCTCGAGCTCACCGGCCAGCCAGTCCCGGTAGCCGGTCACCGTGCACGCGAAGCCGTCCGGTATCGGCGCGCCGAAGCCGGGCGGACTGAGACGGAGCACGTCGGCGCAATCCAGATGGTCCAGCAGCGAATCCCAGATCGCGGCCGACTCGGGATTGCCGTTGACGAACACGGCTGTCACGACCAAACCACCTCCAAGTCAGGAGCGCTCGGCCAAGCGCTCCTCGTGGTCGAGTTCCCGTTCCAGGACCCGCAGGCCCTCGTCGGTGAGGTTGCCGGCGTCGCGCCAGCGTAGTAACTCCTCGCGCTGGGCCTCGATCACCTCGCGGCGGACCGCCAGCGCGGCCTCGTACTGGGGCGACACCGGGACCTCGTCCGAGTCGGATTTTTCGAGCAGGTCGAGGCGTTTGCGGTAGCGCTCCAGCCGTACGGTCAATTGCTTTCGCATGGTTTCGATCGCGCGGTCCTCGATGTGGTCGTGCTTCTCGTGCTGGATCTCGTCGAGCCGGCCCAGCGCCGCCTTCACCGCGGCCGAGCGGGCCTCGTTGCGTTCGCGGGCCAGGTCGGCCTTGTTCGCGCGCAGGCCCAGCCGGCGCAGCAGCGGGGCGAAGGTCAGGCCCTGGCCGAGCAGGGTGACCAGGACGACCACGAAGGCGCAGAACTGCAGCAGGTCGCGGTCGGGCACGTTCTCCTTGAGCGTGAAGACCGCGGCCAGCGTGATCACGCCCCGGGTGCCGGCCCAGCTCAGGCCCACCACCTCGGTCGTGTTCAGCGCCTTCTCCTCGTGTTTCTCGTCGACCAGCCCGCCCAGTCTCGAGTGCGTCCAGCGGGGCAGCAGCTGGGTGAGCACCAGCCAGACCGGACGCAGCAGCAGGACCACGCCGGCCGAGACGGCCACCGCGGTCCAGATCGTGCCGGTCGGGTACTCGTCGAGCCGGCCGACCACCTGGCGCAGCTGCTGGCCGATCAGCAGGAAGACCAGCCCCTCCAGCAGGAAGTCGATGAGCCGCCAGACCGCGGTGGTCTGCAGGCGGCTGGCGCCGGAGGAGTGGCGGGGCGCGTCGTGCCGGATGATCAGGCCGGCCACCACGACCGCGAGCACGCCGGAGACGTGGACCCGCTCGCCGAGCAGGTAGGCCGCGAACGGGGTGATCAGTGAGATCGCGTTCGCGCTCAGCGGATCGTCGCGCAGGTGGCGCAGGGCCCGGACGGCGTACGCGACCAGCACGCCCGCCACCACCCCGCCGGCCGCCGAGATCACGAACTGGCCGACGGCGGTGGGGAACGAGAAACGCTCGCCGTCGACCGAGGCGACCGCGACGCTGAGGATGGTCAGCGCGGTCGCGTCGTTGAGCAGGCCCTCGCCCTGGATCAGGGTGATCATGTTGGGCGGCAGGCCGGCCCGGCGGCCCACGGCGAGGGCGGCGACCGGGTCGGGCGGGGCGATGGCCGCGCCCAGCGCCACCCCGGCGGCCAGCGTCGCGCCCGTCACGAACAGCTCGAAGCCGACGCCGACCAGCAGCGCGGTGGCGAGCACGAGCAGCACCGAGAGGCTGATCACGGTGCGCAGGTTGTGCCGGATGTCCAGCAGGGACGAATCGAGCGCCGCGCTGTAGAGCAGCGGCGGGATGACGAAGGTGAGGATCAGCTGCGGATCGAGGTGGACATTCGGCCCCGGCAGCAGCGAGTAGACGATGCCGATGATGGTGAGCAGCGCGGCGGACGGAAGCCCGGTCCGCCGCGCGACCCATCGCGTCGCCACGATCACGGCCGTGGCCGCCAGGACGAAGAGCAGGATCTCGTCGAGATGATGCACGAGATCCATCCTCTACGAACTCGGCGGGATCAGTAGCGCCGGATCAGTAGCGGTAATGCTCCGGCTTGTACGGACCGTCCACGTCCACGCCCAGGTACTCGGCCTGCTTCTTGGTGAGCGTGGTCAGCCGGACGCCGAGCGCGTCCAGGTGCAGCCGCGCGACCTTCTCGTCGAGGTGCTTGGGCAGCACGTAGACCTGCTTCTCGTACTCGCCCGGCTTGGTCCACAGCTCGATCTGGGCCATCACCTGGTTGGTGAACGAGTTGGACATGACGAAGCTGGGGTGGCCGGTGGCGTTGCCCAGGTTCATCAGCCGGCCCTCGGACAGCACGATCACCGAGTGGCCGTCGGCGAAGCGCCACTCGTGCACCTGCGGCTTGATCTCGATTTTCTCGATGCCCGGGATCTTGGCGAGGCCGGCCATGTCGATCTCGTCGTCGAAGTGGCCGACGTTGCCGACGATCGCGTTGTGCTTCATCGCCGACAGGTGCTCGACCCGGATGATGTCGGTGCCGCCGGTGGTGGTGATGAAGATGTCCGCCTCGGCGACGACGTCCTCGAGCCGGGCCACCTGCATGCCGTCCATCGAGGCCTGCAGCGCGCAGATCGGGTCGATCTCGGTGACGACCACCCGGGCGCCCTGGCCGCGCAGCGTCTCGGCCGCGCCCTTGCCGACGTCGCCGTAGCCGCAGACGACGGCGAGCTTGCCGCCGAGCATCACGTCGGTGGCCCGGTTGAGGCCGTCGACCAGCGAGTGGCGGATGCCGTACTTGTTGTCGAACTTGCTCTTGGTGACCGCGTCGTTCACGTTGATCGCCGGGAAGAGCAGCGTGCCCTCCTTGGCCAGCTTGTACAGCCGGGCGACGCCGGTGGTGGTCTCCTCGGTGACGCCGCGGATGTCCGCCGCGATCTTGGTGAACCGCCGGGTGTCGCCCGCCAGCGACTCGCGCAGCGTGTCCAGGATGATCGTGTACTCGTGGCTGTCGGCCTCGGTCGCCTGCGGGACCGCGCCGGCCGCCTCGAACTCGGCACCCTTGTGCACCAGCAGGGTGGCGTCACCGCCGTCGTCGAGGATCATGTTCGGACCCTGGCCGTTGCCGAAGTCGAACAGGTTCATGGTCGCCCACCAGTACTCCTCCAGCGTCTCGCCCTTCCAGGCGAAGACCGGGACGCCGGCCGGGGCGTCGACAGTGCCGGTGGGGCCGACGACGACCGCGGCGGCCGCCTCGTCCTGGGTCGAGAAAATGTTGCAGGAGACCCAGCGGACCTGGGCACCGAGCGCGACCAGCGTCTCGATCAGCACAGCGGTCTGCACGGTCATGTGCAGCGAGCCGGCGATGCGCGCGCCCTTGAGCGGCTGGGACGCGCCGAACTCCGTGCGCAGGGACATCAGGCCGGGCATCTCGTGCTCGGCGAGGCGCAGCTGGTGGCGGCCGGCCTCGGCCAGCGAGAGGTCGGCGACGGCGAACTGCAGGCCGTTCACTACCTGGTATTTCTCGGACACGAAGAGGGCTCCTCCCTCATCAGGAGGCGCCCTTGCAGTCAGCAAGCCCCTCAGCCGAGCGTGGCGGATCCCGCTGTTGATCAAAATCTGCGAGACCCGTTGCAGCGCCTCTCGACCGGGCCTTTACAGGGTACCAAGAGACTGGGATTCTTAGCCGCCCTATGTGATTCGACTGGCAGGGTAGGGACGTGCCAGAGGCGTTTCGGCCCCGAGACATTCGCGTACAGCTCACGCTTGCCATCACGGCGGTGGTCGCCGTCGTCGTGGCGCTCGCCGGGCTGGCCATCGTGCTGTATGCCGACCACCGTGATCGCGGCGACGTCGACCAGGCGCTCGCCGCCCGCGCGGCCCAGGTGCGCACGGCGGCGACCAGGACCGGCCAGCTGCCGACCGACGGTTCCTTTGCCGTACGCCTGGTCCAGGGCACCGAGGTGCGGGCCGAGGCCGGCTCCACGGCGAAGTTCTCGATCCCGGTGAAAGACGGCTATACCACCGTCACCGCCGAGGACGGGTCACACTGGCGTTCGTGGGCCGAGCCGCTCAAGACCGGCGCGCAGCTGCAGGTTCTGATCAACCTCAAGGACATCGAGAGCCGACATGACGGAAATGTTCGGATGATTGACCTCATAGTGGTGCTGGCCGCCCTCGTCGCCGCGGCCGGAACCTGGCTGGTCGGCGGCGTGGTGCTGCGGCCGCTGATCAAGCTGGCCCAGAACGCCCGCGAGATCGAACCGGCCGAGCCTGCGCCCCAGCTCGCCGAGCCGGACGAAGCTGGCAAATCAGATGAAGCTGTCGAAATGGACAACGCGCTCGATCAGCTGAACGAGCGCGTCGACGCCCTGGCGCGGGCCGAGCCGGTCGGCGACCAGCTCGCCGCCGACGTGGCCAAGACCCTCGCCGACCTGCGGTTTCCGCTGGCCGAGCTCGGTGAGGGCCTCGACCAGCTGCTCGACAACCCGGAGATGCCGGCCACCCAGCGGCACCTCTACCTGGCCGCGATCCAGACCGAGTACCGCCGGATCGTCACCCTCGTGGACGAGCTCGAGGCCCGCGCGGCGTCACGCTAACGCGCGAACCACACATCAAGGTCCTTCCATAAACCATCAAAAACCCCTCATCCTGTACGCGTGAAGCACCCGTACCGGATTCGGGAGATCGCCCGCCAGGCCGGCCTCAGCGAGGCCACCGTGGACCGCGTGCTGCATCACCGCGGCGGGGTGCGGGAGAGTACCGCCCGCGAGGTCCACCGGGCGATCGCGGCCCTCGACCGGGAACAGGCCCAGGCGCGGCCGGCCGGTCCGGCGTACCCGATCGACGTGGTCTCGCCGGGACCGCCGCGGTTCACCGCCGCCCTCCGGCAGGCCCTCGAGGCGGAGCTGCCGGAGCTGGCCCCGGCCGTCCTCAAGCCGCGGTTTCATTTCGGCGACGCCGACCCGGTGACGGTGCTGGAGCGGATCGGCCGCTCGCACTCGCAGGGCGTGATCCTCAACGCCGTCGACTCGCCCGACGTGGTCGAGGCGGTGGGCCGGCTGACCATGCCCGTGGTCACGCTGGGCGCGGACCTGCCGGCGAGCAAGCGCGTGGCGTACGTCGGGATCGACCACGCCGACGCCGGCGCGACCGCCGCCTACCTGCTCGAACAATGGCTGGCCGACCGGGCCGGCGACGTGCTGCTGGTCCGCGGCCCGGCCGCCGATCTGGGCGAGTTCGAGCGGGCCGCCGGCTTCCGGGCCGAGATGACGGCGCGCGCCCCGAACCGCCGGCTGGTGGAGGGCCCGGCGCCGGGCGGCCTGCCGGTCCGCGCGATCTACTCGCCGGCCGCCGGCGGCAACGCCTCGGTGGTCGCCTCGTTCGCCGCCGAGCACCGCAACTACGACGTCTTCGTGGCGCACGACCTGGACGCCGAGAACGCCGCGCTGCTCCGCGGCCAGCAACTCTCGGCGGTGCTGCATCACGACCTGCGTGCCGACGTACGCCATGCCTGCCTGACCATCCTGCGGGCGCAAGGTGCGCTGCCCGGCCCGATCCGCTCGCACGTCTCGGCCGTCCAGGTGATCACGCCGTTCAACCTGCCCCAGGATTTTTGACGGCGGCGGTCCGGATCCGGGTCCGGTCGTTCGTCACCGGAGGTGAAGACCGAGCACAGGGAGATCACGATGAAGTACATGATGTTCGTCTGCACCGACAGCGAGCCCGAGACCGACGAGTCCCGGGTGCCGGACATCGAGGTGTGGGTGGCCGGGAACGACGCCGCCGGCCGCCGGATCACCGGGAACGTGCTGGCCGCGCCGTCGGCCGCCACCACGGTCCGGGTCCGCGGCGGCGAGGTGCTGCTCACCGACGGGCCGTTCGCCGAGACCAAGGAGGTGATCGTGGGCTTCGACATCCTCGAGTGCGCCGACCTGGACGAGGCGATCGCGGTGGCGGCCGCTCATCCCATGGCGCACACCGGCCGGCTCGAGCTGCGGCCCTACGCCGACCGGTGACCGAGGACGTCGGCGCGGCCGTTGAAGCCGGCTGGGACTCGTACGCAAGGATCGTCGCCTCTTTGATCAGAGTGACCGGCGACTGGAACCTTGCCGAGGACTGTGCCCAGGAGGCGATGGCGGCCGCGCTGGAACGCTGGCCGCGCGACGGCGTGCCCGGCAACCCGGGCGGCTGGCTGCGGACGGTCGCCCGGAACCGGGCCATCGACGTGCTGCGGCGGGCCGCCGTGGAGAAGACGAAACTGCGGGAGGTCGCCATGCTCTGGGACCCGTCGCGGCCGCCGGCCGAGGAGATCGACGACGACCGGCTGCGGCTGATCTTCACCTGCTGTCATCCGGCGCTGTCGCTGGAGGCGCGGGTCGCGCTGACCCTGCGCACGATCGCCGGCGTGCCGACCGCCGACATCGCCCGCGCCTTCCTGACCAGCGAGCCGACGATGACCAGGCGGATCACCCGCGCCAAGTCGAAGATCGCGGCGGCCCGGATCCCGTATCGGGTCCCGGCGGCCGACGCGCTCGCCGAGCGCCTGCCGGGGGTCCTGGCCGTCCTCTACCTGCTCTTCACCCGGGGGTACGACGCGGACGGCGAGCCCGCCTTCGCGGCCGAGGCGATCCGGCTGGCCCGGCTGCTGTCCGCGCTGATGCCGGCCGAGCCGGAAGTGCCGTCGCTGCTGGCCCTCTTCCTGCTGCAGCACTCCCGGCGGGACGCCCGCCGGGACGCGGCCGGCGACCTGGTGACGCTGCCGAAGCAGGACCGCTCGCGCTGGGACCGGGCGGCGATCGCCGAGGGCCTGGAGATCCTGCTGCACACGCCGGTCGAGGGCCCGTACGCGGTGCAGGCCCGGATCGCCGCCTGCCACGCCACCGCCCGGACCTTCGCGGACACCGACTGGTCGTCGATCGCCGGCTGGTACGACCAGTTGGCCCGGATTCAGCCGTCCCCGATCGTCGCCCTGAACCGGGCGGTGGCCCACGGCTACGCGAACGGCCCGGATGCCGGCCTGCTGCTGCTGGCGGAGGCGCGGGCCGACGGCGCCCTGGACAACTACCCCGCGGCGATCGCGGTCGAGGCCGACCTCGTGGCCCGCGCCGGGGACCGGCCCCGGGCGGCCGAGTTGTTCCGCGCGGCCGCGGCCGTGGCCCCCGCGGAGGTGGAGCGCCGAGCCCTGCTGGCCCGGGCCGCCGAGCTTGCCTAGTCGGTGTCAAGCAGGCGGCGGTAGTGCCGATCCCGTACGCGCAAGAGGCCCGCACCCAGCAGCGCCGCAACCGACGAACCCAGCAGGACCCCCAGCTTGGCCTGGTGGTCGCTGGGACTGCCGGCGCCGAAGGCGAGCTCCCCGATCAGCAGCGAGACGGTGAAGCCCACGCCGCCGAGCATCGCCATCCCGGTGACGTCCCACCAGTCCAGCTCGCCGTCGAGCTCGGCCCGGGTGAAGCGCTGCACCAGCCAGGTCGCCCCGGTGATCCCGATCGTCTTGCCGGCCACCAGCCCGGCGACCACGCCGAGGGTGACCGCGCCGCCCACGCCCACCTCGCTGCCGGTCACCGAAACCCCGGCGGCGAAGAAGGCGAAGACCGGCACGGCGACGCCGGCGGAGATCGGCCGCCAGCGATGCTCGTAGCGCACCCCGGTCTTGACCGGCACGACGAAGGCGAGCAGCACGCCGGCGACCGTCGGGTGGATACCCGACTCGTGCACCAGCGCCCAGGTCGCCACCGCCAACGGCAGCAACAGCCACCAGGCCCGCGCCCGCCGCCGCGCCAGCCACGCGAAGATCCCGAGCGGCACCAGGGCGAGCAGCAACGGCCCGACGTGCGGCGACGAGGTGTAGAAGAACGCGATGATCACGATGGCGAGCAGGTCGTCGACGACCGCGAGGGTGAGCAGGAAGGTACGCAACCCGGCCGGCAGCGACGTGTTGACCAGGCCGAGCACGGCCAGGGCGAACGCGATGTCGGTGGCCGTCGGCACGGCCCAGCCGCGCAGTGCGCCCCCGGCGTTGATCAGGGCGTAGATCAGAGCGGGTGCCGCTATCCCGCCGACCGCCGCCGCCGCCGGCAGCACCGCCCGCCGTGGATCGCGCAGGTCGCCGGCGACGAACTCGCGCTTGAGCTCCAGGCCGGCCACGAAGAAGAAGATCGCCAGCAGCCCGTCGGCAGCCCACCGGGCGAGCGTCAGCCCCAGTAGGTCAATACCGGAAATTTCGCGATAAAGGCCCGCCCAGGGTGAGTTGGCCCAGACCAGCGCCAGCCCGGTGGCCCCGAGCATGAGCAGGCCGCCGGTGGTCTCGGTGCGCAGAATGGCGGCGATCCGCCGCGCCTCGCGACGCGCGGCGCGGGCGAACAGGCGAGGGCCGGGCACGGGCGCCTCCAAGGGTCGGCAAAATGGACGCCGACCAGGCTTCCCGGCACACCCGGGCCCCAGTCTAGTGCGCGGTCAGCAGGCCGCCGTGTAGCTGAGGTCCTTGATATAGCTCGGCCACTCGGCCGGGGTCAGGCCGCCGCCCAGGCGGCAGGCCTCCGGGACCGGGTCGCGCAGCATGGTGACCGTGCGCTCCAGATCCCAGAGACTGACGTACGCGCCGTCACCGGCCGCCAGGATCGGGCGACCCCGGCCGATCCCGGTCCCGTCGAAGTGCCCGCGCAGCACGGCGAGCAGCGCCGCCTGCCCGGTCGCCGGCACGCTCCACAGCTCGACCCGCTGGGTGGTGCTCAACGCCAGCACCGACCCGTCCGGGGTGAAGGACGCGCCCCGGATCTCCTCGCTGCCGCCCAGCCCGTGCCGCAACGCATCGGGGAGCAGCAACCAGTCGGCGCCGGTGCCGGGGCGCCAGAGGCGTACCCCCTCGCTGGTCCAGTAGGCGATCGTGTCGCCGTCGGCCGTCGCCGCCGACCCCACGCCGAAGCCGTCGTACCGGCGGGACGCGACGTGCCGCGGGTGCGCCGGATCGGTCAGGTCCCACAGCGAGATCACCTCGTCCTGGCCCGGCTCGACGGACATCACCACCAGTTCCTTGCGGCCGCGGACGAAGGACGCGCTGATCGGTTGGGGCATCGGGATCGAGGCGATCTTGCGCGGCGGCCCCTGGCCGGCCGCGACGGCGTAGAGAACCGGCCCGGCGTCGGAGTCGACGACCGCGAGCCCGGCGACCGGGTCGAAATCGCCGACCGCCGCCCCGCCCGGCAGCAGCCGGCGGGCATGGCCGCCGCCCACGTCCCACAGGCCCAGCCCGGCGAGCGCCAGCGCCGGCTGCTCCCGGCTCATCCGCACCTCGCCGTTCTTCGCCGGGTCCTCGTCGACCGCCACCGGGCGGCTCACCACGCGCGGACGGGCCGGGTCGGCGACGTCCCACGACGCCACCGACACCCCCTGGCCGGTCGCCGAATCGACCGCCAGCGTGCCGGTCTCCGAGACGTCCACCGACGCGACCTGTCCCGGCTGCGCGACCCCGCCGGCCTTCGCCGGCGCGAGCGGGCCGGTGGCGCGCCACAGCATGGCGGTACGGGTGACGCCGAGGGTCGTGGTGAGCAGGGTCCCGCCGGTCGGCGCGAAGGTCACCGAGGTCACCGAGTCGCCGCCCCAGTCGCGGGTGCCGGTCAGGATCGGCATCGACGGGTTCCGCACGTCCCAGAGCGTCACGTGCCGCTCGTCGTCCACGGCGGCCAACTCGCTGCCGTCCGGCGCGAAGGCGAGCCGGGTGGCGTGCGTGGCGTCCGGCGGATAGACCAGGCGGCGGGGCACGGCCCGGTCGCTCATGTCGTAGAGCCACACCGGGTTGTCCGCGGACCGCAGCGCGACCGCGACCAGCGTGCCGGCCGGGTTGATCGCGATGTCCTCGACCGAGCCCACCTTGTCGTAGTGCGCGACCTCGTGCGGCTTGGCTTGCCCGGCACCGGAGAAGACGGTGACGTTGTCGTCGGTCTCGAGCAGGTAGAGCCCGCGCACCCCGTCCGCCGCGGCGGCGCCGGCGTAGCCGTCCGGCCCGGCCACCCGCCAGAGGCGCCGGGGATGCCGCGGATCGGTCAGGTCCCACATCGAGAAGGCCGCGCCGGCGCCGGCGACCAGCTTGCCCGCCCCGGCGAACTTGACCAGCCGCCCCTGGCCGCCGTCGGCCGGGGCCGAGCTCAGCAGCCGGGGCGCGCCGAGGTCGTGCACGTCCCAGACCTCCAGCCGCCGCCCGATCTCCGCGAGCGTCTTGCCGTCCGGGCTGAAGGCGATGTCGTTGAGGAGCCGGTCATCCGTGGTCAACGTGCCGGCCGGGTTGTCGCCGGCCCAGAAGGTCAGCGTCCCGTTCGTGTCGGCCAGCGCGACGACTTTGCCGTCCGGCCGGTACCGGGCCACCGCGATCGGTTTGTGCGCCGGGATCTCGCCGGCGTATCCGCTGTCGAGCGCGTCGGTCAGGTTGGCCCGGGTGGCCTCGTCCGCGGTCAGGCCCATCGCGGTGGTCGCCAGGCGCAGCGACAGCCCCGGGTCGGTACGCCGGGTGTCCCGCGACTGGGTCACCAGGTTGTCCGCCACCGCCGTGCGGGCCACCCGCAGGGCCGCCGCCGCGTCCTGCTGGTCGGCCACCCGCTGCCGCATCACGATCCCGAGCGGCACGCCGGCGGCCAGCGCCAGCGCGCACACCGCCGCGGTCAGCCGGATCACCCGTCCCCGGGTGCGCCGCGATCGTTCGCTGTCCCGGGCCGCGTACGCCGCCCGCCGCACCTCCGGATCGACCGGCACCGCGGTCAGCAGCCGGTCGAGCAGCTCGGCCGCGGTCGGGCGCTTGGCCGGGTCCTTCTCCAGCGCCGACGCCACCAGATCGCGCAGCCCGCCGGTCAGCCCGTCCAGGTCGGGCGGCTGGATGAGGATCATGCCCGCGGTCGCGGCCGGCGAGTCCCCGGCGAACGGGAGGTGGCCGGTCGCCGCGTACGTCACCACCACGCCCCACGCGAACACGTCGGCGGCCGGCGTCAGCGGCCTCTTCCGGTCGGTGTCGAAGCGCTCCGGCGCCATGTAGGCCAGCGTGCCGACCACCAGGTCGGGCCGGGTGTGCTGGCTGGTCGGCACGGTCGGCTGGGCGATGCCGAAGTCGATCACCTTGGGCGTGCCGAGCGCGAACAGCACGTTGGCCGGCTTGAGGTCGCGGTGGATGATCCCGGCGCCGTGGATGGCGACCAGCGCGGTGGCCACCCCGATCGCGACGCCGTGCACGGTGGCGGCGGTCAGCGGCCCCTGGTCGCGCACCACGTCGGCGAGGCTGGGACCGTCCACGTACTCGACCACCAGATACGGCGTCTCGTGGTCGGGGTCGGCGTCGAACACCTCGGCGGTGCAGAACGGCGGCACCCGCTGGGCCTTTTCCACCTCGCTGCGGAACCGCGCGCGGAACTCGGCGTCTCGGGAGTTTTCCGGCTTAATGACCTTGAGTGCTACCTGTCGACCGTCGCGGCCCCGAGCGAGGTAAACGGTGCCCATGCCGCCCTCGCCGATGCGGGCCAGCAGTTCGTATCCCCCGAGCAGAACCGGATCATCATTTCGCAGGGCGCTCGTCGTCACGGCCGGCGTCTCTCATGAAGATCAATATGATTCGCGCATAGGCACCCTACCTCGGTGGCGCACGCGCCGTCAGCCCACGCATCCTCCGCCCCGGGACGCGCGTTAGCCCGGCGTGCGTATTTCGAAGCAGGTCCGCCGCGCCGCCGTCGCCGGCGTCGTGGCCCTGGCGGCCGGCGCCGTGGCGCCGCCCGCCAACGCGGCGGTCGGCGCGACCGCACGGGTGGCACCGACGTTCAACGGATCCGTGTACGCCATCGCGTACAGCGGTTCGACCGTCTTCGTCGGCGGCTCCTTCACCAGCACCACGGTCGGCGGCCGCAGCGTCGCCCGCGAACGGCTCGCGGCGTTCGACTCGCGTACCGGCGCCCTGCTCGACTGGCAGCCCAGCGCCGACGACACGGTCCGTGCGCTCGCCGTCGCCGGCCCGGCGGTCTACGTGGCCGGCGACTTCGACCACGTCTCCGGCAAGGCCCGCGACTCGCTGGCCCGGATCGACGGCGCCACCGGGCAGGTCGGCGCCTTCGCGCACGGCATCGACGGCAGCCCGCGGGCGCTCGCCGTCGGCGCCGGCCGGCTCTACGTGGCCGGCACGATCAGCCGGGTGGACCGGCACGACCGCGCGCGACTCGCCGCGTTCTCGCTGGCCACCGGCCTGCTCGACGAGGACTGGACGCCGACCGCGGACGACACGGTCGACGCGCTCGCGTACCGGGACTCGAAGGTCTATCTCGGCGGCAGCTTCCACCGCACCGACGACGTACGGTCGACGCTGCGGCTCGCCGCGGTCGACGCGGCCGGCGGCGAGTTGGTCACCGCCTTCCGGCCCGCCCCGCCGGCCGTCGTGCACGCGGTGGCGGTCGACGGCAACGGGGTGTACGCGGCGATGGGCGGCCCCGGCGGCCGGGCGGCGGCGTACGACAACTCCGGGCGTACCCGATGGCTGCGGACCTTCGACGGCGACGCGCAGGCGATCGCGGTCCTGGACGGCACCGCCTACGTCGGCGGCCACTTCGACCGGGCCTGCACCACCGGCACCACCGGCGCGCACGGCACCTGCACGGACGGCTCGGTCTCCCGGGTCAAGCTGGCCGCGGTCCGCGCCGACGGCTCGCTCGCCGACTGGGCGCCGCAGGCCAACGGCGTGGTCGGGGTGCGCACGATCGCGGTCGACCCGGCACACCGGACGGTCGCGGCCGGCGGTGACTTCACGACGATCGACGGCCGGTCGCAGAGGCGCTTCGCCTCCTTCGGCTGATGCGGCGCGCGATCCTCTGCATGGTGGCGCTGGCCCTGGTCGGCGCCACCGGCCCGTCCGCGCACGCGGCGGTCACCCCGGACTACTCGGTCCACTACACCTTCGACGGCCCCACCCTGCTCGCCGACGTCTCCGGGCACGGGCACGACCTGACGCCGGTCAGCCGGCACGGCGGTTCGTACCTCACGGTCCCGCACGACGGCGGCAGCGCGCTGGTCTTCCCGCCGCCCTGCCACCTCGAGCCGTGCCCGAAGATCGCGCTGCGCGCCGTGCCGGCCGACGACCTCAACCCGGGCAGCCGGCCGATCCGATTCGGCGCCTCGGTCCGCCTCGACCCGGACGAGACCACCAAGGGCGAGAACGTGCTGCAGAAGGGCTACTCGGCCAGCGGCAGCCAGTGGAAGCTGCAGATCGACGGCGCCGAGGGCAAACCCAGCTGCGTCTTCGTCGACGACCGCCGCCGGGCCATCCACCTGGCGCTCAGCTCGGTCAGCGTCGCCGACGGGAAGTGGCACGCGCTGGAGTGCCGCCGGGCCGGGAGCCAGGTCACCGTCCTGGTCGACGGCGTGCGGCGGGGCGGCATGACCATCCCCGCCGACCTCTCGGTGGACAACCGGATCCCGCTCAGCGTCGGCGGGAAGGGGTCGTTCAGCAACAACGACCAGTTCCAGGGCGCCCTCGACGACGTCTGGGTGACCATCGGCCAGTGAGCCCAGCCTCCTCAGGTGATGTCCCGACGCCCGGTGACCGCGTTACCTGCCAAAACGAAGATCATTGCGTACGCCGTGAGCACCAGCCCGGCCTGCCACACCGGCGGCCGGTCGGCCGCGCCGGGCAGCCCGACCAGTGCCTGGCCGAGCGCGAACGGCAGCCAGCGCGCGCCGCCGCCGACCAGCTCGCCGACGACCCCCTCGACCAGGGCGATCCAGGCCAGCGCCGACGCCACCGCGGCGCTCAGGTTGGTGATCAGCGCGCCGACCCCGACCCCGATGACCGCGAACGCGACGTTCCAGCCGATGCCGCCGGCCACCGTCTTCCACAGCACGCCGTTGGCCAGGTCGATCGACGAGCCCTTGGCGGCCAGCCACACCGCGTCGGCCACCAGCGCGGTCACCGAGGCCAGCAGCCCGAACACCACGCCGGCCGCGGCCGAGATCACCGCTTTGGACAGAATGACCGAGGAACGGCGCGGCCGGGCCAGGAACGTGTCGGTGATGGTCCGGTGCCGGTACTCGCCGGCCACCGTCAGGATCCCGATCAGCAGCCCGAACAGCGCGACCAGCCCGACGTGCGCGATCGCCCCGCGCTGGGCGGCGTCGCTCGCCGGGTCGTCCCGGCGCAGCATCAGCCCGCTCACCCCGGCGACCACGATCAGCTGGGCGATCCCCAGCAGCAGCCAGGTGCTCCGAGCGGTGGTCAGCTTGCGAAATTCGGCCCTCATGCGACACCCCCGGTCAGCCGCAGGAACTCCGCCTCGAGCCCGGGCAGCCCGGCCAGCGGCCCGTCGTGCCGCAGCGTCCCCTCGCCGAGGATCACCACGTGGTCGGCGATTTGCTGCACCTCGGCCAGCACGTGGCTGGAGACGATGACGGTCCGCCCGTCGGCGCCGAAGTCCCGCAGCAGGCCGCGCAGCCAGGCGAGCCCGGCCGGGTCGAGCCCGTTGCCCGGCTCGTCCAGCACCAGCACCTCCGGGTCGCCGAGCAGCGCGGTGGCCAGCCCGAGCCGCTGCCGCATGCCGAGCGAGTAGCCGCGTACCCGCCGGTCGGCGTCCTTCGTCAGGTCCACCTGCTCGAGGGCCACGGCGACCCGGGCGGCGGGCAGGCCGGACTGCTCGGCCGAGATCAGCAGATGCTGACGGGCGGTCCGGCCCGGGTGGAAGCCGGTCGCGTCGAGCAGCGCGCCCACCACGCGACGCGGCTGCGGCAGGTCGGCGTAGCGGCGGCCGCCCACGGTCGCGGTGCCGGCGGTCGGGCGCACCAGGCCGAGCAGCATCCGCAGGGTGGTCGTCTTACCGGCCCCGTTGGGTCCGAGAAATCCGGTCACCCCGGGCGTCATGGTGCAGGTCAGATTGCGTACGGCGGAGACCGCCCCGAATTTTTTCGTCAGTCCCTGAAGCACGACATCAGTCATGCGCTGACTGTCGCGATTGCCGGATACGAGCGAGTCCCCCGGCCGCGGCATCTTGTAGCTACCGCATCGGCGGTATCCCGTGCGGCTGGTTCGCGCCGTACCGTGAGCGCATGCGCCACTGGCAGCGGATGGCCGACGTCGGGACCGCGGTCGCGGTGCTGGTGGCCGCCCAGCTGACCACGAGCGCCGGTCACCACCTGCGCGACCCGATTGCCGTCGGGCTGGCCGCCCTGGCCTGCGCACCGCTGGCCGGCCGCCGCCGCTGGCCGTACCCGGCCCTGCTGGTCAGCACGGTCGCCGCCGAAGGCTACCTGACCTGGGTGCACCATGGCGGCGGCGGCACACTGATCCTGGCCGCCCCACTCATCGCGCTCTACACCGTGGTCGAGACCGGCACCCGGCGCCGCTCCCTCTGGGCCGCCGCGGCCGTCGTCCTGCTGATCGGGGTTCTGCACACCGTGGTCAAGTCGGGCCGCTGGCTCGGCCCCGAGAACCTGGCGCTCGCCGCGCTCGGCGGGCTGGCGGTGGCGGCCGGCGAGGCGTCCCGCAACCGGCGCGCCTACGAGGCCGAGGCGCTGCTGCGGGCCCAGGAGAAGGTCACCGCCGAGCGCCTGCGCATCGCCCGCGACCTGCACGACAGCGTCGGCCACCACCTGGCCCTGATCAACGTCCAGGCGGGAGTGGCCGCCCACGTCCTGCCCGCGGATCCGGCCCACGTCCTGCCCACCGGCCCGGTCCGCCGAGGGTCCGGCCTTTCCACACGGGCCGAGGAAGCGGGCGCCGGAAACGACGCTGTCCGCGAGACGCTCGACCAGATCCGGCAGAGCGCCCGCGACGCGCTCGACGAGTTGCGCGATGCCGTCGGCCTGCTACGTCGTCCCGACGAGCCGCTCGCCCCGGTCGAGCCGACCCTCGGGCTGGCCGGCCTGGACGACCTGCTGGCCACCTTCGAGCGGGCCGGCCTGCGCATCACCTGCCGCCGCGAGGAGGACGGGCACCTCCCGCCGGCTGCCGACGTGGTCGCCTACCGGGTGGTGCAGGAATCGCTGACCAACGCCCGCAAACACGCCGGCCAGGTGGACGTCCGGCTGGTGCTGCGGTTCCGCGGCCCGGCACTGTCCATCGTGGTCGAGAACGACGGCCCGCCCGCCCCGGCCAGGCCCGAGTCGCACGGCCTGACCGGCATGCGCGAGCGGGTCTCCGCGCTCGGCGGCACGCTCACCGCCGAACCCCGCCCGCTCGGCGGCTTCCGGGTCTCCTGCCGCCTGCCCGCCGAGGCCGCCGCGTGACCCGGGGCGAGCCGGCGCCGGCTCCGCCCGCGCCCAACGAACCGGCGGCGGCCGAGCCCCGCCGCGTGATCCGGGTGGGGCTTGCCGACGATCAGCCGCTGCTGCTGGCCAGCTTCGCCACGCTGATCTCGTCGACCGGCGACATGACCGTCTCCGGCACCGCCCGCAACGGCTTCGAGGCGATCGACCTGGCCCGGGCCGGCGAGACCGACGTCCTGCTGATGGACATCCGGATGCCCGCGCTCGACGGCCTCGGCGCCACCCGGCAGATCACCGCCGACGCGCCGGCCGTACGGGTGCTGATCCTGACCACCTTCGAGATCGACGAGTACGTGTTCCAGGCCCTGCGCGCCGGCGCGAGCGGCTTCCTCGGCAAGAGCGCCGAACCGCACGAGCTCTTGAACGCCGTCCGCGTGGTGCACCGCGGCGACGCGCTGCTCACCCCGGCGGCGACCCGCAGCCTGATCGCCCGCTACCTCGCCCACCCCGAGCGGCCCACCTGCCCGCCGCCACGACGGCTGGCCGAGCTGACCGGCCGGGAACGCGAGATCCTGATGCTGGTCGGCACCGGGCTGTCCAACGACGACATCGCCGGCCACCTGGTGGTCAGCCCGCACACGGTGAAGACCCACGTCAACCGCACGATGACCAAGCTGGGCGCGCACGACCGTGCCCAGCTCGTGGTCATCGCGTACGAGACCGGCCTGGTCAAACCCGCGATCAGTCCGCCACGAGGATGACGTGCAGGTTTCGTGGCCCGTGCACCCCCTCGACCCGGTTGAGCTCGATGTCGCTGGTCGCGGACGGCCCGCTGATCCAGGTGAGCGGCCGGCGCGGGTCGAGCCGGGCCACGGCCTCCGGTACCGAAGCGACCACCTGCTCGGGCCGCAGCACGCAGATGTGTAGGTCGGGCAGGAGCGTGATGATCCGCCGCCCCTGATCGGGCGAGGCGTCGAGCACGATCGTCCCGGTCTCCGCGATCGCCACCGCCGCGCCGGTCACGACCCCGTCGGCCGCCCCGATCCGGTCGGCCTCCAGCCCGTCGTCGACCACGGCTTCGACCTCTGGCGGAAGCCATTCGGTGGGCAGTCCCGGCGGCACGACGACGGTGCCCGCACCCAGAATCTCCAAGATCGCGGCCGGAATCCCCCCGCCAGTTACGCGGTGGACCACCGCTTTGTAGTCTACGAGCCGCTCTACCAAAAGGTCTAAATCGGGTTTGTCAGAATCACGCCGATAGTTCCGAGGAATCGCCGGCGCCTCGAGTCCCGGCCCGAGGGCGGACCGGATCCGGCCCAGGATCACGTCCTTCGAGCTCATCGCCCCCGCCACCAATCCCGGAACGTCTCCTTCGGCGGCGCCGGCAGATCCCGGCTGGCCGACCACCCGTTCAACGGCGGCGGCAACCCCCGCCCGCGCCGCCCCGCGATCCGGGCCAGCTTCGCCGCCCGCTGCGCCGAGGCGTACAGCTTGGGCCGGTCCATCATGTACGCCGCCGCGGCCATCACCGCCGCCTCCGTCCGCGGGTGCGGCGCCTGATTCCGCAGGTGCACCAGGATCGACGGGATATCGATCTGCACCGGGCAGGCGTCGAAGCAGGCCCCGCACAGGGACGACGCGTACGGCAGCGAGGCATTGTCCGCCACCCCGGTGAGCTGCGGCGACAGCACCGCGCCGATCGGCCCCGGATACACCGACCCGTACGCGTGGCCGCCGGTCCGCTCGTACACCGGGCACACGTTCAGGCAGGCCGAGCAGCGGATGCAGTGCAGCGCCTGCCGCCCCACCTCGTCGGCCAGCACCGCTGACCGCCCGTTGTCCAGCAGCACCAGGTGGAAGCTCTGCGGCCCGTCCCCCGGCGTCACCCCGTGCCACATCGACGTGTACGGGTTCATCCGCTCCCCGGTCGACGCCCGCGGCAGCAGCTGCAGGAACACTTCGAGGTCGGACCAGGCCGGCACCAGCTTCTCGATGCCCATCACCGTGATCAGCGTCTCCGGCAGGGTCAGGCACATCCGCCCGTTCCCCTCCGACTCGACCACGGCCAGCGTCCCGGTCTCGGCGACCGCGAAATTCGCCCCGGACACCGCCACCCGCGTCGACAGGAACGTCTCCCGCAGATACTTCCGGGCCGCCCCCGCCAGCTCCGGCGGGTTGTCGGTCAGCGACGGGTCGACCCCCGGCATCGCCCTCAGGAAGATCTCCCGGATCTCCGACCGGTTCCGGTGGATGGCCGGTACCAGGATGTGGCTGGGCTTGTCGTCACCCAGCTGCACGATCAGCTCGGCCAGGTCGGTCTCGACCGGCGCGATCCCGGCGGCCTCGAGCGCCTCGTTGAGCCCGATCTCCTGGGTGGCCATCGACTTGACCTTGATGACCCGCCGCTCGCCGGTCTGCCGCACCAGGTCGGTGACGATCCGGTTGGCCTCGTTCGCGTCGGCCGCCCAGTGCACGACCCCGCCCGCGGCGGTCACCTTCTCCTCGAGCTGTTCGAGAAGCAAGGGCAAATTCGCCATGGTGTACGCCTTGAGCGCCGACCCGGCCGCCCGCAGCTCCTGCCAGTCCGGCAGCTCGGCGATGACCCGCCCGGACTTCCCGCGGATCGTCGTGGTCGCGTGCTGCAGGTTGCGCCGCAGCTGCGCGTTCGCCAGCGCCTCGCGTGCGGCCACCGGGAACGGCTCGTCCCCGCGCAGATGGCCCACGCCGCGCGGCGCCCGGGCCGGCATCCCCAGGAACGTCGTCATGCCGCCCTACCTTCCGTCGACGCGAGGATCTCGGCCAGGTGCACCGTCCGAACTCCGGTCCGCAGCCGGGACAGCCCGCCCCCGATGTGCATGAGGCAGGATGCGTCCCCGGCCGTGCACACGTCGGCGCCCGTGTCGAGCACGTGCCGCATCTTGTCGGCAAGCATCGCCGTCGACGTATCCGCATTTTTCACGGAAAACGTGCCGCCGAACCCGCAGCACTGCTCGGCCGCCGGCAACTCCACCAGATCCAGGCCCCGCACGTGCCGGAGCAGCCGCAACGGCTTGTCCCCCACGCGCAGGACCCGAAGTGAGTGGCACGTAGGGTGATAAGTCACTCGATGTGGGAAGTATGCTCCGACGTCCTCGACGCCCAGCACATCGATGAGCAGCTCGGACAGCTCGAAGGTCCGCGACGCCACGGATGTCGCCCGGGCCGCGAGCCGGGCATTCCGGCCGGCGACCATGGCGTGCTGGTGACGGACCGAGCCGACGCAGCTTCCGGACGGCGCGACGATCACCTCGTACGGATCAAAAGTCCGGGCATATCGCTCCACGAGGGGCAACGCGTCCTTCTGATAGCCGGTGTTGATGTGCATCTGGCCGCAGCAGGTCTGTTCCGCCGGGAAGACGACCTCGTGGCCGAGCCGCTCCAGCAGCAGCACGGTGGCCTTGGCCGCGGCCGGGAACATGGTGTCGGCCAGACAGGTCGCGAACAACGCGATCCGCACCGATGCCCTCCCATCAGATCCGTTTGGCGGCCGCTCGCCAGGCGGCCGGGTCGCCACCGGGCGTGTACCGCACGATCTGCTGAGTCTCGCGCAAAACCGACCGCAGCGCCGCCAAGTCTCCATCGATGACACCGGCCGCGCGCGCCTGCACGAGCACGTTCCCGAGGGCGGTCGCCTCGACCGGCCCGGCGAGCACCGGCAGCCCGCAGGCGTCCGCGGTCAGCTGGCAGAGCAGCTCGTTGCGCGCTCCCCCGCCGACGATGTGCACCGCCTCCACCGACCGGCCGGCCAGCCGCTGCGCCTGCTCGACGGCCCGGGCGTGGGCCAGCGCCAGACTGTCCAGAATGCACCGGGTCACCACCGCCGGCGAGGCGTCCTTCGGCAGCCCGGCCGCCTCGACCATCCGCCCGCGCATGTCCCCCGGCGGCAGGAACACCGGGCGGTCAAGATCGACGACATAGCGAAGTGCCGTCTCCGCGGCAGCCGATCGGAGCAATTCGGAAATATCCGTAAGGCCCCACTCCCGCATGCACTCCTGCAGCGGCCAAAGCCCCATCACGTTCCGCAAGAACCGAATCGTGCCGTCGACCCCACCCTCGTTGGTGAAGTTCGCCAGCCGAGACGCATCGGTCAGCACCGGTTCGAAAAGCTCCAGTCCGACCAGCGACCAGGTCCCGCACGAGATATAGGCGAAGTCGGGGTTTGCGGCCGGCACCCCCACGACCGCCGAGGCCGTGTCGTGCGAGCCGACCGCCACTACGGAAATATCGCGATAAAGTCCGATTTGCTGACCGGGCTGCCTGATCGGCGGGAACAGCGATGCCCGGAGCCCGACGGACGAGATCAACGGCAAGGACCATTCCCGCGTACGCACGTCCACCAGCTCCGTGGTCGACGCGTTGGTGTACTCCGCCCCCAACTCCCCGGTCAGCCAGTACGCCAGCAGATCCGGGATCAGCACCATCTGCCGCGCCGCCTCGTACTGCGGCGTACCCAGCGACGCCACCAGCTGATACAGCGTGTTGAACGGCAGCTTCTGCAGCCCGGTGACCTCGTACAGCCGATCGTCCCCGACCAGCCCGGCCACCCGCTCCGGCACCCCGTCGGTGCGCCCGTCCCGGTAGTGCACCGGGTTGCCGAGCAGCGCCCCCGACGCGTCGAGCAGTCCATAGTCGACCGCCCACGAGTCGATCCCGATGCTGTCCACCGGCCCGGCCGCCGCGAGCCCGTCGAGCACCCCGCGATACAGCGACAGGATGTCCCAGTGCAGCGTCCCGCCGGCCCGCACCGGCTCGTTGGCGAACCGGTGCACCTCCTCGAGCGCGACCCGGCCGTCCCCGACCCGGCCGACCATGACCCGCCCGCTGGACGCGCCAAGATCGACCGCGGCGAAGCTGCTCACCGCGGGCGGAGTCATCGGAGGCGGAGTCACTGGAGGCGGAGTCATCGGAGGAAGGCTGCGGCGACACCCGCGTCGACCGGGATGTGCAGGCCGGTCGTGTGGGTGAGGTCGCCGCCGGTCAGCGCGAAGACCGCGTTGGCCACGTGCTCCGGCAGCACCTCCCGCTTGAGCAGGGTCCGCTGGGCGTAGTACTCGCCGAGCTTCCCCTCCGGCACGCCGTAGACCGCCGCCCGCTGCGCACCCCAGCCACCCGCGAAGATGCCGGAGCCGCGGACGACGCCGTCCGGGTTGATGCCGTTCACCCGTACCCCGTGCGCGCCCAGCTCGGCGGCGAGCAGCCGGACCTGGTGCGCCTGGTCGGCCTTGGTCGCGCCGTACGCCACGTTGTTCGGCCCCGCGAAGATCGAGTTCTTGCTGGAGATGTAGACGATGTCGCCGCCCAGGTTCTGCGGGATCATCACCCGGGCCGCCTCGCGGGAGACCAGGAACGAGCCCTTGGCCATCACGTCGTGCTGCAGGTCCCAGTCCGCCTCGGTGGTCTCCAGCAGCGGCTTCGAGATCGACAATCCGGCGTTGTTGACCACCAGGTCGACCCCGCCGAACGCGAGCACCGCCTCCCGCAGTGACTCGACGATCGCCTCCGCGCTGGTCACGTCGGCCGCCACGGCGATCGCCGCGTCCGGGCCACCGATCTCCGCCGCGACCGCGGTGGCCGAGGAGAAGTCGCGGTCGGCCACGATCACGCAGGCGCCCTCGGCCGCGAGCCGCAGCGCGATGGCCCGCCCGATGCCCGAGCCGCCGCCGGTCACGTACGCGATCCGGGTCGCCAGCGGCTTCGGCTTCGGCATCCGCTGGAGCTTGGCCTCCTCGAGCGCCCAGTACTCGATCCGGAACTTCTCGCTCTCGTCGATCGGCGCGTACGTGGAGACCGACTCGGCGCCGCGCATCACGTTGATCGCGTTGACGTAGAACTCGCCGGCCACCCGGGCGGTCTGCTTGTTGGCCCCGAACGAGAACATGCCCACCCCGGGGACCAGCACGATCGCCGGGTCGGCGCCGCGCATCGCCGGCGAGTCGGCGGTGGCGTGCCGCTCGTAGTAGCCGCGGTAGTCCTCCCGGTACGCCGCGTGCAACTCTTTCAGCCGGGCGACGACCTCCTCGAGCGGCGCGTCCGGCGCGGTGTCCACCACCAGCGGCTTCACCTTCGTACGCAGGAAATGGTCGGGGCAGGAGGTACCCAGCGCCGCCAGTTCCGGAAGCCGCGCCGAGTTGACGAAGTCGAGCACGACGTCGGTGTCGGTGTAATGGCCGACCTGCGGGCGATCGGTCGAGGCCAACCCGCGCAGCACCGGGAAAATCTCGGCCGCCCGGATTCGCCGCTCCGGCGTGGGCAAAGACGTGTGCACCGCGGCACCGAACGGATCCGGCCGCCCATGCGACGCGAGATATTCGGCGGCAAGGGAGATGATCTCGCGGGAGTTGGCCTCGCACTCGGCGCTGGTCGCACCCCACGCGGTGATGCCGTGCCCGCCCAGGATCACGCCGATGGCCTGCGGATTCGCCCGCTGCACGGCGGCGATGTCGAGCCCGAGCTGGAAGCCCGGCCGGCGCCACGGCACCCAGAGCACCCGGTCGCCGAAGATCTCCTTGGTGAGCGCCGGGCCGTCGGCCGCGGTGGCGATCGCGATGCCCGAGTCGGGGTGCAGGTGGTCGACGTGCGCGACGTCGACGAGGCCGTGCATGGCGGTGTCGATGCTCGGCGCCGCGCCGCCCCGGCCGTGCAGGCAGAAGTCGAAGGCTGCGACCATCTCGTCCTCGCGGTCGACGCCCGGATAGACCGCGGTCAGCGCGCGGAGCCGGTCGAGCCGCAGAACGGCCAGGCCCTTCCCGGTCAGCGTGCCGAGGTCGCCGCCCGAGCCCTTGACCCAGACCAGCTCGGTCGGCTCGCCGGTGACCGGGTCGGTCTCGCTGCCCTTCGCCGAGGTGTTGCCCCCGGCGTAGTTGGTGTTGCGCGGATCGGCGCCGAGCCGGTTGCTGCGCTCCAGAAGCTCACGCACTGCGGGGTTCGTCATCGCTGCCTTCGTCGTCTCGTGAAACGTTTCATACGCTGCTCGCAGATTACGGCCAGCCACTCGCCCGGTCAAGAGTGGCCGGCGCGTCCGGTCCGCTTCGGTCATTCGGCCGACCCCGTCCGAGACATCCGCACATCGGAACTCGATCTTCGGCCTGATCTGTGCTGATTCCGTATTGCTTTCAGCGTCAACCAAACCTTCTCGTGTCATGGTTGCCCGCGAGAACCCGGCCGGGTCCCCGGATCGTCACTTCGAGTAACGAAGCCAAGGAGGACATGTGGCGAACATCGAGACTTCTCTGAAAGAGGCCATGACCATCGAGGGCGCCATCGGCGTGGCGCTGGTCGACTACACCAGCGGCCTCACTCTCGGTGTCATGGGTGGCGGCGCCACCATGGACATGAACATCGCCGCCGCCGGCAACACCGACGTGGTCCGGGCCAAGGTCCGCACCCTCGAGATGCTCGGCCTCGACGACAGCATCGAGGACATCCTGATCACCCTGGACACCCAGTACCACCTGATCCGCCTGCTCCAGGGCCGGCGCGGTGGCGACGCGCTCTTCCTCTACCTGTCGCTCAGCAAGAACCGGGCCAACCTCGGCCTCGCCCGGCACCAGCTTCGCAAGATCGAGTCGGAGCTCGACATATGACCGCGGTCGACGACTCGGACCTAAGCCTGAGCCTGGGCGTACGCAGCACGTCGAAGCTGGTCGGCGAGGCGGTACGCCAGTTCCGCGCGCACGTCCCCGAGTGCGTCGCCAGCGGCCTGGTGGACATGTCGACCGGCATGCTGCTGGCGGTGGACACCCTCGACGACCACCCGAGCGAGGTGCTCGACCTGCTCGCGGCGGCCACGTTCGACCTGTTCCAGGGCCGCAACGTGGTCATGATCGAGGACATCTTCAAGGCCCGCCGCGGCGTCCAGGAGGACCGGCACTACTTCCAGGAGATCCTGGTCAACAGCGACCACCTGGTGCACGTCTTCCTGCGCAGCGCCGTCAACCAGGACATCGTCGCGGTCGTGGTGTGCCGCAAGTCGGCCAACACCGGCATGCTGTTCGCCCAGGCCCGGATCGTCATGAAGCAACTGGACGCCGGCCTCGACGGATGACCACGACGCTGGATCGGCCGCCACTCGAGAACGCGCTGGGGATCCCCGGCGCGCGCTCGGTGTGCCTGCTCGATCCGGACGGCCCGGCGGTGCTGTGGTGGGCCGGCGACGCCGCGCCCGGCACCGACGAGGCCGTGTCGGTGGTGTCGCTGGCCCGCGCCGCCGCCGGCCTGGTGTCGCTGAGCGAACTCGGCGACGTCATCCTGACCAGCACTGACGAGTTCCACCTCGTACGGATCGTCGCCGACGGCACCGCCCGGGTGGCGCACCTGGCACTGCGCCGCTCGGACGCCAACCTGGCGATGGCCCGGCACGAGTTCCGCGTGCTCCTGGAGGCCGAGGCAGTGCCCGTCCCGCCGCCGCCCACCGCCTTCACCCTGCTCAACCAGCCGTACTCCGCGGACGCGGACGTTCTCGACCGCATTCTCGCCACCCTCCGCCGCCTCTGAAGTCTTGGAGAGATCCCCGTGCAGATCGCGAGCTCTGACCCGTATCAGGCCGTCCGAAGCGAGCTGGCCGCACTGCGGCATCAGGTGACCGGGGTGAGCGGCTGCGTCATTGCCGGCGTCGACGGCCTGCTGATCCTGCACGACACGATGACCAGCGCCGAGCCGAACGACATCGCCGCCCTGGCCGCCGGGGCGCATGGCATCAGCCGCACCTGTGGAGCGGCCCTTCAGCAGGGCGCCTTCAGCGAGGTCACGATCCGCAACCAGGGCGGGTATCTGGCCGTCTACGCCGTCGGCGATCTGGCCCTGCTAGCGGTGATCGGCGACAGCGGCTTGAACATCGCCCGCCTGCACCTGGAGGCCCGCCCGGTTACGGCCCGTTTGACCGCGATGCTGTCCATCCAGACGATCCAGCACTCGCGCTTCTAGAGACTTCCCCATGTACGAGGGCGAGCCAGGCCCCCGCCTCACGCGGCGACCTGGCTGCCGTCCCGACCCCGTGCCGCCCGCATCCGGGCGGAGCTGCAACTCGGGCAGGCCGGCCCAGGCGTTGGGTCGCCCTCACTGCCGCCGCTCACGCCTTGGGCACCCCTGGCTCGTGATCTCAGCCCTTTGTCCGGGTTGAGGCTCGGGCCACCAGCTCGGGGGTGAAGAACAGCTGCTGGTGTTCGTGGGCCGGGTTGGTGGCCTCGTCGAGTACCAGCTGAGCGGCCGCGCGGCCCAGCTCCTGCCGAGGCTGGCGCACCGAGGTCAGCGGGACAGCGGCAGCGGCTGCGAACTCGATGTCGTCGAAGCCCACGATTGCCAGGTCTTCCGGGACTCGCAGGCCGGCGCCGATGCCCTGCTGCAGCAGGCCGAGCGCGAGCAGGTCGTTGGCGCAGAACGCCGCGGTCGGGCGGCGCCGGGCGGGTAGGCCGGCCAGGCGCTCGCCCGCCGACCGTCCCTCCGCGACGGTCATCGCCTCGGTGGGCAGGTAGATCAGGTCGTCGGCGGAGCGGCCCAGCTCCTCCCACACCTCGCGGGCGCCCTGCAGCCGCTCACGGACCTGGCCGAGCGACTCGGGGCCGCCGATCACCGCCACCCGGGTGTGGCCCTGCTCGGTCAGGTGCTCGATGGCGACCCGGCCGCCGTGCACGTCGTCGACCGCGACCGAGCAGCAGTTCTCATCGACGCGGCGGCGGTCGACGATCACCAGCGGGACGCCGCGGCGGGACAGCTCGTCCAGGTGCGGCGCGTCGGGGTTGACCGGGGTGATCAGGATGCCCTGGACGCGCTGTTGCAGGAGCCGGTCGAGGTGCGCCTCCTCCCGCTCGGGGCGGCTGTTGCTGTTGCAGATGAACAGCGACAGGTCGGCGTCCTCGGCGGCGAGCTCGATGCCCTGGGCCACGTCGTGGAAGAACGGGTTGGTGCCGTCGAGCATCACGTACGCCAGCGTGCGGCTGGTGCCGGCGCGCAGCTGGCGGGCCGACTCGTTGCGCACGAAGCCCAGCTCGGCCATCGCCCGCTCGACCCGCTCGCGGGTGCGCGCGCTGACCACTTCGGGACGGTTCATGACGTTCGAGACGGTGCCGAGCGAGACACCTGCGGCCGCGGCCACGTCCTTCACGGACGGCGTCCTGCCGTTCAGCACCTGAACCTCCCGTTGAAACGTTGAAGCAGCATCCTACGGTACCGCTCACCTGCGGAGGGTCCATGTTTCCGTGCTGTTGCGATCCTGTGCTTGACAGCTGTGATGGGGGCCACCTACGTTTGTGAAACATTTCAACTGCTGCTTCGGGAGGTGGCTCGTGGCAGAGGCAATTGCCCTGCTCGAGGTCCACGACGTGACGAAGTCGTTCGGCGCCGTCGCGGCCGTGCAGGGCGTGAGCTTCCCGCTGTACAGCGGCGAGGCGCACGCCCTCGTCGGCGAGAACGGCGCCGGCAAATCCACGATCGTCAAGATGCTGGCCGGGGTGCACCGGCCGGACACCGGAACGCTGCGGGTGAACGGGGCGGATGTCGACTTCGCCGGCCCGGCGGACGCCAAGGCGGCCGGCATAGCGGTCATCTACCAGGAGCCCACGCTCTTCCCCGACCTGTCCGTCGCCGAGAACATCGCGATGGGCAACCAGCCGCTGACCAGGCTGCGCCAGATCGACCGCAAGGCCATGCACGCCAACGCCGACCGGCTGTTCGCCCGGCTCGGCGTGCACATCGACCCGACCCGCCCGGCCCGCGGCCTGTCCATCGCCGACCAGCAGCTGGTCGAGATCGCCAAGGCGCTGAACCTACCCGCGGCGGAAAACCCCAGAAACAACCAGATGACCAGCGAGGCCCGCGTCCTGATCATGGATGAGCCGACCGCCGCGCTCTCCGGGGTCGAGGTCGAGCGACTGTTCGCGGTGGTCCGGTCGCTGCGCGACGAGGGCGCCGCGATCCTGTTCATCTCGCACCGGTTCGAGGAGATCACCGAGCTCTGCGAGCGGGTCACCATCATGCGCGACGGCAAGCACGTCGCCACCGAGCTGGTCGCCGACCTCACCGTCGACGACATGATCCGGCGGATGGTCGGGCGCGATCTGAGCGCGCTCTTCCCCAAGCAGGACGTTACGCCCGGCGAAGTCATGCTTTCCGTGGAGAACCTGTCGCGAGAGGGCATTTTCCGCGACATTTCGTTCGAGGTGCGAGCCGGCGAGATCGTCGCGCTGGCCGGGCTCGTCGGGGCCGGCCGGTCCGAGGTGATGCAAGCCGTCTTTGGGGTGGACCCGTACGATTCCGGCGCGGTGAAAATACGCGGCAAACGCCTCAAACCAGGCAACCCCCGCGCGGCGATGGCCGCCGGCATGGCCCTCGTCCCCGAGGACCGCCGCCAGCAGGGCCTCATCATGGACCTGTCGATCGAGCGCAACATCACGCTCCCCCGCGCCCGCAAGCTCGCCCGGCTGGGCCTGCTCTTCGGCGGCGCGGAGAAGCGGGCCGCCGCCACCTGGGCCGAGAAGCTCCAGACCAAGCTGGGCAAGCTCTCCGACGCGGTCGGCACCCTCTCCGGCGGCAACCAGCAGAAGGTGGTGCTCGCCAAGTGGCTGGCCACCGCCCCGCAGCTGCTGATCGTCGACGAGCCGACCCGCGGCATCGACGTCGGCACCAAGGCCGAGGTGCACCGGTTGATGTCGTCGCTGGCCGCCGACGGTCTCGCGGTCGTCATGGTCTCGTCCGAGCTGCCCGAGGTGCTGGGCATGGCGGACCGGATCGTGGTTCTCCGGGAAGGGCGGGTGGCCGCCACCCTCACCCGCGCCGAAGCGACCGAAGAGTCCGTTATGTACGCAGCCATGGGCCAGGAGGTTGCGGCATGACGCCCCTTGCCTTACAAAAGCCGCGAAAGCCAACCATGAACCTCCTCAAAACCCGCGAACTGGGCATCCTCCTCGCCCTCGCGCTACTGGTCCTCTACACGACGATCAACAACCCGAGGTTCCTCTCCGGCCAGAGCATCCGCGACAACCTGCTGAACACGGCGATCCTCGCGGTCATGGCCACCGGCCAGGCGATCGTCGTGATCACCCGGAACATCGACCTCAGCGTCGGCTCGGTCCTCGGCATCTCGGCCTGGACGGCCGCCACCATGATGAGCGACCACCAGGGCCTGCCGATGATCGTCGCCATCCTCGTCGGCCTCGCCGTCGGCGCCGTGGCGGGCCTGCTCAACGGCGTGCTGGTCCGCTACGGCAAGGTCCCGGCGCTGGTCGTCACCCTGGGCACGCTCTACATCTACCGCGGCATCACCTACCAGTGGGCCGGCGGCTCCCAGGTCAACGCGGACAAGCTGCCGGCGCACTTCCTGAACTTCGCCAACGACAGCCTGCTCGGCATCCCCTGGCTGGTGCTGATCGCACTGCTCGTGGTCGGCGGCGCCACCCTGGTGATGCGCAACTACCGGGTCGGCCGCGAGCTGTACGCGATGGGCTCCAGCCCGCAGGCCGCCGAACTGGCCGGCATCAAGGTCGCCCGCAACCTGCTCGGCGCGTTCGTCCTCTCCGGCGCGCTGGCCGGCCTGGCCGGGGTGCTGTTCGCCGCCCGGTTCGGCACCGTCGACGCGAGCGCCGGCACCGGCTACGAGCTGAACGTGGTCGCCGCGGTGGTGGTCGGCGGCGTCGCGGTCTTCGGCGGCAGCGGCACGGTCTGGGGCGCCGGCCTCGGCGCGCTGCTGCTCACGGTGATCAGCAGCGCCCTCGCGGTGCTCGACATCAACCAGTTCTGGCAGCAGGCCATCGTCGGCGCGCTGATCATCCTGGCCATCTGCGCCGACCGGCTGGTCGCCGTGCGGATCGCCCGCTCGCTGCGGAAGAGGGACGCGCATGTTTAAGAAGCTGGCGAGCTGGGACAGCATCATCATCCTGCTGACCGTGCTGGTGCTGATCGTCGCGTCGGTCGTCGTCGACAACTTCGGCACCAGCCGGAACTTCACCTTCATGGTGCTCGACCTGATGCCGATCATCCTGGTCGCGCTGCCGATGACCTTCATCATCATCACCGGCGAGATCGACCTGTCGGTGGCCAGCGTCCTCGGGCTGACCAGCTCGCTGATGGGCTGGCTCTGGAACCACGACATGGCGATCCAGACGATCATCCCACTCTGCATCGTGATCGGCGCGGTCGCCGGGGCGCTCAACGGCTTCCTGATCACCGGGCTGGGCCTGCCCTCGCTCGCGGTCACCATCGGCACCCTGGCCCTCTACCGCGGCCTCGCCTTCGTCGTGCTCGGCGACTCCGCGGTGGCCGACTTCCCGTTCAACTTCACCGGCTGGGTCACCGGCACCCTCGGGGACGGCAGCATCCCGAACGTCCTGATCCCGATCATCGCGATGGCGGTCGTGTTCGGGGTGATCCTGCACGCCACCCCGGTCGGCCGCGCGCTGTACGCCATCGGCGCCAACGCGCAGGCCGCGCACTTCTCCGGGATCCGGGTCGCCCGTACCAAACTCTGGCTGTACGTCGTCAGCGGCGCGGTCTCCGGCCTGGTCGGGGTGCTGTGGACGCTGCGCTACTCCAGTGCCCGCGCGGACAACGGCGCCGGGCTCGAGCTCGCCGTGGTCGCGGCCGTCCTGCTGGGCGGCGTGTCGATCTTCGGCGGAAAGGGCAGCCTGCCCGGCGTCCTCGCCGGCGTGGTGCTGCTGACCGCGCTGCAGAACGCGCTGCGCCTGGAAGACGTCTCCGGGCAGGCGCTGAACATCGTCACGGGCGCCCTGCTCGTGCTGTCCGTCCTGCTTCCCAACATCGTCACCACCGTTCGCGGCAACTGGCAGCGCCGTCGGCTCCGCCAGTCCGCCGCTCAGTAGATCGTTTGGAGCCAGCATGTTGCGACACCGCTTGGCCGTCACCATTTCGGCGGCCTCGATCCTGACGCTCGCCGTCGCCGGTTGTGGTGGCACGACCAAGAAGAACTCCTCGGACACCGGCGGCGGCGCGCAGACCGCGGCCAGCGCGAACCCGAACGCACAGCTGAAGACCGGCCTGAAGATCGCGTACCTGCCGAAGCAGTTGAACAACCCGTACTCCGATGTGGAGACCTCCGGCGGTGAAGCGGCGGTCAAGGAGTTGCAGGGCGAGTACAAGAAGGTCGGCCCGAACGACGCCTCGGCCTCATCCCAGGTCTCCTACATCAACACGCTGATCCAGCAGCAGCAGGACGTCATCGTGATCGCGGCGAACGACCCGAACGCGGTCTGCCCCTCGCTGAACCAGGCCCGCTCCGCGAAAATCAAGATCGTCACGTTCGACTCGGACGCCTCCAAGGCCTGCCGGGACATCTTCATCAACCAGGCCACCACCGAGGGCATCGGCGAGTCCCTGGCGAAGATGGCCCTGGAGCAGGCCGGCGCCGACGGTGGGCAGATCGCGGTGCTCTCCGCGACGCCGAACGCCACGAACCAGAACTCCTGGATCGCGGTGATGAAGACCGAACTGGCCAAGCCCGAGTACAGCAAGCTCAAGCTGGTCAAGGTCGCCTACGGCAACGACGACGACCAGAAGTCCTTCCAGGAGGCCCAGGGCCTGATGCAGTCGTACCCGAACCTGAAGGTCATCGTCGCCCCGACCACGGTCGGCATCGCCGCGGCCGCCCGCTACATCGGCTCCTCGTCGTACAAGGGCAAGGTCGCCGTGACCGGGCTGGGCCTGCCGAACCAGATGCGCCAGTACGTCAAGGACGGCACGGTCAAGAAGTTCGCCCTGTGGAACCCGGCCGACATCGGCTACCTGGCCGCCTACGCCGGCGCCGCGCTCGCCTCCGGTCAGATCACCGGCGCCCAGGGCGACAAGTTCACCGCCGGCAAGCTCGGCGCCTACACCGTCGGCGCGAACGGCGAGGTCGTCCTCGGCCCGCCCACCGAGTTCACCGCCGACAACATCGACAAGTTCAACTTCTGATTTCATGCCTCGTTACTGCTTCCACCTCCAGGTCCGTCCCGAACGGATGGCGGAGTACGTGGAGCGGCACCAGTCCGTGTGGCCCGAGATGCAGGACGCACTTCGGGCCACCGGCTGGCGCAACTACTCCCTTTTCCTGCGCTCCGACGGCCTGCTGATCGGCTATGTGGAGGCGGACGACCTAGCGGCGTCCCAGGCGGCAATGGCGGCGCTGGACGTCAACACCCGGTGGCAGGCGGAGATGGCGCAGTTCTTCGCCGGTACCACGCCGACCGAGGGCTTCCCGCTGCTGACCGAGGTGTTCCACCTCGCAGAAGAACCAGAAGAGAAGTGATCCGTGATGACTGACCTGGCTGCGGTCAAGCGTGCGCTCGCCGCGCAGCGCATCGAGACCCCGTCCTGGGGCTACGCGAACTCCGGCACCCGCTTCAAGGTGTTCGCCCAGCCCGGGGTGCCGCGCAACCCGGAGGAGAAGATCGCCGACGCCGCGACCGTGCACCGGTTCACCGGCGTGGCGCCCTCGGTCGCGCTGCACATCCCGTGGGACAAGGTGGACGACTACGCCGCCCTTTCCGCCTATGCGCAAGAGCAGGGCGTCGAGATCGGTGCGATCAACACCAACGTCTTCCAGGACGACGACTACAAGCTGGGCTCGGTCACCAACCCCGGCGGGGGGATCCGCCGCAAGGCCACCGACCACCTGCTCGAGGCCATCGACATCATGGACCGGACCGGTTCGCGGGACCTCAAGCTCTGGTTCTCCGACGGCATCAACTACCCCGGCCAGGACGACCTGCGCACCCGCCAGGACCGGATGGCCGAGGCGCTGCGCGAGACCTACGACCGGCTCGGCGACGGCCAGCGCATCGTGCTCGAGTACAAGCTGTTCGAGCCGGCCTTCTACGCCACCGACATCCCGGACTGGGGAACGTCGTACGCGCACTGCCTTTCCCTCGGCGAAAAGGCCACCGTCTGCATCGACACGGGCCACCACGCCCCCGGCACCAACATCGAGTTCATCGTCGCGTTCCTGTTGCGCGCCGGAAAGCTCGGCGCCTTCGACTTCAACAGCCGCTTCTACGCCGACGACGACCTGATGGTCGGCGCCGCGGACCCGTTCCAGCTGTTCCGCATCATGTACGAGATCGTCCGCGCCGACGCCCTCGACCCGGCCTACGGCATCGCCTTCATGCTCGATCAGTGCCACAACATCGAGCGCAAGATCCCGGCCATCATCCGCTCCGTGATGAACGTCCAGGAGGCGACCGCGAAGGCCCTGCTGGTCGACCGCGACGCGCTGTTCGCGGCGCAGAACGCGGGCGACGTCCTGGAGGCCAACGCGGTCTTCATGGACGCCTACAACACCGACGTCCGCCCGCTGCTCGCCGAGGTCCGCGCCGACGCCGGCCTCGACCCGGACCCGGTCGCCGCCTACAAACGAAGCGGCTACGACGAAAAAATCATCGCGGACCGAGTAGGCGGCACCCAAGCCGGCTGGGGGGCTTAGTTTTCTCGCCCAAGATCAAATTCTAGATCAAATTCATGTCGTGCCTGGTTGCATGGTGCAGACCGCAGCTCACGCCGAGGCCGGGCCAGGGGCCCAGCTGACGCTGCCCCTGGCCCTTCATTCTGCGTGAGTGGTTAAAACCGACCTACGGCTTGACCGCCTCGACATAGGTGTGCGTGGGCAGGGTGGACGGGTTGGCCTGCGCGGCCGGCACCGTCGCGGCGGCCGCCTCGGCCGGGGCCGCTGCACCGGCGGGCGCAGTCGCGGGTGCGCCGGCGGGCACCGAAACGGGCGCACCTGCGGGCACCGAAACGGGCGCGCCGGCGGGGGTTGCCAGGATGGCCGGCTGGCGGGCCAGCAGGCCCTTGCCGAGGGCGGCCAGGGTGGCCAGGACGGCTACGTTGAGGGCGGCGCTCCAGTGGAACGTCGCGATGTCGAAGACCTTGGCGGCGGCGAAGGACGCGCTCAGCGAGCCGAGGAAGGTCTTGGCCAGGCGGACCAGCAGGTCGGGCCAGAACGACAGGTTCGTCTGCTTGGCCAGGTACTGCAGCGCCGTCAGGATGATCGAGGACACCGCCGCGCTGGCCGCCAGCGTCAGCGAGTAGGCCCACGGCAGGTTGGTGACCGACGCGGCGGTGCCGCCGGCCAGCAGTGTCGCGAAGAAAACCTCACCGGCCGACCAGCCCGCCCGCTCCAGAAAATCGAGCACGACGGCACGCCATTTCGCCGTGGTCCACGCCATTTTCCCGACCCTTTCGTCACGCCGTCTGTCAGTGTCCACAGCGTCCTCACGCCCGGCCCGCGCCGCAAGAGGACACCCGGGCGAAAAGCGTGACCAATCTTGGACCGTGCCGCCGGTGGGAGGTAACACCAGAACCTCCCTCGGCCCCGTCGGCCCGCTATAGCGTCGGCGGTATCGGACTTTGGAGGGAACGACGTGCAGACGCGCATTCTTGGCAACGGGCTCGAGGTCTCGGCCCTGGGGTTCGGGGCCATGGGGATGAGTCAGAGCTACGGCCCGGGTCCCGGGCGCGACGCCAACATCGCGCTGCTGCGGGCGGCCGTCGATCGCGGGGTCACCTTCTTCGACACGGCCGAGGTGTACGGGCCGTTCGTCAACGAGGAACTGGTCGGCGAGGCGCTGCAGCCCGTACGCGATCAGGTGGTCATCGCGACCAAATTCGGGTTCGCCTTCGACGCCGACGGGAAGCAGACCGGGCTGTCCAGCCGGCCGGATGACATCAAGCGGGTCGCCGACGCCTCGCTCGAGCGGCTGCGGACCGATCGGATCGACCTGTTCTACCAGCACCGGGTCAATCCCGAGGTGCCGATCGAGGACGTGGCCGGGGCGGTCAAGGAACTCATCGAGGCCGGCAAGGTACGGCACTTCGGCATGTCTGAGGCCGCGGCGGCGACCGTCCGCCGGGCGCACGCCGTGCAGCCGGTGACCGCGCTGCAGAACGAGTATTCGCTGTGGTGGCGGCGGCCCGAGGCGGAGATCCTGCCGATGTGCGCCGAACTCGGCATCGGGCTGGTGCCCTACAGCCCGCTCGGCAAGGGGTTCCTCACCGGCGCCATCGACCAGAACACCACCTTCACGCCGGGCGACATCCGGGGCACGATCCCCCGCTTCGAGGCCGAGGCGCGGGCCGCCAACCAGGCCGTGGTCGACCTGCTGGGTGCCGTGGCCGGCCGCAAGAACGCCACCGTCGCGCAGATCGCGCTGGCCTGGCTGCTGGCCCAGCGCCCATGGATAGTCCCGATCCCCGGCACCCGCCGTCTGGAGCGCCTCGAGGAGAACATCGGCGCCGTCACCGTCGAGTTGACCGCCGACGAGGTGGCCGACCTCGACCGCGCCGCCGCTCAGATCGACATCCAGGGCGGCCGCTACCCCGAGCACATCGAGCGCATGACGAATTTGTAAGGACCCTAACGGTCGATCTCTCCGCTGCCGCGCGGGATCAGGGTCGTCGGGATTCTGATCTCGCGTGGCGGGCCCGTGTCGCCGTCGAGCCGGTCGAAGAGGGTGGTCGCGGCGGTCCGGCCCATCCGCGACGGGTCCTGGGCGACCACGGTGACCGGCGGGTCGAGGAGGTCGGCCAGGGGGAAGTCGTCGAAGCCGACCAGGGCGATCTCGTGCTGCCGGCCGAGGCGCCGCAGCGCCCGCAGCACGCCGATGGTGATCACGTGCCGGGCCGCGAAGATGGCGGTGGGCGGGTCGGCGGCGCGCAGCATCGCGAGCGTGGCCCGCTCGGCCGCCGGAGCGTCGCGGACGTCGTGCGCCACCGGGCCGGGCCGGCCGCCGAGCGCCCGCAGGTAACCCCGGTGCCGGTCGCGCGCCGTGGTCAGCCTCCGCAAATCTCCCAGGTACGCGATCCGGCGGTGCCCGTGCGAGATCAGGTGACGGGTGGCGGCGGCCGCCCCGGCCACGTTGGTCGACACGATCATGTCGCCGGCCAGCCCGGCGGGTCCGCGGTCCACGAAGACCACCGGCCCGACAAATCCGGATAAATGGCCTTGGTCGGCGGCGATCGGCGCGAGGATCAAGCCATCCGTTTTCCGCGCGAAGGCCGCCGCGAGCCGGCGTTCCCGGGTCGAGCCGAGGTTGCCGGTGATCACCTGGACGCCGCGCGCGTCCGCCGCCTCGGTGACGGCCCGATGCAGGGCGGCCGAGAAGGGATGGGACACGTCTTCGATCAGCACCCCGATCGTCACGATCGACCTCCGTCAATGAAGATCACTAAACGCAACGCCACGGAAACTCATTGTTGACATAGAAGGTGCCCGGGCGTCTACTGCCAAGCAACGTTTGTCCCAGATAGATGGCCTTCAGACGACTCTTGGGCGGTGGGCGGGGCGGTCGGATGGGGCTAAATCGGTTGGGAGCTGACATGTCCCGTATCGGAAGGATGGTGGCCGCCGGCTGCGTGATGACGCTGGTGCTCGGCTCGACCGTCGCCTGCAACCGAGGGTCCGGCGAGGACGTCGTCGGGCTGATCACCAAGACCGACACGAACCCGTTCTTCGTCCAGATGAAGAAGGGCGCCCAGAGCGAGGCCAAGAAGCAGGGCGTCGAGTTGCAGACCTTCGCCGGCAAGCAGGACGGCGACAACGAATCCCAGGTGCAGGCGATCGAGAACCTGATGTCGTACGGCGCCAAGGGCTTCCTGATCACCCCCAACGACTCCAAGGCGATCGTGCCCTCGATCGACAAGGCGCATCAGCAGAAGATGCTGGTGATCGCGCTGGACACCCCGGTCGATCCGCCGAACGCCGCCGACGCCACCTTCGCCACCGACAACTACCAGGCCGGCAAGCTGATCGGCCAGTGGGCGAAGGCGAAGTTCGCCAAGGAGAACAAGCAGGCGAAGATCGCCATGCTGGACCTCAACGCCAACCAGGTCTCCGTCGACGTCAAGCGCGACCAGGGCTTCCTCGACGGCTTCGGCATCCAGGTCGGCGACCCCAACAAGATCGGCGACGAGAACGACCCGCGGATCGCCGGGCACGACGTCACCGACGGCGCCGAGGACGGCGGGCGTACGGCCATGGAGAACCTGCTGCAGAAGGATCCGTCGATCAACCTGGTCTACACGATCAACGAGCCCGCGGCGGCCGGCGCGTACCAGGCCATCAAGAACGCCGGCAAGACCAAGGACATCACCATCGTCTCGATCGACGGCGGTTGCCCGGGCGTGGACAACGTCTCGAAGGGCATCATCGGGGCCACGTCGATGCAGTTCCCGCTGAAGATGGCGCAGCTCGGCGTCGAGGCCATCGCCGCGTACGCCAAAGATGGCACCAAGCCGCAGCCGACGCCCGGCAAGGACTTCTACGACACCGGTACCCAACTGATCACCGACGACCCGCAGGCCGGCGTGGACGCGAAGGATTCCACGTGGGGCAAGCAGAACTGCTGGGGGTGAAACATGGCAACCGCCACCGCTGATTTCGACGTGCGCCGGCACGACTCGTTCGGCCTGCGCGTCCAACACGCCCTGCACGCCAACCCGGTCCTCGGGCCGCTGGCCGTGCTGATCGTGGCGATCATCGCGTTCTCCATCGTCAACGGCCGATTCCTCACCGCGACCAACCTCTCCCTGGTCCTCCAACAGGTCACGGTCATCGCCACGCTCGCCCTCGGGCAGACGCTGATCATCCTGACCGCCGGCATCGACCTGTCGGCCGGCGCGATCGCGGTCTTCTCGTCGATCCTGATGGCCAACTTCTGCACCAAGGCCGGCATGCCCGGCGTGCTCGCGTTGATCCTCGGGCTGGCCTGCGGAACGGCGATGGGCGCGATCAACGGCACGCTGGTCACGAGGATCAAGCTGCCGCCGTTCATCGTCACGCTCGGCACGCTGACCATCTTCTTCTCGCTGAACTCGGTGGTCAGCCAGTCGCAGACGGTCCGCGGCACGGACATGCCGGCGCTGATGACCTGGACCGGCGAGTCGTTCCCGATCGGGAGCTTCCAGCTCACCTACGGCTCGATCATCATGCTGCTGCTCTTCGGGTACTTCTTCTACGCCCTTTCCCGTACGGCCTGGGGCAAGCACGTCTACGCGACCGGCGACGACGTCGAGGCCGCGCGGCTGGCCGGCATCCAGACCGGCCGGGTGCTGTTCTCGGTCTACACCGTGGCCGGCCTGCTCTACGCGATCGGCGGCTGGATCCTGATCGGCCGGCTCGCGTCGGCCAGCCCGAACGTCGGCACCGAGTACAACCTCGACTCGATCACCGCGGTGGTGCTCGGCGGGACCAGCCTGTTCGGCGGCCGGGGCAGCGTGATCGGCACCCTGATCGGTGCGCTGATCGTCGGTGTCTTCCGCAACGGCCTGCAGCTGGCCGGCGTGGAGGTGGTCTGGCAGGGCTTCGCGATCGGCCTGC
>NZ_JOJL01000031.1 GCF_000721705.1 Actinoplanes subtropicus
CGCAAACCGGTCAACCAACCCATACCAACCGGCCATCGAGTGCTGCAACGGGTCGACATCGATGCTCATCGAGCAGGTCACTCAGGAAGAAACGCACCCGGAGAGCCCCGTCCCCCATCGTGGCAGACGTTCCTTGTGCCTTGTGTGCGCCACTTCGTACTATTTTCGCGCAGCGCACACGGTGTGCGACTCCGTGTGTTCGGTGTCCGTGATACTTCGCGTCTGTGTAACGGACTCCACAGCCCTGGGTGAGGTTGGACCGACTTTTTGTGGGCCGCCCCACCCGTTTTGCTATGAGTGATCACCCCTCATCCCGAGGAGGCCGCTGTGCCACAAAAAGCACGGAATCGTCGCACGTCCACGCCTGGCGGGACGGATGTGCGGTCGGACCAGAACCGCCGGGTTGAGGAGGCGCAGTGAGTCATGTGTACGCCGGGGACCCGTACCACCTGGCCGTCAACGCGGGGCTGAGCGCCCTGCGACAGTCCGTCGACTCGATGATCAGCGGGGACGGCGCCAAACGCACCGGCAACCGCCGGCACGTCAACGAGTCGCCCGGAGTCCGTATCCCGCCCAACGGCAACGCCAAACCCATTCCGGGCAGCGGCCGCGTCACCGCGCCCGGGCGGCCGGCGATGCCCGCGCAACCCACCGCGGGACAGCGCAGCAACCTGCCGGAGAGCCCGGCCGGCGACCTGACCGTGGTCGTGCCGGCGCAGAGCACCACCGGGCCGCCGACCGAGACTGAGACGCCCAAGGCCGAGCCGCCCAAGTACGGTGCCCGCCCCGACCCGGGCGACGCCGCGGCCGAGGTGTGGGCGCTGGTCGAGCGGGCCCAGGCCGGCGAGGCCGAGGCGTTCGGGCTGATCTACGACCGGTACATGGACACCGTCTTCCGGTTCGTCTACTTCCGGGTCGGCAACCGGCAGCTGGCCGAGGACCTGACCTCGGACACCTTCCTGCGCGCGCTCAAGCGGATCGGCAGCTTCACCTGGCAGGGCCGCGACCTGGGCGCCTGGCTGGTCACCATCGCCCGCAACCTGGTCGCCGACCACTTCAAGTCGGGCCGCTACCGCCTCGAGGTCACCACCGGCGACGTGCTGGACGCGGACCGGGAGGACCGCGGGCCGGAGGGCAGCCCGGAATCGGCCGTGGTCGACCACATCACCAACGTCGCCCTGCTCACCGCGGTCAAGCAGCTCAACCCGGAGCAGCAGGAGTGCATCGTGCTCCGCTTCCTGCAAGGCTTCTCGGTCGCCGAGACCGCGCAGACCATGGGCAAGAACGAGGGCGCGATCAAGGCCCTTCAGTACCGGGCCGTCCGGGCGCTCGCCCGGCTGCTGCCCGAAGGGTTCCAGTGGTGACCCGACAGTCGATCAACGTTTCCCGATATCGGCCGTGCGTCCCCGTAACCGGGGCTGAGCCTCACGCGTTTGTCCGGGTGCGACCCCGGGCGGCCTTCGCGGCCATCGGCATCGTCGCGACCGTCGGCGACGCTGCCGACGAGACACTCACGAGCGAGGGGAGGTGCCCGCGGTGAACTTGAATTTCCTGGAACGGCGGAGCGCCGAGCGCTTCGCGGAGCTTCTCGACCAGAACCCGAGCGGCCAGAACACGGGCAGCCAGAACACCGGCAGCCAGAACATCGGCGCCCGGCCGCACAGCCACGAGCCCGCCGACGAGCGGCTCGCCGAACTGGTCGCCATCGGACGCAGCCTGCGGGGCGCGCGCCCCGAGATCCCGGTCGATTCCGAGTTCCGTGTCGGACTGCGGGCGATGCTGGTCGCCACCGCCGAGCGGGACGGTATCGGGGACTTCCCCGAGGAGCCGGCGCCGGTCGCCGCGCCCGCGTCCCACGGGGTGCGGGGCCTGGTCATCGGCCGTGGCGGCCGGCGGATCCGGGCGCGCGGCGCGATCGTGATCGGCGTCGCCGCCGGCGCGCTGGCGGTCTCCGGCATCTCCGCGGCCAGCGAGAACGCGTCGCCCGGCGACGCCCTGTACGGGGTCAAGCGCTCCACCGAGCGCGCCCAGCTGGCGATGGCCGGCTCGGACGTCAGCCGCGGCCAGCTCTCGCTGGACTTCGCCCGGACCCGGCTCACCGAGGCGGCCTCGATGGCCGGCGACGCGGCCGGCTTCGGCGGGGTGCTCGACGACATGGACAACGACACCCGCAAGGGCGTACGGCTGCTGCACACCTCGGCGGTCGCCCGGCGCGACGTCAAGCCGCTGGCCACCGTCGACGCGTTCGTCGACCGGCAGCGCCAGACGCTGATGCCGGTGCTGAACAGGCTGAGCCCGGCCAACCGGGAGCGGGCGGCGTCGTCGCTGGCGCTGCTGGACGCGGTCGGCCGGCGCGCCGACGACCTGCGGGCCGGGCTGAACTGCTCGACGGTGCTGTCGGCCGGCGCCGACGAGCTCGGCCCGAAGCTGCGCGACTGCACCACCAGCGCGGCCGGCACGGCCACCGGCAAGACCAACGGGCACAGCGGCAAGGTAGGCGCCCGTGACTCCCTGGGGTCGAAGGTCAAGACCGAGCGGGCAAACCCGACCGCGACCCCGGACGCGTCGGCCTCTTCATCCGCGCCGGCCCTGCCGCCCGGCGGCACGCCGGTCACCTCGGAGACGCCGGCCGTTGACGCCACCACCGACGCCGGCACCGGTGAGAGCGGGCTCGACGGGGTGCTCGGCGGCATCTTCGGGAGCAACTGACCCGGTTCCGGAGAGCACATGGCGAGGGGCGGTGGCCGGGAATTACCGGACCCGCCCCTCACCTGTCACTATAGGCGACTTGCGTCAGATCCCGAACGGATCGGGCCGCTTCTCGAGCAGCTCCAGCAGCGTCGCCTGGATCGTCTCGCGGACCTGATCGGCGAGGTTGTAGACCACCATCGGGTCGTCCGCGTGCTCGGTGAGATGCGCGGTCGGGATCGGCGGGCAGAACTGGATCAGCCACTTGCTCGGCAGCGGCACCATCCCGAGCGGCCCCAGCCAGGGGAAGGTCGGGGTGATCGGGAAATACGGCAGGCCGAGCAGCCGCGCCAGCGGCTTCACGTCGGCGAGCAGCGGGTACGTCTCCTCGGCGCCGACGATCGCCACCGGGACGATCGGGGTGCCGGTGCGCAGCGCCGCCGAGACGAACCCGCCGCGGCCGAAGCGCTGCAGCTTGTACCGGTCGGCGTAGCGCTTGCCGATGCCCTTGAAGCCCTCGGGGAACACGCCGACCAACTGGCCGCCGCTCATCAGCCGCTCCGCGTCCGGGTTACACGCGACCGTGGCGCCCGACTTGCGGGCCAGCTCGCTCAGGAACGGCACGCGGAACACCAGGTCGGCGCCGAGCAGCCGGAGGTGCCGGGCCGCCGGCGTACGGTCATGGATCGCCACCGACAGCATCAACGCGTCGAGCGCGACCGTCCCGGAGTGATTGCCCACCACCAGGCCGCCGCCGTCGGTCGGCAGGTGCTCGGCGCCGAACACCTCGGTGCGGAACCAGTCGTGATACAGCAGGCGCAGCAGCGGATGGAAGACCGCGTCGGTCAGCTCCGGATCAAACCCGAAATCATCGACCTCGTACGCCCCGGCCAGTCGCCGGCGCAGGAAGGCCAGCCCTTTCGCGACCCGCTGATCCCAGATGTCGACCGCGTCCTTGGGCTCGGCCGTCACCGCCTCGGCCGGCTCCTCGGGATGACCGTTCATCTGCGGCACCTCCGGGATGGGCCGCCGGCCGTTCACCTTGACCGGCGCGGCCGGCTTGGGCAGCTGGAAATCGGCGTGGCCGGGCAGCATGTCACGGTACTCGTGCTGGCTCACGGCGCCTCGCCCCCGGCGGATGCGTTTTCCCGCTCCTTCTCGCTGATCGCGGCCCGGGCGCGACGGACGCCGTCGAGGATCGCCTGCTCGGCCGCTTCGAGCCGGTCGGCGGTGAGCGACGAGCCGTTCGCGTGCGCCGCGATGAAGTCGTCGAACGCGGTGGCGGTGTCCCGCGGGGTGAAGCCGAACTCGCGGACCAGCTTGGTGGTGTCCACCACCCGGCCGTGCACGAACAGGTCGATCTGATCGAGGCCGATTTCGCCGATCCCGACGTTGCGGGCCAGCGCGAGCAGGGTGGAGAGGGTGCCCTCGGGCAGCGGCACGGCTATCCGGCCGGCCCGGCGCACGGCCTGGGAGAGCGCGAGCACCCCGGCGCCGGCCACGTTGAAGGTGCCCGGATGGTCCTCGATCACCGACCGGTGCAGGACCTCGAGGGCGTCGTCGACGTGCACGAACTGCAACCGGGCGTCGCGGCCGAAGACGGTCGGCACGAACGGCTGGGCGAACATGCGGGTGAGCGTGGTGGTCGCCGCGGAGCCGATGAACGGCGCGAACCGGAGCACGGTCGCGGGCACGTCGGGGCGACGGCGGCGGAAACCGCGCACGTACCCCTCGATGTCCAGGATGTCCCGGGCGAACGAGCCGCGCGGGACCGCCCGGGGCTCGGTGTCCTCGGTGAAGACGGCCGGATCGCGGAACGAGGCGCCGTACGCGGCCGTGGACGAGCGCACGACCAGCTTGCGCAGGCCGGGCGTGGCCTGAGCGGCGGCGAGCAGCTGCATCGTGCCGATGACGTTCTGCTCTTTCATCGCCTGGCGGCCGCCGTGCTGCGCGTCGGGCGCGCTGCTGACCGCCATGTGCACGACCGCCTCGGCGCCGAGGTCGATGAAGGCGCCGACGGCCGCGCGGGCATCGGCCCGGATCAGCTCGACCTCGGCCAGATCGGCCCGGAGGGCCGGCGGGGGCTCGTGCGGATCCAGGCCGACGACGCGTTCGATGCGCGGGTCGGCGGCGAGACGGGCGGCCACCCGGGCGCCGAGCGGCCGGCTGACGCCGGTCACCACGACGACGCGAGGCGGTGAGGTCACCACAGAGGCACCTTCCGACGCAGCGGAATGCGGCAAGCGCGGGGGCCAGGGGAGATCACCCCTGGCCGGCCGTCACTTGCCCAGACGGCGACGCTGGACGCGGGTCTTGCGCAGCAGCTTACGGTGCTTCTTCTTCGCCATACGCTTGCGGCGCTTCTTGACCACGGAGCCCATACGAATTTGCCTCTCGAAACCATGTGGCTCGGACCCGGGGTGCCGCTCGGCACGCACCGGCTCCGATCTGGACGGCGTCCCGATCTGGTCGCCGCGCGAAGCAGCGGCGGGTGGCGGACCGGGAACCAACCGCACCAGCGTACCGGCCGATCCACGACAGGCCCAAATGACCCCCGGAGCGTTACGCGGTCTGGGAGAAGGCGCCCCGCAAATAGTCGTGCACCGCGTGCTCCGGCACGCGGAACGAACGGCCGACCCGGACGGCGGTCAGGTCGCCGCCGTGCACCAGCCGGTAGACGGTCATCTTGGAAACCCGCATCAGGGCGGCCACCTCGGCCACGGTCAGGAACCGTACCTCCGAGAGGCGTTCCTCGGTCTGGGCTGGACCCGTCATCCCTCGCACCGATCCTTTCGCAGGCACGCTCCGCCGCGACCGGACAGGCTTCGCGACGCGGCGGCTTACGTGCGTGTCATCAGAACGGTATCGATACGAATGTGACCAACGCGATGCGTTCCGTGAAATGGCCACAAAAAGTCAAGGCCGACACGCCGGATACGTGCGGTTTTAGCCCTTTTTGGGGACTCCACGGGCGAATCGCACCCCGAGCGACGGCCGTTCGGCAAGGCGGCGCAGCAGGTAGCCGTACCAGTGCGTGCCGTACGGCAGGTAGACCCGCACCACGTCGCCGCCGGCCGCCAGCCGGGCCTGCTCGGCGGTGCGCATCCCGTACAGCATCTGGAACTCGAACTCGTCGGCGGAGCGGTCGAACCAGCGCGCCCGGTCCTCGGCGATCGCGATCAGCCGCGGGTCGTGGGTCGCCACCATCGGGTAGCCCTCGCCGGACATCAGGATGTTCAGGCAGCGGACGAACGACTTGTCGACATCCAGCGGATCGGTGAACGCGACCGACTCGGGCTCGGCGTACGCACCCTTGCACAGCCGCACCCGGGACCCGGCGGTGGCCAGTTCGCGGCAATCCCCCTCGGTCCGCCGCAGGTGCGCCTGCAACACCGCCCCGGTCGACGGATACTCCTTGCGCAACTCGGCCAGGATCTCCAGGGTCGAATCGGTGGTGGTGTGGTCCTCGGCGTCCAGGGTCACCGACGTGCCCGCCTCGGCCGCCGCCGCGCACACCGCCTGGGCGTGCTCGAGCGCGGTCTTCTCGTCCAGCCGCTGGCCCAGCGCGGACAGCTTGACGCTCACCTCGGCGGCCGGGGTCAGCCCGGCCGAGCGCAGCCGGCCCAGCAGTGCGACGTACTCCTCCCGGGTGGCCTGCGCGTCCTCGGCGTTGGCCGTCTCGGCCGCCAGGTGGTCGACGGTGATCGCCAACCCGTCGTCGGCCAGCTCGCGGGCCGTGCTCAGCACGGCCTCGATGTCATCGCCGGCCACGAAGCGACGGGCCACGTTCTTGCTGATCGAGGCGGCGGAGACCAGCCGCCCCAGGCGGGACGAGTCCGCGGCGGCCAGGAAGACGGAACGGAACATGCGCCGAGGGTATCGCCCGAAACCGCGCCGGTCGCAGCAACCGTGTCCGTCCCGGCGAGGTGCGGCTACCGTTGTCGGGTGAACTTCGATGAGTACGCCCGGACCGCCGTCGACCTCGTCAACGCGGATCTGAGCGACATCGCGGAGATGCGCGCGCTGTTCGGCGACGACCAGGGCTGGATGAGCGAGCACGTCACCGAGAAAGACCTCGGGGCGCTGCGGCGCGCCCAGCGCCGGCTGCGCGACGTCTTCGAGCTGGGCACCACCGGCCGGGACGCCGAGGCGGTCAACGAGCTGAACACGCTGCTGGAAAACTTCCCGGTGCAGCCACGCATCTCCGGGCACGACGCCAGCGACTGGCACATGCACGTGACCAGCCGCGGCGCCTCGGTCAGCGCGGAATACCTGGCCGGCGCCGTCTGGGGCCTGTCGGTCTGGCTGTGCGAGTACGGCAGCGCCCGGTTCGGCATCTGCGCCGACGAACGCTGCGGAAACGTCTACCTCGACACGTCCTCCAACAACTGCCGCCGCTTCTGCTCGGAGCGGTGCGCGACGCGGTCGCACGTGGCCGCCCACCGGGCCCGCAAGCGAGCCGCCAACCTCACGCCCGCGTAACTGCCGGGGCCGTTCGACGCGATCGCCCCGCCTCCTCCTCGGCCTAACGGGGGCGATCGCCCGCGGAGCGAAGCGGAGCCAGAAACTCAGTCGGCGCCAGGTGGCGCCGGGCGAACTCGAGCGACTCGCGCAGGTCCGCCTCCCGCGCGGCCCGCGACGCCGCTCGCCGGGTGGAGACCTCGAGCGCCACCGAACCGGTGAACCCGCGCGTCACCAGCGTCCGCAGCACCTCGGCGCAGGGCTGGTTGCCCCGGCCCGGCACCAGGTGCTCGTCGCGGCCTTCGCCGGTGCCGTCGCCCAGATGCACGTGCCGGAGGCCGCCGCCCATCTTGTCGAGCATGTCCAGGGCATCGATGCGCGAGGCCGCGCAGTGCGACACGTCGAGCGTGTACGCGTCGAAGCCGGCCGACGTCGGATCCCAACCCGGGGTGTAGGGCACGAACCAGCGGCCCGCCATCTTGACCGGGAACATGTTCTCGATCGCGAAGCTCAGGTGCGGATGCTTCTGCTGCACCTTGGCCAGGCCCTCGGCGAAGTTCTTGGCGTAGTCGCGCTGCCAGCTGAACGGCGGATGCACCACCACGGTCGGTGCCTCGAGCGTCTCGGCCAGCTCGGCCGCCTTGGCCAGCCGCTCCCACGGGTCGGAGCTCCACACCCGCTGGGTCACCAGCAGGCAGGGCGCGTGCACCGAGAGCACCGGGACGCCGTAGTGCTCGGCGAGGCCCTTGAGGGCGCCGGCGTCCTGGCTGACACGGTCCGTCCAGACCATGACCTCGAGGCCGTCATAACCCACCGTGGCGGCCATCTCGAAGGCGGCGGCGGTGGGCTCGGGGAAGACGGAGGAGCTGGACAGAAGGACGGGGACGCGGGACTTCACGTGGTAAAGGGTAGACCCGTTTGTCGCGGGGGCTCCCGCCCCGGACGGGTATATGGGGCGATACCGGGCGGCAACGCGGTAATAGTCACCTGCACGCGTACGCTGTCGCGAGTGACCCGCCGTGACCAGAATCCGCCCAGCGAGGTCGGCCTCGACTTTCCTCGGGAATGGATCGAGTTCCTCGACCCGGCCGACGAGCAGCACCTCATCCGCGCCGACCTCACCTGGCTGCTGTCCCGCTGGACGTGCGTGTTCGGCTCGGCCTGCCACGGCATCGTGGCCGGCCGCGCGCACGAGGGCTGCTGCACCCACGGCGCCTTCTTCACCGACGCGGACGACGAGCGCCGGGTGAAGGCCGCGGCCGCGAAGCTCACCCCGCAGACGTGGCAGCACTACCGCAAGGGCTTCAAGAACTACACGGAGATGGACACGGTCGACGGCTCGAACCCGGCCCGCCGCACGGCGATCCGCACCGAGGACGGCCCGTGCGTCTTCCTCAACGACGGCGACTTCCCCGGCGGCGGCGGTTGCGCCCTGCACGCCCAGGCCCTGCGCGACGGCGTACACCCGCTGACCTACAAGCCGGACGTCTGCTGGCAGCTCCCGGTCCGCCGCGAACAGGACTGGATCAAGCGCCCGGACGGCACCAAAATCCTCCAGTCCACCCTGACCGAGTTCGACCGCCGCGGCTGGGGCCCGGGCGGCGCCGACCTCGACTGGTGGTGCACATCGTCCCCGGAGGCCCACGTCGGCACGGAACCGATGTACGTCTCCTACGGCCCGGAACTGGCCGCCCTGGTCGGCAAGGCCGCCTACGACAGGCTCGTCGAGCTCTGCGCCGCCCGCGAGAAGTCCGGCCTGATCGCCATCCACCCCGCCACCGCGGCGGCCGTCGTCGCGAACCAGCGAGGCGGCCGAGAACCCGCCTCACCGAAGGCCGCCGAGCTTTCCTAGGGCTCGAACTTGTAGCCGAGGCCGCGGACGGTGACGATGTAGCGCGGCGCGGACGGTTCGGGCTCCACCTTGGAGCGCAGGCGCTTGACATGGACGTCCAGCGTCTTGGTGTCGCCGACGTAGTCGGCGCCCCAGACGCGGTCGATCAGCTGACCCCGGGTGAGCACCCGGCCGGCGTTGCGCAGCAGGAGTTCGAGCAGCTCGAACTCCTTCAGCGGCAGCTGTACGCCGGCGCCGTCGACCGTGACCACGTGGCGTTCGACGTCCATCCGGACCGGGCCGGCGGCCAGCGTCGGGGTGGACACCTCGGCCGCCTCGGTGCCCTGGCGGCGCAGGACGGCGCGGATCCGGGCGACCAGTTCTCGGGGCGAGTACGGCTTGGTCACGTAGTCGTCGGCGCCGATTTCCAGGCCGACCACCTTGTCGATCTCGCTGTCCCGGGCGGTGACCATGATGATCGGGACGGCGGACCGCTGCCGCAACTGGCGGCAGACCTCAGTGCCGGACATCTCCGGAAGCATGAGGTCGAGCAGCACGATGTCGGCACCGGTCCGGTCGAACTGCGTGAGTGCCGAGGTGCCGGTCGGCGCGACCGAGACCTCGAAACCCTCCTTACGCAGCATGTACGACAGGGCGTCGGAGAACGACTCCTCATCCTCGACCACGAGCACGCGGGCCAATGTGGTTCCTTCCATCTTCCGGTTCCGGGGACTAGCGCCCGGCCGCACCGGACTCGATCTCAATTGCCGCCGGTAACGGCAAAGGGGCTTCAGGGGGGCGCGCCGGTAGGCGCAGGGTGAACGTCGAGCCATCACCAAGCGTGCTGGTGACGTCGACGCGACCGCCGTGGTTGGTGGCGATGTGCTTGACGATGGCCAGGCCCAGGCCGGTGCCGCCGGTCGACCGGGACCGAGCCTGATCGGCCCGGTAGAACCGCTCGAAGATCCGGTCGACGTCGTGCGGGGCGATACCGATGCCCTGATCGGCGACGTCGATCTCGACCCAGTCGTCGCCCTGACGCAGGGTGAGCGAGACCTTGGTGTCCTCCCCCGAGTACGCGATCGCGTTCTCCACGAGGTTGGTCACCGCGGTGGCCACCTGGCTGTCGCTGCCGTACACCGTCGCGCCCTTGGGACCGGCGTAGGACACCTCGATGCTCTTCGCCGACGCCGTCGTCCTGGTGCGGTCGATGACCTCGGCGATCACCCAGTCGACCGAGACCGGCTCGGGCGTGGGCAGCGGCTCGGCGCCCTGCAGGCGGGTCAGCTCGAGCAACTCGTTGACCAGCCGGCCCATCCGCGCCGACTCGTGGTGGATGCGCTCGGCGAACCGGCGGGCGGCGATCAGGTCTTCGGACTTCTCGTCCTCGGCCTCGAGGCCGGCGGCCGACTCGGTCGCGTCGAGCAGCGCCTCGGCGAGCAGTTGCAGCGCGCCGATCGGGGTCTTCAGCTCGTGGCTCACGTTGGCCACGAAGTCGCGCCGCACCCGGGCCAGCCGGTGCGCCTCGGTGACGTCGGCGGCCTCGATCGCGACATGCGTAGCGTTCAGCGCCACGGCGCGCAGGTGCAGGCCGAGCGGGGCGTGCGCGCCGCCCGCGCGCCCTCGGGGCAGGTCGAGCTCCACCTCGCGCCGCACGCCGGTGCGCCGGACCTGGCCGGCCAGCGTACGCAGGATCGGGTGGGCCGCGATGGTGCCGGGGGCGCCGCCCGAGCGGAGCAGCCCCATCGCCCGTGCGGCCGGGTTGACCAGCACCGGGTGGTCCTCGGCGTCGAGAACGACCACACCCACCCGCAGCGAGTCGAGGCTCTTGCGGCCCAGACCCTTCACGGCGTTCTTCGCGCCGTGTGGCCCGTCGTCGGTGTCGATGGTGTGTCCCCCCTCGTTCGGCCGGGAGCCGGACTCGGCCGGCTCCGGCGACCTGCGGGAGCGAGCGAACAGCAGGCCCGCGACCGCGCCGACGACGAGCGCGGCGAGGGCAAGCAGGATGCTGTACGCCGGGTCCACGCAGCGATCGTAGGGTCATTGTTTACCTGGCTCCTACGTCGAATCGGACAAATCGGGCGCGTGTCGAATAATGTTCACCACTGCGCCCGGCGTCGTTCATCGCTGTTCACGCCGCGGCCGTGGTGTAGACCTACGGTAGGCATCAACCAAGGTCGCACCCTGCCCAAAACCCCGGGGCGGCCCCGACCCCCAGGACAGGACATGCGCGAGGAGTTCCAGTCGGATCTCAATGAGATCAGCCGGCTGCTGGTGACCATGGCCGAGGCGGTGCGGGCCGCCATGCGCAAGGCGACAGCCGCACTGCTGCACGCCGACCTCAAGGCCGCCGAGTCGGTCATCGAGCGGGACGTCGATGTCGACGCGATCCTCAACCAGGTCGAGGCCAAGGTGGCCGACACCATTGCGCGCCAGGCGCCGGTCGCCAGCGACCTCCGCATGGTGATCACGGCGCTGCACATCTCCGCCGACCTCGAGCGGATGGGCGACCTGGCCGAGCACGTGGCCAAGACCGCGCGGCGGCGCCACCCGTCGCCGGCCGTCCCGGCCGAGCTGCGCCCGGTCTTCCAGGGCATGGCCGCAGTCGCCGACCGGATGGCCGAGCAGATCGCCACCCTGCTGGCCGCCCCCGACGCGGAGAAGGCGGCGAAGCTGGAGCGCACCGACGACGAGATGGACGGCCTCGAGCGGAAGCTGTTCGCGGTGATGCTCGCCGACGACTGGCCGTACGGCGCGGAGACCGCGATCGACGGCGCCCTGCTGGGCCGCTTCTACGAGCGGTACGCCGACCACGCGGTGAACGTCGGCGAGCACCTGATTTACCTGATCACCGGAGAGCAGGTCGCCGACCCGAGCTGAGCCGACGCTCGCCGGGTCAGAGAGAGGGCCGGGACGCCACGGGGGCGTCCCGGCCTTCTCCGTTGGCTGGAAAGGATCAGCGACCCTGGTTGGCGACCGCGGCGGCCGCCTCCTTGGCCGCCTCGGGGTCGAGGTAGGTGCCGCCGGGGTTGGTCGGGCGGAAGGTCTCGTCGAGGTCGTAGCGCAGCGGGAAGCCGGTCGGGATGTTCAGCTTCGCGATCGCCTCGTCGGAGACGCCGTCCAGGTGCTTCACGATCGCGCGCAGCGAGTTGCCGTGCGCGGCGACCAGCACCGTCAGACCGGCGGCGAGGTCGGGCACGATCGCGTCGTACCAGTACGGCAGCGCCCGCTCGAGCACGTCCTTGAGGCATTCCGCCTTCGGCATCAGCTCGGGCGGCAGCGTCGCGTAGCGCGGGTCGCCGAACTGGGCGAACTCGGAGTCGGCCTCGATCGGCGGCGGGGGCACGTCGTACGACCGGCGCCAGAGCATGAACTGCTCCTCGCCGTACGCCTCGAGGGTCTGCTTTTTGTCCTTGCCCTGCAGCGCGCCGTAGTGCCGCTCGTTGAGCCGCCACGAGCGCTTCACCGGAATCCAGTGCCGGTCGGCGATGTGCAGCGCGATCTCGCTGGTCCGGATCGCCCGGCGCAGAACGCTGGTGTGCACCACGTCCGGCAGGACGCCGTGCTCCTTCAGCAGCTCGCCGCCGCGGCGGGCCTCGTCCTCGCCCTTGGCGTCCAGGTCCACGTCGACCCAGCCGGTGAAGAGGTTCTTGGCGTTCCACTCGCTGTTGCCGTGTCGCAGCAGCACCAAAGTCCCTGTCATGGGCTCCATCCTGCTGCAGCCGCGATCGCGCCGAGCGCGGACCCGGCAGTGGTGACCACCACGTGGAAACTCGGTTGCCGCCGCCCCTAGGTTGTAAGTGGGATCAAGGTTGGCGGCACTTACCGGGAGATGACGTGCGGGGTTGGTTTCGGCAGGCCACGGGTGGATTACCTCGGCAGTTCTGGTTCCTCTGGCTCGGCACGCTGATCAACCGCCTCGGCTCGTTCGTGGTGATCTTCCTGGCCATCTACCTCACCGGCGGGCGGCACTTCAGCCAGAGCCAGGCCGGCCTCGTCATCGGCCTCTACGGCGTCGGCGGGGCGATCGGCACGACCGTCGGCGGCGTGCTGGCCGACCGCTGGGGGCGCCGGCCGACGATGCTGACCGCGCAGTTCGGTGCGGCCGGGTTGATACTCACCCTGGGCTTCGCGTACGACTATGGGCAGATCCTCGCCGTGACGTTCGCGCTGGGCGTGTTCACCGAGGCGGTCCGGCCCGCGTTCTCGGCGATGATGGTCGACGTCGTGCCCGACCACGACCGGGTGCGGGCCTATTCGCTGAACTACTGGGCGATCAACCTGGGCTTCGCGCTGTCCGCGATCGGCGCCGGCCTCGCGGCGCGGGCCGACTATCTGTTGCTGTTCGTGGTCGACGCGGGCACCACCCTGATCACCGCGCTGCTCAGCCTGGCCTTCCTGGCCGAGACGAGGCCGTCCGGCGCGGCGCCCGGCGGGGCCCGGCGGCAGTCGCGCGGCGGCCTGCTGCTGGCGCTGCGGGACCGCACCTTCGCGCTCTACCTGCTGATCAGCCTGGGCACCGTGATCGTGATGATGCAGCACATGTCGACGCTGCCGATCGCGATGGCCGCCGACGGGCTCTCCGCCCCGACGTACGGCTGGGTGATCGCGGTGAACGGGGTGCTGATCGTGCTCGGCCAGCTGTTCGTGCCGCGGCTGATCGAGAACTACGACCGGTCCCGGGTGCTGGCCCTGGCCGCGCTGATCATGGGGGTCGGCTTCGGGCTGGTCGCGTTCGCGAACGTGGCCTGGTTCTTCGCGCTGACCGTGGTGATCTGGACGCTCGGCGAGATGCTGCAGTCCCCGTCCAACGCGGCGACCGTGGCGGCCCTCTCCCCGCCCTCGCTGCGTGGCCGCTACCAGGGGCTCAGCTCGCTGAACTGGTCGGCCGGCACGGCGCTGGCCCCGATCGTCGGCGGCTTCACCCAGCAGCACCTGGGCGACGCGGCGCTCTGGCTCGGCTGCTTCGGGCTGTGCGCGCTGGTGGCGGTCGGTCACCTGGTCACCGGCCCGCGCCGGGAACGACGGATCGCACAGTTGCTCGCCACGCCCGCGGCGTCGGGTAGCGTTCCCACCGGGACTGTAAAGACTCCTTCCAGCTGAGGGGGCCCGGGTGCGCGGTTGGCTGCGGGACACGGCCGGCGGCCTACCCGGGACGTCGGCCTGGTGGCGGCGGGGCTGCACCTGGTGGCCGGGCCGAGCCGGGAGCGGCACGTGGCGGCGATCCGGGCGGAGACCGCCGCTACGACGGCTCCCCGATCGGGTCACCGCCCGGCAGATCGGCCGCCGACCGATGGACCTTCGCGAGCGCCGTCAGCAGAATCTCCCGCTCGGCCGGGGTCAGATCGGCGGTGATCCGCTCCTCGATGCGCCGCCGTTCGGCCTCGACCGGCCCCCGCAACGCCCGCCCGGCGTCGGTCAGCCAGAGCCGGACGAGCCGGTTGTCCCGATCGTCGCGCCGCCGGGTGAGCAGACCGGCGTCGGCCATCCGGGCGGCCAGCTTGGTCACCGCCGGGGTGCTGACCCGGGCGACGGCGGCGACCTCCCCCGGCGTCCGGCCGTCCCGCTCCCACAGCGCCGCGAGCAGGTGATCCTGCCCGAGGCGCAGGCCGTGCCGCTGCAACGCGGCGTCCAGGGCCGCCCGGATCGCCTTGTTCGTCCGGCCGTGCAGGTCGAGGAGTTCGGGCAAGACGGGACCTCCGGTGGGCCGTTGACGACTGATCGTTAACCGGTTAACGTTCGGCGGGACGAAACGTTAACCGGTTAACGAACTGGAGTTGTCATGCTACTGGTCACCGGCGCCACCGGGCACGTCGGTCGTGAACTCGTCCGCGAACTCGACGAGCGCGGCGCCGACTTTCGCGTGCTGACCCGCGATGCCGCCCGTGCGGCCGGGCCGCCCGGCCGGGTCGTGGTCGGCGATCTGGGCGCGCCCGCGACGCTTGCCCCGGCCCTCGACGGCGTCGAGCGGCTGTTCCTGCTGGTGCCGGGGATCGGGCTCGAGCACACCGAACACGCGATCGCCGCGGCCCGGACGGCCGGCGTGCGGCAGATCGTGCACCTCTCGTCGTATGCCGTGCTCGGCGACCCGGTCCCGGCGATGGGCCGCTGGCATCGGGAGCGGGAGCGGCTGATCCGGGCGGCCGGCATCCCGGCGACCTTCCTGCGGCCGTGCGGGTTCATGACCAACGCCTACGACTGGCTGCCGACGATCCGCGAGGGGAACTACGTGCTCGACCCGACCGGGCCCGGGCGGTCGGCGCCGATCGACCCGGCCGACATCGCGGCGGTCGCCGCGCTCGCGCTGACCGAGGACGGGCATCAGGGCCGGGAGTACCTGCTGACCGGCGGCGAGACGTTCACGGTGGCGGAGCAGGTCGCGATCCTCGGCGCGGCGCTCGGCCGGGCGATCGAGGTGCGGGCGGTGGCGACGCCGCAGGAGGCGGTGCGGTTCCGGTATCCGCAGGGCGCGCCGCCGGCTCTCGCCGAGGCGTTGGTCGAGGGGCTGCGGCTGATGCGGGCGGACACCACGGGCGTACGCAGCGACACCGTGGCGGAATTGCTGGGACGTGCGCCAAGGTCCTTTGTGGACTGGTGCGGGCGGCACGCCGACGCGTACGGCAGAATGCTTCAGGCCTGAAAAGAATGCGCCGGCGGCGGCGGACGACGCCCATCCCCATAGGCGTCGCCCGCACTAACCGCCGGTCTCGGGTCGCGCCGTCCCCCAACGGCATATGCCACCCGTCCCCAAACGCCGACCGCGGTGATCATTGCTGATCACCAGTTCCCCGAACTAACGGTTCGGCGTCCATTGATTACGCTAGTTGGCGAGGTCAAGCCCCACAAGCCAGTTGTCTGTCTGCCATCTGTCTGGACCGTCACAGTCAACGACAAATAGCCGATCGGCGGATCGACCCGTCCGACATCCGGGCCCCGCGAGCGTCTCGGTGGAGATCATATTACCGAGGCGGCGGGGCCAGATGCTTGAACGCCTGCAGGTTCGCCAGCGACTCGCCCCGCTTGACCCGCCACTCCCATTCGCGGCGGATCGAGGTGCCGAAGCCGATCTCCAGCATCGTGTCGAACGACTCGTCGGCGTAGCTGAGCACCGAGCCCAGCAGCCGGTCGATCTCGTCCTCGTCGAGGGACCGCAGGGACACCCGGCCGGTGAGGTAGATGTCGCCGACCGCGTCGATCGAGAACGAGACGCCGTACATCCGGGCGTTGCGGCGCAGCAGCCAGGCCCAGAGCTCCTCCCGCCGCTCGTCGGGCTGGCGCATCACGAACGCCTCGATCCGCAGCGCGTGCTCGCCGACGATCAGGTTGCACGCGGTCTTGAGCTTGTGCGTGCCCGGCAAAGTGACGACATACGAGGAGTCGCCGGTCTTGTCCCACTCCAGCTCGCGGTCGGACAGCACGCGCTCGATCAGGTCGGTCACCACGCGTACGCCTCCAGCCGGGCGGCGATCATCGCACGGTGTTGCACCACGGCCTCACGGTAGACGGCAAGCAGCCCCTTGGCCGTCCGGTCCCAGGAGAAGTCTGCCGCATGCGCGACTGCTCCGGCCGCGAGCGAGGCACGAAGGCGGGGCGCGGCGAGCAGCGAGTCGAGCGCGTGCGCCCAATCGCGCGGGTCATGCCCGTCGACCAGCAGGCCGCTCACCCGGTCGCGGACCGCGGTGACCAGGCCGCCGACCGCGGCCGCCACCACCGGCGTCCCGCAGGCCTGCGCCTCGAGCGCGACCAGCCCGAACGACTCGTTGTACGAGGGCACCGCCACCACGTCCGCGCAGCGGTAGAGCTCGGCCAGGTCGTCCCCGGTCTGCGGGGGCAGGAACAGCACCCGGTCGGCGACCCCGAGCGAGGCCGCCTGCTCGATCAGCGCGCTCGGGCGGTCGAGGCCGCTGCCGCTCGGGCCGCCGCAGATCACCAAGGTCGTTTCGCGGTCGCGCAGGAACGGCAGCGTCGAGATCAGCACGTCGGGCGCCTTCAGCGGCTGGATTCTTCCGACAAAAGCGACGATTCTTCCATCGGGCGGCAAACCGAGCCGCGAGCGATCGTGCGAAGCCGGGCGGAAGCGATCAAGATCTACACCCGGCTGTACGACGACGGTCCGGGCGGGCGGGGCGTCGTAATAGGCGACGAGATCCTGGGCCTCGAAGCGGGTGTTCGCCACCAGCCGGTCGGACTCGGCGATCACCTGCTCCTCGCCGATCACCCGGGCCTTGGGCTCGGGCCGGTCGCCGGTCGCGATCAGCCTGTTCTTGACCTTGGCAAGAGTGTGGGCGGTGTGCACGTGCGGCACGCCCCAGCGCTCCCGGGCCAGCCAGCCCACCTGGCCGGAGAGCCAGTAGTGGGAGTGGATCAGGTCGTACCGGCCCGGCGGGTGCGCCGCCTCCGCGCGCAGCACGCCGTTCGCGAAGGCGCACAGCTGCGAGGGCAGATCCTCCTTGGCGAGCCCCTCGAACGGCCCGGCCGAGACGTGCCGGACGGTCACCCCGGGCGCCATCTCGACGACCGCGGGCAGTTCGCTCCGGGTGGCCCGGGTGAAGATCTCGACCTCGACGCCGAGCCGGGCGAGCCGCTTCGACACCTCGACGATGTAGACGTTCATGCCGCCGGCGTCACCGGTGCCGGGCTGTTCCAGGGGGGATGTATGCACCGAAAGGGTGGCGATGCGCCGCGGGGTCGGCCAGTCAACCACGATGTGTCCCTCCGAAGCTTGTTAATTCCTTGTGTCGTCAATCTTCCCCACGGATGCCGCTCGAACCACCATGCAGGCGCCTGGGGGTGACCCAAGTCATCGGGAAAGATAGGGGCATGGTGAACATCGCGGTGGTAACCGGAGCATCCAGTGGTATCGGCGCGGCCACGGCCCGCCGACTGGCCCGGGAGGGTTTCCACGTGGTCGCGGCCGCCCGCCGCGTCGACCGGCTGGAGACCCTGGTCAAGGAGGTCGGGAACGCCACGGCCGTCGAGTGCGACATCACCGACGACGCCGCGGTGGCCGCCCTCGCGGCGACCGTCGATGGCCTCGGCGGCCCGCTCACCCTGCTGGTCAACAACGCCGGCGGTGCGCGCGGCGTCGACCCGGTGTCGGACGGCTCGGTCGACGACTGGCAGTGGATGTACGACGTCAACGTGCTCGGCACGCTCCGGGTCACCAAGGCGCTGCTGCCGATGCTCGAGGCCAGTGGCGCCGGCACGATCGTGACGATCGGCTCGACCGCGGCGTTCGTGGTCTACGAGGGCGGCGGCGGGTACACCGCGGCCAAGCACGCGCAGAACGCCCTGATGGGGACGCTGCGGCTGGAATTGGCCGGCAAGCCGGTCCGGGTGATGGAGATCGACCCGGGCATGGTGCGTACGGACGAGTTCGCGCTGAACCGGATGGGCGGCGACCAGTCCAAGGCGGACGCGGTCTACGAGGGCGTCCGGGAGCCGCTGACCGCGGAGGACATCGCCGACTGCGTCACGTTCATGGCGACCCGGGCGCATCACGTCAACATCGACCGGCTGGTGATCCGGCCGATCGCCCAGGCCGCGCAGCACAAGGTGGTTCGGGAGAAATAGCCGGTGACCAAGCCTCCCGTCGGCGCGATCACCCGGGGGACGACCAATCCGAACCGGCTGCGCCGGGTGGACAACTTCATCGCGTACCGCTGCGGTGCCCTGCTGCGGGCGGCCGCCGAGCCGCTGGTCGTCGACCTGGGTTACGGCGCCACGCCAGTCACCGCGGTGGAGTTGCGGGGCCGTCTGGCGACGGCCGTCCGGGCGGACGTCGCGGTGGTGGGTCTGGAGATCGATCCCGTACGGGTGGAAGCGGCGCGACCACACGCCGACCCGCCGCGGCTGGACTTCCGCCGCGGTGGTTTCGAGCTGGCCGGCTTGCGCCCGGTCGTGGTGCGCGCGTTCAACGTGCTGCGCCAGTACGCCGAGGAGGAGGTCGCCGCGGCCTGGCGGCAGATGACCGCGACCGGCGCGCTGCTGGTCGAGGGCACCTGCGACGAGCTGGGCCGGGTGGCCACCTGGGCGGTGGTCGAGGACGGCGAGCCGCGGACGCTGACCCTTTCCGCCCGATTGTCCGATCTGGACCATCCGGCCACCTTCGCCGAGCGGCTGCCCAAGTCACTGATCCACCACAACGTCGACGGCGAACCGGTGCACGAGTTGCTGCGCGCGGTCGGCCGGGCCTGGGAGACCGAGGCGACCCCGTTCGGCCCGCGGCAGCGCTGGCTGGCCACCTGCCGCCGGCTGCGGGACGAGGGGCACCCGCTGCTGGACGGGCCGGCCCGCTGGGGACGCGGCGAGCTGACCGTGCCGTGGCCTGGTCTTTTGTGCCACGGCCCGGGAACAAGGCCGGGCCGGTCCTCCGCAGCGGACCGGCCCGACCCCAGGGGGGCGAATAAAGTTCTCTAGTTGTTGTCGATGGCGACGTCGAACACCGGCGACGCCGCGACCTGGCGGAACGCGGTCAGGCTGTCCGGAGTGGAGTCGACCGCGATGTTCCGGTCGCCGGTGTCGTCCTTGGCGGTGTCGAAGTAGACGATCGCCTTGACCTGCGGGTGCCGGGCGAGCTCGGGCACCACGGTGCCGAACGCGGCGGCCTTGCTGGTCGGGTAGGCGACCCGGTGGTACATGCCCCACTCGGCCACCATGATCGGCTTGCTCGGGTGGTTGGTGACCGACCAGTCGTAGAAGCCGAGACCGCCGCCGGTGGGCTTGCGGTCGAGCAGGCTGCCGAAGTCGCCGAAGTGGTAGTAGCCGGGCTCCACGCTCACGTACGAGTCGAGGCCGACCCAGTCGACGACGTCGTCACCCGGGTAGAGGTCCTTCCACCAGGACTGCGCCATCCACTTCTCGTTGCCCATGTAGGCGAGCACGTTGACCACATTGGTCACTCCGTCGGCGCGCAGCCGCAGGACGACGTGGCGGTACATGGCCGCGAAGTCCTTGGCGGTCATCCCCGAACCGGCCGCGGGCTGCACGTCGTTCTCCGGCTCGTGGTGCAGGGCGAGGAAGAACTTCTTGGTGCCGTAGTTGGCCTTGACGTAGCTCGCCCACGCGTCGATCCGGGCATCCTTGTCGCCGGCCGCGACCGCGGCCCAGGTGCTGCCGGCCGCGACCTTCCAGTTGAGCAGCAACACCCGCGGGTGCGCCGGGTCCTCGGTCATCGCGATCTCGGACTTGGTCGGGAACTTCTCGTCGCCCCGGTGATAGGCGTGGAAGATCGCCGCGGTACGGCCGGTCAGCGCCTCCCAGTTCTTGAGCGCCGTGTCGCGCGGGGTGTCGGTGAAGCCGCCGGCCGCCGCGCCCCAGAGCACGCCGCAGCTCGGCACCAGCAGCGCGCCGGTGGTGCAGGTGCCCGGCTGCGCGGGCGTGGCCGGCGTCGGGGCCGGGGCCGGGTCGGCCGCCGCATAGTTCATGACCAGGCGCGGGCCGGCGGTCCGGCCGTCGCCCGACTCGGCCGACAGGATCCGGGTCGCGGCGGTGGTCGACGCCGAGCGCAGCGCGAAGGAGTACGTGCCGGCCTGGGTCACCACCTTCGACAGGTCCAGGGTCACCGAGCCGTCGCCGGCCTTCGGCACCGCGGAGGCGACCGCCGCGCCGATCGCCGGCTGGTTGGCGGCGGTGATCGTGTTCTCGCTCCACGCTGCGGTCACCGGGTAGGCGGTGATCCGGTCCAGCGTCGGCTTGCCGTCGAACGGCAGGATCAGCCGCGCGTTGGCGATGGCCGTCCCGGCCGGGAAGCCGCCGGTGGTGAACCGTACGAAAGAGGTCTTGGTCTCGCCGTCGGCGAAGCCCACCACCAGCTTCTCGGCGGCGCCGAAGTTGGTGCCGGCCCGCATGCTGGAGACGTACGCGTCGTCGCCGGCGAAGACAGTGCGGATGGCCGGCGTGTTCGCCGCGTCTGCCGTATCCGCGACGAGGAAGCCGGCGCTCACCGCCACCCCGATCGCCGCAGCCCCGATCGCTGCCTTTCTGGCACCCACGTCTTGACCCCCGTGAATAGTCGAATCGCTCGTTCGACTTCACCGTCGGCCGGGGTGGGTTCCCGGTTGGTAGACGACGGGGTGCGGGTGCGGTGCCGGGATCTACGGGCCTTTTCGGGGCTTTACCTGGCTTTTCGGGGCTTTGCGGGGCTTTACGGGGTGGCCCGCTCGGCGAGCACCGAGCGCAGCGCCTCGATCAGCAACTCGGTACTGAACGGCTTCTTGACCAGCAGCGCGTCCGGCTCGATCAGGCCGTCCGCGACGGCCATCTCCTTGGGCAGGCCGGAGATGTAGACGACCCGCATGCTCGGCCGCAACTCGGTGGCCTCGAGGGACAGCTCGCCGCCGGACACGCCGGGCAGGCCGAGGTCGGTGACCAGGATGTCGATCTCGCCGGGGTGGTCCCGGCAGACCGTGACGGCCTGCTGCGAGTCGCCGGCCACCAGTGTCGAGAAACCCCGGCGCTCCAGCATGCGGCGCATGATGTCGCGCAGGTCCTCCTCGTCGTCGACGACGAGGACGGTCGGCCGGTTCTCCGTGTCGGGCGCCTGCGACATGGGTCCTCCTGGTTGCGCGTCGAGTACCCAGGTCACGCTATCGGCACCGGGTTGCACCGCCCGGCCTTTGCGACATCCCACAGTTCACCGGGGGCGGATGCGCATGCCGGGGGCGGTCGAGGGAATCTTCTGCCGAGGGCGGACGACCCGGAACGCCGGGGGCAAAGAGCTAAGGCTGTGCATCGGAGGGCCGATCTACCCGCTGTACCGCTGCACACCGCCACCGAGCAAGGAGAGCGATATGACCAGCCTGCTGTCGCCCGAGATCACCACCGTTGATGCGATGACCGACCGCTGCGACCGTTGCAGCGCGGCCGCGAAGCTGGTGGTTAGCCTGACCAGCGGCGGCGAGCTGTCCTTCTGTGGCCACCACGCCAACCGGCTCCGTGAGGACATCGTCCGGGTCGCCGAGCGGGTCGTGCTCGAGGAGGGCTTCGACTGGGCGGGCAAGTAACCACTTGACCGAATAACCCGCGTTATGCTCATTTCCTCTTATCCGAGGTGATTATGTGCATATCGCGGCGCATGATGTGGGAAGGCTCTCCCGGCTCGCCGCCGGGTGCACCGGCGTCGCGGTCGCGGCGGTCGGCTCCCTCTCCGCAACTCCGCGCGTGCCGCCGGGCCCCAGCCCGGCGGCCGCGCTCGTTCCGGCCGGAATCGCGCTGTTGCTCCAGGCGCTGCCGGTCGGCCGGATCTCACGCGCCCTCGCCGTGGTGCTGGCCCTGGTCGCGGCCGGCGCCGGCGCGCTCACCCTCGACACCCGCCCGGCCGCGGCGACCGCCACCGTGCTGGCCGGACTCGGCCTGGCCGGGCTGGACCTGCGGATCGCCCGGTCCCGCTTCCGGGTCGCCGATCCGCTGGTCGCCGGCGCGGCGATCATCGCCCTGGTCGCCCTGGTGCCCCGGGGCGGCCTGATGGCCCCGGCGGTCGCCGGCGCGCTGCTCGTCCTGGCGCTCGGCACCGTGCTGGCCCGGCCGGAGACCGGGCCGCTGCGCACCGCCGAGACCGGCGCCGGGCAGGACCCGCAGGAGTTCGCGGAAGCGCTGCTGCAGTCGATGAGCGAGGCGGTGATGGTGCTCGACGCCAACTACCGGGTGATCGACGTCAACCGGCGCTGGCGGGAGCTTACCGGGCACGGGCCGGACGAGCCGATCCGCCTCGACCCGCCGCCGCTGCCACCGGCCGAGGGCGGCGACTGGCTGCTGCCGCGGGTGGACGGCACGACCGTGCCGGTGCTGGCGACGATGGCGACCATCCCGGACGCGGCGGGGGCGCCCCGGGCGTACGTGGCCACCTACGTCGACATCGCCGACCGGAAGCGGGCCGAGGTGTCGCTCGGCGAGCAGAACACCGAACTGCGCGAGGCCAACGCCCGGCTGGCGGCGGCGCTGGCCTTCAAGAACGACCTGACCTCGATGCTCACCCACGACGTGGCCCAGCCGCTCAGCTCGATCGCGAGCCTGGCCGAGCTGCTCCGGGCGGACTGGGCCGACCTGCCCGAGGACATCCGGCTGGAACTGGCCACGAAGATCGACAAGAACACGCAGCGGCTGATCAAGATGATGAACGACCTGCACCTGCTGTTCCGGCTGGACACCGGCTCGGTCACCGCGCGGCAGGCGCCGGTGCCGCTGCTCGAGGTGGCCACGGTGGTGCAGGAGGAGGTCGAGCTGGATCTCGAGCTCGACATCGCCGAGGAACTGGCCGTGCTGGCCGACCGCGGGCACCTGACCGTGGTGCTGCGGAACCTGGTGCGGAACGCGGTCGCCTACGGCGCCCCGCCGGTGCTGCTGTCCGGCCGCCGCCGGGCCGACCTGGTCGAGATCGTGGTGCAGGACCGCGGCCCGGGCATCCCCGAGGAGCTGGTGCCGAGCCTGTTCGACCGGTTCGTCCGGGGCGCCGGGCTGGGCCTGTTCATCGTCCGGCACCTGGTGGAGGCGAACGGCGGCTCGGTCCGCTACGAGCGGGCCGAGCCGCGGGGTGCGCGCCTGATCGTCGGGCTGGAGGCGGCCCCGATCTGATCACATGTCGTGGGCCGACCCGCGATCCTCCTCGTTGATCATGCCGTCGCCCCAGGTGTCCTTCTGGTTGGTGCGCCCGCCCATCGGGGCGGTGCCGGCCGCGCCACCGCTGATCGGGCCGGATTTCGCGATCCGGCGGCCGGGCGCCAGCACATCGTCGAGGTCGTGCTCGCTCTTGATGCCCGGCGCGCTGGAGATGTCGACGTTCGTACCCATCGCGCCCGGATCGGCGGTGCCCCAGCCAGCGCCGGGGTGCGGATTGCGGTTGCGGATCCGGGCGGCCACCGCGACCGGGCTGGCCGCCGTGTTCGGCACGGCGGACAGCCGCTTGGTGCTCGCGCCCGGGGTCGGCCGCTTCGGCGACGGCCGGCTGCCGACCGGTTTCGGCCGCCCGCCCAGCACGCCGCTCTCCACCAGGCCCTTGAACGTGGTCAGGTCCTCCTTGAGCCGCCTGGTCAGCGAGGCCTGGCCGTGCCGGTCGCTCGGGAGGAGAAACGCGATGTCCGCCTCGAACTGGGCCACGACCTGCGTCTTCGTCTCGCCCAGCGGGCGAAGCGTGATCGTCTCGGCGACCAGCGGCCCCGCCGTCGTCGACCACGCGACCCGCTCGTCGAGCGAGCGCTCGGTGATCCGCGCGTCGAACTCGCGCCGTTTGCCGTCGACGTCCATGATCCAGTGGGTCTGGTCGCCGACCGCGGTGACCTCGCGGACCCCGGTCATGAACCGCGGGTAGTTCTCGAACGCGGCGAGTTGCTCGTACACCGTGTGCAGCGGTGCACTCACCTCGATGGCCTGCTGAACCATACTCATCGCATATCTCCCATGCCTCGAATGTCCGGCATGACCGAGCGTACGGAGAGCGCTGTTGATCGTGTTCGGTTTCCGGTCAGACCCGGCGGACGTACTGCCAGTGACCGACCTCGGCGGCGTACCGGGCGTCACTCGCGGGCATCAGCGTCACCCGAGCGGCACGCAGCAACGTCACGAGCCGGGCCGACGGGCAGCGCCAGGCCTCGCTGACCTCGACCAGGGTGCCGGTCTCGCGGCAGGCGGCGGCGAGCGCGCCGACCAGGTCGGCGGTGAGTACGGCGTCGTCCAGGCCGACCTGGGCGAGCAGGCTGAGCGGGCGGGCGAGCTGGGTGGGCGCGTAGCGGGAGGCGCGCTCGAGGCCCCGCACGGTGGCGCCGACCAGACCCTCGGCGACCTGCCCGGCGGTGAGCTGGCCGGTGGCCAGCATGGCGCGCACTTCTCGAGGACCGTAGAGGCCGCCGGCCAGCGGCAGCCGGGAGACCGCCACCGACACCGCCTCGAGGTGGCTCAGGTCGGCCGGCCAGGCCAGCCAGCCGTCCGGCTGCACGACCTCGACCTCGGCGGCCACCCGCAGGGTCAGCTCGGTGCGCTGCCGGGCGCGGCGGACCGCATCGGCGTACGCGGAAAGCCAGGTTGTCTCCGGGCCGACCTGGTCGGCGAAGGTGAGCGCGGTGAGCCCGGCCTGGTCGGCTGCGGAGACGACGACGCCGACGCTGTCCCGGCCGGCGGCGAAGCCGGTGTGCACATGCGCGTCGATCGTCAGGTCCAGCGCATCGATCACCGATTCCCGCTCTGCGACCACTGATAGCTCCCCGGACTCATGGCGACGGGCTCTTCCCGTCCTGACCAAGAGTGCGGGTCGTTCGTTGACAGGCCCGGTCTGTCGCCGGTGCAGTCCGGTTTCCCTGCCGGAACGCGGAACGCCGGAGAAGCGAGTCACTCCTCCGGCGTCTGCAGCATCTCCGTCACCGCCCGGACCGCATCCTCGGTGGGCGAGGCCGCCTCCCGGTTGGCCGCCTGCAACTCGCGGAACACCTCCTCGCGATGGACCTGCACGTCGCGCGGCGCCTGGATACCCAGCCGGATGACGTCACCACGCGCCTCGAGCACCGTGATGATCACATCGTTGCCGATCATCACGCTCTCCCCCGCCCGCCGGGTCAGCACAAGCATCGTCCGGTGCCCTCCTCCATCCGTGGATCGGGCGTGGACGTCAGTACGCCCGATGCATGATCGCGCGGACCGGGTACCCGGAGCCGCTCAGCACCACCTGCATGGCCCGCATGGAATCCCGGTCGACCACGATCGGAGCCAGCAGGTTGGCGGTGGTCTCGTCGACGCCGGCGGTGATCACCGTCAGCAGCAGCAGCCGGTCGGTGTCCCGGGTGTTCAGGGACGCGAACACCTCGTTCTCGATCTCCGGCGCGTAGTCCGGGAAGAACGGCTCCGGCGGGGCCACCAGGAAGCGCAGCTCCGGGTCCTGGATGGACGTGAAGGCGTAGAGCAGTCCGTCGTCGTTGAGCCGCACCAGGACGAACTCCCGGTGTGCCGGGAAGCCGGGCATGGGTACCGCCATGGTGATGGTCGGCAGGCCCAGCGACGGGTCGATCATCGTGGTCTCAATCGGTCGGGACGCGGTGCGAGTACTCATGGTCACCTCAGGAAATCGATGAGCGAGGGCTGGATCACCTTGGCCGTGGCGGCCAGGGCGGCCTGGTACGAGGTCTGCTGGATCTGCAAGTCCATGATCGCCTTCGGCAGGTCGACATCCTCGATGTCGGACAGCTGCGACTTCACGGACAGCAGATGGTCGTCGGAGGACTGCTTCATCTGCTCAACCCGATTATATCGGGCGCCTACGTCCGAAAGGGCGGATTTCAGAGTTTCATGGGCGGTATCGAGATTTTGCAGACCGGTGTTGACGGCGTCTTCGTCGCCGCTGCGAATGCTGTCGGACAGGTTCTTCAGCACGGTGAACAACTCGGTGCTGCTGCCCGGCTGGCCGAACGCCTCCGGGCCGTTGGTCTCGATCCGCACCTTGGCGTTCGGGCCCACCGTCCGCGTCGTCGGGTCCGTGTTGCCGACGTATTTCACCTGCCCCGGGTTGGCCGGGTCGTCGGCGTACGCCACCGAACCCGGTGTGGTGCCGCCGAAGACGGGCCGATTCATGTACTTGACGTTGGCCTGGGTCACCAGCGTGTCCCGGATGTTGTCGATCTCCACGGCCAGGGCCTGCCGGGACTGGTCGGTGTTGCTCGTGCTCAACGCCTGCAGGGTCAGGTCGCGTACCCGGATGATCGAACTGGACGCGTCGCCGAGAGTGTCCTGAATGGTGCCGAGCCAGCCGAGGCCGTCCTCGGCGTTGCGCCCGTGCTGCTGGGTGGCGCGTACCTCGCCCCGCAACTGCAGCGAGGTGACCGTCCCGGTGGGCGAGTCGGAGGGCCGACTCAGCAGCTTGCCGCTGGAGATCTGCGACTGCAGCTTCTGTCCACGCTGGAGGGAGCGTTGCAGGTCGCCGAGCGCCTGGCCGACCATGTTGGTCTCGGTGACCCGGCTGGGAATCGTCATGGTTCAGTCCCCCGTTAGCGGCCGACCAGGCCCGTCCGGTTGACCAGCTGGTCGAGCATCGAGTCGATCGTGGTGAGCACCCGCGACGCCGCCTCGTAACCGCGCTGGTAGGTCAGCATGTTGGTCATTTCCTCGTCGAGGTTGACCCCGGACTCGGCGTTGCGAGAGGTGTCCACCTGGTCGCGTACCGCGTCCTGGATCTCGCTGCGCCGGCTCACCGCCTGGGCCGAGACGCCCAGCCGGCCGATCATGGCCTGATAGGTCGCGTCCGGGCTGTCCGTCGAGTTGCTGATGTCGGAGAGCTGGTCGGCGACGTTGTGGTCGAGGGCGGGAGTGTTCGGATCCGTCGGGTTGCCCTTGGAGAACGCGACGTCCTTCGGGTCGGTGGTCGTCACCTTGATCGTGCCGGCCGTGGTTCCGGTGAAGAGGGGGGCGCCCGGGGTGCCGTCGATCGTGTACCCGCTGGCCTGAGCCGTGTTCACCGTGGTGGCGATCGCGTTCGCCACCCCGTCCAGGTCGCCGACGATGCCCGGGATGATGGTGTTCATCGTGTCGAGCATGGCGCCCATCGTGCCGCCGGGGCTGGCGTTCGTCTTGGAGTCGTTCCACTGCAGCGCGACCTTGTCGGTCGCGGTGATGCCGTCGAGCGTGGTCGGGCCGGTCAGCGTCATCGACCGTGCGTTGAAGCCCTCGACCAGCGCGGTGTTTCCGATGTAGACGTTGACCGCGCCGTCCGGCGTGGCCTGCGCGCTCGCCCCGGCCAGCTCGGACAGCTGCATCACCTTGCGGTCCCGCTCGTCCTGCAGCTCGTTGGCGGGCAGGCCGGCCTGTTGCGCGATGACGATCTGGTGGTTCGCGTCGGCGATCGAGCTGCCGAGGGCGTTGACCTGTTTCACGTACGCGTCCATCTCGGCGTTCTGCGAGGCGAACTGGTTGGCCAGCGCGGTGTGCGTGTCGTTCAGCGTGGTCGCCACGGTGTTGCTGCGCTCGAGCATCGCGGTCCGGGTGGACGGGTCCTGCCAGTTGTTCGCCACGTCGTTCCAGGAGTCCCACATGTCGTGCAGCCGCGCCTGCAGCGCCGTGTCGCTCGGTTCGGCCAGGACGCTCTCGATCTGGTCGTACGCACCTTTCTGGCTGGCCAGATAGGCCGAGTTGCCGTGCTCGGTGCGGCCGCGCTCCTCGAGGTAGACATTTCGTCCGCGTTCCACCTCAGCAACCGTGACCCCGGTGCCGACCTGATCGGTGGTGGCGTACACCCCGGGATTCAGGCTGCCGGTCTGCGCCTGCATCCGGACCCGCTGCCGGGTGTAGCCCTCGGTGTTCACGTTCGCGATGTTCTGCCCGGTGACGTCCAGGCCGCGGCGCTGCGCGTAGAGCGAGGTGAGCGCCGTGTTGATGCTGCCGAATGTGCTCGCCATCAGATCGCCTCATCCACCAGGCTGGAGCGGCGCACGCCGCCGGAAACGGTCTGGCCTTGCGGTCCGTACGTTTCCACAGTTTCGGCGAACGCGAGCATGGTTTCGCGGGCTGCGCGCTGACCGGCGGTGAGCAGATCCCGGTTCACGTCGGCGAGCGCGCTGATCTCGGAGGTCAGCATCAGGAACGCCTTGCGGTGCTGGTGCAGCAGGTCGGCCCAGGGTGGCGGCGCGGCGTCGGCCAGCTCGCCGAGCGACGCCTCCGGGTTGAGCCCGAGCTCGACGGCGACGTCCTGCGAGTACGCGGCCCGGATGACCTCGGTCTGCCGGATCTGGTCGAGGACCACCTCGACCTCGCGGGTGGCGTGACTGAGCCAGCGGGAGCGATTGGACGCGAGGAGCAGCTGCTCCTCCTCAAGCTTGAACAGCAGCATCTCCAGCAGCTCACGTGATCGCCACAGGACGCTGGCCAGGTCGGTCAGACTCACCCTGGTCCTCCGTCTCGCTACACCCTCGGGCGTGCCCCCTCGACATGCCCGCTCATTCGGACAGGTCGGCACGTCCGCCGCTCCGCTGAGGATTTTCCCCCGATCGGACGTTCCCGGGCTTTCTTCCGGTTCGCCGGAAAAGGGCGAAGAAATCTCGGAGACTGCTCATGACCGGCGGCGTAACGCCGATCGGAGCCGGCGCATCGCCTCGGCTCACGGATGGGCCGGAATGACCCCTCAAGGAGGAAAACCACATGGGTCTCCGCATCAACCAGAACATCGCCGCGCAGAACGCCTACCGGAACCTGTCGATCACCGACAGCCAGATGTCGAAGTCGCTGGAGAAGCTGTCCAGCGGTTTCCGCATCAACCGGGCGGCCGACGACGCGGCCGGCCTCTCGATCTCCGAGGGCCTGCGTGCGCAGATCGGCGGCCTGAAGGTCGCCGTGCGCAACACCCAGGACGGCGTCAGCGTCGCGCAGACCGCTGAGGGTTCGCTCAACGAGGTCACCTCGATCCTGCAGCGCATGCGCGACCTGTCGGTGCAGGCCTCCAACGCCGGCGCCACCGACTCGGACGCGGCGGCCGCGGCGAACAAGGAAATGACGCAGCTCAACGCGGAACTCGACCGGATCGGCAGCACCACCGCCTTCGGCAAGCAGAAGCTGCTCGACGGCACCTTCGGCTCGACCAAGACGACCGCGGCCACCGCGATCGCGGCGACCGACCCCACCGCGACGCCGCCCGGCGCCGTCCCTCAGCTCCCGGACAAGGCGACCACCGCCGGCTCCGGCAGCTGGACCTTCAAGCTGACCGAGGTCGCCGGCTCGACCAAACTGCCGGACGGCACGGCGATGCCCGCCGGCGGTCTCACCGTGACGGTGGGCGCGGTGGCCACCGACGCATCGCCACAGGATCTGGCGAAGGCGGTCAACTCGGCGATCTCGACCACGCTCAAGCAGAACGGCTACCAGGGCAACGAGGTCACCATGTCGGCCAAGGTCGACAGCCAGAAGAACACCACGTTCTCGATGAGCGGCGCCGGCGACTTCGCCATCACCGACACCGACAGCGTCCTGACCACCGCGTCGGCGGTCGCGGTAGGCGCCAACCTGAACACCGGCGGCCTGGGCATCAACGTGGGCGCGGCCGGCACCATTGCCACCACCGACCTCTCGTCCACCGGCGGCAACAACGGCTCGTTCCAGGTCGGCTCGAACGCCAACCAGAAGATCAACATCCAGATCGGGGCGGTGAACTCGGAGAGCCTGGGCACCGCGTCGCTGGACCTGACCTCGGACCCGGACAGCGCGATCACGGCCATCGACAAGGCGATCACGTCGGTCTCCGACTCGCGGGCCGCGCTCGGTGCGTACCAGAACCGGTTCGACCACACCATCAACAACCTCAACGTGGCGGTGGAGAACCTGTCCGCGTCGGAGTCGCGCATCCGGGACACCGACATGGCGCAGGAGATGGTGTCCTACACCCGGGCGCAGATCCTGACCCAGGCCGGTACCTCGATGCTGTCGCAGGCGAACCAGTCGGCGCAGAACGTGCTCTCGCTGCTCCGCTAACCGAGCTACCACCGGTACGAACTGAATACGCAACGCTCACGGCCGAATAGGTGGGGGTAGCTGGCAGACGGCGCCGGCTACCCCGCTTTCTTTTGCTACGAAAGGCAGGCCAAGGTGACCAGCTCAGTTGACGGACTCGTCAGCGGCCTTCAAACCTCCTCCATGATCAGTCAGCTGATGTCGATCGAGGCCCAGCCGCAGGACGCACTCAAGAACAAGGTGAACACGGCGCAGACCGCCGTGACCTCCTACCAGTCGGTCAACTCGAAGGTGGCCTCGCTGAAGAGCGCCGGCGACACGCTCAGTCAGCTCAGCACGTGGCGGGCGATCAAGGCGACGTCGAGCTCGTCGACGGTCTCGGTGAGCACCTCCACCAACATCAACGCCGCCACCGGCAGCCTCACCTTCGATGTGACCTCGCTGGCCAGCAAGCAGTACACGACGATGGCGGTGGACACCACGCCGGTCGACACCAACGGGGACGGCAAGAACGACAGCACGACCGCGCTGTCGGTCCCCGACACGATCACGGTCACCACCGGCTCGTATGACGAGAACGGCGTGTTCACCGGCTCCGCCGACGCCAAGTCCATCGACATCAGCGCCGACAAGTCGGCGGGCGGCATCGCAAAGGCGATCAACGCGGCCAACTGCGGCGTCACCGCGTACGTCCTGACGACCGGGCCCAACGCGGGCGTCCTGCAGATGACCAGCGCCAAGACCGGCGCGGCCAACGGCTTCCAGATCGGCGGCCTGGACGGGTCCGGCCTGAGCGGGGACTCGCCGGCCACCACCAGCGCCAAGGACGCGCAGCTGAAGGTCAACGGCGGCGGTGGCAACACGTACACGGTCAGCAGCAGCAGCAACACCTTCTCCAACCTGATGGCCGGCGTGACCCTGACCGTCTCCAAGCAGGAGGACGCCGTCACGGTCGACGTCGCCAACGACACCAGCTCGATCGCCGACCAGTTCCAGGCGATGGTGGACGCGGCCAACGCGGCGCTGCAGGAGATCGGCAAGCAGACCGCGTACGACCCCTCCACCAAGACCGGTCAGCCGCTCACCGGCGACTTTTCGGTACGCGAGATGTCGCAGAAGATCCTGAGCTCGATCAGCATGGGTCTGTCCTACGACGACCCGGCCTCGACCACGGACAACCCGCTACCCAAGATCAAGTTCGGCTCGCTGTCGCAGATCGGCATCCAGCTGGACAGCACCGGGCAGCTGACCTTCGACCGGGCCAAGTTCAACGACGCGTACGCCAGCAACCCGACCTCGATCCAGCAGGCCGGCATCGCGTTCGGCGACCAGGTCGAGTCCATGGGTGACTCGATGGCGACCAGCCTCACCTCGATCATCACCGGACGCAACAACGAGATCAGCGGCCTCAACGACCAGATCAGTGACTGGGACGTCCGCCTCGCGGCCAAGCGGGAGGCGCTGCAGAAGCAGTACGCCGACCTCGAGGTCTCGCTCGGCAAGCTCAAGGACCAGTCCAGCTGGCTCTCCGGCCAGCTTGCCGGCCTCCACTGACCCGTACGCCCATCCCGGCCCCTGACGCCCCAGGACAAACGACCCGAGGAGTCCGATGACCGCCCCGCACCTGCGCGACCGCTACCTCCAGGATTCGATCAACACCGCCTCGCCCGGCAAGCTCCTGCTGATGCTCTACGACCGGCTGGTCCTCGACCTGATGAAGGGGGAGGAGGCGCTGCGCACCGGCGAGCGGGAGGAGTCGCACGAGCGGCTCACCCACGCCCAGGAGATCGTCATCGAGCTGCGCACCAGCCTGGACGTCGACGCCTGGTCGGGCGCGCCGGCCCTGGCCAACCTGTACGGCTGGATGCTGACCGAGCTGATCGGCGCGAACATCGCCCGGGACGCCGACCGGGTCGCCGCCTGCCGGGCCTTGGTGGAGCCACTGCGCGACGCCTGGCGAGAGGCGGCCGCCGCGGCGGTCGCCGGCTGAGCCGGTGACCGGCGACTGGCGCGGTGCCTGGACGGCCGCGCTCGACGAGCTCGAACTCGACGTCACCCAGATCGAGGCCATGCTGGCCGACGAGCACCGGAACGCCGAGACGCCACCGGCCGACCTCTGGCGCCCGCCCACCGAGCTCGGCGCCCTGCCGCTGGAGCTGAGGCCGCGGGCCGACGAGATCCTCACCCGCCAGCTGCGGGCCGCCGAGGAGATCGCCCGCCGGCTCACCGCCAACCGCAAGCAGCTGGCGGTGACCGCGCGGATCGAGACCGGGGAGGCGGTCAAGCGGCCGGTCTACGTCGACCGCGCCATGTAGCTCACGAGAAGGTCCCGGGCCCCCGGGACCTTTTTGTGTGCAACCTCGCGGCAACCGATACGCGCTCAGCGGATCGCGGCTCGGGCCGAACTGCATGGTACGAGCACGGATTGCTCAGCGGAAAAGCCACGGATCGGCGCCCCTTGACGAACCCAAGGAGCTGCTGTGTTCGACGATATTTCGTCCTCCTCCCTGCGCGTCGCCGCCGCGGGTCTAGCCGCCCGGCAGAGCGCCATCGCCAACAACATCGCCAACATCGAAACCCCCGGCTACCGGGCCCGTAAGGTGGAATTCGAGCAGGCCCTGAGCGGTGCGATCGCGCACGGCGACTCGCCGGACTCGGTCACGCCGAGCACGCAGACCTCCCTCGAGCCCACCCGGCTCAACGGCAGCAACGTGAACCTCGACGAGGAGACGTTGTCGCACATCGACACCACGATGCGCTACCAGCTCACCATGCGTGCCCTGGACAGCAAGTACGGCCTGCTGCGCGACGCGATCAAGGGAGCCTGATAGATGAGCACGTTCAACGCGATCGGGGTCGCGAGCACCGGCGTCACCGTCTACCGCAAGTGGCTCGACGCGGTGTCCGACAACATCGCCAACATCGACAACGTCAGCCGTACCAACCAGAAGGCCTTCCAGGCGCGGTACGTGGTCGCCCAGGAGGCGGCGGACGGCAAGGGAGCAGAGGTCGGCGGGGTCGCCTTCGGCAGCGCCCAGGGCATCCTCACCTACGACCCGGACAACCCGCTGGCCGACAGCAAGGGGTACGTACGCCGGCCGGACATCGACCTCGGCGGCCAGATGTCCCAGATGATGATGGCCCAGCGCGCCTACCAGGCAAACCTCGCGGTCGTCGACCGCGCCAAGGACTCGTACACCGCCGCGATCAACCTGGGGAAGTGAGTAGATGACCTCTCCCATCAGCGCCATCAGCGGGCTCTCGGGCGTCGGCGGTATCGACGCGGTCCAGGGCGTCGACGCTCCGCAAGGCACCGACGCCACGCAGGGCCCGAACGCCGATTTCGGCAACATGCTCAGCAAGGGCCTGGAGAGCGTGCAGGCGTCCCAGTCCAAGGCCGACAACCTCGCGGTCCAGGTCGCCGACGGGACCCTGCAGGACCCGGCGCAGTACACGATGGCCGCCACCGAGGCGTCCCTGGGCATGGAGCTCACGCTCGCCATCCGCAACAAGGCCGTGGAAGCCTTCCAGGAGATCATGAGGATGCAGGCCTGACATGACCGACCGCCTTCCCGCTCCGGTCCGCCGCATCACGGACACCTTCCGGTCCTTCACGCCGGGCCAGAAGGCCGTCACGTTCGCGGCGGTGATCGCTCTCGTCATCGGCGCCTACTTCTTCGCCACCTGGGCGTCGCAGCCGACGTACTCGATCCTGTTCAACAACCTGTCGACCAAGGACGCCAGCGCGATCGTCGACTCGCTGCAGAAGTCCGGCACCAAGTACGAGCTGGCCAACGACGGGCAGACCATCCTGGTCCCGCAGGATCAGGTCAACAACCTGCGACTGTCGCTGAGCGGCCAGGGCCTGCCCGGCGACGCCGGCACCGGGTACGCGCTGCTCGACCAGCAGGGCATCACCACCAGCGACTTCATGCAGCACACGAATTACCAGCGGGCTCTGGAAGGCGAGCTCTCCAACACCATCAAGTCGATCGACGGCGTCGAGGCGGCCACCGTGCACCTCGTCATCCCGCAGAAGGACGTCTTCGCCGACGACCAGGACAAGCCGACCGCGTCGGTGCTGGTCGCCTCCAAGGAGACCCAGCCGCTCAGCGGCCAGCAGGTGCAGGCCATCGTGCACCTGGTCGCCTCGAGCGTCGAGGGGCTCGACCCGACCGAGGTCACCGTGGCCGGCGCGGACGGCAAGATCCTGTCCACCGGCGGCGGCGAGGCGGTCGGCACCGGCGGGGACAACAGCAATGAGGCGCAGACTCTCGCGTTCCAGAACCGGATGAACACCTCCCTGCAGAACATGCTGGACAGCGTGGTCGGCCCGGGACATGCGGTGGTCACCGTGAACGCCGACATGGACTACGACCAGACCCAGACCACCACCAAGACCTACAACGCCGACCCGTCGCTGCCGGCGCTCTCTGAGAGCAACAGCCGGGAGGCGTACAACGGGGCCGGCAACTGTGCCGGCGGCGTGCTCGGCCCGGACAACATCTCCGGTCCCGGCTGCACCACCGGCACCACCGGCACCGGTCAGTACGAGAACAGCCAGTCGACCAAGAACAACGCGATCAACGAGACCCAGGAGGTCCGCAGGAGCGCGCCGGGCAGCATCAAGAAGATGAACGTCGCCGTCCTGCTGGACAGCACCACGGCCGGCACCATCGACCCGGCCCAGGTGCAGCAGCTGGTCAGCGCGGCGGCCGGCATCGACGCCACCCGCGGCGACACCATCGCGGTCAGCGCCATGCCGTTCGACACCAGCGCGGCGAAGGCGGCCCAGCAGGCCCTGAACGCGGCCGCGGCGGCCGACCAGTCGGCCAAGCAGATGTCGCTGATCAAGACGGGCGCGCTCGGCGCCGTGGTGCTGGCGCTGATCTTCCTCGCCTGGCGGGCCAGCCGCCGGTCGAAGAAGCGCAAGGGGCTGACCCCGGAGGAGCGCAAGCACCTCGAGGACATGCAGGCGGCCCTGGAGCAGCAGCGCCTGATCGAGCTGAACGAGGCCATCCCGGCCCAGATGCTCGAGGCCGCGCCGGACACGTACTCGGACGGGGAGGCGCGCGAGGAGCGCGTCCGCGAGATCGAGCAGATGGTCAAGGATCAGCCTGACGAAATGGCGGTGCTGCTGCGCGGCTGGCTGGCCGCCGACGCCACGCACTGAGCCCGGACGGGCGGCCGGCTTTTGGCGGCCGCCCGTTTTGCTGCGTTATGCGGATTAAGATGGGTTCAGGCCGGGGCTGAGGGAGTACGCGTTGACCACACCGCAACTCACCACGCTGTCGATGACGGGCGTGCGCAAGGCAGCGATCATGCTGGTGCAGTTCGGCAAGGAACAGTCCGCGCAGGTTCTGGCCAACATGTCCGAGAAAGAGGTCGAGATGATCTCGGCCGAGATCGCGCGGCTGGGCAAGCTCGACCCGATCGTCGTCGACGACGTGCTCGACGAGTTCTACGCGATGGCCACCACCCGGTACGCCGGGTCGGGCGGCATGGACTACGCCCGCGAGCTGCTCGAGGCCTCCCTCGGCAAGGAGCGCGCGGCGCTGATCCTGGACCGCCTCGAAGCCTCGATGAACGACATCCCGTTCAACTTCCTCAGCCACGCCGACCCCCGGCAGCTGCTCTCGTACGTGCAGTACGAGCACCCGCAGACGATCGCGCTGGTCCTCGCGCACATCCCGGCGGCGCTCGCCTCGTCGATCCTGGCCGGCCTGTCGCTGGAGGTGCAGACCGAGGTCGCGCACCGGATCGCGGTGATGGACCGCACCTCGCCGGAGATCATCCGCCAGGTCGAGGCCGCGCTGCAGCGCAAGCTCTCCACCGTGCTGCAGCCGGACGAGCTCTCCACGGTCGGCGGCCTGCAACCGCTCGTGGAGATCATCAACCGCGCCGACCGGACCACCGAGCGGCTCATCCTGGAGGCCCTGGACGCCCGCAGCCCCGAGCTGGCCGAGGAGATCCGGCGCCGGATGTTCATGTTCGAGGACATCGTCAACCTCGAGGACCGCGCCGTGCAGCTGGTGCTGCGGCAGGTCGAGCCGGCCGACCTGGCCACCGCGCTCAAGGGCGTGCCGGAGACGGTACGCGACAAGGTAACCCGGAACCTGTCCGAGCGCGGCCGGGAGAACCTGCTCGAGGAGATCGACCTGCTCGGCCCGGTCAAGGTCAAGATGGTCGAGGAGGCCCAGGCCAAGATCGTCAGTGTGATCCGCTCGCTCGAGGACTCCGGCCAGATCGAGGTCCAGCGCGGCGGCGAGGCCGATGAGCTCATCGCCTGACCCGCGCAACCCGGTGATCCGGGGCGCGGTCGCGGAGAGTGCGGCCGCCGCGAACTTCGCCAAGAACCTCGGTCCGGAGACGCCGGCGGAGACCGCGGAGAACCTCGAGCGGGCCCTGGAGCAGGCCCGCACGACCGGGTACGCCGAGGGCTGGGCCCAGGGCCAGCGGGAGTCGGCGGTGGCCGCCGAGGAGGCCGCCACCCGGGCCCGGATCGCCGAGCAGGCCCACGACCAGCGCCGGGCGGCCGCGCTCGCGCAGGCGGTCAACGCGCTCGGCCGGGCGGTCACCGCGCTCGAGAGCCAGCTCATGCCGACCTTCACCGAGCTGCAGGAGGTGCTGCTCGCGCACGCCTTCGAGCTGGCCGAGGCGATCGTCGGACGGTCGCTGGACGACCCGCAACGGCGTACCGCGGACGCGTTGCGCCGGGCCATGGCCGCCGCCCCGGAATCCGGCCCGCTGGTGGTCAGCCTCAGCCTCGAGGACTACCAGACGCTGGTCGGCACGGACGGCGCCGACGACTTCGACTACGAGGGACGCCACGTCAGCCTGCGCCCGAACGCCGAGCTGCGCCCGGGCGACGCGACCGTCGACAGCGGCATGGCCTCGGTGGACGCCACGATCGCGGCCGCGGTGGCCCGCGCCCGGGAGGCACTACGCTTATGACCGATTTGTTCCGTCACCGGATGGAAGCGGCGGTGAAAGCGGCGCAGCCGCTCGCGCGCGGCAAGGTGACCGGCGCGGTGGGCCTGCGGGTGACCGTGAGCGGGCTCGAGGCGCGGGTCGGCGAGCTGGTGCGGATGGGCGACGGCCCGGAGGCGGTGTTCGCCGAGGTGGCCGCGATCGACGGGGAGAAGCTCTCCTGCCTGCCGCTCGGCCCGCTCGCCGGCATCGGCGCCGGCACCCCGGTGACCAGCACCGGCGGGCCGCTGCGGGTGCCGGTCGGCCCGGACCTGCGCGGCCGGATCCTGGACGGCCTCGGCCGGCCGATGGACGGCGGGCCGCCGCTGCGCGGCGAGCAGGTCGGCATCGAGGCGGCGCCGCCGTCGGCGATGGAGCGGCAGCTGGTCGACGCGCCGATGCCGCTGGGCGTACGGGTGCTGGACACGCTCGTGCCGTGCGGCCGGGGCCAGCGGATCGGCATCTTCGCCGGCTCCGGCGTCGGCAAGTCCAGCCTGCTCAGCATGATCACCCGAGGCACCTCGGCCGAGGTCAACGTGGTCGCCCTGGTCGGCGAGCGGGGCCGGGAGGTGCGCGAGTTCATCGAGCACGACCTGGGCCCGGAGGGGCTGGCCCGCTCGGTGGTGGTGATCGCCACCTCGGACGCGGCGCCGCTGGTCCGGCTGCGGGCCGGCGCGGTCGCCACCCGGATCGCCGAGTACTACCGGGACGAGGGCGCCGACGTGCTGCTGCTGATGGACAGCGTGACCCGGGCGGCCATGGCGCAGCGTGAGGTCGGCCTGTCGGTCGGCGAGCCGCCGGCCACCCGCGGGTATCCGCCGTCGGTCTTCGCCATGCTCGCCTCGCTGCTGGAGCGGGCCGGGCCGGGCGCCCGGGGCAGCATCACCGGCCTCTACACCGTGCTGGTCGAGGGCGACGACCACAACGAACCGATCGCCGACGCGGCCCGCTCGATCCTCGACGGCCACATCGTGCTGGACCGGAAGCTGGCCACCGCCGGCCACTTCCCGGCCGTGCAGGCGCTCGACTCGATCTCCCGGGTGGCCAACCGGATCACCACGCCCCAGCAGCGGGCGGACGCGACCGAGCTGCGCCGCCTGATGGCCGCCCATCGCGAGGTACGCGAGCTGGTCGAGATCGGCGCCTACGTCCCTGGCACCAACCCGGACGCCGACCGCGCCAACGCCATCTGGCCGCACATCACCGCCTTCCTCCGCCAGAACCTCGACGAGCGGGTCACCCCGGAACAGGCCTGGGCCGCCCTGCACGCCATCGCCAACGCGACCTGAACATCTCCTCCGGTGCAGGTCGGGTGCAGTGTCTCGGCGGACTCAGCGATCGGGGGCGGGGGCCGAACCGGTCATGTGAGGGAAGGCTCCGCCCGCCCGCGCTAGGAGGCAGAAAACCTTGAACCGCCTGTTCCGACTCGGCCCCGTGCTCCGCGCCCGCAAAGCGCAGGAGGACGCCGCCCTGGGCACGCTGAACCAAGCACGCGCCGACGTCGTCGAGGCCCGGGCCCTGGCCAAGCGCCGCCACCTGGACCTGGTCGGCGCCGAGGCGCCGACCGAGGGCACCGCCCGGGCCATGGTCGCCTCGCTGGTCGCCCGGCAGTCGCTGGCCGCCAGCCTGTTCGGCGCGCAGCGCATGGTCGCGGACGCCGAGGAGGTCGAGCGCGAGCGGCTCGCCGTGCTGGCCGACGCGGCCAAGCGCCGGCGTGCGGTCGAGCTGATGGCCGAGCGGCACGCGGAACTGGTGCGCGCCCATGACCTCAAGGTCGACCAGGCCGCCCTCGACGAACTGACGATCACCTCGAAGGCCCGGAACATGGCCCGCAGCCTCACCGAAGGGAGTCCCGCGTGACTCTGATGGGCGTATCCGGAGTGCTCTCCCGGATCCAGGACATCCAGAGCCAGTTCAACCCCGGCGCGATCAACCCGGACGGCAGCACGGTCGTCCCCGGCACGGTCACCATGTCCGGCGGCGGTGGCGGCGACTCGGACTTCGCGTCGCTGCTCGACAACGCGAACGGCGGCGCGTCGTCGACGACCGGTGCGAACGGCAGCGTCACCGGCGACGCCGTGGTCTCGGACGCCAAGAAGTACCTCGGCATCCCGTACGTCTTCGGCAGCACCGACCCCGGCAAGGGCCTGGACTGCTCGTCCCTGGTCCAGCGCGCCTACGCCGACCTCGGCATCCAGCTGCCGCGCAACTCGTGGGAGCAGGCCAAGGCCGGTCAGCCGGTGGCGAGCCTGGCCGACGCGAAGCCGGGCGACATCCTCGCCTTCGGCTCGCCGGTCCACCACGTCGGGATCTACCTCGGCGACAACCAGATGATCGCGGCGCCGCACACCGGTGACCACGTCAAGATCCAGAAGGTGTACGAGCAGCCGGCCGCGATCCGCCGGGTGGTGACCGACGCCGCCGCGGTCGCCGCCCAGAACCTGGCAGCGGTCCGGCCGGCCGTGCTTCAGGGCACCGGTGGGCTGGCCGGCGTGCCGTACGGCGATCTGTTCGTGAAGGCCGGCACCAAGTACGGCGTCTCGCCGAAGCTGCTCGCCGCGGTCGCCAAGGTCGAGTCCGGCTACGACCCGCACGCGGTCAGCGGCGTCGGCGCCCGCGGCCTGATGCAGCTCATGCCGTCGACCGCCAAGGGCCTCGGGGTGGACGACGCGTTCGACCCCGAGCAGGCGATCCTCGGCGGGGCCAAGCTGCTCGCCCACAACCTGCGCGAGTTCAAGTCGCTGCCGCTGGCGCTGGCCGCCTACAACGCGGGCGGCGGCGCCGTGAAGAAGTACGGCGGCATCCCGCCGTTCGCCGAGACGCAGGCGTATGTGCCGAAGGTCCAGCGGGCCCTGGCCGCCCTGGGCGGCTGATCCGCCGTTCTCCAAGACTGAACACGACCGACCTCCGTTCTCCACGACTGACAGGAGATCCGCATGAAGATGCCGAGTTCCGTGACGGGACCGGACCGGGCGAGCGGAACCGACACCGGGCGCCGGACCACCGGCCGGCGTGGGGACGGGGGCGACGACTTCGGCTCGGCTCTCTCGGCCGAGCTCAGCCGTCCCGGACGCGACGACGACCCGGCCGCCGCGACCAGGGCCGCCGACGCCCGGGCCGCCGACGCCCGGGCCGCGGATGCCCGGGCCACCGACGCGAAGGCCGCCGACGCGAAGGTGGCGAGCAAGGTCGCGGCGGATCGAGCCGCCGCCGACCGGGCCGCTGCGCACCGCGCCGCCGACCGCACCGCGATGCAGCGGGACGCCGACCGGGCCGCGGCCGACGACCGGGCCGACGAGGCCCGGGCGGATGAGGCGCGAGCCAACGAGACCCAGGACGACGACCGCGCGACCGCCGACAGCCGCCGGGTCGCCGACCAGGACGGCGCCGACCAGGCGGGGGACGACGAGGTGCGCGCCGACCGGGCCAAGGACGCCGCGCGCGAGCGGTCCGAGGCGGCCGAGGCCAAGGACGACACCGGCCCGGCCGACGCGACCGAGGGCAAGGTCAAGGACAAGGACAAGACCAAGGACGACAAGGACGGGAAGAAGGCCGGCAAGAAGGACACCAAGATCACCGGCGGCGAGACCGCGACGCCGGGCCAGTCCGGGCAGCCCGCCGCGGTGGCGTTGCCGGTTGCCACCGCCACGGCTGCGACCTCGACCGAGAAGCCGAAGGCGGAGACGGAGACGGAGACGTCGAAGACAGCGACCCCGAAAGCGGCAGCCAAGTCGATCACCGGAGTGGCGCCGGCGGCCGGCCCTGCGGTCACCGCGCCCGCTGCCGCGACGCCGGGGACGGCTGGTACGCCGGCAGCGCCGGGCCAGCCGGTCGCTCCGAGCACCGCCACTCCGGCCGGCCCGGGCGCGAACGCGGTCGCCGCCACGGCGGCGCCCACCGGCCCGGTCGCCCGCGACGCTGCCGGCAAGCCGGTGGCGGCGACCAAGGCCGAAGCGGCCAAGGCGGAAGCGGCCAAGACCGAGGCGCCGGCCACCGAGGCGAAGCCCGCGCAGCCGCCGGCCACCACGCCGGTGACCAAGCCCGCCCCGGCCGCCGCGGCAACCACGCCCGGCCCGGCGAAGACCACACCGGCGACCGACCCGGCCGCCCAGCCGAAGACCACGCCCGCCGCGCCGGACGCCAAGCCGGCCACGCCCGACGCCGGCCAGGCGCCGGTGGCGACGGTCGCGCCGGTGGCGACGGCCGCGACGGCCGCGACTGGCGCCGCCGACCAGCCCGCCCCGGCTCCGGCCGCCGCCCACCCGGCCACGCCGGACGCCACGACCCCGCCGCCGACCGGCCTGCCGCCGGCCCCGGCCGCCACCCCGGGGGTCGCGACCGACGGGACGGCGACCCCCGGCGTACTCGGTCAGGCCGGTCTGGCCGGAGTCACCGGACCGCAACCCACCGCCCCGGCCACGCCCGCGGCCGGACCGGCCCCCGCCGCCACGATGGCCTCGCCGGCACCGCCGCCCGCCGCGCAGATGGCGATGCGGATCGCGCCGCTGCGGCTGGAACCGGACGGCGTGCACCGGCTGACCGTGCACCTGCACCCGGTCGACCTCGGCCCGGTGCAGGTAGTGGCCGAGGTGCGCAACGGGGACATCACCCTGCAGCTGACCGGCACCACCGATGCCGGCACCGACGCGCTGCGCGACGCGCTCGGCGACCTGCGCCAGGAACTCGCCGACGCGGGCTTCGCCAACTGCACGCTCGACCTGCGGCAGGGCAGCGCGCAGCAGGAGCGGGCCCGGCAGCAGTTCGCCGAGGCCGGGTACGCCTCCTCGGGCCGCCGCGACGCCGAGCCGACCGGTCCGGCCGCGCCGGCGACCGTCGAGCCCGGCCGCACGCTCGGCCGCACGCCGGGCAGCAGCCGGCTGGACATACACGCCTGACGAACGCACGGACGCCGGTGGACATCTTCCCCATGTCCACCGGCGTTCCGTCGTTTGTCAGGCGGGGTTCTCCACCTCGTGCACGTCCACCGGAGTGGGCGTGACGGCGGTGGCCTCCGGCCCGTCCTCCTCGGTCCGGCCGTAGCCGGCCGTCACGAACCGCAGCGCGGCCAGCAGCAGCGCCGCGATCGGCACCGCGATGATGAACCGGAGCAGCACCTGGGTGAGGTCCAGCTGTTCGAGCACGTAGCGGTACAGCGCGGGCGCGCTGATCACGAACGCGAAGAGCAGGACCGACGGCCGGATCACTGTCGTACGCTGCGGGCCGGCCGCCGCGGCGGTGCTGACACCGGCATCACGTCGGTGGCGATCCGGGCGCAGAGCATCGCGGCCCAGACGTGCGGCGTGGCCGCCTTGCCGTCCAGCGAGTAGATCGGCAGGTCGAGCCCGAGCACCGAGGCCGGGTCGGCGGTGATGTCCACGCTGTGCACCACGAGCGCCTCGACCTCGCCGAGGGTCCGCAGGTGCCGGGCTGTGTCGGCGGTCTTGCGGGTGGCGTCCACGATCGCCCAGACCGCGGTGGCCCCGATCGCGTCGCACATCTCGTTGACCCACAGCGGGTCGGTGCCGCCGACCGGCGCGTCCATCACCACGATCCACGCCTGGTCGGCGTTGTGCAGCTTCTCCGCCCGGGTCTCGGCCCCCTCGCGGGTGGAGATCAGCCGGGACGAGTGCAGGCCGGTGCCGGCCGTCGACTCGGCCGCGATCAGCAGGTGGTTCTCCGGCACGCCGATCTGGTCGAGCAGGTGCCGGCCGATGGTCACGCCGAGGCTGAGGTCCCCGGCCAGCACCAGGATCTCGCCCGGGCCGTCCGGGATGCCGGGCGCCGACGGGCGGGCCGCGAGCACGCTGAGCACGCCCGCGTACGTGTCCGCGCCGGTGATCTGCCGGGCCATCGGCTCCGGCATGCCGACCGACATGAGGTTGCGGACCACCGGCTCGTTGTCCGGGGCCGGCGCGGCGTGCGCCGGCGAGGTGGCCATCGGCTTCACCGCCGGCGCGGCCGGGGCCGGCGTGGTCGCCGCCCGCTCGGCCTCCGGCACGGCGATCGGCGCGTCCTCCTCGACCTCGACGTCCCCGGCCAGCCCGCCGATCCGCTCGGCCAGGCTGGGCATGCTCGCCTTCGGCGGCGTGTTCACCGGGGTTTCGGTGGCCGCGGCGGGACGGAACGGGCGGACCGTCGGGGTGTCCTCGCCGCGCAGTGGCGTCGAGGTCGGCGGCCGCGGCGGGTTCCGTTCGAAGCCGGGCTCGGTGTTGGTCTCCAGGCCCGCCATCAGCTCGGCGAACGCCGCGCTGGTGTCGCGGACCGCGGCGCCCCGGCTGAGGTCGACATCCGGGATCGCCTCCTCCGCCGGCCGGGGCTCGGCCGCGCGCGGTGGCTCGGCCGGCCGGGGCGCGGCGGCCGGCCGGGCCGGAGCCGCCGGGCGGGAGAACGTGGTTTCGCCGGGCCGCGCCGTGCCGAAGGTGGCAGGCGTGACCGTACGGGCCGGGCGGGCCGGCTCGTCCATCCGATCCTGGGTCTCGGCCCGCTCGAGCAGCCGCTCGAGGGTATGGCCGTTCTCCCCGGTCATCGTTCGTTTCGCCATGTCATTCCTGTCCTCGTTCGGGTCCGGAACCTCCACGGAGAGCTCGTAATGCTGCTTCGCGAAGAAGCCACCGACGCCGCCACTGCGGACCTTGTCGGCGGAGATGATCCGGACACCGGAGCCGTACTCATCGCGTACCTGAGCCAGCAAAGGCTCGATGGCCGGTCCCTCAAGCAGCACCCGCGTAGGCACCGTTCACCACCCCTATCGTCTCGATCTGTGCTGTGGAACCAGAGATTTCGCCGTACGACAGCACCTGCACCCGGCGTGAGCCGGCGCGCAGCAGTCGCATCAGTGGCAGCCGCAGCTGTGGCGAGCAGGCGAGCACGGGCGAGAGCCCTTGTTGCTCCGCCGTCTCGGCAAGGCGAGCGGCCTCGCTGACGATCGCCTCGGCACGCAAACCGTCGATCGCCATGAAGGCACCGGTCTCGCTCGGCCGTAACGATTCGAGCAGTTGTTGCTCGAGCATGGGATCGAGGGTGATCACCGTGAGCTTGCCGCCGGTCGCGTACTGGGCGGCGATGGCCGGGCCGAGCGCGGCACGGGCCGCCTCGACCAGGCCGTCGTGATCGACGGAGATCTTCGCTCGCAGGCTGAGCGCCTCGAAGATTCGGACCAGGTCGCGAATGGGCACGCCCTCGTCCAGCATGGCCTGCAATACCTTCTGGATCTGACCGAGGCTGAGCAGCGACGGGGTCAGTTCCTCCACGACGACCGGATGGGTGCGCTTGACCACCTCGGTCAGCGCCCGGACGTCCTCGCGGCCGAGCAGCCGGCTCGCGTTGCTGCGGACCACCTCGGCCAGGTGCGTGATGATCACACTGGCCCGGTCCACGACCGTCGCCCCGGAGAGCTCGGCCTGGTAGTGCAGTTCGGCCGGCACCCACTTGCCGGGCAGGCCGAAGACCGGTTCGATCCCGGCGCGGCCGGGCAGCCCCTGCAGGCCGTCGCCGATCGCGAGCACCGTGCCCGGCGGCGCCTCGCCGGTGCCGGCGTCCACCCCCGAGATCCGGATCGCGTACGAGGAGAGCGGCAGGTCCAGGTCGTCGCGGGTACGCACGGGCGGCATGATCACGCCGAGCTCCATCGCCATCTTGCGGCGCAGGGCGCGTACCCGGTCGAGCAGGTCCCCGCTGCTGGCGTCGACCAGGTCGACCAGGTCCGGGGAGAGGGCGAGTTCGAGCGGGTCGACCCGCATCTCGCCGAGGAGCTGTTCCGGGGAGTCCGGGGCCGGCATCTCGACCGCCTCGGTGACCGCGGTCTCGGCGTCCGGCACCGGGTCCTTGAGCCGCTGCGCGAGCACCAGGACGGTCGCGCCGACCAGCAGGAACGGGATCTTGGGCAGGCCCGGGATCACGCAGAGCGCGAGCGCGGCGCCGCCGCCGATCCGCAGCGCCAGCTTGTTCTGGCTGAGCTGGGCGGTGACCGTGGAGCCCATGTCGCCGGAGGTGGCCGAGCGGGTCACGATCAGACCGGTGGCGACCGACAGCAGCAGCGCGGGCACCTGGGAGACCAGGCCGTCGCCGACGCTGAGCAGGCTGTACTGGTTCATCGCGTCGGTGGCCGACATGCCCTGCTGCAGGAGGCCGACCGCGAAGCCGCCGACCAGGTTGATCAGCGTGATGATGACGGCCGCGATCGCGTCGCCCTTGACGAACTTGGAGCCACCGTCCATGGCGCCGTAGAAGTCGGCCTCGGCGGCCACCTCGGCGCGGCGCTTCTTGGCCTCGGCCTCGTCGATCAGGCCCGCGTTGAGGTCGGCGTCGATCGCCATCTGCTTGCCGGGCATCGCGTCGAGGGTGAACCGGGCGCCGACCTCGGCGACCCGCTCGGCACCCTTGGTGACCACGACCATCTGGACGATCACCAGGATCAGGAAGATCACCAGGCCGATGACCAGGTTGCCTCCGACCACGAAGCTGCCGAACGCGTGGATCACCTTGCCGGCGTCGCCGTCGCGCAGCACCAGCCGGGTGGCGCTGATGTTGAGCGCGAGCCGGAACAGGGTGGCCACCAGCAGCAGCGCGGGAAAGACCGAAAAATCCAGCGGACGCTGTACGAACATGCTGGTCAGCAGGATGAGCAGGGCGCCGGTGATGTTGAGCGCGAGCAGCAGGTCCAGCAGGAAGGTCGGCAATGGTACGACCATCATGATGATGATGCCGATGACCCCGACGGGGACGGCAAGCCGGCTGACGTTGCGGTTCTTCACGACACCTTCCCGAGTGCAGGGTGTGGCTCACCCATCAGCCCGATCCTCCCTCGTTGGAGGGACGCATGTGAGGAAATCTCCTAAATTTTCGGTTATGCGGCTGTTGGGGCGGAGTGTGGGTTGCGGTGCAGACCAGCAGCAGAGCCACGCGCTTTAAGACTCATCACGAACGCCAGCACCTTTGCCACCGCCGCATAGAACTCGGCGGGGATCTCGGCGCCCACGTCGCAGCCGCCGTGCAGGGCCCGGGCCAGCGGCACGTCCTGCACCATCGGCACCCGGTGCTCGGCCGCCAACTCGCGGATCTTGGTGGCCACCGGGCCCTGCCCCTTGGCCACCACCCGGGGCGCGCCCTTGGTCGGCTCGTACCGCAGCGCCACCGCCACGTGCGTCGGGTTGACCAGCACCACGTCGGCGGTCGGCACGTCGGCCATCTGCCGGTTGCGGGCCATCGCCATCTGCCGGGCCCGGATCTGGGCCTTGACCAGCGGGTCGCCCTCGGCGTTCTTGTTCTCCTGCTTGACCTCCTCCTTGGTCATCCGCAGCTGCTTGTTGGTACGCCGGCGCACCACGAAGTAGTCGGCCGCGGCCATCACGATGCCGGCCACCGAGGCCGCCCGGATCAGCCCGATCGCGGCGTCCTTGACCGTGGCCAGCAGCGCCGCCAGCGGCAACTGGCCGGCCGTCATCAGGGTGGGTATGACGCCCTTGGTCGTGCTGTACAGGACGGCGGCCAGCACCGAGGTCTTGACCAGCGCCTTGGTCGCCTCCCAGAGCGCCTGCGGCCCGAACATCTTCTTGATCCCGGGCAGCGGGTTGAGCCGGTTGAACTTCGGGATGAACAGCTTGGTGGCCACCCGGATGCCGCCCTGCGCACCGGCCGCCGCGATGCCGACCGCCATCAGCGTCCCGGCCAGCGGCAGCACCGCCCAGGCCGCGCTCATCCCGGCGTCCTTGAGCAGGTGCATCGCCAGGGTGGGATCGGGGTTCTGGATGATCTCGGGGACCTTCGCCATCAGCTCGCGGGCGTGGTCGATCGCGGCGCTCATCGTCTTGGGCAGCATGATGCTCGCTGCCAGCATCCCGAACCAGGCGCCGATGTCCTGGCTGCGGCCGATCTGGCCTTCCCGCTTGGCCTTCTTCAGCCGTTGTTGAGTCGGTTGTTCGGTCTTCTCGCCGGCCATCCCACCTCCTCCGCTAGCCGCCGGTCAGCTTGAGTACGGCGGTGACCGACCGGTCGACCAGTGACTCGATCACCGGCGGCAGGGTGCTGATGGCGATCCCGGAGAGGACCAGCAGCAGGAAGATCTTGGCGGGGAACCCGAGCTGGAACGCGTTGAGCGCGGGCGCGACCCGGTTGAGCAGGCCGAACGCCACGTCGGTGAGGAACAGCACGACCACCAGCGGGCCGGCGATCTGCAGCGCGGCCAGGAACATCTCGCCCATGCCCCGCAGCAGCAACTGGCTGAAGGTGGCCAGGTCGAAGGTGACGTTCAGCGGCATCGTCCGGAACGACTGGAGGAACCCGCGCAGGATCACCATGTGACCGTCGGTGGCGAACAGGATGGTGACCGCGACCAGGTTGTAGAACCGGCCGAACACCGAGCTCTGGTTCTGCGACAGCGGGTCGTACGCCATCGCCAGGGTGAAGCCGCCGAACAGGTCGAGCAGGTCGCCGGCCGCCTGCAACGCCGCGAACAGCAACGCGGTGATGAAGCCGAGCGCGGCGCCCACGAAGATCTGCAGCACCGCACTGGCGATGATGTCCGCGGTCCGCAGCGACGGGACGGTCCCGCGCAGGTACGGCGCCATCGGCAGGGTGAGCCCGACCGACAGCAGCGCCTTGACCGTGCCCGGGATGTTCCGCGAACTGAACGGCGGGGCGATCATCATCCACGCCCCGGTCCGGGCCGCGCCGAGCATGACGGCGATCAGCTCGGCGATGGGCACGTTCCAGTTCATCGGTACGACGCCACCAGCGCCGTGAGGATCAACCCCCAACCGTTGACCAGCACGAAGAGCAGCAGCTTGAACGGCAGCGAGACGGTCACCGGGGGCAGCATCATCATGCCCAGCGACATGAGGGACGCCGAGACCACCATGTCGATCAGCAGGAACGGGATGAAGATGACGAAGCCGATGATGAACGCGGCCCGCAGCTCGGACAGGATGAACGCCGGGATCAGCGTGGTCAGCTGGACCGCGTCCTTGTTCTTCGGCTTCGGCTGGCCGGACAGCTTGATCATCAGGCCGACCTCGTCCTCGCGGGTGGTCTTCCACATGAAGTCGCGCAGCGGCTGGACGCCGTCGTGGAAGGCCGCCGACTGGGTCTTGTCGCCCTTCAGGTACGGCTGGACGCCCTGCTGGTTCATGGCCGAGACGGTCGGGCCCATGATGAACAGGCTCAGGAACAGCGCCAGCCCGGCCAGCACCTGGTTGGGCGGCATGCTGGTCAGGCCGAGCGCGTTGCGGGTGATCCCGAGGACCATGAAGATCTTGGTGAACGACGTGCAGAGCAGCAGCAGGGCCGGGGCCACCGAGAGCACGGTCAGGCCCATCATGATGACCAGCGAGGTGGCCGGCTTGCTGCCGTCCGGGTTGGTGCCGTTCACGTTGAGGTTGATGCTCGGCTGGGTCGGCTTCACCGGCGGCGTCGGCTTCGGGACGCGATCCGGCAAGGCCACGGCTACCACAGCCGGCGCCGGCCGCGGCTCGGCCGAGGCCGCGCCCGGTAACAGAACGAGCGCCAGCCCGGCGGTCGCCAGCAGGAGAAGGATCGCGCGTCGCATCTTCATTGCCTCGATGTCCGGTCGCGAAGAAAATCGAGAGTCTTGTCGAGCCGGCCGGCCGTGGCCTCCGGGTGCGCCCTCGGCAGGTCGATGTCCCGCCGCTCCGGCTGCGGCTCGAAGTGGGTCAGCTCGGCCTCGCCGAGGAAGCTGACCTGCTGCTCGGTGATCCCGAGGATCATCGCCCGGTCGGCGACCTTCACCACGGTGACCGCGGCCCCGCGGGTCAGCTGCTGCCGGTTCAGCACCGCGAGCTGGCCGTGCGCCCGGCCGCCGCCCAGCGGCCGGCGTACCACTCGCGCCAGCGCCCACATCAGGCCCAGGACGACGAACAGCGAGAAGCCGATCCGCAGGACGAGCTCGAACAAGGCCGTTACCCTTCGGCGCCCGGCGTGACGATCTCGGTGATCCGGATGCCGAAGTTCTCGTCCACCACGACCACCTCGCCGCGGGCGATCAGCCGGCCGTTGACCAGCAGGTCGGCCGGGCTGCCGGCGGCCCGGTCCAGCTCGACGATTGCGCCGGGGTTGAGCGAGAGGAGCTCCCGCACGCTCATCCGGGTGCGGCCGAGCTCGGCGGAGACTTCCATCTCGACGTCGTGCAGCATGTCGAGGCCGCCGCGGAGCACGGCCGGCGCGACGCTCGGCGTGGCCACGTCGAGCTGGCCGGGCTCGTCGCTCGGCCACGGGCTGAGCGCGAGGGCGAGCACCGCCCGTACCTCCTCGCCCTCGACCAGCGGGATCACCACGGCGTCGTCCTTGGCGGCGAGCGCGCTCAGCGCGACGCCGGGCTCCATGACCACCCCGGGGTCGAGCACCACCGGCCCGAAGACCCGGGCCGCCGCCTCCAGGGCCGGCCGCACGGCGGCGGTCAGGTCCAGCTCGCCGAGCGGGCTCTCCTTGAGCGCGTCCGCGAGATCCTGGCCGACCACCACGACGACCTCGCCGGTGGCCGCCCCGCTGAACCTGGCCGTGACCGCCTGGCCCTCGGGCAGGGCGTCCGCGAACGCGGCGACCGGCGCGGCGACGGCGAGCTCCCGGCTGGTGGGCAGGACGGCGAGCGCGGCCTGGGCGGCGTTCCGGGCGAGCGCCAGCTGCGGTGCGGTGATGGTGGGCGCGGTCATGGGCGGCCTGACTCCTTGGACGACTCCGGGGGCGACGGCACCACGAGGCAGGCGAGCCGGGCGCCCTGATTACCGGGAACTGCGTGAGCGAAAACGGTCTCGTTGACGGTCACCTCGAGCGGCCGGGTGGTCGCGTGAGCCAGCGGCACGACGTCACCGGGACGCAGGTCCACGATGTCATCGGTACGCATGCGAATGGGCTGGAATCGCACCGCAACGTCGATCGGAGCCGCGAAAAGTCCGGCCGTGAGGTTGCGCAGGGAGAGGTCGCGGGTGGCCCGCTCCTTGTCGCTGAGCACCACCGTCTCGGTGCGGGACAGCACCGGAAGGATCATGTTGAACGGCATGCAGAGGCTGGCCAGGCACTCCTCGGCACCGATCTTCATGTCGAAGGTGGCTACCACGCAGGCGTCGCCGGGCGCGTGCGCGCGGAGGAACTGGGCGTTGTACTCGATCTCCTTGAGCTTCGGCGACATGTCCACCAGTTGCTCGAAGCCGTACCGCAGTTCGCCCAGCATCCGCTCCATCAGGCCGCGCAGCAGCGGCATCTCGACCTCGGTCAGCGGACGCTCCGGCTGGGGTCCGCCGGGGCCGCCGAGCATGTGGTCGATAGCGGTCATCACGGCCGAGGACGACATCTCCATCAAGGCCGTGCCGGGCAGCGGGTCGAGATGCACCACGCCGATCACCGTGGGGTTCGCCAGCGAGGCGACGTACTCGTCGTAGTTGAGCTGCTCGATCGAGGCGAGCGTGACGCTGCTGACCACGCGCAGCCGGGTGGTCAGCAGGGTGCCGCAGCTGCGCGCGTACGTCTCGAACGCGATCTGCAGCGTGCGGACGTGTTCCCGGGAGAGCTTGATCGGGCGGCGGAAGTCGTACGGCGCCGGCCCTCCGCCTTGGCCGCGACGTGACATCTTGCCCGGGGATCGTGTTGCGGAGGTCACGACGTCCCCATCGGCTCATTTCCGGTGGCGCTGAGCGGGAGGGCCGTTTTCCGGCGAAGATCGGCGAATGGGCGGATTCACCGGAGTGAACCCGCCCATCCGTGTTGTCCGGATTACTGGGTCACGAACGCCGTGTAGTAGATGTCCATGACCATCTCCTTCTTGTTCTCCGTGTACGCCTTCACGACCTTGGCGACGAGGTCCTCCTTGATCGCCGCGCGGCCCTTCTCGGTGGACAGCTCGGCGACGGTCCGGCCGGTGTACTCGTCGATCGCCAGCTCGATCGCCTCGCTGGTGTCCAGCGTCTCCGAGCCGGCGTCCGCGGTCTGCTGGAGCGAGAACTGGAGCTTCAGGTAGTGCGAGTCGGCCAGGTTGATGGTCAGCGCGTTCTCGATCGCGGTGATCGAACCCTTGTCCGGGGTCTTCGCCGCCGAGGCCGAGTCGCCCCGCATCATGAAGAACGCCCCGCCGCCACCACCGAGCAGCACGACCGCCGCCACGATGATGATCAGCATCATCTTGTTCGACTTCTTCGGCGCCTCGGCAGCGCCCTCTTTCTCGTCAGCCATCGGATGCCCCCGTCAGTCGGTCGTGGTCGTGGTAGCGGTGGTGGAAGTGGACGTGCTGGTGGTGCCGGCGCTGTTCGCCGCGGCCGCCGCCTTCTCGATCGCCTCGGCCTGGGCCGTGGTCTGACCGGTGTGCAGCTTGGCGTCGGAGCCGGCCGCGGCCGGCAGCAGCGCCGCCTGGTCGGCCGGGAGCGTGGTGAGGACGACGACGTCCACCCGGCGGTTCATCGTGATCGACCGCGGGTCGGCCGGGTCGATCAGCGGCTTGGTGTCGGAGAAGCCGACCGCGCTGAGCCGGTTCTTGGCGATGCCGTGCCCGGTCAGGTACCGGACCGTGGTCGAGGCCCGGGCCGCGGACAGCTCCCAGCCGCTCGGGTAGTAGGTGGTCACGGCCTTGAGCTGGTTGGTGTTGCCGTCGACCTCGATGTTGTTCTTGAGCTTCGCCAGCGTCGGCGCCAGCGCGTCGAGGATCTTCTTGCCGCCCGGCTGCAGGTCGGCCCGGTTGCCGTCGAACACCACCTCGTTGGTGACGATGGTGACCACCAGGCCGCGCCGGTCGATGGTGAACTGCACCGCGTTGAGCAGCTTCGCCTTGGCCAGCGCGTCGGACAGCTTGTTCTCGAGCTTCTTGAGGTTCGCCGCCTCCTTGGCCGCCGCCTGGGCGCTCTTGGAGGCCTTCGACCGGTCCTGGGCCTGGACGGCGGCCTCGACCGCCGCCTTCTCCTTCTCGGTCATGTTTTCGGTGCCGGTCTTGCCGTCACCCGGGTTGGCGCCCGGGTCGATCTTCACGATCTCGGACGACTGGCCGGCGCCGTCGAGCGTCGAGACCTGCCCGGAGAACGCCGCGCTCTGCGCGCCGAACCCCGAGGACAGACCGGACGCGAGCTCGGCGAACTTCTTCATGTTGACGTCGGACATCGAGTACAGCACCACGAAGAGCACGAACAGCAGGGTGAGCATGTCGGCGTACGACACGAGCCAGCGCTCGTGGTTGACGTGCTCCTCGTGTTCCTCGTGGGCGGCTTTCCTGCGCCGGGCGCCCCCACCGCCTGAGCTCATCGGTTACGCCGCCTTCTTGGTGTTCGCGGCCGCCTCGGCCTTCTTGGCCTCGTCCGGCGGGAGGAGGCTGCGGAGCTTCTGGGCGACCAGACGCGGGTTGGAGCCGGCCTGGATCGCGAGCACGCCGTCGACCACCAGCTCCATCTCCTCCGCCTCGACCGCACTCAGGCGGCTCAGGCGGGACGCGATGGGCAGCCAGATCAGGTTGGCGGTGAGCACGCCCCAGAGGGTCGCGACGAACGCCGCGGAGATGGACTCGCCGAGGCCGGCCGGCTTGGACAGGTTCGCCAGCACGTGCACCAGGCCCATGACGGTGCCGATGATGCCGATCGTCGGGGCGTAACCGCCCATGTTCTCGAAGAGCTTCGAGCCCGCCTTGTCGGCCTTCTTCTTGGCCGCGATCTCGGCGTGCAGGATGTCGTGCAGCTCCTCCGGGTCGGTGCCGTCGATCGCCAGCTGCAGGCCGCGCTTGAGGAACGGGTGCTCGACCGTCTTGACCGCGTCCTCGAGGGCCAGCAGGCCCTCGCGGCGGGCCCGCTCGGCCAGCTTGACGATGTTGTCGACGAGCTTGGTCGGCGGCGTCACCTTGGCGAGGAACGCCTTCTGCATCTGCTTGCCGATGCCGGTCGCGTCCTTGAGCACGCCGCCGGCCATACCGGCCATGAACGCGCCGCCGAACACCAGCAGCATCGACGGGATCAGCAGGATGGAGGCCGGCGAGCCACCCTCCAGGATCTGGACGGTGAAGACGATCGCCAGGGAGGCGACCACACCGACGATGGTTGAGATGTCCATCAGCGTTCCTTCCGGTGCAGCGGGAGCACCTTGGCGTCGTGGTCGTCTTCATCGGAAGACTGGGCGATGGCCGTGGGCTCGGCCTCCATGCGGCTCGCCTGGGCGATCAGCGAAGCGCGGTAGTGGCGCACCGAGTCGATGAACTCCGGCACGGATTCGGCGATGACGTACTTGGTGCCGTCCACCAGCGTGACGACCGTGTCGGGCGTGCACTCCACACGCTCGACCAGGTCCGGGTTCAGGGCGAACACGGCACCGTTGATGCGGGTAACGAGGATCACTTACATCCGTCCTTGGGTGGTGGTGTGGTCCTGGGCTGGTGGGCCGTCCCTGGCCCGTCACTGAAACCATCGACCGCTTGACAGTTGCGGATGAGATCCGCCCGGTCGCCTTACGGGTGCAGCCGATCGGTCAAAAGGCAGCGGCCGGACTGAATAACTACTAACGCTTCATGCTGACGAGCTCCTGGAGGATCTCGTCGGAGGTGGTGATGACGCGGGAGTTGGCCTGGAAGCCGCGCTGCGCGATGACCAGGTTGGTGAACTCCTGGGCGAGGTCGACGTTCGACATCTCCAGGGCGCCGCTGATCACCTGGCCCATGCCGGCGCTGCCCGGCTGGCCGACCTGGGCGTAACCCGAGTTGACCGTTGAGCGGTACATCGAGTCGCCGGTCTTCTCGAGGCCGTTCACGTTCTTGAAGGTGGCCATCGCGACCTGCCCGAGGACCTCCTTCAGGCCGTTGCTGTAGACGCCGATGATCTGGCCGGTGTCCGAGACCGTGTACGACAGCGAGGTCAGCGCGCCGGCCGTCTGCCCGTCGGTGTCGAACACCCGGGCGTCGGAGAGACCGGAGAACGACGTGATGTCGGTGACGTCGACGTCGTACGGTCCGTCCGGCGCGGTGCCGATCCCGGTGAGCTTGGTGACCGCGGTCCCGGCGCCGTCGGTGGACTTGCCGTTCTCGAAATGCAGCGTCTGCTGGGTGCCGACGGCGATCGTCTGGCCGGGGTTGGCCGGGTCGTCCTTGCTGAAGTCCACGGTCCAGGTCGACGTGTTGGCGATGTTGTCGTTCGCCGTCCGGGTGAACTTCGCCAGGACCGTGTGGGTGGAGCCCTGCGGGTCGTACACCTTGACCGGGATGGTGGTGACGTAGTTGCCGGTGTTGGTGGCGCTCGGCCCGGAGTTCGTCGGGTTCAGCGGGTCCGGGACGTCGTCGCTGCTCAGGTTGCCCTTGAGCGTGATGGCCGAGGTTCCCTTGGGGGAGATAGTGGCGCCCAGCGGCATGATGATGTCGCCCGGCTTGCCCGCCGCGTTGACCACGCCGTTGGCGGCCGTCCAGCCCTGCACCGCCTCGCCGGTCGCGGTGACCAGCTTGCCGTTCGCGTCGAACGAGAAGGAGCCGGCCCGGGTGTAGAGGTCCTCGTTACCGCTGCGGGCGATGAAGAAGCCGTCCCCCTGGATCATCATGTCGCCGGCCCGGCCGGTGGTCTCCTGGGAGCCCTGCGACCAGTTGGACAGGATGCCGGCGTTGCGCACACCGAGGCCGACCTGCGCCGGGTTCGTGCCGCCCTGACCGTTCTGCGGGGCGCCGGCCGCGCCGATCATCTGGCTGAGCGTGTCCTGGAACTGGACGACACTGGCCTTGTAGCCGACGGTGTTGACGTTCGCGATGTTGTTGCCGGTGACGTCCATCATCTGCTGGTGGGCGTGCAGGCCACTGATGCCGGAGTAGAGAGAGCGCAGCATTTACTTGTTTCCTTCGCGGGTAGGGAACACGGTGTCAGGTGGTCGCGGGACCGGAAGCCGGCTTCACCGTCGTTGGCTTTTCCGACTGCGGGGCCGCCGGACCGGTCGAACCGGTCGCCGGGGCCGTCGAGAGGACTTCCATGACCTTGGACAGCTGCACATCCGTGTTCCCGATCCGAAGCATCGGTTCGCTGTCTCCGTTGAGCTTGGCGGCCGAGATGACACCCGACTGCTGAGCGCCGTTCTCGTCCATGTACGTCACGTTGTGACCGACCAAGCCGCTCACGCCGGTCAGGCGCTGCGACTTGAGCAGGTCGGCGATGTCGCCGAGCTTCTCGACCTGGGTGAACTGGGCGGTCTGCGCCAGGAACTGGGTCGAGTCGGCCGGGTTGCTGGGGTCCTGGTACTTGAGCTGGGCCACGAGCAGCTTGAGAAAGGTGTCCTTGTCTCCGAGCTCCTTGGACTTGGCCTTGTCGCCCGAGACGGACGACGTCGGACCGGTGATTCCGGAAACTCCCGAGGTCGGCGAGGTCATGACTTCTCCTGTCCGTTTGCTTGCTCGACCTAAGCTTCGACCGCACCCCGATTTTGCTTAGCCACAACCTTCCGACCGCCCCGCCCACCACCCACAAGCGGAACTGAAGACCCAAAAAAAGCGGGCCCGCCGTGAGGCGGACCCGCGACGCGATGCGCTCGGTCAGGGCGCGAGGGACAGGCTGAACTTGCCCTTGCCGTACCGGTTGACCTCGACCTGCAGGTCGACCCGGCGGCCCAGCGCCATCAGGTTGGCCCGGGCGTCCGCCGGCAGCGGGTCGCCGGGGTAGACCACCTGGTAAAGCTTGATGTGCGGACCGCCCTCCCGGTTGAGCAGGCTGGTCAGCACGTTGCACAGCTCGAAGACGTTCTCGGCGAGATTCGGGAACAGCTGCTTCTCGTCGATGCTGTCCTCGGCCGCGCCGGCCGGGAGCAGGCCCAGTGCGGCGCCCGCGTTGGCGGCCAGCGGCAGATCCATGCCGAGTACGCCGTACACCTTCTGCGCGGTGTCGGTGAAAATCGCGACCGTGGCCGTCGGGATCTCCTCGGCGGAGATCGGATCGCCGGGGCTGACGGTCACTTCGCGGCCGAGCAGGTCCTCGAAGAGGTTGCGAACGGCCAGAGTGCCAGGAAGAACCGAGACATCGGACATGTCGTAATCATCCCAAAATAGGAGCGAAGACCTCATCGAATCGCTCAGCCGAGAAGGGCTTGACGATGAAAAAGAGTGCGCCGGCGGCCTGAGCCTGGTCCTTCATCTCCGGCGTGCTCTCCGAGGTCACGAAACCGAACTTGACGTCACTGCCCGACGCGCGCAGTTGCCGCAGCACCTCGATGCCGGTCATCTCGGGCATGTTCCAGTCCGAGAGGACCAGATCCGGGTTCTCCGACTTGGCCATGTCGAACGCCTCGCGCCCGTTCGAGGCCTCGATCAGATCGTGGTCACCGAAACCGGCCTGGCGCAGGGTGCGCACCACGATCTGCCGCATCACGCGGCTGTCGTCGGCGATGAGTATCTTCATGCGCCTTCCTCCTGGTTGTTGTCCGAGCTGCTGTGCCACATGGAAATGGACACGGGTTCGCCGTCCCAGATGCCGTAGACGCCGCTGATCCGCGTGGTGTTCGGGAACCGCGCGGACGATTCGGGTGCCAGCACCACCTGGGGCAGGGAGAGAAAGGCGCCGGGCGGCAGCATCGCCTTCACGTTGCCGCCGACGATGTTCGCGAGTTCGCCCAGCACGTCCGTGAGGTCCTCCTGGCTGACCTCCTCGGCCTCCATCGCCAGGAAGGCGGCGGCGGCACGGCGGGCGGCCTCGGTGGAGGACGCGTACACGATGTGTCCGGTCCATGACCCGGTGATGGAGACCGAGGAGTGCACCTCGGAGGGCTGGTTCTCGTCGTACGTCGGGATCAGCGGGTTGATGCCCTCCGGATCCAGGTACGACTCCCAGACCTGTTCCACCATCTCGGCGAGGTCGTTCTCGTTGACCTCGACTTCGACGCTCATGAGTTCGCTCCGGTCGGGACGAGGCCCAGCAGGGCCAGTTTTTCGATCATGGCGCCCTCGGTGAAGGGCTTGATCACGTACTCGTGGGCGCCCGCGGCGAGCGCTCGCACGATCTGGCTCTGTTCGCTCTCGGTGGTGACCATGACCAGCGTCATCTCGCGCAGACGCGGGTCGGCCCGGACGTTCGTGACGAACTCGAGCCCGTTCATGTTGGGCATGTTCCAGTCGATGAGGGCCAGATCCGGCACCTCGGTCATGTCGGCGAGCAGGTTGAGTGCCTCTTGGCCGTCGCCCGCCTCCACCGCGTCGAAGTTGAGCTTGGTGACAATGCGCTTGAGGATCATGCGCATCGCGCGGGAGTCGTCGATCACCATGGCGCGCATCTGCGTCATCCCCTTCTCGCGGCGCCTGCGGGCGCCCCAGTACGAACTCGGTAGGCGGAGGTGCGGCCGGCGGCCACCCGCTCGTAGTTGTCGTCGATCCCGATGGTGGTCTCGGCCGCGCCGAGGAAGAGCCACCCGTCCGGGCGGAGCAGCTTGGCCACGTTCTGCAGCACCGTCCGCTTGGTCGCGACGTCGAAATAGATCAGGACGTTGCGCATGAACACGACGTCGAACGGCTGCATGGCCGGGAGCGGCGCGGTGAGGTTCATCAGCTTGAACGACACGTTCTTGCGCAGCTGCGGGGTGACCCGCCAGTGTGCGCCGGCCCGCTCGAAGTACTGCACCAGCTGGCTGGCCGGCAGACCGCGGTTGACCTCGACCTGGCTGTACTCGGCGGTCTCGGCCCGCTTCACCATCTCGGTGGAGATGTCGGTCCCGACGATCTCGTAGGACCACCCGGGCGGCAGCGCCTCCGAGAGCGTGATGGCGAGGCTGTACGCCTCCTGCCCGCTGGAGCTCGCGCCCGACCAGAACCGGACCTTGCGGGCGGCCGAGCGTGACTTGACCAGCTCGGGCAGGATCACGTCGGTGAGCGCCGCGAACGGCTCCCGGTCCCGGAACCACGAGGTCTCGTTGGTGGTCAGCGCGTCGATGATCTTGCGCTGATGCGCCGGGTTCGGCCGGCGCTGGAGCTCGGCCAGGAACTCGTTGACGTTGGCCGCGCCGACCGCCCGGGCGACCGGGATGAGCCGGGCCTCGACCAGGTACTCCTTGCCCGGCGCCAGGACGATCGAGGCCTCCTTCCGGACCAGCGTCGAGACGAAGGCGAATTCGGTCTGGGAAAGTGTCATCGCGCCACCGCCGCGGATCGGCCGGTCTTCACCCGGTTGACCAGAAAGGCCGCGATCCGGTCCAGCGGCAGGATCTCGTCCGCCAGGCCGGCGCTGACCACGGCGCCCGGCATGCCCCAGACCACGGAGGTGGCCTCGTCCTGAGCCAGGATCTCGGCACCTGCGTCCCTCAGCACCTTCGCACCACCTCGTCCATCTTGTCCCATTCCTGTCAGTACCGTGGCATACGCCGATGCCCCGTAGAGGGCCGCGACCGACCGGAACATCACGTCCACGGCCGGGCGGCAGGAGTTCTCCGGGGGCGCGCCGCTGAGCTGGGTCAGCGTCGCCGTGCCCCGGCGGTGCAGCACCAGGTGCGAGTCGCCGGGGGCGATGTACGCCCAGCCCGCGGTCAGCTCCATCCCGTCGGTGGCCTCGACCACGTGCAGCGGGGTGCTGCGGTCCAGCCGCTCGGCGAACATCCGGGTGAAGACCGGCGGCATGTGCTGAGTGATCACGATCGGCACCGGCAGATCGGCCGGTATGCCGGTCAAGACCTTGGTGAGCGCGTCCGGGCCACCGGTGGACGAGCCGATCGCCAGGATGTCGACCTTGCCGCCGGGGGCGCGCTTGGCGCCGGCCCGGGGCGCGGCGGCCGGCGGACCGGCGGGCGGGGGACCCCGCCGGGCGGGGGCCGCGGGGGGCGGGGCCGGGGCCGCCGGCCGGGGCGGCGGCGGGCGGCGCGCCGGGGCCCCCCGGGGCGCGGCGATGCCGTCCATCTGCGGCATCTCGATGTCCATCGTGATCACGTCGGGCTTGAGCTGGTCGATCTTCGCCTGGGCCAGCAGTCCGTTCGATGCCGTGCCGACGACCTCGATGTTCTCGGCGCCGCCGAGGGCGTCGACGATGAGCCGACGGACCACCACGGAGTCGTCTACGACCAGGACCCGAATCATCCGACCACCCCCTTCACCCGAGCCACGCGGGGCCCAGTGCCGCCACGACCGGTGCGAGCAGCCGATGCGCGGTGGAGGTGTCCAACAGGTCACGGACCACCAGCGCCTGCACGGCACCGCTGAGCATGTTCCAGACGCCACCGGCCCGATCGGCCAGCGGAATGTCGGCCGTGTCGACGGCCTGTACCAACAGCATCTGCGCCGCGGCGGCGGTGCGGACCCGTTCCGAGAGATACGCGGCCCAGGAAGCCGAATGGACGGCCGGAGACCAGCCGCCCGCGTTCCGTCGCGCGTCCTCCGCCGAGGACACCAGCCGGTTCAGGTCCGTCGACCGCAGCGAGCGGAGACGGTCCAGCAGGGCCGACACCGTGTAGTGGTGCGGGCCCAGGTCGATCGGCGCGCCGACCGGAAGCTTGCGCATGGCCGACACCCAGCCCGCACCGAGGCGCCGGCGGCTGTCGTCGTCCAGCACCTCACGCAGGTAGCTGCCCACCGCCGCGTCGCAGAGCAGGGCGGTGGCCGCGGCGGCCGTGTCGCTCTGTCGCGCCTCCCGGCCGGTGCCGGTCCAGGTCCACGACATGACGTCGTACCGCAGGCAGGTCAGCAGCGCGTCGACCGAGCCGATCGGGGCCCGCTCGACCAGCGCGAGGCTGCTCGCCGGGTCCTCCTTGGACATGCCCTTCAGCGACGGCATCCGGCGGGCCGCGCTCTCCACCTCGACCCACAGCGGGCCGCGGACACCCTCGTCCGGCAACCGCTCGGCGAGGATCGGCAGGTCGTCGGTCTGCAGGCGCAGACCGCGCAGCACCACCTCGGCCGTGGCCGACCCGCCGGCGAGGCGGGTCAGGTCGAAGCCGAGGACCGGGGCGCTGACGAGGCTGTACATCAGGTGGTGGCACGGGTGGTGTCGACGGCGGCGGTGACGTCGAGCGCGAGCATCAACCGCCCGTCCAGTTTGAAGGTGCCCACGACGAGTTCCCGGGTCGGCCCGCTGAGCGTGTCCGGCGGCGGTTCGAACCGCTCGTCGTCCAGGTCGACCACCTCGCCGATCTTGTCGACCACCAGGCTGACCGGTTCGCCGTCGCCGCGCAGGATCACGTTCATCACCGGGCCCTCCAGCGCCTTGCGGACCATGCCCAGCTGGACCCGCAGGTCGACCGCGGCGATCACCTGGCCGCGCAGGTTGAACAGCCCGCCCACGGCCGGCGGCGCGAGCGGCACCGGGGTGTACTCGTTGTACGAGAGCACCTCCTGCACGGTGTGCACCTCGACGCCGAAGAGCTGACCGGCCACCTCGAAGGTGGCGAACTGTCGGCTCGCCATCTAGGCCTCCACCAGCATGTCGTCGTTCTCCAGGTCGGTGTAGAAGTTCGGGTCGGCGGCGAGGATGGCCCGGCGCACGTCGAGCAGCTCGGTCACCCGCTGCTGGATGACCGCGGTGCCGACCAGGCCGTCCTCCTCGGCGTCCCGGCGCGCGGTGGTCGAGTTCTCCGCGATGTCCACGATCCGGTCCACCACCAGCGCCACGCTCCGTCCGCCCTCGCTGTAGACGACCACCGACACGGTGTCGCCCTCCGGCTCCTCGCCGTACGCCCCGAGCAGGTGCGACAGCCGCACCAGGGGCAGGATCTGGCCGCGGTACTGGACCACCTCGCGGGAGCCGGCGTGCTCGATCCGGTCGCGCGGGAACTCCTCGAGCCGGGTGACCGTGTCCAGCGGGATCGCCACCCGCCGCTCGCCGACCGCGGTGACCAGCAGCCGCTCCCCGGTGCCGCTGCCGGCTTTCGCCCGGGCCGAGGCCTCCATGTTCTGCCGCTCGGCGTCGGCGGTGAGGTGGCTGCGCCGGGCCAGCGAGGAGACGTCGAGGATCAGGCCGACCTTGCCGTCGCCCAGGATGGTCGCGCCGGCGTACAGGCCGATGTCCTTGAACCGGCTGTTCAGCGCCTTGACCACGACCTCTTCGGTGTTCAGCACCCGGTCCACGACCAGGCCGAAGCGCCGGCCGTCGGCCTGCAGCACCATGATGTAGACGCCCTGGTCGCCGCTGGGTTCCAGGCCGAGCGCCTTGTCCAGCCGGACCAGCGGGAGCAGCTTGCCGCGCAGCCGGTAGACGGGCGCGCCCGACGCGTACTCGATCTTGGTGGAATTTCCGTCGATGAACACCAGCTCGAGCACGGCGACCTGGGGGACCACATACCGCTGTTCGCCGCAGTCGACGGTCAGCGCCTGGATGATCGCCAGGGTCAGCGGGATGGTGAGCCGCCAGACCGTGCCCTCGCCGGGCGTCGAGTCGACGCTGACCGCGCCGCCGATGTTCTCGATGTTGGTCTTCACGACGTCCATGCCGACGCCGCGGCCGGACACGTTGGTCACCTTGGCCGCGGTGGAGAAGCCCGGCTGGAAGACCATCGCCATGATGTCGCGCTTGTCCATGTTCGGGATCTGCTCGGCGCGGAGCAGCCCGTTCTCTACCGCCTTCTGCGCGATCCGCTCCACGTTCAGGCCCGCGCCGTCGTCGGCCACCTCGACCGCGACGTGCCCGCCCTCGTGGTACGCGCGCAGCGTCAGCGTGCCCTCGGGACCCTTGCCGGCCGCCGCACGGCGTTCCGGCTCCTCGATGCCGTGGTCGACCGCGTTGCGCACCAGGTGGGTCAGCGGGTCCTTGACCGCCTCGAGCAGGCTCCGGTCGAGCTCGGTCTCCTTGCCCTCCATGACCAGCTGGACCTGTTTGCCGAGCGAGTTGCTCAGGTCCCGGATGACTCGGGGCAGCTTGGACCAGATGTGCTCGATGGGCTGCATCCGGGTCTTCATGATGCCCTCTTGCAGCTCACTGGTGATCATGCCGAGCCGCTGGGCGCTGCGCACGAGCGTCGCGTCGCCGACCTCCATCACGCCGCGGACCAGCTGGTTCCGGGCCAGCACCAGCTCGCCGACCATGTTCATCAGCGTGTCGAGCAGGTCGACGTCGACCCGGATCGCGCTGTCCGCGATGCTGCGCTTCGGCGCCTGCTGCTGCAGCGCATCGCTGACCGCGGCCGGCTTGGCCTTGCCCTCGTCGAGCAGGATCGTGCCGAGCTTGCGCTCGTCGCCCTCGATCTGCTGCGCCAGCGCCGAACCGACGTCGGAGGCCTGGGCCCCGCCCTGCTCGACGAGGATCTCGCCGAGCGGCTTGCGCTGGTTCTCGACCGGCTCGGGGGCGGCCCGCTTGGGCGTCTCGTCGAGGGGTTCGGGTTTTTCGTCGGCCGGCTTTTTCGCGGCCGGCGGCTCGGCGGCCGGGGCCTCGGCGGCCGGGGCTCCCTCGCCCGCCTTCATCTGGGCGTTGACCTGCGCGATGATGCTGTCGATGTCGACGTCGCCCTCGGCCTGCGTCTCCTCGATCGAGGAGAGGATCGAGCGTACGCCGTCGATCGTCGCCAGCAGGGTGGTGATCGTCGAAGGGGTCACCGGCATCACGCCGTCCCGCAGTTTCGACAGCAGCGACTCGCCCGCGTGGGCCAGCTTCTCCAGGCGGCTGAACGCCAGGAACCCACTGGTGCCCTTGATCGTGTGGATCGCCCGGAAGATGCGGGAGATCAGGTCGCGCGAGTCCGGTTCCTGCTCGAGGGAGACCAGGTCGCGGTCGATCTGGTCCAGGTTCTCGTGGCTCTCCATGAGGAATTCGCCGACGATTTCACCAAGGTCTTCCACGCTCATGTACCTCCAACTCGGCTTCCAGAGCTCTCATCGACGGTTACGCCCGTCATCTGAGAACACCGGTGACCAAGACGACGGAAATCAGGACTCGCCGCCGGGCCGGCGGTAGCGGTAGCCGAATCCGCGGACGGACTCGATGGGGGATTCGTCGGGATCGGACCAGCCGAGCTTGCGGCGCAGCCGCAGCACGGCGAACTTCACCCGTTCCTGACCGATGCCGGTGGGGTCGTCCCAGGCCTGGGTCAGCAGCTGGTTCGGGCTCAACACCGCGCCGGCGTGCCGGACCAGCGCGTTGAGCAGCCGGAACTCGGTGGGTGTCAGGCGCTTCTCGTCGCCCTTCACGTACACCCGGCGCTTGGTCGGATCGAGGTGCACCAGGCCGTCGTCGTAGACCTGGCTGGCCCAGCTGTTCTGCCCACTGGACGAGCGGCGGAGCAGGGCCTCGACCCGGGCCAGCAGCTCGTTGTTGGCGAACGGCTTGGTCAGGTAGTCGTCGGCGCCGCCGCGCAGGCCGCGCACCTTCTCGGCCTCCTGGCCGTGCGCGGTCAGCACCAGCACCGGCACGTCGGAGACGTCGCGCAGCCGCTCGAGCACCTGCCAGCCGTCCATCTCGGGCAGGCCGACGTCGAGCACGACCAGGTCGGGGTGCTCGGCGTACGCCTCCTTGAGCCCGGTCCGGCCGTCGCCGGCGTGCGCCACCTCGTAGCCCGCCCGGCTGAACAACAGCCGCAGAGCAAGCGCGATGTCCGGGTCGTCCTCGACGACGAGAAGGCGACTCATCGTGTGCTCACCCCGCCCCATCCCTCGCCGTATTTATCCACGCAAAGACCCCGATAGCGTGATGTCACGGCCTATTTACGGACAGTGACAGTCTAGCGAGCTATCCGGCCCACGGGGGCGGATCCGGCCGGGGGTTTGAGTGACGGCCGAGGCGGGTGCGCCGGGCCATCCCACCAGCCTGACACTTTTGCGTAGGCCAATGCCGGTTTCCGCCAAATAAGGGACGTACGGCCGAGAAACGGGTGCGATATCCCTGGTGGGCGATCAGGCCCACCCCGGACCCCGGAGGCACCCCGTGCTACGACGTCTCGCCCTGCTCACGGCCGCACCCGCGCTGCTGCTGACCAGCTCGCCGGCGTGGGCGGCAGTGCCGGCGCCACCCCTGCCCGCGGACGCACCGGCCACCGCCGTCACACCGGCCGAGCTGATGTCCGAGGTGGTCACCATGACCAACCAGCAGCGGCACGCCAACGGGTGCGGCCAGCTCGCGGTGGACTCGGAGCTGACCGTCGCCTCGGTCCGGCAGAGCCTGTACATGGCCCGGACCGGCCTGTTCAGCCACGTCTGGCGGGACGGGACGACGTTCGTGGCCCGCTCGCACGCGGCCGGGTACGCCGAGCCGTCCGGCGAGAACATCGCCTGGGGATACCGCACCGCGGCCGAGGTGATGGCGGCATGGATGGCCAGCCCGGGGCACCGGGAGAACATCCTGAACTGCGAGGCGCGCTCGATCGGGACCGGCGTCGCGTACGGCCAGAACGGTTTGCCGTATTACACCCAGGTCTTCGGATACCAGTGATCTATTGACAAGCCTCGCTGGGCCCTTCTATTAGTTAGGTTAACTAACCTGACTTCTCCCGAAGAAGGTCCCCATGCGCCGATCCCTCGTGGCGGCAGCCGCGGCCGCCGCCTGTGCGACCGCGTTCGTCGCCGCCACCACTCCCGACGCCCAGGCCGCCACCACCTCACGCATCCCCGCCCACGTGTTCGCGCCGTACTTCGAGGCGTACAACGGCGACAGCCTCTCCGGGCTGTCCAGCCAGTCCGGCGACAAGTTCCTCACCCTCGCCTTCGTGCAGACCCCGAGCCGCGGCTCCTGCACGGTCTACTTCAACGGCGACACCTCGATGCCGATCGCGTCGGGCACCTTCGGCTCCGACATCAGCGCGATCCGGGCGTCCGGCGGCGACGTCATCCCGTCGTTCGGCGGTTACGCGGCCGACAACGGCGGCACCGAGATCGCCGACAGCTGCACCAGCGTGGACTCGATCGCCGCCCAGTTCGAGAAGGTCATCACCACCTACGACGTCACCCGGCTCGACCTGGACATCGAGGACAACTCGCTGACCAACACGGCCGGCATCGACCGCCGCAACAAGGCGATCAAGAAGGTCGAGGACTGGGCGGCCGCGAACGGCCGGCTCGTCGAGTTCAGCTACACCCTGCCGACCACCACGGCCGGCCTGGCCGACTCCGGCCTCGCCGTGCTGCGCAGCGCGGTCAGCAACGGCGCCCGGGTCGACATCGTCAACATGATGACCTTCGACTACTACGACGGCGCCGCGCACAACATGGCCACCGACACCCAGACCTCGGCCAACGGCTTGGTCGGCCAGCTCAAGGCGCTCTACCCCGGCAAGACCACCGCGCAGCTGTGGCAGATGGTCGGCATCACCGAGATGATCGGCATCGACGACTACGGCGCGGCCGAGACCTTCACCCTGGCCAACGCGCAGACGGTCACGAACTGGGCGAAGAGCCAGGGCATCCGGTCGCTGTCGTTCTGGGCGCTGCAGCGGGACAACGGGGGCTGCCCGGGCGGTGGCGCGGCGGACAACTGCTCCGGCGTCGCCCAGAGCACGTGGCAGTTCAGCAAGACCATGCAGTCGTTCACCTCCGGGACGACGACCACCCCGCCCACGACCCCGCCGACCACGCCACCGACCACGAAACCCACGAACCCGCCCACGACGCCGCCGACCACCGCGCCGGGGACGACGACCTGGGCGCCCTACACGGCCTACACGGTCGGGCAGATCGTCACCTACGACGGCAAGCGTTACCAGTGCCGCCAGTCGCACACGTCCCTGCCGGGCTGGGAGCCGCCGAACGTTCTCGCTCTTTGGCTGCCGCTCTAGGAACCATGCACGTCAAAACCATGCGGACGTACGAGGAAGGGGGTCACCGCCGATCCGGTGGCCCCCGCCTGCCCAACGCGACCACCCGCGACGAAAGGCCGTGGACGCGACTCTCGCGTGAGTGGTGGGGCCGGCAGCGGTCAAAGCTCGCAGTTGACCAGCACCGGCTCGGGGTGCAGCTCGATCCCGAACCGGTCCTGTACCCCGTCGCGGATCGTGCGGGCCAGGCCGAGCAGCCCCTCGGTGGTACCCGCGCCCCGGTTGGTCAGCGCCAGCGTGTGCTTGCTCGAGATCGCCACCCGGTCCCCGGCGAAGCCCTTCGGGAAGCCCGCGTGCTCGATCAGCCAGGCCGCCGGGATCTTCACGGTGCCGTCCTCGCCCGGCCAGTGCGGCGCGTGCGCCAGCCCCAACTGCGCCCAGCGCTCCGCCGACACCACCGGGTTCGTGAAGAACGAGCCGACCGACCAGGTGTCCTTGTCGTCCGGGTCGAGCACCATCCCCTTGCCCGCCCGCAACTTAAGGACCGTGTCGCGGGCCTGCCGCAGCGGTACCTGGTCGCCGGCCTCCACGCCCAGGCCGCGGGCCAGCTCGGCGTACCGGATCGGGGCGGAGTCGCCGCTGACCGTGAGCCGGAAGTCGACCTCGGTGACCAGATAGCGGTCGCTGTGCTTGAAGACGCTCGACCGGTACGCGAACGCACACTCCAGCGGCGACATCGCCCGGATCGTGTCGTGCTCCCGGTCGTAGGCGTGCACGGCCACGATGGTGTGGGCGACCTCCTGCCCATACGCACCGACGTTCTGGATCGGGGTGGCGCCGGCCGAACCCGGGATGCCGGACAGGCACTCGACCCCGGACCAGCCGTTGCTCACGGCGTACTCCACAAAATCGTCCCAGAGCTCGCCCGCGGCAACCCGCAGCACCACACTCCCGGCCCGCGTCTCCACCACCTCAATCCCGCGCGTACGCAGCAACAGCGCCTCGCCGGGGAAGCCCGCGTCGCCGATCACGACGTTGCTGCCACCGGCCAGCACCAGCAGCGGGCGCCCCTCGGCCGCGGCGTTACGCACAGTAGCGACCGCTCGGTCCGTTTCGGTGACGACGGTCAGCGTGCCGGCCGGACCGCCGAGGCGTAGCGTCGTGTACGCCCCGAGCGAGTAGGCGGGTGTGTCGAGTTGGCGTGGGCGACTAACGTCAGGCACGACGTTCACCCTAGGCTCAACGGGCCAAGGGCACTCATCGGCGGTCCGGTGGAGTGGAGAGAATCGCGATGAACAGGATGCACGCGACGAAGGACTTCTGGCTCGCGGCCCTGCGGGCGGACAGTCCCGCCTTGCAGGATGCGGTGGCGCAGGCCGGGCCGGATGCCGAGGTGCCCTCCTGCCCGGGGTGGACCGGTGCCGACCTGGTCGAGCACGTGACCACCCTGCTGCACTGGGTGCGCGAGACGGTGCCGCGCGGCACGACCGGCCCGCCGACCACGCGACCCGGCGACTACCGCACGGCCCCGAAGGGGCCCGGATTCTCCGCGCCGTCCGAAGGACCAGGCGCCGGTAGCAGCAGAGCCTGGGAGCAGGCGCTCGACGAGCTGCGCCGCGAGCTGACCGGCACGATCGAGACGCTCGAGGCGGTGGAGTCCGACTTCCCCGCGTGGAACTGGGCGCCGCAGAGCAAGCAGGCCGGCTTCTGGCACCGCCGGATGGCCCACGAGGTCTCGGTGCACCGCTGGGATGCCGAGGCCGCGGCCGGCCGCCCCACCCCGATCGAGACCAAGCTGGCCGCCGACGGGGTGAGCGAGGTGCTCGACACCTGGCTGCCGGCCGGCAAGCGCAAGGGCCCGACCGACCTGCACGGCGTGGTCCACCTGATGGCCAGCGACGCCGGGCACGAGTGGTTCGTGCGGCTGCGCGGCCCCGGGGTGGCGCTGCTCGACACCGCCACGATCCTGGATTCCGACGATCACCACGCCCGGGCGCAGGCGACCGGCACGGCGAGCGACCTGCTGCTCGCGCTGATGGGCCGGCAGCGGCTGGATCGCCTGGTGGTCACCGGTGATCCCCGGCTGATCGGCGCCTTGCGGACGGGCTGACCCGATTAAATTCGTCTTACCGGCGTCTCGCGGGTTCGTATGGGCCCCTATGATTAACCGGTTAAGTTGAGCCCTCGGGAGCACACCAGGAAGTGGGAACCGCATGACGGCAACCTTCACGTCCACGTCGGTCCGGCCGGCCCTCGCCGGGATCACCTTTCCCGACGGCTTCGTCTGGGGCGCGGCCACCGCGTCGTACCAGATCGAGGGCGCGGTGCGGGAGGACGGTCGAGGCCCGTCCATCTGGGACACCTTCAGCCGTACGCCGGGGCGGGTCCACGCCGGGCACACCGGCGACGTGGCCTGCGATCACTACCACCGCTACGTCGAGGACGTGGCGCTGATGGCCGATCTGGGCCTGGCGTCCTACCGGTTCTCGATCGCCTGGCCGCGGATCCAGCCGGACGGCACCGGCCCGGTGAACATCAAGGGCCTGGACTTCTACGACCGGCTGACCGACGAACTCCTCGGCAAGGGCATCGACCCGGTGGCCACGCTCTACCACTGGGACCTGCCGCAGACGCTGGAGGACCTGGGCGGCTGGGCCAACCGGCTGACCGCGGAGGCCTTCGCCGAGTACGCCCAGATCATGTACGCCAGGCTCGGCGACCGGGTCGGCACCTGGACGACGCTGAACGAGCCGTGGTGCTCGGCCTACCTCGGCTACGCCAGCGGCCGGCACGCGCCCGGCCGCCGGGAGCCGGCCGCCGCCTTCGCCGCCGTGCACCACCTGCTGCTCGGCCACGGCCTCGCGGCCCGGGCGCTGCGCTCGGCGGGCGCCCGCTCGCTCAGCATCACGCTGAACCCGTCGGTCGTCTTCCCGGTCGACCCGGAGAACGCCGCCGACCGCGAGGCCGTCCGGATCATCGACGGGCTGTCCAACCGGATGTTCCTCGACCCGCTGCTCAAGGGGCATTACCCGGCGGACATGCTGGCGCACATGGCCCGGTTCACCGATCTGTCCTACCTCCAGGACGGCGACCTCGCCACGATCAAGGCCCCGATCGACGTGCTCGGGATCAACTTCTACCAGCCGTCGTACGTGTCGGCCCGGCCCGGCACCCCCGCCGCGCCCGACCAGCCGGGCAGCGAGGGCATCGCCTTCCGCGACCCCGACGGCCCGGTCACCGACATGAACTGGCTGATCGAGCCGTCCGGCCTGACCCGGCTGCTCAAGCGGATCCACGACGACTACGACGGCATCCCCATGCTGATCACCGAGAACGGCGCGGCGTACCCGGAGGGGCCGGCCGCGGACGGCGGCATCCACGACACCCGTCGCATCGAGTACCTCGACGGCCATCTCCGGGCCTGCCATGATGCCTTGGCGGCCGGCGTCGATCTGCGCGGATACTTCGTCTGGTCGCTGATGGACAACTTCGAGTGGGCCGAGGGGTACGCGAAGCGCTTCGGGATCGTGCACGTCGACTACACGACGCAGCAGCGCGTCCTCAAGGACAGCGCGAAGTGGTACCGGGAGGTGATCCGGCGCAACGGCATCGCCGACCCGGGAGAGAGCGAGGGGTGACCTGGTGGTGACGCGGGAGCGGCCGACCCTGGAAGCAGTGGCGCGGCGCGCCGGCGTCTCGAGGGCGACCGTCTCCCGCGTCGTCAACGGCTCGACGTCGGTGGCCGCCTCGATCCGCGAGGCGGTCAACCGGGCGGTCGAGGAGCTCGGGTACGTGCCCAACCAGGCCGCCCGCAGCCTGGTCACCCAGCGCACCGAGTCGATCGCGCTGATCCTGCCGGAGACGGCCAACCGGGTCTTCTCCGACGACCTGTTCTTCCCGGCGATCATCCGCGGCGTGGGCGGCGAGCTGGAGGCCGCCGACAAGCAGCTGGTGCTGATGATGGCCGGCTCCGCGAAGAGCCACGACCGGGTCGAGCGGTACGCCGTCGCCGGCCACGTGGACGGGGTCATGTTCGCCTCGATGCACGGCGCCGACCCGCTGCCCGGCACCCTGGTCCGCCTCGGCATCCCGGTGATCTGCAGTGGCCGCCCGATCGGCGACTCCTCGGTCCCGTACGTGGATGTCGACCACTTCGGCGGCGTCTGCTCGGCGGTGCGGCACCTGGTCGCCGCCGGCCGCCGCCGGATCGCCACCATTGCCGGCCCGCAGGACATGGTGGCCGGCATCGACCGGCTCGCCGGCTACCGTGCCACACTCGAGGATTCCGGCCTGGCCCCGCACGTCGTGATCGGCGACTTCACCCGCGAGTCGGGGATAGCGGCGATGCGCGCCCTGCTCGCCGACGACCCGGCCCTGGACGCGGTCTTCGTCGCCTCGGACATGATGGCGCACGGCGCGCTGCTCGCCCTGAAGGACGCCGGCCGCCGGGTGCCGTCGGACGTGGCAGTGGTCGGCTTCGACGACTTCGACATCAGCCGCTACAGCGAGCCCCCGTTGACCACGGTCCGCCAGCCGATCGTGGAGATGGGCCGCACGATGGCCCGCCAGCTGCTGGGTCTCATCAACGGCGAGCCCCACCAGGCCGACGCCGTCGTTCTACCGACCGAGCTGGTGATCCGCGAGTCGGCTTGAGGGCAGCTCCGCGATCGGCTGACCCAACACCGTACGGGAAAGCAAGGTTGCGCCGGCGACGGCGGCCGGCATCAGCAGGATGGCGCCAAGCGGGATCAGGAAGCAGCAGAAGACCGCGACGCCGAAGCCCAGCGCGAGCGGCCGGTTGGTGCGCAGGCGGGCGCGGCGGTCGGCCAGGCGCATGCCGCGGCGCTGGAACGGCACCCCGGTCAGTTCGACCGCGAGCAGCCAGCCGCCGACCGCGCCGCCGAGCACCGGGATCACTGTCTGCCCGACGACCGGCAGGAAGCCGAGCAGGAACAGCGGGATGCCGACCAGCACGGAGAGCACGATCAGCCGCAGCGAGTCGGCCAGGCCGCGGGCCAGCGACCGCCAGAAGCCGACCTCGACCTCGCCCGGCACCCCGCCGAACCGGTCCTCGACCAGCTCGGAGATGCGCTCGTAGAACGGGTCCCCGACGAGCAGCGTCACTGCGGTGAAGGTGAGGACGCCGAGCAGGACGGCCACGCCGAGCAGGCCCGCCCCGGCGAGCGCCCGGGTCAGCTCCCGCCAGCCCTCGGCCCAGCCGTCGGCGAACCAGGTGACGTCCCGGGACAGCCGGGGCAGGAAGTCGATCAGCACGCCGAGCGCGGCAGCGTAGAGCAGGCCCGCGATCACGGCCGGCAGCAGGCCGAGGAACAGCAGCTTGGGGCTGCGCAGGACGAGGACCAGGCCCCGGCCGAGCAGGGAAGCGCCGAGGAAGAACTGCTTCACGATCGGCAGCCTATTGCCTGGGCGCCAATTTCCTACGGATTGGTGGAGGGCGATGCGCTGGGCGGGGCGCTGGGGGTCGCCGACGGGCTCGGCATTTCGGTGATCTCGGTGGGCGTCGGGACGGGTGGCTCGTTGAGCACCGGGGGCAGCGAGACCGTGGAGGCCTCGACGGCCGTCGGCGCGGCCGAGGTGGGCATCGGCGCCCCGGACGGGGCGGTGACCGGCGGGAGGGTCGCGGTCGCCGTCGGGCGGGGCGTGAGCTGCACGGCGGTCAGCGGCTGGGGGATCCCGGGCCGGTGGGGCGCCCGGCCGATCCCGTCGCTGCCGCCGGCGCCGATGCCACCGGTGCCGGCCGGCGCGCTGACCTCGGTGGGCTTGCGGGCCGGGGTGGCGAGGGTCCAGCCGGCGGCCACCGCGATCGGCAGCCCAAGCGCCACGAGTCCGAAAAAGATGGATTTAGGGGATAAGCGCACGCCGAGAACACCGCTCGAACGCCACAAAAGTTACGGGCGCGCGGTCAGGAATTGAGGAAGGTCGAGATCCGCTCGCGTAGTTCGGCGCGACTTGTCCAGAGCACCGCCGGCCGGTCGTACACCTGCAACTCGGCCCCGGGCAGCAGGCCGGCCAGCCGTTCCGCCCAGGCCGCCGGGTGTACCTCGTCGCCCAGGCAGCCCAGCACGAGCGCCCGGCCCCGGAAGGCGCGCAGCGCCGACTCGTCCGGCACCGCCGGCTGGTGCCACAGCGTGGTCAGCTCGGCCGCCAGCCCGTCCCGCTGCAGCTGCTCGACCCGCTGGCGCAGATAGCTCCAGCCGGTCGGGGTGTTGCGCAGCGAGGGCGGGAGCTCGAGCTCGACGGCGGCCGCGATCGACGCCGCCTCACCCGACTCCACCGCGGCGATCAATCGCTCGACCCGCGCCTCGGCGGCGCCCGGGCGGGTGCCGTCCAGCGGGGCCGGCAGATAGCAGACCACTCGCTCGAAGCGCTCGGGTGTCTCGCTGAGCAGCCGGCACAGCGCCCCCGAGCCCATGCTCACGCCGAGCGCCCGGGTGGCGCCGGCCAGGTCGGCCACGGCGCGCATGTCGTCGGCCAGGTCGCCGAAGGTCCACGGGCCGACCGGCGCGTCCGAGCGGCCGTGCCCGCGGAAGTGGAAGAAGACCCGGCGGCCGGTGACCGCGCTCGCCAGGGGACGGGTGCCGGCGATGTCGCCGCCCAGGCCGTGCCCGAAGACGGTGACCGGCTCGCCGACGCCGGCGATCAGCTGCTCCAGCCGTACGCCGGACGGGGTGGAGATCAGCTCGGTGGACGGGCCCGGCAGGGTCGGCCGCCCGGACCGGGGGCCGCTCGGATCGAGGCGGTGCAGGCGCGGCCCGCCGTCGGGTGGAGGCGGACCGAACCGTCTCACCAGAAGCCTTTGCCGTCCGACAGGTCTTTCAGCCCGGGACGGACGTCGAGCAGGTAGATCAGCGCGGCGGCGATGCCGACCAGGCTGAAGATGCCGATCGCTCCGCTCACCAGCAGGGTCAGCACGATGCAGACCGCCAGGATCGCCGCCCAGGCGCCTTTCGGCAGGGTGCCGATGGCCTGGAATCCGTCGCCCCGCTGGGTCAGGCAGTGGATCAGCGCGACCGCCTGTATCACCAACGAGAAGATCAGCAGAAGGATCACGATGTACCGCTGCACATCGAGGTAGAAGATCGGCGCGGAATAGGCCATGACGGGAAGTCTATGCCGCGGGCCCCGGCATCTGCCGGGGCCCGCTGATCACGATTGCTGACCGTGCGGTCCGATTACTTCTCGGCCGGCTTGGTGGCGCGCTTGCGCGGCTTCGGGGCCTCGACGGCCTTCGGCGCCTCGGTGGCCTCGATGTCCGCGTTCACCACGTCGGCGGTGGTCACGATGCCGGTGCCGACCACCTTCTCGCCGTGGGCGACCAGCGCGGTGTACGCCGCGACGGTGCGCTCCTGGGCCAGCTGGGCGAGCGAGGTCGCCACGCTGGCGGCGTTGCCCCGGAGGGCGTCGAAGTCGGTGGCCTGAGCCTTCTCGCGCAGCTGGGTGGCCTTGGCGCCCAGCTCGGTCGCCTTGGCGCCGGCCTGCTCGTTGTAGGTACGCAGGGACGCGGCGGCCTTCTCGCTCAGCTCGGTGAGCACGGCCGGCAGCTTGCGCAGCTGCTGGTAGGCCAGGTCACCGGCGCCGGCGGCGGCGTACAGCGGGGTGGGAAGCTTGGTCTTGGTCTGGTCGGTCATTTTGTCTCCTCGGCGGTGTCAGGCGTCTCGGGCGTGTGCCGGGCGTTCTCGTTGCGGAACGTCTCGTAGATCTGCGACAGCGACTGTTTCTGGGCGATCGTGAGGTCGGGATCGACCGCGATCGCGGCCAGCACCCCCTGCTGACCCTCGCCGTCCAGCAGACCGGCACGCAGGTACATCGCGGGCGTGGAGACCCGCAGCGCGCTGGCGATCTGCTGCAACACCTCGGCACTCGGCTTGCGCAGGCCACGCTCGATCTGGCTGAGATACGGATTGCTCACGCCCGCCTTGTCGGCGAGCTGACGCAGCGAGATCTTGGCGTTCTCCCGCAGGTCACGGATGAAGCTTCCGATGTCCTGCGGCAGATCCTTCGGCGTGGCCATACCTCGAAGCTAGCTCGGAGTGCTAGCTATTGCAAGCGGAATGCTAACTCCAGCAAGCGTGAATCAGCTCACCCGCACCGCGCGCACCTCGCCGACCGGCTCGCCGCCACCCAGGATCAATTCCTCGATCACGGGTACGTCGATCCCGAGTCGGCGCAGCTCATCGAGCAGGACCGGGGTCCGGGCCCGCTGGCCGCCGTCCTCGATCTTGATGGCGACCGCGCCCACGCCCGGCATGGCCGCCGCCACCACGCCCTCGGCCCCGCCCTTGACGAGCAGGCCGGGCACGGCGGCCATCAGCACCGTGTCGTCGGCGCCGGTGCCGGCCACCAGTTCGGGATGGGCACGCATCTCGTCGGCGACCCGACGCTCCTCCGTACCCGGGGCGGCATCGACCAAACGAAGAAACGCCCGCGCCAGCCCGGTCAGCGAATAGGCGTGCACCGGCGCCCCGCAGCCGTCCACGCCGACCGCGGCGATCGGCTCGCCGGCCAGGTCGGCGATGGCCTCGGTGATCGCCACCTGCACCGGGTGGGCCGGGTCCAGGTAGGTCTCCCAGGGCCAGCCGTTGGCGACGCAGGTGGCGAGCATCCCGGCGTGCTTACCCGAGCAGTTCATCAGGATCGGCTCGGGGCCGCCCTGCCGCCGTAGCCAGTCGTCGCGCGCCGCGGCGGAGAGCGGGTACGCGGCCGGGCAGCGCAGCGCGGCCGGCTCCAGGCCGGCGGCCTCGAGGATGTCGCGGACCCGGCGGACGTGCGGCGGCTCACCGTAGTGGCTGCCGCCGATCAGGGCCAGGTCGGACCGGTCGCGCGGGACCAGGCCGGCCCGCACCAGCCCGACCGCCTGCAACGGCTTGCTGGACGAGCGCGGAAAAATCGGCGTGGTCACGTCGCCACGACTCGTGCCGCCGAGCACCGCGACCGAGCCGTGGTGGACGCTCTCCACGAAGCCCGAGCGCACCACCTCCGCTACGATCACCGGGCCGGTACGCCGAGCAACTCACGGGCCGCCGCGGTGGTCAGCGGCGGCCGCTGGGCGAGCTGCGCGAACCCGGCGGCACGGGCCACCAGCTGCATGTTCGAGTCGACCGGCTGGCCCTTGGTGTACGTGATGGTGTCCTCCATCCCGACCCGCAGGTGCCCGCCCGCCGACAGCGACGCCAGCATGACCGGAATCGAGCTCCGGCCGATGCCGGTGGCCGAGAAGGTGGTGCCCGCGGGCAGATCGCGGATGGCCTGCTCGCACGCGACCAGCGCACCGGCCGTCCCCGGCATCCCGCCGGGCACGCCCATCACCAGGTCGACGTGCACGTGGCCGCCGGCCGGCAGGCCGTACTTGCCGAGCAGCCGCTGCAGCGTGGTCAGCTGGCCCAGGTCGAAGATCTCGTACTCCGGCACGATGCCCCGCTCCTGCATGCGGCCGTGCAGGTCGACGATGAACTCCCAGCGGTTCAGGAACACGCCGTCGCCGAAGTTGACCGTGCCCATCGTGCAGGAGGCCATCTCCGGCCCCGCGTCGAGCACGGCCAGCCGGTCGGACTCCGGGTCGGTCACCGCCCCGCCCGAGGAGAGCTGCACGATCAGGTCGGTGGCCTCGCGCAGCGCCGCCACGGTGGCGCGCAGGCGGCCCTGGTCGAGGGTGGGCTCGGCGGCGTCGTCGCGGATGTGCACGTGGATGATCGAGGCACCCAGCGCCTCGCACTCCTTGGCGGTGCGCACCAGCTCGTCGATGGTGACGGGTAGGGCGGGCACGTCCGCCTTGCTGACTTCCGCGCCGGTCGGAGCGACAGTGATCACGGTCCCGGTCATACGGTGAACGTTAGTTCAGCTCACGTCGATCGCGGCGACCGACTCTCCCACTCGCAGCTCGGCGTCGTCGGGCACGTTCCGCTTGAGTACGGCCAGGGCGACCAGCCCGAGCTCGTGGTGCCGGACGGCGGTGCCGACGAAGCCGACCTCGCGCTCGCCGAGGGTCACCGGGGTGCCCTGGGCCGGGGGCTGGTCGGTGGCGATGCCGTCGAGGTGCAGAAGGACCAGGCGGCGGGGCGGCCGGCCGAGGTGGTGCACCCGGGCCACCGTTTCCTGCCCGCGGTAGCAGCCCTTGTCGAGGTGTACGGATTTTTCGGTTAAATCAACCTCGGCCGGGATCGTCCGGTGGTCGGTCTCCCAACCTAGGCGAGGGATGCGCTGCTCGACGCGGATCGCCTCGTAAGCCCACAAGCCGGCCAGCGGCACACCGAGTTTCTCGATGACCGCCGTGCGTGTTTCCCGTGGAACCAGAAGATCAACCCCGAGCGGAACGCGCCGAGCCAGGCCACCTTCCCATTCCCGTACGGCATAGATGCTGGTCGCCCGCGGCGGCACGGAGCCGGCGGCGAACTTCGGACCTGGCACGGCCGCCACCACCGGGGCGGCAAGCTCCGGAAAGAGATCGGCCGCACCGGGGCCGACCAGCGACAACACCGCCAGCTCGGCGGAGGCGTCGCGCGGCTCGACCTTGGTGAAGAAGCGCATCATCTCGAGGTACTTGAGCAGGCCGGCGCCCGCCCCCGGCTCGGTGTCGAGCCAGGCGGTCGCGCCGTCCTCGGTGACGTAGGCGTGCTGCTCGACATGCCCGTGCGGGGACAGCACCAGCAGCTCCGAGCCGGACATCGCCGACAAGTCCGACAGGTGCTGGGTAGTCAGAGTATGCAGCCAGGACGCGCGCTCCTCGCCGGGCACCGCGATCACGTCGCGGTTCGAGCGGTCGACCAGGCCCACCGCGGCGGCCAGGGTGCGCTGCTCCCGCATCGGGTCGCCGTAGTGCGCCGCCACCCCCGCGTCGGCGGACGAGGGATCGAGGTCCTCGACCATCACCACGGTCATCTCGCTACTCCTTGCACTCCTCGCAGACGCCGAAGAGCGAGACGTGGCCGACATCGACCCGGAAGCCCCGCTCCGCGAGCAGCCGGTCGGTCACCGGCAGCATCACCGTCGGGTCTACCTCAGAAATCGAGCCGCAGCCACGGCAGACCAGGTGAACGTGCTGATCCTCACCCGCGGCGTGATAGGTCGGCGAACCGTGCGACAGGTGCGTGTGGTTGACCAGACCGAGCTCCTCGAGCAGCTCGAGCGTGCGGTAGACGGTGGTGATGTTGACGCCGGCGACGCGCTCCCGCACCGCCGTGTGCACCTGCTCGGGCGTGGCGTGACCGAGCTCGTGCACCGCCTCCAGGATCAGCTGGCGCTGCGGCGTGAGGCGCAGCCCGCGCTCCCGGAGCATCTCGGCTAGCGAAGTGGCGGACACCTGACAAGCATAGGCCGACGGGTAGTCTCCGCCCGTGCCCGACGAAGCCCCGATCTCCCCCGGCGAGCTGTTCGGCGACGGTGTTTTCGAGACGATCCACCTGCGGCCGTCCGGCCCGTGGTTGCTCGACGAGCATCTCGCCCGCCTGGCCCGCTCGGCGGCGCTCCTGGAGCTCGAGATCCCGCCGCTCGCGGGGCGGCTCGCCGGTCTGGTTTCCGACGGTCCGGAGAGCGCCCTGCGGGTCATCTGCACCCGGCAGTCACAGCACGTCACGATCTCGCCGATTCCCGCCGGCACGCTGCGTGAGCGGCTCTCCGGCATCCGGGTGGTGAGCGCGGGCGTCGGCAGCCCGCCGCCGTGGTCCCTCGCCAAGGCCAAGACCCTGTCGTACGCGGAGAACTTCGCCGCCCGCCGCTGGGCCCGCGAGCGCGGCGCCGACGACGCGCTCTGGCTCTCCCCCGACGGGCACGCCCTGGAGGGCCCGACCGCGTCCCTGGTCTGGCTGGCCGGAAACGAGCTGTGCACCGTCCCGCCGGACGAGGCGCCGATCCTCGCCGGCACGACCACCGCCCGCTTGCTGGAGCTGGCGCCGTCGGTCGGCCTGAGCCCGGCCTACCGCATGATCACCATCGAGCAGCTGCGCGGGGCGGACGCGATCTGGCTGGCCTCGGCCCTGCGCGGGCTCGCCTTCGTCAAGGCGCTGGACGGCGCCCCGCGGCGCCCCTCCCGCTGGACGCCGATCCTGCTCGACCTGCTGGGCTATTAACCGCCGACGCCTCGGCCTGCTCGGCCGTCTGCCGCCGACGCCTCGGCCTGCTCGGCCGTCTGCCGCCGACGCCTCGGCCTGCTCGGCCGTCAGCCGCCGACGCCTCGGCCTGCTCGGCCGTCAGCCGCCGACGCCTCGGCCTGCTCGGCCATCAGCCGCCGACGCCTCGGCCTGCTCGGCCATCAGCCGCCGACGCCTCGGCCTGCTCGGCCATCAGCCGCCGATGCGGAGCAGCCGGGCCGACATGTGTGGCCGCAGCCCGCTGTCGTCGACCGCCACCTCGTGCGCGTAGAGCAGCGCGCCCTCCACGATGCCGAAGAGCCGCTGCGCGCCGGTGACATGCAAACCCGTTGGGGTGTACGCCGTGGCATCCGCCGCCATCTCGAGCCGGGTCGTGCCGATGGTCTTGCCGAGATACAGCTCGGCCGTCCCCTCCGGCGTCACCACCACGGCCTCCATCTCCTCGCCGGGCCGCCCGTCGACCAGCACCGGCCGCCAGAAGCCCGACTCGATCAGCCACTCCCCGGCCGGCTTCGACTCGTCGTCGAGCAGCCACGAGGTCGACTCGAAGCGCAGGAACGGCCGCCCGTCGTGGCTGATCCGGATCTGCTGCGCGAAGTTGTAGTCGTCGTCGGCCGGGAAGCCACCCTGCCCCCGCCCGCGCCACAGGCCCACGAACGGCAGCAGCCCGAGCAGCGCCGGGTGCAGGTCGGGGCCCTTGCGCAGGTCGTGAGTGTCCTCATACGGCGACTCGGCGACCGGCGGCGCGTTCAGCCAGGGCGGTGGGCCCAACGGGTTCTCCGACTCGCCGCTCACCAACGCCCCCTCGAAATCCGAATCGCCAGATAGCCGAACCCGCCCGCCAGTGCGCCCAACCCGGCGACCAGCAGGCTCACGAACCCGATCTCCGTAACCATGACCGGCCCATCCTATGCTGACCCCCATGGCTCGCTTGCTCGTCGTCAAGGCAACCGCCGGCGCGGATGCTCCCGAGCGCTGCTCGCAGGCGTTCACCGTGGCCTCGACCGCCGCCGCGTCCGGGGTGAAGGTGTCCTTCTGGCTGACCGGCGAGTCGACCTGGTTCGCCCTGCCCGGCCGGGCCGCCGAGTTCCAGCTGCCGCACGCCGCGCCCCTGCCCGACCTGCTCGACCTGCTGCTGGCCAGCGGCCAGGTGACCGCCTGCACGCAGTGCGCCGCCCGCCGCGCGATCACCCCCGACGACGTGCTGCCCGGCATCCGCATCGCCGGCGCCGCGGTCTTCGTCGAGGAGGTCACCACCGACGGCGCCCAGGCCCTGGTCTACTGACTCCGTTGCTCGCTGACCGGCTCTTGTTGGCTGACCAGCCCTCTTTGCCGACTAGCAGGCGGTCCCGACGCTGACGCGGACCTGCTTGCCGTCCGGCACGACCACCACCGAAACCCCATTTTTCCGGTACGCCCACGCGGCGTCGTCCGACCGCACGACGGCCGCCCCCGCACTGACCGCGCGCATCCGGCTCGCCAGATCGGCCGGCGGCGCCACCGCCACGGCGTAACTCGCCGCCACCCCGCCATCCGGGCAGGCCACGGCCCGCACCTGGGGCGGCGCGTCGGCGCCCCCCAGCGCGGCCAGCACGGCCCGCAATTCCGCCGGCGCCGCCGCGGCCGCCGGATCCCGCTTGTCGACCGCGCTCGCCGGCCCCGGCCGGCACCCGCTGGTCAGCCGTAGCGTGATCGCCTTGGCGGTGGCGTCCAGCGTGGTGTCGATCCCGATGAAGTTTCCGGCGTCGGCGTGCATCGTCAGCCTCGTCCCGCCCCGGCTCTCCGACACCTCGGCGTGGTATGCCTCCGGCAGCGCGCCGGCGATCGCGTCGAGCATCGCCCGGGCGTCCCCCTCGCGCACGTAGACGGTGAGGTCTCGAGCCGCGACATACCCGTGCCGCACCGGCGTGATCCGGCAGTCGCCGATCAGCTCCAACTGCCCGAGGTCGACCACCCGACCGGTGCCGTCGGCCGCCGCATACGCCGCCCCCGCGGCCCGCTGCAGCTCCGGCACGGCCTGCGCGATGTCCCGCTGCTCCGGCACCGTCGGCGGCGAGTGCCAGACCGACCAGGTCCCGAGCACCACGACGACCGCCATCCACCCGAACACCAGCCCGACCAGCCACCGCCGTCGCTTCCGGGCCGGCGGCGGAGCCCCGAGCTGCTGTCCCGTCACGGCAGCCATGGTGACACGCCGCGGCATCGTCGTCGTCGGCTCGGGGTACGGTGTCGCACGCCAACTAGTCGTTGGACTACTATCGATGCGGGAGGTACGCACATGAGTGGGTCGACGTACTGGGAGAACGTGAAGGCCGAAGCTCACGACCTCGATCCGGCGCGGGACGACCCCGGTCGCGTCGAACAACGCCGGCGGGTCAAGGAGCAGATGCTGGCCTCGGTGAACGGCGGCCGGCTCGCCGAGATCCGCAAGGACCGCGGGCTGACCCAGGCCACGATGGCCGCCGCCATCGGCCTGCCCCGTGGCCGGATCAGCCAGATCGAGCGCGGCGAGCCGGTCAGCCTGGACGCGCTGCGCACCTACGTGACCGGCCTGGGCGGCCGGCTCGAAGTAGTCGCGACCTTCGGCAGCCTGTGGCTGACGTGGTGCACGACGCCGGCGCCAGCTCCGGACGAGGCGCCCGGGTCAGCCGGCGGCGAAACACCAGACGACTGAGTCAGCGCGGCGCGGGGCAGCGCAGCGCGGCACGGGGCAGCGCGGCACGGGGCGGTGCGGGGCGGCGCAGCGCGGCACGGGGCAGCGCGGCACGGGGCGGTGCGGGGCAGCGCAGGCGCAGCGCGGCACGGCGCGGCACGGCGCGGGGCGGCGCGGCGCCGCACGGCGCGGCACGGCGCGGCACGGCGCGGCACGGCGCGGGGCGGCGCGGGGCGGCACGGCGCGGGGCCGGCGCGGCACGGCGCAGCGCGGCACGGCGCAGCGCGGCACGGCGCAGCGCGGCACGGCGCGGCGGGGGCAGCGCGGCGGGGGCAGCGCGGCACGGGGAAGCGCGGTCCGGCGCCGGGTTCAGCTCTTGGCGAGGCGTTGGAGGGCGCCGACCGCGACGTCGGGGCGGGTCGTGTACCAGAACGGTGGCAACGACTTCCGCAGGAAAGCGCCGTAGCCCCGGGCCGTCTCGAGCCGTGAATCCAGCACCGCGACGACACCCTTGTCGCCGGTCGAGCGGATCAGCCGGCCGACGCCCTGGGCCAGGCGGATCGCGGCGATCGGGACGCTGACCGAGGCGAAGCCCGAGCCGCCGGCCGCGTCGACGGCGGCGGAGCGGGCCGCGGCCAGCGGCTCGTCCGGGCGGGGGAACGGCAGGCGGTCGATGACGACCAGCTGGCAGGCGTCGCCGGGGATGTCGACGCCCTGCCACAGGGACATCACGCCGAAGAGGCAGCTCGGCTTGTCCTCCCGGAACTTGCGGACCAGCAGCGGCAGCGCCTCCTCCCCCTGCAGCAGGATCGGCAGGTCCGTGCGGGCGCGCAGCAGCTCGGCAGCCTGGGTCGCGGCCCGGCGGGACGAGAACAGGCCCAGGGTGCGGCCGCCCAGCGCGGTGACCAGCTTGAGCAGCTCCTCGCCGGCCGGGTCGGGCAGACCGGAGGCCATCGGGCGGGGCAGGTGCGCCGCCACGTACAGAATCCCCTGCTTGGGATAGTCGAAGGGCGAGCCGACATCCAGCGAGGTCCAGCCGTCACCGGAGGCCGGCGGGGCGTCGGGGGTGAGCGCGCCGGGGGCCGCCGACTCGGCGACCGCGCCGCGGGCGGACGGGACCGTGGGGGCGGCCACCGGCAGGCCGAGCGAGCGGGCCACCGTGTCGAAGCGGCCGCCCAGGGTCAGCGTGGCCGAGGTGGCGACCACCGTACGGTCCGCATACAGGCCCTGGGAAAGGGTGCCGGCCACCGAGAGGGGGGCGACGACCAGGGCGCGCCGGCCGGTGCCCATATCCGACTTCTCCACCCAGGCGACGTCGAAGTCGGATTCCTCCAGGAGCCGCTGGGCGGTCTCGAAGAGGTCGTCGAGGGCGGCCTTGGCCTGCTGTTTGCGTACGGGATCGGGATCGTCGCTCTTGATCTCGCCGATCCCGCTAAGCGCGGCCCGCGCGGCGGACTCCAGCAGGGTGACCGCCTGATGCAGCGGGGGCGGCAGCCCCTCGGTGAGCCGACCGGCCGGGATGTCGGCCAGGCCCACGGTGAGCGCGTCGGCCGCCTCGGCCAGCGACTCGGCCGCGGCCTGCGGGATGAGCTTGCCGGCGCGGCGGGCCGACCGCTCGATCGCGTCGGGGGTCAGCTCGGCCTGCGCCGCCGAGGAGACCCGGTCGGCCAGCTCGTGCGCCTCGTCGATGATCAGCAGCTTGTGCGGCGGAACGATGTGCCGGTCGGCGAGCATGTCGACGGCGAGCAGGCTGTGGTTGGTGACCACCACGTCGGCCTCGCGTGCCCGGGCGCGGCTGGCCTCGGCGAAACACTCCGCGCCATACGGGCATTTCGCGGCGCCCACGCAGTCTCGGGCCGGCATCGACACCTGCCGCCAGGCCGTGTCGTCCACCCCCGGGTCGAGCTCGTCGCGGTCGCCGGTCGCGGTCTTTTCCGACCAGGCGTGCAGCCGCTGGATCTGCTTGCCGAGCTTGCCCGCCTCGCCCAGCCACTGGGTGGTCTTGGGCGGCGCGTCGTCGAAGAGGGTGTCGGTGACCGGCCCTTCCTCGTCGGCATGCTCCATCTTGGCCAGGCACAGGTAATGGTGCCGGCCCTTGAGCACGGCGAACGTGGGCCGGCGGCCGAGGACCGGCTCGACCGCGTCGGCGAGGCGGGGCAGATCGTGCTCGACGAGCTGATTTTGCAGGGCCAGGGTGGCAGTGGAGACCACCACCGGGCCGTCGACGAGCAGGGCGGGCGTCAGATACGCCAGCGACTTGCCGGTGCCCGTGCCGGCCTGGACGAGCAGGTGCTCCCGGTCGCGCACGGCCTTGTCGATCGCGCTCGCCATCGCCTGCTGACCGGGGCGGGCGGCGCCGCCGGGGACCGCACCGACGGCGGCGGCGAGGAGTTGGTCGGCGGTCGCCTTTTTCCGGGTAGCTGCGGGCACGGTGAGACGGTACCCGCCACCACCGACAGAAGCCGACCACCGTTAGTGTTCTCGCATGCCGTCGCACGACATGGTCCGGGTCGTCTACACGAAGTACGACGGTTCGGCCCACCGGGACTATCCGGCGCGCCGCTTCGACTCCGACGACCTGGGCGTCTGGGTCGGCGTGACGCGCGGGACGCCGTCGGTCTACCACGGCCGCCCGTCGGTGGAGCAGATCCCGTTCGTCCTGCTGATCCCGCACCACGCCTGGTGGACCGGCATGTTCAACCCGCCGCCGCGGACCAGCGAGGTGTATTGCGACATCACCACGCCCGCGCGCTGGGAGGGGGACACCGTACACATCATCGATCTTGATCTTGATGTGGTGCGGCGGCGCGAGACCGGCCTGGTGGAGCTGCGCGACGAGGACGAGTTCGACCAGCACCGGATGCAGTTCGGCTACCCCGACGACCTGGTCGCCGAGGCCCGGGCCGCGGCGGGCCGGCTGATGACCGCCCTCGGCGACGGCAGCGAGCCGTTCGCCGGGCAGTACCACAAATACCTAACCGAGGTCGCGTAGCTCCAGCTTGCTGGGGTTGAGCTGGTTGAAGAAGCCGGTGATCCGGCCGTTGTCGATCGCCACCGCGAGCACCGAGAAGAGCGGCCGCCCGTTCGCATGCCGGCCTCGCGCCAGCAACCCCAGCGAGCCGTTGATCAGCACGGTCTCGACCTGGACGTCGGCGAGGCCCGCGGCGATGCCGAGGTAGAAACGGGACACCTTCTCGGCGCCGAGGATCGGGCGGCTGCCGACGCCCGGGATCAGGCCACCGCCGTCGCCGATCGCCACCACGTCCGGGGCGAGCAGCGCGGCCAGCGCCTGCAGGTCGCCGCCATTGGCCGCCTCGAGGAACGCGCCGAGCACCTTGCGCTGCTCGGCGAGGTCGGCGGTGTGCCGGATGGTGTCCTGGGCGACGGCGCGCCGGCCGCGGGAGGCGTGCTGCCGGGCCGCGCTCTCGGTGGTGCCGAGCACGGTGGCGACCTCCTCGAACGGCATGCCGAACGCGTCGTGCAGCACCAGCGCAACCCGCTGCTCCGGGCTGAGCTTCTCGAGCACCACCAGGAGGGCCAGGCCGACCTGGTCGCTCATCTCCGCGCGGGCGTCGGGTCCGGCGTCGGGTTCCACCACGTACGACGGAAGCCACTGTCCCGGATAGGCGGTGCGGCTCACCCGGGCCGACTTGAGCACGTCCAGGCAGATCCGCCCGGTCACCGTGGTGAGCCAGCCGCGCGGGTCGTGGATCTCGCCGCCGTCTCGTGCCTTGGCGTAGCGCAGCCAGGCCTCCTGCACCGCATCCTCGGCCTCGGCGCGGCTGCCGAGCATCCGGTAGGCGACGGCGAGCAGGTGCGGCCGCTCGGCCTCGAACTCGGTGGCGGTCAGGGACGGCATGGGGGAATTCTGCGCGACATTGCCCGGGCGCGGGTATCGGATGTGCCACAGTAAGAAACCCGCATTTCGGACGAATCGGAAGAGGGCCAGTGTGAACGCTGCGACGATTGCCGGTGGCCTGGCCGGCGCGGCCGGGCTGGCCGGGGTGCTCTCCACCGGCGCCGTGCTGCTGCGCCGGCCCGGATCCTTCCAGCCGTCCGGGCACGCCATCGCCTCGCCCAGGGCCGTCGACCCGCTGCCCGGCGTGCTTCACCGCGGGCTCGGCGGCCTGACCGTGCCGGTCACGCCCGGCCCGCACGGCGAGCTGTTCCTCGGGCCCGGCGGGCCGCAGCCCGGTCGCACCCTGCGCCGGCTCGTGCTGACCCCGCTCTTCGCCCGGGCCAAGAGCCGCGGCGGCCGGCTGGCCCGCGAGCAGCAGGTGCCGTTCCGGCTGGTCGTCGAGTTCGCCGGCGCCAACCGGGAGGCGGAGACGCTGCTGCGCGCGTACCGGATGCTCGATCAGCAGTTGCGCGACCATGCCGCGCTGCTCAGCCACTGCGAGGGCGACACCCTCGTGCCGGGCGCCGTGACCGTGTCGGTGTCCGGCATCGTCGACGTCCGCGACCTGCTGGCCGGGCAGGACATCCGGTACGCGTTCGCCGACGGCTCGTTCGACGACCTCGGCTCCCGCTCGGCCCCGCCCACCCTGGTCCCGGTGATCAGCGAGCCGTGGAGCCGGCGGTTCGGCTGGGACGGCCGCGAGCCGATCCCGGCCGAGGAGCGGCACCTGCTGCACGCCATGGTCCGGCAGGCCCACGAGGACGGGCGTACGGTCCGGATCGCCGGCCTGCCGTCGGGCTCCCGCTCGGCCCGCCGGGCGGTCTGGACCGAGCTGGGCCTCGCCGGGGTCGACGTGATCGCCGACCGGGACCAGCGCGGACTGGCTCGCCACCTGCGCCGGCATCCGGTCAGCCGGCGGGTCGAGCCGGCCACGCTGCCCACCCGGGCGGTCCGCCGCACCTCGCCCCGGCCGCACGCGCCGCGTCCCGATCGGCGGCACGAGCCGGTGTAAGCCGGCGAACGGGAGGTGAACCAGGAAAGACAAGTAGCATGCCTGGAGATCCATTCCACGCCCGTCGATCGAGGTCCGCGCCGTGAAGTTCTCCTTCCGCCCCGTCGAGGGCGCCTTCTACGATCTCTTCACGTCCGCCGCGCAGAATCTGGTCAAGGGCACCGAGCTGCTCAACGAGCTGGCCCTGCCGGGCGTCGACGTGCAGTCGGTGAGCGAGCGGCTGACCGACGTCGAGCACGACAGCGACCAGATCACCCACGACCTGTACAAGAAGATCAATTCCACCTTCATCACGCCGTTCGACCGGGCCGACATCTACTCCCTCGGATCGCAGCTCGACGACGTGATGGACCACCTCGAGGCGGTCGGAAACCTCCTTTACCTGTACGGGTTGACCGAGCTCCCGTCGCTGCCCCGGGAGATGCACGAGCTGATCAACGTGCTCGACCAGCAGTCCAGGGTGACCGCCGAGGCGATGCCGCGGCTGCGCTCGATGAAGGGCCTCGACGAGTACTGGATCGAGATCAACCGGCTGGAGAACGACGGCGACCGGGCGTACCGGATGCTGCTGGTCCGGCTCTTCTCCGGCGAGTACGACGCGCTGACCGTCCTCAAGATGAAGGAGGTCGCCGACGAGTTGGAGGCCGCCTGCGACGCCTTCGAGCACGTGGCGAACACCGTCGAGACCATCGCGGTCAAGGAGTCGTAGACCTTGTCCGCCGAATTAGTCGCCGTCCTCGCGGTGATCGTGGCGGCGATGGTGTTCGACTACACCAACGGCTTCCACGACGCGGCCAACGCGATCGCCACCAGCGTCAGCACCCGCGCGCTCACCCCACGGGTGGCCCTGCTGATGGCCGCCGCCGGCAACTTCATCGGCACCCACCTCGGCGGGAACGTCGCGAAGACGGTCAGCGGCATCATCACCGTGCCGCCCTCGACCGCCGGCCTGGCGGTGGTCTTCGCGGCCGTCCTCGGCGCGATCGCCTGGAACCTGATCACCTGGTACTTCGGGCTGCCCTCCTCTTCTTCGCACGCACTGATCGGCGGGCTGGTCGGCGCGGCCCTGACCGGGGGCTACCGCGTGAACTGGAGCGCGGTCGGCAGCAAGGTGATCATCCCGATGGTGGCCTCGCCGCTGGTGGGCTTCGTGGCGGGCTTCCTCGTGATGGTCGCGATCATGTGGATTTTCCGGAACGGTCGCCCGGCCAAGCTCAACCGCGGCTTCCGGTTCGCCCAGACGCTCTCCGCCTTGGCGATGTCGATCGGGCACGGCCTCCAGGACGCGGCGAAGACGATCGGCGTCGTCGTCCTGGCGCTGTACGTCGGCGGCTACCAGAACTCGACGAACGATATCCCGCAGTGGACCTACTGGACCTCGGCGACGGTGCTGGCCCTCGGCACGTACGCCGGCGGCTGGCGCATCATCCGCACCCTGGGCCGGAAAATCATCGACCTGGGCCCGCCCGAGGGGTTCGCCGCCGAAACCGTGGCCAGCACCCTGCTCTTCACCTTCGGCATCTGGCTGCGCGCCCCGATCAGCACCACCCACACGATCACCTCGGCCATCATGGGCGTCGGCGCCACGAAAAAGCTCTCGGCGGTCCGCTGGGGCGTGGCCGGCAACATCGTCGGCGCCTGGATCCTGACGTTCCCGGGCGCCGGCGCCATCGCCGCCGTCGGCTACCTGATCACCCGCCCCCTCTTCACCTGACCAGTCTCAGAGCGACCACCAGACCGCGGTGTCCGGCGGAATGACGGCCGTGCCGCCGTCGACCGTGATCGGGGCGCTGGCGAGGAGCAGTTCGCCGGGCGCTTCCGGGGAGAGCGGAGCCGGGCTCATGTTGACTGTGCAGCGGAAGTCGGTGCCACGGTCGAAGACGAGCAGCCCCTCGGGCGCGTCCTGCCAGGTCAGCGGGGCCTGGCCGGCGACTGCCTTGCGGCGTAGGGCGAGCGCGTCCCGGTACATCGTCAGCGTCGAGCCGGCCACCCCGTCCTGGGCCGCCACGCTCAGGTCGGCCCAGGAGTCGGGCTGCGGGAGCCATGACGGGCCGCCGTCCGGGCCGAAGCCGTACGGTGCGGTGGTGCCCGACCACGGGATCGGGACCCGGCAGCCGTCGCGATAGCCGTCCTGGCCGGTCGCACGATGGAAGGCCGGATCCTGCCGCACCGAAGGCGGCAGGTCGATGACCTCGGGCAGGCCCAGCTCCTCGCCCTGGTAGAGGTACGCCGAGCCGGGCAGCGCCAGCAGCAGCAGCGACGCCGCGCGGGCCCGGCGCAGGCCGGCGACCGGGTCGACCGCGGTGGGCTTCTTGCCGGCGACCTCGCCCTGGTCGTCCCGCATCAGCCGGTTGGTGTGCCGGACCACGTCGTGGTTGGAGAGCGTCCAGGTCGTGGGTGCGCCGACCGCGTCGTTGGCGGCGAGCGAGGCGTCGATCATCGCGCGCTGGGCCGGCGCGTTCCACGCCGTACTCAGGTAGCTGAAGTTGAATGCCTGGTGCAGCTCGTCGGGGCGGACGTAGTCGGCGACCCGGGCCAGCGTCGGCGCCCAGGCCTCGGCCACCGCGATCCGGTCGCCGGGGTACTCGTCCAGGATCGTGCGCCAGCTGCGGTAGATCTCGTGTACGCCGGGCCGGTCGAAGCACGGGCTCTCGCCGACGTCCAGCAGGTGCCACGAGGTCTCCTGGCCGATGTCCGGCAGGCCCTCCTCCTTGACCAGGCCGTGCGCCACGTCGATCCGGAAGCCGTCGACGCCGAGGTCGAGCCAGAACCGCAGGATCGTCCGGAACTCGTCGGCGACCGCCGGGTGCGCCCAGTTGAAGTCGGGCTGCTCGGGGGCGAACAGGTGCAGGTACCACTGCCCGTCGGGAACCTGGGTCCAGGCCGGGCCGCCGAAAATGGACGGCCAATCGTTCGGCGGAAGAGCGCCCCGGCCGTCGCGGAAGTGATACCGGGCCCGCAGCGGCGAGCCGGGGCCCTCGGCGAGCGCCTGCCGGAACCACGCGTGCTGGTCCGACGAGTGGTTCGGGACCAGGTCGACGAGCACGCGCAGGCCCAGGTCATGCGCGTCGGCGACCAGGCCCCGGGCGTCGTCCAACGAGCCGAAGATCGGGTCGACGGTGCGGTAGTCGGCGACGTCGTAGCCGGCGTCGGCCTGCGGGGACAGGTAGAAGGGGGACAGCCAGACCGCGTCGACGCCCAGGTCGCGCAGGTAGGGCAGCCGGCTGCGGATGCCGGGCAGGTCACCGATGCCGTCGCCGTTCGCGTCGGCGAAGCTACGCGGGTAGATCTGGTAGATCACCGCGTCCCGCCACCAGGCCGGGGGAAGATCGCTCATGACGCGACGGTATCAGGTTACTAACTCGTGTTACATCACTGGTTTAACAGCCGAGTCACGCACGATGAGCGAGGTGCCGAGCAGCTGATGCGGGTGCTGGTCCTCGCCACGGATGGCGGAGATGAGAAACGAGGCGGCACTTCGCCCCTTCGTGACGGTGGGTTGCCGCACCGTGGTCAGCCGCGGCCGGAACCACGCCGACTCGGCCAGGTCGTCGAAACCGGTCACCGAGACCTGATCGGGCACCGACAGCCCGAGTTCTTCAAGAGCATCGACCGCGCCGTACGCGTGGATATCGGAGAGCGCCAGGATCGCGGTCGGCCGCGGGTCCCGGGCCATCAGCTGCTTGGTCGCCCGATAGCCGTCGACCCGGGTGACCGGCACCTCGGCGAGCGCCACGTCCGCCATGGTCAGGCCGAAGCCGGCCAAGGCCTCGGCGATGCCGGCCATCCGGCGGCCGAGCGGGCCGCGGTAACCGCGAGTGGCGACCTCCGGGCCGGGGTCGATGGAGAGCACGCCCAGCCGGCGATGCCCCAGCTCCAGCAGATACCGAGTGACCTCGCGGGCGCCGCCGCGATCGTCCACCTCGACGCTCGGCGCGTTCTCGTACCGGTCGCTGTCGATCAGCACGAACGGGATCTGCCGGCGCTCCAGCTCGACCACCTCGGCGCCCTCGGTCTCCAGGCCGCAGACGATGAAACCGTCCACCGCCGCGTACGGGATGGCCTTGAGCACCGAGTCCTGCAGCGGCGGGGTGAGCAGCAGCGTGTAGCCCTCCTGGTCGCAGATCTGCCCGACGCCCATCAGGAAGCGGGCGTAGTACGGGTTCTCCAGGATCTGCGCGAGCCGCTGCGGCAGCAGCACGCCGAGCGAGGTGGTGGCCCCGGCCTGCAGCATCCGGGCCAGCGTGTTCGGGGTGTAACCGAGCTCGGCGGCCGCCGCGAGGATCCGTTCGCGGGTGGCCGCCGAGATGCGCTGGGGACTGTTGAACGCGAACGAGACGGCGGACCGGGAAACCCCCGCGGCCGCTGCCACATCGCTCGAAGTCGGCTTGCCGCCGACCTTCCTCGACGGCATCAGCCCACAATAGTCAGTACGTCACGCCGATCTCTTCGCGGATGGTGTCGAGGAGACCCATGATCTCGAAGGTGGTGGCGTGCGGCATGAGCGGGCTTTCCAACTCCCCGGCCAGGATGCAGCGCTGCACCTCGGCCGCCTCGAACTGGTAGCCGTTGCCCTCGAACGGGAAGTGGTAGGTCTCCGGCGCCTTACCCGATCGGGTGAGGGTGAACTCGCGCGGCACGAAGAAGTTCGGCGGCAGGTCGATCCGCCCCTCGGTCCCGGTGATCGACGCGGCGGTCCGGCTCTCGCCGTTGATGCTGCAGGTCAACGCGGCCACCGCGCCGGGCTGCCAGCCGAGCAGCACGCCGGTGTTCTCGTCCACGCCCTCCGGGGTCAAATGCGCCCATGACCGTACGGCGGCGGGACTGCCCAGGAACAGGTGGGCCAGGTTGATCGGGTAGACGCCGAGGTCCAGCAGCGCGCCGCCGCCGAGCGCCGGATTGCGCAGGCGGTGCTCCGGCGGGAACGGGCCCGCCAGGCCGAAGTCGGCGTGGATCGCGCTGACCCAGCCGATCGCGCCCTCCTCGACCAGCTCATGGATCTTCCGTACGGCCGGGTTGAAGCGCATCCACATCGCCTCCATCAGGAAGACGTCGTGGGCGTGCGCGGCCTGCACCAGCCGGGCCGCCGAGGCGAGATCCAGCGTGATCGGCTTCTCCACCAGCACCGCCTTGCCGGCCTCGATGCAGAGCAGGGCGGCGTCGAAGTGCTGGGCGTGCGGGGTCGCGATGTAGACGACGTCGACGTCCGGGTCGGCGGCGAGATCGGCGTAGGAGCCGTGCGCGCGGGCGAAGCCGTTCCGCTCGGCGAACGCGACGGCGGTCTCCCGGGAGCGCGATCCGACGGCGGCGAGCTCGGCCCCGGCGACCAGCGGAAGATCCTTGGCGAACTGGGCGGCGATCCCGCCGGGGCCGACGATGCCCCAGCGGACCTTCTGTTCGGTCATGATCTTTACCGTAGTCTTCCCCTTGCCCGTGGTGGCAGGATCGACGGGTGACCGACTCGACACCCGCGACCTTCTCCTTTCCGCTGCCGGAGGTGATGGTGCGCCGGGCCCGCGAGTTCCGCGGCGAGCCGGCGCCCACCCGGCCCGCGGCCACCGTCGTCCTGCTGCGTCCCGAGGGCCAGACCTTTCAGCTGTACGTGTTGAAGCGGGCCGCCACGATGGTCTTCGGCGGACTGCACGCCTTCCCCGGCGGTGGTGTCGACCCGTCCGACCGCCCGGAGACCATCCGCACGGACTGGGCCGAGTTGCTCGGCGTCCCCGGCGAACAGGCCCGCGCGATCGTCGGCGCCGCCGCCCGCGAACTCTTCGAGGAGGCCGGCGTGCTGCTGGCCGGCCCGGTCGACGAACTCGACCGCACGGTCAGCGACGGGAGCCTGACCGGCGTGGTGACGCACGGCAGCGAAGCGGCCGGCGGGAATGGCGTGGTGGGCGACGTCAGCGCCGAGGACTGGGAGGAGGACCGCGCGGCCCTGGCGGCACGCAAGCTGACCATGACCGAGCTGTTGCAGCGGCGCGGATTGCGGCTGCGGGACGACCTGTTGCTGCCCTGGGCGCGATGGATCACGCCGGAGTTCGAGCCCAAGCGCTTCGATACCTGGTTCTTCGTCGCTCTCCTGCCGGAAGGCCAGACGGCGCGGGACGTCTCCGGTGAGAGTGAGTCCGCCACCTGGATCAGCCCGGAAGCCGCCAACGGCCTGGCCATGCTCCCACCTACGAGGTCGACCGTTAACTCTCTTCTCCCGTACGGTCGCATTGCGGAAGTCATCGCGGCCGCGAGTCGCCGGAATGCCGCAAGCCCGGTCATGCCTCGCGTGGAAGTAAAGGACGACGGGAGCGCCGTGTTGCATGTGGCGCTCCCGTCGCATTAGACGGAGCGATCAGCCGAAGCGGCCGGTGATGTAGTCCTCGGTCTTCTTCTGGCTGGGGTTGCTGAAGATCTTCTGGGTGTCGTCGTACTCGATCAGGCGGCCGGGCTCGCCGGTCTTGTCGATCGAGAAGAAGCCGGTCTTGTCGCTGACCCGGGCGGCCTGCTGCATGTTGTGCGTGACGATGATGATCGTGAAGCGGTCCTTCAGCTTGAACATCAGGTCCTCGATCGCCAGCGTCGAGATCGGGTCGAGCGCCGAGCAGGGCTCGTCCATCAGCACGACCTGCGGCTCGACCGCGATGGTGCGGGCGATGCAGAGACGCTGCTGCTGACCGCCGGAGAGGCCGGCGCCGGGCCGGCCGAGCCGGTCCTTGACCTCTTCCCAGAGGTTCGCCGACTTGAGTGACTGCTCGGCGGCATCGTCCAGGACGGACTTCTTCTTGACGCCGTTGAGCTTGAGGCCGGCCACGACGTTCTCGTAGATCGACATCGTCGGGAACGGGTTGGGGCGCTGGAAGACCATGCCGATCAGCCGGCGGACCGCGGTGACGTCCACATCCGGGTCGTAGATGTTCTGCTCGTCGATGGTCAGCCGGCCCTCGATGCGGGCGCCGGGCAGCACCTCGTGCATCCGGTTGATCGACCGGAGGAACGTGGACTTGCCGCAACCGGACGGGCCGATGAGGGCGGTGATGGTCTTGGGCTCGACGGTCATGGAGATGCTGTCGATCGCCTTGAACGAGCCGTAGTACGAGGTGACGTTGCTCGCCTCGATGCGCTTGGCCATGGGATTACCTCTTAACGGGTCAAACTGTTGCGACGGGCGAGCATCTTGGCGGCAATCGTGAGGATCAGCACGAGCGCGACCAGGGTCAGCGCGGCGGTCCAGGCCCGCGCCGGTGCGTACTTCGAGGCGTCCCCGGCCTGCTGGTACACAAAAAGTGCCAGCGAGGACTGGTTGCCGTCGAACGGGTTGAAGTTGATCGCGTCGGCGCCGCCGGCGACCAGCAGGACCGGAGCGGTCTCGCCGGCGGCGCGGGCGACCGCCAGCATGACGCCGGTGACGATGCCGGGCAGCGCGGTCGGGATCACGATCTTGAGGATCGTCTTCCACTGCGGCACGCCGAGCGCGTAGGCGCCCTCCCGCAGCGGACCCGGCACCAGCCGCAACATCTCCTCGGTCGACCGCACGATCGTGGGCAACATCAGCACGGACAGCGCCAGCGCCGCGGCGAAGCCGGAGAAGCGCGGCTGCCCGTTGTTGAACCACGGGCTCACGATCAGCACCCAGAACGACAGGATGAACAGGCCGGCCACGATCGACGGGACGCCGGTCATGACGTCGACGAAGAAGCGGACCGTGTTGGCGAACTTACCTCGGCCGTACTCCACCAGGTAGATCGCGCCGAGCACGCCCAGCGGCACGGCGATCAGGGTGGCGATGCCGACCTGCTCGAGCGTGCCGATGATGGCGTGGTACGCGCCGCCGTTCGCGTCACGGGCGCCGATGTTGTTCATCGACGTGTTGAAGAAGTTCGCGTCGAAACGCTCGACGCCCTTGGACACCAGGGTCCAGACCACCGAGGCGAGCGGCAGGATCGCCAGCACACAGGCCGAGTAGATCAGCGACTGCCAGGACCGGTTGCGGGCGGCGCGACTGCCCTCCACCCGGCTCGCGGCCAGGAACAGCCCGACCAGGTAGAGGATCCAGCCGAGCACGACGACCAGCACCCAGTTGCCGATGCCGGCGCCGTAGACGATCGCGGCGGCCAGGCCGAACGCGACGACGGCGACCAGCAGGCTGACACCCAGCGGCAGCTTCTTGGTGCGGATGTTGTCCGGCGTCATCGCGACGCCGGCGAGGTCACTTCGCGTCATCATGCTCATGCGGCACTGTCCCGGAACTCGCGACGACGGTAGATGATCGCCCGGGCCGCCATGTTGACCACCAGCGTGATGGCGAACAGCACCAGGCCGGACGCGATCAGCGCGCCCCGGCCGATGGCGTTGGCCTCGCCGAAGGTGTTGGCGATGTTGGCGGCGATCGAGTTACCGCCGGTCTGGATCAGGTTGAACGAGATGGTGAAGACCGTGCCGAGGGTGAGCGCGAGGGCGATCGTCTCGCCGAGGGCGCGGCCCAGGCCGAGCATCACGGCGGCGATCACGCCGGGCTTGCCGTACGGGATCACGGCGGTGCGGATCATCTCCCACTTGGTGGCGCCGAGCGCGAGGGCCGCCTCCTCGTTCATCCCGGGGGTCTGCTGGAAGACCTCGCGGGAGAGCGAGGTGACGATCGGCAGCACCATGATCGCCAGCACCAGCGAGCCGAGCAGGATCGAGCGGCCGAACGGGCCGTCGCCGCCGAACAGCGGGATCCAGCCGAAGTAGTGGTTCAGCCAGACCGAGAAGTCCTTCACCGGCTGGGAGAAGACGTCCCGGCCCCAGAGGCCGAAGACGACACTGGGCACGGCGGCGAGCAGGTCGATCACGAAGCCGAGCGGGGTGGCCAGCCGCTTGGGCGCGTAGTGCGACAGGAACAGCGCGATGCCCAGCGCGATCGGGACCGCGACGATCAGTGCGATCACCGACGACAGCACGGTGCCGAAGGCGATCGCCGCGATGCCGAAGTTCGGCTGGGCGTCGTTCGGGAACCACTTCGTGTCGGTGAAGAAGTTGGCCGTGTTCGCCTGGAGGGCCGGAACGGCCTTCGAGATCAGGAAGACCGCGATGGCCACGATGATGACCAGCACCATCGCGCCCGCCGAGACGGACAGGCCTCTGAACCCGGTCTCCATCGAGAACCGGGCCTTCCTCTGCAAGGGGGCGCCACCGCCGCCGATCGGGGGTTCTTGGTAACTACTCGGCGAAACGCCGGTGCCGGCGGGCCGGGCGTGACGTCCTGTCACACCCGAGCCGCCGGCGGTGGCGTCCGTCGAGCGGGAGGGGTTGTCACCCATCTGCTCGCTCGCTGTCGTCTCGGAGGGATGTTTTCCCGTTTGGGGGGCGGGTCAGCGTCAGCTGATGGAAGCGACCGAGGTCGCGACCTTCGTCTGGATCTCGGCGGGCAGCGGCGCGTAGCCGAGGTCGTTCAGCGCGGACTGGCCGGCGGAGCTCGAGGTGTAGGTCAGGAACGCCTTGATGTCGGCGGCCTTCGAGGAGCCCTTGCTGCAGGCGATCTCGTAGGTGACCAGCACGAGCGGGTACGCACCCGGGGTGGTGGTGGTGTAGTCGATGTCCATCTTGAGGTCGTTGCCGGTGCCGACGACCTTGGCGCCCGCGATGGTCTTGCCGGCACTGTCGCCGGTCAGCTCGGTGAACTCACCCGCGCCGTTCTTGATCTTCGCCATCGAGAGGCTGCCGTTCTGCGCGAACGAGAACTCGACGTAGGCGATGGTGCCCGGGGTGCTCTTGACCAGGGCGGCCACGCCGTCGGACTTGGCCGCGCCGGTGCCGCCCGGGGCCTTCCACGCCTTCGCGTGGTCGTAGGTCCAGTCGGCGGTGGCGGTCTTGCTGAGGTACTTGGTGAAGTTGTCGGTGGTGCCCGACTCGTCCGAGCGGTGCACGGCCTGGATCGCCGTCGACGGCAGCTTGGCGCCGGAGTTCAGCGCGGCGATGGCCGGGTCGTTCCACTTGGTGATCTTGCCGGAGAAGATCTTGGCGAGCGTCGGGGCGTCGAGCTGGAGGCCGGTCACGCCGTCCAGGTTGTAGACGACCGCGATCGGGCCGATGACCATCGGGATGTTGAGCGCGGGGCCGCCGGCGCACTTGGCGTCGGCCTGCTTCTGCTCGTCGGGCTTCAGGTACGAGTCGGAACCGGCGAAGTCGGCGGTGCCCTGGATGAAGGCCTGCACGCCGGCGCCGGAGCCGGTGCCCTGGTAGTTCACCGAAGCGCCGGAGCACTGGGCGCTGTACTTCTTCGTCCACTCGTCCATGGCGTTCTTCTGGGCCGTCGAGCCCTGCGCCGTCAGGCTGCCCGTGCCGCAGCTACCCGGGGCGGCGGAAGCGGTGCTCCCACTTGGCGTCGAAGTGTTGTCCGAGCCGCAGGCGGCGAGCGCGAGCGTCGCAGTCAAAGCAATACCGGCGAGGTAGCCGGTCCGCTGGAGCTTCACGATTTTCCCTTCGGGGTGAGGTGCACATGCCGATCTCGCATCGACACCCCCCGAAGCTAGGAGGAGCAGGTAGCCGGTTACCCGGCCGGAAATGAACGCGTGGTGAACTCGTATCCGCGTCGAGTTTGCTTTCTACTGATCCCGAGTTGTCCGTTCCGTGAACTGGGTGAAATAAGTCGGACATGTACGGAATTTCCACCGCGTGTTTACCGCCCCGAGATCCCCGCTTGTCCGTCCCGTGACGCTCGATCGGGGCTGTTCGCTGCATAATACAGGCATGAGGTATGCCCCTTTTGGGGGATGGTTTCCCGGTGTGATCTCGCCCATGACTATCGGGCCGGTCGATGCCGGACGTCCGGCGGCCACCGGCGCGTCGGCCAATGGTGGCTTCCCGCGCCATCGGCCCGGCGCTTAGGTTTGGCCATGGGTTCCTTCGAACTCGGCACCGACGGCCCGGGCGCGATCCTGGTCGGCGTCGACGGCTCCCCGACCTCGATGCGCGCCGCCGCCTACGCGGCCGGCCTGGCCCGGCGACAGCGCACCCGGCTGATCGCGGTCTGGGCCCGCGGCGCCCCGACCACGCTGATCACCCTGGCCGACCACAGCGGCCTGGCGATGGACGCGGTCCTCGAGGCCCAGGAGGACCTGGAACGCCAGCTGCGGCTCGAGATCGACGGCTGGGGCGCCGACAGCCGGCTGATCGTCCGCCAGGGCGACCCCCTCACGGTCCTCTCCGAGGTGGCCGAGGAAACCCGAGCGGACGCGGTGATCGTGGGTTCCTCGGCGAGCCTGGGCCACCGCATCGCCGGCTCGCTGGCCGTCCGCCTGGTCCGCCACGGCCGCTGGCCGGTCACCGTCGTTCCCTGAGGAGGGAGCTCAGCTCCGCGCGTACATGACGTCGGTCTTGTAGATTTCGAAGCCGAGCTTGCGGTAGAGGGCGACCGCCGCCGTGTTCGACTCGTCGACGTAGAGCATCGCCTGGGTGAGGCCGGTCTCGGCGAGATGCTGGAGGCCGGCCACGCTCAGCGCCGCGCCGAGGCCGCGACGGTGGCCGCCGGGGTCGACGCCGAGGACGTAGATCTCGCCGATCGCCGGGGCGTCGCCGGCGGGCGGGTGCACCTTGGTCCAGTGGAAGCCGAGCAAGGTGTCCTCGAGGTCGACGGCGAGCAGGAAACCGGCCGGGTCGAACCACGGCTCGGCCTCGCGCAGGCGCAGGTCGTCGAGGGTCCAGCGGCCCTGCTCGGGGTGATGGGCGAAGGCCCGGGCGTTGACCGCGAGCCAGGCCTCCTCGTCGTGACCGGGCCGGAAGTGGCGCAGGGTCACCCCGTCCGGCATGACCGACATTTCCGAAAAGTCGACCAATGACCGACGCATCTGCCAGAGCACCCGCGACCTGATAAATCCAGACTTTTCGGCAAAAATAGCTGCATTGTCGCCGTGCGCCCAGAAGGCCAGCGGGCCGTCACCGGCGGCGGCCAGCAGAGCCGAGCCGTACCCGTGCCGCCGGTAGCGGGGATGAACGACGAGCTCGCCGGAGCCGGCCTCGACGAACGCATAACCGGCGAGGGCGCCGTCGTCCGCATACGCCAGCAGGTGGGTTCCGCCACCATTGCGTACGCGCAGAACCACGTCCTCGGAGAGCGGATAAACCCCGTCGGCCTGCTCGGCAGCGGTGGCCAACGCGAGAACGTCGGCCACCGTGTCGGCATCCGGCCGGTCCACGGACCGGATCTTCGTCATACCGGAGAACGTTAGACCGGCAGCGAGACCGGCTCGTTGTCGGGCAGCTGGCGGCCGCTCGGCGGGACCACGAACTTGTAGCCGACCTGGCGGACCGTGCCGATCATCGACTCGTACTCCGAGCCGAGCTTGGCCCGCAGGCGCCGCACGTGCACGTCGACCGTGCGGGTGCCGCCGAAGTAGTCGTAGCCCCAGACCTCGCGCAGCAGCTGGTCGCGGGTGAACACCCGGCCGGGGTGCTGCGCCAGGAACTTGAGCAGCTCGAACTCCTTGTAGGTGAGGTCGAGCGGGCGGCCCTTGAGCTTCGCCGCGTACGTGTCCGGGTCGATGGTGAGCTCGCCGGCCCGGATCGAGCCGCCGGCCCCCGCGGTCGCGTTGTTGAGCCGGCCGACGCCCAGCCGCAGGCGGGCCTCGACCTCGGCGGGCCCGGCGCTGGCCAGGATGACGTCGTCGACGCCCCAGTCGGCGTTCAGCGCGATCAGCCCGGCCTCGGTGACGACCGCGACCAGCGGGACCCCGATGCCGGTCGCGTGCAGCATGCGGCACGTGGCGCGCGCCTCGGAGAGCTCGGAGCGGGCGTCCACCAGCACGGCGTCGGGGCTGGGCCCGGACACCAGGGTGCGGACGTCGCGGGGTGCGGTGCGCACGGAGTGGGGAAGCAGATCCAGCGCGGGAAGCACGGCCGAGGGCTCGCCGGCACGTGCCGTCACCAGAAGAAGGATTTCCACGCTCAACCTCCGTCCGAGCGGCGTCAGAGCCGCCCTAGGTGACCCGGTATGCGGTGAATTACGAACCGCGCCCGGAGGATTGTTTCCCCGGCGTCACCGACGGGAGGGCTGGCGTTACCTTAACCGATACATCAGGCCGAAGGCTCTATCCGTTCGCCTGAGTGACGTACTAAACGCTTGTAAGTGCGGACAAACGGCCGAGCCGTAACAGATCTTTTACATGGCGGCCGCACTTCTCCGAAATTGGGTCCGGCGGCTCGTTCTGGCACGATCTACAGGGTGTTCCCCTCCATGCCCAAGGACGACGACGCCTGGGATGCCGACGCCTCGCGCGAGATCGCACGCTCCGGGCCCGGCCGGCCCCCGGCCGGTTTCTACGGTGCCGTGCCCGACGAGAAGCCGGCGTTGAAGGACGACGGCGAGCCGGATGAGGCGGAGGAGGAAGAGGTCGAGGTCGTCCCGGTGCGGCGACAGCTGTCGCTGGCCATCGCCGGGTTCGCCGGGCTGCTCGGCCTGGGGCTGGCGCTCGGGGCGCAGACCTCCGCACCGGACAATCGCCTGCCGTACGCCATCGTGCTCTTCGGTGTGCAGTTGCTCTATCTGCTCGCCTGCATCATGGCGCTGCACCCGCCGGCGGCGGCCGCCACGGCCGGGATCAGCGCGGCGGTCGCGGTGGTGGCCGACTACCTCGCCGTCAACAAGACGCCCGCCGGGCTGTGGCCGTTGTTCCTCGTCGCGCTCGGCGGCTTCGCGGCGGCGCTGATCGGGCAGGTCTTCCGGGCCGAGGACCGCAGCCGGATCAAGGACTCCTGGCGGACCACCCTGCTGATCGTGCTGGGCGTGGTCGGGTACGCGATCCCGGTCCTGCTCACCCGGCAGCCGGTGGGCACCCAGACGGTGATCGTCAGCTCGGCCGGCGCGGGGGTGGCGCTGCTGGTCGCCCGGGTGACCGACGCGATCTTCCCGAAGCCGCGGATCGCCCCGCAGGTGCCGCGCGGCGCGACCGGCGTGGTGCTCGGCGCGATGCTCGGCACGCTCGGCGCGGCCGGGCTGGGCAGCGTGCTCGTGCTGCCGTTCACGCCGGCCAAGGGCGCGGTGATCGGCCTGGTCGCCGCCGTGATCGCGAGCGTGGTCGACCTCGCGGGGAACTTCGGCGAGGCGGGCCGGCGGCTGGCCGGGGACGCGCCGACGTTCTGGGTGGCCCGGCACATGAGGGGTCCGCTGGGCGCCTTCGCGTTGACCGCGCCGGCCGCGTACGCGCTCGCGCATTGGTATCTGTCCTGACCCACGTCGCGTTTTGCCGCGCCCTGGTACCGGGCATGTACCGTCCAGCAGAGTCGACGGACGGGAGAACCGGTGGCCGAGGCGTACGGAGCGCGACCGCGACGGCGAGGACGGCGGGTGCTCTTCACACTGATCGTGCTGGTGCTGATCCTCGGGGCCGCGCTGGCGGTGGCCGACCGGTTCGCCGCCTCCTACGCCGAACGCAAGATCAGTGACCGGGTCGCCCAGCAGGTCGCGCAGCAGAAGGCGACCAGCGAGCAGCCGAAGGTGACGATCGAGGGGATCCCGTTCCTCACCCAGGTCGCCCGCGGCGAGTACCAGCAGATCCGGATCGACCTCGTGAACTTCTCCGGGCCGGTCGGCGAGGGCCGGACGATCAAGATGAAGGAGCTGGACGCGACCGCGAACGACGTACGCGCCCCGCTCACCACGATCCGCTCCGGGAACGGCGAGGTCACCGCCGGTTCGATCATCGGCACCGGGCTCATCGACTACGCGCAGATCGCGCAGCTCTCCGGCCAGCCGGGCGTGAAGCTGACCGAGCAGAACGGCAAGCTGGTCGGTTCGGCGCCGGTGCAGGCGCTCGGCCAGACCTTCACGATCAGCGCCACGGCCGACCTGAACGTGCAGGGAGACCTCGTCCAGGTCCGTTTCAGCAACGTTAAGGCGGAGGGTCTGCCGGACAACACGCTCGTGCGTGGACTGGTCAACACGTACGTCCAGAAGCTGGCTTTCAATCTGCGGGTCCCGGCGCTGCCGCTCGATCTGAAGGTCAAAAGTGTGGAACCGCAGGCCGACGGCCTGAAAGTCACCGCGGAGGCGAGCCACGTCTCGCTGAACTCCGGCGGGCTGTGACCCCGGACTCCTTCCCGGATCGTGGTCGAGGCTGTTCCGGGGTGTGGAACCGCTGGTAGGGTCGGTTTCCATGAGCCCGTTGCTCACCAAGAGGCGTGCGGTCGACCTGTGCCGCATGGCCGCCTGCCTGTGTCGCCCTGTCCTCTGACGGGGCCACTAGTGCTGAGCATCTTCTGCTCGTAATCCCAAGCCCGGCAGTGGCGCCGTCGCACAAGCACGAGATCTTGAATCCAGGGTCCCGCGCGGGGTGCGACAAAACCTCCGTGCGCTGACTCTCCCCCACCCATCCAAGGGAGTGAATCGATGAGTCGCGACACCGCACTCGTCTCGGCCGATTGGGCCGAGAAGAACCTCGAAGCCCCGGGCGTGGTCTTCGTCGAGGTCGACGAGGACACCACCGCGTATGACGGCGGGCACATCCCCGGCGCCGTGAAGATCGACTGGAAGAAGGACCTGCAGGACCCGGTCCGGCGCGACTTCGTCAACCGGGAGCAGTTCTCCGCGCTTCTCTCCGAGCGCGGCATCGGCAACGACGACCTCGTGGTGCTGTACGGCGGCAACAACAACTGGTTCGCCGCGTACGCGTACTGGTACTTCAAGCTGTACGGCCACGAGCAGGTCAAGCTGCTCGACGGCGGCCGCAAGAAGTGGGAGCTCGACGCCCGCCCGTACTCGAAGGACGTGCCGGTCCGGGCCAAGACCTCGTACTCGGCCAAGGAGCCCGACCTGACCATCCGCGCGTTCCGCGACGAGGTCGTCCAGGCGATCGGCGCGAAGAACCTGGTCGACGTGCGCAGCCCCGACGAGTTCGCGGGCCGCCTGCTCGCCCCGGCGCACCTGCCACAGGAGCAGTCGCAGCGGGCGGGCCACATCCCCACGGCGATCAACGTGCCGTGGAGCAAGGCCGCGAACGAGGACGGCACCTTCAAGTCGGACGACGAGCTCGCCAAGATCTACGGCGAGGCCGGCCTCGACGGCGGCAAGGACACGATCGCCTACTGCCGGATCGGCGAGCGCTCCTCGCACACCTGGTTCGTGCTCAAGGAGCTGCTCGGCCAGCAGAACGTGAAGAACTACGACGGCTCCTGGACCGAGTACGGCTCGCTCATCGGCGTGCCGATCGCGCTCGGCGACCAGCCCGGGGAGGCGTGATCATGACGTCTCCGAACGTCGCGGCCGGTTGCGCCGCCCCCGACCAGTCCGCGCCCCTCCCCGCCGGCGTGGACCTGGAGAAGGAAACCGTCATCACCGGCATCGTGAACAACGTCGAGGGTGAGCCGGTCGGCGGCGCGTACGTGCGCCTGCTCGACGGCTCCGGCGAGTTCACCGCCGAGGTCGTCACGTCGCCCGAGGGCGTGTTCCGGTTCTTCGCCGCGCCGGGGTCGTGGACCCTGCGGGCGCTGAGCCGGGCCGGCAACGGCGACCTGGTCGTCGACGCCACCCGTGGCGTCAACGAGGTCGCGATCAGCGTGGTCGCGGCCTGAGCCCACGCTCTGATACAGGGCGGGATCCCCGATCGGGGTCCCGCCCTTCAGTTTGTGGCGCTGGTGCCGCCGACCACTACCGCGTTGGGCGGCACCTCGGGCCGGCTGCGGGACAGCCGGCGGACGCCGGTGTTCAGCACGGCGATCAGCGGCACCGCGACCAGCGCCCCGATGATCCCGGCCAGCGTGGCGCCGCAGGCGATCCCGATGATCACCACGAGCGGGTGGATCGCCACCGCCCGGCCCATGATCAGCGGCTGCAGCACGTGCCCCTCGACCTGCTGCACCAGGATCACCGCGCCGAGCACGATCAGCGCGATCACCCAGCCCTGATCGACCAGCGCCACCAGAACCGCGACCGCACCCGACACGCTCGCGCCGACGATCGGGATGAACGCGCCCAGGAACACCAGCGCGGCCAGCGGGAACGGGAACGGGATCTTCAGGATCACCAGCGCGGTGCCGATGCCGACCGCGTCGATGAACGCCACCAGCACGGTCGCCCGCACATAGGAGCCGAGCGTCGCCCAGGACGCGTCGCCGGCGTCGGCCACCGACCAGCGGGCGTTCACCGGGAGCAGCCGGACGATGAACCGCCAGATCTTGCGGCCGTCGCGCAGGAAGAAGAACGTCGAGAACAGCACCAGCAGCATGCCGGTGACCACCTCGAAGAGGGTGGCCGCGGTGGCGATGCCGGTCGAGGTCAGCTGCGAGGTGTGCGCGTTGACCCAGTCCTGCGCGTTGTTGATCGCCTGGGTGACCTGGGCGTCCGACAGGTGCAGCGGCCCGGTCTTCAACCACTGCTGGATCTGCCGTACGCCGTCGCTCGCCTTCTGGGTCAGCTCCGCGGCGCCGTCGATGAACTGCGAGATGACCAGCGTGAGCGTGCCGGCGATGACGGCGAGCCCGAAGATCAGCACCAGGAACGTGGCCAGCGACCGGTTCAGTTTCAACCGCAGCAGCCAGCCCACGGCCGGGGCGAGCAGCGCGGAGAGCAGCAGCGCGATCGCCAGCGGGATCACCACGAAGCTGACGATGCCGACGAAGTGCAGCAGCGCCCAGCCGACCACGCCGACCACGATCAGCCGCCAGCTCCAGGCCGCGGCGATCCGCAGCGAGTGCGGCACCTCGGCGTCGTCCTGGCTGATGGTCGAGTCGTGCACGACCTCCGGCGGGCGCGGTGGGGGCTCGAAGTCGTCGTCGGGCTCGGGCCGGCCGGCCACCCCCTCGTCGGCACGCGCCTGCCGCACCGACTCACGGCCCGAGTCGTAGGCGCGGCGCAGGTTGTCGCGGACTCGCTGGAAACGGCTCAAACCGGCCAACCTCCTTGCCGAAGCGGCGCCGCGTTGTGGCGCGCGGTAACCACCGTAGTAGGGGTCGTCCTGCCGATCACGCCGGGTCGGCGGCGGCGTACCGTCTGGACTCGTGAGTTCCGTTACCGAGGCCGGACTGCCGATCCGGATGTTGCATGACCGCGTGCTAGTTCGCCAGGACGGAGCCGAGGGCGAGCGACGGTCGTCGGCCGGCATCGTGATCCCGGCTACCGCGTCAGTCGGGCGGCGGCTGTCCTGGGCCACGGCGGTCGGGATCGGCCCGAACGTGCGGTCGATCGTGGTCGGCGACCGGGTGCTGTTCGATCCGGACGACCGCTCCGAGGTCGAGTTGCACGGGCGGGAGTATGTGCTGCTCCGCGAGCGGGACGTGCACGCGGTGGCGGCCAGCCGGGTCGAGTCCGACGGGACCGGCCTCTACCTCTGAACTCTGCGGTGGGTCACCCCGGGCGGTTCGGGTCCGGCGGCGTCGTGGTCGGGCTTTCCGACGGCGGTGGGTACGGGGACTGCCAGGGATCCGTCTGGGCCGGCGGCGCCGGCGGAGCGCTCGGCGTCGGCCACGCATGCGGCTGCCCGGTCACCGGCGGCGGCGGCTGCTGCTGCTGCTGCGGTTGAGCGAACGGCGACGGGGTCGGGTAGTAGGTCGGCCCGCCCGAGCCGCTCGGCCGATTTGTCGGATATATCGGATATGGCTGCTGGGCATAGCCCGATTGCTGCGGCGGGTAGTTGGGCTGTTGGTAGCCCGGCTGCTGGTAACTCGGCTGCTGGTAACCCGGCTGCGGATAGCCCGGCTGCTGGTAACCCGGCTGCGGATAGCCCGGCTGCGGCGGCGAGTAGCCCGGCGAGCCGCTGTACCCCGGCGCACCGTAGGGCGACCCCGGATATGTCGGATATGTTGGGCCGGGCGCGGCATACACCGGCAGCCGGATCGGCACCGGAACGACCGGGTCGGCCGGCGGGGAGATCGTCCGGGGCACGCCGTCCGGGAAGATCACGTGGTAATTCAGGCCGTCCCAGAAGGCCTGCGGGGTGGTCGGATCCTTGGCCGTGAACGCCTGCCGGTAAGACTGCACGTCCTGGAGCAGCCGCTGCTCCTCCGTACTGGTCTTGAGCTGGTCTTTCGGCGTGCTGCGCAGGCCACGCTGCATGCCGTCGCGCAGCAGCGCCAACCGGGTCGCCGCGAACTGGAAGTCGCGCATCGCCTTCTGCCCGAGCGGCCCGGCCACCCGCCGCGCCCACTGCCGGGCCGAGTGCCGCCGGCCGAGGCTGCCCAGGCTGGCCACCTCGGGTGGGGAGAACCATCCCGAGCGCACGTAGAGGGGCAGCACCCGCTCGGTGAGCCGGCCCTCCCACGCCCGGAGCGCGATCGCGAAGCCGACCACCGCAAAGAAGAACGGCACCATGAAGCCCAGATAGCCGTACAGCATGATGATCGGCTTGTTCAGGCTCGCGGCGAGCGTGGGCAGCAGGTTGAACGTCCCGTGCAGGATCATCGCGAGCAGCAGGCCGGCGATCGGGGCGAGCCAGCGGACCCGCCGGTCGGCCGAGCGGACCGAGACGCCGAGGCCGATGCCGGTCATCGAGGTGAAGAGCGGGTGCGCGAAGCCGGTGAACAGGATGCGCACGATGAAGATCAGGAAGAGGTTTTGCAGGCCGGTCGCCGGGCCGTACTCCTCGGCGCCCGCCGCGTAGCCGTGCTTGCCCAGGTAGAGGATGTTTTCCACCATGGCGAAGCCGAGCGCGGACATGCCGCAGTAGACGATGCCGTCGGTGATGCCGGACCACTCGCTGCGCCGCCGCCAGGACAGCAGGATCGGGCCGGCCGCCTTCATCGACTCCTCGATGAAGGGCGCCACCAGCACCGCGACCAGCGCGTCGGGCCACCCCCAGTGCGTGAAGAGCTTCTCGGTCATCGTGTTGACGAACAGCGCCACCGAGGTGGCGATCGCGGCGCCCCAGGTGAAACAGAAGGCCAGGTAGCGCACCGGCTCGGGCTCGTAGCGGTCGAGCCAGAGAAAGCTCGACACCAGCAGCGGGACCGGGATGAAGGCGGCGATCAGGCCGACCACCAGGCCGGTGATGCCGATGTTGTGGCCGAGGTAGAGCAGCAGGCTGATCGCGGCGACCAGCAGCACGCCGATGACGCCGACCATCGGGGCGTAGCGCCGCCACGCGGGCTGCCGCGGCTCGGGCGACCAGTCGATGGCCGCCGGCGCGCCGGGATAGAGCGCGGGGGTGCCCACCGGCAGCAGGTCGGGGCCGGGCGGCGGGAACGAGCCGGCCGCCGGCGGAGCGCTCTGGTCGGGCGGCCCGCCCGGCGAGCCGGCCGCCGGCGGAGCGCTCGGGTCGGGCGGCCCGCCCGGCGAGCCGGCCGCCGGCGGAGCGCTCGGGTCGGGCGGCCCGCCCGGCGAAACGTCGGCCATGACCGCCAGCGTAGTCACCCGGCCGGGTGCGGGCCGCCCGGCGGGTGGCCCCGGCGCCCCCGCCGGGAGACGCGCGGGCGGTCGTGCCAGCCGGCCGCCCGGCGGACCAGGCGCGGGGCCTCGGCGAAGTCGACGCCGCTCGCCCGCAGCAGGTCGGTGGCCGCCGAGCGGATCTGCGCCACCACCACCCCGCCGGAGAAGCCCAGGCCGTCGTCGTACGCCTTGGCGGCCTCGCTGACCGCGCTCAGCGCCCGCTGCCGGGCGGCGATCGGCTCGGCCGCCCTCGCCCACTCCTGCCGCAGCAGGTCGACCGCGTCCCCGAGCAGCCCGATCGAGGTGGCCAACACCTCGGGCATCTTCTCCTGGTCGCCCAGCCCGGTGCCCACCCGGCGGATCAGCACCCGGGTGTTGCGCAGCGCGTAGGTGACCTGCGGGGCGCCCAGCACGTACTGGGCCAGCGGGCCGCGGGTGTGCCAGCGGGCCGGGGCGAAGGCGACGTTCTCCCGGGCCGCGGTGACCGCCGCGGAGAAGGCGGCGAACGACGTCTCGGCCGCCCGCAGCCGCAGCAGCGTCGCCTCGATCTCATCCCGGTCGGCGGCGCGCAGGGCGGTCGCGACGTCGTGCAGCCCGTCGGCGAGCGCGCGCAGCGCCGGGTCGGCCGCCCGTTGCACCACGGTCAGCGGGTTGAGCGGCAGCAGGACGGTCATCACGACCAGCCCGACCCCGCCGCCGACCAGCGCGTCGAAGAACCTGGTCCAGGGCAGGCCGGTGGCCGAGGTGAGGGTGGCGACCAGCACGGCCGAGGAGGCGGCCTGCATCACCAGCGGGGTGCCGCCGCCGACCGCGGTGGCGACCAGGATCGCGAGCAGCACGACCAGGCCGATCTGCCACGGGCCGGTGCCGACCAGCAGGATCAGCGCGTCCCCGATGCCGATCCCGATCGCCACGCCGATGACCAGCTCGACCGTACGGCGGGCGCGCTGGCCGACCGAGGAGGCCAGGGTGATCACCGCGGCGATCGGGGCGAAGAACGGCGCCGGCCGGCCGATCACGTCGTGCGCCAGGAACCACGAGATCCCGGCGGCCACGCCGGACTGGACGGCGAGCGCCAGGCCGCCGCGCACCCGGTGCAGGCCGGCGGCGAACCCGGCGCGGGACCGGGCGAGCAGCCGGGCCGGGGCGGACGTCATGGTCACGACCCTACTGACAGGATGGCGGGCGTGACTTCTCTCGTGGACGGGTTCCGCGCGGCGGCCCGGCAGGCCGGTGCGACCGCGGACGACGCCGACCTCGCGGCCGCCGGTGAGTACCTGCTCGCCCGCTGGTCGGAGCCGCAGCGCCACTACCACACCGTGGCGCACCTGTCCGCCGTACTGGATGTGGTGGAAAGCCATGCGCGACTCGCTCCGCATCCGGAACGGGTCCGCCTGGCCGCGTGGCTGCACGACGCCGTCTACGACCCGCGGGCGCTCGGCGACGCGAACGAGCGGGACAGCGCCGAGTTCGCCGAGGGCCTGCTGGCCATGCTCGGGGTGCCGGCCGGAACGGCGGCCGAGGTGGCGCGGCTGGTCGGGCTGACCGCCGGGCACGCGACCGAGGCGGACGACCCGGACGGCGAGTTGCTCTGCGACGCCGACCTGGCCGTCCTGGCCGGCGACGAGGAGGCGTACGCGTCGTACACCGCCGCGATCCGCCGGGAGTACGCACACGTGCCCGAGGACGCCTTCCGCGACGGCCGGGCCCAGGTGCTCAAGGCGCTGCTGGAGCTGCCCTCGATCTACCGCCTCGACTCGCTGCGCGCCGCCTGGGAGGAGAAGGCCCGCGCCAACCTGTCACGGGAGCTGGAGGTGCTTCGGCCGGCGTAACCCGGCCGCGCGCAGCCGGAAGGCCAGCTCCCGGGACGGCAGCAGGGTCGCGCCGAGCCACACCGCGCTGCGGAACCGCTGCTCCGGGATGTCGTAGTGATCCCGGTCGAAGGCCCGCCGCGGGGCGCCCAGCATCTCCGCGAACACGTGCAGCTCGGCGTACGACAGATCGCTGACCAGATGCGACCAGAGCCGTCCGCGGGCGGGCCAGAGCGGCTCGTCGACAAGGATCAAAGATCGCCCAGCAGCGGCAGGTCGGCCAGCAGGTCGATCGCCCGGTCGGCCGCGAAACCGCGGACATCGGGCACGCCTATCCGGGCCGCGTCGGCGGTCAGGTCGTCGGGCATCGTCTGCGACTGCCGCTCGGCGGCCACCCGGGCCAGATAATGCTCGATCTCCCGGTCGCGGACGACCTTGTCCCAGCCGAGCGCGTCGCCCATTACCGCGGCGGCGTGCGCGGCCGACTCGCTGCCGCGGTGGGTCGTCTCGATCGAGATCCTGGTGCGGCGGGTCAGCACGTCGTCGAGGTGCAGCGCGCCCTCGGCCAGCGCCGCGTACGCCACCTCGACGGTCAGGTACTCCGGCGCGCCGGTCAGCGGCGTGGCCAGCCCCGGCTCGGCGGCGATCATCGCGAGCAGGTGGACGGCGAGCGTCCCGTACCGCTCGAGGAGATGCTCGACCACCCCGGCGCTGACGCCGTGCCGCCGGGCCATGTCCTGCCGGTCGCGCCAGGCGGCCGCGTAGCCGTCCGCGCCGAGCAGCGGCAACTCGTCGGTGCGTGAGGGCCGGGCCGGGCCGCCGAGCCGGCGTACCGCGTGATCGATCACGTCGGCCGCCATCACCCGGTACGTCGTGTACTTGCCGCCGGCCACCAGCAGCAGGCCGAGCATGGGCTCGACCACCGCGTGCTCCCGGGAGAGCTTGGACGTCGAGTCGGCCTCGCCGGAGAGCAGTGGGCGCAGTCCGGCGTACACCCCCTCGATGTCGTCGGTGGTCAGCGGGCGATCGAGCACGGTGTTGACCTGGTCGAGCAGGTAGCGGATGTCGCGGGCCGAGGCGGCCGGGTGCGAGCGGTCGAGCTTCCAGTCGGTGTCGGTGGTCCCGATGATCCAATGGCCGCCCCACGGGATGACGAACAACACCGACGTGGGCGTACGCAGGATCAGTCCCGCCTCGCCGGTGATCGCCGAGCGGGGCACCACCAGGTGCACCCCCTTGGAGGCGCGCACCCGCATGCCGGGACGGACGCCGACGTCGCTGAGCATCTGCGACATGTCGTCGCTCCACACGCCGGTGGCGGCCACCACCGTACGGGCGCGGACCTCGAACTCCGGCGAGTCGGGCGCCTCCAGGTCGCGCACCCGGACGCCGACCACCTCGCGCGCCTCGCGCACGAAGCCGACCACCCGGGCGCTGGTCACCACGGCCGCGCCCAGGCTCGCCGCGGTCCGCGCCAGGGTCACCACCAGGCGGGCGTCGTCGACCTGGCCGTCGTAGTAGCGGATCGCGCCGGTCACCGCGTCGGCCCGCAGGCTCGGGAACAGGTGCCGGGCGCCGTCGCGGGTGAGGTGCTTGTGCAGCGGCATGCCCCGGCCCTTGCCGAAGACGCCGGCGAACGCGTCGTACGCCGCGACGCCGAGCCCGTAGTAGGCGCGGTGCCAGACCCGGGCCGGCGGGTTCGAGGCCGGCAGCGGCACCAGGATCGGGACCGGGCGCACCAGGTGCGGCGCGAGCCGGGTGGAGAGCAGGCCACGCTCGGTCAGCGCCTCGTGCACCAGGTGCAGCTCGAGCTGCTCGAGGTAGCGCAGGCCGCCGTGGATCAGCTTGCTGGACCGGCTGGACGTGCCGGCGGCCAGGTCACGGGCCTCGACCAGGGCGACCTTGAGCCCGCGGGAGGCGGCGTCGACGGCCGCGCCGGCGCCGGTGACCCCGCCGCCGACGACCAGGACGTCGAACTGCTCATCGTGGAGGCGCCGGAGATCGGCTATCCGGCGGATCGGGGAGAGCCGGCCGGCGGAATAGCGGGAGACGGAGGGTTCGCGCACCCGTCCCACGTTAGCGCTCATGAGCGTCACCTCGGCGGATGAAAATCTCACTGTCGGCCCCGCGCTCGTTCTTCCCTTTTCGCACGCATTTGTGAAATAGATTCGGGTCGTGGGGGTCCGCCGGGCCGTCGCGGCCCTGGCGGTCGTGCTTGCCGTACTGCTGACCGGGACGGTTCTGGTCGCCGGCCGCGCCGAGGCGAGCATCACGACGCCGTTCGGCATCCGGTTCCAGACCAACACCAACGGCGCGATCCTGCTACGCGGCAACTCGAACCTGACCTGCGTGACCGCGCTGGCCAACTGCACCTCGGCGCGGAACGGCACGGCCGTCGGGGCCAACCTCAACAACAACACGTACGCGATGGCCTACACCGACGCGGACGGCAACCCGGCCACCTTCAACGACAGCACCGCGACGATCACCATGCCGGTCGGCAGCACGGTGCTGTTCGCCGGGCTGTACTGGGGCGCCGACTCGGCCTCGGCACTGCGCAACCAGGTGAAGTTCAGCACGGACGGGGGTGCCACCTACGCCCCGGTCACGGCGAGCACGCTCTTTCCGAACGGCAGCATCTACCAGGGCTTCGCCGACGTGACCGCGCAGGTGGCGGCGGTCGGCAACGGGGTGTACGGGGTGGCGAACATCCAGGCGTCGACGGCCGCCGGGTCGTACGCGGGCTGGGCGCTGGTGATCGCCTACCACAATTCGGCCGACGACATGCGGGCGCTGCGCGTGTACGACGGCTTCGGCCAGGTCTCCGGCGGCAACACCAACATCCCGGTGACCGGCTTCGAGACCCCGCACGCCGGCGCGGTGCACGCGAAGATCGGCGCGGTCACGTACGAGGGAGATCGCGGCACGACCGGCGACAGCCTCGAGGTCGACGGCCAGCCGCTCAGCGACGGCCAGAACCCGTCGAACAACTTTTTCAACAGCACGGTGAGCGACTCGGCCACTGCGGTAGGCGGGCGCAATCCGGGCTACTCGAACCTGCTCGGCTTCGACGTCGACCAGGTGGACGCGTCCGGGATGTTCGGTAACAACGTCACCTCGACGACGCTCACCCTGACCACCAGCGGCGATCAGTACTACCCGGGCGTGCTCACCTTCACCATCGACCTCTACGCCCCCAAGATCACCACCACCCTCACCGGCACCGATCTCAACGGCGGCGACCTGCTGCCGGGCGACATCCTGGAATACAAGATCGCCGTGAGCAACGACGGCAGCGACACCGCCGACGCCGTACGCCTGGACGACGCCATCCCGCCCTGGACCAGTTACGTGCCGGGCTCGCTGACCGTGCAGGGCACGCCGGTCACCGACGCGGGCGACGGCGACGCCGGCTCGTACGGCTCCGGCGCGGCGAGCTGGACGCTGGGCTCGATCCCCTATCTGGGCACCACCTGGGTGACGCTGCGGGTCGTGGTGCAGACCGGCGTTCCGGTCGGGTACGCGATCACCAACCTGGTGAACGTCGGCTACACCGGGCGCACCACCGGGGTCAGCGTCGCCGCGGCCGGCGGCACGTCCGCCACCACCGTGCTGCAGCCGCATGACGATCTGGCCGCCGGGCTGACCGTGGCCCCGTCGTTCGTGTCGCGCTCCGCCACCCCGGTGGCGGTGAGTTACACGGCCACCGTCACCAACGCGAGCGGCGACCTCGAGCCGGCCGCCGTCGCCACGCTCACCCTGCCCACCGGCGTCTCGGCCGACACGATGCCGCCCGACTGCTCGGTCGCCGGCCAGGTCGTCACCTGCGCGCTCGGCCCGCTGGTGGCTGGCAGCTCGGCGAGCGCCGTCGTGCCGGCGACGGTGGACAACACCGCCGCGGCGAGCGCGGTCGCGTCGGTCACCGCCTCCGGCACCGGCTCGGACGCCAACGCGGCGAACGACACCGGCTCCGCCGCGCTCGCCGTCAACAGTTCGCCGCAGGCCGTCGACGACAGCGCGAGCACCCCGTTCGCCACCCCGGTCATCATCGACGTACGCGCCAACGACTCGGACCCGGACGACCCGGCGAGCAGCCTGGTCGTCTCGGTGGCCGGCGGCCCGGCGCACGGCGCCGCGGTGGTGGACGCCGACCAGACCGTGACCTACACCCCCGACCCGGACTGGGCCGGCACCGACACGTTCACCTACGAGCTGGACGATCCGAACGGTGGCTCGAACACCGCGACGGTCAGGGTGACCACGCAGGACGCGGCGCCGATCGCCCAGGACGACATGATCAATACGCCGACCAACACCGCGGTCACGCTCGACGTACGGCAGAACGACGTGGACCCGAACCACGACCCGCTCACCGTCGTCGGGGTCACCCAGCCGGCGGGCGGCGGCACGGTGACCTTCACGGGTACCGGGGTCACCTTCACCCCGACCATGGGTTTCGCCGGGACGGCCACCTTCGGCTACACGGTGAGCGACGGCAGCCTGACCGACACGGCGACGGTGTCGGTGGACGTGGAGAACGCGGCGCCCACGGCGGCGAACGACGGGCTGAGCGTGTCGTACGCGGCCGCACGGGCCGGCGTGACGGTGCCGGTGACCGCCAACGACACCGACCCGAACCACGACACGCTGACCGTCACCGCGGTCGGCTCGCCGGGCGCGCTGGCCGGCGGGGTGGTCACCTACACCGCACCGGCGGGCTTCTCCGGCGACGCCACCTTCTCGTACACGATCAGCGACGGCCACGGCGGCACGGACACCGCCCAGGTCACGGTGACCGTCGCGGACGCGCCGCCGGTCGCCCAGCCGTTCACCGAGACCACCGGCTACCGCACCGCGCTCACCCTGGACGTGCTGGCCGTGGCCACCGACCCGAACGGCGACACGCTGCACGTCTCCGGCACGACCGCCGCCGCGCACGGGGTGGTCACCCGCGACCCGGGCGGCACGCTCACCTACCTGCCCGATGTCGGCTACTCGGGGGCGGACTCGTTCTCGTACACGATCGACGACGGCAACGGCGGCAGCGACACCGAGACCGTCGCGGTGACCGTGGACAACGGGCTGGCGGTGGCCCGGGACGACTGGGTGACCGGGATCGGCGGCACCCCACTGGTGATCAATGAGCGGGCCAACGACGACGACGATCCGAACGGCGAGACCCTCGATGTCGCGGTCGACGTTCCGCCGGGGCACGGCAGCGCGGCGGTGGGCGGGGACGGGCGGATCACGTACGTCCCGGCCGCGCACTTCCTCGGCAACGACACGTTCCACTACACGCTGGACGACGGGCACGGCACCCCGGTCGGCGCCACGGTGACGGTGACCGTCGTGAACACCGCGCCGGTGGCCCGGGACGACGCGGCGACCACCGACACGAACACCGCGGTCATCGTGCCGGTGCTGGCCAACGACGGCGACCCCAACGGCGACCTCGTGACGCTCTCCGCGGTCGCGACGGGCGGGCACGGGACGGTCACCGCCAACAACGACGGCACGATCACGTACGACCCGGACAGCGGCTACCTGGGCGACGACTTCTTCGTCTACTCGATCCGGGACCCGGCCGGCCTCACCGACACGGCGATGGTCACGGTCACGGTCCGCAACGGCGCGCCGGTCGCGCACGACGACCACTTCGCGGCCCGGCCCGGCGTCCCGGTCGCGCTCCCGGTGCTGGCCAACGACCACGACCCGAACACCGGGCAGACCATCAAGATCGACTCGGTCACCACGCCCGCCATGGGCACGCTCACGCTGGCCGGTGGCGCGCTCACCTACCGGGCCAACCCGTTCACGGCCGGCCCGGACGGCTTCGACTACGTGATCAGCGACGACCTCGGGGCGACCGACACCGCGCACGTCACGATCGCCATCAACGGCGTGCCCTCGGCGGTCGACGACACCGTGGCGGTGCCGGCCGACACCGCGGTCGACATCCCGGTACTGGCCAACGACACCGACCCGGAGTCGGGGCCGCTCACGGTGACCTCGGCCGGCCGGCCCGGGCACGGCGCCACCCGGCTCAACCCGAACCAGACGGTCGAGTACCGGCCCGATCCCGGCTTCATGGGGACCGACGTCTTCGGGTACACGATCGTCGACGACGTCGGCAACACCGACAGCGCCTGGGTCACCGTGCAGGTCGCGGACGCGGCGCCGGTGGCCCGGCCGGACACGGCGGCGCTGCTCTCCGACCGGACCGTGCTGGTCGACGTGCTCGCCAACGACAGCGACGCCAACCCGGGCCAGACGATCACCCTGGACTCGGCCGGGCCGGCCGGCCACGGGACCACCTCGATCACGGCCGGCAAGGTCGAATATGCGCCGGCGGCCGGTTACGTCGGGCCGGACACGTTCCCGTACGAGATCGACGACGGCAACGGCGGCACGGCGACCGGGACGGTCACGATCACGGTCTCCGACGGCATACCGGTGGCGGTGCCCGACTCGGTCACGACCCCCTACGAACACCCGGCCGTGATCAACGTGCTGGCCAACGACCTCGACCCGGCCGGCTCGCTGGCCGTCACCTCGGTCGGCGCGCCCGACCACGGCACGGCCGGCTTCACGGCGAGCACGGTGATCTACACGCCGCCGGCCGGGTTCGCCGGCCCGGCCACACTGACGTACACGGCGACCGACGACGCCGGGCACCGCACCGCGGCCACGGTCGAGATCCTCGTCGGGGTGCCGCCCTCGGTGCCGAACAAGCTGGTCACCGTGGTGAACGGCCGCAACGTCGACATCTCGCTGCCACTCACCGGCCAGGACGGGCGTACGGTCGTCCCGCTTCGGGTCGGCCGCCCGGCGCACGGCACGGCGGTGCTCAACCCGGACGGGACGGTCACCTACGTCCCCGATCCGGGCTTCGCCGGGACCGACAGCTTCACGTACGAGGTGATCGACGCCAACGGCAACGTGGCTCTGGCGATCGTCCGCGTGGTGGTCCCGGCCTCCCCGACGCCGTCCCCATCGCCGTCTCCGTCCCCGTCGCTCTCCTCATCGGTCTCGCCGTCACCGTCGCTCTCGCCGTCCCTCTCGCCGTCGCCCAAGCCCCCGGCGGGCGCGCCCCCGGCTCATCGCAATCGGCCCCCGACAGCGGCCGACGATTCCGTGACGCTCGTCGCCGGCGACACCGTGGTGATCCGGCCGCTGCTCAACGACCACGACCCGGACGGCGACCCGCTCCGGCTGGTCGCGATCCGCCCCCCACGGCACGGCACGGCCGTCATGACCGCGTCGACCATCACCTACCGCGCCGACGCCGCCGGCACCGACGCCCATAGCACCGACGCGCCGGGCACCGACGCGCCGGGTACCGAGGCCGTGGGAACCAACGCCGTGGGAAACAATGCCGCGCGCACCGATGCCGCGGAAAGCGACGCCATCGGCTACACGGTCGACGACCGCCACGGCGGCCGGGCCACCGCGAGCGTGCGGATCCACATAGTGCCGGTCGCCGCCCTGCCCACCACCGGCCACAACGTGCTGGCCGTAGCGCGGGCCAGCTTCCTGGCCATCCTCACCGGCGCCGGACTGTGGCTCGGCGGACGCCGCCGGGAGCCCGCCGGGACGCGGCTCGGCGGACGCCGCCGGGACCCCGCCGGGACGCGGCTCGGCGGACGCCGCCGGGACCCCGCCGGGACGCGGCTCGGCGGACGCCACCGGGACCCCGCCGGGACGCGGCTCGGCGGACGCCACCGGGACCCCGCCGGGACGCGGCTCGCCGGACCCAGCCGGAACCCCACCGCGACGCCGCCGGCACGACGTCGCCGGCGGCGGTCCTGAGCCGGCGCCCCGGGCACGCAAAAGGCGGGCCGCCGAAGCGACCCGCCTTCCGGTTGTTGCTGAGGGGCTGGACTCAGAAGTCCATGTCCCCGCCGCCCGGAGCGCCGGCCGGGGCCGGGGTCTTCTCGGGCTTGTCGGCCACGACGGCCTCGGTGGTGAGGAACAGCGCGGCGATCGACGCGGCGTTCTGCAGCGCCGAGCGGGTGACCTTGGCCGGGTCGATGATGCCCGCGGCCAGCAGGTCGACGTACTCGCCGGTCGCGGCGTTGAGGCCGTGACCCGCGTCGAGGTTGCGCACCTTCTCCACCACGACGCCGCCCTCGAGGCCGGCGTTCACGGCGATCTGACGCAGCGGGGCGTCGAGCGCGAGCTTCACGATCTGCGCACCGGTCGCCTCGTCGCCGACCAGGTCGAGCTTCTCGAACGCGGTCTTGCCGGCCTGCACCAGGGCGACGCCACCACCGGGCACGATGCCCTCCTCGACGGCCGCCTTCGCGTTACGAACGGCGTCCTCGATGCGGTGCTTGCGCTCCTTGAGCTCGACCTCGGTGGCCGCGCCGACCTTGATGACCGCAACACCGCCGGCCAGCTTGGCCAGACGCTCCTGCAGCTTCTCGCGGTCGTAGTCGGAGTCCGACTTCTCGATCTCGGCGCGGATCTGGTTGACCCGGCCCTGGATCTGCTCGGCGTTGCCGCCACCGTCGACGATGGTGGTCTCGTCCTTGGTGATGACGACCTTGCGAGCGGTGCCCAGCAGGCTGAGGTCGGCGTTGTCGAGCTTGAGGCCGACCTCCTCGCTGATGACGGCGCCACCGGTCAGGATGGCGATGTCCTCCAGCATGGCCTTGCGGCGGTCACCGAAGCCCGGGGCCTTGACGGCGACGGACTTGAAGGTGCCGCGCACCTTGTTGACCACCAGGGTCGCCAGGGCCTCGCCCTCGACGTCCTCGGCGATGATGATCAGCGGCTTGCCGCCCTGCATGACCTTCTCCAGCACGGGGAGCAGGTCCTTCACGGCGGAGATCTTGCTGTTCGCGATCAGGATGTACGGGTCGTCGAAGACGGCCTCCATCCGCTCGGCGTCGGTCATGAAGTACGCCGAGATGTAACCCTTGTCGAAGCGCATGCCCTCGGTGAGCTCGAGCTCGAGGCCGAAGGTGTTGCTCTCCTCGACGGTGATGACGCCTTCCTTGCCGACCTTGTCCATGGCCTCGGCGATGATCTCGCCGACCGTGGAGTCACCGGCGGAGATGGAGGCGGTGGAGGCGATCTGCTCCTTGGTCTCCACGTCCTTGGCGATCTGCGAGAGACCCTCGGAGACGCTCGCCACGGCGGCCTCGATGCCCCGCTTCAGGGCCATCGGGTTGGCGCCGGCGGCCACGTTGCGCAGGCCCTCCCGGACCAGCGCCTGGGCCAGGACGGTCGCCGTCGTCGTGCCGTCACCGGCGACGTCGTCGGTCTTCTTCGCGACCTCCTTGACCAGCTCGGCGCCGATCTTCTCGTAGGAGTCCTCGAGCTCGATCTCCTTGGCGATCGATACGCCGTCGTTGGTGATGGTGGGGGCGCCCCACTTCTTCTCCAGCACGACGTTGCGGCCCTTGGGGCCGAGCGTCACCTTGACGGCGTCGGCGAGCTGGTTCATACCCCGCTCGAGGCCCCGACGAGCTTCCTCGTCGAATGCGATGATCTTGGCCATACGGCGTTGTCCTCCTGGACACGATGCAGAAAGAAACTCTGCGCGGAACTCTGCGGACGTCGCCACCTGGCGATGCGACGTCCTCAGGCCGAGCCGGATAGCCCGCGACGACCGGCCCCGTGCCCCGGCGCCGATGGCGGCACCGCGACCGGAACCCCACCGTCCCGACCTGCTTGGCACTCAGCGGTCGCGAGTGCCAATGACCTGTTTAGCACTCCCGGGGGGCGAGTGCAAGGAAACGCCACCTTGCGCGCAGGCGGCCCGCGGTCACTCCGGCTCGGGCGCGGATAGCTCGGCGAACAGCGACTCGCTGGTCACCCGGCTGTCGGCCCGGCGAGCCTGCGCATACGTCACCAGGGCGGCGATCGCCCAGAGCAGAACGGTCGCCACGGCCACCGCGGTCGAGGCCATCCCGCCCGCGAGGCCGCCCCAGGCCGCGTCGGTCAGCCGGGGCAGCACGGTGACCCCGAGCGCGGCCGCCGCCAGGCCGCCCAGCCGGGCCCGCGAGCACAGGTGCTGGGCCCGGCGGCGGCCGTGCTCCCGCTCGATCAGCACGACGCAGCCCAGCACGCCGATGAAGGTGAGCACGGCGGTGGAGAGCGCGCCCAGCCCGATCGCGAGCGGCACCGCCACGGCCGCGCCCAGCCGGTCGGCGGTGAGCAGCAGCGGCAGCGCCTGGGTCAGCAGGCTGAACGCGGCGAACCAGAGCCAGAGCGGGCGCAGCCGGTTGGCCACCAGCCGCCACACCCGGCGCGGGCCCGGCCGGGCGCCGGACGCGGCCTCGGCAACGGCCACCGCGACCGTGCCGGCCAGCGCGAGCACCAGCGGCAGGGCGGAGACCGCGAAATACGCCAGCCACATCAGCGGGAGCAACAGCAGGCCGAAGCCGCCCAGCAGGTCGGAGAGGGCCGGGGCGGCCACCACGGTGTCATCCACCCGGCCCACGAAGAAGTGCATCGGCAGCGCGGCGATCAGGCCGATCGGCAGCAGGCCGGGGGCGCAGCGGCGGAGCACCCCGCGCCAGCGGTCGAACCAGCCGGGCAGGCCGGCGTCGCGCGGCGGGACGATCGGATCATCCGTATCCGGCTCGTCGAGGGGCGGGACGGGCTCGCCGGGGCGGTTGAGCTCGGCCGTACGGGACTCCGGGTCCCAGGGGTCGGCGGCCTCCACCACCGGGCCCTGGACCATGCGCATATGGCCCTCGCCCGAATCCATCGACACACTTTGCCTCAACCGGGGCCGGCTCGGCCACCCCGTCCGGTTTGCGCAACCGGGTTGCCAGGTCAGCGCGGCACAGGGTAGTGAGAACAGCGTGAACAGCTGGCGCGTGCACCGGGTGACCGTCGAGGACGCCGCCCGCATGCGCGCGCTGCGGCTGGAGATGCTGGCCGACAATCCGATCGCCTTCCTGGAGACGCTGGCCCAGGCGGCGGCCCGCCCGCACGAGGCGTTCCGGCAGCGGCTGGCCCAGGCGGCGCACGGCGGGCGACTGGCGCAGTTCGTCGCCGACCCGGGCGGCCGGGCCCGGCTGATCGGGCACGCCGGCGGCACGGTCCTGCCCGAGACCCCCGGCGAGACGGTGGTCTTCGCGGTCTACGTGACCCCCGAGCACCGCGGCGGCAAGGTGCTGGCCGAGCTGGTCGAGGCGGTGGCCGGATGGTCCCGGGCGAGCGGGCGGGAGCGGCTCATGCTCGAGGTGGTGGAGGGCAACCGGCGCGCGGTCCGGGCGTACGAAAAGCTGGGTTTCGAGGACACCGGCGAGCGGGTGCCGCATCCGGTGCTGCCCGCACTGACCGAGCTGCGCATGCGCCGGCCCATCTAGCTAGAGGGTCATCTGCCAGTAGGTCAGCGAGTCGATCGGCCGGAAGCCGATCGCCCGGTTGATCCGCAGCATGTGCTCGTTGGAGGCGGCGTTGCAGGTGTCGATCCGTTCGAGGCCGGGGCGCAGCGAGCGGACGTGCCCGAGGTTGGCGATCTTCACGAGCGTGCCGAGCCGGCGGCCGCGGTGCGCGGGCTCGACCATCGTGATGTTCTGCCAGGCGTGCGCCTCGCCGACCGCGTCGCCGGCGATCTTCGTCCAGGCGACCAGCCGCGAGCCGTACAGCACGCCGGCGTGGTAGCTGATCCGCCCGCGCCGGGCCGCGCGCAGCTCGCCCTCGCGGATCCTCTCGGCGTCGGGCCGGGCCGGCGCCGGCGGAAGATCGTCGAGCAGGCTGTCCAGGTACGCGACGTCGTGGATGATCTTCGCGGGCGGCACCCCGGTCCAGTGGGTCAGGCGATACCCGGCGGCGTGCCGCCAGGCCTCCGCATACCGGCGATCGAGCCGTGTCTGGTCTACCCGGCGCAGGTCGAGGCGGCTGCGTACCTCCTCGAGGCCGGGCTTGGCGGCCATCGCGGCGGCGAACATCGACCCGTCCGGGTGCCGGGACAGCACCCGGCCGACCACGCTCTTGCGGCCGGCCGCCCGGGCCCGCTCGACGACCATGTCGATCAGCGCCCGGCCCACCCCGCGGCGGCGGTACCCGGGCAGCACCGACAGCTGAACCTGAACGTCGCCCAGATTGTCGAGATTAGGGATTTCCATGTCGACATATCCGACCGGCGCCCCGTCCACGTAGGCCAGATAGTGCTCATGATCGGAACCGGGCCACGGGTGGACGAGCCGGGCGACGAAGTTGTCCCGGGAGATGACCGGAATATCGGGCTTGTCGTGAACCTCGCAGGCCCGGAAGATCTCGTACGCGTCGGCCGGCGCGACGAGAGGACCCACCAAAAGGCTCATGGCCGCCACCGTTGCAGGCGGCGACCATGAGCGCTAGAGCTTTTGGTCGGGAGGAGCTGACGCACAGCGCCTCCGGCACTGGGGTCGTTGGGCACCTCGAGAGATTGTCGCCAAGCTCGAAAGGTGAGGGGCCTCGTACGGCGTCGGCCCTCCCGCAGAGAGCATCCTGCCGATACCGAGATCCCGGCGCAAGTCCTCCGAGGATGGAATCTTCAACTTAAGGCAGAGGTACAGTTACCGTCCGTTATCCCAGCAGGCCGGCTTCGCGGGCCCCGCGCAGCGACGGCTTGATCTGATGCGTCGGCCCGACCAGGCCGGACACCGCGTCGAGCGTCTTGAGGCCCTCGCCGGTGTTGAAGACGACCGTCTCCTTCTCCGGGTCGAGCTTTCCGCTCGCCACCAGCTTCTTGAACACCGCGACGGTGGTGCCGCCGGCGGTCTCGGCGAAGACGCCGGCGGTCTCGGCGAGCAGCCGGATACCGGCGCGGATCTCGTCGTCGTCGGCGTAATCCATCCAGCCGCCGGTGCGCCGGACCGACTCGATCGCGTACGCCCCGGCGGCCGGGTCGCCGATGTTGAGCGACTTGGCGATGCCGGTCGGCTTCACCGGGATGATCTCGTCGGTGCCCTTGTGCAGCGCCACGGCGATCGGGTTGCAGCCGGCCGATTGGGCGCCGAAGACGGTCCAGCCGCCCTCCGGCGCGGTGGCCAGGCCGATCTCGACCAGCTCCTGGAACGCCTTGTCCACCTTGGTGAGCAGCTCGCCGGAGGCCATCGGGATGACCACTTGGGCCGGGATGCGCCAGCCGAGCTGCTCGGCGACCTCGTAGCCGAGCGTCTTCGAGCCCTCGGCGTAGAACGGGCGCACGTTCACGTTGACGAACGCGGTGTCCTCGAACTCGTCGGTCTCGACCAGTTCGCCGCAGAGCCGGTTGACGTCGTCGTAGGAGCCCTCGATGGCGACCAGGTCGCCGCCGTAGACCGCGGTGGTGACGACCTTGCCCTGCTCCAAGTCGTACGGGATGAAGACGATGCTCGGCGCGCCGGCCCGGGCCGCGTGGGCGGCGACCGAGTTGGCCAGGTTGCCGGTGGAGGCGCAGGCGAAGCGGGTGAAGCCGAGGCCGCGGGCGGCGGTGAGGGCGACCGAGACCACCCGGTCCTTGAACGAGTGGGTGGGGTTGGCCGAGTCGTCCTTGACCCACAGCGGCGCGCGCAGGCCCACGGCGGCGGCCAGGGCGGGCGCGCTGACCAGCGGGGTCAGGCCGGGGTCGAGGGTGACCCGGGTGGCCGGGTCCTGTCCGGCCGGGAGCAGCCCCGCGTACCGCCAGATGTTGTTCGGCCCGGCTTCGATCTGCTCACGGGTCACCCGCGCGAGGGCGGCCTGGTCGTAGGCCACCTCGAGCGGGCCGAAACATTCGTAACAGGCATGCTGGGCGATCAGCGGGTATTCCGCGCCGCACGCGCGGCAGACGAGGCCACGGGCCGGGGAGTCGGTGGTCGAGGGTGTGCTGACGGCAGACGTCATCGAGGCCTTCCTCTCATCTTTCCCCGCCGGCGGCCTGCCAGGACGGGGACGGAATTAGCACCTGCCGCGCGCGGCCTCTTCATCGAGACTTCGCGGTGGTTGCCGGGGCTTCAACGGGCCGTTCCCTCTGCCCCTCTGGATGAGGTATTCAGTTGTGTTTCCAACACACTACGTCCTGCCCCGCTGATCGTTCGCATCTCATCCCGAGGTGTGAGCGAAGCTACGAGGTTATGTCCTTCCGGGTGAAGCGCCAGAACGCCAGCGACCAGAAGAGCGTGGCGTAACAGACCGCGGCTATCGCGCCCTTGACCAGGTCATCCACCTGCGGCGGGGTGGAGAGCAACCCGAGCCAGGCGTCGCTGTAGTGGGTGGGCAGGCCGACCCGGATGCTGCCCAGCGCGGTGATCTGGTCGAGGATGCTGGAGAGGATCCAGAGCAGCACGGCGCCGCCGACCGCGCCCAGTGCCGCGTCGGTCAGCGTGGAGAGCAGGAAGGCCAGGCCGGCCACCACCATCAGGATGATCGCCAGATAGCCGACCACCGCGAGCAGCCGCAGCACCCCCTGGCCCGGCGGGATCGCGGCGGCCACGGTGCTGCCGAGCGGATGCCAGCCGTACCGGAGGGTGCCGACCAGCAGGCCCGTCGCCGTCAAGATCAAGAGCGCGAGCAGCGAGTACGCGAGCGCCACCACCAGCTTGACCGCGAGCAGCCGGACCCGGGGCACCGGGATCGCCAGCAGGTAGCGCAGGCTGCCCCAGCTCGCCTCGCTGGCCACCGGGTCGCCGCAGAACAGCGCCACGACCACGACCAGCAGGAACCCGGCCGAGACCGCGAGGCAGAACAGGGCGAAGTTCAGCCCGCCCGAGGTGGCCAGGTCGACCAGGCTGCCGAACGCGCCGCCCCCGTTCTGGTCGTTGTTGTCGCTGTTGTTCGAGCCGAACTCGAAGGCGATCAGGATGATGACCGGCAACAAAACCATGAAACCCAGGGCCAATTGCGTACGCCGACGCGTGGCCTGCCGTTTCACCTCGGCCCACACCGGCAGCGTGGCGGCCGCCCTCCAGCCAACCGCCCCGCCCGCCGCCCTTGACCGGACTGCAGGCCTTTCCTCGACGGCGCTCATCTGTCTCCACTCCCCCGCGAGTTGTCGCCGACCAGGGCCAGGAACGCGTCCTCCAGCCGCCGGCGCGGCACCACCCGGTCGACGTCGACGCCGGCCCGCACCAGCGAGGCCACCACCTCCGCGCGCGGCGTGCCGTTCATGTCCACGATCAGGCCGGACGGGCCGTCGGGCGTCACCGAGCGCACGCCCAGGCCCTCGAGCACCTTCGACGCGGCCGGCACGTCCGAGACGTCGAGCAGCACCGAGGGCGAGTCGCCGACGATCTCGTCGACCGGGCCGGACGCGACAATCCGCCCCTTGTTCACCACCACGGCGTGCGTGCAGGTCTGCTCCACCTCGGCGAGCAGGTGGCTGGAGACCAGCACCGCCCGGCCGTCGGTCGCGTACCGCCGCAGCACCCGGCGCATCTCGGCGATCTGCGGCGGATCGAGACCGTCGGTCGGCTCGTCGAGCACGAGCAACTCGGGCAGGCCCAGCATGGCCTGGGCGATGGCGAGCCGCTGCCGCATGCCGTGGCTGTACTTGCGGGTCTTGCGGTGGATCGAGTCGCCGAGGCCGGCGATCTCCAGCGCCTCCTCGAAGTGCGCGTCCGCCTCCGGCCGGCCGGTGGCCCGCCAGTACGAGCGCAGGTTGTCGAGCCCGCTCAGGTGCGGGAGGAAGCCGGGGCCCTCGACCAGCGCGCCGATCCGGGACAGCACCGGCGCGCCCGGGCCGAGCTTGTGCCCGAAGACCAGGGCGTCGCCGCCGCTCGGCATGGTCAGGCCCATCAGCACCCGCAGCGTGGTGGTCTTGCCGGCGCCGTTCGGCCCGAGCAGGCCGACCACCTGGCCGCGCTCGACCGTGAAGCTGATCTCCTCGACCGCGACGAAGCCGTCCCCGTACGCCTTCCGCAGGTCGCGCACGACCAGCGGGGTGTCGGCGTACTCCTCGATCACCTCGTCGTGCCGGCGCCGCCGCAGCCGCCGGCGGACCAGCAGCACCACGGCCAGGCCGAGGACGATCGCCAGCACCAGGCCGGCCAGCACGTAGCGCCAGATCGTCTGCGGGTTGGCGATCGGGGTGCCGACCACGGTGGGCAGGGTGATCGCCGAGCCGGCCTGCACGGTGTAGACGGCCGGCCGGGCGGGCGTGAGGAACGCCTGGTCACTGGCGGCGACCACGACCCGTACGGTGTGGCCCGCGTCAATCCGCCGGACGATCGCCGGCAGGGTGACCGTGACCTCGCTCGCCTTGCCGATGTCGGCCGGCAGGCCGGTGAGCCGGACCGGCGCGACCAGGCCGGCGCTGAGCGTCTCGGCGCCCGACTGGTCGACGTCGTAGAGCTTGACGAAGAGCGTCGCCTCGCCGGTCGGCGAGGCCGCCCGCAGCCGCACGGTGGGCGCGCCGGCCACCTCGATCGCGCCGGTCACCGGGGTCGAGTCGAAGGTCGCGAACTGGCCCGGGACGTCGCCGGCGACGCCGCCGAGCAGTTCGCTGAGCCGGCCGCCGGAGCCGGGCAGCGAGGAGAGCGCGCCCGGATTGCCGTTCGGCGGGTTGGCGATCGGCTGCGCCGGGCCGGCGATGGCGACCTGGGTGCTACCGGTCCCGGTCAGGCCGGGGTATGCGTCGGTCGAGTAGCCGTTGGTCACCAGGCCCCGGTCGAGCGCGCTGAAGCCGGCCACCCGGGAGTAGGTGAAGCTGTTCGCGGGGGCGGCGCCGTCGCCCTTCACGTAGTGGTCGAGCCACTGGAGGGTGAGGTATTTGACCCTGTCCTGATCGGTCTTCGGACCGGCGCCGCCGTCGTGGCCGCCGGTGAACCAGGCGACCCGCACCGGGGTGCCGTTGGCGGCGATCCCGCGGGCATTCGCATCCGCCTCGGAGAGCGGGAACAGCGTGTCGACCTCGCCCTGGATCAGCAGCGTGGGCGCCTTGATCTTGTCGAGCACGGTGGCCGGGCTCGATTTCCGCAGCACCGCGCTGGTCGCCGCATCCGGCACACCGGTGGTCGCCAGCTGAAGATATGCCTGGCAGACGTCGGCCGCGAAGCGCCCACAGGCCGGGTCGGTCGCGCCGGCCCCGCCGCCGGCCCCCGCGTCGCCACCGGCGCCCAGGGTCGAGCCCAGCGCGGACTGGCCGGTGGCCGCGCCGTTGCCGAAGAAGAGGCCCGCCCAGCCCTTCTTGAAGACGCCGGTGGCCGTGGTGCCGGCGGACTGCGGCAGGAAGACGTTGGTGAAGTCGTTCCAGGTGATCGACGGGACGATCGCGTCGACCCGCGGGTCCTGCCCGGCGAGCAGCAGGGCCAGGCCGCCGCCGTACGAGCCGCCGACCACGCCGACCCGCGGGTCGCCGGGCGCGTCGAGGCGCACCTCGGGGCGGGCGGCCAGCCAGTCGAGCAGGCGCTGGGCGTCGCGCACCTCGTAGTCGGGGCTGTCCAGGTGGATCTGGCCGCCGCTGCGGCCGAAGCCCTGGGCGGTCCAGGTGAGCACCGCGTAACCCCGGTCGGCGAGGGACTCGGCGTCGGAGGCGACCGAATCCTTCGTACCGCCGAAGCCGTGCGCGAGCAGCACCGCGGGAACCCGGCCGCTGCGGTCGCGCGGCAGGTAGAAGCGGGTGTCGAGCTCGACCGGCTGATCGCCGGCCGGGCCGGTGCGCACGGTGATCCGCTGGTCGGTCGCCTTCCACCCGGGGGTGTCGGGCCAGACCGCCCAGCCGACCAGCCCGGCGACGAGCACGAGGACCACCGAGCCGGCGAGGAGACGGCGACGAGTGACCGCTTTACGGAGGCGGCCCGGCAATGACATGCAGCCAAAGCTATCCGGCCCGATCTGAGGCGCTGCTGTGAGTCATCTCAGGGGCATGACGGCGATAGCGTGTACCACTGGAATGGCCGGAAACGAAGACGGAGGCATCCCGCGGTGGCCGATGAACTCACGCTGACCGTAACTTTGCGGCCGGCCGCCCTCGACGCCCGCCGCGGCATCGTCCGGCTCCACCCCGAGGTGATGGCCGCCCTCGCGATCAACCCCGGCGATCCGGTACGCCTGGCCGGCAGCCGGACCACCGCCGGGGTCGCCGCCCGCGCCGAGGCGGATGCCAGCCGCGCCCTGCTCTACGCCGACGACCTGGTCATCGGCAATCTCGGCATGCGCGACGGCGGCCAGGTCACCATCGCGCCGCTGCCGGTGGTCGCGGCCCGCCGGGTCACGCTCACCGGCCCCGCCGAGATCGTCGCGGTGGTCTCCCCGGAGATGCTGCGGCTCGCCCTGCTCGGCAAGGTGGTCAGCGCCGGCGACGACGTCTCGCTGCTGCCGCAGGACGTGCTGCCCGCCGCCGCGCACCGCTCGCTGGTCGAGGCCGCCCGGCGCAGCCTGGCCAACCGGGTCGGCTACGGCTGGACCAGCGCCCTGCTCACCGTGACCGCGGTCGACGACACCGACGCCGCGCTGGTCACCATGGACACGGTGGTCGGCTGGGCGGACGGCTACCAGACCACCGGTGGCACCGCGGCCACCCCGGCCGTACGGTCGACCGCGCCGGCGACCACCGACCCCGAGGTGCCGCCGCCCAGCCTCGACGACCTGCCCGGCCTGCGCGCCCAGGCCAAGGAGCTGGAGGAGCTGCTCGACCTCGGCTTCCACCACGGCGAGGTGCTGGCCCGGCTCGGCACCAAGGTGTCGCTCGGCGTGCTGATCTCCGGCCCGTCCGGCTCGGGCAAGTCGGCCCTGGTCCGGGCGGTGGCCGCGCAGGTCGGCGCCCACGTCCTGCCGGCCTGGGCGCCGTCGCTGGCCGCGCTCACCAACGACGCGGCCGCCCAGCAGCTGCGCAGACTGGCCCAGGAGGCGCGCGGCTCGGCGCCGTCGGTGCTGCTCTTCTCGGATGTGGAGGCGCTCGCCCCGCGCGACGAGCCGGGGCCGCTGGCGACCGTGTTCCACCAGATGCTCGAAGAGACCGTGCGGGCCGGGGTCGCGGTGGTCTGCACGACCAGCCGGCCCGAGTCGGTCGACCCGTCGCTGCGCGCGCCCGACCTGCTCGCCGTGCAGCTGGCGGTGCCGCTGCCGGACGCGGCCATGCGCCGGGAACAGCTGGGGGTGCTCACCCGGGGCATGCCGCTGGCCGAGGACGTGCGGCTGGACGACGTCGCCGGGCGTACACCCGGATTTGTCGCCGCCGACCTCGGCGCGCTCGCCCGCGAGGCCGGGGTTCGCGCGGCCCTACGGCAGAAGGAAGCCGAGTCGCCCACGGTGACCATGGCCGATTTCGAGGCCGCGCTCGACGTGGTCCGGCCGACTTCGATGGCCGACTCGATGCTCGAGGTCGCCGCGGTGACCCTGGACGACGTCGGCGACCTGGCGGACGTCAAGCAGGTGCTCACCGAGTCGGTGCTGTGGCCGCTCACCTACCCCGACACGTTCGCCCGGCTGGGCGTCTCCCCGCCGCGCGGCGTGCTGCTCTACGGCCCTCCCGGCTGCGGCAAGACGTACCTGGTCAAGGCGATCGCCGGCACCGGCAAGGCCAACGTGCTCTCGGTCAAGGGCGCCGAGCTGCTCAGCAAGTGGGTCGGCGACAGCGAGCGGGCGGTACGCGAGCTGTTCCGGCGGGCCCGCGAGGCCGCCCCGACGCTGGTCTTCCTGGACGAGGTGGACGCGCTCGCGCCGACCCGCGGGCAGGCCACCGACGGCGGCACGGCCGACCGGGTGGTGGCGGCGCTGCTCACCGAGCTCGACGGGGTGGAGGAGCTGCGCAACGTGGTGGTGATCGGGGCGACGAACCGGCCCGACCTGATCGACCCGGCGCTGCTGCGGCCCGGGCGGCTGGAGCGGCTGGTCTACGTGCCGCCGCCGGACGGCGCGGCCCGGGCGGCGATCCTGCGGGCCTCGTCGAAGCAGGTGCCGCTGGACGCGTCGGTCGACCTGGACGCGCTGGGGGCCGACCTCGACGGCTTCTCGGCGGCCGACTGCGCGGCGCTGATCCGCGAGTCGGCGCTGGCCGCGATGCGCGACTCGCTGGAGGCGACCACCGTCACGGCGGCCAACGTGACGACCGCGCGCGAGCGGGTGCGGGCGTCGCTGGACCCGGCCCAGGTGGCCTGGCTTTCCGCGTACGCCCACGAACACCAACCAAGCGCGAGTTAGCGACGGCGCGTGCGTGCCCTCGTGGCCCGGAGGCGCCGCAGGCGGCCGACGAGAACCGGGTCGTGCTCGGTGGCCTCGGGCTTGTCGAGCAGGCCGTTGAGCAGCTGGTAATAGCGGGTCGAGGAGAGGCCGAAGGTGTCCCGGATGGCCTGCTCCTTGGCGCCGGCGTGCTTCCACCAGCGGGCTTCGAAGGCGAGGATCTCGAGCTCGCGCTCGGTCAGCCCGGGTTTGGCCTCGATGCCACGCTGGGTGGGGATCTGCTGGGCGGTTGATTCGTCGGCTGGGGGATCCGCGGCGGCGGGCTGCATGGCACTCCAAAAGCGAGGGCGTGGGGCCGCGAGCAGCATAGGTCTCCCCGCCGCCCGCGCGCACGGCACCTCGACGTTACCTTACGTTATTTCCTGATTACCCATTGCCCACATTGCGTCACTCCTCGATCAGGCCGTGATCACGTGGACGCCCGCCTCGCGGAACGCGGCCACCGTGGCGGCCGGGGCGCCGGAGTCGGTCACCAACGTCTCGATCTTGGTGATCGGGCAGATCCGGGCGAAGGCGTGCCCGCCCAGCTTGGACGAATCGGCGATCACCACCACCCGCTTCGCGCGGGCGACCATCAGGCTGTTCATCGCCGCCTCGCCCTCGTGGTGCGAGGCCGCGCCCAGCTCGACGTCCACCGCGTCGACGCCCAGCAGCACGATGTCGAGGGTCACCTCCTTGAGGAGGGCGCCGCCGAGCGGGCCGACCACCTCGAAGGACTGCGGCCGGACCACGCCGCCGGCCACCACGATCTTCATGCGCGAGCGGACCAGCAGCTCGTTCGCGATGTTCAGGGCGTTGGTGACCACCGTCAGCTGGCTGCCCTCGCCGCCGGCGTTGAGATCGGGGCGGACGGCCAGGGCGCGGGCCACCTCGGTGACCGTGGTCCCGCCGTTGAGGCCGACCACCGTGCCGGGGGTGACCAGGCCGGCCGCGGCCTCGCCGATGCGCTGCTTCTCGGCGGAGTGCTTGGCGCTCTTGTAGCGCAGCGGCAGGTCGTACGAGACGCCGTTGGCCACCGCGCCGCCCCGGGTCCGAGTGATCATCTGCTGCTGGGCCAGCTGGTCGAAGTCGCGTCTGATGGTGGCCTGGGAGACGTCCAGGCGCTCGGCGGCGTCCTCGACGCTGACCCGGCCGCTCTCGGCGAGTAACTCGAGCAGGGCATTCCACCGCGCGTACCGGTCCACCAAGCCGCCCCAATGCACGTTCTGTGATAAGTGTGTGCACATTAGTGCGCGAAAGGCCGGGAAGCAAAGCTCCGCGCTGCTCGGTGCGGCGTTGGTGGCGGGACGACGGTTGCGTACGCAGGGAAGTTCCGCGCAGAATGGCGCTCGAAAATGCGGGGTAGCGAGCGCTTATGCGCATCCGCGACGGTGTGAAGGGTGGCCCATGACGCACGTCAAGGCGGAGATCGCGAGCCAGCCGGAATGCTGGAGTCTCGCCGCGAAGCTCGCCGACTCGCCGGGGCTGCCGGCCCGCGGCGAACGGGTCGCGGTGGTCGGTTGCGGCACGTCGTGGTTCATGAGCATGGCGTACGCGTCGCTGCGCGAACGGTCCGGCCACGGCGAGACGGACGCGTTCCAGGCCTCCGAGTTCCCGCACGACCGGCGCTACGACCGGGTGGTCGCGATCACCCGCTCCGGCACCACCACCGAGATCGTCGACCTGCTGGACTCGCTCGACGGCCGCACGCCGACGACCGTGCTGACCGCCGATGGTGGGCAGCCGGCCGCCGCGCTGGCCACCGACGCGATCGTGCTGGACTTCGCCGACGAGCGGGCGGTGGTGCAGACCCGGTTCGCCACCAGCGCGCTGGCCCTGCTCCGCGCCCACCTCGGCGAGGACCTCGAGCCGGTGTGCGCCGACGCCGAGGTCGCGGTCCGGCTGCCGCTGCCGGTGCACCCGGCGCTGACCGAGCAGATCACCTTCCTGGGCCGGGGCTGGACGATCGGGCTGGCGCACGAGGCCGCGCTGAAGTGCCGGGAGGCGGCCGCGTACTGGGCCGAGGCGTACCCGGCGATGGACTACCGGCACGGGCCGATCTCGCTGGCCGGGCCGCGCCGGGTGGTGTGGGCGCTCGGCGAGATCCCGCCGGGCCTGGCCGACGACGTGGAGGCCACCGGCGCGCTGTTCGTGCACAGCCGGCACCACGGCGGGTACGCCGCGCTGGGCCGCTGGTGCGGCGGCCGGGCCCCGATCGACCCGATGGCCGACCTGGTGCTGGCCCAGCGGCTCGCGGTGCTGCTCGCCACCACCCAGGGCCTCGACCCGGACAACCCGCGCAACCTCTCCCGGTCGGTAGTGCTGGCGTGACCGAGCACGTCGTCGTTGCCCTCGACGTCGGCGGCACGGGCATGAAATGCGCTCTGGTACGCCCGGACGGAACGGTCCACCACGAGGAGCGGCACCCCACACTGGCCGCCCGCGGGCCAGAGGCGGTCACCGAGAACATCCTGGAGATCGCCGCGGGTCTGGCCGCCAAGGCACGGGCCGACGCGCTCGAACCGGTGGCCGTCGGCGTCGCCGTCCCGGGCGTGGTCGACGAGGAGAACGGTGTCGCGGTCTGGTCCTCCAACGTGGGCTTCCGCGACGTACCGCTGCGGTCTTTGATCGAAGAAAAGCTGAAGCTGCCGGCCGCGCTCGGCCACGATGTTCGGGTCGGTGGCATCGCCGAGGCCCGCCTCGGCGCCGGAAAGGGCGAACGGCACGTGCTGTTCGCGGCGATCGGCACCGGCATCGCGGCCGCGCTGGTGGTCAACGGCGCGGGCTACAACGGCGCGCATGGAGCGGCCGGCGAGCTCGGGCACATCATCGTGCGGCCCGGCGGCCCCTCGTGTCCGTGCGGGCAGCATGGCTGCCTGGAGGCGATCGCGTCGGCCCGGGCGATCGGGGCCAGATACCGCGAATTATCCGGCTTGAGCGATGCGAGCGCCTTCGACGTCGTTAGCCGCATAAATTCGGACGAAACCGCGAGACAGGTCTGGCACGAGGCCATTCAGGCCCTCGCCGACGGCATGATCACCGCGCAGGCGCTCTTCGACGTCAGCGTCCTCGTGCTCGGCGGCGGCCTGGCCGAGGCCGGCGACACCCTGCTGGGCCCGCTGAAGGCCGCGATGGAGAGGCGAGTCACCTTCCACCGCATGCCCAAGATCGTGAAGGCCGCCCTCGGGGACACCGCCGGCTGCAAGGGCGCCGCCCTGCTCGCCCTCGACCACCTGGAGCACAGCGCGTGAAGATCACTGGCCGGATCGTCCGCCCCGGCGCGGTGGTCCCCGGGCACCTCGAGATCGACGGCCCCACGATCATCGACGTGGTCGCCGGCAACCGGGCCGGCGACGACATCATCGTCCCCGGCTTCGTCGACCTGCACTGCCACGGCGGCGGCGGGCACACCTTCACCACCGGCGACGTCGGCCAGGCCCGCGGCGCGGCCGCGTTCCACCTCGGGCACGGCACCACCACGATGCTGGCCAGCCTGGTCAGCTCCCCGTTCGAGCTGATGCGCGACGCCACCGCCGGCTATCTGCCGCTGGTCCGGGAAGGGGTGCTGGCCGGCGTGCACTACGAGGGGCCCTACCTCTCCGACGCCCGCTGCGGCGCCCAGAACCCGGAGTTCCTGCGTGACCCGTCGGTGGCCGAGCTCACCGAACTGATCAAGCTGGGCGAGGGCGCGCTCCGCATGGTGACCATCGCCCCGGAGCTGCCCGGCGCCGCCGAGGCGATCGCGTTGCTGCGCGAGCACGGCGCGCTGGCCGCGATCGGGCACACCGACGCCACGTACGAGCAGGCCCGGGCCGGTATCGCGGCGGGCGGGACGGTCGGCACCCACCTGTTCAACGGGATGCGCCCGCCGCATCACCGCGAGCCGGGCCCGGTGGTCGCGCTGCTCGACTCGGTGGCGGTGTGCGAGCTGATCGCCGACAACATCCACCTGCACCCGGGGATGCTGGCGTTCGCCGCCCGGGCGGCCGGTCCGGACCGGGCCGCCCTGGTCACCGACGCGATGGACGCGGCCGGCATGCCGGACGGCGACTACGAGCTGGGCGGCCAGCACGTGGTGGTGGCCGATCGGGTGGCCCGGCTGGCCCGCAACGGCTCGATCGCCGGCAGCACGCTGACCATGGATGTGGCGCTGCGCAACGCGGTCGACGCCGGCATCCCGCTGGCCGACGCGGCGGCGATGGCCTCGACCACCCCGGCCCGGGCACTGGGGCTGGACGACGAGGTCGGCGCGCTGGAGGCGGGCCTGCGGGCCGATCTCGTGGTGCTCGACGCGGACCTGACCGTCAAGCGGGTGATGCGGGCCGGCGCCTGGGTATGACCCGTTCCCACGGCACCCGCTCGATCAGCCGAGCCAGGAAAAGGCCGAGCAGCACCCCGGCGATCGAGTCGGTCAGCCAATGGAACCCGGTGTAGACCGTCGTAACAAACAAGATCACAACCGGCACCACGCGTACGGCGAAAGCCTCCCACGGCCGCAGCGGCCGCTCCAGCAGCAGGGCGATGAGCAGCGCGATCACCGCATACCAGACCAGCGAGTTGCCCATGTGCCCGGACGGGTAACTCATCGCCTTGTCGCCGCTCGCGTACGGGTTGAACAGCACCGCCTTCTCCGGCCCGAGGAACGTCGGCGCGGCCCGGTCGGCCCAGATCTTCAGCGGCCCGATGGTGACGTAGGTCAGCCCGAACGCCGCCGCGAACGGCAGCACCACCCGCCACGACCGGGTCCGGTACGCCAGGATGCCGGTCAGGATCAGCGCGACCGGCATCAGCAGCTTGCCGCCCTGACCCAGGTAGTTGAAGGCCCGCGCGGTCCAGTGGAGCGGGGCCGGCTGGTGCGCCAGCGACCAGTCGGCCACCCGCTCGTCGAGCGCCAGCAGGTGGCCCTTGGCGAGCGCCACGGTCAGCCCGGCGAACGCCGCGACCAGCACGGCATCGAGCCACCACCCGAGCAGCGGGCGGGTGTGGACGGGCGCCGGGATCGTCTGGGTCACGCCATCAAAACTAAAGCAGGCTGCGCAACCGCGCGGCGAGCAGGTCGCCGCGGACCCCCGAGTTGGGGCAGCCGCCGAAGTGGTGCAGCGCGACCACCTTGTTGGTCGCCCGGGACAGCACCGGCGACCCGGACGAGCCGCCCTCGGTGTCGCAGTAGTACGAGACGTCCGAGCCGGTGGCGTACCCGGTGTAGTTGGGGTCGGCGACCGAGCAGTTGCCCGCCTTCTCGCCGAGCGAGCCGGCGATCCGGGTGGGCTCGCCGGCCGGGTGCTGCGGCACGTAGAGCTCCTGCCCCTTGGCCGGGCGGGTGGTGTCCAGCAGGAGGTAGCCGAACTTCTGGACGGCGCTGAAGTCGTCCACCGAGAACAGCGTGTAGTCGTACACGTGGTCGGTGGAGAGCACCTTGCTGCCCCAGACCTTGGTCGGCTGGAAGACGTCGTACCCGCCGCAGGTCGCGCACTGGTAGTTGAACCAAACTTCGGTGTCGTACGCCTCGGCCGAGGTGGTGAAGCAGTGGTTGTTGGTGAGCATCCGGTTGTTCGGGCCGACCCGCCAGCTGGTGCACAGCTCGGTCCCGTTGATCAGCAGCCGGGCGATGGCCTTCGACTTCGTGTACGCGACCGGGTCGGCCGAGCGGTAGCACACGGCGTCGGCCGAGGTGTCCGCGCCGCACACCGACTCCTCCCGCCCGGTGGTGCCGGGCCGGGTGAGCTGGCTCTCCGGCCGGCGGGCCTGCTCGGTACGGCTGAACCCGCGGGCCACCTGGTCGACGTTCACGCCGAGGGTGCCGAGCAGGTTGCCGACGCCGAGGACATCCGCGGTGCGGTGCATCTCGAGGACAGCGGTGTCGCCGGTGACCGACATCGCCCACTTGTCGACCGACCCGGTCTCCAGCACGCTCGGCGCGTCGTACCGGTAGGCCTCGGTGCCGTCGGCGTTCGAGACGGTCAGGTAGTCGCCGGGCAGCATCGCCATCCGGTCGAAGTGCAGCTTCACGTACGAGGCGCCGGGGTAGCGGAAGGACTCCCGCTGCGGCCCCTTGCCCAGGTAGCCGAGGATCCGGTCGACGTGCAGCAGCTCACCGACGCGCTGCCGGCCGTCGGCGGCGTGGGCCGACTCGACCGGGCCGTGGTGGCCGGTCGGGGCCCGGCTGGGGCTGAGGCTGGGCCGGGTCGGGGTGGGCACCGGAGTGACCTCCGCCCGCGGCGCCGCGGGCGGCCGTAGGTCGCTCTGCTGCGCCACTTCCGCGGCGACGGGCGTGCGCGCGACGACCGGCTCGTGCCAGGTGCCCACCGTGCGTTCGCCCCGGGTGGTCCACGCCGTCACCCCCGCCACCGTGCCGAGCACCAGGACGGCGCACGCCCCGAAGGCGATGCCTGCCTTTCGTCGCATCTCAACCGCCATTCACGTCATATCACGGACATATGTACTATTCCGGCGTTCTCGCTCCTGTGTAACGAGCCACCTGCGACCGCGACGCGCCGTGGACCCGGGCACACTGGTTCGGTGCGCATCACCTCCGCCCTCATCGACCCGGCGCTGCTGGACCTGCCGTGGGGCGTCCCGCTCGAGGAGTGGCCCGCCGACCACCTGGTGGCTCTGCCGCAGGGCATCTCCCGGCACATCGTCCGGTTCGTCAAGCTCAACGAGACCGTCTACGCCCTGAAGGAGACCCGCGAACGGATCGCCGAAAAGGAGTACGACCTGCTGCGCGCGCTCGAGCGGATCGACTTCCCGGCGGTCGAGGCGGTGGCGACCGTCACCGACCGGGTCGACGCCGACGGCGAGCCGCTGGAGACCGTGCTGATCACCCGGCACCTGCAGTTCTCCTTGCCGTACCGAGCGCTCTTCTCGCACGTGCTCCGGCCGGAGACGCTCAACCGGCTGCTCGACGCGCTGGTCGCCCTGATCGTCCGGATGCACCTGACCGGCTTCTCCTGGGGCGACTGCTCGCTGTCCAACACGCTGTTCCGGCGGGACGCGGGCGCGTTCGCGGCGTACCTGGTGGACGCCGAGACCGGCAACCTCTACCCGAAGCTGTCCGAGGGGCAGCGCAGCGAGGACATCGAGATCCTCCGGCTCAACATCTTCGGTGAGTGCCTCGACCTGCAGGCCGCCGAGCTGCTGCACGAGTCGATCGACCCGGAGGCGGTGGTCGACGACATCGTGGCCCGCTACGACCGGCTGTGGCACGAGATCACGTACGAGCAGGAGGTCGCGCAGAGCGACGCCCGGCACCGCATCGAGCGGCGCATCCGGCGGCTCAACGAGCTCGGCTTCGACGTCGCCGAGGTGGCGTTGTCCACCGTGGACGGCGGCTACCGGGTCCGCCCGAAGGTGGTCGACGCCGGGTATCACACCCGTCGCCTGCTGCGCCTGACCGGGCTGGACGCCGAGGAGAACCAGGCCCGGCAGCTGCTCAACGACCTGGACACGTACCGGGCGGAAAGCGATCTCACCGACGAGCAGCAGGCCGCCCACCGCTGGCTGACCGAGGTCTTCGAGCCGGTGGTCCGGGCCGTGCCGGCCGGCATGCGCCGCAAGCTCGAGCCGCAGGAGATCTTCACGCAGATCATCCAGCACAAGTGGCTGCTGTCCGAGCGGGCCGGCCGGGATGTCGGGATGGCCCCGGCGGTGCAGTCCTACCTCACCGACGTGCTGGCCAAGAAGCCGGACGAGCAGGCCGTCCTCGGCATCGAGGTCGGCTCACTGGCCGGCGGCGTCTAACTGGCCCTCGCTCATCGGGGTGGCCTGTTCCAGCAGGACGCGCAGGCCGCCTCGGCGGGCCACGACCACCACCTCGTCGCCGGCCGCCAGCACCCGCCGCGGGTCCGGCGACCAGTCGACCCACTCCTCGCCGGCCGCCCGCATGCTGATCACCCGGGCGCTCTCCGGCCGGTCCACGCTGCTCACCGGCACACCGTCCAGGGCCGACCCGGCCAGCACCCGGACGGCCGCGACCAGCACCGCGTGCCGGTCGACCGGGATCGTGGCCAGCACCTCGCGGTCGAGCATGGAGGCCGCGAACACCGGCGCGCAGAGCCGGGAGACGCTGCGCGAGATGTTGATGTTGAAGGCGTGCTCCACCCGGCGGGCGAAATCGTCGTCGAACAGCCGCAGCACCACCCGGACGTCCGGCCGGGCCGCGCGGGCGTGCAGCGCGGCCTGCAGGTTGACGGCGTCGTCGGTGGAGACCACGAGCAGCGACCGGCAGGTGTCGATCGAGGCGGCCCGCAGCGTCTCGCCCTGGGACGCGTCGCCGACGATCAGCGGGACGCCCAGTTCCTCGGCCACCCGGACGCCTCGCGCGTCCGGCGCCCGGTCGATGGCCACCACCTCCAGGCCGAGATCGTTCAGCTGGCGCAGCACCCGGGTGCCGACGTTGCCGAGGCCGACCAGCACCACGTGGTCGGCGGTCCCGTCGAGCACCTCGCCGCGGTCGCGGGCCAGCCGGGTCTTCACCACGCCGTCGACGATCGCGGCGGTGATCAGCGGCAGCAGTGCGACCCCGGCGATGCTGAGCACCACCTGCGCGACCTGCGCGATCGGGCGGTTGTGCGGCTCCACATCGGACGATCCGACCATGGTCAGCAGGATCGTGTAGATCGACTCCCAGACGCCGTGCACGTCGGTGTAGCTGGTCATGATGGCGCCGGAGGCCACCGTGATCACCAGGGCGATGAGCACGGCGATCGCCAGCTTGCGGGTCACCCCGAACCGCATGGCCCGGCGTAGCGGAAGCAGCGGGCGCCGGCGCCGGCCGGAGCGGGCCAGCCGGCGGGCGGTCACGGCCGGCTCGGCGACCCGGCCGACCGCCTCGGCCAGCACCAGGTCGGCCGGGAGCCGGTCGCCGGGCGCGGGCTCGGCGGGCAGCACCGCGATCTGGCCGCCGCCGGCCGGGGCGGTCAGGGTCAGTACCACGTGGTTCTCGGCCACCTCGCCGCGGCGGGCCACATAGAGCGTGCGGCCGGCGTACCGGAAATGGGTCGGCGCGACGCCGCCGAGGGCCGCGGCGACGAACGCGGGCGCGGCCATGCCGGCGTCGGAGAGCACCGCACAGTCGGTGAACAGCCGGCGCACACCCTGGGCGAGCCCGGTGGTGAACATCCGGATCACCAGCCGCAGATCGCCCTCGACCGCGCGGGCACACAGCGCCGCATGCAAATTGATCATGTCGTCCGGCATCACCAGGGCCAGCGCCACGGCTCCGGCCAGACCGGCGGAGCGGAACGTCCGCTCGTCGAGGCGGGCAGCGGTGATCACGCGTACGCCCCGGGTCTTGAGATCGTCGAAAGCCGGGACGTCGCCCCGGAGGTCCGGCGGAACGATCACGGTGAGGCGCAGGCTGCGACCGGAACTCATCAGCTCCTCGGCCAGCGTGTAGACCAGCGGATCGGCGCCGCAGACCAGGTAGTGCGGCCGGTCGTCGCCGTTGCGCTCGCGCAGCCGGGACACCAGGGACCGGCGCGAAACGTCTTTCACCGGTTCGCTGGCCACGTTCGCGATGGTAGCCAGCCGGAACCCGGTCGCGGGGCCGCTCGTTGCCCCTTCCGACGCTATTCGTCCGAGTTTGCACAGTTGTGGTAGTCCCGAATTGCCAGGAGGAGATCAGTGCGCAAGTTGTGGTACGCCGGTGCGGTCGTCGCGGGCGGGATCTTCCTGTTCGGGGCCGCCGTCCCCGCGCAGGCCGACCTGCTGCCCGGAACCGGCACGGCGGAACAACAGGCGGACGAGCAGCTGACCGACCTGCTCGGTCAGAGCAACGGGCTCAATGTGGAGAATCCGCTGCGGTACAGCACGATCGGCAACACGCCGCTGGGCTCCCAGCCGGTGATGAACTTCAAGTCCGGGCAGAACACGCCCGACCTCAACCCGGTGCTGCCCGGCGAGTCCGGCCACCTGCCGCGCCCGGCGCTGGGCAACACCGAGCTGCCCGACGCCGACGTGATCGGCGCGCCGCAGCGGCTCGGCAACGCCCTGCCCACGCGCACCAAGGTGCACCAGAACCTGCCGCTGCAGAGCCTACCGGTCGTCGGCCAGCTCTTCGGCGGCCTGCTGCCCAGCGGCGGCACGCCGAGCCTGCTGCAGCGGCCGACCGACCGGCAGACGGAGCTCTTCGACGGCGGGATGCCGCTGCTCGGCGGGCTCGGCGGCGGGCTGCCGGCGAACCAGCTGCCGGAGGTTCCCGGCGTACCGAACGTATCCGGCCTGCCGGCCGGCGGGTTCACGGTCGCCCCGGCCGTCGCCGCGCCGGCGCACGGGAAGCCCAAGCCGGCGGTCACGCCGGACGACCCGCGGCTGCACGAGGAGCCGCTCGACACCGACGCGACACCGAGCGCGACTCTGCCCACCGATCCGCGCCGCGAGTTCTCCCCCAACGGCCGCCCGGTAGCCGGAATCGACGACCAGTACCGCTGAGAAACAGTTGCCCGAATGCCCGCCCGGTCCCGGGCGGGCATTCGCCTTTCCGGGCACGCACCGGACAAACCCGGCAGAAGCGAGCCTCCTGTCGGGCTCGAACCGACGACCTCCCGTTTACAAGACGGGTGCTCTGGCCAACTGAGCTAAGGAGGCAATGGACGCCAGCATAACGTCCCATCGGTTAGGTCCCGCCTTGGCACATGGCGTAAAAAGCTTTACGTTTACAGCGCTGTTCCTCCACTCGGATCGTCCGGCACGTTCCTGCCGGTGGAAAGGAAGTTGGTTGCACCATGGCCACCGTCACTTATGACCACGCCTCCCGGATCTACCCCGGGTCCGAGCGTCCCGCCGTCAACGAGCTCAACCTCGAGATCGGCGACGGCGAGTTCCTGGTTCTGGTCGGCCCCTCCGGTTGCGGCAAGTCCACCAGCCTGCGCATGCTCGCCGGCCTCGAGGACGTCGACAAGGGCCGCATCCTGATCGAGGGCAAGGACGTCACGAACCTGCCGCCCAAGTCCCGCGACATCGCGATGGTCTTCCAGAACTACGCCCTCTACCCGCACATGTCGGTGTACGAGAACATGGCCTTCGCCCTGAAGCTCCGCAAGACCTCGAAGGCGGAGATCGACCGGCGGGTCAAGGAGGCGGCGGCCCTTCTGCAGCTCGACGAGTACCTGTCGCGCAAGCCCAAGGCGCTCTCCGGTGGCCAGCGCCAGCGTGTCGCGATGGGCCGCGCGATCGTGCGTGAGCCGCAGGTGTTCCTCATGGACGAGCCGCTGTCGAACCTCGACGCCAAGCTCCGCGTCCAGACCCGTTCGCAGATCGCGACGCTGCAGGCCAAACTGGGCGTCACCACCGTCTACGTCACCCACGACCAGGTCGAGGCCATGACCATGGGCCACCGGGTCGCGGTCATGCTGGACGGCGTGCTGCAGCAGGTGGACACGCCGCGGGCGCTGTACGACACCCCCGGCAACGTCTTCGTGGCCGGCTTCATGGGCTCCCCGGCCATGAACCTCAAGACCGTCCCGCTGACCGAGGCGGGTGGCCATTTCGGTACGCTGGCCGTTCCGCTTACCCGCGAGCAGATCGCGGCGGCGAAGAGCGGCGGCGACGGCAAGGTGACCATCGGCTTCCGGCCCGAGGCCGCCGACCTGGTGTCGGAGGGTGAGGGCGGCTTCCCGATCGTCGTCGACCTGGTCGAGGACCTCGGCTCGGACGCGAACGTCTACGGCCACGCCGAGCTCGACAGCGGCCCGGAGCGTTTCGTGGTGCGGACCGACCGGCGGCACATGCCGTCGATGGGTGAGACGGTGTTCGTGAAGCCGCAGGTCAACGCTCTGCACGTATTCAACGCCGAGACCGGCGTGCGCATCTGACGCCGGCAACGCTTTGATCGGGCGGCTCTCCCTCGGGAGGGCCGCCCGTTCGTTTCGGTGCTTACTTGGCGAATCGCAGCAGCTCGAAGTCCTTGTCGCCGACGCAGGCCAGCATCGACTTGTCCCACCCACAGGTGTCGGCGCGGATGTCGTCGAACGAGCCGAGCGGCACCGCCTCGTCGCCGAGGTGCCGGCCGTACAGCGCGGTCTCCTCCGGCGAGCGGGTGAGCGGCTTCGAGAACTCCAGCAGGTTCCCGTCGTCGAGCCGGGCCGCCTCGCCGGTGTGCGTCCAGATCTTCGCGCCCTTGGCGTCGAGCAGCGTCAGGTCCTTCGCGGTGCTGGCCAGCACCGCCTCGCCGACCGGCACGATCGTCTCGGTGTCGGCCAGCGGGTAGCGCCACAGCTGCTTGCCGCCGGCCACGTCGAGCGCGACCACGGTGGCCGACTTCGAGTCGTAGCCGACCTGCTCGTCGAAGCAGACCCGGTCGTCGCCGCAGGGGGTGAGGTCCTTCATCTGGCTGTTCTGCGCCTGGGTCGTGTACAGCACCTTCGGCTCGCCCAACTTCTTCAGGTCGTACGAGACGATCTGCTGGTTGTCGGGCTGCAGCACGATCAGCCGCCCGTTGTGCGCGATCACCTCGTTGTCCGGGTCGGCGACGTTGTACCGGCTGGTGAGGATCTTGCCGGAGTCGGCGTCGATCACCCGGGCCGACTTGTCCACCCCGATCTGCACGATCCGCGGGTCGTCGCCGAAGTCCGGCTCGAACGGCCGGCCGAACACGGTGGCCGGCCCGTCCAGATCCTTGGGCGTGGTCACCGCGACGACGTTGGTGTCGCCGCTGTAGGCGCTTTTCGGGTCGGGCAGCGCCCATCGCTGGTCACCGTCGCTGATCCGCACGCCGACCAGCTGTTTGCTCTTCCGGTCGGCGATCACGGCGGTGCTCCCGGCGAACAGCACGACGTCGTTGCTGCTGAGCGTCCGCGACCAGAGCAGCGAGCCGTCCTTCGCGCCGAGCACCGCCAGCCGCCGCGTCGAGTCGGTACCCTGCTGGTCGCTGATCAGCGCCACCCCCTCGGGCAACGCGATCATCGTCTTCCACCGGTCGGCCTGCCCGGCCTTCATGCTGGTCCAGACCGGCTTCGTGTCGCCGACTCCGATCGCGACCACACCGACGTTCCCGCTGGCCGAGTCGGAGCTGGCAAAATAGACCCGCCCGCCCAGAATCTCCGCATCCGACCAGTCCGAACTGATCGGCACGATCGGCGCTATCCGCCGCGGCTCACTGAGCGGCTGATAGTCCAGCGCCGGATCCGACGGCCAGAAATACCAGGTGATCCCCCCGGCCAGCGCGATCGTCACGGCCGTCGCAACAATCCAGACGTACGAGCGTTTGCCCAGTACTCGGCGTTTCCGGGCCGCTTCGTGGGTGGTTGCTCCCCGACCCCAGCCGCCGGGCTGTCCTGCATGGCCAGGACCAACACCCGGCCCATCGGTACGCACTTGGTAGGGCGCCCCCGACGGCTGGCCCGACACCGGACCCACCGGCTGCGGGTAGGGCGAGCCGCTCGGCTGACCCGACACCGGCCCGGCCGACAGCTGGCCGTAGGGCGGGCTCGTCGGGTAAGCCGGACCGGGTGAAGCCCAGCCGGCTGGTGACTGTTGAGCACCGAACGGCGGCGGCGAGGGCGTCACCGGCGGCGGCGAGGGCGGCGGCGGAAGGGAATCCGGCGCGAGATGGCCGGCGGCGAGTGCGACGGCCTCCGCGGTCGCCCATGGGTCGACCGGCGCCGACTTCAGCCGCTCGTCGGCGGCCTCCTCCGGCGTCCGCATGGGCGGCACATACGCCGAACCCGCCGCGGGTCCTCCGCTGCTCGGCCCGGCGCCTGGCCCTCCCCCGCTCGGCCCAGCGCCAACGCCGGGCACGACGCCAGCGCCAGAGCCGGGGCCAGCGGCAGCGCCAGGGCCGACGCCAGCGCCAGAGCCGATGCCAGCGCCAGAACCGGGGCCAGTGCCAGAGCCGGGGCCAGCGGCAGCGCCAGGGCCGACGCCAGCGCCAGAGCCGGGGCCGATGCCAGCGCCAGAACCGGGGCCAGCGCCAGAACCGGGGCCAGCGCCAGAACCGGGGCCAGCGCCAGAACCGGGGCCAGCGGCAGCGCCAGGGCCGCCGCCAGCGCCGGGGCCGGCCGGGTGGGGAGGCGTGGGAGCTGCGGGTTCGGCCCGGGTGTCGGTGATCGGCGGCGGCGTGGCGGCCGCCGGATCGGCTCGGGTGTCGGTGATCGGTGGCACCGGGTCGGGCCCGGTGGGCGTCGTCTTCGTCGGGGGCGCCGGGTCCGCGCCGGTCGCCGCCGTGGCCGGCCCGTCGATCTCGGTCACGCTGCCATCCCCTTCAGCCGCCAAGCCCTTCCGCTATCACCTCGGCCCCGCCATGCTACGACCCGCCTACGACAACTCGGCGACGGGCGCGGCCCTTAGCCCGTCGAAGACAATCGACAGGGCGCGGCGCTGCAGCGCGGGCGGCCACCCCCCGCGCAACGCACCCTGGCAGACCGCGACGAGCAGCGCCATCACCTCGTCGGGCCCGATCTCGGCGCGGACCTCGCCCGCCGCCTGTGCCTTGGCGAGCAGGCCGGCCACCACCGCCCGGAACCGCGCGACCGACTCGGCCACCTCGAGCCCGGGTAGCAGGTCGACCACCGAGCGCTTGGCGGCCGCCTCGGCGACCAGCGCGGTGAACGCGCCGAACAGCGTGGCCTCCGGCGCGGCCAGCCGCTCGGCCAGCCCGGCCAGGCTCTCCTTCATGATCGCGGCGAGCAGGTCGGCCTTGGTCGGGAAGTGCCGGAAGATCGTGCCGATCGCCACTCCGGCCTCGGCCGCGACCTGCTCGGTCGAGGCGGCCGCGCCCCGCTCGGCGAAGACCCGGGCGGCGACCTCGAGGATCTTCGCCCGGTTGCGGACCGCGTCGGCACGTGGCGACATGAGCACTCCCGGTTGACAAAATGAGTCACGACTCATAATTTACCTGAGTCACGACTCAGCTTATCGAAGAGAGGACAGGCATGACGCCGCGTGAGGTGTTCGAGCGGGCGATGCGACCGGAGGCGCTGGCCGGCGAGGTGAGCGGCGACCATCTCGCCGACGACGTGGTGATCGAGTGGCCGTTCGCGGCGGCCGGGCGGCCGCGCCGGATCGAGGGCAGGGCCGCGTTCCTGGCGATGGCCGGGCCGGCCCGGGCGGCGATGCCGATCCGGATCGACGAGTGCACTGTCGAGGCGGTGCACGAGACCGCCGACCCCGAGGTGATCGTGGTGGAGTACCGGCTGGCCGGCGTCAAACCGGCCACCGGCGAGCGGGGCGCGACCGACCTCATCGCGGTGCTGCGGGTCCGGGACGGCAAGGTCGTGCACTGGCGGGAGTATCAGGACACGCTGGCCATCGCCCGGGCGATGGCGCAAGCATGACCGCCCCGTGACCATCGGCCCATAGAGTGCTCGGCATGCGCATCGAACGGATCTTGAGCTCGGATGCGGTGCTCGCCGCGGCCGAGCTCTTTGATGCGCCGCCGATTCCGGCGGCTACCGAGCGATTCCTCACGCAGCCGGGGCATCACCTGCTCTTCGCGTACGACGACGACGGCCGGCCGGTCGGGATGATCTCCGGGGTCGAGATGACCCATCCGGACAAGGGCACCGAGATGTTCATCTACGAGCTCGGCGTCGCGCCCGCCGCCCGCCTGCGTGGCATCGGCAAGCGGCTGGTCGCGGAGCTCGCGGTGATCGCCCGGCGCAGCGGCTGCTACGGCATGTGGGTCGGCACCGAGGTGGACAACGACGCCGCGCTGGCCACGTACCGCCGGGCCGGCGCCGCCGAGGAGGCCCCGTTCACGCTGCTCAGCTGGGATCTGATTGACGGCCTCACCGATGGCTGAGCCGAAGCGGCGGTTCCTGGCGCCGATGGTCGGCCGCTCCGCCCACGAGCAGTTCCGCGTCTCCACCCCGCTCGAGCTCTTCTTCGACCTGTGTTTCGTGGTGGCCGTGTCGCAGGCCGCCGCGCCGCTGCACCACAGCATCGCCGTGCACGAGGTGGGGCACGGCCTGACCGGGTACCTGACGGTCTTCTTCGCCATCTGGTGGGCCTGGATGAACTTCACCTGGTTCGCCTCGGCGTACGACACCGACGACGACGTTTACCGGATCACCACGTTCGTGCAGATCTCCGGGGCGCTGGTGCTGGCGGCCGGGATCGAGCGGGCGTTCGAGCACAACGACTTCCGAGTGATCACCGCGGGGTACGTGATCATGCGGCTCGCGATGGTCACCCAGTGGCTGCGCGCCGCCAAGTCCGACCCGCGGCGCCGCCCGACCGCCCTGCGTTACGCGATCGGCGTCTCCGCGGTCCAGGTGCTCTGGCTGCTCCGGCTGGCCCTCCCGATGTCCTGGTCGTTCCTGCCGGCCTTCCATCTGCTGGTGGCGCTGGAACTGGCGGTGCCGATCTGGGCCGAGCGCGCGCCCGGCGGCCCGACCACGTACCACCCGCACCACATCACCGAGCGGTACGGCCTATTCACCCTGATCGTGCTGGGCGAGTCGGTGTCGGCCGCGACGATCGCCTTCCACGGGGGGCTCGACGAGGGCGGCGCGCACACCGGCGCGCTGATCCGGCTGGCCGTGGCCGCGCTGGTGATGGTCTTCTCGCTGTGGTGGCTGTATTTCGACCGGTCGGCGCACAACCTGCTGACCTCGCTGCGCACCTCGATGATGTGGGGCTACGGCCACTACTTCATCTTCGCCTCGGCGGCGGCGGTCGGCGCGGGCCTGGGTGTGGCGGTCGACCAGGCCATCGGGCACACCGAGATCTCCGCGCGGCTGGCCGGTTACGCGATCGCGGTACCGGTGGCGGTGTACCTGTTCTTCGTCTGGCTGCTGCACATCCGGCCGCACCAAAGCGGGCCGACGAAGGTGGCTTTCCCGCTGGCCGCGGTGCTGGCACTGGGCACGCCGCTGGTCCCGGCGACCATGGAGCTGCTGGCCGGTCTGCTCGTTGCCCTGGTGGCGATCAACGTCTCGGTCGGCCGTCGGGTCCCCGATCGGATGGAAGCGCGACCAGCGACGCACAGCCCGGAAGCCGGGTGAGGGCGCAACCACCCACCCGGCTCTCCGGTGTCCAATGGGGACTCGGCCGAACCGTACGGTATCGGGATCTTATTGGTCGTAAAGCCGGCGGCGAGCCACCTCGGCCAGGGTGACGGCGGCCGCCACGCTCGCGTTCAGCGACTCCACGTCGGAGGCCATCGGGATGCTCACCCGCAGGTCACAGGTCTCGCCGACGAGGCGGGAGAGGCCGCGGCCCTCGGAGCCGACCACGACCAGCAGCGGGCCGATCGCGGCCTCGAGCTGGTAGAGATCCGTCTCGCCGTCCGCGTCGAGGCCGATCGCGGTGAAGCCCGCCTTCTGTGCCGTCTTGATCGCTCGGGTCAGGTTGACCACCTGGGAGACCGGGACCCGGGCGGCGGCTCCCGCGCTGGTCCGCCACGCCGTCGCGGTGATGCCGGCGGCGCGACGCTCGGTCATGAAGACGCCGTGCCCGCCGAACGCGGCCACCGACCGGATGACCGCGCCCACGTTGCGCGGGTCGGTCACCCCGTCCAGCGCGACCAGCAGCGGCGCGGTCTGCTCCAGCGCGGCGGCGATCAGGTCGTCGAAGTCCTCGTACGCGAACGGCGGCACCTGCAGGCCGATGCCCTGGTGCAGCACGCCGCCGGTCATCCGGTCGAGCTCGTTCCGCCCGATCTCCAGGATCGGGATGCCGCGGTCGCCGGCGGTCCGGACGATCTCGGTGACCCGCTCGTCGATGTCGATGCCCTGGGCCACGTAGAGCGCCGTAGCGGGCACCGCGGCCCGCAGCGCCTCGACCACCGGGTTGCGGCCGAGCAGCAGCTCGGGGCCCTCCTTGGTGGGGTTGGAGCGGCGGCCCGGGGCGATCCGCGGCCCGGTGCGGAACTGGGCGCCACGGCCGCGCTGCGGGGTGCCCCGGCCGCCCTGCGGGGTGCCACGGCCGCCGCCGCGACCCCAGGTGGTGTCCTTGCTGCCGGGCTGGCCGACCTTGGGCGCGCGGCCCTCGGAGGCCGCGGCGCGACGCTCGTTCTCCTGCTTGCGGGCGGTCTTGTTGGGCAGTTTCTCGGTGCCCGAGTAGCCCTTGTGCCAGGGGCGCTCGTCGGCCGGCAGGGTGCGGCCACGGCCCTTGAGGCTGTCCTTGTTCTTGCCTCCGGAACCCTTGACCGCGCCCTTCTTGGCGACGACCCGTTTGCTGACATTTCGGGAATTGCCCGGCATCAGTGCTCTCCTACCGTCCAGCGCGGACCGGCCGGAGTGTCCTCCACCTGAATTCCCGCGTTCTTCAATTGGTCACGGACCGAGTCGGCGGCCGCCCAGTCCTTGCGCGTCCGCGCCTGCGCCCGCTGCTCGAGCGCGAGTTTCACCAGGGCGTCGACCACCGGCTTGAGGTCGCTCTTGGCCTCGCCGGCGTTCCAGGCCGGGTCGAGCGGGTCGAGCCCGAGCACGCCCAGCATGGCCCGCACCGCGGTCAGCGCGCCGCGGATGCCGGCCTCGTCACCGGCCGCCAGCGCCGTGTTGCCCTCGCGGATCGTGTCGTGCACGACGGCGAGCGCGGCCGACGTGTTGAGGTCGTCATTCATCGCCGCGGCGAACGACGGCGGCACGTCCTTGGGCCGGCCGGGGCCGACGATCTCGGCGGCCCGCTGCACGAAACCCTCGATCCGCCGGTACGCCACGGCCGCCTCGCGCAGCGCCTCGTCGGAATAGTCGATGCGCGAGCGGTAATGCGGGGTGCCGAGGTAGTACCGGAGCTCGACCAGGCGCAGGCCCATCGCCTGCACGGCGGCCACGTCGATGACGTTGCCCAGCGACTTGCTCATCTTGGCCGCGCCGAGGTTGAGCAGCGCGTGGTGCACCCAGTACCGGGCGAACTTGAGACCGGCCGAGCGGGACTGGGCGATCTCGTTCTCGTGGTGCGGGAAGGTCAGGTCGAGGCCGCCGCCGTGGATGTCGAACTCGTCACCCAGGTAGCGCCGGGCCATCGCGGAGCACTCGATGTGCCAGCCGGGACGGCCGCGGCCCCACGGCGACGGCCACGAGGCATCGGCCGGCTCGTCGGCCTTGATGCCCTTCCACAGCGCGAAGTCGCGGTAGTCCCGCTTGTCCGGCTCGCCGCCGTCGGTCGGCGGGCGCATGTCATCGGGATTCTGGCCGGAGAGGGCGCCATATTCCGGATATGACGGAACGTCGAAGTAGACATCGCCGTTGCCGCCGGCCGCCGGATAGGCGTGACCGCGCGAGATGAGCTCGGCGATCAGCTCATGCATCTCCGGGATGTGGCCGGTCGCGAGCGGCTCGTAGGTCGGCGGCAGGACGTTGAGATCGCGATAGTTCGCATCCAGCACCAGCTTGTTCGCGAAGGCGATCGCCCAGAACGGCCGGCCCGACGCGTTGGCCTTGTCGAGAATCTTGTCGTCGACGTCGGTGATGTTGCGGACGAAGGTGACCTCGTGGTTGGTGTGCAGCAGCCAGCGCCGCAGCACGTCGTAGTTCACCGCGGACCGCAGGTGACCGATGTGCGGCACGGACTGCACGGTCAGGCCACACAGGTAGATCCCGACCTGACCGGGCGTCTTCGGGACGAAATCCCGGACGGATCGGGTCGCGGTGTCGTACAAGCGCAGCGTCACCGTACAAGGGTAGCGAGCTTGCTCACGGACGGGTCATCCGGAGCACGTCGAGAGCCTGGTCCAACTGCTCCTCGGTCAGATGTCCGTCAGCCACGTGCCCGCGCTCGATCACCAGCTCCCGGATCGTCCGCCCGGAGGCGAGCGCGGCCTTCGCGATCGCCGCGCCCTCCTCGTACCCGATGTACCGGTTGAGCGGGGTGACGATCGACGGCGATCCCTCCGCGTAACCGAGCGCGACCTCGACGTTCGGCTCCAGCCCGGCGATGCAGCGGTCGGCGAGCAGCCGGGACACGGCGGCCAGCAGCCGGATCGACTCGAGCAGGTTGCGGGCCATCACCGGGAGCATCACGTTGAGCTCGAAGTCGCCCTGGGTGCCGGCGAAGGCCACGGTCGCGTCGTTGCCGATCACCTGGGCGCAGACCTGGCGGACCGCCTCCGGCACCACCGGGTTCACCTTGCCCGGCATGATCGAGGAGCCGGGCTGCAGGTCGGGCAGGCGCAGCTCGCGCAGGCCGGCCCGCGGCCCCGAGCCCATCCAGCGGATGTCGTTGACGATCTTGTAGAGCCCGACCGCGATCGTCCGGAGCTGGCCGGACGTCTCGACCAGGCCGTCCCGGGCGCCCTGCGCCTCGAAGTGGTTGGGCGCCTCGGTCAGCGGCAGGCCGGTGGTCTCGGCCAGCCGCGCGATCACCGCGGGGGCGAAGCCGGGCGGGGTGTTCACGCCGGTGCCGACGGCGGTGCCGCCCAGCGGGAGCTCGGCCAGCCGCGGGAGGGCGGCGTGCAGCCGGGCGACGCCGTTGGCGACCTGCTGGGCGTACCCGGAGAACTCCTGCCCGAGGGTGACCGGGGTGGCGTCCATCAGGTGCGTCCGGCCGCTCTTGACCACGGTGGCCCACTGCTCGGCCTTGGCACTGAGCGCGCCGGCCAGGTATTCCAGGGCCGGGATCAGGTCGGACACCACCGCCTGGGTCGCGGCCAGGTGGATCGACGAGGGGAAGACGTCGTTGCTCGACTGCGAGGCGTTGACGTGGTCGTTCGGGTGCACCGGGCGGCCCAGCTCGCGGGCCGCGAGGGTGGCGATGACCTCGTTGGCGTTCATGTTCGACGAGGTGCCCGACCCGGTCTGGAACACGTCGATCGGGAACTGGTCGTCGTAACCCCCGGCGGCCACGTGCGCCGCCGCCGTCGCGATCGCCTTGGCAAGATCTTCATCGAGTACGCCGAGGGCCGCGTTGACCTGCGCGGCCGCCCCCTTGATCTGGGCGAGCGCGGCGATGTGGGCCGGCTCGAGCCCACGGCCGGAGATCGGGAAGTTCTCCACCGCCCGCTGGGTCTGCGCCCGCCAGAGAGCGTCGGCCGGCACCCGGACCTCGCCCATCGTGTCCCGCTCGACCCGGTAGCCACTCTGCTCGGTAGTCACCGCTCCATCGTCCCTCGCCCCGCGGCGGCCCGCAGTTGATCCTCGCCACCCAGCCGGCGCCGGGCGTCGAACCGCGCCGGCACCTGAATCTCGGTGAAGATCCCCAGCGCTAGGCGCCATTGCTTGCGGGCGGCTCCGGGATCGGTGCCGGCGAGACAGTCGCCGAGGCCGAGCTGCGGTACTTCACGACGCCGCCGCGAGCCGCCGTTCCACCTCGAACCGCTCCGGCACGCCCAATTCGCGGAATGTTTCCAACGCCACCAGCCACGAGCGACGGGCCTGCTCCGGATCACCACCGGCGAGGCACTCGGCGATCCCGGCGTCGGCGCGCGCGGCCAGATAGGCCATCCCGTGCTTCTGGGCGTACCCCAGTACCCGCCGGTGCAGCTCGAGTGCGCCCACGCGGTCCCCGGCCGCCCCGCGGGTGCTCGCGAGATCCTGGAGGAACTCCACCTCGTACAGCCGGTCCGAGGTCCGCCGAACGATCGAGATCGCCGCCTCGTGCATCGCCATGGCGTCGTCGTGCCGGCCCCGGTAACGGAGCACGATGGCCTTCTCGTTCAGCACCTCCGCCTCGATCGCCCGGTTGCCGCTCAAACGCGTAAGCCGCAGGGCAGCGGCGACGTATCGATCGGCGGCCGCCAGGGAGCCCAGGCCGGCCTCCCGCTTGTACTTCTGGATATTGAGCAAGGCGATGGCGGTAAAACCGGTGTCGCCTTGCTCGACCGAGAGGAACAGCGCGCGCCGGCAGTACCGCAGCGCCTCCGCGTACTGGCCGAGCCGCGCATATCCAAAGGCCAGATGCGTGAGTGCCGAGGATGAGTAGGTGGCATCCGGGTAAAGGGCGCGCAGCCGCAAAGTCTCCTGTCCCGCGGCGACGCACTCGGCGAATCGGCCGGCTGCGGCACAGACGCCGGCCCGGTTGCCGAGCGTGGTCGCGACCGCACGCCAGTTGCCCAGCTGCTCGTGCAGGCGGATCGAGCGGTCCACCATCTCCAGGGCGCGCGGGTAGTCGAACACCCGGATGTACGCGGACGCGAGGTAGTTCGCAACGATGGCGATGCCCTGCCGATCGCCAGTCTTCTCGACGCCGCGCATGCTCTGCTCGAAAACCGCTCGCAGGTCGTCGTTGTAGCCGCCGTTGAACAGGAACCACCACGCCGCCCGCGGGATCCACCAGGCGTACCGGGAGTCACCAGCCATCTCGACGCAGGCACCCAGCTGCGGTCGCTCCCATTCGAAGCGAGCCACCGGATCGGTCAGCGCGGCGATCAGATCGGGGCGCATCGGCTCGTGCGTGCCGATGTCCCGTCGCAGCCTGGTCCGGTCCCGGGGTGGCAACGCCGCCGCGAAGGCGTGCGTCTGCAGGTCCAGAACCGCCTCGGCAGCCTCCGGCGGCAGCTCACCGGCGAGCGCGGCCGCGTACTCGCGGAGCAGGTCGTGCAGGCGGAAGATGCCGGGCTCGGGCTCGTCCAGCAGGTGTCCGTCGATCAGGTCGTCGAGGAGGTCCTGCGCCTCGTCCAGCGGCAACCCCGCCAGGGCCGCCGCGGCGAGACCGTCGAACAGCGGCGCGGGGTACGCCCCCAGCAGCCGGAACAGCCGCCGCGCCGACTCGCCCAGCTGGCCGTACGAGAGAGCGAACGCGGCCGCCACCGACCGGTCCTCGGCGGCGAGCTCGGGCAGCGCCGACTCGCCCAGCCGCCGGACCAGATCGGCCACCCGCCACCGTGGCCGATGCGCCAGTCGTGCCCCGGCCAGCCGCAACGCCAGCGGCAGCCCGCCGCAGCGGCGCACCACCTCCGCCGCCGCCGCCGGCTCCGCCGCGATCCGGCCGCCGGCGATCCGGGCCAGCAACGCCAGCGCATCCTCGGACGAGAGCACGGCGAGCGACTCGGGGTGCACGCCGTCCAGGCCGATCAGCCGCCGCCGGCTGGTCACCAGCGCCGCGCTGCCCGGCCCGGTGGGCAGCAGCTCGGCCAGCTGCGCGCTGGAGTACGCGTTGTCGAAGATCACCAGGGCCCGTCGCGCGGCCAGCTCGTTACGCCACAGGGTGATCCGGTCAGGCAGCTCGGCGGGGATCGCGGCGGCCGGAATGCCCAGCTGCCGGAGCAGGATCAGCAGCGCGGCGCCCGGCTCGAGCGGCTGCTCGGCGCTGTGCCCGTGCAGGTCGACGAAGAGATGGGCGTCCGGATAGCGGGGGCCGACCAGCGACGCCACGTGCAGGGCGAGGGTGGTCTTGCCGCTGCCCGGCATGCCGTCGATCACCGCGATCGCGGGGTCGCCGCGGTCCAGCTCGGCCAGCAGGCGGGCGACCACGTCCGCACGCCCGGTGAAATCGCCGACCGTCCGGGGCAGGCTGCGGACCTGCGCCGCCTCCCCGCCGTTCAACACCCGCCGGTGTACGTCCTGCAGCTCCACGCCCGGCTCGATGCCCAGCTCCTCGACCAGCAGGTCGCGGGTCCGGCGAAACTCGGCCAGCGCGTCGGCGACCCGGCCCGCTCCCGCCAGCGCCCGGATCAGCTGGCCGCGCGGCCGTTCGCGCAGCGGGAACCGCTCGACCGCCGTGCCCAGCGGGCCGATCAGCTCGCGGTCGCGGCCGGCCGCCAGCTCCAGCTCGGCCCACTCCTCCACGGCCGCCACGTACTGCTCGTCGAGGGCCGCGGCGCCGGCCCGGATCGGTTGGCTGTCGATGCCGACCAGCGCCTCGCCGCGCCACAGATCCAGCGCCTCGCGATAGAGCGCCGCGTCGCGGCCGGCCCGGGCCTGGGCCACCAGACGGGTGAAAAGGGCGACGTCCAGATCGTCCGGAGCGCAGGTCAGGCGATAGCCGGCCGGGTCGCTGCCGATCGTCTCCGGGGGCAGGCGGCGGCGCAGCCGGGACACGCAGATCTGCAGCTGGCTGCGGGCGGTCGAGGGTGGCCCGATACCCCACAGCGCCTCGGCGAGCGTGGCGTGGTCGACCACCCGACCGGCGTGCAGGAGTAACGCGGCGAGCAGGATCCGATCACGCCCCGCAGTAATCGCTACTGGCTGTCCATCCTCGGTGACGGACAGTGGCCCTAGAATGCGGTATCGCATGTGCGCGACTCCGATCCGTAAGTGCCCGAGCCTAGCCGGGCCGGCGATAGCGGATCGACAGCGATCCGATAGCGCGACACGGCAGTCTAGGCGAACGTCGCCCCACCGTGGATGTTCCCAAGGCATCGCCCCAGCGCGGTGGGGCTTCGTGGCAGTACCCAACGGGGGAGGTGCAGCCCGCCCGGGCGGTGAGCACGGGCGGGCTGTTCGTATCGCGATGATCACTCTCGGTTGGACGACACCGGCATCGGAACGTAACGTCGGCAAGGTTCGCCCGTCCCCGACGAGAAGGATCTTCCTGATGCGACGCGCCATCCTGGCCGTGATCGCCGGCGGCACCCTGCTGGCCGGCGCCGCCTGCGACAGCGACGCGAAGGCCAAGACCCAGGCCGCGGACCCCGCCCGGAGCGCCGCTACCGCGGCGCCGAGCAGCGAGCCGGCGCCCGACTACTCGGCCAGCACCAAGCTGGTCTGCGGCAAGCTCCAGTCGCTGTACACCAACGAGTTGCGCGCGTTCGGCACCGCGATGGGCCGCATGGTCACCTACAAGGAGGCCAAGCAGACCGCCGACGCGGAGAAGGCCGAGGCCACCGCGGCCGGCCAGCTCAAGGCGGCGGCCACGAAGATCCGCACGGCGACGGCCGAGGCCGAGGACCCGCAGTTCCAGGCGGCCGGCCGGGTCTCCGCGGCGAAGCTGGAGAGCAGCGCCGCCGACCACCGCTACATGGACCAGGTCAAGTCGATGGCCGACCTCAACAGGACGGTCCAGGCGCAGTTCACCGAGTGGCTGACCCCGGTCGCCGGTTACTGCGGCACCTCAGGCTAGGTCGAGGGCGACCTCGGCGGCGGCCAGGAAAGCGTCGTTCTCCTCCGGCGTGCCGATCGTGACCCGGACACCATCGCCCTGGAACGGGCGCACGATCACCCCGCGCGCCTCGCAGGCCGCGCCGAACTGCGCCGCCTGGTCGCCCAGCGGCAGCCAGACGAAGTTGGCCTGGCTCTCCGGCACGTCCACGTGCAGTTTGCGCAGCGCCTCGGTGACCCGGGCCCGCTCGGCGACGACCAGCGCGCAGCGGCGCTTGACCTCGGGTTCCTGCGGCAGCGCGGCCAGCGCCGCGGCCTGCGCGACCAGGCTGGTCGAGAACGGGGTGAGCACCTTGCGGATCGCGGCGGCCACCTCGGGCTGCGCGACCAGGAAGCCCATCCGCAGGCCGGCCAGGCCCCACGCCTTCGACATCGTGCGCAGCACCAGCACGTTCGGCCGGTCGGCGTACGTGGTGATGCCGTCCGGCACCTCCGGGTCGGTGACCATTTCCCGGTACGCCTCGTCCAGCACCACCAGCACGTCGGACGGCACGTCGGCGAGGAACCGGTCGAGCTCCGCCCGGCGTACCGCGGTGCCGGTCGGGTTGTTCGGGTTGCAGACGAAGACCAGCCTGGTCCGGTCGGTGATGGCGTCGGCCATCGCGCCGAGGTCGTGCGCGTGCCCCGCGGTGTTCGGCACCCGCACGCTGCTCGCGCCGGAGCCGGCCGAGATGATCGGGTACGCCTCGAACGACCGCCAGGCGTAGACGATCTCGTCGCCCGGCAGGCAGGTGGCCTTGACCAGGATCTCGGTCAGCCCCACCGAGCCGCAGCCGGTGACGATCCGGTCGGCGGTCACGCCGTACCGCTCGCCCAGCGCCTCACGCAGCTCGACCGCGCCCATGTCGGGGTAGCGGTGCGAGGAGAGCATCGCCTCGGTCACCGCCTCGACGACGCCGGGCAGCGGCCCGTACGGCACCTCGTTGCTGGCGAGCTTGATCGCCTCGGCGATGCCGAGCTCGCGAGTCAGGTCGGCGAGGTTGCGGCCGGGCACGTAGGCGGGCAGTCCGTCCAGGTCGGCGCGGGTGAGGCGGGTCATCGTCGTCCCTCGTTCTGGTCTTGGGTTGCCGAAATGTCGGCGGGCTGCCTGCTGTGCGGGGGCAGGGCGATGACGACCGTACGCGCGGTCTTGTCGTGGTACGCCTGCCGGAGTTGCTGGTCGAACACGGGCGAGAGCGAGTCGATGAACTGCAGGACCAGCCCTATCCCGTAGCAGCTCCACGCCGGGGTCCACAGGCCGAGCCGAGCCCAGCGGCCGAAGGCGCGGCCGAAGCCGAGCGGCTCGGTGTTCTCCAGCGCGACCACCTTGATCCGCATGATCCGTTTGCCCAGGGTCTGCCCGCTGCCGGCGGTCGCCGGCGCCTCGTAGAGCAACCACAACAGGGTGGCCACGATCAGCATGGCCAAGAGCAGCCCGTCCATCCGGGAGAAGGCCGCGGACTGCGTGGCGAAGGCACTGCCGCCGTTCGCCATCGTATTCATCGTGTCGCGGTAGAGCGGCAGGAACTCCTGCCACCACTGGTACGCGAACCAGCCGTTGCCCACCACGTTGAGCAGCAGCACCGCCGCAATGTCGAACAGCCGGGCGACCAGGCGCGGGCCCAGCCCGGCCAGCGCGAAGCCGTGCGGGCGGGCCTCGACCGGATACGGATACGCCCCGATCTGCTGCCAGGCCGGCGGCTGCTGCCATCCCGGCGGGGGCTGCCAGCCGGGCGGGGGCTGCCAGCCGGGCGGGGGCTGCCAGCCGGGCGGGGGCGGGGGCATCGGACCCCAGCCGGGCGGGGCCTGCTGCTGCGGCGGCGGCATCCAGGACGGCGTCTCGACCGGCGCCTCGGCGGGCGCGCCGACCAGGGTGGCGGGCGGCGGCTCCTCGACCGGGGGCGGGCCGTCCGGCGGGACCGCGTCGGCCGGGATGGCCTTTCCGATCCAGCCCTCACCGTCCCAGTAGCGCTGGGTGGTGGTGTCGGCCGGATCCTTGTACCAGCCGGCGGGCAACGAACTCATGCGGAAACCTTAACCACCACGGTATGGGCCGCCTTGTCGTGCAGGGTCTGCAGGTACGGCTTGTCCCACAGCTGCCACAGCCCGTCGAGATAGTTGAAGAACGGGACGAAGGTGCCGGCGATGAACTGGACGAGGTAGCGCTTGGCCGCCATACCGCGGGTCAGCCGGGCCGACGGATCGATCGGCACCACCCGGATCTTCATGATCTTCTTGCCCAGCGTCTCGCCTTTCCGGTGCATGTACTCGACGAAGTACCCGTAGTAGACGAGCAGGATGAAGACGAAGAAGCCGGCCTCGAACAGCAGGAACGGCAGGAGGAAGTCACGGAAGAAGACCTCGCCGGAGGCGTTGTCCTCGACGCCGTGGCCGGGCAGCCACCAGTGTGCGGCCACCAGGACGGCCGGCACCAGGACGATCATGCTGCCGAACCCGAGGATGACCCCGTCGATGAGGTACGCGGCGAGGCGCGTCCCGAAGTCGGCGAGCGGCACGCCGGCCGGGCTGACCGGCAGCGGCCGCATCGGCCAGTAATACCCGGGCGGCGGCAGATAACCGGGATAAGGCGGATAAGGCGGCCGAATCGGCTGGGGTGGGCCGCCGGGCACCGCCGGTTGACCCGACGGTGGCCCGTACCCCGGAGACTGCGTCACGCGCTCAGTGTTACAGGTTGCCGCGAAGCTCCTGCTCCCGCTCGATGGCCTCGAAGAGCGCCTTGAAGTTGCCCTTGCCGAAGCCCAGCGACCCGTGCCGCTCGATCAGCTCGAAGAAGACCGTCGGCCGGTCCTGCACCGGCTTCGTGAAGATCTGCAGCAGGTAGCCGTCCTCGTCCCGGTCGACCAGGATCTTGCGCTTCTTGAGCTCCTCGATCGGCACCCGCACCTTGCCGATCCGCGCCCGCAGCGTCGGGTCGTCGTAGTAGGAGTCCGGCGTGTCGAGGAACTCGCAGCCGGCCGCCACCATCGCGTCGACGCTGCGGATGATGTCGTTGGTGGCGATGGCGATGTGCTGGGCGCCCGGGCCGCCGTAGAACTCGAGGTACTCGTCGATCTGCGACTTGCGCTTCGACACGGCCGGCTCGTTCAACGGGAACTTGACCTTGCGGCTGCCGTCGGCGACGACCTTGGACATCAGCGCGGAGTAGTCGGTGGCGATGTCGTCACCGATGAACTCGGCCATGTTGGTGAAGCCCATGACGCGGCCGTAGAACTCCACCCACTCGTCCATCTTGCCGAGTTCGACGTTGCCGACCACGTGGTCGACGGCCTGGAAGTAGCGCTTCTCCGGAGGGGAGACGATCGGCGCGCGGGTCACGAAGCCGGGCAGGAAGGGGCCGTCGTAGCCGGAGCGGTCGACCAGCGAGTGGATGGTGTCGCCGTAGGTGGCGATCGCCGCGATCCGGACCGTGCCGTGCTCGTCCTTGACGTCGTACGGCTCGCTCACCCCGCGCGCGCCCGCGTTGATCGCGTGCAGGTACGCGGCGTCGACGTCGGGCACCTCGAGCGCGATGTCGTAGATGCCGTCGCTGTGCTTGACGACGTGCTCGGCGCCGGGCGCCCCGGTGTGCACCGCGCCCGTGATCAGGAATCGGGCCGCGCCGCTAACCAGCACGTACTCCGCGTGGTCGCGATAACCCTGCTCGGGCCCGCGATAGGCGACACAGGTCATGCCGAAGGCGGTCGAGTAGTAGTGGGCCGCCTGCTTCGCGTTGCCCACCAGGAATTGGAGGTAGTCGACGCCCTTGACGGGGAAGACGTCGGACGTCGTTGTCGTATGTTCCATCGTCTGCGTCATGTGCCGAGGCTGCCCCTGTCGGGAACAGTGGGCAACAGTTGACGTTTTCGCTGGACACTCTGCGCAACTCGTACGGTAGCTTGCGGGTATGACCATGCAGGTTGTCCAGCTCGACGCGCTCGATGCCCGGATCGTGGAACTGCTGGAAGCGGAGCCGCGCATCGGCGTACTCGAAATGTCCCGGCGGTTGGCGGTCGCGCGCGGAACCGTTCAAGCCCGGCTGGACAAACTGATCGCGCGCGGCGCGATCAAGGGCTTCGGGCCGGAGGTCCTTCCGGAGGCGATCGGGTTCGGCGTGATGAGCTTCGTGACGCTGGAGATCAGCCAGCGGTACGGGCATCAGGCCGTCGCCGATCACCTCGCGGAGATCCCCGAGGTGCTGGAGGCACACACCATCACCGGCAGCGGCGACCTGCTGTGCCGGATCGTGGCCCGGTCCAACGCCGACCTGCAGCGGGTGATCGACCAGATCGTCGGCTACGAGGGCATCGTGCGCGCGTCGACCATCATCGCCCTGGCCGAGTTGATCCCCTATCGCACGTTGCCGCTGGTCCGGGCCGCATCCGGCGCATAAGCCGTCGACACGGACATATCGAGATCCTTCGCGCGGGTGATCGACGTCGTTAGGTTGTCGACCATGGCGTCGGGTGGCAGTCCGTGGCGCGGCTATGCGCTGGCCGCCATCGTGCTGATCGTCGTGCTCGCCACCACGAACGTCTGGAATCCGTGGCCCAAGGTGTGGGACTGGATCAACACGAGCGAGCCGATCGCCGCCGGCGCGTCCCAGTGGCAGACCCGGATCGGCGGCAGCCCGCAGAACGTCACCATCGCCGGCACCGCGGTGATCGTCGAGTACCGCACCTCGGTCGAGGCGTACGGGCTCGGCGCCGGCGTCAAGCTGTGGGACAACAGCGCCGACTGGGCGGCCGTGGCCGGCGAGGGCGCCGACGCCGTGGTGGTCACCGGCAAGCTGCTCACCAAGGGCTACCAGGTGCTCGACCCGCGCACCGGGGTCGCCAAGCGCACCGACAACCAGGCCACCGCGGTCTGGACGTACCGCACCGGCATCCTCGACCTGCACTGCGCCAAGGGCGGCGACTGCGAGCTCACCGCCTGGGACACCAAGGGCAACGCCCGCTGGCGGGTCGGCACCGGCGGGATCGGCTTCGTGCTCGACGCCGCCAACCCGGACCTGCCGGACACCAACCCGATCGGCGCCGACGGCATCGACGACAACGTGGCCGGGCCGCGCGACATGCCGGACCTGATCGGGCTGCCGGACGGCCACAGCGTACGGGTGATCGACACGGCCAGCGGCAAGCTCGTGCAGACCGCGCAGACCGCCGACGACCAGCGGATCGCGGTGGCCGGCGGCCGGGTGCTCACGGTGACCGGCACGTCCGCCGACGGCACCTGCTACTACGGCGTGGTGGCCACCGACCCGCCGGGCAACGGCGTGGTCTGGAAGCGGGACGGGCTCAACCTGCGGACCGCCGCCAACGGCTCCAGCTGCAAGCAGGACCGGGACCCGGCCGGCGGCGAGGACGTGGTGCTCGGCGTCGACCCGGTCGGCAAGCAGGAGCTGATCGACGCGCATGACGGGCGGGTGCTCTGGCACGGCGCGAAGGGCGAGCAGGTGCTGGCGGTCGACGACGGGTCCGCGGTGATCCGCAGCGCGGACCAGGCCACGCTGCGGGGCTTCTCGATGGCCACCGGCCGGATCGGCTGGAGCCGGCCGGCCGCCTCGGGGACGTCGGCCGCGCTCACCCCGTACGCCGTGATCATCGTCACGCCGAAGCCCGCCCGCGTCACCGCGATCTCCCCCACGGACGGCCGCGTGCTGGCCGAGGTACGGACAAGTGCCAAGATTTTCGCCGCCGGACCGCACGGAATGATCGCCGTCGACGGGCGTGACATGGCGTACCTGCCGTTTGCTTGACCGAACTGGTATGCGGCGTGCGGCCGGATCGGTTCGCATCACCAGGCGCCGCTGTCCTAGGCTTGCCCGTCATGAGCAGAGGCGCCGCATTCTCGTACTCGCCGCTGTTGCCGATCGGCGACGACCTGACCGAGTACCGACTGGTCACGGACGAGGGCGTGGACGTGGTGCACGGGCCTGGCGGCCGCCGGTTCCTCACCGTCGACCCGGCGGTGATCACCCAGCTCACCGCCGAGGCGATGCACGACATCGCCCACTTCCTGCGCCCGGCGCACCTGTCCCAGCTGCGCTCGATCATCGACGATCCGAAGGCGTCGCCCAACGACCGCTTCGTGGCGCTCGACCTGCTGCGCAACGCGAATATCGCGGCCGGCGGCGTGCTCCCGATGTGCCAGGACACCGGCACCGCGATCGTGATGGGCAAGCGCGGCCGGCACGTGCTGACCGACGGCACCGACGAGGAGGCCATCGCGCAGGGCGTGTACCAGGCGTACACCCGGCTCAACCTGCGCTACTCCCAGCTCGCGCCGCTCACCATGTGGGACGAGCGGAACACCGGCTCCAACCTGCCGGCCCAGATCGAGTTGTACGCCGAGGACCCGGGCGGCCAGCCGGACGCGTACAAATTCCTGTTCATGGCCAAGGGCGGCGGCTCCGCCAACAAGTCGTACCTGTACCAGGAGACGAAGGCGCTGCTGAACCCGGCGCGGATGATGGAGTTCCTGGACGAGAAGCTGCGCCTGATCGGCACCTCGGCCTGCCCGCCGTACCACCTGGCCGTGGTCATCGGCGGCACCAGCGGCGAGTACGCGCTGAAGACCGCGAAGCTCGCGAGCGCCAAATATCTGGACAACCTGCCCCGGCACGGCACGATGTCCGCGCACGGCTTCCGCGACGTGGAGCTGGAGGCCGCGGTCCTGGAACTGACCCGCGGCTTCGGCATCGGCGCCCAGTTCGGCGGCCGTTACTTCTGCCATGACGTACGCGTGATCCGCCTCCCCCGGCACGGCGCCTCCTGCCCGGTCGCCATCGCGGTCTCCTGCTCGGCCGACCGCCAGGCCCTGGCGAAGATCACCCCGTCCGGCGTCTGGCTGGAGCGCCTCGAGCCCGACCCGGCCCGCTTCCTCCCGGATGTCGAGCTGGACGAGGGCCCGGTCGTCCGGGTCGACCTGAACCGCCCGATGGCCGAGATCCGAGCCGGGCTGGCCCAATACCCGGTAAAGACCCGCCTGTCGCTGACCGGCCCGCTGGTGGTGGCCCGCGACATCGCGCACGCGAAGATCTCCGAGCGCCTGGCCGCCGGCGAGCCGATGCCGCAGTACCTGCGCGACCACGCGGTCTACTACGCCGGCCCGGCCAAGACCCCCGAGGGGTACGCGTCCGGCTCGTTCGGCCCGACCACGGCGGGCCGGATGGACGCCTACGTCGAGCAGTTCCAGGCCGCCGGCGGCTCCCTGGTGATGCTGGCCAAGGGCAACCGCTCCAACCAGGTCACCAAGGCCTGCCAAACCCACGGCGGTTTCTACCTCGGCTCGATCGGCGGCCCGGCCGCCCGCCTGGCCCAGGACTGCATCCGGCACGTCGAGGTGCTGGAATACCCCGAGCTGGGCATGGAAGCGGTCTGGAAGATCGAGGTGGAAGACTTCCCCGCCTTCATCGTCGTCGACGACAAGGGCAACGACTTCTTCGCCGAGGTGACGAAGCCGGCGCTCACCCTGCAGATCGGCGCCCGCCCCTGACGTTTGCCTCTTCTCGCCGAAAGCAGCACTTCAACCGCCTTTACCGTACGAGCGACAGCCGAGTCCCCGGCGTGCCAGGGGCCGCCGACTGCATCAACATCCCCGACCCCGGCCGCCGGGCGGGCCCGGCCCAAGACCTACCGGCAGTTGCGGGGGATTTCGAAGAGCCGGCCGGTCTGGCCGGTGAACATGGCCTGGGGGTCAGTGAAGTCGGCAGTTACCGCGTACAGGGTCTGCTGGTCGTCGGTGATGGCGCAGTCGAAGGCGCCGTCCGGGAGAGCGACCGTATCCAGCACCTCGCCGCCCTCGCGGATGCGGCGGCAATGGCGCCCCGGGACGCTGGCGTACCAGACCGCGCCGGTGGCGTCGATGGCGATGCCGTCGGGGGCGTCGCCGGGCAGGTCGGCCCAGACGCGGCGGTTCGACAGGGTGCCGTCGGGGGCGAGGTCGTAGGCGGTCAGGCGGGCGCCGTGCGACTCGGCGACGATCAGCGTGCGGTCGTCGGCGGTGATCGCCATGCCGTTGGGGAACAGCAGGTCGTCGGCCACCTGGCGGGCCTTGCCGTCGGGCGTCACGACGGCGATCAGGCCGGGGGCCGGCGCGCCGGCCGGGAAGTCGTAGCCGATGTTGTTGACGAAGGCGTTGCCGCGCGAGTCGGTGGCGATGTCGTTCCATGGGTGCGCGCCGTCTATATCCGACAAATCAGCGTAAAACGCTCCATCGCGCAGCAGGCGAGCGGCAGGGCCGTCCAGGGTCAGCAGGGAGCCGTCGGGAAGCCAGTCGATGCAGCAGGGCAGGCCCCGGAACTGAGCGACCACCGTGGGCGAGCCGCCGTCGACCCGGATCACCGAGCCGGCGCCCCAGTCGCAGAACCACAGGCGCCCCTCGTGCCAGCGCACCGACTCGCCCATCGTCAGGCCGGTGAGCACCACCCGCGGGTCCGCCATGCGACCACAGTAGTCACAGCTCGGCCAGCACCACCGTGTCGACCGAGAAGTAGTAGCTGGAGACGTCCGGGTCGGGCGGGCGGTCCCTGGCCAGCCGCTCGACGGCCACGAACCGGTCGGTGACCTGCCAGCGGCCGGGATCCCAGGTCAACTTCTCCGTCTCGTACGTCAGGGGATAGCTCACCACGGTCTGCCCCGTCCGCGGGTCGATCGCGAGCAGCGTCCGGCCCCCGGTCAGCAGCACGACCCGCCCCGCCGAGACGCCCAGCACCTGCCCGGCCGGGTAGTCGTGCCGCACCGCCCCGGTCAGCGGGTCGACCGAGCGCAACGTCTCCCCTACCGGGTAGAAGACCAGGCCGGCCGCGACCGTGGCGTCCGGCCGGTCGAGGGCGGCGGCCCGCACCGGCGTGGCCCCGCCGGTGAGCCACCCGTGCCCGGCGGCGTCGCGCATGCCGGCGCACGCCGACGAGGCCAGGCCGCAGCCGACCGGCGTGTACGGGCCGGCCGGGAACGAGGCGACCGCCGAGCCGGTGGCCACGTCCAGCGCGCCGGACGGGCAGACCACCTGGCCGCCGGCCGTGGTGAAGCCGTTGCCGCACGCGATCGGGGCCGTCCACCGGCGGGTTCCGGTGCTCACGTCGTACGCAAGGATCTGGCCACCGGCCGTCACCAGCACGCTCGGCCCGGCCACCCGCAGGTTTTCCGGCTCCCAGACGGTCTCGGCGCCGGTGCGATGGCCGGCGTAGCCGGACGTCGACGGGCCCGGGGCACGCCAGATGATCTTGCCGGTTTCGCCGTCGATGGCCACCAGCTCGCCGTCCGACCAGCGGCTGATCACCGTACGGCCGGCCGCCACCACCGCGTTGAGCTGCTCGGGCCAGCGGCGGAAGGACCAGATCGCGGTACGGACCGTGTCGGCGTTGACCGGCGCGTCCGCCCGGACCTGCCGCTTCGACGCGTAGACGCGCACACGGTCGTCGACGAACAGCGGGGCCACCGGCGTACGCCCGTAGGCATGCGGCCAGACCGCCGGCGGCCGAGGGTAGGGCGGCTTGACGGTGGCCAGCACCTCGGCCGGGCGCAGCACGCGCCAGCCGATCAGGACCGCCGCGGCGGCCACGACCAGCGCGAACAGCGACCGCAGAAGTACCCGGAACACGCCGAAAGCCTAGCGCCTGTGTCGAAGGGGGGCCGGAGCGAGGCGAGGTCCAGGCGTCGTCTGGGTGCGCGCCGCAGGCGCCCGAATACCGGGGTTGTATTCGGGTGTTCGCGGCGTGCGGCCAGGCGGGGGCTGGGCCACGCCGCAGCCCGTCTCCCACTTCGACACAGGCGCTGTTCAGGCTGCGGCGGCCAGATCGTCCAGGTCGCGACGTAGGGCACCCTCGGCGGTGCCGGCCGCGAGCCCGCCGAAGATCAGAGCCAGGAACCGGCCGGCCGGCGCGGTGGCCATGCCGTCCTGGACCACGGTGACCATCGTGCCGCCGCGATGCCGGCCGGCGACGATCGGGACGAACGAATACGTCATCCGGTAGTCGGCGCCGATGCCGGGCGAGGTGACCACGAACAGCTCGGGAATCACGCACTCGTGGACCCGGAACTCCTCGGTGATCTCGCCGCCGTCGGCCATCCGGCGAGTTTCCCGCCAGGTGGTGCCGGCCCCGAACGGCCCCTCGGTGAGCACCTCGACGGCGGTGACGGCGGACAGCCACTGCCGCCGCCGGCCGAGGTCGGTGAACACCTGCCAGACCGCGGCGACCGGCGCCTCGATCAAGCGTGTCACCGCGACCGTCGACATAGAGTGACCTCCCGCGTACACGCTACGAGGGTACGGCCCGAAACACTAGGCGAGGATGGTTCCGGTCACTTCGCCCAAACCGATCTCCACGCCGGCCGCGCCGATGGTCGTGCCGCTGATGGTGACCTTGTCGCCGTCCTCGAGGAAGCCGCGCGTGCTGCCATCCGACAGTTTCACCGGCTCCTTGCCGCTCAGCGTCAGTTCCAGGAACGAGCCGACCTCGTCCCGCGAGTTGCCGGAGACCGTGCCGGAGGCGTAGAGGTCGCCGGTCCGCACCGAGGCGCCGTTGCTGGTCAAGTGCGCGAGTTGCTGGGCGGCCGTCCAGTACATCGCGGCGAAGGGCGGGGCGCTGACCCGGGTGTCGTTCCACTCGACCGACAGCCGCAGGTCGAAGCCGGGGCCCGCGGGCAGCAGATAGTCGAGGGGCTGCGGATCCTGGGGATTCGCGGGGACCGGGGCGAGCGCGTCCAGCGGGACGATCCACGGCGAAACGGACGTGGCAAAGGATTTCGCGAGGAAGGGCCCCAGGGGCCGATATTCCCAGGCCTGGATGTCGCGGGCCGACCAGTCGTTGACCAGCGTGATGCCGAAGACGTGCTCGGCGAAGTCGTCGGTGTGGATCCGCCGCCCGCCGACGCCGACCACGAACCCGACCTCGGCCTCGATGTCGAGCCGCCGGCTGGGCCCGAAGACGCCCGCGCCGAGCTGCCCGGACGGCCGGCGGATCGGCGTGCCGGAGACGACGACCGTGCTCGACCGCCCGTGATAGCCGATCGGCAGGTGCCGCCAGTGCTCGGGCAGCCCCGGCGAATCGGGCCGCAGGATCGCCGACACGTTCAGCGCGTGCTGCTCGGACGAGTAGAAATCCGTGTAGTCGGCCACCTCGAACGGCAGGTCCAGCGTGACGTCGCTCAGCGGGATGCGCGCCGGCCCGGCCGACACGTACTCGACGATCGCCGCGCGCGCCGCCGTCCACTGTGCTCGACCGGCCGCCATCAGCGGGTTCAGCGTCGACTGATGCAACAGGCCACCCAACGGCGAAAGATCAACAACAGTTGATCCCAGCCGTACGCCGAGACGCGGCGCCTCGCCGGGTCGCCGGAACACGCCGTAGGGCAGGTTTTCGATGCCGTAGCGGCTCATTCGTGACCCCCGTTGATCAGGCCGAGGCGGACCAGTTCGGTGAGCGGCTCGACCACGCTGGCCGCGCCGAACCCGACGAACAGCGGCCGCGGGTCGTCGCGCCGCACCCGGGCCGGCTCGACCAGCGGCACCGGGTGGGTGGCCGCCAGCACCTCGGCGACCTCGGCCACCTCGGCGCCCTCGGTCGCCAGGATCGCGGCGGAGAGGACATTCAGGAAGCCGTGATGGGTGAAGCCGGTCTCCGGGTCGGTGTGCCGGATCGCGTGCCGCAGCCCGGCGGCCAGGCGGAACGGCAGCTCCCGGTCGCGGCACGCGCAGACCACCGCGGCCAGCTCGACCGGCGTCGGGAACAGTTCGGCCGCCAGGCCGCCGACCCGGAACTTGGGGGCGATCCGGAGACCCTCGGCGCGGCACTCGGCGACCGTGTCCAACGCGCCCAGCAGGCCCCAGCTGAGCGGGATCTCGGCGTACACCTCGAGGTCCTGGTCGTTGCCGGACAGCGCGCGCAACCCGGCGAGACCGGGTTGCGGGTCCTCGCCGCGGCGGGCGACCGGCGCCTCCAGATGGAAGACCATCGCACCGGACGCGCGCAGCTTCTCCACCGCGGCCGGGACGGCGCTCATCGGGACGTCGCCGACCAGCGCGACCGGCAGCTTCCGGGCCGGCAGCTCGGCGCCGATCACCGACGCCGGCACCAGCAGCGGCCCGAGAAGCCGGGCGAACCAGGACTCTCGATGCTCGGCGTGCTTGGCCACCGCGTCGGGCAGGCTGATGAAGCTGGGCGGGAGCAGGGACGCGTCATCGACCAGCCCGGCGAACAGCGGAGGCACCAGCGTTGACACGAAACTGAACCTAATAGACGCTTCGAGAAGCGGACAACCACGTCCGCTATGTCGTTTTTGAACCAGGTGGGAGGCAACGATGCCGTACTACCGCAGCGTCGGCGAGGTGCCGAACAAAAGGCACACTCAGTTCCGGCGCCCCGACGGCGGCCTGTACGCCGAGGAGCTGATGGGCCAGGAGGGTTTCTCCTCCGATTCGTCCCTGCTCTATCACCGGCACGCACCGACCGCGATCGTCTCGGCCTCGCTCTACGAGCCGTCGCCGGACAACCAGATTCCGAACCTCCCGCTCATGCCGCGGCACCTGCGCACGCACAAGGTCGACGCGGGCCCCGCCGACGCAGTGCTCGGCCGGCGGCCGCTGCTGGTCAACAACGACGTCCGGATCGGGTACGTGATCGCCGACCGGCCCTCCCCGCTGTACCGCGACGCGGTCGGCGACGAGTGCCTGTACGTCGAGGAGGGCGCCGCGATGCTCGAGTCGGCCTTCGGGCGGCTCGAGATCGGCACCGGCGACTACGTGATCATTCCGACCTCGGTGATCCACCGGATCGTGCCGCGCGGCGGACCGGTGCGGATGCTCACCATCGAGGCGACCGGGCACATCGGCCCGCCGAAGCGCTACCTCTCGGTGCGCGGCCAGTTCCTCGAGCACTCGCCGTATTGCGAGCGCGACCAGCGCGCGCCCGACTCACCTTTCACCGTCGACGAGACCGACGTCGAGGTGTACGTGAAGCACCGGGCCGGCTGGACCAAGCACGTGTACGCCCATCACCCGTTCGACGTGGTCGGCTGGGACGGCTGCCTGTACCCGTGGGCGTTCTCGATCCACGACTTCGAGCCGATCACCGGCCGGGTGCACCAGCCGCCGCCGGTCCACCAGACGTTCGAGGGGCCGAACTTCGTGGTCTGCTCGTTCGTGCCGCGCAAGGTCGACTACCACCCGCTGGCGATCCCGGTGCCGTACAACCACCACAACGTCGACTCGGACGAGGTGCTGTTCTACACCGGTGGCAACTACGAGGCGCGGCGCGGCTCCGGCATCGAGCAGGGGTCGATCTCGCTGCACCCGTCCGGGTTCACGCACGGGCCGCAGCCGGGCGCGGTCGAGCGGGCGCTGGGCGTCGAGGCGTTCGACGAGCTCGCCGTCATGGTCGACACCTTCCGGCCGCTGGACCTGTGCGAGGCGGCGCTGGCCGTGGAGGACACCGGTTACGCCTGGACGTGGAACCGCAACAATCGTTAATGCTCTTTATCAATCTTGGTCGATGGTGAGGTCTAGGCTGCCGGGAGTGGGCCTTGACACAGGTCGGGCCCGTGCCTACCGTCCGAGGCAACTGTTAGTCAGTTTGCCAATCACCATCGGGAGCTCCGTTGTCGCGTCTGGCCGGCTCGTCCAAGCTGCTCCGCGCCATGAACGAGAGCGCGGCGCTCGCGCACCTGCTTGACCCGGGCATGCTGACCCGGTCCGACCTGCGCAAACTCACGGCGCTCTCGACCCCGACGATCTCCGAGGTGCTGCGCCGGCTGACCGACGCGGGCCTGGTCAACGTCGTCGGCCACAACAGCGGGCGGCCGGGCCCGAACGCGGAGATCTACGCCGCCAACCCCGACGCGGCGTACGCGGCCGCCGTCTCGGTGCGCGACATCGGCACCAGCGGCACCCCGTCGGTGGCCGCCGCGCTCTGCGACCTGACCGGTGCGGTCCGGGCCCGCTTCGAGTCCCGGGTCGACTTCCTCGCGTGCCAGCCGGCCGCGGCGCTGGTCGACGTGGTGGCCCGGCTGGGCGACGAGGCCGGCGTCCCGGCCGACCGGATCCGGCACGTGCAGCTGGGCGTGCCCGGTTCGTACGACGTGCGCACCGGGACCATCCGGCACGTGGACGTCCCCGGCTTCGCCCGCGCCGGGCTGGTGCCGGAGATCGCCGCCGCGCTCGGCACGCACATCGGCGTCGACAACGACGTGAACCTGGCCGCAGTGGCCGAGCGCGAGCGCGGCACCGGCCGGGACGCGGACGGCTTCGCCCTGCTCTGGATCGGCCAGGACGGTCTGGGTCTGGCGATCGACATCGCCGGCACGCTGATCCGGGGCGCCCGCGGCGGCGCCGGCGAGATCGGCTACATGCCGCTGTACTCGCCGGACTCCACCGGCCGCAAGCTCGACCTGCAGGACCTGTTCGGCGGCGCGGCCATCCTCGAACTGGCCCGGGACAACGGGATCACCGGGGAGACGCCCGCCGATGTGGTACGCGCCGCTACCACCAAGACGGGCGAATTCATCCCCGCGTTGGCCGACCGGATCGCGATCGGCCTGGCCGCGGTGACCGCCGTGCTCGACCCGTACCTGGTGGTGCTGGCCGGCCCGATCGCCCAGGCCGGCGGCGAGACGCTGCTGGCCGCGGTGACCGCCGCCGCCCGCCGGACGGCGCCGCTGGAGAGCACGATCGCGGTCACCACCCTCGATGACGACGCGGTGCTGCTCGGCGCGCTCGACGCCGGGCTCACCGCGGTCCGGGAAGCCTTGATCACCGCAATTCGCGACAGCTGATTCCCCTTACGCCCAGTCAGTTGAGAGGCCGAAAGTGAACAAACGGATACCTCATGCCCTTTTTGCCCTTGGTACCGCCGTCCTGCTGACCACCGCCTGCACGCCCGCCCCCAAGGAGACCAAGATCGCCGACCCCGGCGCGAGTGTCTCCGGCACGGTCGAGCTGTGGCACTTCTTCACCGAACGTGAGGCCAACGCCATCGACCAGGTGGTGAAGGACTTCGAGGCGTCGCACCCCAACATCAAGGTGACCGTGAAGTCCGGCCAGGACGATTCCAAGGTCACCCAGGCGATCGGCGCCGGCAACGGGCCGGACATCGGGCTCTCCTACTCCACCGACATCGTGGGCAAGTTCTGCTCGTCGGGGGCGTGGGTGGACCTGACGCCGTACATCACCCGGGACAAAGTGGACCTGAACCAGCTCAACGCGACCACCCGGTCGTACACCGAGTACGGCGGCAAGCGCTGCGCGATGCCGTTCCTCGCCGACGCGTACGGCATGTATTACAACAAGGACATGTTCGCGAAGGCGGGCATCGCCGGTCCGCCGAAGACGCTGGACGAGCTCACCGAGGACGCCAAGAAACTGACCGTCAAGAACCCGGACGGCTCGCTCAAGACGGTCGGTTTCCTGCCGCTGTACGACTTCTACGAGAACGCGGCCGCGCACCTGGCCCCCGCCACCGGTGCGAAGTGGCTGACCGATGACGGCAAGTCGGCGGTGGGCACCGACCCGAACTGGAAGACGCTGCTGACCTGGCAGAAGAACCTCGTCGACTGGTACGGCTACGACAACCTGAACAAGTTCCGGTCCAGCCTCGGCGACGAGTTCAGCGCGGACAACGCGTTCCAGAAGGGCCAGGTCGCGATCAACATCGACGCCGAGTACCGCCTGGCGTTCCTCAAGGACCAATCCCCCAACCTCAAGTACGGGGTGGCGCCCATCCCGACGGTCGACCCGGCCCGCTACGGCGGCGGCTACGTCACCGGCAACATCATGGGCATCTCCAAGAACGCCAAGAACCCCGAGGCGGCCTGGGAGCTGATCAAGTACCTGACCACGAACGACGCGGCCGTCACGAAGCTCGCCGGCCTGATCAAGAACGTGCCGACCACGCAGAAGTCGATCGCCGACCCGACGCTGAACGCGGACGCCGACTTCAAGACGTTCATCGACATCTTCAACAACCCGAACTCGATGACCACGCCGCCGTCCGCCTCGGGCCCCGCGTACCAGGAGACGTTCGGCAAGTTCCTCACCGACTACCAGGCCGGCAAGGTGAAGGACCTGAACTCCGGGCTCGCCGATGCGGACAAGCAGATCAACAGCGTCATGACCCTCGGCGGCTGACATGACCGCCATCCGCGCAGCCCATGCCGCCCCTCCTATTAGGACCAAAGTCAGAAGGAATCTGACGACCCTGTCGTTCCTGGCGCCCGCGCTCATCGGGATCGTGGTGTTCTTCGTCTACCCGCTCATCTCGGCGGTGTACTTCTCGCTCACCAAATTCGACCTGCTGTCCGTGCCGCAGTGGGTGGGGCTGGACAACTACAAGCGGATGGCGGACGACCCGTTCCTGCTCCAGTCGGTACGCAACACCCTGTGGATGGTGGTGGTCTTCGTCCCGGTCCGGATCGTCGGGGCGATCGGCCTGTCGATGCTGCTGACCAAGCTGCGGCGCGGCGTGGGCTTCTTCCGGACGATCTTCTACCTGCCCGCGCTCGTGCCGCCGGTGGCCGCCACCATCGCCTTCGTCTACCTGCTCAAGCCGGGCACCGGCCCGGTGAACACCTTCCTCGAGAAGATCGGCATCGACGGCCCGCTCTGGTTCAACTCTCCCGCCTGGGCGAAGCCGTCACTGGTCCTGCTGGGCCTGTGGGCCATCGGGGACCTGATGGTGATCTTCCTGGCGGCGGTGCTGGGCGTTCCGGAGAGCCTCTACGAGGCCGCGTCGCTGGACGGCGCGAACGCCTGGCACCAGTTCCGGTCGATCACGCTGCCGTCGATCCGACCGGTGATCCTCTTCGCGGCGGTCACCGGCGTGATCTATACGTTGCAGTACTTCGACCAGGCGGCGGTGGCCGGCTCGATCGCCAGCGGGCAGGCCACCACCGGCGCCGGCATCTCCCAGTCCTTCGGCTATCCGGAGGGCTCGACCTTCACCTATCCGCTCTGGCTCTACACCGTCGGCTTCCGCTACAACGCGCTCGGCTACGCGAACGCGCTGGCGGTCGCCCTGTTCCTGGTCGCGTTCATCGTCACCCTGATCCTGCTGCGGCGGGCCAAGGCCTTCTCCGGGGAGGAATCATGACGGCCGCCCTGCTCGACGTACCGTCCGAGCGCATGGTTCGACCGGCGCCGGTCCGGCGCCGCCGGCGACAGCAGCGGCTGGCCTGGATCGCCCAGCACAGCATCGCGATCGTGCTGGCCATCATGTTCGTGACCCCGGTGGTCTACCTGGTGCTGCTCTCGCTGATGACCAGCAACCAGGCGCTGACCAGCAACTACTGGCCGACTACGTGGCATCCGGAGAACTACGTCAAGGTCTTCCAGGCCACGCCGCTGCCGCGGTATCTGCTCAACACGGTGCTCTACGCGGTCTCGGCCACGGTGCTGACGATCGCGTCGAGCGTGCCGGCCGCGTACGCCCTCGCGAAGTTGAAGTTTCGCGGCCGCAACGCGCTGTTCCTGACCATCATCTGCGTGATGATGCTGCCGCCGCAGGTGGTCACCGTGCCGCTTTACCTGATGTGGGCGCGTTACCACCTGACCGGCTCGCTCTGGCCGCTGATCATCCCGGCCCTGTTCGGCGACGCGTTCTGCATCTTCCTGCTGCGGCAGTTCCTGCTCACCATCCCCGGCGAATATCTGGACGCGGCCCGGGTGGACGGCTGCGGCGAGTGGCGGACGCTGCTGCGGGTGGTGCTGCCGATGGCCAAGCCCGGCATCGCGGCGGCCGGGCTGTTCCAGTTCTTCTTCTGCTGGAACGACTACTACGGGCCGCTGCTGTATACCAGCGAGAACGAGAAGGCGTGGACGCTGACGCTCGGCCTGGCGTCGTTCCGTACCGTTCACCATGTCGACTGGAATCTGGTCACGGCGGCAACGGTGCTGGCGATGGCCCCACTGATCATCATTTTCTTCTTCGCCCAGCGTGCTTTTGTGCAGGGCATCACACTGACCGGCTTCAAGGGTTAACGGAGTAAAGGGTGAAAATCGCAGTCATCGGCGGCGGGTCGACGTACACGCCGGAGCTCGTGGATGGCTTCGCGCGGCTCGGCTCGATGGTCGACGAACTGGTCCTGATCGACCCCGCCGCCGAGCGGCTGGAGATCGTCGGAGCGTTCTCGGCCCGGATCTTCAACCACCACGGCCACCCGGGCAAGGTCACCTGGACCACCGACCTCGACGCGGGCGTGACCGATGTGGACGCCGCGGTGATCCAGCTGCGGGTCGGCGGGCAGAACGCGCGGATCAGCGACGAGACGTTCCCGCTCGAGTGCGGCTGCGTCGGGCAGGAGACGACCGGTGCGGGCGGGCTCGGCAAGGCGCTGCGCACGGTGCCGGTGGTGCTCGACGTCGCCGACCGGATCCGTCGGCGGGCCAAGCCGGGCGCCTGGATCGTCGACTTCACCAACCCGGTCGGCATCGTCACCCGGGCGCTGCTCGACGCCGGGCACAAGGCGGTCGGCCTGTGCAACGTGGCGATCGGCTTCCAGCGCCGGTTCGCCTCCTACCTGGGCGTCGACCCGTCCTCCGTCGTACTCGATCATGTGGGGTTGAACCACCTGACGTGGGAGCGGGCCGCCTACGTGGACGGCGTTGATCGGCTCCCCTCGCTCCTTTCCGACCACTTATCCGAGATATCGGACATGGTGGACGTGCCGACGGAGATCGTCTCCATGCTCGGCAACGTCCCGTCCTACTACTTGTCGTACTTCTACAACCACGACAAGCACGTACGGGCGTCGATCGGCGCCCCGACGCGGGGCCAGCGCGTCGCCGAGATCGAGGCCACGCTGCTGGAGATGTACCGGGACGTGACGCTCACCGAGAAGCCGGCGCTGCTCGGCGAGCGCGGCGGCGCCTTCTACTCCGAGGCCGCCGTCGGCCTGCTCGCCTCGCTGTACGGCCACGACGACACGTCCGTCCACAGTGTCAACGTGCGGAACAACGGCCTGCTGCCATTCCTCCCGGCCGAGGCGGTGATCGAGGTCTCGGCCCGGGCGGGCCTCGAGGGCCCGGCGCCGTTGCCGGTCACCCCGGTCACGCCCGACCTGGCCGGGCTGATCACCCACGTCTGGGGGTACGAGGAGTACGCGCTGGACGCCGCCCTGCGGGGTGGCCGCGATCGCGTCTACCGGGCCCTGCTCGCGCATCCGCTGATCGGCCAGCACGAATACGCCGACGCCCTGGCCGACAAGCTCATCGCGGCCGGCCGGGACCACCTCGCGTGGGCCCGATGAGAGCGCTCTACCTGGCGATCGACGGCGGCAACTCGAAGACCGACGTGCTGCTCGGCGACGAGTCCGGGCAGATCCTCGGGTTCGTCCGCGGCGGCACGTCGTCGCCGCACAACGTCGGCCTGCCGGGCGCCGTCGCGGTGCTCGGCCAGCTGATCCGGGCCGTGCACGCGGACGCCGGCCTGCCGCTCGGCGCCCCGATCGAGGCGGTCGCCGCCTACCTCTCGGGCGCCGACCTGCCGATCGAGGTGGCCCGGCTGGAGCACGCGATCGCGGCGGAGAACTGGGCCCGCCGCACGATCGTCGACAACGACTGCTTCGCGATGCTGCGGGCCGGCACGGCGATGCCGGACGCGGTGACCGTGGTCTGCGGCGCCGGCACCAACTGCGTGGGCCGCGCCGCCGACGGGCGCACCGCCCGGTTCCTCGCGCTCGGCCCGATCACCGGCGACTGGGGCGGCGGGCACGACCTGGCCGACCACGCGCTACGCGAGGCGGCCCGCGGCGAGGACGGCCGGGGCCGGCCGACCGCGCTGTCCCGGGCGGTGGCCGACCACTTCGGACTGCCCACGGTCGAGGCGGTCAGCATCGCCCTGCACTTCGGCGACCTGCCGATGGAGCGGATCCACGAGCTGTCCCCGGTGCTGTTCGAGGTGGCCGCCACCGGCGACGAGGTGGCCTCGGCCCTGGTCGAGCGGCAGGCCGCCGAGATTCTGGCCCAGTACCGGGTGGCGGCCGGCCGGCTCGACCTGCTCGGCGGGCCGCACGCGCTGGTCCTGGGTGGCGGAGTGCTGCGGGCCCGGCACCCGCAACTCCACGACCAGGTGGTGGCTGGGGCGCTGGCGCTGTCGCCGCATGTGGAGGTCTCGGTTCTGGACGCGCCGCCGGTCGCGGGGGCGGCGCTGCTGGCCCTGGACGCCCTCGGCCTCAGCGCGGCGGCCGAGGCGGCCTTGCGGGCCGAGATCGCGGCGCGGCCGCCGGCGCTGGCGCGCTTGACCGAGCCGGTCCCCGACTGAGCGACGCCCCCTTTGCTCTGCGCACCCATATGCACGAAAAACGAACGTCCCCTCGATTTCAGTGCGTATAGATACGCAGAGCAAAGACATCCCATGTGCTTAGGTTGTCAAGCGGCGGCTTGGTTGGGGTGGTGTGACCAGGCGGTGGTCTCGTTGTAGGGGGTGCCGGTTTT
>NZ_JOJL01000032.1 GCF_000721705.1 Actinoplanes subtropicus
TACCGAGGGCCCCACGTCCGATTCCAGCATCGCCGGACTCGACCCCTATGTCCGTGTCGCACCAATCAATGCTTATGCGTCGCTGAGATCAGCTCAGTGTGAGCGGCGGATACGTAAGACCGTACTACTGCACCTATAACCCGGCGCGAGACATGTACGACGAACACGACGCCATCTGATGATTCTCGCCGGCGGCAGGTGACGATCACGGCCAGCAGCGGGCCGAGGGTGTCGGCAACGGATCCGGGCAAACGCGGCCCGGCGGCCGCCGACACCCTCAATGCGATCGGCAGGCATATTTGACTGGCCGGTCACGCCGGCGGTCGAAAGGCCAACTCCCGGCATCCTGGCCGGACCGCGCCCTTTTGCAACCGCCGCAACTCCCAGCCGAACCGCCGCAGCGGACCCGCGCCTTGATCCAGCCCCGCCCCGCGCCCGTCGACACCCAAATTGTTCGCCGATTGTTCGGCGCCGGCGAGATGGGCTGGTGGTCGCCTCGATGACGGCACTAGACAAGGAACGTCCCCCAGCCCTCGACCAGGGCGGTATCTGCCGCATCCGCGGCGAGTCCCGGCACAGGGGAGGCGAGGTCGGCACCGTCCTTGCCGCAAGGGGACGCCCGAAAATCAGATGGGAGTCACATGCACCTGCTGGAGAAGGAAACGACCGCTGGACTCGCGAATGGGGGAAAATCCATGCCAAGACTCAGGACTGGACACCCGCGCGCTCGACGGCTGCTCGTCGTCGCAGGTATCGCATTGTCCGCTGTCCTCATGCTGCAAACCGCCGCCAACGCGCATGACGTCACGGCGAACGGCCCGTACGACTGCGGCCCCTTCCACCTCACGCTATGCAGCCGAGGCGGCGTCACCCGGATCCACACCGAGGTCACTGCCTGCGATCTCTATGCCGACGGACGCGGTGCCTTCACGCTGTACTGGCTCTACAACGGTTTCCAGGGAAGAGTCAGGGATGGCAACGGCAGTGCAAGCGGATGCGGCGACTCGATCGTGACTGGCACGGACAACCCAGTCTGGTATATCCAAAGCTGCATCGACGGAGGTTCTCCGGCCATATATTGCGGCGCCAAGATCCCAGCCTGACGACCTCGGACAGAATTGCCGCCCGGATACGGAGTTCTCGCAGATTCGTAACGGCGGCCTGATCCAGCTATTTTCCGGAAACGGCCGACCGAACCGATGTTGGCCCACCGGTCCGATTCTCCGCTCCGGCCGCCGAGGCCGCCGTGCGCATGCGCTCCGTCCGGTCGAAATCCGACAGCTCGAACTCCGGCCGGGTCAGCGCGGCGCTCTCCACCTATCGGGAAGAGGCTCCACCGTGATCTTCCTACCGATTGGTGACCGCACGCTGCCAGGCGTCCGGAGCGGATACACCGGCAGACCCGCCCGTCAGGTCGATTTGCCTCGATAGCATCGGCGGTTGCCGGAAAGCGCGCCGAGCGGTTGACAGGGTACCTCTACCAGCAAGCGAACGTACGACCTCGACAAACGCGTCATCCACGACATGGACAAGGCGCTGCTGACCAACGGCGCCCGGCGTGGTGGCGCTTTGTCGCCGGCGATGGTGCGTACGGTGCATCCGCAAAAGCCGTCGGCCGATCGCGATCGGGCCGGCGATGGTGCAGGTGCTGCGGGAGCACCAGGCCCGCCAGGACGAGGAGAAGGCCGAGGCGGCCCTGATCTATCACGACCGCGCCGGCTGTGCCCGGTTGGTTCGGGCGGTATGCCCTCGACTTGATTCAGGACTCCGCCGGTCGGTTGACCATCGTGGTCAGAAGGTCGGTGGTAGCGGCAGGCGCCAGACACTGCGCCCGAACGTCGCAGCGTACATCCACTTTCCGTCGCCGGTTATTTTGATGTCGAGTACCGGGGTCCTGGGCATTCCGAGACCCAGCCTGACCCAGCGCGGGCTGCCGTTGCGCAGGTAGAAGACCCCGAAGTCGTCGGCCGCGTACAGCTGGTGGTGCCGCTGGTCGTAGGTCAGCATTTCGACTGGTCCATCGGGAAGATTCCGGCTGATGTCCCGCCACGTCGCGCCGCCGTTGCTGGTCTCCCAGACATTTGCCGCGTTGTCACCCTCGCGGTAGCCGGAGAACGCGACGTATACGTGGTTGGCGTTGGCCGGGTCCACCACGATCGCGTTCACCCACCGCTGCGGCAGTCCGTCGGTGAACTCGGTCCAGTGGACGCCGAGATCGTTGGTCTTCCACACCCGTCCGGTGTCCGTACCCAGGTAGATGGTGTTGGGGTCGGTCTTGGCCGGTGCGATCCAGGTGATCGTGGCGTATTCGTTGGCGTAGAACGGGCCGAGGTCGTTCTCGTCGGGTGGTACCGGCCCGGTCAGGAAGTCCGGGTCGGGCGGACTGATCCGGGTGAAGGTGTTGCCGCGGTCGATGGAGCGGTCCAGCGCGTTGCCGCCGAAATACACCACGTCCGGATCGCTCGGGTCCAGCACCACCGGCGCGTCGGTGGTGATCCGCGACGAGTGCCGGGTGCCGAAGGTGAACACGCTCGACGCCCCGCCGGTGTCCTCGTGCCGGCGGCAGGAGCCGACCTGTGAGCACTCGTAGTAGACGTTGTGGTCGCGGGGGTCGATGAGTACTTCGTGGCCGTCGCCTCCGCCGTATGCGTTCCATTGGGACAGGTCGGCCGGAGGTGCGGTCGAGGTCCAGGTGCGTACGCTTCCGTTGTCCTGCAGCCCGGTGGCGAGCCTGGTCGGGTCGTCGGCGGCGACGGCGAGGTGGTAGGACTGATTCCACGGCTCATAGGTGGCGTGCTGCCAGGACTGGGTGGCGCCGTTGGTGTCCGAGCGCCAGACTCCACCGTCGTTGCCGAGATAGACCCGCCCGGTTCGATTGCGATCCCACTGCATGGCGTGCTGGTCGGCGTGCACGCCGTCGGAGTTGTGCCAGGTCTGCCCACCGTCGGTCGATTCGCGCAGCGCCACGTCCGCGGAGAACAGATGGTTCTCGTCGCCGGGGTCGACCCACAGCCGGCCGAACCACCACTGGTAGCCACCCGACGCGCCGGGCCGACCACCCCGCGTGAACGAGTCACCACCGTTGTCGGAGACGTAGAAGCCTTTGTCCGGCCCGTACGGGGAACCGAACACGACGTACACCCGCTTGGGGTCGGAGGGTGCGACCGCGACGCCCAGGCGGCCCAGACTGGGATCGCTCTTCAGGCCGGAACCGGTTTGATCGTAGTCGGACACCGGTCCGACGATGTTCTGCAATCGCGTCCAGGTGTCGCCGCCGTCGTCGGAGCGGAACAGTCCCGAGCCGACACCGCCGTAGGTACGCGCACCGTTGTTGCGTTTGTGGTCCCACAGCCCGGCAAAGATCCGGTTGTGGTCGGCCGGGTCGACGGCCAGGTCGATGCCGCCCGTGGTCCCGTTCGGCGGGGCGAGGACCAGCTTCCAGTTCCGCCCGCCGTTGTCCACGCGATAGATCCCCCGCTGGGACACGGATGACGAGATCGAGCCGGCTGCCGCGACGAACACCCGCCGGGGGTTCGTGGGATCCACGACGATCCGCCCGATCGCCGCGCTCTGTGTCAGACCCCATTGCTGCCAGTTGCGCCCGCCGTCGGCCGACCGGTAGACACCGTTACCGAAGAACGTCAGCCCGCCACCGGACGGGTTCGCCTCACCGGTACCGGCCCACAGGACGCCATCGGGGCCGATGGCCAGCGCGCCCATGGCCTGCGTCAGTCTCTCGGGCCAGCTCGGCTGCCAGGTCTGGCCGGCGTCGGTGCTTCTCCACACTCCACCGCCGGCCACCGCGCTGTAGACCGTGTCCGGATGCGCCGGGTCCACCACCAGATCGACGACACGGGCACCCACGTTCGACGGGCCGATCGCGCTCCATTTGCCACCGGCGCCCTGCGGTACCACGGCGGCCTGCTGAATCGAGCGCGCCACCTGAGCCGGAGTCACCTGCCGGCCCGACGTCCACTTGAGCGTGAGGTAGTCGGCGGGCGCCTGAGGCCCGCCGTCTTCCTCGTCTTCCTCGTTACCCAGGTCCCGGTCACGGTCGCGATCGGCGCCCACGCTCTCGTGCTCGTCCTTCTCGTGGCCGGTCGCCAGCCGGCCTACCCCGAAGGCGCCGAGGGCAACGACGAGGATCGCCGTCAGAATGAGAGGAAGCCGCCACCGGCCCGCGCTCGTCGTCCACCTCATGGCGAGGGACCTCCCGTCGACAGGCACGCGTGCCGCCGCCGCCCGCGCAACACACTCACATATTTGCAACTACCTATCTACCATGTGTCGGCCGAAGCCAGGAACACGGGTGAATTTCACGTCTCGATTGATATCGAAGATCAGCGGCGGGCATACGCCTTCGAGAGAGGACTCCTTGTCGGCCTCTACCGGACTACTGGGGGTCAAGGGTTGAGGTCGGGGGTGGACACCCGTCTCGGCGTCGGATCCCCAGCCGGCGTCGCCGAAGGTCATCGTGCCGAGGGTGAGCGGGCTGACCCGCAGGCCGGAGCGGCCGGCGGTGCGGTATTCGTGGAGTTCCACCATCTGCGGTCCGTTCAATGCTCAAGGGCGAGCAGGCTGTCGGCGGTCTCGGCGATGGTGTCCTCGATCGGGCGCGCCTTCCAGCCCAGGACACGTTCGGCCTTGGCCGAGGTGGCCGCCAGGTCGCGGCCGAGCGCCGCGCGCAACTGACGCAGCTGCGGGTTGACCCTGGCCAGTCCGCGCGCGGCCCACAGCGGCATCTCCTTGGCCGGCACCTTCGCCGCCCGGTCGCCCAGGCGATCGCGCAGGATCGTGGCGACGTCCCGCATCCACAGGCTGCGCCCGGCGGTGGCGATGAACCGCTCTCCCGCGGCGGCCGGCTCGACCAGCGCGAGCAAATGCAGGGAGGCCACATCACGCACGTCGACGTAGCCGGAGGCGAACGGCAGCAGGGCCGGCATCGACCCGTCGAGCATGCGGGCGATCGCGGTGAGCGAGGGAGAGTAGTCCGGGCCGAGGACCGGCCCGAGTACGCCGGTCGGGTTGACGGCGACCAATTCCAGGCCGCCGTTGTCGTTGACGAATTTCCAGGCGGCGCGTTCGGCGAGGGTTTTGGACTTCTGGTACGGCTGGATGCCGTCGGCGGTGACGTCGGTCCAGTCGGCCTCGGTGAACGGGGTGTCGCGTGGCTCGTGGCCGTACGCGATCGCGCCGATCGCGGAGGTCAGCACCACCCGGCGTACGCCGCCGTCGCGTGCCGCGCGGAGCACCCGAAGCGTGCCGTCGACCGCCGGCCGGACCATCTCGTCGTCATTCTTCGGTGTCTGGGTCAGCGTGGGCGAGGCGACGTGCAGAACGCCGTCGCACCCGGCCGCGGCGTCCGCCCAGTCGTCGTCGCTCGACAGGTCGGCGCGGACCACCCGCAGGTTGTCCCCGGGGTCGGCGCCGCCGCGGCGCAGCATCGCGCGCACCTGGTCTTCGCGGGCGAGGTCGCGCACCGTGGTGCGGACCGAGTAGCCGGCGTTGAGCAGCGCCAACGTGCACCAACTGCCGAGGTAACCGGAGCCTCCGGTCACCAGGATCTCAGCCATTCTTTGCCTCCCGTGGTGTCGTCCTCCTGTGACACCACGGTAGTGGAGACCTCTCCATTTCGTCAACGAAAAACCGGAGAGGTCTCCATTACGATCCCCGGCGGGCGTCGAGACCGTCGAGAATGAGCGCCAGCATCGGTTGCGTACGCTCCGGCGCGGTTCGCCACAGGGCGCCCGTGAACTGCAGGAAATCACCGGGCTCGGCGTCCTCGCGGATGCTGCCGTCACGCTTACCGGCGCTGAGCAGCTGGGTGATCGCGTCGATGACCGGTTCGTACGTCTGCTCACTGATCGACTTGTGGACATCCGGGCTCAGGGCGGCGCCGAGGGCGTGCTTCTTGCGCATGCCGGCGACCAGGTCGGTCGTCCAGCGGCGCAACGCCTCCAGGGGTGGCTCCGCGGCGAGCAACTCGGTCACCGAGCCGACCAGCCGCGCGACCTCATCCCGGTAGATGTCGAGGATGAGCGCCTCACGGGACGGGTAGTTGCGGTAGAGGGTGCCAGGCCCGACGCCCGCCCGCTGGGCGATCTGGTTCATCGAGGTGTCGTCGTCCTCGGCGAAGGCTTCCCGTGCCGCCGCGAGGATGCGGGCGCGGTTCTCCCGGGCATCTGCGCGAACCATGCTTCTCCCTGCCGTCCAGGAGGTTACCGGAATCGGAGACCCCTCCACAACGATAGGAGATCGGCTTCGCCGCATCAAGGCCGGGAACTGGAGAGAGGCCCTACGACCCGGCCGCCAGGGCTTGTGAGGTCGCCCGGATCGTTTTGACGAGCTGGTCCGGTTCGGTCGGCCGTCCCGCGTCGAGCCAGGAAAGGATCAGCTCGATGGTCAGCTTCGGGATGAGGCCGGCTATCCAGCGCCGGTGTGCGGTGTCGGGGAGGCGGTCACGCAGGTAGCTCTCGGCGGTCTCCGCCGCGACCCGGTTGCGCTCCTGGGCCAGAGCGGCGAACTCGAGCTCGCGCTCGGCGTGCGCGAACAGGAGGCGGAAGCCGCCGGGGTCGTCGCATGCCGCCCGCACCAGGGCACGCACAGTGTTCTCGTCATACCGCTCGGGCGAGCCGAGGTGCTCACGCAGCTGTGCCTGCGTTCGGTCCAGGATCGCCTGGTACAGCTCCGTCTTGGACGCGAAATGGCGATAGATGATCGCTCGCGTCACACCGGCCTCGCGAGCAACGTCCTCCAGGCCGGTCTCGGCGAATCCGCGCCGCGCGAACGCGGCGACGCCGGCCCGGATCAGCTGGGCGCGGCGCTGCTCGCGGGAGAGCAGACGCCGCGCTGGGGGCCGCTCGGTCTCCGTCACATCCACCATCTTCGCCTCCTGTCCCGATCAACCTACCATCTGTACCCGCCATCGTGTATCCGCTTGTGTATACAGTGAAGCCGAAAGTACACTCGTGTGTGTATACGGCTGTGTCTACAGAGGGAGAGTGCAGACGATGAGATGGATTCCCGGAGGGGGCGGTGGGCTGCTGCGCACTCCCTCGGTACGGCTGAACGTGGTGGCGCCGATCGTCGCGTACTGGGTCCTGGCCAAGCTCGGTGTGGGCGCGGTGGGTGCGCTCGCCGTCTCGGCGGTCTTCCCGGCGGCGGCCGGCGTGCTGGCCGTGTGGCGGCGCCGGCAGCTCGATCCGCTTGCCGCGCTGTCGCTGACCGCGATCGCGGCGGGCCTGGTGACCGCGCTCGTGTTTGGCGACGGTCGTGTCCTGCTGGTCAAGGAGTCCTTGATCACGGGCACGCTGGGCGTGGTCTTCCTCGGCTCGCTGGCTACCTCCAGGCCGTTGGTCGCCGTACTCCGGAAGCGTATTTCCGCCTCCGGCGGGCGCGTCGCGGGCCAGGCCGGCCGATCGGTGTCCGCCCGGGCCGAGACCGCGGTCTGGGGCCTGGCGCTGGTGGGCGAGGCCGCGATCCGCGTCGGGCTGTCGTACGTGGTCCCGACCGGCGTGATGGTCACCATCTCACCCCTGCTGGCGCCGCTCGTCCTCGGCCCCGTGGCGCTGTGGGCCGTGCGGGCGCGGCGGCGCCGACCGGCGCGGCCCGAACCTTCGGCCGCCGAGTCGCTGACGCGCACCGGGCGGTGAGCGGGCCCATGGACCAACTGCCCTTCCCGGCCGCCGGCGACATCCTCACGCCGGCGCCTCGTTACGGAGAACTTCAAGAGCGCGAGCCGGTCGCCCGGGTTCGTACCGCGACCGGCGGACTTGCCTGGCTGGTGACCCGGCACGCGGACGTGACAGCGCTGTTGGGCGACGACCGGCTGGGTCGCTCCCACCCTGATCCCGCACGCGCCGCCACGGTCTCCGGCTCGGTGCTGCTCGGTGGCCCGGTCGGCGATCACGACACCGAGCGGGATCGCCACCGGCAGATGCGTCAGTTGCTCGGCCCGGCGTTCTCGGCGCGACGGATGAACGCGCTGCGGCCCCGGATCGGCCAGCTTGTCGAGCGCCTGCTCGACGAGCTCCCGTCGCCACCGACCGACTGGCACCGGGCATTCTCCGTGCCCCTGCCGGTCATGGCGATCTGCGAACTGCTCGGCATCCCGTACGAGGATCACCCTCGGTTCCGCGGATGGGCCGGCGACCTGACCTCCCTCACCGACGCCACCCGAGCGGCGGCGGCTCGGACCGAGCTGATCGCGTACGTTCGTTCCCTGCTGCCGGCCAAGCGGGACTCACCCGGCGAGGGCATGGTCTCGGACCTCGTCGAGCGGGGCCTCGCCGATGACGCCATCGCGCAGATGGCCGCGATGCTGCTCTTCGCCGGGCACGAGACCACCGTCGTCCGGCTCGACCTCGGACTGCTGCTGCTTCTCGCCAACCGGGACCAGCTGGATGCGCTGCGCCTGGACGCCACCCTCGTCCAGGGAGCGGTCGAGGAGATCCTGCGCCTGTCGAGCTCGACCACGACCGGCGGACTGCCCCGCTACGCGCGCACCGACCTCGTCGTCCGGGACGTCCCGATCGCCGCCGGGGACGCGATCGTGCTCGCCGCGCACGCGGCGAACCGGGACCGGCGCGTCTTCGACGATCCCGACTTCTTCGACCTCACCCGGCCGGCGAAGCCGCACCTGAGCTTCGGCCACGGGGCGCACTACTGCATCGGCGCGGCACTCGCCCGGGTCGAGCTGCAGGAAGCGTTCGGCCGCATAGCCGCGCGCCTGCCGGGCCTGCGGCTGGCGATTCCCCGCAGCGAGTTGCGTGTGCACGTCGACCGCCTGACCGGAGGTCTCGCCGGGCTGCCGGTCACCTGGTGACCCGCCCAGCCTATGAAAGTGGACAGCATCCACGTACACTTGTGGACGGCGTCCACTAATTGAGGCCTCTGGCGAAACGGAGGAACACCGATCATGTACAGCCCGCCGTGGTACGTATGGGTCATTTGTCTCGTTGGTGCGATCGGCTTCCCGGCCGCCGCCAGCCTCACGCTCTATCGCGGCGCGCGCGGCACCGGCTCGTCGCGAGCACGGGCGGCGGTGCTATCGGTAGCGGTCGTCGTGGTCCTCGGCGGCTGGCTGGCAGCCAGTGCGGTCATCGCCGCGCGGGGTCACTACCAAGGCGCCCCAGGCGAGTTGCCCTGGCTGGGAATCGCCGCCGGCGGATCGCTTGTCGCGCTGCTGGCGATGAGCCGGTTCCCGGCCGTCGCCCGCGCCCTGGCCGCCCCGGAATCGCTGAGCCGCAGCGTCCTGCCGCACGCCTTCCGGGTCGCCGGGGTCTCGTTTCCGATCGTCATGGCCCTGGGCCATTTGTCACCGCTGTTCGCCATACCGGCGGGTCTCGGCGACATGGCGATCGGAATATGGGCGCCGTTCGTGGCCCTCCAACTCGCCCGCGGGGCCGGTCGCCGCGGCGCGGTCTGGTTCCACGCGCTCGGCACGCTCGACCTCGTCAACGCTTTGATCCTCGGTGGCCTTACCGGCTACGGAATCGTTCACACCACGTCACCGAACGATGCGCTGGCCGCGCTCCCGATCGTCCTGATCCCGAGCGCGGGCGTGCCGCTCCTGCTCGCCCTGCACATCGTCTCGCTGCGGCGCCTGATCCCGCGACGGGTCGCGACACCGGTCACCGCCCCGCTTGATGGTTCACAGCGTTCACCGCAAACACCCCTACCGGAAGGTACGAAGCATGTCCGCGTTCGATGAACTAGCTCGCCGTAACCGTGAATACGCCGACTCCGGGAGCCTCGCGCTGCCGAACCCGATGCCGAAGACCGGAGTCCTGATCGTCACCTGTATGGATCCGCGGGTCGAGCCGGCCGGGTTCCTGGGCATCGAGCAGAACGACGCGCTCGTGGTGCGTAACGCGGGCGGCCGGGTCAACGACGGCACGATCTTCGACATCGCGCTCGTCTTGTCGCTGCGGAGGGTGGTCGCAGGCACCGATGGGCCACCGCTGGAGGTCGCGATCGTCCACCACACCCAGTGCGGTTCGAGTTTCCTGGCCAACGACGACTTCCGCCAGGGGTTCGCCGCCAGGACTCGCCTCGCCGACGCCGACCTGCAGGCTGCCGCGGTCGTCGACCCGCACCTCACGGTACGCGCCGACGTGCAGAGGTTGCGATCGTCGCCGCTGCTCGACGACGGCGTTGCGGTGTCCGGGCACGTCCTGGATCTGCAGACGGGTCGAGTGGAAACGGTGCTGTCCGCCACCTCCCAGTTCGCTGTCGCGCGAACGGTGGACTGAGATGGAAGACGTTCGGGTCAGCGCTGCGGCAACACCGGACATCCCACCGGACCGGGCTTCGCGAGGACCCACCGCTCCGTGGGCATCGAGACCGTGATCAATGTGTCGGACCTGCACATGAGGTACGGGATCGTGGAAGCCGTACGCGGCCTCGATCTGCAGGTCCGCCGCGGCGAGGTATTCGCCTTCGATACCCGCTGCGGCGATTATCGCCGGACGAGCCCTGACCTCGGTCGTCGTGGCCGTGGCCAGGACGGCATTCGCCCCGACTGCGACCAGCCCGTGACCGCCTGACGCCTACCACGGGAGCGCACCCCGGCGGCCTAAGCCAGACTGTCTTCGACGAAGGCGCGGGTGCGTTCCTCGATGCGCCGCCGGGCCGCCTCGCTGAGCTCCCGCAGCGGGCCCTGCCCGAGGAGCACGGCCAGCCCGTGCACCTGGGACCAGATCGGGAACTCGATACCCTCCCGGCGCCGCGGATCCAGCGTCCCGGCCTCGACCAACTCGTCCAGGACCGCGCGGAGATGATCCAACGGCATGCGCTCCTCGCCTTTCCCCTCGTTCGCCACTTCGTAGGCGTGCCGCTGGGGCACCGCGAACGCGGTCGCGAAAAGGCCCGGTTCTTCCCGGGCGAAGCCGAGGTATGCCGTACCGATGGCACGCAGCCGGCGGCGCGCCGCCGCCGGATTGCCATATTTGCCGCGCACCCGAGCGATACCGGCCGCCATCCGGTCTGCCATCTCCCGCATCGCCGCCGCACACACTTCGGCCAATAGCTCGTCACGGTCGGCGAAGTGCCGGTAGGCGGCATTCGGTACGACGCCCACGACCCGCGTCGCCTCGCGCAGCACCACAGCATCCGGACCACCCGTCCGCGCCAGCTCCAGCCCCGCCGCGATCAGGCCCTCCCGGACCACCCCCCGCGGGCGGCGGCGCCGCTCCGCTGCGGGCATCTGCACTGGTGACTCGCCATGGCTCACCAAATCAGCGTAACAACGTGAACACCGTCCACGACGCGGCGCCGGTCTGCCGGGACGGCGGGCCGAGGATATCGGTGAGCGGGCTATTCAAGACCCTGGACGGCCGGCCCTACGTCGTAACTGCGCCATCGCTGACGCCGCACGAGAACGCCGGTCATCCGGGCGAGGAGTAGTTGGTGGCGGCGAGGGCAGCCGGCTGGGTCCGGCTCGCCGCGGCGGTGGGCGCCCCGCCGGGGGTGGCGTCCCGGCCGAGTGCGGCCAGGCCCACCAAGTCGTCGGGCTCGGCGTCGGCGACCGACGTGTCGAACCGGCCCAGGGTGCGGCTGGCCAGCGCCGCGACCGCGAACCCGACCACCAGCAGCCCGAAGATCACGTAGGTGAGTCCGATGCCGCGGCCGGGCCCGGCGCCGACGATCGGGGTCAGGTGCCGCGCCGGCGCGTCGAGCAGCCGGGTGGCGTACGGGCCGACGAGGCCCACCCCCAACGGGATCGTCGACCAGGCGATCAGCGTGTTGAGCGCGAACACCCGCCCGTGGAACCGCTGCGGAACCTTGACCTGGACGATCGTGGTGTACAGCCCGTTGACCAGGGTCAGCCAGAAGCCCAGCCCGAACGCGCCGGCCGCCGCCACCACCAGGCTCGGCCGGGTGCCGGTCAGGACGCCGGCGAGCCCGAGCGCGACCGTGCACACCAGCATGACCGACATCCGGCGCTGCCGCGGCCCGCCCCAGAGGGTGAGCAGCAGCGCCCCGACCACGCCGCCCAGGCCCCCGCCGAAGGCGACCCGGCCCAATTGGCCCAGGCTCGCGAACGACAGCACGAGCGGCGACATCAGCAGGAACATCGGGGCCAGGAAGACGTTGAGGCCGGCGAACCACAGCAGCATCGTGCGCAGGCCGCGGTGGCCCCAGGAGTACTGGAACCCCCGGGCGATCTCGCTCGCCAGCGGCTCCTTGCGCCGCCACGCCATCGTGCGGGGGAAACGTACGGCCAGCAGCACGACGATCGCGACGCCGTAGCTGGCCACGTCGAGGACGAGGATGCCGCCGAGTTTGATCGTGGCGAGCAGGCCGACGGCGATCAGCGGGACGAGCAGTTGGGCCATGCCGCCGGCGAGCTGGACGACGCCGCTGGCGTGGCCGAGGTAGCGCTTGGGCACGAGCTGCGGCACGGCGGAGGCGTACGCCAGGCGCTGGAAGGTCAGCGCGACCGACAGGGCGACCAGCAGCGCGTAGATCTCCCATATCCGCAGGTGCCCGCTCCACACCAGCATGCCGAGGCACAGCTGGGTCAGGCCGGCGGCGAGGTCGCCGGCGAGCATCACGGCGCGGCGCGAGGCCCGGTCGACGATCGCGCCGGCGACCGGGGCGATCAGCATCCCGGGCAGCAGTGCCAGCACGGAGAACAGCGCGAACCGGCCGAGCGATCCGGTGGTGAGGTAGATCCAGAGAGGCACCGCGAATTCGGTCAGCGCCGAACCGGTGATCGACACGAGCTGACCCGCGGCGATCGCCAGCAGGCGACCCATGCCGGGTTGCGGACCGCTCGGCGTGACCGGTGTGTCCGAGTCGGAGACGGCGTGCAGGTACCAGTGCGGGTGGGCCGGGTCCCGGCCGGCAGCGCCGGGCCGGTGGTCGGTGGTGACGATCTCGGCGAGTTCCCGCGCGCGGTACCTCAGGAAGAAATGCCCGGCCTCGTCGAGCACCACCACGGCGCTGCGGTCGGTGAGGAAGTGCCACTCACGGAAGCGTTCCGGATAGAAGTCGGTGGCCGGGTCGCGCTCGCCGGCCACCGTGACGATCGGGGCGCGCAGCCGCCGCACCCCGCCGGTGAGCAGGCCGGTGAAGTGTTCCTCGGCCGCCTCCGAGTCGCGGCGCATGTTCCGGATGATCTGCCGGGCCTGGGCCGGGTCGAGGTCGCTCATGTCGACGCCCATCGACGTCAACCAGTTGGCGTAGCCCTGGTCGGCGCGCAGGAACTCGAGCCGGGCCAGCCGCGACACCGCGGACAGCGCCCGGCTGCCGGGGCGGGCGAACGGGAAGATGGCCCCGAGGTAGAGGGTCTCCACCACCCGGCCGGCGGCCTCCAGCCGGCGCGCGATCTCGACCGCCAGGGCGCTGCCGACACCGCAGTGCCCGTAAAGGACCACCGGCCCGTCCACCTTGGCCAGCACCTCCTCGGTGCAGGCGGCGGCCAGCTCGGCGAACGGCAGGCGGTCCTGGTCGAGCCCGATGTCGGCGCCGGGGATCGCCACCGACCACAGCGCGTGGTCGTCGGGCAGCGCGTCGGCGAGCGGTTGGTACACCACCGCGCTACCGCCGCCGTACGGCACGCAGACCAGGCTGCGCCGGGCGACCCGGCCGGCCGGGGTCAGCAGGTTGAGCAGCTCCCGCGCGCCGGCCGGCCCGTCGACGAGGGCGGCGATCGTGCGAACGGTGCGGCACCGGAACACGTCCAGCACGCTGACCCCCGCGCCGAGCCGGGCGCGCAGCCGGGCGACGACCTGGGTGGCCAGCAGCGAGTGCCCGCCGAGGTCGAAGAAGTCCTCTTCGGCACCCACCGACGGCAGCCCGAGCACCTCCCCCCATACCTCGGCGATCAGCTTCTCCGTGGCGGTGGCCGGCGCCGCGCCGGCCAGGTCGCGGGCCGGCGCCGGCGCCGGCAGCGCCGCCCGGTCGAGCTTGCCGTTCGGGGTCAGCGGAAGCGCCCGCACGGCGACGATCGCCGCGGGCACCAGGTATTCGGGCAGCGACTCGCGCAGCGCGGCACGGGCGGCGGCCGGGTCGCCACCCACGAGGTAGCCGACCAGGCGCTGGTCCCCCGGCCGGTCCTCGCGCAGCAGTACGGCCGCGTCGGTCACCCCGGGCTGCTCGCGCAGGGCGGCCTCGATTTCGCCGGCTTCGATGCGCTGGCCGCGCAGCTTCACCTGGTGGTCGAGGCGGCCGAGGTACTCGATGGCGCCGTCCGGGCGCCACCGGGCCCGGTCGCCGGTGCGGTAGAGCCGGCCGAATTCCGGGTGGGTGACGAAGCGCTCGGCGGTCAGCTCGGGCCGGTCGTGGTAGCCGTCGGCGAGCTGGACGCCGCCGATGTGCAGCTCGCCGGGCACGCCCAGGGGCACCGGCTGGTCGTCCCGGCCGAGCAGGTAGATGCGGGTGTTCGGCACGGGCCGGCCGATCGGGACCGGTTCGTCGCCCGGGGCGCACCGCCAGGCGGTCACGTCCACGGCGGCTTCGGTCGGCCCGTACAGGTTGTGCAGCTCGGCGCCGGGCAGTGCGGCCAGGCACCGGCGGGCGAGTGCGGCGGGTAGCGCCTCGCCGGAGCAGATGATCCGGCGCAGCCCGCGGCACGCGTCCAGCCCGGGCACGGCGAGGAACGCGGCCAGCATCGACGGCACGAAGTGTGCCGTTGTCACCCCGCCGCGGACGATCAGGTCGCGCAGGTAACCGGGGTCCTTGTGCCCGTCCGGCTCGGCCAGCAGCAGCCGTGCCCCGGTGAGCAGCGGCCAGAACAGTTCCCACACCGACACGTCGAAGCTGGTCGGGGTCTTCTGCAGGACGACGTCGTCGGGCCCGAGCCGGTAGTAGTTCTGCATCCAGTGCAGCCGGTTGACGATCGCGGTGTGGCTGACCCGGACGCCCTTGGGTTTGCCGGTCGATCCCGAGGTGTAGATGACGTACGCGGTGTCGGCGGGTCCGGCACCAGGGGCGACCCGTCCGTCGTCCCCGGCGGGCAGCGTGGCCAGGCTCTCCGCCGTCACGACGAAGGTGGCGCCCGAGTCCGCGCGCATGAACTCCAGGCGGGCCGGCGGGTACCCCGGGTCGAGCGGCACGTACGCGGCGCCCGCCTTGAGGATGCCCAGCAACGCGACCGGCAGGTCGAGACAGCGGGGCAGGCTGACGGCGACGAGGTCGCCGGGACGTACCCCGGCGGCGTGCAGCCCGGCCGCGGTGGCGGCGGCCCGCCGATCGAGTTCCGCGTAGGACAGCCGGCACCCGGCGAACATCACGGCGACCGCGTCCGGGGTCCGGGCCACCTGGGCCTCGATCAAGCCGGGCAGGGTGGCGTCGGCCGGGTACGGGGCCGCGGTGTCGTTGAACGCCGCCGTGACCAGCTCGCGCTCGGCCGGATCGAGCAGCGGTACCTCGGCGAGCCGGACGCCCGGGTCCTCGGCCAGCGCGGCGAGCACCCGCTCCAGGTGCCCGGCCAGCCGTTCGATCCGTTCCCGGTGGAAGAGGTCGGCGTTGTACGCGTACAGCAGCCAGAGGCCGTCGGCCGTGTCCCACACGTCCAGGGCCAGGTCGACCTTCGCCTGCGTGAAGTCGAACGAGAGCGGCTCGACCGCCACGCCAGGGAGCCGCAGCCCGGCCGGCGCCGCGTTCTGCAGCGCGAACATCGCCTGGAACAGCGTGCTGCGACCGGGGTCGCGGTCGAGGTTCAGCCGCTCGAACGGGATGTGCGGGTGGGCGAAGGCGTCCAGCGCCGCCGCCCGGGTGCGGTGCACCAGGTCGCGCAGGGTCGGGTCGCCGGCCAGGTCGGCCCGGAGCACGACGGTGTTGACCAGGTGGCCGACCAACGGTTCCAGCTCGACGCGATCGCGGCCGGCGAACGGCGCGCCGACGCAGAAGTCGTCCTGCCCGGAGTGCATGCCCAGGACCACCTCGAACGCGGTGAGCAAGGTCATGAACAGCGTGCACCGTTCGGCGCGGCTGCGCGCCCGCAGCGCGTCGGACAGCGCCGCCGGCAGCGGGTGGCGCACCTGGCCGCCGCGGGTGGTCCGGACCGGTGGCCGGGGCCGGTCGGTGGGCAGCTCGAGCGGCGGCACACCGGCCAGGCGGGCCTGCCAGTGCGCGCGCAGGCGCTCCCGTTCCGCCTCGTCGAAGTGGCTGCGCTGCCAGCGGACGAAGTCGGCGTAGCGGATCGGCGGCGGCGCGAGCGGCTGCCCGCCGTAGAGCGCCGCCAACTCGCCGAGCAGCACGCCGATCGACGCGCCGTCGCCCACGATGTGGTGCACGACGATGGCGAGCACGTGCTCGTCCGGCCCGACCTCGACGAGCAGGGTACGCAGCAGCGGCCCGGATTCCAGGTCGAACGGCGCGTTCGCCCGCTCGGCGACCAGCGCCCGGGCCGCGTCGAGGTCGCCGCTGCGGCGATCCACGGGCGCGGCCAGGTCCCGGGTGACCTCCTGGACGGGCTGACCGCCGACCGTCGGGAAGCGGGTGCGCAGGCTTTCGTGTCGCGCGACAAGCTGGTGCAGCGCCTGTTCGAGGCGGTCGGCGTCGAGCGGGCCGCGCAGGCGCACCGCCACCGGGATGTTGTAGGACGCGTCCGCCGGGTCGAGCTGCTGCAGGAACCAGATGCGTTCCTGCTCGAAGGAGAGCGGGACCGGCTCGGGGCCGGGCGGCTGGGCCAGGATCGGTTCGGCCGGGCGGCCGCCGTCGCGCAGCAGGGCGTCCACGGCGGCGGCCAGCTCGCGCACGGTCCGGTGGGTGAACAGGGCGTGCAGCGGCACGTCGGCGCCGGTCGCGGCGCACAGCTGGGCGCGTACCCGGGTGGCCAGCAGCGAATGCGCGCCGAGGTCGAACACGTCGTCGTCCAGGCCGATCGCCGGGTGGTCGAGCGCCTCCGCCCAGAGCCCGGCGGCCAGTTCCTCGGTCGGGCGCAGTTCGAGCGGTGCCACGGCGGGTGCCGGGGCGGCCGGGTCGGGCAGCGCCGCGACGTCGAGCTTGCCGTTGCGGGTCAGCGGTAGCGCGTCCAGCCACACGTACCGGGTCGGCACCATGTAGGCGGGCAGCCGCTCGGCGACGTACGGCCGGAGATCGGCGGCCGAGCCGGCGAGGTACGCGACGAGCTGCCGGACGCCGGCGGCGTCCGGCCGGGCGAGCACCGCCGCCTGCCGCACCGCCGGATGGCCGGCGAGAGCGGCTTCGACCTCGCCCAGCTCGATCCGGTATCCGCGGATCTTCACCTGGCTGTCGAGCCGGCCGAGGAACTCCAGTTGGCCGTCGGCACGCAGGCGCACCCGGTCACCGGTCCGGTACCACCGTTCGCCGCGGACGGTCGGGAACCGTTGCGCGGTCAGCTCGGGCCGGCGCAGGTAACCCAGGGCCAGGCCGGTGCCGCCGAGGTACAGCTCACCGGCGGCACCGGGCGGCACCGGGCGGCCGTCGGGGTCGAGCACGAGCGCCCGCACCCCCGGCAGCGGGTGGCCTATGGGTGGCCGGCGATCGGTGTCCGCGCCGGTCAGCTCGGCGGCGGTGGCGATGATGGTCGCCTCGGTGGGCCCGTAGGTGTTGAGCACCCGTACCCCGACCCGCTCCCGCCACTTCGCGAGGGCCGGCGCCTGCACCTGGTCGGCGCCGAGGATCAGCAGCCGCAGCGCGGCGGGCCAGCGCACCGCGTCGCCGGCGGCAATCAGCTCGTGCCAGTACGGCGTGGGCAGGTCGAGCACGGTCAGCCCGGCGCCGGCCGGGGTGGCGAAGAAGTCCTCCAGCCCGCCGGGCGGGGCGAGCACGAGCGTGGCGCCGGCGGCCAGGCACGGCCAGATCTCCTCGGCGTGGGTGTCGAAGCTGGCCGAGGCGAACTGCAGCACCCGGTCCGCGGGCGTGAGATCGTAGTGCGCTCGCATCCACTGCACCCGGGCGGCGAGCGCGCCGTGCGGTACGACGACGCCCTTGGGGGTCCCGCTCGATCCGGAGGTGTAGATGACGTACGCCGGGTCGGAGGCGGACGGGCGGGCCGCGGCCGGCGGCGGCCCGGCGCCGTCCAGTGTCGCCATGTCCACGGTGGGCAACCCGGTGCCGGGCAGCGTGTCCCCGGCCGTGACCAGCGCGGCGGGCCGGGCGTCGTCGAGCATGAACGCCAGTCGGCGCGCCGGGTACCGCGGGTCGAGCGGCAGGTAGGCGGCGCCCGCCTGCAGCACGCCGAGCAGCGCGGCGACGAGCTCGGTCGTGCGGTCGAGGCAGACCGCGACCACGGTGCCCGGGCCGGCGCCGAGGGCGTGCAACGCGGCGGCGACCTGGCCGGCCCGCTCGTGCAGCCTCGGGTAGCTCAGCTCGCCGTCGTCACCGGTGACGGCCGTGCCCCCCGGCATCGGCAGCAGGTCGAGGACGGTCGGCGGCGCGGGCGGCGCCGCCGAGGTGGGCGGCTCGCCGGGGGCGAACAGGTCCGGCAGCGCGCGGTCGGGATCGGCGACCGCGGCGCGGAGCACGCCCTCGTACTGCCGGACGAGCCCCTCGATGGTTTCCGCCTCGAACAGCTCGGTGTTGTACTGCGCCGAGCCGTGCAGTCCGTCGGCGGTCGTGACCAGTTCGACGGTCAGGTCGAGTTTCGCGCCCGGTGCCTGGGCGGGGAACCCCTCGACCGTGAGGCCGTCGAGCGTGAACGGGTGCTCCTGGGCCGGCTGGAGGATGAGCATGGTGTCGAAGAACGGGTTGCGGCTGGGATCGCGCACCACCGGCAGCTGCGTGAACGGGACGTCCTGGTGCGCGTACGCCCCGATCGCGGTGCGGCGCACCCGCCGCAGCACCTCCCGGAACGAGGGGTCGCCGGACAGGTCGGCGCGCAGCACGACGGTCCTGGTGAACAGCCCGATCCGCGGTTCCAGCTCCTCCCGGTCCCGGCCGGCCAGCACCGTGCCCACGCACAGGTCGTGCTGCCCGGCGTACCGGCCGAGAAGCACCTGGAAAGCGGCGAACACCACCATGAACAGGGTGGACCGTTCGGCGCGGGCCAACGTCGCGAGCCGGGCCGTCAGGTCGCCGGGCAGGACGAAATCGACGCTGGCGCCGTGCCGGGTGGTGCGCAGCGCCGGGCGGGGCCGGTCGGTCGGCAGGTCCAGCACGGGCGCGCCGTCGAGCTGACCGCGCCAGTACGCGACATCGCCGCGGACCGGCGCCGGCTCCAGCGGCGGCAACGGGGGCAGCCGGTCGCCGCGGTAGAGGGCGCTGAGTTCGCGGTAGAGCGGCCCGATGGAGCCACCGTCGACCACGATGTGGTGCAGGACGAGACAGAAGACGTGGTCGTCCGGGCCGAGCCGCAGCAGGGTTGCGCGGACGAGCGGGTCCGCCGCGAGGTCGAACGGCTGACGCAGCCGCGCGTCCAGCGCCGCCTGCGCGGCCGCCACCGGGTCGGGCCCGGCGCTCAGGTCCACCCGCTCCAGCGGCACCGGCAGCGTCGCCCGGATCTGATGGCACGGCCGCCCGTCCACCATCGGGAACGCCGCGCGCAGGCTCTCGTGCCGGTCCACCACCGCCTGCACGGCCGCCTGCAGCGCCGGCACGTCGAGCGGTCCGCGCAGCCGCTCGGCCACCCACATCCGGTACGCCGGATCGCCCGGGTCGAACTGGTCCAGGAACCACATCTGCTCCTGGGCGTGCGACAGGGCCGTTAGCATGGCCCGGTGCCCGTACGCGCGCTGGTCTTCGACTTCGATGGGTTGCTGGTGGACACCGAGTCGGCCGCGTTGCGCGCCTGGGAGGAGATCCTCGCCGCCCGCGGTGTGCCGATGATGCCCCGGGCCACCTGGCACGGCGCGATCGGCGGCCAGGGCAGCGACGCGGCGATGCTCCGGTACCTCGCCGACCTGCTCGGCCAGGCCGACGCGCAGACGCTGCGGGCGCAATGGTGGCAGCGGCACCTGGCGCTGGTGGACGCGTCCCCGCTGCGCCCCGGCGTCGCCGGGTACCTCGCCGACGCGGTGCGGCTCGGGCTCGGGCTCGCGGTCGCGTCCAGCGCCACCGGCGACTGGGTGGCCGCGCACCTGCACCGGCTCGGCACGCGCGAGACCTTCACGGTCGTCGCGACCGGCGACGCGCACCGGCCCAAGCCCGCGCCGGACACGTACCTGGCCGCGCTGGCCGGGCTCGGCACACCGGCCGCCGAGGCGGTCGCGTTCGAGGATTCGCCGACCGGGGTGGCAGCCGCGAAGGCGGCCGGGATGACCTGCGTGGCCGTACCGAATCCGGTCACCGCCGTCCTGTCCTTCCCCGGGGCCGACCTGGTCCTGCCGTCCTTCGACGAGCTGGGCCTGCCGGCGCTGCTCGATCTCATCAGTTGCCCTTGATCGCCGCGGCCAGCAGCGCCGCGGTCGGGTCGTCGAAGTACACGTACAGCGGCAGGTCGGCGCCGAGCCGGCTGCGCACACGCGCCGCGATGGCGGTCAGCGTCAGCGAGTGCGCGCCGAGGTCGAACAGGTTGTCCTCCGATCCGACGTCACGCTGCAGCACCTCGGCGCAGATCTCGGCGACCTGCGCGGTGAGCGGGTCGGCGGGCTGCGCGGCGCCGGCCGGCCGCTCGGCCGGGCCGGGCGGTTCGGGCAGCGCCCGCCGGTCCAGCTTCCCGTTGCGGGTCAGCGGGAGTTCGCCGACGCTGACGTACACCGACGGGACCATGTAGTCGGGCAGCAGCCGGGCCAGATGGGCGCGCACCTCCTGCGGCTCGGGGGCGGGCTCGACCAGGTACGCGGCCAGGTAGGAATCCGCGCCGCCGCGGACCGCGACCGCCGCCGCCGACACTCCGGGATGGGCGAGCAACCGCGCCTCGATCTCGCCCGGCTCGATCCGGTACCCGCGGATCTTCACCTGGTCGTCGATCCGGTGCAGGAACCGCAGGCTGCCGTCCTCCGCGTACCGCACCAGGTCACCGGTGCGGTAGAGCCGTTCGTCGCGGACGGCGGGGAAGCGGCCCGCGTCGCCGTGCACGTACCCCTCGGCGAGCCCGGCCCCGCCGAGATACAGCTCGCCGGGCACGCCGATCGGTACCGGCTCGGCCCGCTCGTCGAGCACCCACGCGGTGGTGTTGGCGATCGGCCGGCCGATGCTCACCTCGGCGGCGCCGGGCGGCACCTCCCCGCACGTCGACCAGATCGTCGTCTCGGTCGGCCCGTACACGTTGAACAGCCGGGCCACCCGGCCGCGCACGTCGGTGGCCAGCGGCGCGGGCAGCGCCTCGCCGCCGGCGAGTGCGACCACCGCGGGCGCCGCGAAGCCCGCCTCCAGCAGCATCCGCCAACCGGAGGGGGTCGCCTGGACATGCGTGACCCCCTCCCGGGCGAGCCGGCACAGCGCCCACCCGTCGCGGGCCTGCTCGTCGCCGGCGACCACGACCGAACCGCCGACCGTCAGCGGGAGGAACAGCTCCAGCGCCGAGATGTCGAACGACACCGAGGTGTGCGCGAGGAAGCGGGTCTCCGGCCCGGCGCCCAGTTCGTCGCGCATGGCCTGCAGCAGGTTGGCAAGGGCGGCGTGCCCCACCACGACACCCTTGGGGCGGCCGGTGGAGCCGGAGGTGTAGATGACGTACGCCCGGTCGGCCGGCGTCACCTCGGGCAGCGGCGCCGCCGGTGGCTCGTCGCCGTCGTCCTCGGGCAGCGGCACCGCGCCGGCGTCGGCCACGATCTCGTCGCGACGCGCCGGCGGGTGGGCCGGGTCGAGCGGGAGGTAAGCGGCGCCGGCCTTGAGCGTGCCGAGCAGCGCGACCACCAGCTCCGGCCCACGGGGAAGGCACACCGCGACGGTGTCGCCGGGGCCGATGCCCCGGGCGCGCAGCCGGTGGGCCACCCGGTTCGCGGCCGCGTCCAGGTCGGCGTAGGTGAGCGTGCCGACCGCGAACGCGTCCCGCGGCGAACGCGCGACGAGGTCGAGGACAGTGACCGGCGGGTAGTCGACCCCGGTGCGGTTCCATGCCGCCAGCGTTTCCCGTTCCGCGTCATCGAGCAGCGGCAGCGCGCCGATCGCCGTCTCCGGCGCCGTCAGCGCCGCGCCCAGCAGCGTGAGCCAGTGTCGCCCGATGCGCCGGACTGCCTCCGATGCGAGGACTTCGGGGCTGTACTGCAGCATGACGTCGAACCCGTCCGGGCCGTCGACGAGGTGCACCCGCAGCGCGCCGCGAGCGGTACCGCAGAACACCACCCAGTCCACGGTCGCCGGCACGCCGGGGAACTCCGGAGGGGCGATCCGGCGCCGGTAGGTCAGCGTCACCGGGGCGAACGCGACGGCCGGCTTCATCCCGGACAGCGCGCGGGCCAGCGGGACGGTCCGGTGCCGGTACAGCTCGCGCAGCTCGCCGCGCAGCCGCCGGACGTACTCGGCGAACGTCGCCTCCGGTGCCGGCCGCCCGGCCACCGGTACCTCGTTGACGAACAGGCCGATCCGGTCGGTGTCGGCCTCGGTACGGGTGCCGAGGTCGACACCGACGACCGGCTCCTCGTTGCCGTAGCGCCGTAGCAGGGCGTGCCAGGACGCCAGGACCAGCTCGAAGCGGCTCACCCCGAGCGTGTCCCCGGCGGCGGCCAGCCGGTCGGTCAGCGCGACCGGGAGGGTAAACTCGACGGCCTCGCCGGGCGCGGTCACCACCGAGGGGCCCAGGCGGCCGGGCAGGACCGGCTCGGCCGGCTCCCGCCAGCGGGCTTGCCAGAACTCGCGAGCCGCCTCGACATCGCCGTGCCGTGGATCGGGCGGCGGCAGCGGCGGGAGGACTTGTCCGGCGTACGCCCGGGCCAGGTCCCGGACGAAGACGTCGGTCGACTGCCCGTCGAAGACCAGATGGTGCGCGACGGCGAGCAGCACGTGCCGGTCGGCTCCGGTGCGGGCCAGCGCGAACCGGGACAGCGGCCCGGTGGCGAGGTCGAACGGCCGGCGGACGAACGCGTCCAGCTCGGCCTCGGCCACCCGCTCGACGGCCGGGGGCGTCGCCGCCGGGACCAGGCTTGGCACTCCCTCGTTCTCGGCCACCCGCGCGGTGAGCACCGGGTGGCGCCGGGTCACCGCTTCGACCGCCGCCACGAGCCGCGCCAGATCCGGCGCCCCCGTGAACGCCACCGCGAACGGCATGGCGTACACCCCGCCGGCCGTGCCGAGCTGTTCGTTGACCCACAGCCCGGACTGGGCCGTACTGAGGGTGATGCCAGCAGCCGGTGCAGTGCTGGGCGGAGTCACGGTGTCCTCCCGGCGGGGTTCGACTGAGCGGCGGGGTTCGACTGAGCGGCGGGGTTCGACTGAGCGGCGGGGTTCGATTGAGCGGCTAGGTTGGACAGGATGGCGACCAGCCGATCGCCGAGGGCCGCGACGGTGGCGCGCTGGTAGGCGAGGTCGTTGTAGAGCAGGCGGCCGGCCAGTTCCCCGTCGGGCTGCTGCACGAGGGACAGCCGGGGCGCGGACAGGTCCGGGTCGCCGGGCGCGAACGGCCAGTGCAGGCGGAGCTCCGCCGGCAGCGGGTAGGGCTGCGAGTCGACGCCCGGCAGGTGCGCCGGGCCGCCCCAGCTCTCGAAGAAGAAGTGCACCGGATACGGCACCATCGCGGCCACGTCGAGGAACCGGTGCACCTGGTGGTCGGCGGCCTCCACGACGCGCGCGCGGACGGTGGACACCAGCTCGTCGAAGGTGCCGGCGGCCAGCGGCACCCGGATCATCAGGAGCTGGACGAGGCAGCCGACGAGCGACTCGTCCTCCCGGTGGGTGCGCCCGGTGACCGGGGTCTGCACCACGATGTCGTCGGCGCCGGTCCAGTCGCGCAGCACGGCGCACCACGCGGCCAGCGCCGCCATGAACGTCGTGACCCGCTGCCGGCCGGCATACTCCCGCAGTGCCCGGCCCACCGGCGCGGGCACGGTGAAGTCCACGGACCGGCCGACGTAGCGGGTGGCGGCCGGGTCGTGCCCGGGAAGGCGGGGCAGCGAAGCCGGGGCGCCGGCCAGCCGCTGCCGCCAGAAGTCGCCGTTGGCGGCCCACGCCGGTCGGGTCCGCGCGAAGAACGCCGAGGCGGTCAGCGGCAGGGCGGGCAGCGCGGGCGCCGGTCGGCCCAGCCGGTACGCCGAGTAGAGCAGGCCCAGCTCGCGCAGCAGCACCCCGTACGACATCCCGTCGAACACCAGGTGCTCGACGATCAGCAGCAGGATCTGCTCGGCCGGCCCGAGCCGGAGCACGCTGACCCGCAGCAGCGGCCCCGCGTGGATGTCGAACGCCCGCTCCACCTCGGCGCAGGCGACCGCGTACGCCTCCTCCTCGCCCGAAACGTCGAACGTGGACAGCTCGGCCCGCCCGGCAGGCTGGATTCGCATGCCGGTGCGGGTGAACACCGCACGCAGCATTTCGTGCCGCTCGACGAGGCCGGCCAGTGCCCGGTCGAGCGCGGAAAGGTCCAGCGGCTCGCGAACCCGCAGGGCGACGGTCACCGGCTGGATCTGCCGGTCGGCGGTCACGTGCATCCAGTCCAGGAAGTACTCCTGAGTGGAGCCCAGGCCGCCCGGCTCCACCGGTGCCGGCTCGTCGGGCCGGGCGCCCAGCGCCACGAGCGCCGCGGCCTGCGCGGCGAGCACCGGCGCGTCGAACACGAGCGCCACGTTCGCCGCCACCCCGAACGTCTCGGACGCGAGCGTGGCGAGCTGGGTGGCGGCGAGCGAGTCGCCGCCGAGCGCGAAGAAGTCATCGTCGGCGGCCGCCGCCGACACCCGCAGCACGCGCGTCCACAGCCGGGCGAGGGCGGTCTCGGCCGGGGTGCGCGGGGTCGTGCCGGTGCGGCGTGGCGCGGTGGTGAACAGCCGCCGCACCTCGCGCTTGACCACCTTGCCGGTCTCGTTGCGGGGCAGTGACTCCACGGTGGCGAACCGCAGCGGCACCTCGTGCCGGGCCAACCGCTCGCTGAGGTGGGTGCGCAGCTCCTCGACGTCGATCGGCCGGCGCGGGACCACCGCCGCCGCGACCGCCGTGCCGAGCGCCGGGTGCGGGACACCGACGACGCAAGCCTCGGCGACTGCGGGGTGCTCGTAGACGGCCGCCTCGACACGCAGCGTCGATACCCGGAACCCACCCGACTTCACCAGATCGGACTCCCGGTCGACAAGGAACAGGTACCCGTCGGGGTCGAGATGTCCGACGTCGCCCATCCGCACCCAGCCGTCCCGGAACGTGGCCGTGGTGGCTCCCGGGTCGCCGAGATACGACCGGGGTGCCACCGGCGAGCGCAGCCACACCTCGCCGATGCCGTCGTCGTCGGGGTCGGCGATGCGCACATCCCCGGCCGGCGGGCGGCCGACCGAGCCGGGCCGCTCCGGGTCCACGATCATCGTCGTCTCGGCCGGCCCCGACTCGGTGGAGGAGTAGAAGTTGACCAGTGTCGCGCGGGGGAAGGCGCGGCCGAGCGCCACGGCGACCGCCGGCGGCAATGCGGCCGCCGAGGAACTGACCAGCACGACGCTGGACAGGTCGTACCGGTCGGCCACCCCGGCACCGACCAGGTCGATGGCCATCGTGGGCACCAGGAACACGGTGCCGATCCGGTGCTCCTGGACGAGCGCGGCGGCGCGTTCGCTGTCGAACTCGGCGAGCGGGATCGCGGTGGGCGCGGCGGCCAGCGCGTACAGCAGCATGTTCTGCGCGCCGTTGGTGCCGATCGGGAAGGCGTGCAGGAACGTCCGGGAGTGGGCGAACCGGCGGCGCCGCGGTTGCGGTTCGAAGCCGTACGTGAGGTTGGCATGCGTGGCGGCGACACCCTTGGGTTCGCCCGTCGTGCCGGACGTGGAGATGACCTGGGCGAGGTCGTCCGGCCGCACCGGCGGCAGGCGCACGTCGCCGGCGGTGGACAGGCCGTCGAGGGTGGTGAGCACCCGCACCGCGCCGTGCAGCGCCGGTTCCGGGCCGCCGGACAGCGGTACGGGGACCGCGCCGGCCTTCTGCACCGCCACGTACGCCACCGCGTAGTCCAGCCACGGCAGCCGCATCGCCACCCGGTCACCGGGCCGGATGCCCTGCGCGACAAGGGCCCGGGCCACGGCGGTGGACCGCTCCTCCCAGGCGCCCAGGGTCAGCACCGGCCCCTCGGGCAGTCGCAGCGCGACGTGGCCGGGCTCGCCGGCCGCCCGGGCCGCCAGCAGCGCGGGCACCGTCGTGCTCATTCGGCCGGCACCAGCGCGAGGCCCTGCCGCAGCGCCACCGAGGCGCTCGGCTCGTACCGGCTCTTCCACAGATCGACCAGGGTCAGCAGCAGCCCGGTCCGGTCGGTCAGCAGGTCGGCGTGGGTGCGCAGCAGCCGTTGGGTGAGGGCGATGCGGCTGCGTTCGTCCTGCCGGAACGTCATCGAGTCGGCGTGGCGGCGGTAGACCTGGCCGGGCAGGGGCAGGTATTCCACGCCCCAGCCGGCCTTGTGCAGCCGCAGGTACAGGTCCCAGTCCTCGTAGGCGGGCAACTTCTCGTCGTAGCCGCCGACCGACCGCAGCGCCGCGGTGCGCAACACGGCGGTGGCCCGGCCGAACGTGTTGACCACGAGGCTGAGGTCGGGCACAAAGCCGACCGGGACACTCACGTGGTCGAGCAGCCCCACGTTGTGCACCGAGCCGCCGACGGCGCCCAGACCCGGTTCGCGGGTCAGCGCGCGAACCGCCGCCCCGACGAAGCCGGGTGGCAGTTCGTCGTCGGCGTCCAGCGGGACGACGAACTCGCCGCGGGCCGCGGCGAGCCCGGCGTTGCGCGCCGCCGGCAGCCCCCGGTGGGACTGCCGGCAGGTCACCACGCCGGTCAGGCCGTCGAGCACCTGGAGCGTCCGCGGATCGGTCGAGCCGTCGTCGACGACCACGATCTCCAGTGGCTGATGGCCGCACCGGCGCGCCGAGTCGATCGCCGCGGTCAGGTAATGCCCCTGGTCCCGGATCGGGATCAGCACGCTGACCAGCGGCGGCTCGGCGCCGGCCGGCCCGGCGGCCGGAGTGGGCACCGGCGCGTCGGCGTACCGCCGGCAGTAGTCCTCCAGGTGCCGGTCGACCATCTCCGCGAGGCTCGCCGGCGGCTCGCCCGCGGCCGGCCGGCCGGCGGGATTCGCCGCGATCACGAGCCGGGTCTCGGCGAACTCGCCCAGCAGCCGCTTGGCCCGCAGCGCGGTGAACGCCGCGGCCGGCTCCACGAGCACCACCACGTCGAACGGGACGGCGCGCAGCGTGTCGTAGACCCGGTCGGCGTGGCCGAGCGAAGCGGTCAGGTACTGGTGGTCGGCGCGAGCGGGCGCGAGCGGGACGTGTGCCACGCCGGGCCGGCCGGCGGGCGGTTCGGCGCCGATCAGGTAAGCCTCGTGGCCGGCGTCGATGGCCGCGCACGCGAGGGAGTGCGGCTGGTCCGCCATGTCGATCGACCGGTTGCTGGACAGGCTCCAGCAGACATACCCGAAGCGCATCAGGAGCCCCCGTGGGCATCACGACTTTTGTGTGAATCTGAGCGAACACCAGCGAGAATGCCATGTCAAGATGGAGTCCCGTGTGCGATTACGCGCGAATACGCGCGAACCGGCCCTTCGGCTGTCTCACGTGGAGTAAACCCATCGATGGTAGTCACTGCCTGGCCGGTCGGAGGCGGAGATCGCACTGGAGCGACCGAGCCGGCCGCGACGGGCGCGGGCCCGGGACCACTGGTCCCGGGCCCTGCTCGTTCCGGTGATCAGGCGATTGCGCAGCTTTCGCCGTTCCAGGTGAACGAGGTCGGAGCCGCGGCGTTGCCGGTGTGGGTGGCCTGGAAGCCGATCGTCAGGGACGCGTTCGGTGCCAGGTCGCCGTTGTAGGCGACGTTCCTGGCCGTCACCTGGCCCGAGACGGGCGAGTAGGTGGCGTTCCAGCCGGAGGTGATGGTTTGGCCACTCGGCAGCGTAAAGGCCAGGGACCAGCCGCTGACGGCGCTCGTGCCGGTGTTGGTGATGGTGATCGTTGAGGTCAGGCCGGTGTTCCAGGCGCTGATCGTGTCGCTGACCCGGCAGCTTCCGGCCGGCGGCGGAGTCGGTGGGCCGGACGACGGCGGGGCCGACGTCGGCGGGGAGGTCGGCGTGCCGGCGCTGCTGACCCGGTAGACGACGGTGCCGTGGGACGGGACGCTGGCCGAGATGGTGCCGGTCGTGGTGCTGGTCGCGTTGCTCCACACGTCGCGCAGGGTGAACGAGCTGCCCGACATGCCGATCGTCGCGGCCGTGGTGCTGATGGTGGTGGTACTGCCGCTCTGGTTGAACAACGCCACCGCGACGTCCCCGTTGGCCAGCTTCTTGGCCAGCACCCGCCGGGAACCGTCGTTGGACACCTGCGTCGCCTGCGTCGCCAGGCTGTCCTGATCGATCGCGATCAGGTCCGCGTTCTTCAGGATTGTCTGCGTCGCCGAGGTCATCGACCGGATGTCGTTGCCCGCGATCAACGGCGAGGCCATCATCGCCCACAACGCGAAGTGACTGCGCTGCTCGGTGTCGGTCAGCCCGCCGCGACCGACCTCCATCATGTCCGGATCGTTGAACGCCCCCGGCCGGGCATTACCGGCCAGCGGCACGGTGATGTTGACGATGTTCTGAATACCCATCGGATATCCGTTGGTCTGCCCGGTGTCCCACTTGTTGGTGATGTCCTCCGTGGTCCGCCACATGTTGGCGACGTCGCCCCAGTTCCGCTGCGGACCGGTGCAGCAGTGGAAGCTGTTCGGGTTGATGCTGTACACGATCGGCCGGCCGGTCGCCGCCAGCGCGTCACGCATCTTCGCGAACGTGGTCACCTGATCGTTGATCGTGCCGCTGCCCGAGCAGTAGTCGTACTTGAGGTAGTCCACCCCCCACGCGGCGAACTGCCGGGCGTCCTGCGCCTCATGACCCTGGCTACCCGTCGACCCCGGGTAACCACCCGTGCCCTGCGCACACGTCTTGGTCACCGGCACCTCGTAGATGCCGAACTTCAACCCCTTACCATGCAGATAATCTCCCAGCGCCTTCATCCCACTCGGGAAACGCGACGGATCACCCTGCAAATTGCCGGACGAATCCCGGTTCCGATTGAACCAGCAATCGTCCACCACCACGTACTTATATCCCAGATCACTCATGCCGGACGAAACAATGGCATCCGCCATCTGCCGGATCAACGTCTCGTTGATATTGCACCCGAACGTGTTCCAGCTGTTCCATCCCATCGGCGGCGTCCGGGCAACCCCGTTCTCCAGGGCCTGGGCGGAGGGCGCGGACAGGGCGAATGCGGCCCCGGCGGCCAGCAGCGAGCCGATCGTGAACCCGGCGGCCACGAGCCGGCGACGCGTCCAAGAACTCATGCGGTTCCTCCATGTGCGGGCGAGAGCGCGAACGCGTGCGGCGGCACGACTGCACACACCGGCCGTGGGAGCGCTCCCATCGAGAGGGACCAATATTGACAGAGCATTCCAGGCATATCAAGCCTCGATCACGACCGCGTGTGCGTAACACATTTTCAGTGAGCAGAATTGCCGCGATGTGGACGGCGCGAATCCGGAATCACTTGGCGGAGACGCCGCTGTCCGGCAGGACGGCCGCTGGGGTCCGCGCGATGGCAGACTCGCCGCCCTGCGCGGCGGTGCCCGGCGTCCTGCCCGCGTCGACCTTCAGGTGATCGCGCAGCCAGGTCTCCGTGGTACTGACGTGCAACAGGGCCGCCGCCTGGGCGAGTGGCCCGTCCCCCAGGACCAGCGCCCGGTAGATCGCCTCGTGCTCGGCCAGGGTACGCCCGGCCGCGTCGTTGTCGACGAGCCCGCGCCAGATCCGGGCCCGCAAGGTCTGCCCCGAGATCCCCTCCAGCAGGCTCACCAGCGTCTCGTTACCCGTGGCCGCGATGACGGCCCGGTGGAACGCGGCGTCGTGGTGGTTGAGCCGTTCGACGTCGTCGCGGGCCTCGCGCATCGCGTCCAGGTGCCGTTCGACCTCGGCGAGGGCCGGCTCCGTGATCCGGGTCGCGGCGAGCGCCACGGCGACCGGCTCGAACAGCCGCCGCACCTCCAGGAGCTCGAGCAGCGAGGTGTCGCCCTGGAGCAGCTCGACCGCGCCGCCGAGGCCGCCGAGCAGCAGGTCGGGCTGCAGGCTGGTGACGTACGTTCCGTCACCTCGCCGCACCTCCAGGACGCGGGCCGCGGACAGAACCTTGACGGCCTCGCGCATGAGATTGCGGGACAGGCCGAGTTGGGCCGCCAATTCCGGTTCGGGGGGCAGTTTCGAGCCGGCGGCCAGCTGCCCCGACTGGATGAGCTCGCGGATGCGGACGATCGCCTTGTCCGTCAATGACATCGGTGGACACCTCCATGTCCGACACCACCGGCGTGGCGTCGCGGGTAACACCCGGTCTCCGGTGGTCAGCCGGGCGGGCCTCCGGTGACGGGTGGCCCGATGAGGCCTTCGGCACGCATCGCGTCCCACAGCCCAGCCGGCACGGCCCGGCCGGCCAGCTCCATGTTCCGGGTCACCTGGGCGGCGTCGCGCATGCCGAGGGTGACGTTGACGACGGCGGGGTGGGTGAACGGGAAAGCGATCGCGGCGGCCGGCAGCGTCGTACCGAAGGCCTCGCACACGTCGGCGAGCCGGCCGGCCCGTTCGACGAGCTCGGGCGGAGCCGCCTGGTAGTCGTAGCGCTGGCCGGCCGAGGGCCGGTCGCGGGAGAGCAGGCCGGAGTTGAACACGCCGACCGCCACGACGGTCTTGCCGTGCTCGGCCGCGGCGGGCAGCACGTCGTCGAGGGCGGACTGGTCGAGCAGGGTGAACCGGCCGGCCAGCATGACGACGTCGGCGGCGGTTTCCCGGAGGAACCGCGCGAGCATCGCGGACTGGTTCATGCCGGCGCCGATGGCCCCGATCACGCCCTGGTCGCGCAGGTCGGCGAGGGCGGGCATGGCCTCGTCGGCGGCCTGCCGCCAGTGGTCGTCCGGGTCGTGCAGGTAGACGAGATCCAGCCGATCGAGGCCGGTGCGTGCCAGGCTGGCGTCGATGCTGCGCAGGACGCCGTCGCGGCTGAAGTCCCATTGCCGGCGAAGGGTGTCCGGCACGGCGAAGCCCTCGGGGTCGACGCCGCGCGGCGCGGGATTGTCGACCAGCAGCCGCCCCACCTTCGACGAGACGACGAACGCGTCCCGCGGGTACCTGTTCAAGGCCGCGCCGAGGCGCCGCTCCGACAGGCCCAGCCCGTAGTGCGGGGCGGTGTCGAAGTATCGAATGCCGGCGGACCAGGCCGCCGCGACCGCGGCTGCCGCGTCGTCTGCCGGGGTCTCGCGGTAGAGGTTTCCGATCACGGACGCACCGAAGCCTATTTCGGTCAGCTCCACGCCGGTCCCGGTGAGTCGGCGGCGTCGCAGCGTGGCGGTCATCGGCCGAGCCATCCGCCGTCGACCGGCAGGACGGTGCCGTGGACATACGCCGCCGCGTCGGAGGCCAGGAAGACCGCGGCGCCACCGAGGTCGTCGGCATCGCCCCAGCGGCCGGCCGGGATCCGGTCCAGGATGGCACCGGACCGGGCCGGGTCGTCGCGCAGGGCCTGGGTGTTGTCGGTGGCGATGTAGCCGGGGGCGATCGCGTTGACGTTGACGCCGTGCGGGGCCCACTCGTTGGCCAGCGCTTTGGTCAGGCCGGCGACGCCGTGCTTGGCCGCCGTGTATCCCGGCACCGTGATGCCGCCCTGGAAGCTCAGCAGCGACGCCGTGAAGATGATCTTTCCCCGCCTCCGGGACACCATCGCACCGCCGACGGCGCGGGCGAGCATGAACTGCGCGGTGAGGTTGACCTGCAGGACCAGGTCCCAGTCGGCGTCGGTGTGCCGGTCGGCGGGAGCCCGGCGGATGGTGCCCGCGTTGTTGACCAGAATGTCCACCGGCCGGTCCCGGCCGGCCAGGTTCTCGCCCAGGTCCCGGACGGCGGCGGGTTCGGCGAGATCGGCGCGGATCGCCTCGAACGACCGGCCGGCGCCGGTGACGTCCTTCTCGACGGCGCTTCCGGACTCCTCGAGGTTCGCGCTGACGCCGATGACGTCAGCGCCGGCCTCGGCGAGGGCACGGGCCATCGCGCGGCCGATGCCGCGTCGCGCCCCGGTCACCACGGCCAGGCGTCCGGTCAGGTCGAAGGGGTTCATGCGCACTCCACCAGGATCTTCATCACGTCGCCGCCCCGCTCCAGGACGTCGAAGGCAGAGGCGGCCTCGGCCAGCGGGACCACCTTACTGATCAACAGGTCGGCCGGGACCGTGCCGTCGGCGACGAGCGCCACCGCCCGCTCGAAGTCGGCGCGGTCGTACAGGCGCGCCCCCACCAGGGTCAGCTCGCGCCAGAAGAACCGATGCAGGTTGATCTCCCGCGGCTGCGGGTGAATGGCAACAAGACACAACCTTCCGCGTACGGCGAGAACGTCGACCGCCGCGGCGATCCCGGCCCCGGCACCGGACACCTCGAAGCTGACGTCGGCGCCCGCCCCTCCGGTCCACTCGGCGGCCAGCTCGGCGACCTCATCGGTGGCCGGGTTCCAGGTGGTCAGGCCCATCTGCTCGGCCAATGACCGCCGATGGTCGTTGATTTCGACGAGGCGCACGTCGGCGCCACGCGATCGGGCCACCACGCCGATGAGCGCGCCGACGGGTCCGCCGCCGACGACCACTACCCGCTCGCCGTCCGCCACGGCCGCGCGGTTCACATCGTGCACGGCGACCGCGGTCGGCTCCACCAGCGCCGCCCGGTCCAGGGCCAGGGATTCCGGCAGGCGTACGAGTGTCGCCGCCGGCACGATCCAGCGCTGCTGCATGGCACCCGGCGAGTCGATGCCGATGAAGTTCAGCCGATGGCAGATGTGCCGGTGCCCGGCGTTACAGGCCGGACAGACGCCGTCCCAGCTCAGCGGCATGACCGTCACACCATCACCGGGTTGCCAGCCGGTCACGCCGGCTCCGATCCGGGTGATCCGGCCGGACATCTCGTGGCCGAGGACGGCGGGCGTCCGGACCCGGGCGTCCATGCTGCCGTGGAAGATGTGCAGATCCGTACCGCAGATACCGACGTACGCCGGTGCCAGTTCCACCTCGCCGGGCCCCGGCGGCGGGGTCTCGGCCGTGGCGGTCTCCAACACCCGTGCGCCGGTGTATCGCACAGCGAGAGCAGTCATCGCAGGGTTCCTTCCGCGCGTACGCCGATGGTGAGCAGAAGATTCGCATAGGTCCGGATGTCGGCCGTGACGATCGCCAACGCGAGGTCGGACGAGCGGGCGGCGTCGTAGAACGCGAACCGGTCCAGCGGCTCGACCGGGACCGGCGCCAGCAGGGCGCGGTACTCGGTGACCGCCGGTGGCTCCGGGCTGCCCGCGGGCGGGACCATGACGTGGGCAGCCTCCACCGGCACGGCTTGCCGCAAGACCTTCAGCACGGTGGTGACGTCGAGCAGGCCGGGCGCGAGGTTCAGAGGTACGGTCGCGGCCCGCTCGTGGGTGGCCGTGCTCGCCGGGTAGTGGCCGTCGGCGAGCAGGACGCGTGCGCCGTGGCCGGCGCCGGCGAGAGCCCGGAGAATCTCCGGATGCAGCAACGGGGTCAACAGCACAACAGGTAGCTCCTCAAAGACGGTAGAAGGTGGTCGCGGTGCCGGCCAGAACGGCGTGCTGCTCCGCTGGTGAGAGCTCGTGGACCAGTTCCCCGACGGTGTCGGCCCACCGGTTCCAGCCACCGGCGACCACGCAGACCGGCCAGTCCGAGCCGAACATCAGCCGTTCCGGCCCGAACGCCCGCAGCAGCAGATCCCAGACCGGCCGGATGTCAGCGGTGGTCCATCGCGCGTGGTCGGCCTCGGTGATCAGCCCGGAGACCTTGCAGTAAACCTGCGGGTGCGCCGCCAGGGCGGTCAGGTCTCGCCGCCAACCGGCGAGGTCGCCGGCGGCGATCGGCGGTTTGCCGGCGTGGTCGAGCACGAGTCGGAGGTCCGGCAGGCGCTCGGCCAATCGGATCGCCTGGGGCAGTTGGCCCGCGTGGATGAGGACGTCGTAGCCGAGACCCCGGTCCACGAGCGCGGCCAGGCCCCGCTCGACCTCGGGCCGTTGCAACCACCGCGGATCGCTCTCCGCCTGGACAAGGTGGCGCAGCGATCGCAGAAGGGCACCGCCGGCTCCCTCGCGGAGCCGGTCCACGACGTCGCCGACCGCCGGGGCGGTGAGGTCGGCCCAGCCGACGACGGCGCCCACCAGCGGCTGCCGGCCGGCCAGGGCGAGCAGTTCCTCGGTCTCCCCGGCCGAGGGGAGGCACTGGACGAGCACGGTGGTTGTCAGCCGGCGGCCGGCGATGCTCCGGGTCGCCGAGGTGCGTAGGTCGTCGACGGTGAACGTTCGCCGGATGGCCGCGTTGACCGGATCATCGAGCCAGTCCTGTGCACGGACGCTCAGATCCCACAGGTGGTGGTGCGCGTCGACCAGAACGGCCGCAGTGTCAGACACGGTCGGCCCACACGGGTCCGTCGGGGTAGGCGTACCGCTTCAGGGAGTCCGGGTGCATCTGGGCGCTCAGGCCGGGCGCGGTGGGTGCGACATACCGGCCGTCGACGATGCGTACCGGATCGACGAAGTGCTCGTGCAGGTGGTCGACGTACTCGATCACCCGGTCGGTCATCGTGCCGGAGACCGCGACGAAGTCGAACATCGACAGGTGCTGGACCATCTCGCACAGCCCGACACCGCCGGCGTGCGGGCAGACCGGCACGCCGAACTTCGCGGCGAGCAGCAGGATCGCGATGTTCTCGTTGATCCCGCCCACCCGGGCCGAGTCGATCTGGACGATGTCCACCGCCCCGGCCTGCAACAGCTGCTTGAACATCACCCGGTTGGCGACGTGCTCGCCGGTCGCGACCTTGATCGGCCGCAGTGCGCTGCGCACGGCGGCGTGCCCCAGGATGTCGTCGGGCGAGGTGGGTTCCTCGATCCAGTACGGGTCGTACGGGGCCAGCCGGCGCATCCAGTCGATCGCCGGCTGCACGTCCCAGCGCTGGTTGGCGTCGACCGCGATGCGGACGCCGTCGCCGACCGCCTCCCGGGCGGTCCGCATCCGGCGGATGTCGTCCTCGAGGGTGGCGCCGACCTTCAGCTTGATCTGGGCGAAGCCGTCGGCGACGGCCTCGCGGGCCAGCCGGGTGAGTTTCTCGTCGCTGTAGCCCAGCCAGCCCGGCGAGGTCGTGTACGCGGGGTAGCCGCGCTCCAGGAGCAGGTCGATCCGTTCCTGCCGCCCGGGTTCCGCGCGCCGCAGGATCTCCAACGCGTCGGCGGGGGTGAGCGCGTCGCTGAGCCAGCGGAAGTCGACCTGGTCGACGAGTTGCTCCGGCGACATCTCACCGAGGAGACGCCAGACGGGTTTCTCCGCCCGTTTGGCGGCCAGGTCCCAGGCGGCGTTGACGACGGCGCCGGTGGCCATGTGGATGACGCCCTTCTCCGGCCCGAGCCAGCGCAGCTGCGGGTCGTGGATCAGCGAGCGGGCGAAACCGCCGAGGTCGTCGCAGATGTCGGCGACCGGGCGGCCGACCACGAACGGGGCCAGGGCGGCGATGGCGTTGGCCTGTATGTCGTTGCCGCGGCCGGTGGTGAACGCGAGGGCGTGACCCTCGTGCCCGTCGCCCGCGTCGGTGCGCAGCACCACGTACGCGGCCGAATAGTCCGGCTCCGGGTTCATCGCGTCCGAACCATCCAGCTGTTCGGAGGTAGGGAAACGTACGTCCAGGACGTCCAGCGCGATGATGTGCGCGGAAGCAGGCATGGTGCGGGCTCCTGTGGGGTGCGAGGCGGTCACGCGGCTCAGTCCTGGACCTTGCCGCCGGTGATCCGCGAGACGATCAGCGCGGCGAGGATGATCAGGCCGTTGAGGGCTCCGATCCATTGGGCGGGGATGCCGGCGAGGGTGAGCACGTTCTGGATCATGAACAGCAGCAGGATGCCGGTGAACGCGCCGAACATGGTGCCCTTGCCGCCGTTGAGGCTGATGCCGCCGATGACGGCCGCCGCGAAGACGGTGAAGATGTAGCCGTTGCCCTGGGCCGAGGCGACCGAGGCGAGCCGGCCGGACAGCAGCAGCCCGGCCAGCGCGGCCAGCACACTGCCGGTGACAATGACGATCCACAACACCCGGTCGGTACGGATACCGGCGGCCTTGGCAGCGTCGACGTTCCCGCCGATCGCGTACAGCGACCGGCCGAAGCTCGTCCAGCCCAGCACGACGATCGCCACCGCGAACAGCGTCAGGCAGACCCAGATGGACGCCGGCACCCCGAACCATTCGGTCGTGCCCAGGTAGAGCATCGACGGCGGCAGGTGGAAGAAGGTCTGGCCGCCGGAGATCCCGGTCAGCGCACCCCGCAGCACGATCAGCATGCCGAGGGTGACGATGAAGCCGTTGAGCCCGAACCGGATGATCAGCATCGCGTTGATCACGCCGACGAGCGCCCCCACCGCGAGAGTCACCGGGATCGCCCACCCACCGGGCAGCAGACCGAGCCCATGCCCGGCACCGACCGGAACCACCAGCCAGGCGGCCACACCCGGGGCCAGGCCCATGGTCGACTCGAGCGACAGGTCCATCTTCTTGACGATCAGGATCATCGTCTCGGCCAGCACCAGCAGCGCGATCTCGGACATCGTCTGCAGCACGTTCAGCAGGTTGTCCGGTTGCAGGAAGACCGGGCTGACGATCTGCCCGACGATCGCGATGATCACGATCGCCGGGACGAGGGCGAGGTCACGCAGCCGCGCGAGGGGCACCCGGCCGCCGATCAGCCCCCGTTTCGCGGCCACGGGTGCGGGGGTTTCCGCGAGAGCGGTGTCAGGCATCGAGGTTCATTCCTTCCATGGCGGCCACCAGCTCGTGGTCGTGCCAGCCGCGGCCGATCTCGGCGGTCACCCGGCCCTGGAACATCACCAGGACCCGGTCGCACACGCGCAGGTCGTCCAACTCGTCCGAGGCGATCAGCACCCCGGCACCCGACTGGGCGGTCTGTTCCACCTTGTCGAGCAGGAACTCCTTGGACCGCACGTCGATACCGGCCGTCGGGTTGATCAGCACCAGCAGCCGCGGCTCGTCGGCCAGCGCCCGAGCCATCACGACCTTCTGCTGGTTACCACCGGACAGCCCGGAAACGGGCAGTTGCGGACTGGGCGTCTTGATCGCCAGGTTCTCGATCATGCCGGCGGCGAGTGCGTCCCGGCGGCGGCCGTCGATGAATCCATGCGGGCCCAGCTTGCCGGGTACGGAGAGCGTGCCGTTGTCGGCGACCGACATGTCCGGCACGAAACCCTGATGGTGCCGGTCCTGCGGAACGAACCCGGCGCCGGCCGCGAGTGCGTCGGGAACGCTACCGGGCCGGGCGTGGCGCCCGGCTATCTCCACCCGGCCGGCGGCGGCCACCCGCAAGCCGACAATCGTCTCCGCGACCTCGGTGCGCCCGCTTCCGGCGGCACCGGCAAGTCCGACGATCTCGCCACTGGCGATGCGGAAGGAGATGTCTCGATAGGCGTCGGCGGCGGTCAGGGCGTCCACGTTCAAGGCCGCCGGGCCGGCGGCGTCGATCGTGCGCGTCCGGTCGTGCCGCTCGGTCGCCGCGTTCTCGCCGGTCATGGCGGCGACCAGGCCGGACCGGGGCAGGTCGGCCACCGGCGCGGTAACGATGTGCCGGGCGTCCCGGAACACCGTCACCACGTCGCAGATCTCGTAGATCTCCTGCAGGTGGTGGCTGATGAACAGGAAGGTCACGCCTTGGGCCTGCAGGTCCCGGATGCGGCCGAACAACCGTTGGATCGCGGCGCCGTCCAGCTGGGCCGTGGGCTCGTCGAGGATGACGAAGCGCGCGCCGAACGACAGTGCCCGCGCGATTTCCACGAACTGCCGCTGCTCCACCGACAGGTCGCCGGCAAGTCTCGCCGGGTCGACGTCCACCGACCATGCCGCCAGCAGCTCGGCGGCCCGCCGCCGCAGCGCCGACCACTTGATCAGCCCGGTGCCGCCCCGGTCGTACCGGTTGAGGAAGAGGTTCTCGGCGACGGTGAGCGCCGGGATGATCGTCGACTTCTGGTAGACGCACGCCACCCGGCGCCGCCAGGCGTCCCGGTCGGCGAGCCCCGGCGCCGGCCGCCCGGCGAAGGTCACCGTGCCTTCGTCCGGCGCCTGCAGCCCGGTCAGGATCGACACGAGCGTGGACTTGCCGGCGCCGTTGCGGCCGACGAGAGCGTGCGTCTGTCCGGCCGCCACCGTGATACCGGCGTCGTCCAGGGCCACCGTCGGGCCGTACTTCTTCGTGACGCCCGTCGCCTGGACGACGGGCGGGTCCTCGGTGGCCCGCCCGTCGCCGGCTCGGGCGGGTGCGTCAGGCATCCCGTCCGCCTTCATCCTTTATCGGCTCAGCCTTCATCAGCCGAGGTTGTTGCCCCACAGCGACTTGTCGTCGCTCTTGAGGCTGGCGACGCCGCCGTAGGTCGCGCCGTCCCGGGTGACCAGCGGAGCGGAGAGCTGGTCCTCCAGGACGCCGTCGCGGACCTGGATGATCGTGCTGTTGTGGTCGGTCGGGCCCGGCTTGAACGTCTGCCCGGCGATGGCCGCCTTCACGTAGAACAGCGCGTACTTGGCGTACAGGTCGGCCGGCTGCGACACGGTGGCGTCGATCTGACCCGCCGCGATGTCCTTGAGCTCCTCGGGGATGCCGTCGTTGGACACCACGAAGACGTGTTTCGGGTCGTCCGGCGCGACCAGCAGATTCTTCTGCTTGAGCAGTTGCAGGGTGCCGGAAAGGGCGAAGCTGGACTCCATGTAGACGCCGCGGATGTCCGGGTTCGCGGTCAGGTCGGTCTGCAGCTTCTGCGCGGCGGTCGCGCCGTCCCAGTTGGTCGCCTCGCCGAACACCTTGATCTGCGGATAGTTCGTTTTCATGCACTCGTTGAACGCGTCGGTCCGGTCCCGGCCGTTGATCGAGTCGAGGCCGCCCTCGAGCATGACGACCTTGCCCTTGCCGGCGAGCTTGGTGCCCAGGAACTGGCACGCCTTGGTGCCGTAGGCCTTGTTGTCCGCCCGCACCACCATCGCGACGCTGCCCGAGTCGGGCCGGGTGTCCACCGTGACCACCGGGATCTTCTTGGCGGCCAGCTGATCGAGCGCCGGCGCGATCGCCGCGGTGTCCTGCGGCGCCATCACCACGCCCTTGACCCCCTGGCTCATGAAGGTCTGCACGTTCGCGGTCAGCTTCGCGACATCGTTCTGCGAGTTGGTCGTCTTGAGCGTCAGCCCCAGTTGGTCACCGAACTGGGGGGTGTACTTGATGAAGGAGTTCCAGAAGTCGGTGTCCGAGCGGGGATAGTCCACGCCCACGACGGGCTTGCTGCTGTCTGCGGTGGTCGCGGAGTCCCGGTTGCAGCCGCTCACGAACATCAGCGCAACGGCGGCGGTGGCGGCGGCGGTGGCACGGAGGACGGATATGTGGTTCATCGCTGCTCTTTCCTGCTGGTGGGCAGACGGACGGGCGATGTTTCAGAGCCGAGAACGTCGTGTGACGGGCTCGGTGGGACATGGGATGTATTTATAGCCGCCAGATCAAGGCGTGTCCATCATGTCACTCACCTGACTTCAGAAAGTCAATCTATGCACCTTTTGCTAGGAAAGTGCCTTCTTGAGAGTCTGTAAGTCATCCCATCTTTGCCGTCGACATCAGCGATGACGCGGCATTGGTCCCCAACCAGTCTTTGCCGGACGAGCGCTGGCCCGGTCGCCGGGCCTAAAGATCCCATGTCTTGAGGAAGACGCGCAGAAGCGTCAATGACATGAACGCCTCAAAGCGGGTCTTTAAGGACAATCTCGCGAGCCCTCTGGACATGATCGAACGCTGCCGATATAAATCGATCCCATGATTCGCAACACGGCGTTCACATCTCGATCACACTCGTGAGATCGGCCAACCGCCAGGGCCGCTCGGCGTAGCGGGACACACTCGACGCCTGCGGCAATCCTTCCGTTCATTTCGCCGGGCCACTCGCACGTCGGGCATGCGCAACACGGAATTGTCTGCCATGAATTGGAGAATCCGATGACACAGCCCCTCAGCAGACGCACATTCATCATCGGCACGGCCGGGCTCGCCGCCGCGGCGGCGGCCGGCGCGGCATGGGAGCCCGGAAGCGCCGAGGCCGCCGCCCCGTACACCGCTTCCTGGCCGTCGGTCGACACCCACCCGCCGGCTCCGGAGTGGTTCCAGGACGCCAAGTTCGGCATCTACTTCCACTGGGGCGTGTTCAGCGTGCCCGCCTACGGCGACGAGTGGTACCCGCGCAGGATGTACATCAGTGGCGACGCCTGCAACACGCACCATGTCGCCACGTATGGCCAACCGTCCGCGTGGCCGTACCACAACTTCATCAATGGGGCCAACGATCTCAACGGCAACTTCACCAAGTTCGCGCCGAAGCTGAAGTCGGCCGGCGGAAACTTCGACCCCAACGAGTGGGCCCAGCTCTTCGTCGACGCGGGCGCACGGTTCGCCGGCCCGGTCGCCGAGCACCACGACGGCTTCTCGATGTGGAACAGCCAGGTCAACGAGTGGAACTCGGTCGCCAAGGGGCCGCAGCTCGACCTGCTGAACCTGTTCGGCACGGCGATCCGGGCCAAGAACCTGAAGCTGCTGGTGGCCATGCACCACGCGTACCACTTCAACGGCTACTACGACCACGTGCCCGCGCAGTCCGATCCCAGTCTGCAGAAGCTGTACGGACAGCTGGGCACGACGGCGGAGAACCAGCTGTGGTACGACAAGCTCAAGGAGGTCATCGACCGGGCGCAGCCGGACATCCTCTGGGAGGACTTCGACCTCAACCTGGTCGACGAGACGCAGCGGCTGAACTTCCTGTCCTACTACTACAACCAGGCCAGCGGCTGGGGTAAAGAGGTCGTCGCCACCTACAAGGACGGCTTCGACAACAAGGGCGAGGTCTTCGATTACGAGCGCGGCGGACCGGCCGACCTCACCACACCGTATTGGCTGACCGACGACAGCATCTCCAGTTCCAGCTGGTGCTACACGGTCGGCATCGGCTACTACAGCACGCAGCAGATGCTGCACTCGCTGATCGACCGGGTCAGCAAGAACGGCAACATGCTGCTCAACATCGCCCCGATGGCCGACGGCACCATTCCTCAGGGCCAGAAGGACATCCTGCTCGGCATGGGGGACTACCTCGGCCGCTTCGGTGAGTCGATCTACTCGACCCGCGCCTGGACCGCCTACGGCGAGGGCCCGACGCAGATGGGCGGCGGCTCGTTCACCACTCCGCGGGCCGGCACCGCGCAGGACATCCGGTTCACCCGCGACAAGACCAACACCGTGCTGTACGCGACGGTCCTCGGCTGGCCCGGTAGCACACTGACCATCGCCACGCTCAACTCCACGCGGATCGACCTCTCCTCGCTGACCTCGGTGCGGCTGCTCAACTCGACCGCCGGCAGCTACACGAACCTGGCCACCCCGACGCAGGACGCGACGGGACTGCACGTGACTCTGCCGTCGTCGGCACCGTTCTCCGCCCTCGCGTACGTGGTCAAGTTCACCTTCTCCGGCCCGATCCCGGCCCTTCAGCCCGCCGCCACGGCGATGGTCTTCAAAGACGTCAACAACGCCGGTGGCAGCGCCCGGCTCACCCTCGGCAGCTACACCGCCGGCCAGTTGTCCGCGGCCGGGATGCCCACCCAGAGCATCTCCTCGCTGAAGCTCACCGCCGGGTACCAGATCATCGGCTACTCCGGCGACAACTTCACCGGCACCGCCTGGACCTTCACCGCCGACAACCCGGATTTGCGGAACACCGGCAACAACGACGCGATCGTCTCCCTGAAGGTGCAGTTCAACCCGGCGACCTACGTCAAGATTACGAACGTCACCGACGGGCTGGTGCTCGACAGCGGCGGCAACGTCGCGAGCGGTTCCAACCTCAAGCAATGGACCTGGAACGGCAGCACCAACCTGCAATGGCAGGCCGTCGAGCTGGGCAACGGCTACTACAAGCTGGTCAACCGGACCAACGGCATGGTCGCCGACGGGTGGGGCGCCACCAGCAACGGCTCCCCGGCCCAGCAGGCGCCCTGGAACGGCGGCACCAACCAGCAATGGCTCATCACCGACCAGGGCAACGGCCGGTACCGGATCGCCAACCGGACCACCGGCCTGGTCCTCGACGGCGGCGGTGCCGTCGCCGAGGGCTCGATCACCAAACAGTGGAGCGCGGACAGCAGCACCAACCTGCAGTGGACCTTCACCGCGCTCTGACCGCGGTCCGGCCGCCTGGGACGGCCGCGCGCGCGTCGTCGTCGAAGGTCGCCCGGAAGCGATCACCGATCTGTGTGTCATCGGACGGGCTGGGCGAGCAGTTGGCGGCCGGCCCGTTCGTGCCGTACGTGCGGACCCCGTAGGGCGACGCGGTGCTCAGGGCGGCCGAGCGCCTGGATGACCGGCTCGTCGACGGTGATCCCGAGCCCGGGTGAGTCGCCGAGGACGAATGCGCCGTCCTCGACGTCCAGGTCGAGGGTCAGGCCGGTGGGCGTGTCGAGGTTCTGCAGCTCGACGGCGAGGTGGTTGGGAACGGCGGTGGCGGCGTGCACGAGTGGTACGGGGGTGGTGCCGATCGGGCTGACCGGCAGGTCGTGGGCGTGTGCCAGGGCGGCGACGCGCAGGAAGTGGGTGACGCCCCAGCCGGCGCCGATCTGGACGATGTCGACGGCGCCGGCGGCGAGCAAGGGCCGGTACTGCTCCAGGCCGGTCAGGTTCTCGCCGGTCGCGACGGCGGCTCGGATGCCGCGGCCGACGGCGGCCAGCCCTTCGGCGTCCCACCGGCGGACCGGTTCCTCGATCCAGGTCAGGTCGAGGCTGCGCTCCAGCTCGGCGACGTGCCGGACGGCCTCCTTGCGGGTCCAGAACTCGTTGGCGTCCAGCATCAGGCCCGGCCGTCGCTCTCCCGTGGACTCGGCCAGCACGTCGTGGACGAGGTGCAGGCGGCGGCGGTCGTCGTCGAGGTTCCGGCCGCCCTTGAGCTTGGCGGCCCGCAGACCCCGTTCGGCGTATCGGCGGTAGACGGTCACCAGGTCGTCGTCGGAGAGGCCGAAGTCGAGGCCGGAGGCGTACGCGGGAACGACCCGGTCGCGGCCGCCGAGCAGCCGCCACAGGGGTTCGCCGGCGGCCTTCGCCTTGATGTCCCAGAGGGCGGTGTCCAGCGCGCCGATGGTGCCGAACACGGCGCCGGCGTGCCCCGCCTTGAAGGTGTGCCGGAGCATGCGGTCGTACAGCGTCGCGACGCACCGAGGGTCCTCGCCGTCGATCGCCGCGAAGACCGTATCGATCTCGATGTGGGGACCGAGTCCCACGCCGGTGATGCCCGCATCGGTGTCGACGAGAACGACCGGTACCCCGGTCACCCCGTCGGTGATCAACCCGTTGGCGTCGCCGACCGGGCGTCCCCAGTCCAGGACGGTGGTCAGCGTACGGAAGCCGGTGATGCGCATGTCAGCCTTTCGTGGAGCTGGCGGTGCCCCGGTCGGCACGGTGGCGTCGAACGTGAGGGACTTATTCCTTGGTGCCGCCGGCTGTCAGGCCGGCTACGAGGAAGCGTTGAGCGAAGAGGAAGACGATCAGTACCGGCAGTACGGAGATCACCGTCGCGAGCGCGAGCGTGGGCAGTTGCACGGATTGCGTTCCGGCGGAACTGGGATTGAACGCCGGCGTCGACGCCAGTAGCGAGGTGAGCCCGACCTGGATCGGGTAGCCGTCGCTGGAGGGCAGCATCACGAACGGCAGGAAGAAGTTGTTCCAACTCTGCACGAAGCTGAAGAACGCTACGAGGGCGACGATCGGCGCGGCCAGTGGCAGGGCCACCTTGCTGAACACCTGGAACTCGCGACATCCGTCGATGCGGGCGGCGGCGAGCAGGTCTCGCGGGATGCTCGTGGAGAAGTAGATGTAGGTCAGATACACGCCGAACGGGAAGAACGACATCGGCAGGATCACCGAGAGCGGACTGCCGATCAGGCCGACCGAGTTGAGCTCCAGGAAGATGGGCAACACGAGCGCGGTGTTCGGGATCAGCATGACGACCAGCGTGAGCACCAACAGCGCCCGGCGGAATCGGAAGCGCGTCAGGGCCAGCGCGTATCCGGCGGGAATGCTGGCGAGCAGGGTGATCACGAGCGCGCCCACCGCGTACAGCGCGGAGTTGCCCACCCACGTCGTGACGGCCCCGTCCTGGAAGTCGAACAGCTGATGCCAGTTGGCCGCCAGGTCGCCGAGCCCGCCGGGAGCGAACGGGTTGTCCACGATGAGGCCGTGTGCTGATTTCGTGGTCGCCAGCAGCAGCCAGGCGATCGGGATGACGAAGAACAGCACGAAGATCGCGAGGACGACGGCGACGATCGTGCGGCCGCTCCAGCCGCTGACGCCGGGCCGGTGGTCGGGTGTTGTTGTCGTCATTGCTCAGTCCGTCTCGAACAGGCCGCCGCGCAGCACGAACAGGGCCGAGAGCGCGAGGGCGATGACCAGCAGCAGCATCGAGATGGCGGCCGCGCCGTTGAAGTCGTTCTGCTGGAACGCGTACTGGTAGGCGAGCTGGTTGAGCGAGTAGTCGTTGGGCACGACCGCGTTGCTCGCCTGCGAGAGCAGTTGTGGCTCGACGAACAGCTGGGTGCCCGCGGCGAGCGACATGATTCCCATGTACGAGATCCACTTGCGCAGCATCGGCAACTGGATGCGCCAGGCGATCTGGATCGGGCCGGCGCCGTCGATGCGGGCCGCCTCGATCACTTCGGCGCTGATGTTGTTGAGCGCGCCGTACATGATCACGATCCAGCCGCCCGCACCGGTCCAGAACGCGATGATGGCGAAGATCGGGGGCAGGTGGGCCGGCACGATGACCTCGACGAAGCTGGACTGGCCCAGCAGCCGCAGCAGGCCGCCGACCGGGCTCGCGGTCGGGTCGAGCAGGAACAGCCAGAGCAGCACGCTCGACGCTCCGGCCAGCGCACCGGGGAGATAGAAGATCAGCCGCAGGGTGCTGCCGAGCCAGCGCACCCGGATGGCGTGCACGGCGATCGCCAGGATCGTCACCAGCACGACCAGCGCGATCAGCCAGACCACGAGGAAGTACGCGACGTGGCCGACGGCGGGCAGGAAGCGGAAGTCGCCGACGACCTTGGTGAAGTTGGCGAACCCCGCGAAGTCACCGTTGCCGTCGGTGAAGGCGAGGTACAGCGCGTACAGCGCCGGCAGGATCCCGAACGCGACCGTCAGGGCCGTGTAGAGCGAGATGAAGCCGTAGCTCATCGCGCTCCGGGCCCGGCCGGACCGCCCGCCGCGCGGCCGGTGCGGGCTGACCGCCGCCGGCCGCGCCGCCTGTGCAACGTTGGTCACTTGACCGTGTAACCGTCGACCTGGGCCTGGTTCTTGATCGCCGTCTCCCAGTCCGGGAGCAGGTCGACCAGGCTCTTGCCGCCGGCGATGCCCGGAGTCACGGTCTTGGCCCAGATCGCCTCCTGGCTGAAGATGCCGGAACCCCAGCCGCTCCAGATCTCGGTGCCGGCCTTCACGATGGGCTGCAGATCGGTCGCGTAGTAGCCGCTCGACTCCTGCTTCTTGATCCACTTGTCGGCGGCGGCGGCGAAGGCCGGGTAACCGGGCGCCACGTTCACCTGGTAGTCGTCGGCGGTCGTGACGAACTGGGCGAACTTCGCCGCGGCCTTGAGGTTCTTCGAGTGGCTGCTGATGAACCAGGTCCCGCCACCGACGTTGCCGGTCGCCGGCGTGTCACCCTGCCAGGCGAGCGGGTCCGCGACACCGAGCTGTCCCTTGGGCACGTTCAGCGACTGCGGGTTGTTGAAAAGGGCGCCGGCGTACCAGTCCGGTCCGGGCATGAGCAGGACCTTGCCGGAGTATTTCTTGACGAACTCCGGCGTGAAGACGCTGATGTTGGGCGTGGTGCCGTTCTTGATGAGGGTGTCGAGCATGCCGGCGACCCGCTTGCACTGGGTCGAGCCGGTGTCGACCGTGACGGAGGTGGGTCCGGTGATCCCGTTCGCCTGGCACTGGCCCGCCCAGAAGTAGATCTCGGGCGTGAACGCGTCGCCGACCGTCCCGACGATGTAGCCCGGGTGCTCCCGCGCCACCTTCTCGCCGAGCGCCTGGTACTCCTCCCAGCTGGTCGGCACCGAGTAGCCGAACTTCGCCAGCAGGCTCTTGTTGTACCAGAGCACCACCTGCGCGAGGTCGTTGCGCAGGCAGTAGACCTTGCCATCCACCGTGCACGGGTTGAGCGAGCCGGGCGTGAAGCCGTCGAGGGTGGCCTGGGGGATCAGTCCCGCGTTCAGCGGGGCCGCGAACGCCTGCCTGCCGCCGGACTTCTGGCTGGCCCACGCCGCGTCGTTGTTCTGCGAAGAGAACACGACGTCCGGCCAGCCGCTGCCGGCCCGGTCGAACAGTTGCATCTTCGTACGGAAGGAGTTCGACCCGTTCGACGAGCCGTCGTAGGTGACCACCTTGACCGGCACGTCGGGATTGGCCTTCTTGAACGCGTCGACCGCGCTCGACCGGTCGGCATCCACCCAAACCGTGATCTCGGCCTTGTCATCCTGGGTGACCTGCGGAAAGCCGTAGGCGCCGACCGAGGCGCCGGCGTTCTTGCCGCCGCCGCAAGCGGCCAGCGCCAAAGCGATGGCGAGAGCTCCAGCGGCGCCGAGGACACGCGAAGGCCGTGGCGCCCGTGTGAATCCACTCATGTTGAGGTCCTTTGCCGGAAAGCGCGTTGACCAGAGGCTGATCGTCACGCGGCGTAAGAGCATACGTATTATGTTTCCTGGTGATCACCAGTGAGGGCAACGTAAGTCGTATGATGACTGATGTCAACCATGCGTGCGTTAGGCTGAGCGCGCCTCGCTGAGCAGCGGGCCGATCGGGAGGGGACATGACGGCAGCCGAGTCATCCGCGTTGAGCGCGCCGCCGCCGGCCTGGACCCAGCGGCCGGCCAGCCTGGCCAGCGCCCTGGCGTCGGAGCTGGTGCAGCGCATCGTGCGCGGCGAGCATCCGCCCGGCTCGTCGCTGCCGTCCGAGCCGGCCCTGTGCGAAGCCTTCTCGGTCAGCCGCACGGTCGTGCGCGAGGCGGTGAAGATGCTTCAGGAGAAGGGCCTGGTGCAGGTCCGCCAGGGGTCCGGTACCACGGTGACCTCGCCGACGATGTGGAGCATGCTGGACGAGCTCGTACTGTCGGCGACCATCGCGCTGGAGGAGAGCCTCGACATCCTCGACGACCTGGTGGTCACCCGCCGGCTACTCGAGTCCGACATGGCGTACATGGCCGCCCAGCTGGCCGACGCCGAGGTCGTCCAGCGGCTAGGCGAGCTGGTCGACGAGATGGATCGCCTCGTCCAGGACCGTGACGCGTACCTGCGGCACGATCTCGCCTTCCACGACCTGATCATGCAGACGTCGGGCAATCGCCTCGCCCGCGCGGTGGTGCGGGCGCTGGAGAGTCAGGTGGTCAACTCCGCCCGGTACATGGGACGCGTCGAACCGGCCCTGTGCATGGCGTCCAACCGGGGACATCGGCGCATTTCGGAGCGGATCGCGGCGGTCGATCCGGCCGGCGCCTCCGCGGCGATGTTCGACCACATCACCGAGGCGTGGGTCGTGCGGCGCGCGGGCCACGGCACACCCCAGCGTCTACAGCGCTGAATCGCCGGGCGGATCCTCGTCCAGCCGGAAGATCTCCTCCGCCTCCACCCACCACTCGCCCGGTCCCGCGCTGGGCAGCGGCTCCTGGCACGGGTCGGTCAGCTTCCACCACTGCTGGCTGATCTCGTCGGCGCGGATCGCCGCCATGTCCGCGTCGTAGTCGTCGCCGACGTACTCGAAATAGGCGAAGAGCAGCCCGTCGCGAAGGAATATCGAGTAGTTGGTGATGTTGCTGGCCCGGATCCGCTCCTGGACGGCCGGCCAGACCGCCGCATGGAGGGCTCGGTACTCCTCCGCCTTCTCCGGTCGGAGGCGGATCACGCTGGCTACCCGTTTCATCCCGGCCGCGTGATCGCTGCGTGCGTGCTCGTGCATCGAGGTCCTTCCGACGGTGATTCCGCTCGGGGATCGGCTGCTCGTAGGTCAACTGCCGCGGTGGAAGTCCGGCCCGAAACATAAGTCGTATGACGTCTAATGTCAACTCTTGACGCGGCCGATCATCACACCCGTAATTACTACCTAACCGTCCGGACTTGATCTGCCATCGAGAACGCTTCCTCCGCCGGTCAACCCGGCCGGGAGGCGTCGGCCGCAGCGTCACGACGCGGTGGCCGGCACGGGCCGATCGGCGCGGCCTCCGTCACCCGCCGAGTCACCTCTGGTGTACCTGCCGCGCGCCGGCCACGGGCGGCTGCGTCCCGACCGTCCGGTCCAGCCAGGGGCACCAATGAATCGAATTTCGTCAATGATGGCGCCTGCCGGCCCGGCGGGCTCAGGTGACATGAGGAAGGACAGCACGATGAGACGCTTGCGCATCGTCGCGGGGTTGAGCGGAGCACTCGCGGCCTCGGTCGCCGCCGCCACCGTTCTGCTGCCCGCAACGCCCGCCTTCGCGGCGGCCACCAACTACTACGTCGACCCCGTCAACGGCAACGACAGCAACTCCGGCACCAGCACCGCGGCCGCGTTCCGGACGATCCAGGCCGCCCAGACCGCGGTCCGTGGCGTCAACGCGAACATGTCCGGCGACATCGTGGTCAACCTGCGCGGGGGCACCTACTCCCTGACCGGTCCCATCGCGTTCGGCACCAGCGACTCGGGTACCAACGGGCACAACGTGATCTACCAGGCCTACAACGGCGAGAACCCGGTGGTGACCAGCGGGCAGAGCATCACCGGCTGGAGCGCGGTCGGCAACGGCGAGTACCAGGCGTCGGTGGGTACCCGCAACTTCCGGCAGCTGTACGTCAACGGGGTGCGCGCCACCCGGGCGCGCTACCCCGACCTCGGGTCGGACTTCCAGCTGACCTCGGTCGACTCGGCCAACAAGCTGCTCAAGATCAGCAGTTCGCAGATCGCCAACTGGGGCAACTTCAGCCAGGTCGAGATGGAGCTCGAGCTGCAGTGGGCGGAGACCTTCCTGCGCCTGAAGTCGTTCTCGAACAGCAACGGCACGGCGAGTGTGTCCATTCAGGACCACGAGGCCGGCATTCTGTTCCAGCGCCCGTGGCCGCAGCTGGTCAGCGGCTCCCCCTTCCACTTCGAGAACGCCCACGAGTTCCTCAACGAGCCGGGCGAGTTCTACGTCGACACCACCGCGCAGAAGGTCTACTACCGACCCCGGGCCGGGGAGGACATGTCGACCGCGACCGTGCAGGCCCCGACACTGCCGACGCTGTTCACCATCACGGGTACCAGCCTCGACAGCCCCGCGCACAACCTGCAGTTCTCCGGAATCACCTTCACCCAGACCACCTGGATGGAGGCGAGCAACAACGGCGAGCTCAACGGTCAGGGCGGCAACTACAACATCTCCTCCGACACCAGCAACCACCAGTACGTCAACCGTCCGCCGGCCGGTGTCTACGTCGCCGACGCCGACAACATCTCCTTCACCGGCAACACGTTCACCCAGATGGGCGCCACCGCGCTCGACCTGCACCATGGGGTGCACAACAGCACCGTCACCGGCAACGTCATCTACGACATCGCCGGCAACGGGATCATGCTGGGCAAGTTCTCCGACCCCACCGTGGAGTACCACAGCATCTACAACCCGCCGACCAGTCCGGCCGGCGAAGACGCCCGCGAGGTCGTCAAGACCATCACCGTCACCGACAACCTGATCACCGGAATCGGTGAGGACTACCCGGGCACAGCCGGCATCGACGCGGGCTTCGTCAACAGCACCACGATCAACCACAACGACATCTCCGACACCCCATGGGCCGCCATCTCGCTGGGCTGGGGCTGGCAGTCCGCGGCCAACGCGGAAGGCAACAACTCGATCAGCTACAACCGGATCGGCAACGTCATGAACCGGCTGTGCGACAGCGCCGGCATCTACCACCTGTCCAACGACCCCGGCACCGTGATCAACAGCAACTACATCCACGACGTACTGCGCTCGTCTGCGGCGTGCGGCTCTGCGGTGGCCGGCATCTATACGGACGAGGGGTCGAACAACATGACCCTCTCGAACAACGTGCTGGCGCAGACCGACGGCTTCATCAACCAGAACGTCAACGGCAGCAACGTCACCATCTCCGGCAACGCGACGACCGGCACCTCGACGATGGAGGCGTCCGGCCTCGAGTCCGCCTACCAGGGGCTGGCGGCGAAGATCAACCTCGCCTACGGCAAGGCCACCTCGTCCTCCTCGGTGTACGGCTCGGGCAATACAGCGGACAAGGCCAACGACAACAACGCCGCCACCGGCTGGTCGCCCACCGGCGCCGACACCTCTGCCTGGTGGCAGGTCGACCTCGGCCAGGCGTACGAACTCGGCCAGTTCTCCCTCACCACCCGGCCGGACTACGACCAGCCGGAGACCCGGCAGAACTTCGAGGTGCGCGCCTCGAACGACCCGGCCTTCGCCACCTACACCGTCGTCGGGCGACAGGGCTCCAGCAGCCTGGCCTATGGATCGGTGCTCAACGGCAACATCGATGCACGTCAAAAGTTCCGCTACGTGCGGGTCGCCAAGACCGACGGCGGCTACTTCTTCATCTCCGATTTCTCCCTGCAGCAGGCCAACGGCGCACTCAGCGCGGCCACCGCACCCAGCTTCAACCCCTCGACCTTCTACACCATCACCAACGTCAACAGCGGACAGGTAGTCGACGTGAACGGCGCCGCCACCACCGACGGCGCCGGCGTCATCCAATGGCCAAGCCACGGCGGCGCCAACCAGCAATGGAACATCGTGCAGGTCAGCGGCAACCTCTACAAGATCGTCAACCGGAACAGCGGCAAGGCCCTCGACGACAACGGCGCCTCCCACTGGCGAGGGACCACGCTGGTCCAATGGACCTACAACGCCGGCAACAACCAGCTCTGGTACTTCGAACCGGTCACCGGCGGGTACGTCATCCGCAACTTCGAGTCGAAGCAGGCCCTGGAAGTCTCCGGAGCCTCCACCACCAACGGCGCCGCCCTCGACCAGTGGATGGCGCTGAACCAGAACAACCAGATCTGGACCATCCAGTGATCCAGCAGGCCTGACACCGGCAACTTCACCATCTGCCAACCCGCTGGCCCGGGCGCGAACTCCCCACGCGCCCGGGCCGGCGCACCAGACCCGCAAGGACTTGCGGCCGTCGACCACGAAGACGGCGCCCGGGTAGGTCAGTGCCAGGCCCACACCTGGTTGGGGGCCGCGATGCGGGGCCAGATCACGACCGCCGACCCGTTGGTGGTGCGTCCGCCGAAGACGTCGAGCATCTGGCCGGTTCCCCGGTTGACCAGGGTGCCGTCGGCGCGCAGGGTCCACCGCCGGCCGGTCCCGCCGGTGCAGGCCGAGATCCGGGCCGTGGTGCCGCGGGTGGCGCCGGCCGGCACCCCCAGGCACCGGTTGCCGAGACGGTGAGGGTTCCGGAGGGGGTCATCGTCCACCGTTCGCCGGCCGACCCGTTGCAGGTGTAGATGGTGGCCGCGGTTCCGGCGGTCGAGGTCGCGGCCGCAGGCATCGGCCGGACCCGGCGCCGCGCAGGGCCCCGGTGCGGCCGCTGCGGGTGGGCGTGGCCGTCGGGGTGACCGGCGCCGGCGGGGTCGTGGTGGGGACAGGCGCGTGGGTGGTCGGCGTGGAAGCGGGGGTCGAACCAGTCGGTGTTGAAGACGCCGTTCGCCCACCAGGTGAGGTAGCTGTCGGCGGCGAACAGGCCGCCGCCGGCGGAGTCGCCCTGGTAGCCGGGGCCGAGCTCGGTGATGGCCAGGCCCATGTTCGACGCGCCGTACTTGGCGTACAGGGCGCGCACCCTGGTGGCGATGGTGGGGACGCGGCGGGTGGGTTCCGCCTTCGGCGTCGTGACTGCTCACAGGGGCTTGTCTCACGAGTTCTCCTCAGCTGACGCGGTTCCCGCCGGTTCGGGACCCGCACAGAAGAGAGCCGCCACCGCGCGGATGGTTGCCCGTGGTCCGGCTTCTCACACGCCTGCCGCCTGGGTGTCGCCACTCTCGGTGTAGCGGGCGGCGTGGCGGCCCGGTGGAAGGCCGAACAGGCGCCGGTATTCGCCGCTGAACTGGGAGTCGCTCTCGTAGCCGCCCGCGAATCCGACCGCCGCCACGTCGCCCGGCCCGGCCAGCAGGCGGCTGCGGGCAGCGTGCAGGCGGACCAGTTTCTGGAACTGCAGCGGCGTCATCGTCGTGATGGCGCGGAAGTGGCGGTGCACGGACGTCACGCTCATGCCCGCCACCAAGGAGACCGCGGAGACCACCACGGCGACCCGGACCGAGTGGGCGGCGACCGCCGACGGGCTGCGGGTTGAGCCCGGCCGCGGTGGTCACCGGCCACAAGAACCCGGACCGGCCATCCTCGGCGAGACCGCGGCGTGCCTGCCTCGTGATGATCGCCTAGTGAGGAACCGGAGAGATGGTCCATTGCTGCTGGGCGGTCGAGTCGTACGTCCACTGGTTGATGTCGGCGCCGTCGGCCGAGGAGGCTCCGGCGACGTTGAGGGCGAGGCCGCTGAACCGGTTGACCAGGATGTAGTAGCCGCCGCCGATCGGGGTGATCGCCCAATGCTGCTGGGGTACGTTGTCGTCCGGCCCCAGGGCGACTTTGCCGCCGTCCGCGCGGGACAGGGCGGCGACTTCCATGAGCGTGCTGGCGGCCACGTTGCGGACCTGGTAGTAGCCGTTGCCGGCGGCGAGCAGCTGCCACTTCTGGCCGGCGGCGTCGCTCCAGGTGCCCTGGACGATGTCGGTTCCGGCGGTCGAGGCCACCTTGCCGCTGTGCCGAGCCGCCAGCAGATAGGTGCCACCGGCCAGCGGCCGTTCGGAGACCTTGACCGGTTCGGCCCGCCGGCCGCCGATGTGCAAGCCGCTGATGTTGGCGTAGCCGCCGGTCGCCTTGTGGACCTCCAGCCGGAGGAAGGCCGCCTTCCGCTCGGGCCATTCGGCGATCTTGGTGGTGATGTTCGGTGCCCAGGTGCCGGCGGCCGCCTCGGTGAAGGTGACCCCGTCGACGCTCGTGGAGATGGTGTACGAGGTGACGTCGCCCGCGGTGAGGTAGTCGCGGTTCCACTGTTTGGGCAGGTATTCCACCGCGGAGATGCTGCTCCAGACGCCGCCGAGGTCCACGGTGATCGACTGCGGCAGCGGCAGGCTCCAGGTGGACCAGCACGTCTCGAAGCCTTTGTCGCTGAGCCCGTCGATCGCGCGCAGCGGCCCCTCCCCGGAGTGGAACGCGGTCGCGTACGCGTTGACCGGGGTGACCTGGTGTTCGCATCTCGCCGGCTGGGCCGGCAGCGGCGGACGCTTCACGGGCCGCCAGGCCGATCCGACCTCGGTGAGCCGGGCAACGATGTTGTCGTCCAGCCGTCCGTTGCGGTTGGGCGGACAGTTGAGGATGAGCGATGTCCACTTGGGCTCGAGGTCGGCAAGATGGTCGAGGATCGCGTCCTTGCCCATCGGTTCGGTCGTGGGCGTCGACGGGTGCCAGAACCAGCCGTTGCTGATGGTCTGGCCCTGAATGCCGGCGTACCGGTTGCCGTCCGGTGCGGTGACGCCCAGCGGTTCCTCGAAGTAGATCGCGTCCCCGAGCCACGGTTGGGACAGTCCGCCGTGGTCGATCATCACGATGCCGGGCTGGAGGGACTTCACCAGCCGCTGCACCTCCCGGTACGGCAGCGCCTGCTGGCCCATCTGCCATGCGTATCCGTCGGTGACGAACATGTCGATCCTGCCGTAGCCGGTGAGCAGTTCGCGGATCTGGCCGAGTACGTAGGTGAGGTCGCCGGGTTGGACGGCCTCACTGGCCGGCACGCCGTGGCGGCTGTCGTATGCCTGGACGTTGTAGGTGCGGTCCCAGATGGAGAAGTAGAGGCCCACCTTGAGTCCGCGGGATCGGAATGCTCGCACGTACTGGGCGACGATGTCGTGTTGGTAGCCGCTGGCGGAGATGTTGTAGGTGCCGTACCTGGAGGGCCACAGACTGAAGCCGTCGTGGTGCTTGGTGGTCAGCACGCCGTAGCTCATGTTCGCGGCGAGCGCCGCCTCGGCCCATTGGTCGCAGTCCACCTGCGGTGGTGCGAAGAGCTTGGGGTTCTGGTTGGGGGCGGCCCATTCCTCGTCGGTGAACGTTCCCATGTTGAAGTGGTTGAACATACCGAAGCGGCGATCCGCGAAACCTCGCAGGTCGGCCGAGCGGGCGGGCGACCGCGCGGCATGGGCCGCTTCCGTGCCCGTCGCCGCGGTCGAACCGGCGGCGGTGGTCAGCCCGACGGCGGTCAACAAGGTCCGGCGGGACAGCCGGGAATGCAACATGCAGTCCTCCTGCAAAGGCGATGACGTGGGGGCAAGCGCCGGTCCGGCCGTCGTTCACGGTCGCCCGGACGACCTGGGCCGGGTCGGCCGGGGCGGGGATGTTACGCGAGAGTTTCAATCGCCTGATCGGCGGCTGTCAATAGCAAAGATGGGATTACTGTAGGTCAGGATGAATAGTACATTCGGCACAAAGATGCATGTACGGCACCCACAGAAGGCTATTTCGGCGGCAGGATGGACGTACCTCTCGGGACCGTCTATAAATACATCCCATGTCCGCTAGGTAGGCGACGGCCCTCACCCGACAGCCCGATACTTTCTCCGGCGGGCTGATCACTCGGCGAGCCAGCGGCCCGACTGGTCGCGCCAGCCCTTCGCGAGGCGGCCCGGCGGGAACGGGCCGACCTGGCGACGCGGCGGCAGCGTGGAGTCCAACTCGACCATGTAGCCGGCGGTCGGCATGTTCTCGCGGTGTTCGACGGCGGCGATGCGCCCGTAGTGCTGGAAGTTCAGGATGTACGGATCCGCGTCGTACGGCGGCAGGACCGTGACGAGGTCACCCACTTTGAACGATTCGTTCCGGGGTGGGCCGGCATGCGGCATCGTCGCCTCCCTGAGCAGTCCTTCTCCTACGAAATGTAGGACCCGGAGTCGGTCGAGGAAAGTCACCGGTCGGTCACTGATCGCGTCCGGACCTCCGAACACGTCCGAGATCGTGACGAGCCGGACGCCGTGGGCCATTCGGACCATCCACATCGTACGAATGGGCAGCAGTCGATGTGATCTTGATCGACCCCTGGATCAGCCTCGTAGTGCGTGGTGGCGGGTTAGGGGCCCGCCTACAACCCCTGGGGGAAATTGTGTTGAGCACGACTCGGTCGCGCGTACGCGCGCTGTCCGTGGCCGGCATGGCCGCCGTCGTCGCGGCGATCGGTGCGGTCACCTTCAACGCCAACGCGGCGACCACGGCACCCGACTTCCGCTCCGTAGCGGTGCCGACGGCCATCGCCGACATCATCAAGCCGCCCGCCGGGTCGCGACCGGTCGGGGCGTACGTCGTCACCAAGGGCACGCAGAACTACACCTGCGCGGCCGACGGCACCTACTCGGCGCCGTCCACGCCGGAGGCGCAGCTGATCGGCACCGGCGGGCGGGTGCACCACTTCGCCGGGCCGAGCTGGCAGTCGCTGCGGGACGGCTCGCTGGTGACCGCCAAGAAGATCCAGGCCAACCCGCGAACGGGGGCGATTCCGGAGTTGCTGCTGCAAGTCACCAGCCACACCGGGACCGGGGTGCTGAGCAAGGCGGACTGGATCAACCGGCTGTACACCACGGGCGGGGTGGCGCCGGCCGGGTCCTGCACCGCCGGTCAGACGGTGCAGGTGCCCTACGGCGCGGTCTACGTCTTCTGGGACGACCCGGCGATCAGCTCCTAGCGAGCCAGAACCGCAATCCCAGTGACTCGTCGGTGAGCACACTGTCGTTCGCCCCCGGTTCGCCGGGGGCGAATGTCGTTGCGAGGACCTCGTCGGCGACCAGCACGGCGTGCTCGGCGAGCGCGAGGGCGGTCTCCTCGTCCGAGGTGGCGTAGCCCAGCGCGATCCGGTCGGCGACGTCGAGGCCGCTCGCCTTGCGGGCCTCCTGGATCTGCCGGATCGCCTCGCGGGCCCGCCCGGCACGCAGCAACGAAGGGGTCAGCTCGAGGTCGAGGGCGACCGTGGCGCCGGCGTCCGAGGCGACGGCCCAGCCGGCCCGGGGCGTCTCGGTGATGATGACCTCGTCGGGGCCGAGCGCGATCGGTTCGCCGTCGACCTCGATCGTGGCGGTGCCGGTCTCCCGGAGGGCGGCCGCGAGCGCGGCGGCGTCGGCCTGGGCGATCCCGCGGGCCACCTCCTGCACGCGTTTGCCGAAGCGCTTCCCCAGCGTACGAAAATTGGCTTTGGCACTGGAATCGACGAGAGATCCGGTGACCGGGGCGATGGCGCCGACGTTCAGCTCGGCGGCGATCTCGGCGAGCAGGTCGTCGGGCAGTCCCTCGGCCGAGGCCAGCGCCCGGGCGAGCGGCTGGCGCACCTTGAGGCCGGACTCGGCGCGGGCGGCCCGGCCCAGTTCGACGAGCCGGCGGGCGACGGCCATCTGGGCGGACAGCGCGGGATCACGCCGGGCCGGATCGGCCGCCGGGAACGCCGCGAGGTGCACCGACGCGGCGGCGGACGGGTCGACCGGGACGATCAGGTCCTGCCAGACGCGCTCGGCGATGAACGGGGTCAGCGGCGCCATCAGCAGGGTGACCGTGCGCAGCACCTCGTGCAGGGTGGCGAGGGCGGCCGGGTCGCCGCGCCAGAACCGGCGGCGGCTGCGGCGCACGTACCAGTTGGACAGGTCGTCGACGAACGCGCCGAGCAGCCGGCCGGCCTCCTGGGTGTCGAAATCAGCGAGCGCTTTGTCGGTTTTATCCACTAGATCAGACAATTCCGACAAAAGCCATCTATCAAGAACTGAGCGTTGTGTGGGATCGCTCGCCGACGGTGCCCAGCCGGCGGTGCGGCCGTAGAGGGCCTGGAAGGCGACGGTGTTCCAGTAGGTCAGCAGGATCTTGCGGACCACCTCCTGGATCGCCGTGTTGCCGACCCGGCGGGCCTGCCAGGGCGAGCCGACCGCGGCCATGAACCAGCGGACCGCGTCGGCGCCGTGCGTGTCCATCAGCGGGATCGGCTGGATGATGTTGCCGAGGTGCTTGGACATCTTGCGGCCGTCCTCGGCGAGGATGTGGCCGAGGCAAACGACCGTCTCGTAGGACGAGCGGTCGAAGACCAGCGTGCTCACGGCCATCAGAGTGTAGAACCAGCCGCGGGTCTGGTCGATTGCCTCGGAGATGAACTGCGCCGGGAAGCGACTCTCGAAGAGATCCTTGTTGGTGTACGGGTAGCCGAACTGCGCGAACGGCATCGACCCGGAGTCGTACCAGGCGTCGATGACCTCCTCGACCCGTACCGCCTCTCCCCCACACTCCGGGCAGGTCACCGTGACCTCGTCGATGAACGGCCGGTGCGGGTCCAAACCGGATAAATCGCGATTTGCCAGGGCGCTCAGCTCGGCCAGTGAGCCGATACAGGTCAGATGGTTGTCGGCGCACCGCCAGATCGGGAGAGGAGTGCCCCAGTAGCGGTTGCGGGAGAGCGCCCAGTCGACGTTGTTGACCAGCCAGTCGCCGTACCGGCCGTGCTTGACGGTCTCCGGGTGCCAGGTGGTCTTCTCGTTCTCCCGCAGCAGGGCGTCCCGGATGGCGGTGGTGCGCACGTACCAGGACGGCATCGCGTAGTAGATCAGCGCGGTGTGGCAGCGCCAGCAGTGCGGGTACTGGTGCTCGTACGGCTCGTGCCGCCACAGCAGACCGCGCGCCCGCAGGTCGGCGACCAGCGGCTCGTTCGCGGCCCGGAAGAACAGGCCGCCGACCAGCGGGATCTCCGGCTCGAAGGTGCCGTCCCGGCGGACCGGGTTGACCATCGGCAGGCCGTACGCGCGGCAGCTGGCCAGGTCGTCCGCGCCGAAGGCGGGTGACTGGTGGACGAGCCCGGTGCCGCTGTCGGTGGTGACGTAGCCGGCCAGGATCACGATGTGCGCGCCGGGCACGTCGACCAGGTCGAACGGCGGCGTGTAGCGCCACCGCTCCATCTCGCGGCCCGGGTATTTCCGGCCGGTGGCCACCCACCCGTCGGGGATCAACGCCTCGGCCACGACCAACTGCTCGGTCCCGTCGGTCACCGCCACGTAGTCGACGTCGGGATGCACGGCCACGGCGGTGTTGGAGACGAGCGTCCACGGCGTGGTGGTCCAGACCAGCAGGCTCGCCTCTCCCGCGAGCGGGCCGGAGGTGAGCGGGAACCGGACGTACACCGCCGGGTCGACGTCGGTCTCGTAGCCCTGGGCCAGCTCGTGATCGGAGAGCGTGGTCTGGTCCCGCGGGCACCACGGCGCGACCCGGAAGTCCTCGACCAGCAGCCCCTTGTCGAAGATCTGCTGCAACGACCACCAGACCGATTCGATGTATGCCGGATCCATCGTCCGGTACGCGTCGGCCAGGTCGACCCAGTAGCCCATCCGCTCGGTGAGCTCGGCGAACGCATCGGTGTGCCGGGTCACCGACTCGCGGCAGCGCTCGTTGAACGCGGCGATCCCGTACGCCTCGATGTCCTTCTTGCCGGTGAAGCCGAGCTCCTTCTCGACAGCGAGCTCGACCGGCAGCCCGTGGCAGTCCCAGCCGGCCTTGCGCTCGACGTGGAAGCCCTTCATCGTGCGGTAACGCGGGAACACGTCCTTGAAGACGCGCGCCTCGATGTGGTGCGCGCCGGGCATCCCGTTCGCGGTCGGCGGCCCCTCGTAGAACACCCACTCGGGCCGGCCACGGCTCTGCTCGAGGCTGCGGGCGAAAATCTTCTCGCGCCGCCAGAAGCCGAGGATCTCGTGGTCGAGCGCGGGCAGATCGACCTGGGCCGGCACCGGGCGGTACATCGCGTCTCCTCCGTCGTTGATTCACCGACAGAGGGACGAGGCATAGCGCGCCCCGCGGTACCACCCTCCTTGGCCACGACCTTCCGCGACCCGCTCTTGCCCACCACCGGCTCCGGGGGTGATCTTCGCGCCGCGCACTCCCCCAGGCTTCCACCGTCCCCGGGTCGCTATCGGCTGCGTGCGGCGGTACTCGTCCCCATCAACGCCGGCGCGGGCCATGGTACCAAGCTGCCGGCCGGTGCTCCGATCCATTACCGCGGCGAGCTGTCCAAGCAGGCCGGCGGTGGGCGGGCCGCGCCAACGGCGACCGGTTGGTAGGTTCGCGCCGATGATGGTGCACAGGATTCGTGCCGCCGCGAGCCTGCTGATCGCCGCTGCCGTGGTCGCATGGTGCGCGGTGGCCCTGCTCGCCGGCCTGAGCACGTTCGGGCGGGCGGTCGCGGAGGCCGGCGTACGGTCCGCCGTGGCCCATGCCGACCCGGCCGACCGGTCGATCCTCGTGCGGGGAGTGCCGGGCGGCGATGCCGGCACCGGGCAGCGCTGGGATGCGGCCGTCCGCCGCGCCCACCCGGGGATGGCGGTCGACGCCGCGGGCTACAGCAGCGGCCGGGCCTTCCAGCGTCCGCCGGCCGCCCGGATGGTGTCGCCGGCGTACGCGTCGATCACCTTTCTGGAGCACCTGCCGGCGCACGCCCGCCTCACCGCGGGCCGCTGGCCGAGCCCGGGCGCGATGCCGGTGCAGACGGCGCTCGGCGAGGCCGTCGCCGAGACGCTGGGCGTGCGGCCGGGCGACCGGATCCCCGTGGTCGATCGGCTCGACGGCTCGGTCACCTCGCTGGCCGTCACGGGCGTATGGCGGCCGCTGGACCCGGCCGATGCGTATTGGCGGCTGGCCCCGGACGTGTTCGCCGGCGTCGCGCCGCAATCCGCCACGTACGGTCCCGTGGTCGTCGACCGTGCGGACTTCGCCCGGTGGTTCCCGGGCAGCGCGTCGCTGGCCTGGCTGGTCGAGCCGGACCTATCCGAGGTGAGCAGCGGCAGTCTGCGGCGGCTGGCCGGGCAGGCCATCGCGGCCGGGACCGGGCTGCCGCCGCCGTCCGGGCTGGACCAGTCGGCGAGCCTGGAGACCGGCCTGCCCGATCTGGCGGAGCGGATGGCCCGGGCCGAGCTGGTCGGCCGGTCGGCGCTGGTGACGCCCGTGCTGCTGGTGACGGTCCTGGGCGGGTACGTGCTGGTGCTGGTGGCGTCGCTGCTGGCCGAGAACCGCCGGGGCGAGGTGGCGCTGTTGCGGGCCCGCGGCGCGGCCCGTGGCCGGCTGGCCGTGCTGGCCGCGCAGGAGTCCGCGGTCGTGGTCCTGCCCGCCGTGGTCTTCGCGGTCCCGGCGTCGGTCGCCCTGCTGGCGGTCGCCGGCCGGATCTTCCCGCTGTCTCGAGACCTCGGCCTGCACTGGCGGCTGAGCGGCGCCGCGTGGCTGGTGGCGCTCGCCGCCGCGGCGGGCTGTGCGCTCGCCGTCACCCTGCCGGCGCTGCGCGGCGGCGGCACGTACACCGCCGAGCTCGCCGAGCGCTCCCGCCCGCCGGCCCGCTCGCCTTTCCAGCGGATGGGCCTCGACCTGGCGCTGGTCGCTCTCGCCGTGGTCGGCTGGCTCCAACTGCGGCAGTACGGCACCCCGCTGGGCGGCACGCTGGGCATCGATCCGCTGCTGGCGTCCGGGCCGACGCTCGGCGTGCTCACCGCGACCGTGCTCAGCCTGCGCTTGGCGAGACCGGTCGCGCAGCTCGTCGGCCGATCGCTCGGGCGGAGCGCGGGCCTGTCCGCGACCTTCGGCGCGTGGCAGGCCGGCCGCCGCGGGCACGCCGGGCCGGTGGTGCTCGTCGCGCTGGCGGTGGCGGCCGGAACGGTGTCCTGGTGCATGGCCGGCACCGCCGCGCGATCGGTCGCCGACCAGGTCGACCTGAGGGCCGGCGCGGACCTGAGGCTCACCGAGGTCAGCGGTTCCGCGCCGGCCGGCCGGGCCGGGCAGCTCGCCGCGTTGCCCGGGGTCGCCAGGGTGCTCCCGGCGTGGCGGTACCAGGTGACGCTCGGCCCGGACGGCGGCACCGGCGACCTGGTCGCGGTGGATACGACCGCCGCCGACGTGGCCCTGGTCCGCAAGGACGTGGCGGGCGGCGACCCGGGCGGGCTCTACGCGCGGCTGGCCGCCGGCCGGGCTCGGGCGGCGCAGTCCGTGCCGGTCGCGGTGACTCCCGGCGTACTGGACCGGCTGCACCTGCACGTCGGCGAGTCCACGACGCTGACCCTCGCGGGGTTGCCGGCCCAGGTCGTGGTCGTCGGCACGATGGCGGCGGTGCCCGGTACGGACGGCGGCCCCGCCGTGCTGGCCGACCTGCCGACGCTGAGCTCGCACGTGCGGGCCCGGGACAATGCGACGCCGGCGCCGCAGGAGTGGTGGCTCGCGACGACCGCCGCGGGGCACCGGGCGGCGACGCCGGCCGCCGCGGCGCTGAGCGGCCTGCGGGTCACCGACCGGTCGGCGCTACGAGAGGAGGCCGCGCGGGATCCCTTCGGCGTCGGCGCGCGGGGCGCACTCTTCGGCGCCGCGGGCGGTTGCCTGCTCCTTGCCGCCGTGGGCCTGGCGGTGGACACGTGGGCCACCGCCCGACGGCGGGCGTCCGAGCTCGCCGTCCTGCAGACCCTCGGCGCCGGGCGGGGCCTGGTCGCCCGGTCGCTGCTCGTCGAGCAGGCGCTGCTGGCGGGCGCCGGCGCGGGCGCCGGGCTGCTTTGCGGCGTGCTGGTCGCGACCGTGACGGCGCCGCTGGTTCTGCTGACCCCGGCGGCGACCCGCCCGGTACCCGTACCGATCCCGCAGATCGACTGGTGGCGGTCCTCCGGAACGGCGATGCTGCTCCTCGCGATCGCGCTCGGTGCGAGCGTGCTGGCGACCGCCGGCTCGCGCGGGCGATCGACCGTCGCGCAGCTGCGGTGGGGATCGGATCGATGACCCTGCTACGCCGCGCCCGGACGACCGGCGGCCCGCTGGTGCTGCTCGGCCTGCTCGCGTTCCTGGCCGCGCTCCTGGTCACCGGGTTGCCGCGGCTCGCGAACGACTATCTCGACCGCGGCCTCCGCCACGACGTCGCCCGGCTGCCGTCCACCGAGCGCGACTTGACGTTCGTGTCACGGCCGCACCGCTACCGGCCGGCGCCGGCCGACCCGGAGAGTCTGCCCGCGCCGCTGCCCGGCCTGGTCGACCAGGACTGGCTCACGGTTCGGGTCGGGCCGACGGGCGTCCAGGCGTCCGGCGACTCCGGCCGGTTCGCCACGCGGTGCCCGCCGGTCATGTCGGTCCGCTGGATCACCGGCGCCGACCGGGAGATCACCATCGTGTCCGGGCGCGCGCCGGCCTCCGGTAACGGCGTCGAGGCAATGGCGTCCCGGGCCACGGCCCAGGCCACCGGCCTGACCGTCGGCTCGACATTCCGGCTGAGCGGGTCGACGGCCGGCCTCTCCCCGGTGCCGGTCCGCGTGGTGGGCATCTACGCCGAACGGGACCCGGCCGCGCCGACCTGGGATGACCTGCATCCCGAACCGGTGGCATGCCCGAGCGATCCCGACAACACCACCACGGTGAGCGCCGGGCTGCTGACGGATGTGGCGGGTCTGGCGGCCCTAGCGAAGGGAACCGGCGAGGTCACCGGCGAGTGGCGCTACCGGCTGGCCGAGCGACGACTCACCGTCGCCGAGCTGCCGCGGGTCACCGCCGCGATCGCGGCCGCGCGCCGTACCCCTCCGCTACCGGAGACGGCGCCGGCCGGCTCGCTGGAGACCACCCTGACCGCCTACCAGCGGGAACAGGACGCCGTCGCCGCCCTTCTCGTGATCGTCCGGGCCGGCCTGCTGGCCACCCTGCTAGGCCTCATCGGACTGGTGGCCGGGCTGGTCGGCCGGCGGCGGGCGGACGAGTTCGCGCTGATCCGGGCGCGGGGCGGGACGGCCGCGACGGTCGGCGTCCGGGTGCTGGCCGAGAACGCGCTGGTCGCCCCGCTCGCCGCGGCCGCCGGCGGGTTGCTCGGGTTGCTGCTGCCGGGCCGATCCGACGCGTACGCGTGGTGGGGCATCGTCGCGACGGCCGCCGTCACCACCCTGACCGCCCCGGTACGCGTGGCCCTCGCCCACCGCCGGGCGACGTTCGCCACCGGTCGCCGGGATCTGGGCCGGTCCGTCGCCCCGCGGGTGCTCATCTTCCAGGGGTTTCTCGTTCTGCTGGCCGGGCTCGGCGTGCTTCTGCTGCGCCGGCGCGGGTTCGGCCCGGCGGCCGGGGTCGACCCGTACCTGGCGCTCGTGCCGGTGCTGCTGGCCGTCGCCGCCGCGATCCTGGCCCGCCATGCGGTGTCGTGGCCGCTGCGCTACGCCGCGCGCCTGGCCGCCCGCACGCGCGGGGCGGTGTCGTTCCTCGGGCTGGCCGGCGTCGTCCGCCGGGTCCCCGGGTTCGGCTCGTTCGCCGTGCTCGTCGTCGCGATCGCGACCGGCGTCTTCACCGGCGTGCTCGCCGACACCGTCGCCCAGGCCCGCGACCGGGCGGCCGACGTGCAGGTCGGCGGCGACGCCAGGCTCTCCGGCATCGGGTTCACCGAGGCCACGGCGCAGCGGCTGGCCGCCGTGCCCGGTGTCACCGCGGTGGCGCCGTACTACGCGGACAGCGCCACGGTGCGCACCGACGCGCCGATCCCCGGGCAGGTGCGGCTGGTCGCACTGGACGGTCCGGCGGCCGCCGAGGTCCTGCGCAACAGCGGATCCAGTCTCCGGCTGCCCGCGGAACTGACCCGGCCGGGCGTGGTCGACGGACCGGTTCCCGCCGTCGTCTCGCCCGACCTGGCCGCGCAGCTCGGCGGGGGCGGGGCGATCGAGGTGCACGGAGTGTCCTACCGCCTCCGGGTGGTCGCGGTTGCGGACGAGGCGCCCGGGTTGGAGGTCGGGGCGCGCACCTTCGTCGTGCTCCCCCGGCAGGCCCTGCCCATTCCCGCGACCGCGCCGCTCCCGCCGAACGGGTTCCTCGTCGCCGGTGCTTCGCCGGACCCCGCGGCGCTGCGCGCGGCCGGCGACGCCGGCCAGCGCGACTACCTCGCCCGGCCCGGCGGCGAGCCGCTCGACGCGTGGGCACTTCCCGCCACGACCGTCACGACCTGGGCCGGGCAGCGCGCCGACTATCAGGACGGCGGCGTCAACCTGGTGCTCACCTTCGCCCTGGCGGCGGGCGCCGCCGGGGCGGTCGTCCTGACGCTGCTGACGGTCGGTTTCGTGGCGTCCGCCGACGCGCCCGCCCGGCGCGAGTCGGTGGCCCGGCTGTGGACGCTGGGGTTGTCCGCCCGCCGGGGCCGCTGGCTGCTCGTCTGCGAGCTGGCGCCGATGCTCGGCGCGGCGGTGGTGGCCGGCGGCGCGGCCGGATCGGCGCTACCCCCGCTGATCGGCCCGGCGCTCGGGCTCTCCCGATTCACCGCCGGGATGAACGCTCCCGTCCACGTCGACCCCCGCACGGTCGCCGCGGTGCTCGGCGCTCTTGCCGCGGCGACCGCCCTAGCATTGATCATCGATTCGGCCACGGCATCGAGGAGGTACGGGCGGTGACCCACGATCTGGCCGAACTGGAGCGTCAGGCCGCACGGCGGGCCGCGGAACGGGCCGGCGGCCTGGACCGGCTCGCCGGGCACATCGTCTGCGACGGGCTGGTCCGGATCTACCGGGCCGCCGGCGTCGAGGTCGTCGCGCTGCAGGGACTCGACCTGGTCGTCGACCGCGGCGAGCTGATTGCGATCGTCGGCGCGTCCGGATCCGGCAAGTCGACCGTCCTCAACATCCTCTCCGGCCTGGATGTGCCGACCGCCGGCCTCGCGAAGGTGGCCGGCTACGACCTGCTGTCGCTGTCGGCGAAGAGCCGCCTCGCGTACCGCCGGAAGGTGGCCGGCTTCCTCTGGCAGCAGACCGAGCGAAACCTGCTGCCCTACCTCACCGCGCGGGAGAACATCGAGTTGCCGGTACGGCTCGCCCGGGGCGGCCGTCGCCGGGCTCGTGCCCGGGCGACCGAGCTCCTCGAGCTGGTCGGCATCGCGGACCGCGCGGACCGCCGCCCCGACCGGATGAGCGGCGGCGAGCAGCAGCGCTGCTCGATCGCGGTGGCGCTCGCGAACGACCCGCAGGTGCTCTTCGCCGACGAGCCGACCGGGGAGCTCGACGAGGCCACCGCCGCGGACGTCTTCGGCGCGCTGCGGACGGTCAACGCCGAACTCGGCGTCACCGTGGTGGTGGTGACCCACGACCCCAACGTCGTGGCCGAGGTTCGCCGGGCCGTCGCGATCCGGGACGGGAAGATCGCATCGGAGGTACGCCGGGCGGACGGCGGTTCGGCGGCCGAGGAGTTCGCCGTGCTCGACCGGGCCGGCCGGATGCAACTCCCGGCGGCGTTCGTGGACGCCCTGTCCCTGCGCGACCGGGTCCGGCTCACGCTGGCGCCCGATCACGTCGCGGTACGCCCCGGCGACCGGACGGAGGCGGACCAGTGACCGACCAGATGATCGTCGTCGACGGGGTCAGCCGCGAGTTCCCCGCCGGCGACGGCGTCGTCCACGCCGTTCAGGACGTTTCCTTCACCGCGGCCAAGGGCGAATTCATTGCCGTACGAGGCCGGTCCGGCGCCGGCAAGACGACCCTGCTCAACCTGATCAGCTGCCTCGACCGCCCCACCGCCGGCCGCATCGAGGTCGCCGGCCACGACGTCACCGCCGCCGCCGACAAGGAACGGCTGGAACTGCGCCGCACCACGATCGGCTTCGTGTTCCAGTCGTTCGGCCTCATCCCGATCCTGTCCGCGGCGGAGAACGTGGGCATTCCGATGCGGTTGACCCGGCGCCCGGCCGCCGAACGGGACGATCGGGTCGCCGTCCTGCTGGAGCTGGTCGGTCTCGGCCGGCAGGCGGCGCAGCGGCCGTACGAGCTGTCCGGCGGTCAGCAGCAGCGGGTGGCGGTGGCGCGGGCGCTGGCCAACGATCCACCGCTGCTGATCGCGGACGAGCCGACCGGTCAGCTCGACCCCGACACCGGCCGGTCGATCATGGAGCTCATCCGTGCGGTGGTGGACGTCCGCGGGATGACCGCGCTGGTCGCCACGCACGACGCCGAACTCATCGACCGGGCCGACCGCGTTCTGACCCTGCGCGACGGCCGCGCTACGGGATGGTGAAGCTGAACGTGTACGGCTTCTGGATGGGGACGCTTCCGCCGCCGGTGCTGCTGACGTTGGCGACGGTCGCGGTGTAGGTGCCGCCCGGCAGCGTCTCCGACGGCGTCCAGGTGAGCACGCCCGGGGTGGTCTCGGCGACGGTGCCGGCGATCGGGCCGAAGACGCCGCTCACCACGACCGCGTTCGAGAAGTCCGTGCCGCTGGGCTGGATGTCGCGCTGGAAGTGGACGGTGACCGCGGAGGCGCTGCCGGCGGCGGAGACCACGAGCGGGTCCCGCCAGTACTGGACGGCCAGGTGGAGATCGGACCCGCCGGTGCCCCAGGCCGTGGAGGTGTCGTCGACGACCATGGTCTGGGTGATGCCGCCGTCGACGACCACGTCCCGGTTGTTGGTGCCGGTGATCGTGCCCCAGTCCTCGACCGTCTCCCACGTGCCGCGGGTGTACTTGTACTGGATGTCGGTGCCGTCCAGCACGCTGACGGTCGCCTCCCAGATGCCGTTGCCGCGGTTGGTCATCGCGACCTTGCCGGGGTCCCAGGGCCCCAGCTGGTCGATGTTGCCGGGCACGTAGAGGGTGGCGTCCGGCGGCGTGCCCGGCGGGGCGAGCACCCGGAAGGTGACCGCGACCGGGCGGATGGGCACGGTGAGAGCGGCCGGCACGCCGGTCGCGGTGCCGTCCGGATTGCGGTACGCGACCCGGGCGATCACCGCGGCGGTGCGGGGCGAGGCGCCGGCCGGCGTCACGTCGTAGGTGATGGTGAAGGTCGCCCCCGCCGCGAGCATGTCCCGCGTGGTGCCGGTCCTGGGCTTGACGACCCAGCCGGCGGGCGCCGAGACGCTCGCCGCGACGTCGCGGATCGCGCCCGGTCCGGCGTTGTGGACGGTCGTCACGAGCCGGCTGGTCGCCCCGGACTGCAGCCCGTCGGGCGCCTCGAAGCCGACATCGACGGCCGGCTGCTGGGCGATGGTGAGCGGCTCGCCGTCGTGGGTCACGGTCACCGCCCGCCCGGTCGGCGGGACGGTGACGGTGAGCAGGTGCTTGCCGGCGTCGTACCCGAAATTCGCCCGGCGCCCGCCGACGGTGACCGTGTCCGGCCGGCTCACCCCGGCGAAGGCGACGGTGTAGCCGCGCGCCGCCGACGCACCCGGGTAGGTCCCGGCGGGCACGCCGATGGTCACCGACGAGGTCTGCCCCTCGCGATAGCGGACCGGGATCTGCTGGTACTGCCCCTCCTGGTAGCCCAGACCGTCCCCCGCGTCCTGGTACACCGAGGTCGCGCCGTCCGCGTGCGGGTAGACGGTCAGCGTCAGCCGGTCCTTCGGCTGGTTGGCGACGTTGGCCGTGCCCTGGGCTGAGTTGCTACCGGCGCCTGGTCCGACGGACGGCGCGGAGAACCCGGGCCCCTTCGGGGCCTGGGCGACGATGCCTCCGGCCCGCACGTAGACCGGCATGTGGTCGGGGGTGGCGCCGACGGTACGGGTGGCCGGGCCGCGGAAGGTGGCGCCGGTGAAGAAGTCGGTCCAGACGCCGGGCGGGAACCAGACCGAGGTGGTGGTCGCCAGCCCGGGCGTGGTGACCGGCGCGACCAGCAGCGAGTCGCCCAGCAGGTACTGGGTGTCGTGCCGGTACGCCTCGTTCAGCTCGGGCCACTGCAGGTAGAGCGCTCGGGCCATCGGCAGGCCGGTGTCGTAGCTCTGCCGGGCCGCCGTGTAGAGGTACGGCACCAGCGACTCGCGCAGCCGCAGGAAGTCGGCGGCCGCCCCGCTGACCGCGTCGGAATACTCCCAGGGCAGCCGGTCGCCGTGGTCCGAGTGCAGGCGCAGGATCGGCTGGAACGCGCCGAGCTGCACCCAGCGCAGGTAGAGGTCGTCGGGCAGGTGCTTGCCGGCGAAGCTGCCGATGTCGTGGCTGACGTAGGACTCGCCGATGCTCGCGCCCTCGGCCGGGGTCATCTTCGCCGCGAACGCCAGGGTCGCGAAGTCGGGCCGGGTGTCGCCGGTGAAGTGCACGGTGCTGCGGTGCTCGGCCCACGGCCCGGAGCCGCCCGGCACGGTGTACGCCGGGTAGGACGCGCCGATCCGGGCGAGCGAGAAGCCGCGCCGGCCGAGGGCGTCGCCGTCGCGCCGGTAGAGCTCGTTGACCCAGCTGTCGGCGGTGAGGCCGGGCATGCTGACCCCGCTGTCGTCGCAGCAGTAGTCCAGCCACCACTGCTGCACGCCCTGCGCCTCGAACGGATCGTGCAGCTGCTCGTAGGCGGCTGCCTGGTCGGCGTCGCTCCAATCGAACTTGTACGGGTTGGGTGCGAAGCTGTTGGCGGCCGGGATCAGCTTGTTCTTGGCGCGGGCCTGGGCGGCGGCGAACTGCGGGTCGTCGCCGCTGATCGCCGGGTGCACGTTGAGCGTCGCGTTGATGCCCTTCTTCTTCAGCTCGGCCAGGAACGCCTGCGGGTCGGGGAACAGGCTGCTGTTCCAGTTCCAGCCAGCCCAGGAGTTGGGCGCCTTCCAGTCGGTGTCGACGACCAGGTTGTCGAGCGGCACCCGGTGCTGCTCGAAGGCGGGCAGCAGCTGGTTGCGGTAGTCGCTGGTGCTGTACGGCTGGTACTTCGAGAACCAGGTGCCGAAGGCCCACTCGGGCGGCAGCAGCGAGGGGCCGGTGAGCGTACGCAGGTCGGCGAGCCCGCGGGCGTAGTCGTGGCCGTAGCCGAACAGGTAACCGTCCTGGTAGGCGCCCGTGCGCGCGGGCCGCGGGGCCACCCAGTCGTCGCCGGTGCGCAGCGCGGTCGCGGTGTCGTCCAGCAGGTACCAGCCGCCGCGGTTGAGCATGCCCGGGTGCAGGGTGAGCTGGTCGACCGGGCCGGCCTGGCCGGCGTAGTAGTCGAGCCCGCGATACCAGCCGCCGAGCGAGTCGTTGCGGGCCGGGGTGCCGAAGGCGGGGTGCACGCTGGTGCGCCGGCCGGCGACGGTGAGGTCGAGCGTGGTGTTGGCGGCGGTGACCGGGCCGCTGCCGAGCCGGTAGTGCAGGGTCACCGCGGCGGTGTCGATCCGCAGCTCGCCGTTCAGGGTGGAGGCCCGGAACCAGGTGGGCAGGGGTGAGCGGTCGACGGCGTTGAAGGTGGCACGGTCCTCGAAGGAGTCGTTGGCGGCGTATTCCAGGCGCAGCATGGTCGGGCTGAGGACCTGAACGCGCAGGTGCTCCACCCGTACACTCTGATCCTGGATCCGAGCCGGCAGCGGCGCACCCAGCGCGGCCGACGGGATGGCGACCAGGCCAAGCAGGAACGTCAGCAGCACGGCGACGCGCTTGACCATGACGACCTCCGGTCGGTTGGGCTCCCGTCACACAGTGGAGTCTTCCCCGGGGGGCGGAGTCAATAGCATCGCGTCGATATGAGACGAACGCCCGGGATCATCCGCCGGGCCGTCGGTGACCGATCCCGAAATGTCGGCGTGTACGGTCGGCGACCATGACCACACCAGGGATCGACCTGCCCGACGCGCGCGGACGCACCGGCCTCGACCAGGTCGGCCGGGACTTGACGCGCAACCCGGACGTCGTGATCCGGGACGTGGAGCTGCTCGCCGCCGGGTGGCACGTGCTGCGCCGCACCACGTTCGACTACCGGCACGCCGACGGCCGCTGGACCCGGGAGCAGCGCGAGACGTACGACCGCGGCGACGGCGCCACGATCCTGCTGTACGACCCGGCCCGGCGCACCGTGCTGCTGACCCGGCAGTTCCGCTACCCGGTCTACGTGAACGGCCACCCCGACGGCATGGTCGTCGAGGCCGCCGCCGGCCTGCTGGACGACGACGACCCGGCCGACGCGATCCGCCGGGAGGCCGCCGAGGAGCTGGGCGTCGAGGTGGGCGAGCTGCGGCACGTCTTCGGCGCGTGGATGAGCCCGGGCTCGATCACCGAGCGGCTGCACTTCTACGCCGCGCCCTACTCCCCGGCCTCGCCCATCGCGGCCGGCGGCGGCGTGGCCGAGGAGGGCGAGGACATCGAGGCGGTCGAGCTGGACTTCGACGAGGCCCTCGCCTGGACAGCCGACGGCCGGATCGCCGACGCCAAGACCATCATGCTGCTGCAGTGGGCCGCCCTGCACGGCCCGTTCAAAACGGCAACCTCTCGCTGAGCAAGTATCTCGCCCAGCTAGTATCTTGCTCGGCGAGTATCTCGCTCAGCGAGCGGCTTGTGGCACCCGAAAGGCGTCGGTACGTCAGGGCTCAGGCGTCTCCACCGGCCGCAGCGTCGCCCACCCCTCGTCGCGGGCGCGCGCCGCCGCCAGCAGCCCGCCCACCGCCGCCGCATTGGTGATCTCGCCGCGGAAGACCATCGCGACCGCCTCGTCGAGGTCGACCCAGCTCACCTCGAGGTCGGCCTCCTCGTCGGTGCGCTCGTGCCGCTCCCCGTCCGGCACCGGCGTCAGGTCGCGGGCGAGGAACAGCCGGATGATCTCGTCGGTGAACCCGGGTGACGTGTGCAGGTCGATCAGCAGGTCGTAGCGGCCGGCGACCAGATCCGCCTCCTCCGCCAGCTCCCGGGCCGCCCCCGCGACCAGGCCCTCCCCGTCGACGTCGCGCAGCCCGGCCGGCAGCTCCCACAGGTACGCGCCGACCGCGTGCCGGTACTGCTTGATCAGCACCACCCGGTCCACGTCGTCGATCGCGACCACGCCCACCGCGCCCTTGGCCGCCACCACGTCCCGGCTGACCGTGCCGCCGCTGGACATGGTGACCCGGTCGGTGTGGACGGTGAAGATCGCGCCGCGGAACCGGTCGTCCCGGGACAGCGTCTCGTGCGCGAATGCCGTCACGACGGGTCCACGACGACGGGCAGCTCGTCCGCCGCCGCGTACTGGACCGCGGCCTTGATCAGGCCGTCGAAGAGCGGGTGCGGCCGGGTCGGGCGGCTCTTGAGCTCCGGGTGCGCCTGGGTCGCCACGAAGTACGGGTGGGTCGCGCGGTCCAGCTCGATGAACTCGACCAGCCGCCCGTCCGGGGAGGTGCCGGAGAAGACCAGCCCGGCCTGGGCCAGCTTCTCCCGGTAGTCGTTGTTCACCTCGTACCGGTGCCGGTGCCGCTCGGAGATCTCGGTGGCGCCCTCATAAACCTCGGAGACGACGGAGCCCGCGGCGAGCACCGCCGGGTAGGCACCGAGCCGCATCGTGCCGCCCAGGTCGCCCTTGCCGGCCACGATGTCCTCCTGGTCGGCCATCGTCGAGATCACCGGGTACGGCGCCCGCTCGTCGAACTCCAGCGAGTTCGCGCCGGCCAGCCCGGCCAGGTTGCGCGCGGCGTCGATGGTCATGCACTGCAGGCCGAGGCAGATGCCCAGGATCGGCAGCTGGTTCTCCCGGGCGTACCGGGAAGTATTGATCTTGCCTTCGATGCCGCGGACGCCGAACCCGCCCGGAATGACGATGCCGTCCACGCCCTTCAGCGCGGCGGCCGCGCCCGCCGTGGTCTCGCAGTCGTCGCTGGGCACCCAGCGGAGCTGGATCTTGACATTGTTCGCGAAGCCGGCGGCGCGGATGGCCTCGCTCACCGACAGGTACGCGTCCGGGAGGTCGACGTACTTGCCGACCAGCGCGATCGTGATGGTGCGCTTCGGGTGGTGCACCCGGTGCAGCAGATCGTCCCAGGTGGACCAGTCGACATCACGGAACGAAAGACCAAGCCGCCGTACGACGTACGCGTCTAGCCCCTCGCGGTGCAGCACCTTGGGGATGTCGTAGATGCTCGGCGCGTCCGGGCAGGCGATCACGGCCTCGCGATCGACGTCGCAGTACAGCGCCAGCTTGTGCTTGAGCTTCTCCGGGATCTCCCGGTCGCTGCGGCAGATCAGCGCGTCCGGCTGGATACCGATGTTGCGCAGCGCGGCGACCGAGTGCTGGGTCGGCTTGGTCTTCAGCTCGCCGGAGGGCGCCAGGTACGGCACCAGCGACACGTGCAGGTAGAACACGTGGTCGCGGCCGACCTCGTGGCGGACCTGCCGGATCGCCTCCAGGAACGGCAGCGACTCCATGTCGCCGACCGTGCCGCCGACCTCGGTGATCACCACGTCCGGCACCCGGCCCGACTCGTCCGGGTCGGCCATCGCGAAGATCCGGCTCTTGATCTCGTTGGTGATGTGCGGGATGACCTGCACGGTGTCGCCCAGGTACTCGCCGCGGCGCTCGCGGGCGATCACCGTCGAGTAGACCTGCCCGGTGGTCACGTTCGCCTTGCCGGACAGCGACCGGTCGAGGAACCGCTCGTAGTGGCCGACGTCGAGGTCGGTCTCGGCGCCGTCCTCGGTGACGAAGACCTCACCGTGCTGGAACGGGTTCATCGTGCCGGGATCGACGTTGAGATAGGGGTCGAGCTTCTGCATGACGACCCGCAGTCCGCGCGCGGTCAGAAGGTTGCCGAGGCTCGAGGCGGTGAGGCCCTTGCCCAGCGAGGAGGCGACGCCCCCGGTGACGAAGATGTGCCGCGTGTCGCGCACTGATGAGGCCAACGCCCGCTCCCGTGGGTTGTCTGTGGTCGGACATGCAGACCGGGGCTCGAGGCCCCATCCACGGGAGTCCACCGTAACACCTGAGAATGCGCGCGCACGTTCGGGCTGGTCGCGACGCGTGTCAGCTACTCAAAAGATGATCTTGCCCGGATTTGCGCAGCAACGGCCCGCCCGGTCCGTCCGTTTCGCCCTCCGGGCGGGTGCGGTCGGCCGCGTGCAGCAGCACCCGCAGCGTGACCAGCACCGCGGTCGGCACGGCCGCGGCGGCGGCGGCCCCGGCCACGGTCAGCGCCGACCCGCCGAGCACCCCGGCGATCATCGCGGTCACGGTGACGCCGGCGCCGGCCGCGCGCACCGCCGGGTGCAGGCCGAACAGGCGGTTCAGCCCGCCCCACGGGGAGAACTGGCAGAAGGCCAGCATCACCCCGCCGACCACCGCCAGGATCGTCAGCGGGCTGGCCAGCAGGGTCTCACCGTTGCTGGCGGCGACCCGCTGCAGGGCCGGGCCGGCGCTGCCGTCGCCGAGCGCGGACAGGAACCGGCCGAGGCTGCCCTGCTCCAGCTCGGGGCGGCGCAGGTCGACCGCCGCGAAGCTGACGGTCACCGCCAGCCCGGCGAAGGCGGCCCAGGCGAACCGGGTGAAGGTCAGCCAGCCGCCGGTGCTCATCGCGGCGGCCACGCACACCCCGGCGGTGACCGCGATCGCGCCGATCGGGTCGGCGCCGAGGTAGGGGCTGCCGACCATCACCACGCCGAGCCCGCCGAGCAGCACGAAGATCAGCGGCCGGTACGCCCGGGCCACCCCCTGGGCCCCGCACCCGGCCAGCAACAGCAGCCCGGCCACGAACACGCCCAGGCCCACCCCGCCGACCCCGGCGTACCGGGCGCCGTTGATCGCCGAATAGCCGGCCACGCCGTTCAGCTGCAGCTGCGCGCCGGTCAGCAGGTCGGCGCCGACCACCACCGCGCCGCAGGCGGCCACCGCGGCCATCGGCCACAGCGTGCGCCGGTAGCGCGGCGCGAGCCGGACCGCGGCGGTGCCGAGCACCACCAGGGCGCCGGTGACCAGCCCGAAGATCCACGCCGGGTGGTCGGCGCGCCACCACGGCGACGCGTCGGCCAGCAGCGCGGCCGGAATGGTCAGCGCGGCCGCGATCAGCGCCAGCTCGACCGCCTCGACCACCCGCGACGACGGCAGCGCCGGCCCCTTCGGCCCGCTGTGCCGGCGCGCCCGCACCATCACCGGTACGAGCAGCGCGAACAGCACGAACTGGATGATCGCCAGCACGGTGAAGAAGATGCCGGCGACGCCACGCTGGGCGCCGGCCCGCCCGTCGGCGTTGTGCGAGCCCTGCACCGCGTCGGCGAGGTTGGCCGGCTTGTCCGGCGAGACGGTGGCCGAGCGGCCGGCGAAGAGCTTCTCCGGCGAGTCCTTGCCCAGCGCGGTGAGGATGGTCGGGGCGAGGTCGATCAGCTGCAGGTAGCCGTCGCGGCCGGTGCCGGCCGAGGTGAGCCAGCCGCCGTCCCAGCCCGGCCCCTCGGCGATCGCCACGTGCAGCCGGGAGGTGCGGTCGGTGTCCGAGACCCCCGCCACCAGCAGCAGCGACCGGTCGGGACGGGCCGCGACGATCCGGGCCAGGGCGGCGTCGGCCTGTTCGACCTGGGCCGCGCGGTCCGGGCCGGAGCCGGTGATCGTGCCGAGATCGACGAAGCTGAGCACGCAGTCCGAGAGCAGGCTGCGCGGGTCGGTGGGCAACTCGGCCTGGTACTTGTCGACCCGGCCGAACGGGCGGGCCGCCGCGATCGCGGCACCTGGGCCCACCGCGACCGTGCACCGGACCGATTCGGCCAGCGCGCCGGGCACCGCCCCGTACGGCAAACGGTCTTGATTCTCCTGAACGATGTTGCGCTGGTTGGCGATGTTCGCGCCGATCGCGTCCGGCTGGTCGAGGTCGGGCGCCGGCGCGTCGCAGCGACCGGCGCTCTCGACCCGCGGATACGCCGCGTAGTTGCCGGCGCCGAGCGTGACCCAGCCGTCCGCCGGGCAGGTGACCCGCTGCGCCGAGCGCACCGACAGCCAGCCGATCGAGCCCTTGCTCGCCTCCTGCCAGAGCGTCGGGGTGCGCTGCGGGTCGAGGTCGTCCCAGCGCAGCCCGGCCGCGCCGGCCACGATGACGTAGTCGACCGTGCTCTGCGGCGCGCCGGTGGCCGGCCGCACCGCCAGGCCGGCGAGACTGGCCGCGACGGCCAGCAGGACCAGCGCGTACGGAACCCAGATCCGCCGGCTCATACCCGGGCCGTGACCTCGGCGTAGACGGCCCGCACGGCCGCCACGGTGTCTTCCTCGGTGGGCCAGGTCGCCGCTTGTGCCGGCCCGCGCGCCGCGTAGTCGGCCCGCATCGCCGGATCGGCCAGCAGCCGGCGCACCGCCTCGTCCAGCGCGTCCACATCGCCCGGCGGGATCAGCACCGCCGCGTCGCCGACCAGCCCCGGCACCCCGCCGACGGCGGTGGCGACCAGCGGCGTCCCCGCGGTCAGCGCCTCCTGCGCGAACAACTGCCGGGCCTCCCAGTCGCTGGTGACCACCGCGAGATCGGCCCCGCCGAGCAGGTCGGGCACGTCCGAGCGGCGGCCGAGCAGGTGGAACGGCGCGTGCCGCTCGGAGGAGCGCTGGGCCAGGGACATGTAGCTGGGCCCGGAGCCGGCCACCACGACGACCGGTGCCGGGGTCAGCGCGCGCCACCGGGCGGACGCGTCGATCAGCAGGTCGTAGCGCTTCTGCGGGTGCAGCCGGCCGACCGAGAGGATCAGCGGCGCGCCGGGCGCGAGCCGGAACTCGGCCCGCACCGCCGCCCGGGACCGCTTGGGCGGGGCCAGCCGGGGCGCGGCGACCGCGCCGAGCCGGGCGTCCCGGGCGCCGAGCGCCTTGGCCCGGGCGACCAGGTCGTCGGAGGCGCCGAGGGTGATCGTGGCGGTACGCGCGACGATCCGCTCGACCAGCGCCGAGGCCTGCCCGCGCAGGCCCTTGGCGAGCACCGAGTTGTGCCAGGTGACGATCAGCGGCACGCCGGGGCGGGCCAGCCCGGCGACCAGCCCGGCGCGCAGCCCGTGCGCGTGCACCACGTCGATCGGGCGGGTGGTCAGGGCGGCGCGCAGCGCGCGGATCACGCCGGCGTCCTGGGTGCCCGGGTTGGCCGGGATCTCTACCGGGAGGAAGGCGGCGCCCCCCGCGGCGAAGCCGAACAGCTCGTCGGCGGCGGCCGGCCCGCAGACCAGCACGTCGCAACCGACCGCACGCAGGCCGCGAGCCAGCGAGGCGACATGCTGCCCGATCCCGCCGGTGCTCGAGGCGAGCACGAGAGCCACCGAGCCGCGCCATCCGTTCTCCACGGACCAACCACTCCTTAGCTTCGTCGCCGGCGGATCCGGGCCGCCAGGGCGGAAACGTCCCGTCGATCGAGCGCGTACGCCACCGCCCCGAACACGGCCAGCACGGCGAGCCCGCCCAGCATGCCCTGCGCCAGGCTGCCCGCGACGCCGGGGCCCGCACCGACCAGGTGTCCGATTCCGGTCACCACGGCGTACCCGGCGGCCGCGGCCGTCCCCGCGGCAACGATACCGACGGTGGTGGTGCGGCCCAGCCCGGCCAGCGCCGCCGAGCCCGCGTGCCGGCGGACGGCGAGCACGAGCAGCGCCCCGATCACGGTCATGCCGGCCGCGTTGGCGAGGCCGAGCCCGAGGACCTGGCGCTGGTGGGGCAGGGCGGCGAAGGCGAGCGCGGTCAGCGCGGCGACCACCCAGCCGGCCGCGGTGGAGGCGGCCGCGGCCCGGGTGGCGCCCCGCGCGTACAGGGCCCGGGACAGCAGCGCGAACAGCGCGTAGCCGAACAGGCCGGGCGCGAAGCCGGCGATCCCGGGGGCGGCCTTGCCCGCGTTGATCAGATTGGCGGCCGGTCCGGCGAGCGCCGCGAGGGCCGCGGCGCCCAGGCCGGCGGCGAGGGTCACGGTCCGTGCGCTGGCCGAGAGCGAGGTGGCGTACGCCTCCTCGTCGCCCCGGGCGGCGGCGGCCGACAACGACGGGTAGACCGCGGTGGCCAGCGGCACCGCGAGCACCGCCCACGGCAGCAGGAAGATGGTCTGCGCGGTGACGTACAGCGTGTACCCGCTGTCGGTGAGCAGCGCGATGGCGACGATCGCGATCAACTGCTGGGAGCCGACGGTCACCCCGCCGGCCCAGCCCAGCCGGGCCGCCTGCCGCCCCTCCCCGCCCGGGAAGCGCAGCGTGGGCCGCAGCCGCAGGCGCAGCTTCCGCAGCGGGATGAGCAGGCACAGCGCGAGCACGACCACGCCGAGCGTGGTGCCGACCGACAGGGTGAGCTCGCCGGTGCGGGTGAGGCCGGCGAAGTCGGTCTCCGCGCCGTCGACCACCGTGTACGTGAGGTACGCGGCCATCACCGTGACGCTGGACAGCAGCGGCGCGATCACCGGCCAGGCGAACCGATGATGGGCCTGCAGGACGCCGGTGAGCACGATCCCGATCCCGTACAGCGGCAACTGCGGGGCGAAGATGTGCAGCATGCTGGCGGCGGTCGCCTGGTGCGCGGCCGGCACGTGCGGCAGCAGGCCGGCGATCGGCCCGGACAGCAGGCCGACCAGCAGCGCGATCGGCACGAGCAGCACCAGCACCCAGGTGAGCAGCGCGGAGGTGACCGCGTTGACCCGCTCCCGGTCGCCGGCCGCGACGTGCCCGGCCAGCAGTGGGACCACGAGGCTGGCCAGGGCGCCGCCGGCGACCAGTTCGAAGACGATGTTCGGGATGGTGTTGGCGGCGTTGTAGATGTCGGCCAGGTTGTGCTTGCCGACGGTGTGCAGGAAGACGAAGGTGCGGGCGAACCCGGCGATCCGGGCGATCACCGTGAGCACGGTGATGAGCGCCGCGGCCCCGGCGACCTTGCGTGCGGTCGTGGCCGTCACGCCGGACGGCGGCCCAGCTCGTCGAGCCTCCGCAGCCACGGCGTGTCCTGGATGACCTTGGTGTAACTGACCTTCTCGCTCGCGGCGGTGAGCGCCCCCAACGCCGCAAACGCAACAAGACGCCCGAATGGCCCGGTTCTCGACGCGAGCGCCACGCCGAGCAGCGCCCCCATCGCGTTCGCCCCCGCGTCGCCCACCATGATCTCTTCGCCGAGATCCTCGGGCAGCAAGGCGGCCGCCGCGCCCACCGGACCCGCGGCACCGACCGGCACACCTATGGCGACTCCGGCTTTGAGCGCGCGCCCGGGCCGCAAGTCGAGGAGGTTGACGAAATTCGCCATCCCGGCAATCACCCCGGCGCCCAGGAGCACGTCGGCCGATCGTCCTAGGAGGCTAGTTCGTTTGCTTCCGATCGCCGCGGAGGCCGCCAGCCCCGCCGCCCCCACTCCGGCAATCTTGACGAACCCGCTGGTTACCCGGCCCTCGCGCAGCGCGCCCAGGTGCCCGGCGAAACCCTTTATGCCCGAGTCCCCCGACATATCGTCATAAAGGCCGACCGAACCGGCCGCGACGCCGGCCACCGCTGAGGCCGTGGCGACCCGAAGCGAAGGCGCACCGGCCACCGCCCCCGCCGTGGCCCCGAGCGCCAGCGCCGGCCCGCCGGCCAGCGACACCGTACGGCCGTGGAAATTCTTCCGCTCCAGCATCCCGGCCCGCTCGTCGCGGCGGATCCACCCGAGCGCGGCACGGGCGACGGACGCGCCGACGCCGAACGACCTGAGGACAGCCATGGCTGGAAAGTCTAGGACGCGGCCTTCGGCACGAGCGACGACGCCCCGGCGCCGAGACCGTACTGGCCGACCTTGTTCTGCACCATCCGCTCGGCGGTGACCACCGCGGTCGCCACCTGGCCCTGCGCGGTGCTCGCGTTGTCCACCGTGGAGATGTCCGTGACCAGCTTCGGGTCGCCCCGCACGGCCGAGATCAGGTTACCGTCGCCGACCGAGACCCCGGCCACCACCAGCGGCTTGTTCTTGCCGAACTGGGTCGCCATGGTCACCGCGGACTGGTTCTTCTTGGCCGCGTCCTTGTCGGTCGGCGGCTCGCCCGAAATGATCACGGTGCCCTCCGCGCCACCCACCGCGTTGTCGCCGACGGCCAGATAACCCTGCTTCGTGTACGCCGTGAGCAGGGCCGCGACATCGTCCGCGCTGGCCTGCGTCGAGCCGGCCCGCTGCAGCAGCCCGAGCGCCAACTGGGCGCTGGCGGTCTCGACCCCGTCGGAGTTCATCGGCAGCCCCTCCCCCTGGATGGTCGGCTGCGACGACTGACCGGCGAGGTCCAGCAACTCGTACGTGTTGTTGGGGTCGAAGAACTTGTCCTGCACGGTGATCTTCGCGGTGACCGTGGCGCCCGCGATCTTGAGCATCCCGATCACCCCGTCGGCGTAGTCCGACGTGTTCGGCAGCGCCACCACCAGGATCTTGCGCCCGGCCAGCTGGTTGTTCAGGTACGCCGGGGCGATCTGGGTGGCGAAGTCCTGGTTCTTGTTCAGCTCGTCGCGGTACTGGTTGATCTGGTCGCGCTTGTTGCTGTTGTCCTTGCTCAGCGCGCTGATCTGGCTCTTGAGGCTGTCGGCCACCGGCCCGTTGAGCGCCGCCGTACCCACGACCAGGCCGATGGCCAGGGCCAGGAAGACCGCGGTGAGCGACACCACGTGGTACCGGAAGTTGATCACAGCGAATGCCTCGGAGACGTCTAGAAGAGGTGGCCCAGCTGGAAGACCAGATTGTCCCACCACTCGGAAACCACGGTGAGGTACGCCTTACCGATGGTGGAGACCGCCACCGCCGAGGCCATCGCGGCGACCGCGGAGAGCACGAGCAGCAGCAGCGCCGAGCCGGAGATGTTCTGCCGGTAGAGCCGGCTCACCCCCTTGGCGTCGACCAGCTTGCCGCCCACCTTGAGCCGGGTGAGGAAGGTCGAGGCCATGCCGCCGCGGCCCTTGTCCAGGAACTCGACCAGGTTGGCGTGCGTGCCGACGGCGACGATCAGCGTCGCGCCCTTCTCGTCGGCCAGCAGCATCGCCAGGTCTTCGCTGGTGGCGGCGGCCGGGAAGGTCAGCGCCGGCACGTCCAGCTTGGCGACCCGCTCGAGGCCGGGGGCCCGGCCGTCCGGGTACGCGTGGACCACCACCTCCGCGCCGCAGCGCAGCACGTCGTCGGTGACCGAGTCCATGTCCCCGATGATCATGTCGGGGGTGTAACCGTTCTCGACCAGCGCGTCGGCGCCGCCGTCCACGCCGATCAGCACCGGCTTGTACTCGTGGATGTACGGACGCAGGACGTCCAGGTCGTCCTTGTAGTCGTAGCCGCGCACCACGATCAGCACGTGCCGGCCGGCGATCTTCGTACGCACCTCGGGCACGCCGACGCCGTCGAGCAGCAGGTCGCGTTCCTGCTTGAGGTAGTCCATCGTGTTCGCGGCGAACGCCTCGAGCTGCACCGACAGGCCCTCGCGCGCGTCCGCCATCGACGCGGCCACGGTGTCGGCGTCCTGCCGGACCCCGCTGGCGACCGGCTCGCCGGCCAGCAGCACGGTGTCGTTCTCGATGGTGACCAGGTCACCCTCGTGCAGCCGCTCGAACACCTCCTCGCCGAGGTCGTCGACGAGCAGCACGCCGTTCTTGATCAGCACCTCGGGGCCGAGGTTCGGATACCGGCCGGAGATCGAAGGCTTGGCGTTGAGCACGGCGGCCACCCCGGCCGCGACCAGCGCGTCGGCCGCGACCCGGTCGATGTCGACGTGGTCGATCACGGCGATGTCGCCCGGGCGGAGCCGGCCGGTGAGCCGCTTGGTACGGCGGTCGAGGCGCGCGGTGCCGGTCACCGCCTCGGGATCGAGGCTCCGGGCACGACGCAAGGTGGGAAGTCGCATCCCGGCCATCCTGACATGCCGGATCACACGCCTGGCACGCGACATGCGCAGTCTCACCCACAAATGGGGCAAATGTCGCCCCGGTCAGTCCCTCCCAACATCATGCCACCTCAGCCTCTTTTCTCCCGCCCCGCCACCGCCAGCAGCTCCTCGGCGTGCGCGATGCCCAAATCGGAATCGGGCAAACCGGCCAGCATCCGGGACAGCTCGCGGGCCCGCTCGGTCTCCTCCACGATCCGCACCCCGCTCGTGGTGATCGCGCCGCCGGTGTCCTTGGCGACCACCAGGTGCCGGTCGGCGAACGCGGCCACCTGCGGCAGGTGCGTGACCACCAGCACCTGATGGGTACGCGCGAGCCGGGCCAGCCGCCGCCCGATCTCGACCGCGGCCTGCCCGCCGACGCCCGCGTCGACCTCGTCGAAGACCAGCGTGGGCGGCCCGCCGGCGCCGGCGAAGACCACCTCGATCGCCAGCATCACCCGGGACAGCTCGCCGCCGGACGCGCCCTTCTGCAGCGGCAGCGACGGCGCGCCCGGGTGGGCCACCAGCCGCAGCTCCACCTCGTCGGCGCCGTCCGGCCCCAAGGCCTGGTCACCGGCCCGCGGGACCACGGCAACCTCCACCTTCGCATGCGGCATCGCCAGCCCGGCCAGCTCGACGCTGACCGCCTCGGAGAAGCGGCCGGCCGCCTCGACCCGGGCCGCGGTGAGCCGCTGGGCGAGCTCGCCGACCTGGGCCTCCAGCCGCTGGCGCTCCTTGTCGAGCTCCTCCAGCAGCTCGTCGGAGGTGTCCAGGGCGGCCAGCCGGGTGCGGGCGTTGTCGGCCCAGGCGATCACGCCCTCGACGTCGTCCGCGTACTTGCGGGTCAGCGTGCGCAGCTCGGCGCGACGCTCGTAGATCTGCTCGAGCCGGGCCGGGTCGGCATCCAGCGCGCTCAGGTACGCCGACAGCTCGGCGGCCACGTCGCCGACCAGGGTGGCCGCCTCCTCCAGCCGGGCGGCCAGGTCGGACAGCGACTGGTCGACCGAGGCCTGCGCCGCCAGCGTGCGCCGGGCGGTGCCGAGCAGCTGGGTGGCGTCGGGCGTGTCGTCGGCGGCCTCGACCCCGCTGGCCAGGGCCTGCGCGGCCGTGGCGGCGGCGATCCGCAGTCCCTCGGCGTGCTCCAGCCGCTGCGCCTCGGCGCGCAGCTCGTCGTCCTCGCCCGGCTGCGGGTCGACCCGGGTGATCTCGTCGAGCCCGAGCTTGAGCAGGTCGGCCTCCTGCGAGCGGGCGCGGGCGTTGCGCCGCCGGTCGGCCAGGTCGTCCACCACCGCGCGCCAGCGGGTGAACGCCTCGCGATACGTCTCCAGCAGCTTCTCGTGCTCGGGGCCGGCGAACCGGTCGAGCGCGCCGCGCTGCTCGGCCGGGCGCAGCAGCCGCAGCTGGTCGGACTGGCCGTGCACGGCCAGCACCTGCTCGCCGACCTCGGCCAGCATCGCGACCGGCATGCTGCGGCCGCCGACGTGCGCACGGGACCGGCCCTCGATCGTCACCGTGCGGCTGAGCAGGATCGAGCCGTCGTCGTCGACCTCGGCGCCGGCCTCGGTGATGCGGGTCTGCACCGAATCGGCCAGCGCGCCGCGCAGGCGCAGCCGGCCCTCGACGACGGCGCGGCCCGGGTCGGCGCGCACCCGCCCGGCGTCGGCCCGGCCGCCGAACAGCAGGCCCAGGCCGGTCACGACCATGGTCTTACCCGCACCGGTCTCACCGGTGATGACGTTCATACCGCCCGTCAGCTTCAGCGTCGTGTCGTCGATGACGCCGAGACCGGTGATTCGCAACTCCTCCAGCACACGGCAGACAGTAACGGTACCCACCGACAATCGCCCACCGCGGATCCCACGATCAGCGTCGATTACCGCGCCATCCTTCAACGGGAAGAGCGAACTTCGCCACGAGGACATCGGTGAACGGCCTCGGCGCCAGCCGCACGACCCGGACCGGCAACTCGCCGCGCTCGACGGTGACCTTCGCGCCCGGCGGCAGGTCCCACGTGCGCCGCCCGTCGCAGCAGAGCACGGCGAACGACGTGTACGGGTCGACCGTCACCACGAACGACGAGGTCGGCGCCGTCACCAGCGGCTTGGAGAACAGGGCATGCGCGCTGATCGGCACCAGCAGCAGCGCCTCCACCTCGGGCCAGACCACCGGGCCGCCGGCCGAGAACGCGTACGCCGTCGACCCGGTCGGGGTCGCGCACACCACGCCGTCGCAGCCGTACCGGGCCAGCGGCCGGCCGTCCACGTCGACCAGCAGCTCGAGCATCTGCGCCCGCTGGCCTTTCTCGACGCTCACCTCGTTCAGCGCCCACGACTCGGCGATCACCCGGCCGCCGTACTCGGCCCGCACGTCGAGCGTCAGCCGCTCGTCCACCTTGTACGTGCCGTCGACGATCTCCTTGACCGCGGCGTCGATGTCGTCGATCTCCGCCTCGGCCAGGAAGCCGACCTTGCCCAGGTTGATCCCGAGCAGCGGCGCCTTCACCGGGCGGGCCAGCTCGGCGGCCCGCAGGAACGTGCCGTCCCCGCCGAGCGCCAGCACGATCTCCGCGCCCTCGGCCGCCTCCGGCCCGGTCACCGGCGTGACCTCGGCGGGCAGGTCGAGATCGGCCACCTCCTCGGCGACCACCCGCACCTCGAAACCCGCGGCGAGCAGGTCACGGGCGACGGCCCGGGCATGTTGGGCGCTCTGACGGCGGCCGGTGTGAGTGACCAGCAGTGCCGACCGCATCATTCGTCCTCCAGAAAGACATCCGGCGCGCCAGAAGCTACCTCCCCGGACGGCCCCGCGGCGACCACTTTGTCGATCTCCATGCGATCGGCCGGTGGGGCGTCCCGGCGGAACCGGACGAAGAACTCGACGTTCCCGCTCGGCCCCGGCAGCGGGCTCGCGGTCACGCCGGCCACGCCCAGCCCCAGCTCGGCGGCGGTCGCGGCGACCTCCAGCACGGCCTCGGCGCGCAACCGCCAGTCGCGCACCACGCCGCCCGCGCCCACCCGTTCCTTACCCACTTCGAATTGCGGTTTCACCATCAGCGCGAGATCGCCGTCCGGCACGGTGCAGGCGGCCAGCGCGGGCAGCACCAGCCGCAGCGAGATGAAGGACAGATCCGCCACGGTCAGCTCGACCGGGCCGCCGATCGCCTCGGGCGTGAGCGTGCGGACGTTGGTGCGTTCAAAAACCACAACCCTTTCGTCCGTACGGATCGGCCACGCCAGTTGTCCGTACCCGACGTCGACCGCGACCACCTGGCGTGCCCCGGCGCGCAGCAACACGTCGGTGAAACCCCCGGTGGAGGCCCCGGCGTCGAGGCAGCGCCGCCCCTCGACGGTCAGGTCCTTGAACGCGGCGAGCGCCCCGGCCAGCTTGTGGCCCCCGCGCGAGACGTACTCGGTCGCCGGATCCGCCCCGGTCACCAGCACCGGGTCGGCCGGGTCGACCATCGCGGCGACCTTGCGGGCCACGACCCCGCGCACCTGCACCCGGCCGGCCTCGACCAGCTGGGCCGCCTGCTCCCGGGAGCGGGCCAGCTTCCGGCGCACCAACTCGGCGTCGAGCCGGGCACGACGAGCCATCCGCTCAGCCCTCGATGCTCGAGAGGGTCTCCTGGAGCACCTGGTACGCGGCCTCGTACGCGGCGATCTGCTCACCGGGCGCCAGCCGGCTGGCGTTGGCGAGCGAGCGCAGCGCGGCGTCCACCGCCGGATGCCCGGTCGTCTCCACGATCCGCCGCTCGCCGGGAGCGGGCTCCGCGGCGTACGGCTGCGTCGGGGTTTGGGGTTGTACGGGCGGGGGCGCCGACCGGAACCCACCGCCGGGCGGCGGTCCGGGCCGGAACGGAAACGTCATGGGATCAGGCCTCCGGCTCGGTCCTGGGCTCGGGCGTCGGCGCGACCTTCTTGACCGCCTTCTTGGCCACCGCCTTGGTCGCGGGCGCCTTCTTGGCGGGCGCCTTCTTCGCGGCTGTCTTCTTCGCGGGTGCGGGCGCGGGCGTGGACTCGCCGGCCAGCTCGGCCAGCGCCGCCGCCTCCGCCGGGGGAAGCGCCTCGGCTACCGGCTCGGTGAGCGGCGGAAGCTCCGCCTCGGCCGCCTCCGTCACCGGCGCGGCCTTCTTCACCGCCTTCTTCGCCACGGCCTTCTTGGCGCCGGCCTTCTTCGCGACCGCCGTCTTGGCGACCGAAGAGACCGGGGTGGTGCCCGCGGCCGGCATCGCGTTCGGGGTGGCCTTGACGGCCTTCTTCGCCACCGCCTTCTTGGCGACCTTCTTCGGCGCCGGGGCCGGCCGCTCGAGCCGGGTCCCGCCGACGGCCGCCGCGCCGTCCGGCGTCGCCGAACCCTGCGCCGCCTGCAGCTCCTTCTCCAGCTCCCGTACGCGCGCGGTCAGCTCGGTGACCTCCTCCGCGGTGGCCAGGCCGACCGCGCCGAGCGCCTTGTCCACCTCGTAGCGCACGATGTTGGTCAGCGCCTCCCGGTTGGCCATGCCGGCGGTCATCAGGTCCTCGACCAGCCCCTGCAGCTGCGCGGCCGTGGCCCCGCCCCGGTTGACGAGGTCGCCCACCGCCTTCTGGGCACGTTTACGGGTGGTCTCGGTCAATCCCAGCGCCATCTCCAGATACGCCCGCCATGCGTCCGGCATGTTCCGCTCCTCTCGGGCTCGCGTCGGGTGTCACGCTACCGGGCGGTTCGCGTGGGAACTGAGGTACCGTGCGCTACCGTCGGCGGTGTCGCGGGGGAAGGGGTGTCGAATGGCCACGGTGGAGGAATGCCGTACGGCTTTGCAGGGCCTGGCGGCCGAGCTCGACGCGCATGCCGACACGCGGGGCAAGCTCGACTTCGAGCGTACGCTCGCCTGCCGGGTCCCCGATCTCGGTGCCGCCTTCCACGGTCGCCTGAGCGGTGGCCGCCTGCTGGACATCGCGGACGGCGACGACCCGCAGGCCAAGATCGCGCTGACCGCCAAGAGCGACGACCTGGTGGCCCTGCTGACTGGGAAACTCGACGTGACCAAGGCACTCGCCGCCCGCCAGATCAGCGTGCAGGCGAACCCGTTCGACCTGCTCAAACTGCGGAAGCTACTGTAAGGCCCCGATTCGCGGCAGGGCCCACCCCTCGGCCAACCGGGAGGGGTACACGTTGATGCCGCCGCCGAAGAAGTCGCAGAACTTCATGATCAGCGGATCCCAGCGCAGCGGGTCGACGTAAGCCGTCCCCGGGATGAGGTATTCCTCCTCGACGTGCGCCCGCAGCACCCGCACCTCGTAACCGTGCGCGCTGACCTCCGGCCCGCCGAACGGCGTCGCCCTGGTCACCGTGCACTCCAGCTGGATCGGGCACTCCTGAGCCCGCGGCGGCGCGACCAGATCCGACTCCTGCGCGGTGAGCCCGGCCAGCGCGAACTTGTCGGCCACGTGCCGGTAACCCTGCGCCAGCTTGTAGCCGGTGATCTCGCTCTTGCCGGTGGTCAGCGCGATCCGGTCGACCGCGTCGACCATCGCCGACGACGGCAGGTTGAGCACGCACTCGCCGTGCCGCTGCAGGTTGGCCGCCGTCTGGCTGTTGTCGCCCATGCCGAGCATCGCGGACTGGCCGAGCCACCACGCGGACGACATCGGCGCGAGGTTCGCGGTGCCGTCCGGGTTGAGCGTGCTGACCAGCACGACCGGCGTGCCGAAGTAGAGAACCTTGAGTCCGGGTACCAGATGCATGCCTCAATGCTGGCCGTTCACGGGCCTCGAGGCTGGCGGGAATCGGACCTCTCGATCAGGTTCCGGCGCTCGTCAGGTCCCGGCGCTCGTCAGGTTCCAGCGCTCGTCAGGTCCCGGCGCTCGTCAGGTTCCAGCGCTCGTCAGGTCCCGGCGCTCGTCAGGTTCCAGCGCTCGTCAGGTTCCAGCGCTCGTCAGGTTCCAGCGCTCGAACAGCGCCCCAGCCGGCGCGGAACCCGCGGTCAGCGCCGACGTCGGCACGCCGTTCCAGGTCACGTTGCACAGCAGACGCAGCGCGACGACCGGGTCGCCGTCCCCGTCCAGCGTCGCGTGGTCACTATCCCGGGTGACCCGCCACCCGCCGGCCGCGGACTCGTCCAGCGGCAGCCGTGCGTCGTCGGCCGCCCGGAACAGCCCGCCCAGGTCGGCCGTCACATAGGTCGGCCGACGCTCGGCCGGAGCCGCCAGCAGATCGGCCGGCCCGCTGACCCCGGTCAGCACCAGCAGGCAGTCCATGCCCGCACCGACCGCGCCCTGGATGTCGGTGTCCAGCCGGTCCCCCACTGCCAGCGGCCGCCGCGCCCCCGACAGCGAGGCAGCGGTCGTGAACAGCGCCGGCTCCGGCTTGCCCACCACCAGATCGGGCTCCCGGTCGAGGGCGGTACGCAGCACCGCCACCAGCGACCCGTTCCCCGGCAGCGGCCCGCGCGGACTCGGCAGCGTCCGATCGGTGTTGGTCGCCACCCACATCGCCCCGGCCCGCACCGCCAGCGCCGCCTCGGCCAGGATCCGCCAGCCGACATCCGGCCCATACCCCTGCACCACGGCCGCGGGCTTGTCCTCGGCGGTCGACACCGGCGTCAACCCGGCGTCCCGAACCTCGGCCCGCAACGCCTCGGCCCCGACAACCAGCACCGGTGCCCCGGCCGGCAGCCGCCGCGCGAGAACCGCGGCCGCCGCCCCTGCCGAGTTGAGCACCTCATCGGCCTTGGCCGGCACACCCATCCCGGTCAGCAGAGCGGCGACGTCCCCCGCCCGCCGCGACGCGTTGTTGGTCGCATAGGCGACGTGAACCCCGTCCCCGCGCAGCCGCTCGATCGCCTCGGCGGCGCCCGGGATCGGCTTGTCGATCAGGTAGACGACCCCGTCCAGGTCAAAGATGACCAGGTCATAGCCGCCCACCAGCTCGTCGCCCACGCCGCCGCCTCTCGCTGCTCGTCCGGGTCAGGCCTTCTTCTCCGTCGGGCCGGCCGCCGTCTCGGCCGGGCCGGCCGCGGGCTCGGTCGGGCCGGCCGCGGGCTCGTCGCCCTGGCCGTCCGCGCCGGCCTGCTTGTCCGACTCGGTGTCGACGTCGGCCTCGAAGCCGGACCCCTCGTCGTCGACGATGTCGTCCTCGGCCTCGGTCTTGGCCTTGGCGTCGACCTCGTCCAGCTCCTCGTCATCGTCGTCGAGGTCGTCGTCCTCGGGCAGGCCGTCGCCGCGGGCCGAGAGCTCGTCGTCGTCCTCGTCCTCGAGGCCGTCGTCCTCGAAGTCGTCCTCGTCGTCGTCGAAGTCCTCGTCGTCCTCGGCGCGGGCCTCGGCCTCGTCGTCGAAGTCCTCGTCCTCGTCGTCCTCGTCGAAGTCCTCGCCGTCCTCGGCGCGGTTCTCGGCGTCCTCGCCGTCGTCGGCGCGGTTCTCGGCGTCCTCGGCGTCGTCGTCCAGGTCGACGGCGCGGTCGTCGTCGTCCTCGTCCTCGTCCTCGTCCTCGTCGCCCTCGATCGTGATGCCGTCGAGTTCGAGCAGGCGCTCGGTGGCGTCGGTCAGCTGCTCCTCGTCGACGGCCGCGGCCCGGGAGAACCACTCGCGAGCCTCCTCGCGCCGGTCGGCGGCGAGCAGTGCGTCGGCGTAGGCGTACCGCAGCCGGGCCGCCCAGTCGGCGTCGTCGTCCGTGGTCAGCTCGCGGACCTGCAGCATCGCCACGGCCGCGTCGTGCTGGCCCAGGTCGCCACGGGCTCCGGCCGCCACGATCAGCAACTCGATCGCGCTCGACTTGTCCAGCTTCTCGATGTCAGCGCCGCGGTACAGGTCGATCGCCCGCTCGGGGTGACCCTGCGCCCGCTCGCTGTCGGCGATCTCGGCCAGGTGCGTCTGACTGCCGGTCATCCGGTGGTAGGCGCGCAGGTCGGCGATCGCCGTGCTCCAGTCCCCCGCCGCGTACGCCGCGAGGCCGACGGCCTCCCGCACGACCGCGATCCGGGACGCGAGCCGGCGCGCCGCCTTCGCGTGCTCCAGTGCGAGCTCGGCATCCTCGTCGATGATCTGGCCGGCCGCCACGAGGTGCCGGGCGACCTTGTCGGCGACGTCCCGGCTCAGCGACAGCAGCTCGGCACGCACCTCCTGGTCGAGGTCGGCCGCGACGATCTCCTCGGGAATCTCCGGCGCCTGGGGCGTCAGCGCCCGCTCGTCGCCATCCCGAGCCTCATCGCGCTCCCGGTCGTCCCGGAACCCACGCCGCTCCTCGCCCCGATCCTGGTCGCTGCGGAACCCGCGCCGCTCCTGGTCACCCCGGAACCCACCCCGGTCCCCACCACGATCGTCCCGGAACCCACCCCGGTCCCCACCACGATCGTCCCGGAACCCACCCCGGTCGCCGCCCCGGTCGTCCCGGAACCCACCGCGGTCGCCGCCCCGGTCATCGCGGAACCCACCCCGGTCGCCACCGCGGAAGCCCCCACGGTCGTCCCGGAACCCGCCACGGTCACCCTGCGGCCGATCGCCGCGGTAGCCACCCCGGTCGCCGCCACCCTGGTAGCCGCCCCGGTCCCGGTCGCCACCACGGAACCCGCCGCGGTCACCCTGCGGACGATCCGAACGGTATCCGCCCCGGTCACCCTGCGGACGGTCCGACCGGAACCCACCGCGGTCGCCCTGCGGCCGGTCACCGAAGGACCGTTCCCGGTCACCCCCGCGATACCCACGCCACCCTGGTAGCCGCCCCGGTCCCGGTCACCGCCCCGGAAGCCGCCCCGGTCGCCCTGCGGCCGGTCGCCGCCACGGAAGCCGCCCCGGTCGCCCTGCGGCCGGTCGCCACCACGGAACCCGCCCCGGTCACCCTGCGGACGGTCCGACCGGAACCCACCGCGGTCGCCCTGCGGCCGGTCACCGAAGGACCGTTCCCGGTCACCCCCGCGATACCCAGATCCCGGTCCCCGCCGCGATAGCCACCACGGTCCCCGCCGCCCTGGTAACCACCACGGTCCCGGTCGCCACCACGGAACCCGCCGCGGTCGCCACCCGACGGACGGTCGCCACCCGACGGACGGTCCGAGCGGTACCCGCCACGGTCCCCGCCCGACGGACGGTCCGAGCGATACCCACCGCGGTCGCCACCCGACGGGCGATCCGAGCGGTACCCGCCCCGGTCGCCACCGCCCTGGTAACCACCACGGTCCCGGTCGCCACCTCGGTAGCCGCCACCCTGCGGGCGGTCGCCGCCACGGAACCCGCCGCGGTCGCCGCCACCCTGGTAGCCGCCGCGGTCCCGGTCGCCGCCGCGGTATCCACCGCGGTCACCACCCCGGTCGCGGTCGCCGCCACCCTGGTAGCCGCCGCGGTCCCGGTCGCCGCCGCGGTACCCTCCGCGGTCACCGCCGCGGTAGCCGGGCCGGTCGCCACGGTCGCCGGAGGATCGTCCGCCGCGCGCGTGCGAGTCGCCATCCCGACCACGGCCGGCGGGACGCTCGTCGTCGCGGTTGCTGGAGCCGCCGTCGTGCGGTCCTGTAGTCACGGATCAATCCTTCCGATACGGCGGCCCTGTTCTCGGGGGCTTCGCCTCAACACTCAAAGTTACTAGGGGCCGGACGCACAAACGCAGACGAGGGCCGACCCCGTCCGGGGTGGCCCTCGTCTGTCACGTTGAGTCCGGCGGCGTCCTACTCTCCCACACCCTCCCGAGTGCAGTACCATCGGCGCTGGAGGGCTTAGCTTCCGGGTTCGGAATGAGACCGGGCG
>NZ_JOJL01000033.1 GCF_000721705.1 Actinoplanes subtropicus
CCTACCGAGGGCTCCGCGTCCCTTTCCAGCACTGCCCGATCTCACCGCCTTCGCCCGTGTCGCACCAATCAACACATACGCGTCGCTGAGATCAGCTCATTGGACGATCAATTGCGTTGAAAGATCAGGTCATCAGAAGTTGCGGCGCCGCCGGCGGACTGCGAGCAGGGCTACCAGGCCGCCGGCCACTACGAGTCCGGCTACCAGACCGAGGATCAGCGGGGTGCTGCTCGAGGCCGAGCTGGTGTCCTCGTTGCCGGGCTGGGCGACCGCCGTGGTCGCGCCTGGGTCGATGTAGTGGGCCTGGCCGTCGCTACTCGCACTCGCCGAAGCGGTGGCGGACGCGGTGCTGGTGGCCAGCGGCGGCACGTTGGCGGTCAGCGCCTTGACGATGTTCAGTTCTCCGTAGCCGCACTGGTCGTCGCGACCGGGCGGGCCGATGTCGTCGGCGGTGGCCTCCAGGCGGTGAATGACCTCGGGGCCGGACAGGTTGGGAAACTTCGCCCGCACCAGTGCAACCGCACCCGACACGATTGGGGTCGAAAAGGATGTTCCGTCGACGTTGGCGTATCGGTTCTTGGGCTCGGCCGTGACGATGTCTTTGCCGGGCGCGCAGATGTCGACCCTCTTGTCGACGATCGAGAACGCCGCGTGTTTCTCGTTCCGGTCGGTCGACCCGACAGCGAGGACGCCATCGATTGCCGCCGGATAGGCAAGAAGGACGCCCTTGCTGTAGTTTCCCGCGGCGGCAACGACGACGATGTCGTCCCTGATCGCGGTGTCGACCGCATTGGTCAGATTATCGGATGGGCCGGTCCCGAGCGACAAGTTGATTACATTTGCGCCGTGGGCGTCAGCCCAGCCAATGCCTTTCACCAATGCCTCGTCGGAAAAGGTGTCGCGGGTGTTCAGCGTTCTGATTGGGAGAATCTTGGAGCCCGGGGCAATCCCCAGTGCTCCGTCATTACTGTTCTTCCCGTGGGCGGCAACGAGGGCGGCCACATTAGTTCCGTGGCCATCCGGATCGGTTCGCCCGTCTCCCGTTCCGCCAGGTAGGAAGTTGGCTCCGGGCAGCAGGTTTCGCTGGAGATCGGGATGCGGATAGACCCCCGTGTCGATAACAGCGACCGTCACGCCCGATCCTTTGCTGATCGCTTGAGCCTGCGCGACATCGAGGCTCTTCAGGTACCACTCGTCATTCCGGACACCATCCGCAAAGGCTGGAGCGGCCGGAACCGCAACGGCGGCCGCGACGGTGAGAGCCCCCGCGGCCGCGGCAAATCGAGAACGCATGAGTCAGCCGAGCCCGATCGCCGGTCCAGGATCAACAGGCTGAGCCTCGATCGGAAGCACTACTGGGTCGACGCCCTCGGCGGTCTCCCACGGGTTGTCGGGATCCCAGTGCATGTCCTCGCCCTCGTCCCGGCGCCCGGACCGTCGGCCTGCTGCGCCCTGGCCATACATACCACCGGCGCCAGCACCGCGGCGGGAGCCGACTGCTCCTTCGCCCTCGCCGATGACGCCGCCGACCGGGTTGACGCGTCGAGTTCCGGCCGCGCCGGCGCCCAACTGGCCGATGCCGCGGGCGCCCGGGCTGCCACCGATGACACCGCCCGGTGCCATCGCTCGCATGCCTCCCTCGGGCAGACCGCCGGACCGCAGGAGGCTCTCGCGCGGCACACTGAGGCCTCCGCGGCCAAGGCCCGGCGTGGTGGGCGTCAGTGGGGAGGATTCACCGGGCAACAGTCCGGTGCTCGGCGGGAGCAGGCCGGGGTTGGGCAGCGTGCCGCCGCCACCGCCACCGGGGAGGACCGGAGTTATCGGGCTGGTCCCCGGCGTGGTCGTCGGCAACGTCGGAGTGGTCCCACCGAGAACGATGCCGGGCTGGCGTGTGCCGGTGGTCGGCGTGACCGGGCTGGACGTTGCCGGGACGGAGGTCGGGAACGTCGTCCTGGTCCCCGTCGACCGCGTCGACGTGGACGTGCCGCTAGTAACAACTGGTGTGATCGGCGGAAGTGCCGGGGCGGTATAAGTGCTCCCGTCCCGAATGGTCTTCTTGTCGTCGAGCGGGTTACCGACCTTGTACAGGTCCGGCTTGACGACTTGGGCCTGGGCCTGCGCCAGATCCGTGCTTACTCCGCTGAGCAAGGTCGCTGCCTGGACGCGCAGCGCCTCCTGCCGTCCCGGCGCGACCGGTGGCTCGTCGCCGCTCGGGCTGGGGCTTGGCGTGGGCGTTGCGCTGCTCTGTTGCTGCGTCAGCTTGGCGTTGTAGGCGTCCAGGGCCATCTTGTTGTTCGAGTACTCCTGGTAGATCTTGTTCATCTGGATCTGGGCCTGGTAGATCGACCCGGTTGCCGCGTTCAGGGCCGCCTGGTTGGTGATCGACGCGTCGTACGTGTCGGAGAGGTTTTTGATCAGCTGGTCGAGGCGTTCGATGTAGGCGGCCGACGCGGTGCTCTTCTCCGGGGGCCAGGCGGCGGCGAGATTGTCGCGGTACTGCTGGACCTGGAACTTGTGCTCGCTCAGGAGATCAGCAGACTTTTGCCAGGCACTTGCCAGCTGCCACTGTGCGTCGGTGTTCGGGTTCTGGATGAGCTGCTGCATGAACTCGAGGGTCATCGACTCCCACGGCGTGCCGCCGCCACCGCCACCGCCGTCAAGCATCAGGCCACCCCCTGGCCGGGCTGCTGCGATGGAAGGCCGACCTGGTCGAAGGCCTTGTCGACATCGCGCACCTTTGCGTGGGAGAAAGCATCCGAGCCGCGGTAGGTGTTGCTGATGTCCTGGGCTGCCGTCGCGAAGTCTTTTGTGCCGTTCGCGTAGTTGTAGACGTTCTGGTGGGTCACGTCCATGGCGTCGCGGTGGACGAACAGGAACGTATACAGCTCGATGAACTCGCTCGGCGGGTCGGGCAGCTTCGTCGACATCTCGTCGGTGACCGTGGTCAGGTGCGGGGCGTAGCTGTCCGCGACATTCGCCGACAGTTTCTGGGCGAAGTGCTCCATCGCCTGGATGTCAGCCTCGATCTGGCTGAAGTCCGTATACCCGTAGTCGCGCATCCAAGCGGGACCCAGGTCCTCCTCAGGAATCATCCATGCCTCCCCCGACCGAACCTACGCATAGAGGAGAGTAGTCGGTCATCGCCAGCGCCGAGGGACCCCTCCGGTGGTTGTGGACATCGATGGTTGATGATCTAACGGGGAAGGCCGGAGCGCCGCCACGAGGAGCTGCCCATCGACGGGCGGGCGGACATCAGCCACGCCGAGGCGGGTGGCCGGGGCGCAGCCGCATCCATCGCGGTGGATCGGGCGGCGAGCACCGCGACCAGGGCGGCCAGCTCGCGATCGGTCGGCGTGCCGCGCACTACGCTGACCAGCGGTTCCTCATCCATCGACCGAGCGTACGACATGAGACTGGCAGGTCCGGTGACACGCATCCCACACTCGGCTGATCGATTCGCTGTGGCTGGACATGACCGGGTATTTTCTGCGTGATGTCTACCTCGCCCCCAGCTGTAGTCGCTGACCGTTACCGGCTCATTGCGCCGCTCGGTCAGGGCGGGATGGGTCGTGTCTGGCGGGCGACCGATGTCGTCCTGCACCGTGACGTGGCCATCAAGGAGCTGGTTCCGCCGCCCGGCCTCACTCCGGGCGAGCGGCAGGAGATGCGAGAGCGGTCGCTGCGCGAGGCGCGCGCGATCGCCCGGCTCAACAACGTGAACGTGGTCCGCGTCTTCGACGTGCTGCGGACGGATGCCGACCCGTGGATCGTCATGGAGTACGTGCCGTCCCGCTCGCTGCAGGACGCGCTGGCCGCCGAGGGCCCGTTCAACCCGATCCGGGCCGCCGAGATCGGCCTGGGCGTGCTCGGGGCCCTGCGAGCCGCCCACCGCGCCGGCGTCGTGCACCGCGACGTGAAGCCGGGCAACGTGCTGCTCGGCGCCGACGGGCGGGTCGTGCTCACCGACTTCGGCCTGGCCACCGTCCCGGGCGACCCGAATGTCACGCGCACCGGCCTGGTGCTCGGCTCCCCGGCGTACATCGCTCCGGAGCGCGCCCGTGAGGGCACCGCCGGCCCCGCCGCCGACCTCTGGTCGCTGGGTGCCACCCTCTACGCCGCGGTCGAGGGCGCCTCGCCGTTCGCCCGCCCGTCGGCGATCGCCACGCTTGCCGCGCTGGCCACCGAGAACCCGCCGCCCGCCCGCAACGCCGGCTCGCTCAAGCCGGTGCTCAACGGCCTGCTCCGCAAGGACCCGGCGCACCGGATCAACGCGGAGGAGGCCGAGCGCCTGCTCAACCGTGCCGCCGGCCGCCGCTCCAAGCTCGCCTTCCCGATGAGCCCGACCATGCGCCGTCCGGGCGTGGGCCGCGACCGGCTGGGCGCGATGGGTCCGACCGGCACCAACCCGGTGGTGGTGCCCGGGCCGCGACCGCCGGTCGCGCCGGCGCGACCGGTGGAACCGCCGGGCCGTTCGCCTCTCGCGGGTGGTCACCCGGCGGCCGGCGAGGGTCGGCCGCCGGTTTATGTGCCGGGCAAGGCGCCCGTCGGCCGCTCCGAGGTGGACCGCCCGACCAGGGTCGACGCTCCACGCCTCGACGCAACCCGGGTGGATGCACCTCCAGTCAAAGACGAAAAAACTACAAAATTCTTCGGTACGCGTGACCGCTCCACAACCGCATCGGGACAACCTCCGGGTTCGCCCCCGGTCCGCCCGAGTGTCCCGTCCGCGAACCCCGCGTCTCGCACAAACAGGGGCGAGCCGGGCGCATTCACGGCCGAGGACGTCGCCGCCTACCGCCGCCGCAAGGCCGCCCCCGAGCAGCCCCCGGCCGAGGCAACCGCGCTGGTCGGCCGCGTCGACACCCCACCCGCCGAGCCCACCACCGTCGTTCGCGCCCCGGCCGCGGACCCCACCACGGTCGTCAGCGTCGAGCCCGCCGAGCCGACGACCGTCGTTCGCGGCCCGGCCGCGGACCGCACCACGGTTGTCAGCGGCCCGCCCGCCGATGCCACCGCCGTCGGCGGCCCGGCCGTCGCCGCCCCTACTGCGGACGCCACCACCGTCGTCGGCGGCCGACCCGCGGTAGTCGACGGCCCGCCCGCGGATGCCACCACCGTCGTCAGCGGCCTGCCCACCACCTCAGCCGACGCCACCACGGTCGTCCCCGCCCCGCAGCGCTCGAAGAAGAAGGCCAAGGCCACCCCGCCGAAGGCCAAGCCCGCGGAGACGAGCCAGCCGGCCGAGCAGGAGGTCGAGCCAGAGGCGAAGGTCGCGGCGCCTCCGTCCACGGCGAGCCCGGCGGAAAAGCCCACCGACACCTCGACCGAGACCGGCGAACCCGATACCGCGTCCGAGAGCAACGAGACCGACAAGTCGGAAATGTCCGAGCAGACTACCGAGAAGTCGGATGTCGAGTCGCCGGAGAAGGACGATCCGCAGCCGGTCGAGGCCGTCGAAGAGCCCAAGGCTGACCCGAAAAACGCCGAGAAATCGGAAGAGTCGCCCGCCGCCGTTCAGGTCCCGCTGACCCGCCCCGCTCCGCCCGCCGTCGAGCCCAAGGCAGAGCCTGCCGAGCCCAAGGCAGAGCCTGCCGAGCCCAAGGCAGAGCCCGCCGAGCCCAAGGCAGAGCCCGCCGAGCCCAAGGCAGAGCCCGCCGAGCCCAAGGCAGAGCCCGCCGAGCCCAAGGCGGAGACCGACCAGCCAACGGCGGAGTCCAACAGCCCCGAGACGGAGCTCGACCAGCCGGAGTCGGAGCCCGCCGAGCCCGAGCCGAGCGAGCCCGCAGCCACCTACCCGAGCGCCCCCGCTCCCGAGCGCCCGAGTGCCGCCGCTCCCACCGACTCTCCCGCCGAGCAAGCGCCCGAAGAGGACGCGGACGACCTCGCCCCCATCTCCTCGCCGATCAGCCGCTCCACCCGCCCGGCCTGGCGCCCGATGGAGGTCCGCCCCGCCGCCCGCCCCGGCGTCACCATCTTCGGCACCCGCCTGACCTACCCCCAGGCCGGCATCGGCGGCGCCGTCCTCCTCGTCGTCCTGGTCCTGCTCATCGTCCTGGCCGCGCAGGCCTTCGGCTCCTCCGACAACACCACTCCCACCAGGCCGAAGGCCGCACCCACCGCCACCGGAAAGCCGACCATCACGGGCAGTTCGACCAACGGCGGCGCCTCCGCGGGCCCGTCGAGCGCCCCGTCCAGCCGGCCGCCCACCTCCAGCTCCCCGGGCGCCTTCGTCCTGCCCGCCGGCTGGAAGATGTACACCCAGCGGGCCACCTCCAACGCCCCCGCCTTCAGCATCCCGATCCCGAACGGCACCCAGATCAGCGGCGGCCAGGGCGTCACCGTGCAGTTCCGCTGGGGACCCGGGGGCCACCGACTGCTGATCGTCGACCGGACCGACACCCCGCAGGCCGACGCGTTCCAGGACCTGAAGGACAAGGCGGCCGCGGGCAGCAACAAGAGCGGCTACTCGTTCATCAAGATCGGGGCGGTTAAGTATCGTGACTTCGACTCGACCGCCGACTGGGAGTACCTGTACAACTCGGACGCCGGCAACCTGCAGCACGTCGTCCGGCGGAACATCCGAGTCGACGCGCACCGCGCGTACATGCTCTCCTGGTATGTCTCGCCGCAGGATTGGGGCCCGGGGCAGAGCGATTTGCAGACCATCTACCAGGGCTTTCAGCCGGGCTGACGAAACCGAGTGGGTGACGCCGGGTAAGTGGGTACTTCAGCGCCATGAAATACCGACGGCACGGCAGTAAGCCCACAGTCGCCCTCTGGACGCTGATCGCGGTCGCCGACCTCGGACTCCTGGTCGGCGCCATCGGCGCGGCCACTATGCTGCTGATCCTGGTCGGCCTGGTCGCACTCGTCGGCGGAGTGGTCGCCGCACGCGCGTTTTTACTTCGGTCCGTGGACGCCCGGGAGGCAGTGGCACGCCGACGCGCATAGCGTGATCGGCTACAGTCCCCGGCGTGTCGATCGACGGTGTGACGGACCTTTGGGACAAGCTGCTCGGCGCCCAGCCGGACCCGCCCGGCGTGCTGGTGCTGCTCACCGCGCTGGCCGGCCTGCTCGCGGTGGCGATCCGCCCGGTCTGGCGGGTGGCCCGGAACGCGGTGACCATCGCCCATGAGGGTGGTCACGCGTTGATGGCGCTGCTGACCGGCCGGCGGCTTCGCGGCATCCGCCTGGAGTTCGACACGTCCGGCCTGACCCTGTCGTCCGGGCGCCCGACCGGGATCGGCATGATGGTGACCCTGCTCGGGGGGTATATCGCGCCGTCGCTGGTGGGCGTGCTCGGCGCCTGGCTGCTCGGCGGCAACCGGATCACGCTGTTGCTGTGGCTCGCCGTGGTCCTGTTGCTGCTCATGCTCATCAACGTGCGGAACGTCTTCGGGGTGGTCTCGCTCGTCGTCACGGGCGCGATCGTCTTCGTCGTGTCCTGGTTCGCGTCCCCTCAGGTCCAAGCCATTTTCGCGTACGCAGGGGTCTGGTTCTTGCTGTTCGGGGGTGTTCGGCCGATCTTCGAGCTGCAGGGTCTCCGCCGCCGGGGCCGGATGCCCCAGTCGGACGCCGACCAGCTCGCGCACATCACCCACGTCCCGGCCCTGTTCTGGGTCGGCGTCTTCCTCGTGGTGGACCTGGGCGCGCTCCTGATCGGCGCCTTCCTGCTGGCCGGCCAGTGGCTGCCGCAGACGACCGGCTAAAGGGGGATGTTGCCGTGCTTCTTCGGCGGCAGCGTCTCCCGCTTGGTGCGTAGCATCCGCAGGCCCTTGGTGATCTGCGCCCGGGTCTCGGAGGGGCGGATCACCGCGTCCACGTAACCGCGCTCGGCGGCGATGTAGGGGTTGGCGAGGGTGTCCTCGTACTCCTGGATGAGCTCGGCCCGTCGCTCGGGGCTGTCGATCTCTCCGCGGTACAGGATGTTTACCGCGCCCTGGGCGCCCATCACCGCGATCTGCGCCGTCGGCCAGGCGAAGTTCAGGTCCGCGCCGAGGTGCTTGGACCCCATGACGTCGTACGCGCCGCCGTAGGCCTTCCGGGTGATGACGGTGACCTTGGGGACCGTGGCCTCGGCGTACGCGTAAATGAGTTTGGCTCCGCGGCGGATGATGCCGTCCCATTCCTGGGACGTGCCGGGCAGGAAGCCGGGCACGTCGACGAAGGTGACCACCGGGATGTTGAAGGCGTCGCAGGTGCGCACGAAGCGGGCCGCCTTCTCGCTGGCCGCGATGTCGAGCGTGCCGGCGAAGTGCATGGGCTGGTTGGCGACCACGCCGACCGGGCGGCCCTCGACCCGGCCGAAGCCGACCACGATGTTCTGCGCGTAGAGCGGCTGCACCTCGAGGAAGTCCTCGACGACCGTCTCGACGACCTTCTTGATGTCGTAGGGCTGGTTGGCCGAGTCGGGGATGAGCTTGTCGAGGTTTCGATCAGCATCCGAAATGTCGAGAGATGCGAGTTCTTCGAAGACGAGCGGCTCGTCCAGGTTGTTCGAGGGGAGATAAGAAAGGAGCGCGCGTACGTAGTCGATCGCGTCATCCTCATCGGACGCCAGATAGTGGGCGTTGCCCGAGCGCGAGTTGTGCGTACGGGCGCCGCCCAGCTCCTCGAAGCCGACCTCCTCGCCGGTCACCGTCTTGATCACGTCGGGGCCGGTGATGAACATGTGCGAGGTCTGGTCGACCATCACGGTGAAGTCGGTGATCGCCGGGGAGTAGACCGCGCCGCCCGCGCACGGGCCCATGATCAGCGAGATCTGCGGGATGACGCCGCTGGCCCGGACGTTGCGGAAGAAGATGTCGGCGTACAGGCCGAGCGCGACCACGCCCTCCTGGATGCGGGCGCCGCCGGAGTCGTTGATGCCGATGATCGGGCAGCCGATCTTCATGGCCAGGTCGAGGACCTTCACGATCTTCTCGCCGAAGACCTCGCCGAGCGAGCCGCCGAAGATCGTGAAGTCCTGCGAGAAGACGCAGACCTGGCGGCCGTCGACGGTGCCGTAGCCGGTGACCACGCCGTCGCCGTACGGCCGGTTCTTCGCCAGCCCGAAATTCGTGGATCGGTGCCGGGCCAGCTCGTCCAGCTCGACGAACGAGCCCTCGTCGAGGAGCAGCTCGATGCGCTCGCGGGCGGTCTTCTTGCCGCGGGCGTGCTGCTTCTCGACCGCGCGGGCCGAGCCGGCGTGCACCGCCTCGTCGGTGCGCAGCTCGAGATCGGCGAGCTTGCCGGCGGTGGTGTGGATGTCGGCCTCGACCGAGCCCTGCTGCGTCGTCACGTCGTCCTCCGCCGTTGGGAACAAGCCTCGTCCGTGATCGTAATGCGGCCCGGGCCGGGCGTCGCTACGGGTGCGTTTCGCACCCAATGCCCTATTCGTTACTCCGGACGTGACGAACTGGATGACCGGGGCCGGGCTCGCCCTCATCGCCGGTGGCCTCGCCACATTGATCAGCTTCCGTTCGATCCTCTTCGGCGGCGGAGAGCGCGACGTCGGGCGCGGCGGCGGGCGCAGTGGCGGGCTTGACGTCGGGCGCAGCGGCGAGCGCAGTGGCGGGCTTGACGTCGGGCGCAGCGGCGAGCGCAGTGGCGGGCTTGACGTCGGGCGCAGCGGGGAGCGTGACGTCGGGCGTAGTGGCGTGCGCGGGAGAGACCGTGGCGGCGAGGGCGGGGCGGAGCGCCGCGCTCGGCGGAGAGCGGCGCGCGCGATCGAGCCGCCACGACGGCAGGCCGCCCTGCCCGCGAGCCGCGCGGCGGTCGCCGATGAGGCGGACGGCGAGGGCAAATCGGCGCGTCGCGGACGCCGCGGCCGGCGGCGTGCCCTGGTCGCCGCGTCCGCCGGCGGCGAGGTGCCATGGGAGTCCGATGAGGACGAGCGCGGCGGGCTGGCATCGATCGGGCTGGCCGACGAGGACGACGAGTCGTTCGTCCCGGAAGCGATCCTCGAGCAGGAGATCGAGACCGTGCCCGAGCCGGTCCCGGCCCGCGCCGACCGCTACGGCGACCGGGTCGAGGGCTGGGTGCGCCCCGAGTACCAGGACCCGCCGGACGAGCCCCGCCCCGGCGAGTACTGGACCCCGATCCCGGTCGACCTGGCCGGCGACCCCGAGCCGTCGGCCAAGGGCTACGGCTGGCCCCGCCCGGTCGAGCGCCTCCCGGCCGTCCCCGACTACGAGCCGGCCACCGGGTTCGACCTGATCCCGATCTCCGAGCCGACCGAGGTGGTGCCCACCTGGGCGATGAACGACGACCGCCCGGGCCGGATCCGGCTGCCGCGCTCCTGGAACACCCGCAACGAGAAGCCCTCGGAGGAGCCCTCGGAGATGCCCGGGCCGCGACGACCCCGGCCCCGCCCGCGCCCCCGCCCCGAGCAGCCGGCCGACCCGAGCACTGTCTACGTGAGCAGGCACGCCGCCGACCCGCCGTCCCGCCGGGAGTAGCGCCGGTCCGCCGCCCACGTGTCCGACGGCGAGGCACTACTCTCGGCAAATGGCCTCGCCCTACACCGACCTGGACCGTCCGCCGCTCTCCCAGCGCGGCCTCGACCGGGCCCTGGTCAGCGCCGGCGGGTTCTGGAACCGCGTCGACCTGCGCGCCGAGACCGGCTCGACGAACGCCGACGCCGCCGCGGCCGCCCTGCGTGGCGAGCCCGAGGGCCTGGTGGTGGTGGCCGAGCGGCAGACCGCCGGGCGGGGGCGGCGCGACCGGCAGTGGACGTCGCCGGCGCGGGCCGGGCTGACGCTCAGCGTGCTGCTGCGCCCGGGCGTGGCCGACGAGGAGCGGGGCTGGCCGGCGGTGCCGGTCGGAGCGTACGGCTGGATTCCGCTTTTGACCGGGGTTGCCCTGGTCGAGGCGGTGCGCCGGGTGGCCGAGGTGGAGGCCGCCCTGAAGTGGCCGAACGACCTGCTGGCCGGCCCGGCCGACCGGCCCGGCAAGGCGGCCGGCATCCTCGCGGAGGTGGCCGGCGACGCGGTGGTGGTCGGGATAGGGCTGAACGTGACGACCCGCGCCGACGAGTTGCCGGCGACGACCGGGCTGCCCGCGACCTCGCTGCGGCTGGCGGGGGCGACCGCGACCGACCGGGAGCCGCTGCTGCGGGCCCTGCTGCGCGGCATCGCCGGCTGGTACGCCGGCTGGCGGGAGGCGGCCGGCGACGCGGAGATGTCCGGCCTGCTCGGGGCGTACCGGCGGGACTGCGCGACGATCGGCCGGCCGGTGCGCGCGCTGCTGCCCGGCGGCGGCGAGGTCACCGGCGAGGCGACATCGGTGGACGTCGACGGGCAGTTGGTGATCCGTACGGCTGACGGCAGTGACCTTCGCGTCTCGGCGGGTGATGTGCTGCACGTACGCTGACCGCGTGGCGTTCCCGGACGAGGTACTCACCGACGAGGAGGAGGTCGTCCTCCACCTGCATCCGCACTGGAAGACGGCGATCCGCCCGGCCCTGGTTGCGATGCTGGCGCTGGCTACGACGGCGTTCGCGTGGGTCATGCTGCCGCAGAACACCGGCGGCTTCCTGGCCTTCGCGGTGGTCGCCGGGATCATGGGCTACTACGGGATCCGGTACGGGGTGGGTCCGCTCGTGGCCTGGCGGTGCACTCACTACGTGGTGACCGATGAGCGGATCCTGCTGCAGGATGGCGTGATCGCCCGGGAGCGCCGGGACCTGCCACTGAACCGGATCAACGACCATCTGCTGACCCAGTCCCTGCTGGACCGGCTCTTCGGCTGCGGCACGCTGACCATCGACTCGATCGGCGACCAGGCGGCGGTGCTCACCGCCGTCCCGCACGCCCACCAGCTGCAGACCGCCCTCTACGAACTGATCGAACAAGCCCCGAACGACGACGAAGACGACGAGGAAACGGACCCCGCCCCTACGTCACGCAATCGCCGCCGCTGAAGGACCCGCTACGGCAATTGTCGGGTTCATGGTTTTCGGGGGTAGACCCTGGGCTCTGCCCAGACCCGGCCATCGCTGCGAAGATCAGGCCTTGCGTGGTGGTTGCGGTGGGGCGGTGGGTGATCTCCTTGCGGCGACGACCGGTAGGGAATCTGATGCTGGGGTGGGGCGCAAGGAGATCACCCACCTACAGGTCGAGGTGTGCGGCGGCTGCGCCGCCTTGGCGGGCCGTTGTGGCTGCGACCATCGTCCGGCGGCGGCTCGGGCTGCGCTGGCGGGCGCTGGCTGCGTGCGGGACGTCGGGGCAGGAGCAGAAACTCTCCACGATCGGGTCCGCGCCGCAGACCTTGATAAGTCCGTGTTCGGTGCACACACCGAAGCTTCACCCTTGCCGCGCCGGGCCCCACTCGATGCCTGGCTCATCGCGACGCACCATGACCTCGTATCTGCGGGGTGCCCCGTATCAGGGAATCGCCCGCGGCGCCGGAGGCGACGCCAGCAAAACTCAGTGGGTGGCGTCCAGCTCGGCCTCGGCGGTGAGCTCGGCCAGGCCGGCCACCGCGTCCAGGTCGGCCAGGTCGGCCTCGTGGCCGTCGACCGGTGGCTTCAGGAAGACGAACGTGCGGTACGCCCAGAAGCGGAACACCGTGGCGATCACGATGCCGATCAGGGTGACGCCCATGAAGGCGAGCTCGTCGTGCTCCTCGGTGAGCCCGAAGCCGTACTTGCCGATTGCCACGCAGCCCGACTGGATCACCATGCCGACCAGGTTGAACGCGAAGAACAGGGTGTACTCGCGGCGCAGTGCCGTGCGCGTGTGGTGCCGGTACGTCCAGTAGCGGTTCGCGAAATACGCCAGCGTCGTGGTGACCACGGTCGCCACGACGCTCGCCTTGACCGCGCCGATCGGCAGGGCGGCCCACGTGATCGCCATGTAGAGCAGCGTGTTACCGGCGCCGATCACTCCGAAGGCGATCGCCTCGGGGGCGAGATGGCGCAGGCGCTGCGTCAACGTACTGGCTGAGGGCATGGGGCCAACCTTTGTAGTGAATGGACGGTCACGCGGAGTCACGTACGGTCGAGGGCTTAGCAACGGTAGCCGCGTGCCGCTCGGCGTGCTGCCCCGTGTTCCCCTCGGTGGTGGAAGATGTGGCGCGGAACACGAACCGCCGGTAGGACCAGAAGCGGAACAGGGTGCCGATGGCGGTGCCGATGAGCTGGCCGGAGACGTTGTCGGCGAGCGGGCTCCGCAGCGCCGGCCAGATCTGCCCGAGACCGTAGTGGCTGATCGCCAGGCAGGCCAGCCCGATGCCGAGGCCGATGGCGTTCAGCACGAAGAACATCGTGTACTGCCGGGCCATGTGGTCGTGCGCGCGGTGCCGCCAGGTCCAGAAGCGGTTGCCGAGGAACGCCACGGTCGTCGCGATCACCGTGGAGATCGTCTTGGCGAAGAGGGTCTCGACGCCGGCCTGGAGCAGGATATTGAAGATCGTCAAATCGACGGCGAACGAGAGCGCGCCGACCGTGCCGAACTTGCCCACCTCGCGCACCAGTGCCCGGAGCACGCTTGATCGCGGCGGCGGCGAGGTATCGGGCACGTCCCCGAGCGTACCGGGGGTTGTCACGGTCCGCAGTTTTCGTTGGCGAGTCTTAACCGGGGCGACCGGCGTGATGACGCTGTCGATACGGACGGTGACGGAGGCCGTCGATCTCGCTGATCTCGGCGAACCGCCCCCGGCACTCGCCGCACCAGCCCAGGTGGGTGCGCATCCGGCCGGCGTCCCGGGGTGCCAGCCTGCCGCGCAGGTGACCGCCGAGCCGGTCGCCCGCCCAGCGGCACTCCGGGTGATCGGCCACCGCGAGGTGCTGTTGCAGATAGAGGCTGCGTAGCCCCTCGCGGGCGCGGTGGGCGAGCACGGCCACCGCGTTCGGCGTCATGCCGAGCATCCCGGCGACCTCGGCCGGCGAGTTGCCCTCGACCGCGGTCTGCCAGAGCACGTCCCGCCAGCGCTCGGGCAGTTGCCGGAAGGCCGCCGCGGCGTACGCCCGCTCCAGCCCTTCCAGCGCCGGGTCGGTGAACGGCTGGCCCTCGTCGTACCGGGTGAGATCGTCGGTGAACTCGAGCCGCCGATCGCGTCGCGCGCGGTGATAGCAGACGTGCCGCATGGTCGTGTTCAGGTAGGCGCGGAACGCGACCAGGGGGCCCCGCCCGGCCCGCAGCGACGCGAACACCTTGGCGAACGTCTCGGCAACCAGGTCCTCGGCGTCGGCCGGGTCGTGCGCGAGCCCGTAGGCGAGCTGGCGGGCCGCCGCGCGGTGCCGCTCGTACAGCGTGCCGTACGCGGCGGTGTCGCCGGAGCGGACCGCGGCCAGCAAGTCGCTGTCCGAGTCCGGCCCCTCTGCCGGGATCGTCATTCCTGCCCCCTGTCAGACGAGGAAAGACCTGATACTCGCAGTTTAGGACGTTTAGTCCGTTTTGTGGAAGTGGCCGGATGGAGGGTGTCAGGCTCAGTCTTCAGTCCGGTCTTGGGCGGAGGGCGGGGTGGTTGGATGGTGTTCTGCTGATGTTGCGCAGATCTGCGCTTACTGACGAAGAATCGATCGTCTGTAAGCAAACGCTCCGTTGATTGTGCGGTTATCCACAGCAACAACCGATGAACAGCACGTCGAATCCCCTTACGCTCAGATGACTCCCATGACCTAGCCGGGCACCCGGCCTGGCGGTCATTGGTCAGTGCCGACCGAAGGAGATCGCATGCAACAGCCCCCGACCTCCCACCCCCGCCTGCTGGCGTGGGTGGCCGAGGTGGCGACCCTGACCACGCCCGACCGGATCGTCTGGTGCGACGGATCGGAGGCGGAGTGGACCGGCATCACCGATGCCCTGGTCGACTCCGGCGCCCTCGTCCGGCTCGACCCGGCCAAGAAACCCAACTCGTTCTGGGCCCGCACCGACCCCGGTGACGTCGCCCGGGTCGAGGAGCGCACGTTCATCTGCTCGGTCGACGAGGCCGACGCCGGACCCACCAACAACTGGATGGCGCCGGCCGAGATGAAAACGACCATGACGGAGCTGTACCGGGGCTGCATGCGTGGCCGGACGATGTATGTCGTCCCGTTCTGCATGGGCCCGCTCGACGCGCCGCAACCGATGTTCGGCGTGGAACTGACCGACAGCCCGTACGTCGTCGCCAGCATGCGCATCATGACCCGGATGGGGGCCGGGGTCCTGGAGGCCATGGGGGACGACGCCGACTTCGTACCGGCGCTGCACTCGGTCGGCGCCCCGCTCGAGCCCGGCCAGGAAGACGTGGCCTGGCCGTGCAACGAGACGAAATACATCTCGCACTTCCCGGAGACAAGAGAGATCTGGTCGTACGGGTCGGGCTACGGCGGTAACTCGCTGCTCGGCAAGAAGTGCTACGCGCTGCGCATCGCCAGCGTCGCCGCCCGGGACGAGGGCTGGCTCGCCGAGCACATGCTGATCATGAAGCTGACCTCGCCGGAGGGTCGGGTCCGCTACATCGCCGGCGCGTTCCCCTCGGCCTGCGGCAAGACCAACCTCGCCATGCTCGAGCCGACCCTGCCCGGCTGGAAGGTGGAGACGGTCGGCGACGACATCGCCTGGATGCGCTTCGGCGAGGACGGCCGCCTCTGGGCGACCAACCCCGAGTTCGGCCTGTTCGGCGTCGCGCCCGGCACCGACTTCCACACCAACCCGAACGCGATGCGCACGCTGGCCCGGGGCAACTCGGTCTTCACCAACGTCGCCCTCACCGACGACGGCGACATCTGGTGGGAGGGCATGGGCCAGCCGCCCGCGCACCTCACCGACTGGAAGAACCACGACTGGACCCCTTCCTCCACCGCGCCATCCAGCCACCCCAACAGCCGATTCTGTACGCCGATCGAGCAGTGCCCGATCCTCGCCGACGAGTACCACGACCCGCGCGGCGTGCCGATCGACGCGATCCTCTTCGGCGGCCGCCGCAAGACCACGATCCCGCTGGTCACCGAGGCGCGCGATTGGGTGCACGGGGTCTACCTCGGCGCCACGCTGTCCAGCGAGACCACGGCGGCGGCGGTCGGCCAGGTGGGTGTGGTGCGCCGCGACCCGATGGCGATGCTGCCGTTCATCGGCTACCACGCGGGCGACTACTTCCAGCACTGGATCGACATGGCCAAGGGCGCGTCCGGCGACGCCGCCAAGCTGCCCAAGGTCTTCTACGTCAACTGGTTCCGCCGCGGCACTGAGTCTGACGGATCTGGCGGCCGGTTCCTCTGGCCGGGCTTCGGCGAGAACAGCCGGGTGCTCAAATGGATCGTCGAGCGGCTCGACGGCCGGGGCGAGGCGGTGGAGACCGCGATCGGCCACGTGCCCACCCCGACCGCGCTGGATCTGACCGGCCTCGAGATTTCCGAGGACGACCTGAAGGCGGTCCTCGCCGTCGACCGGGACGAGTGGTTGGCCGAGATTCCGCAGGTCACCGAGTGGTTCACCAAGTTCGGGGACAAGCTGCCCGCCGTCCTCTGGGCCGAGCTCGACGCCCTCCGGGCTCGGCTGAGTTAGCTGGCTGAGCTGGCTGGCGTCGCCTCCGGCGCCGCGGGCGATCGCCCCTGGGAAGCTGATGAGGAGAGGCCGGTTTTCGGCACCGCGGGGTTTGCGGTACCGAAAACCGGCCTCTCCTCATCAGCGGGGCGATCGCGGGCTGTTCTCGCATCAGGGGCACCCCACGGGGCCTGGAGGTCTCGTTCCGCTGGTCGGGTCTGACAAACGTTATTAACCGCCCGGCCGAGGTCGTCCGTGTGTTCGGGGGCTAGGGTTTGGGGCGATGAGTGTGCGGTCCCTGATCTATTCCTTCTACGAGCGTCGGCTGGCCGGAAAGCTGGTCGGCAAGCCCGTTCCCCAGCACGTCGGCGTCATGTGCGACGGCAATCGCCGCTGGGCCAAGGAGATGGGGTTCGTCGACCCCAACGACGGCCACCGGGTCGGCGCGGCCCGCATCAAGGAGCTGCTCACCTGGTGCGACCAGGCGGACATCAAGCACGTCACGCTCTACCTGCTGGCCACCGACAACCTGCGCCGGCCGTCCGCCCAGCTCGACCCCCTGCTGAAGATCATTGAGGATCTCGCGACCGAGCTGGCCGAGGACGGCAACCCGTGGCGGCTGCGCATGGTCGGCGCGCTCGACGTGCTGCCCGCCCCGACCGCCACGGCGCTGAAGGCGGCACAGGAGAAGACCCGCGACCGTACGATCGGCGTCGAGGTCAACATGGCGGTCGGCTACGGCGGCCGGCGTGAGATCGCCGACGCGGTGCGCTCGCTCCTGCAGCAGCACGCGGCCGCCGGCGGCACGCTCGAGGAGCTGGCCGAGATCCTCGACGTCGAGCACATCGCCGAGCACCTCTACACCCGCGGCCAGCCCGACCCCGACCTGATCATCCGAACCAGCGGCGAGCAGCGGCTCTCCGGCTTCCTGCTGTGGCAGTCGGCCCAGTCGGAGTTCTACTTCCACGACGCCAACTGGCCCGATTTCCGGCGCATCGACTTCCTGCGCGCCCTGCGGTCGTACGCGAGCCGGCAACGCCGCTTCGGCGCCTAGCGGCGGCCCTAATCCCGGCGGCGAATCTTCCGATCTTTCCGGGTGGCCGGCTGGCGGCCGTCGGGGGAGGCTCGTCGATGATCAATGTTCTGCGTCGGTTGCGCATCAGCACGCGACTCGTGACCGTGCTGCTCGTGCTGTTCGCCCTGCTGAGCGGCGTGGTCGCGCTCAGCGTGCGCGCCATGATCCGGGAGCGGGACGCGGTCCGCACGCTCGGCGCATACCAGGAGCTGACCGAGCGGGCGAGCCAGGTCAAGTTCCGGGCCGCGGACTTCAACGGCTGGCAGACCGCGTACGCCTTCGACGTCTCCCGCGGTGTCGAGGGCGCGGCCGACGACACCGGCGCCTCCCGGTCGGCGTTCCTGGCCTCGGCCGACGCGTTCCGGCGCGAGCTGGCCGCGTTGGCCGACAGCCCGCTGAGGCCGGCCGAGCGGGCGACGCTCGACCGGGTCACGCAGTCCTTCGACCGGTTCCTGGCCCTGGACAAGCAGGTGGTGGCGGCCTATCGGACCGCCTCCGCGGCCGGCCGGGCCCGGGCCGACAAGCTGGTCGCCGAGGACGAGATCAAGGTCTTCGACAGCATCGCGAACGACATCGACACGCTCACCGGGCGCATCTCCACCGAGTCGGCCGCCGCGGTCCGCGACGCCGAGTCGACGGCCGACTCCACCATCCCGCTGATGGTGCTGATGGGCCTGGCCGCGGCGGTGCTCGGCGCGGCCCTGGCCGTCCTGCTCACCCGTTCGATCATCCGGCCGCTCGCGTCGCTGAACAGCCGGCTGGCCGAGATCGCCGACGGCGACGGCGACCTGACCCAGCGGATCGAGGACCACGGCCGGGACGAGGTGGCCCAGGCGGCCGGCGGCTTCAACCGGTTCGCCGACCGGATGCAGGCCCTCGTCGTCGCCGTGGCGGCGAGCGGGCGCCGGCTCACCGACGCCGCGGCCGAGCTCGACGCGGTCAGCGCCGACCTGTCCGGCGGCGCCGAGCAGACCAGCTCGCGGGCGGCCGCGGTGAGCAGCAGCGCCGAGGAGGTGTCCGCGATCGTCTCGACGATGGCGGCCTCGGCCGAGGAGCTGACCGCGTCGATCGCGCAGATCTCGCAGAGCGCGGCGCGGGCGACCACCATCGTCGAGAACGGGGTGCGCGCGGCCGAGGAGGCCGGCACCACGATCGCCCAGCTCGGCGGGTCGGCGACCGAGATCCAGTCGGTGGTCGACCTGATCACCGCGATCGCCGAGCAGACCAACCTGCTCGCCCTGAACGCGACCATCGAGGCGGCCCGGGCCGGGGAGTCGGGCAAGGGCTTCGCGGTCGTGGCGGGCGAGGTGAAGACCCTGGCCGAGCAGACCGCCACGGCGACCGACGAGATCGCCGCCAAGGTGGCCGCGATCACCGTCAACAGCCGGGCGGCCACCACCGCGATCACCCGGATCAGCCAGGTGGTGCAGGAGATCAACGACACCCAGCTGACCATCGCCTCGGCGATCGAGGAGCAGACCGCCACCACGACCGAGATGGCCCGCAACGTCAGCGAGACCGCGGTCGGCGCAGGCGAGATCGCCATGTCGATCGGCGACGTGGCGCAGGCCGCCGACCGGGCCAGCGTCGGCGCGCGGACCACCCAGACGACCGCGCAGAGCCTGGTCCGCGAGTCGGGCGAGCTGAGCGGCCTGGTGGGGTCCTTCAAGTACCAGTAGTTCAGAAGCGGAGCAGGCCGTCGGCGAGGAACTCGGCGACCGCGTCCGGGGACTCCAGCGTCAGGTCGGCGGCGCTGGAGACCTCGGCCCCGGTCTCCGGGTTGGCCACCGCGACCGCGACGCCGAAGAAGCCGGGGTCGACCGCCTCGCGGGCACGCAGCGCGTCGAACGCCTTGATGTCGGACATGTCGTCGCCGAAATACCAGGCGCAGTCCGCGTTCCGGACGCCCTCGGTGATGACCATGCCCTTGTCCTGGTCGACCGGCGGCTTCAGCTCGATCACCATGCGGCCGCCCTGGACCCGCAGGCCCAGCCGCTCGGCCTGCTCGTGGCCCCAGCGCTCCACCTCGACGGCCAGCTGCGGCGCCGTACGGTAATGCAGGGCCACCGACAGCCTCTTGTACTCGACGAGGATCTGCGCGGGCAGCTCGGCCCGGGCCCGCTCGGCGAGGTCGGACATGGCCGGGATCCAGGGCAGGGCGGCCGGCTCGGTCACCACGTCGCCCTCGTGCCACACCTCGAGCCCGTAGAGCCCGTACAGGTCGACGCGCTCCAGCGACCCGAACCGGGACCGCAGGAAGCTCACCGGGCGGGCCGAGACGATCGCCACCCGGCCTACGGCGGTCGCCAGGCGCTCGAGCACCCCGGGCACGGCCGCGACCGGCTGGGACGCGTCGGGGTCGTCGGTGACCGGGGACAGCACACCGTCGAAGTCGAAGAAGAAAGTGGTCTCCGCCGCCCGCTCGACCGTGACGGCCCAGGCGTCGGCGATGCTCGGCGGATGGTTCGGACGCGGAGTCTCTGCCACGACGTCAGATTACCTGCCGGAAGTCCGGATGGCGGCCTGAGAAATTGCCGTGAGCCGGGTTTTGCGTACTACCGCGGCGGGCAGTTGACCGCTAGCGTTCTAGTCATGACGCGGGGTCATCCCGAGTCAGCCGGACGGCCCGGACCTGCGACAAGTGCGCCACGGGGCCTCGCAATCCGACCCCGTGCAACAGCCGGCCGCCGGAGGGTGCGGACGCGGGCGTCGACGGGTTGCACGCCCGCTGGAGCAGGCCTGTGACACCACGCCGTTCTGACGCCGAGGGCACCCCTTCCAGCACCCGCGCAGCCACGCGACGCGCACCCCGCGATCGCCACGCTGACGCCGAACCGGCCCCGACGGGCCGTGTTTTTGTGTTGGACACCTCGGTCCTGCTGTCCGACCCGGCGGCCTTCCGCCGGTTCACCGATCACGAGGTGGTCATCCCACTCGTGGTCATCACGGAGTTGGAGGGCAAGCGTCATCACCCGGAGCTGGGCTGGTTCGCGCGGCAGGCGCTGCGCATGCTGGACGAGTTGCGCATCAAGTTCGGCCGGCTCGACCAGCCAGTGCTCTGCAACGACGAGGGCGGCACGTTGCGCGTGGAGCTCAACCACGCCGACCAGAGTGTGCTCCCGCACGGGTTCCGCAACGACTCGAACGACACCCGCATCCTCTCCGTGGCGCTCGGCCTGGCCGCCGAGGGCCGGGAGGTCACGCTGGTCAGCAAGGACATGCCGCTACGGGTCAAGGCCGCCTCGGTCGGTCTCACTGCCGACGAGTACCGCCACGGCCAGGCCAGCGACCCGACCTGGACCGGCATGGCCGACCTCAAGCTCGCCGAGGAGCAGGTCTCGGCGCTCTACGCCGGCGAGGAGCTGGAGCTCGAGGAGGCCGAGCGCCTGCCCTGCCACACCGGCCTGGTGATCCACTCGTCGAAGGGCTCGGCCCTCGGCCGGGTCAACCCGGACAAGACGGTACGCCTGGTCCGCGGCGACCGGGAGGCGTTCGGCCTGCGCGGCCGCTCGGCCGAGCAGCGCGTCGCGCTGGACCTGCTGCTGGACGAGTCGATCGGCATCGTCTCGCTGGGCGGCCGGGCCGGCACCGGCAAGTCGGCGCTGGCGCTGTGCGCCGGTCTCGAGGCCACCATGGAGCGCAACCGCCACAAGAAGGTGATCGTCTTCCGCCCGCTGTACGCGGTCGGCGGCCAGGAGCTGGGCTACCTGCCCGGCACCGAGTCGGAGAAGATGTCGCCCTGGGCGCAGGCGGTCTTCGACACCCTCGGCGCGGTGGTGCACGGGAACGTGATGGAGGAGGTCATCGCCCGCGGCATGCTCGAGGTGCTGCCGCTGACCCACATCCGCGGCCGCAGCCTGCACGACGCGTTCGTGATCGTCGACGAGGCGCAGTCCCTCGAACGCAACGTGTTGCTCACCGTGCTCTCCCGTATCGGCCAGGGGTCGCGGGTGGTGCTCACCCACGACGTCGCCCAGCGGGACAACCTGCGGGTCGGCCGGCACGACGGCGTGACCGCGGTGATCGAGGCGCTGAAGGGGCATCCGATCTTCGCGCACGTGACCTTGACGAGGTCCGAGCGGTCGCCGATCGCCGAGGTGGTCACCGATCTGCTGGAGGATATTCCCCTGTGAGGTGACCCCTGGCCGGGCGAACTTTCGACCGGTTTGCGCGTAAATTGAGTGTGAGCAACCTCACAAGAGTGCGTCGGCATTTCACATCCACTTCACGTTGCGCAATGGTGTTCGGCGAGCGCCATCGCGTGGTCATCTTCGTCGGAGATCGACGTCGGGCCACCGCCTCGATCGAAGGAGACCGGGGTCCGGCCCGAGTGGTCGCGGTGCTCGCGGCACGGCCAACCGCCGTCAGGGCGGCCGGGCGTGCCGCGTCCCTGCCCCCGACGAAGGGATACTTCGTGAGTCGGCCATGGAGCCGCGTCGGAGTACGTTCCGCGTCGGTCGGTCTGCTGGTGGCGGGCCTGATCGGCGGCGTGTACCTCGGCAAGGACCGCGTGGTCCAGGCACCACAGCAGCATTCCGAAGCGTCGAACGTCGTCCAAGTGGATGTCCTCGACATGCAGCTGCTCAAGCAGCGTCAGGCGCAGCACGCCGCGGCCCGCGCGTTCCAGCGCGAGGCGGAGGGTGACGCCGCCGAGAAGGCGGCCGCCGAGGCGAAGGACGCCGCCGGCAAGGCGCACGCTCTCGAGACCAAGGCCATCGCGGCGAAGGCCGCGGCGGATGCCGCCAAGAAGAAGGCCGACGCCAGCAGCAGTAGCAGCAGCGGTGGACCGGTCGCCTACACCGGACCGATCCCGGACTCCTGCAACGACTACAGCGGCGCCCGGCAGACCGGCTGCGCGCTGATGCTCGCCGCCGGGTACAAGATCGATCAGTTCCCCTGCCTGGACAAGCTGTGGACCCGGGAGAGCGGCTGGAACTACAAGTCCACGAACAGCAGTTCCGGGGCGTACGGCGTGCCGCAGGCGGTGCCCGGCAAGAAGATGGCGGCGTTCGGTTCCGACTGGAAGACCAACCCCGCCACCCAGATCAAGTGGGGTCTGGATTACATCAAGAACCGCTACAGCACCCCGTGTGGGGCTTGGTCCCATTCGGAGAGTACGGGCTGGTACTAGCGCGGAAACGGGCCGCGCGGCGCACACCGCGCGGCCCGTTTTGCTGTGATCAAATGTCCACATGGTCCGAAATATCGCGCTCGTCCTCATTGGTGTCATCGCGAGCGTGGCGGCGGCCTCCGAGGTTCCGGCGAATGCGAGTCCGGTGCCGAGGCCGGTGACCGAGGTCGTCGGCGGGGCCATCGCCCCGCCCGGCAAGTTCCCGTGGATGGTGCGGCTCTCGATGGGCTGCGGCGGAGCCCTGACCGCGCCCCGGGTGGTGCTGACCGCCGGGCACTGCGTCGACGGCACCGGCCCGACCACCGGCATCAAGGTGGTCGCCGGCGCGGTCGACCTCAAGTCCCGCCAGGCGATCGTCGCCCACTCGGTCACCGTGTTCCGCGCCCCCGGCTTCCGGGACGAGACCCGCGGCGACGACTGGGCCCTGATCCGGCTCGACCGCCCGCTCGGCCTGCCCACGCTGCCGCTGGTCCGGGGCGACGTCGGGGAGGGTGAGTTCGTGGTGATGGGGTGGGGACAGACCCGCGAGGACTCGATGCGGCAGGAGCGGAAGCTGCACTACGCGACCGTGCCCACCGTCCCCGACGCCACCTGCGCGGCCGAGTACCGGAAGGCCGGCGTCAAGCTGGTCGCCTCCGAGTCGATCTGCGCCGGCCGGCCGGGCGTGGACACCTGCCAGGGCGACTCCGGCGGCCCGATGGTCGGCCGCGACGCGACCGGCGAGTGGGTCCAGGTCGGCATCGTGAGCTGGGGGCTCGGCTGCGCCCGGGACGGCTATCCGGGCGTCTACACGCAGATCTCCGCGTTCCGCGACGACATCCGCAAGGCCACCCGTAGGCTGAGCTGACCTGGCAGGCGTTGCCGCCGCCTGGAACCATGGGGACCATGAGTTACGGCGGTGCGGACGCTCAGTCAGATGCGACCCGGTTCGGCACGGAGGCGTTCTATGCCGCCCTGGGGCGCGCCTTCGTGACCATGTGCGCGGTCATCCCGTTCCTGTTCCTGATCGAGGCCGTCGACCGGGGCATCGGGCACGGCCGGCTCGACGTGGCCGGCGGCATCATCCCGCACCACCTCGCCGGGCTCGACGGCGTGCTGTTCAGCCCGTTCCTGCACGCCGGCTGGGACCATCTGTACGGCAACGCCGTCCCGCTGATCCTGGTCGGCACGTTCGCGCTGGCCGGCGGCGGGCGGCGGTTCATCTGGTCGACCTTCGTGATCATGCTGGTCAGTGGGCTGGGCGTGTGGTTCGTCGGCGACCCGAACAGCGTGGTGGTCGGCGCCAGCGGCGTCATCTTCGGTTACCTCGGGCTGCTGCTGGCCCGCGGACTGGTCGAGCGCAGTTGGTGGAACCTCGGGGTGGCCGCCTTCATCGGGCTGCTGTATTGGTACCAGCTCTACAACATCCTGCCGACCGACCAGCCGATCTCTTGGCAGGGCCACCTGCTCGGGCTGCTCGGCGGCGTCATCGCGGCGGTCCTGTTCCGGCGGAAGAGGGTCAAGAAGCAGCAGCCGGCGCTCTACACGCCCACGCTCACCGACATCTAATCGCCCAGCAGCCGGCGTAAGAGCCGCTTGAGGTCGTCGGCCTCCTGGCCGGTCAGCAGCGCGTTCTCGATCTCCTGGTAGCGGCGGTTGCCCTCGGCCAGCGTCGTCTCGCCGTCCGGGGTCAGGTGGACCAGGTTGCGCCGCCGGTCGGCCGGGTCCGCGCGGCGCTCCACCAGGCCCTTCCGTTCCAGGGCGTCCACCAGGTCGACCATGGTCGTACGGTCCACGCTCAGCTTGGTCGCCGCCTGTTGCTGGGCCAGCGGCTCGGCGGCGCCCAGCACCGACAGGACGGCCAGCTCGCGACCGTTGATGTTCAGCGGCTCCAGCGCGGCCGCGGTGCGCGCGGCCAGCGCCGACTGAGCGTGTTTCAGGAGGTACCCGAGGCGGTCTTGAAGCACTCTCGCATCCTTGGCAGCAGGGTTCCGACGGCGGCCACGCGGTCGAGGCCACCGCCGCGAGGCATCAGCACCAGGTCGGTGAAGCCCGCCCGCCCGAACGCCCCGACGGCTTCGAGGATCTCATCATCGCTCTCCGGCACGGGGAACTGGACGCCGCGGCGGAGGGTGCCCGGATCGCGGCCGACCGCCTCGCAGTGTTGATTCAATACCCCCATCAAACGGGCCAGGTCGCCGGGCGCGGTGTCGAACGTCGCCGTCAGCCAACCGGTGGCCCGCTCGGCCACGACCCGCAGTCCGCGGCGCTCGCCGTTGCTGGCCAGCCACAACGGCATCGGCTGTTGCACCGGTTTGGGATCGGCCGGTACTTCGAGGAGTTGGTAGTGCTTTCCCGGGAAGGTCGTCACGGGCCGCGTCCAGAGGCTGCGGAGGATCTGGGCGGATTCGTTCAGGCGCTCGACCCGCTCGCGGCCGGACAGGCCGGCCAGCCCGATGGCCGGGTCGATGCCGGGATCGCCGCCGGCACCCAGGCCGAGGTCGAGGCGGCCACCGCTGACGTGGTCCACGGTGGCCGCCATCTTGGCCAGCAGGGCCGGGTGCCGGTAGAGGTTGCTCGACACCAGGGTGCCGACGCGAACCCGCGACGTTGCCTCGGCCATCGCGGCGAGGATGGTCCAAGCCTCGAAGATGTCGCCGCTGCGATCCCGGCCCATCGGGCGCAGGTGGTCGAAGACCCAGCAACTGTCGAAGCCCCCGGCGTCGACCAGGCGCCAGAGTTCGCGATAGTCGCCGATGGTGAAGTGCTGTGGGGACGCTTTCCAGCCGATCGTCAGCATGTTCCTCATGCTAACTGATCATCAGTAGGGCTGACTATCAGATGACCGGCTCACCCATCGGGACCGTCGGCAGGTGGCCGTCGAAGTCGACCGCCGAGTAGAGGGCCAGCTTCTCCAGGCGGTGGTACGAGTCGATCACCCGGATCGTGCCGCTCTTCGACCGCATCACGATCGACTGGGTGTGCGCGCCGCCGGAGCGGTACCGGACCCCCTTCAGCAGATCGCCCGAGGTGACGCCGGTGGCCACGAAGAAGCAGTTGTCGCCGGTGACCAGGTCGTCGGTGGTCAGCACCCGGTCCAGGTCATGGCCGCCGGCCAGCGCCTTCTCCCGCTCGGCGTCGTCCCGCGGCCACAGCTTGGCCTGGATCATGCCGCCCAGGCACTTCAGGGCGCAGGCCGCGGTGATGCCCTCGGGGGTGCCGCCGATGCCCATCAGCACGTCCACATCGGACTCCATCCGCGCGGCCGAGATGGCGCCCGCGATGTCGCCGTCCGAGATGAACTTGATGTTGGCGCCGGCCTGGCGTACCTCCTCGACCAACTGGCCGTGCCGGGGCCGGTCGAGGATGCAGACCGTCACGTCGGAGACGGTCGACCGCTTGGCCTTGGCGATCCGGCGCAGGTTCTCGGCCGTGGGGGCGTTGATGTCGATGACGTCGGCGCAGTCCGGGCCGACCGCGATCTTCTCCATGTAGAAGACGGCGCTCGGGTCGAACATCGCGCCCCGCTCGGCCACCGCCAGAACGCTCACCGAGCCCGGCATGCCCTTGCTCATCAGGGTCGTGCCGTCGATCGGGTCGACCGCCACGTCCACCTCGGGGCCGGTGCCGTCGCCCACCTGCTCGCCGTTGAAGAGCATCGGGGCTTCGTCCTTCTCGCCCTCGCCGATCACCACGGTGCCGCGCATCTGGATCGAATTGATCAGTTTGCGCATGGCGTCGACGGCGGCGCCGTCGCCGCCGTTCTTGTCGCCGCGGCCCACCCAGCGGCCGGCCGCCATGGCGGCGGCCTCGGTCACGCGGACCAGGTCGAGGGCGATGTTGCGGTCGAGATCCTGCGGAAAACGGGCAGGCATAAGTGCGCCTCCTCGCGACGTTGCGGGGCTGGTAGTCCACCGATCCTCACATGCCCGGATGCGCAAAGTCCCGCATCAGCGACATGGTTAACAATGGGTGCGTGGAACCAGCCCCGAGCACCGAGAGCAAAGAGAGCCTGCCGGACGGCGTGCCCACCGAGGAGGCGCCGACCCGGCTCGGCCGCGGGCAGGAGCGCTCGCCGCGGGACATGGTGTTGTCGCTGACCGTGCTGCTGGTGCCGATCGCGCTCCTGCTGGTCTTCTATCGGGTGGTGCTGAGCGGGGACGCGCCGATCACCGTCGATGCCACGCCGACGATCCAGGAGGCGCAGCAGGCGGCCGTCTTCACCGTGGCCGTGCCGCGCGGGCTCGGGAACGACTGGCACACCGCGAGCGCGACCTTCCGGCGGGAGAACGGCGGGGCGACGCTGCGGATCGGCTACGTCGACCCCGGCAAGGAATCGATGCAGTTGATCGAGAGCAGCGTCCCGCCGGACACTCTGCTCCCCGCCGAGCTGGGCAGCGGCGGTAAGGCGCTGGGCAACTACCGTACGCCGGCCGGGGTCTGGCGGGTCTACGACGGACGGCCGGGGGAGACGGCGCTGGTGCTGACCGAGCCGACCCGGACGATCATCGTGGTGGGCAAGGCCGACCGCACGAACCTTCAGACGCTCGCCTCCTCGCTGGCCTGACAGATCGGAAATTCCCGATTCGTCGGCGAGCGATCGCCGGTCAGTCGGTGGCGTCGGCGCGGGCGGCCCGGGCGGCGTCGATCCGCTCCCGGGCGCCGTCCAGCCACCGCTGGCAGACGTCGGCCAGTTTCTCGCCGCGCTCCCACAGGGCGAGCGACTCCTCCAGCGAGCTGCCGCCCTGCTCCAGACGCTCCACCACGCTGGCGAGCTCGGTGCGGGCCTGCTCGTACGACAGGGTGTTGTCGGTCATGTCTTCTCCTCGGCCGATGGATCGGTGTCGGTGACCGTCGCTCGCAGCTCGCCCTCGGCGAGGCGCACGCGGATCGGGTCGTCGCTGTGCACCTCGCCCGCCGCGCGGACCACGTGGCCGTCGGCGCGCTGCACGATCGCGTAACCCCGCTGCAGGGTCGCCGCCGGGGACAGCGCCCGCAGCCGGGCCAGGGTGTGCCGCAGGTCGTCGTCGGCCCGGCGCAGCCGGTGCTCGAGGCTGCGGACCGCCCGCTCGCGCAGCCCGGTCACCTCGGCCGCGCGCTGGTCGACCAGCAGCTCGGGGCGGGCCAGCGAGGGCCGGGACCGCCAGGAGGCGAGCCGATGCTCCTCGCGCTCGATCAGGGTCAGCACCGACCGCTCGATGCGGCGGCGGGCGATGTCGATGAGCTGCCGTTCCTCGGCCAGGTCGGGCACGATGCGCTTGGCCGCATCGGTCGGGGTGGAGGCGCGCAGGTCGGCCACGTAGTCGAGCAGCGGCGCGTCGGTCTCGTGCCCGATCGCGCTGACCACCGGGGTGCGCGCCCCGAAGACCGCCCGGCACAGCGCCTCGTCGGAGAACGGCAGCAGATCTTCCACGCTGCCGCCGCCGCGGGCGATCACGATGACGTCGATGGTCTCGTCGTTGTCCAGCACCTTGAGCGCGTCGATGATCTGCGGCACGGCGGTGGGGCCCTGGACCGGCACATTGATCACCCGGAAATCGACGGCCGGCCAGCGGCGCCGGGTATTCATCAGCACATCCCGCTCGGCGGCGCTGGCCCGGCCGGTGATCAGGCCGATCCGCTGCGGCAGGAACGGCAGCCGGCGCTTGCGCTCGCGGGCGAACAGGCCCTCGGCGGCGAGGTGCTTTTTCAGCCGCTCCAGCCGGGCCAGCAGCTCGCCCAGGCCGACCTGGCGAATCTCGTCGGCGCGCAGGCTGAGCGTGCCGCGGGCCGGGTAGAACTCCGGCTTGGCGTGCAGCGTGACCCGGGCACCCTCGGCCAGCTCGGGGGCGCCGGCGTCGAGCACGTCGCGGTGGGCGGTGACGGTGAGGCTGAGATCGGCCGAGGGGTCGCGCAGCGTCAGGAACACCACCGACGAGCCGGGGCGGCGACTGATCTGGGCGACCTGGCCGTCGACCCAGACCCAGCCGAGCTTGGCTATCCAGGCGCCGACCTTCTGACTGACGACGCGGACCGGCCAGGGCTCGTCGGCGGTGCTCTTCGGCGTCGCGGTCGGCTCGGGCTCACTCACCGGGCCAGATTACGGAAGACCCCCGACATTCTCGTCGTCCGCCACCTCGGCCCGCTGTTCGGCGTGGCCGGCGCTCGGGGTGACCGGCCGCTCGGGACGGGGCGCGGGCGGCGGCGCCGGCCACAGCTGAGCGAGCGCGACCAGCGGAAACAGGCCGACGAGGAGCCAGAAGAGCAGATCGGCGAACGCTCGCCACGGGTCGAGATGACCGGCGGCGAGGAAGGCGAGCGGAAAGCCGTGCGGATGGGCGTAACCGGAAAGGCGACAGCACACCGCGGGCGACCCGCCCGGCAGGGTGGAGATCAGCAGGCCGAGCGCGGTGACCGCGGCGCCGGCCAGGTAGCCGATCGGCCGCGGGCGCCGGACCATCGGCCGGAACGCCAGCAGCGCCAGCCCGCCGAGCAGCAGCACGGCCTGGTAGAGCACGTACCGCGCGTCGTCGAAGCCCATCAGCAGGCCGAGCCCGCCGAGCGCCACGCAGCACCAGCCGGCCAGCAGCCGCGCCACGATCAGGAACGAGGCCAGCGGACCGAGATCTACCGGCTCGTCGTCCATGCGACCGAGTATCGCCGCAAAGGGCCGGTTACCGGCGGCTTTCTTGCGCTTTACGCTGGATCAGCACGGCGACAACCACAAAGATCATTCCCACGTACGCCCAGAACAACAGGTTCGTGGCGAGCGAGATGAGGTCGAGCGTCCAGTTCGCGGAGCGGGCCAGCCGCTCGGCCGTCGCCGCGTCCTCGGCGATCGCGCCCCGCTGCACCCAGGCGACCGGGAAGCCGCGGTCGGCGATGTAGGCGTACTCCCCGACCCGCACCGTCCCGCGGGCGAGCCCAGCCGCCGCCCCCGCGATCGCCACCATGGCCATCACGATCGCGGTGACCAGCCTCGGCAGCCGGATCCGGTGCGGCATGAGCAGCACCAATCCGGCGGCCGCGAAGACCGCGCCAACCGTCAGGTCGACCGCCGCGCTCGGGCTGTGCACCGTGACCAGAATCCAGGTCACGCCGCAGACCAGGGACAACGCGCCAAGCAGCCAGCGGGCCGTCCGACCGGCCGCGGCCCACCGCGAGGGCGCCTTCTCATCGATCATCGTCTCGTCCACCACCGCACGAGTATGCCGCAGTCCACCGACTGCTCCGCCGGCCCCGAAGGGGCCCGGGTTCTCCGTGCCGTCCGTAGGACCAGGCGCCGGTGGCGGCACTGTGGCGCATCTCGCAGGTGGGCGGGGCCCGGAGGGCGGCACGTACCATGGCCGGGTGAGCGAACCTCGTAAGCGTGTGTTGCTGGCCAAGCCGCGCGGCTACTGTGCCGGCGTCGACCGGGCGGTGCAGACCGTCGAGGAGGCGTTGAAGCTCTACGGCGCGCCGGTCTACGTACGCAAGCAGATCGTGCACAACAAGCACGTGGTGAGCACCCTCGAGGCCCGCGGCGCGATCTTCGTGGAGGAGAACGAGGAGGTCCCCGAGGGGTCCATCGTCGTCTTCTCGGCGCACGGCGTCGCCCCCGAGGTGCACGAGCAGGCGCGCACCCGCAACCTCAAGGCGATCGACGCGACCTGCCCGCTGGTCACCAAGGTGCACCACGAGGCGAAACGCTTCGCGAACGACGACTACGACATCCTGCTCATCGGCCACGAGGGCCACGAGGAGGTCATCGGCACCTCCGGCGAGGCCCCGGCGCACATCCAGCTGGTCGACGGGCCCGATGCGGTCGACAAGGTCGTCGTGCGCGACCCGGCCAAGGTGGTCTGGCTGTCGCAGACCACGCTCTCGGTCGACGAGACCATGGAGACGGTGGCCCGGCTCAAGACCCGGCTGCCGCTGCTGCAGTCGCCGCCCAGCGACGACATCTGCTACGCCACCCAGAACCGCCAGCACGTGGTGAAGGAGATCGCCCCCGACTGCGACGTGGTGATCGTCGTCGGCTCGAAGAACTCGTCGAACTCGGTGCGCCTGGTCGAGGTGGCGGTCGACGCCGGGGCCAAGGCGGGCTACTTGGTCGACTACGCCTCCGAAATCCAGGACGAGTGGCTCGCCGAGGCCACCACCGTCGGGGTCTCCTCGGGCGCGAGCGTGCCGGAAGACCTGGTCATGGAGGTGCTGGCGCACCTCGCATCACGCGGCTTCGGCGAGGTCACCGAGTACACCACCGCCGAGGAGCGGCTGACCTTCTCCCTGCCCCAGGAGCTGCGCCGCGACATGAAAGCTGAGTCGGCTGGCTCCGCTTCGCTCCGCGGGCGATCGCCGCTTCGGGGCCGATGAGGAGGCAGCCGATTCCCGGCACCGCAAACCCCGCGGCGACGGAAATCGGCTGCCTCCTCATCGGCGGGGCGATCGCGGCTCAGCTGAGCTCGGGCGCCTGAGGCTGACGCGGGGCCACCTCGACCTGCGGCGGCGCCGGCATCTCTTCCCGGGAGACGCCCATTTCGGCGAGCTTGCGGGCGCTGACCAGCACTCGCGATTCCAGAGAGCCAACCGCTTTGTTGTACGCCGTGACCGCCCCGCCCAGCGCCGTCCCGAGCTTGCCGACGTGGTCGCCGAGGGTGGCCAGCCGCGCGTACAGCTCGCGGGCCAGGGCATGCACCTCCAGCGCGTTGCGGGCCAGCTCCTCCTGCCGCCAGGAATACGCCACCGTCCGCAGCATCGCCACCAGCGTCGCCGGGGTGGCCAGCACGACATTGCGCCGGAACGCGTGCTCCATCAGCGTCGGGTCGTGCCGCAGCGCCGCGTCCAGGAACGGGTCGGCCGGGACGAACAGGACCACGAAGTCGGGGGAGGGCTCGAAGGCGGCCCAATACTCCTTCGCCGAGAGCGCGTCGACATGCCCGCGCAGGTGCCGGGCGTGCTGGTCGAGGGACGCCTCCCGGGTGCGCTCGTCGCGCGCCTCGGCGGCGGCCAGGTAGCCCTCCAGCGGCGCCTTGGCGTCGACCACCACGCTGCGGCCGCCGTGCAGCCGGACCACCAGGTCGGGCCGGACCACGCCGCCCTCGTCGTCGACCGCGGTGACCTGCTCGGCGAAGTCGCAATGCTCCAGCAGGCCGGCCGCCTCGACCACGCGGCGCAGCTGGTGCTCGCCCCAGCGGCCCCGCACCTGCGGCGCCCGCAACGCCGCCACCAGCTGTTTCGTCTCGGTACGCAGTTCGCCCGAGACGGCGCCCATCTGCCGCACCTGCTCGCGGAGCTCGGCATAGGCATCCACCCGCTCGCGCTCGAGCTGGGCCACCCGCTGCTCGTAGCGGCGCAGCGTGTCGTGCAGCGGGGCGACGGCCAGGGCCACCGCTTCCTGCGACTGGGCGGCCGACTCGTACGACAGGGCGCGCATGGACTGCTCCAGCCGCTCCTCGCCGTCGCGGTGGGCCTGGACGGTGGCCTCGAGCCGGGCGATGTCGGCCGCCGCCCGCTGCCGGGCCCAGAGCCAGCCGACGGCGGCGCCGGCCGCCAGACAGAGGAGCACCACGGCCAGCGTCGAAACGGTCACAACCGGCAGATTGCCAGATCGGTACGACAAGAACCGCGAGGGTACCGTGGGGACATGAGCGTGTTGCTGATCTTGGCCATCGTCATCGTCGTCCTTTTGGTGGTCATGATCGCGCGTCGCAATGGCGCCGCGAGCCAGCAGAGCAGCCTCGAGGACGCGCGCGCCGACGCCCAGCGGTGGTATGAGCGGCTCGGCGGCCAGCTGATGAATCTGCACGGCGACGACGCCGCCGCCCGGCAGGCCCTGGCCGACGCGGGCGAGCGCTACAACGCGGCCGGCGGCCAGTTGCAGCAGGCGAAGACCGTGCACCAGTTCGCGCTGGCCCGCGAGTCGGCGCTGGAGGGCCTGACTTACGTGCGGGCGGCCCGGGTGGCGATGGGCCTCGACCCCGGCCCCGACCTGCCGCCGCTCTCCACCGCGCAGGGCGTCGGCCAACTGACCCGCGAGCGCAAGGTCACCGTGCAGGGCCAGCAGTACAAGGCCGGCCCGCAGCCCGGGGCCGACACGCCGTACTACTACCCCGGCGGCCGGGTGCAGGGCCGTCCGGTGCCGGCCGGGTGGTATTCGACGCCGGTGTGGAAGACGGCGCTCGGTGCCGGGGCCGGCGTGCTCGGCGGCATGCTGATCTTCGACGCGCTGTTCTCGCCGGGCTTCGGCGACATGGGCTACGGCGACGGCTACCAGGACGGCTTCCAGGACGCCGCGCAGGACTTCGGCGGCGACGGCGGCGCCGACGGCATGTACGACGCGAGCAACCTCGACAACGGCGGCTACGACGGTGGCCAGGACTTCGGCGGCTTCGACGGCGGCGATTTCGGCGGCGGCGACTTCGGGGGCGACTTCTGAGCCGGGGCGTCCCGGACGGGGTCTGCTAGCCGGCTGCGAGGCCCGGCTCAGAAGTCGGGGGCCTTCCGGACGGGGGTCCGGGTCGAAGGCGAGGCTGCGGGCGATCGCGTCTGCTAGGCGGCCGGCTTCTCCGGTGGGAGGTGCCGGGCCAGCTCACGCCGCAGGGCGCGGGGGCCCGGCCACACCTCGGAGAGGTCGGCGGTGAAGGCCGGCCCCTCGGCGGTCTCGGTCATCGCCGGCCCGCCCGGCCCGTCCCCCTGCACCGGGTGCACCCGGTCCAGGTCGAGCGGGGTGACCTCGAGGATCGAGCGGATGCCCTGCCGGCGCACCTGCACGTGGGCGATGTCCGGCCAGGCCAGCAGGATCGGGTCGCTGTCCTGGGCGGCCACCTCGAGCCCGCCCGACGAGATCCGGATCCAGGTCTTCAGCGCGCCCCGGGTCGACCAGGCGTAGAGGCCGGCCGCCACGATGCTGACCGCCCCGGCCTGCAGGGCGGTCTGCCACCACGGGTTGCCGGTGCCGCCGGTCAGCAGCACGGCCAGCGGCGACACCGCGCCGAACGAGATCATCAGCAGGCCGAAGACGGCGGCGAACGTCCGCCACGGCGAGGACCGGAACAGCACGGTGTCGGCGGCGGGCGCCTCCACCTGCTCGGGCGCGATCGACATGCCCTTCATGCTGCCCGGCCGACGAGGCCGGGACCGGCGTTTTGGCCGGTCCCGGCCACCGCTTCGGGCCCGACCCGGCGGCGGGGCCGACCCGGCGGCGGGGCCGACCCGGCGGCGGGGCCGACCCGGCGGCGGGGCCGACCCGGCGGCGGGGCCGACCCCAGCGGCGGGGCCGACCCCAGCGGCGGGGCCGACCCGGCGGCGGGGCCGACCCCGGCGGCGGGGCCGACCCCAGCGGCGGGGCCGACCCGGCGGCCGGCTGCGTCGCGCGGGCCAGATTGAGGGCGGGCCGGATCGAGGGCGGGCCGGATCGAGGGCGGGTCAGAAGGCGCAGGCGATGACCAGCTCGGGCGTCCGGTCGGGGAGCCGGTCGAGCTTGCCGATCCGGCCGGCCGCCTTCAGGTCGCCCTCGATCAGGGCGAGCCGGTCGAGCAGCGCCGCCGGGCCGAGCGCCTCGGCCAGCGGCACCTCGGCCTTCATCGACAGCTTCCGGTCCGATTTCGCCTTGCGGACCTGGCGCAGCGCCTCGCCGGCCAGCTCCAGCAGGCTCTCGTCACCGTCGGGCGCGACCCGGGTCAGCTCGTACCGGGTCGGCCAGGTCGAGCGGTGCACCGAGCCGTACCGCCACCACGACCACACCTCCTCCGTCACGTACGGCAGGACCGGCGCGAACAACCGCAGCAGCACCGACAGCCCGGCAGCCAGCGCGGCGCGGGCCGAATCGCCCGCCGGACCGGATGCGTACGCCCGCTCCTTGACCAGCTCGATGTAGTCGTCGCAGAACGTCCAGAAGAACGCCTCGGTGACCTGCAGCGCCTCGGTGTGGTCGTAGCGGTCGAACGCCTCGGTGGCCGCGCTGACCACGCCGGCCAGCCGGGCCAGCATGGCCTGGTCGATCGGCTCGGTCACCGGCTGCCGCAGCGACCCGGCCGCGCCCAGTCCGAGTGCGAACTTCGACGCGTTGAGCAGCTTGGTCGCCAACCGCCGGCCGACCTTGATCTGGGCCGGGTCGTAGGCCAGGTCGGCGCCCGGCCGGCCGTTCGCCGCCCAGTACCGCACCGCGTCCGAACCGTTCTGCTCGAGCAGGTCGAGCGGGGTGACCACGTTGCCCTTGGACTTGGACATCTTCTTGCGGTCGGGGTCGAGGATCCAGCCGGAGAGGACCGCATTGCGCCACGGCAGCACGCCGTTTTCCAGGTCGGCGCGCAGGACCGTGCAGAACAGCCAGGTCCGGATGATCTCGTGGGCCTGCGGCCGGAGGTCCATCGGGAAAACCCGCCGGAAGAGATCATCGTCGTCGTGCCAGCCGCCGACGATCTGCGGGGTCAGCGACGAGGTGGCCCAGGTGTCCATGACATCCGGGTCGGCCGTGAAACCGCCGGGGACGTCGCGCTGGGACTCGTCGAAGCCGGGCGGACACTCCGAGGACGGGTCAACCGGCAGTGCTGATCCGTCCGGTATGAGAAGCTGGCCGTAATCCGGTTCGCCAGCGTCGTCGAGCCGGTACCACACCGGGATCGGGACGCCGAAGAAGCGCTGCCGGCTGATCAGCCAGTCCCCGGTCAGGCCGGTGACCCAGTGCTCGTACCGGTGTCGCATGTGCTCCGGGAACCAGCGCAGCTCGCGTCCCCGAGCCAGCATCCGCTCTCGCAGCTCGGGCTCGCGCCCGCCGTTGCGGATGAACCACTGCCGGCTGGTGACGATCTCGAGCGGTGAGTCGCCCTTCTCGTAGAACTTGACCGGGTGGGTGATCGGCCGGGGCTCGCCGATCAGATCGTCCGCCTCGCGCAGCAGCCGGACGATCTCGCGCCGGGCCGCGTTGACGGTGAGGCCGGCGAACGGCTCGTAGGCCGCCGCGGAAACCCCGGCCGGGCGGTCCGGCAGGAACCGGCCGTCGCGGCCGAGCACGACCCGGGTTTCCAGCCGCAGGTCACGCCACCAGGTGACGTCGGTGAGGTCGCCGAACGTGCAGACCATCGCGATGCCGGTGCCCTTGTCCGCCGCGGCGAGCGGGTGCTCGTACACCGGGACCTCGACGTCGAAGAACGGCGTCTTGACCGTCTTGCCGACCAGGTGCCGATAGCGCTCGTCGCCCGGGTGGAAGACCAGCGCGACGCAGGCGGGCAGCAGTTCCGGCCGGGTGGTGTCGATCTCGACCGGGCCGTCCGGGCCGTGGAAGCGGAGCTTGTGGTACGCGCCGGGGCGCTCCCGATCCTCCAGCTCCGCCTGGGCGACCGCGGTGCGGAAGCCGACGTCCCACAGGGTCGGGGCCTCGGCCGTATACGCCTCGCCGCGCGCCACGTTGTCGAGGAAGAAGCGCTGCGAGACGGCGCGGGCCCGCTCCCCGATCGTGGTGTAGGTCAGTCCCCAGTCGACGGACAGCCCGAGCATGCGCCAGAGCGCCTCGAACGCCTTCTCGTCCTCAGCGGTCAGCTCGGCACAGATCTCGACGAAATTCCGCCGGGAGACGGAGATCGGCTCCTTCGGCGGGGTGGCCGGCGGCCGCCAGGCCGGGTCGTAGGGCAGCGACGGGTCGCACCGGATGCCGTAGCGGTTCTGCACCCGGCGCTCGGTGGGCAGGCCGTTGTCGTCCCAGCCCATCGGGTAGAAGACGGTCTTGCCGCGCATCCGCTGGAACCGCGCGACCGTGTCGGTGTGCGTGTACGAGAAGACATGCCCCATGTGCAGCTCGCCCGATACGGTCGGCGGAGGCGTGTCGATGGCATATACATCCGAGCGCTCCTTCGAGCGGTCGAACGTATACGTCCCCTCCTCCTGCCAGCGGCGCGACCACTTGCCCTCGAGCCCGTCCAGCGACGGCCGCTCGGGGAGACCGGCGCGCGCGGTCATACCCGTATCAGTCATGCGCAGAATGCTACGGGCGTCGGCCACGACGAGCCCGTCAATTCCGGTCGGCCTCGAATTTCAGCAGCCAGCGTTTGACGTCGAGGCCCCAGCGGTAGCCGCCGAGCGAGCCGTCGAGCCGCAGCACCCGGTGGCACGGGGTGAACAGGGCCACCGGGTTGCGCGCGCAGGCCGCCGCGGCCGCCCGGATCGCCGCGGGGCGGCCGGCCATGCGGGCGAACTCCGAGTAGGTCACCGGGCTGCCCGGCTTGATGTCGCGCATCACCTGCCAGGCATACGACATGAACTCGCCGCCGGTGTGCTGCTCGACGGCCACCGCGTCGAGCGCGGCCAGGTCACCGTCGAGATAGGAACGCACCTGGGCGGCGGCCGGGCCCACGTCGTCGGCCGGCTCCGCATCGCTGGCCAACGACGAGTGGATCAGCGGGAGCAACTCGTCGACCTCGGCGGTGAAGCCGGCGGCGCGCACCGCGCCGGACGGGCCGGCCACGATCGTCAGCGGGCCGGCCGGGGTCTCCATGGTCTGGTACTTCAACATCGCTTACCTCCAGGGGGTTGGGGCACAGCCTGGCCCGTCGCGGCCGGCCGCGCTCGACTTTCTCGGCGCCTGTGGATAACTCAGGAGGCGCGCCACAGGCGGATCAACGCGTACGATCGCCAGGGCCGCCACCGCTCGGCGTGCCGTTCGAGGGCCTTCGGTGTGGCGGGCAGGCCCAGCGCGGCGGCGCCCCGGCGCACCGCCAGATCGGTCGGCAGGAAGACATCCGGGTCGCCGATCGCGCGCATCGCCACGTAACCGGCGGTCCACGCCCCGATCCCGGGCAGCTCCATCAGCCGGGCCACCGATTCCTCCCGGTCGGCGCCGGGTTCCAGGTCGATCTTCCCGTCGGCGACCGCCTCGGCCAGCCGCCGGATCGTCTCGCGCCGGGCGGCGGGCATGCCGAACGCCGAGTCGGGCAGGTCGGCGACCGCTCGGGCGGCCGGGAAGCCGACCAGCTGAGATCCGTCGAAACCGCCGGCCGCGCGGATCATCCGGGTCAGCGTGGTGCGCGCGCCCGCCACGCTGACCTGCTGCCCCACGATCGCGCGCACGGCCATCTCGAAGCCGTCCACCGCTCGGGGTACCCGTACACCCGGCTCGGTTTTGATCGAAGCGCTCAGCGCGACGTCCGCACCCAGCGTGGCATCGACGGCGTCGGGGTCGGCATCCAGATCGAAGAGCCGCCGGCAGCGGGCCACGGCCGGCGCCAGATCGCGCACGTCGGTCAGCCGCAGCGACGCGGAGACCCAGCGGTCGGCCGGGGTGAGCGCGGCCGTCGCGCTGCCGTGCGGCAAAACCAGACCGCGGCGGTACGTGTTTCCCGACCGTTCCTCCACACCCGGCAACGCCCGCTGGTCCAGGAAGTCGAGCAGCGCCGGAATATGCAGCGGCGACCGATAGGCGAGCCGGAGGCTGATGGTGCCGGCCTCGGCCGCCCGGACCGGGCGACGCTCGCGCAGTTGCGAGGGCGGCTGCGCGTACACCTCCTGAATGGTGTCGTTGAATTGCCGCACGCTGCCGAAGCCCGACGCGAACGCGATCTCCGCGAGGCCGAGGTCGGTGGTCTCGATCAGGATGCGCGCGGTCTGCGCCCGTTGTGCCCGGGCCAGCGCCAGCGGACCGGCCCCCAGTTCGGCGGTGAGCATCCGGTTGAGGTGCCGCTCGGTGTAGCCCAGTCGGCTCGCGAGGCCGGGCACGCCCTCCCGGTCCACCACGCCGTCGCCGATCAGCCGCATCGCCCGGCCGACCAGGTCGGCCCGCACGTCCCACTCGGGGGAGCCGGGCGCGGCATCCGGCCGGCAGCGCTTGCAGGCGCGGAAGCCGGCCCGCTGGGCGGCGGCCGCGGACGGGTAGAACGTGACGTTCTCCCGCTTCGGGGTGATCGCCGGGCAGGACGGGCGGCAGTAGATTCCCGTGCTGGTCACGGCGGTGAAGAACCAGCCGTCGAAGCGCTGGTCCCGGCTGTCCACGGCTCGGTAGCACCGTTCGAAGTCCAGTTCCATGCCGTCGAGTCTGCTCGTATTGTTAATAGAGCGCTGGCGGGATTCGGACATGACCGTCGACCCGGGGCCGGCCTCGGGCCGTTGCGTAGACTGGGCTTCCGTGAGCCTCACCATCGGAATCGTCGGCCTGCCGAACGTCGGCAAGAGCACCCTGTTCAATGCCCTGACCAAGAACGACGTGCTCGCCGCGAACTACCCGTTCGCGACGATCGAGCCGAACGTCGGCGTGGTCGGGCTGCCCGACGAGCGCCTGGCGAAGCTCGCCGAGCTGTTCGGCAGCGAGAAGGTGATCCCCGCGCCGGTCAGCTTCGTCGACATCGCCGGGCTGGTCCGCGGCGCGTCGAAGGGCCAGGGCCGGGGCAACGCGTTCCTCGCGAACATCCGCGACGCGTCCGCGATCTGCCAGGTGGTGCGCGCCTTCTCCGACCCGAACGTGCTGCACGTCGACGGCAAGGTCTCGCCCGCCGACGACATCGAGACGATCAACACCGAGCTGATCCTGGCCGACCTGCAGACGGTCGAGAAGGCGCTGCCCCGCCTGCAGAAGGAGGCGAAGCTCAAGAAGGACCGGGCGCCGGTGGTGGCCGCGGCCGAGGCCGCGTTCAAGCTGCTCAACGACGGGGTGACGCTGTACGCCGGCGGGCAGGAGATCGACCTCGGCCTGCTCGCCGAGCTGCACCTGCTGACCACCAAGCCGTTCCTGTACGTGTTCAACGTCGACGAGGCGGAGCTCAACAACGCGGCCTTCCTCGACGAGCTGCGGGCCCTGGTCGCCCCGGCCGAGGCGGTGTTCATGGACGCCAAAATCGAGTCGGAGCTGATCGACCTGCCGCCCGAGGAGGCGATGGAACTGCTCGAGTCGACCGGCCAGACCGAGCCGGGCCTCAACCAGCTGATCCGGGTCGGCTTCGACACGCTCGGCCTGCAGACGTACCTGACCGCGGGCCCGAAGGAGGCACGCGCCTGGGTGATCCCGGTCGGCGCGACGGCCCCCGAGGCGGCCGGCGTCATCCACAGCGACTTCCAGCGCGGCTTCATCAAGGCCGAGATCGTCAGTTACGACGACTTGATGGCGGCCGGCTCCATGGCCGCGGCGAAGGCGGCGGGAAAGGTCCGGATGGAGGGCAAGGACTACGTCATGAAGGACGGGGACGTGGTGGAGTTCCGCTTCAACGTCTGAGGCGGTAACACCGAAGTATGGTTGCCGTATGGCGAGGACGAAGAAGGTCACGATCACGCTGCCGGCCGAGCTGGTCTCTTGCAGGAGGCCGGGATGCACGGGCACAAGTACGCCATCGACGCCATGGTTGCCGAGGTCGCACTGCGGCTGCCGGGACCAGTGGTCGTTCTGACATCCGACGTCGACGACATGGTCGGGCTGTGCGGGCGACGGGTTCGGGTCGTCGGGCTGTAAGCTGGCTCTCCGGCTCAGCGCTTGCGGCCGGGAACCAGTCCATCCAGGTCGAGCTCGATCGCGAACGGCTTCGTGGTGTGCAACTCGTGGCGGTGGATTCCGGTCGCCACGTACGACCGAGTGGGATCGTCGAGCTCGTAAGCGTGGATTACGGGTGATCCGTCCTCATTCTCGATGCGCCAGTAATTCGGGATGCCGGCCTCCGCGTACTTCCGCACCTTGACGTTGCGGTCACGGTGCGCCGACTCCGGCGAGACCACTTCCACGATCAGAAGGGTCTCTTCCGGTGTGTAAAAGGTGCGGGAAGGATCGTAGGGCGCTTTTGCGGCCAGGAGATCGGGCTCGGGGCGATTCCATTTGTCGAGTCGGATGGTGATCTCTCGGTCGACCTCGATGCCTGCTGGTGCCTGGTCCGTCAGGGAGTTGACCAGCGCGGTGATCATCCGGGCGTGCCAGACCTGCTGGGGGGACATCATGAAGACGAGGGCTCCATCGATCAGCTCGGTGTGACGTGGCGCTTCGGGAAGGTGGTCGAGGTCGTCGGAGTGCCAGCCCTCCGGGCGAGGCGGCCGCATCCACTCGGGCACCGCAGTCATGCCGTCACCGTAGCATTCGGTAACGGGTGGCTGGCCTTTGCCGATATCGATCTCACGAGGGAAATGCGATGACTGTGGTGGTCGCACCGGAACGGCCGGCGGCGGCGCGGCCGGGGATCTTCCTGGCTGGCGGGATCAGTGGGGTGGGTGACTGGCAGCGGCGGGCGATCGAGCACCTGCGAGACGCGTGGCCGACCGTCTACAACCCCCGCCGTGAGATCTTCCCCATGAGTGACGACGGCGAGGGCGCCCGGCAGATCCGCTGGGAGTTCGAGCAGCTCGCGGCGGCCGACGCGATCCTCTTCTGGTTCTCGTTCGAGACTACGCAACCGATCGTGCTGTACGAGTTGGGCCGGTGGGCCGCCTCGGCCAAGCCGCTCGCGGTCGGCGCCGATCCGGGCTACGAGCGCCGATTCGACGTCGTGCAGCAGCTCGCGCTCGCCCGGCCCGGCCTGACCGTCCACGCCGACCTGGCGTCGACCTGCGCCGCCGCCAATAAGCTGGCTCAGAGCGCGCGCTCGTAGCAGAGCGACAAGTCCGACCCGACGTAGGCGCCGTAGAGGGGGATGGGCCGGTAGCCCTCCCGCTCGTAGAAGCGGATCGCGTCCGGCTGGGCCGGCCCCGTCTCCAGGCGGAGCGTGGTCCAGCCGCGGGCGCGGGCCTTCTCCTCCAAGCCGCGCAGCAGGGCCGCGGCCACGCCGGAGCCGCGGCTCGCCGGTTCGACGTACATGCGCTTGACCTCGGCGCACCGGCCGTCGAGCCGGCGGAGGGCGGCGCAGCCGATGGCCCGGCCCGAGGCGGTCACCGCGACCAGGAAGACGTCGATGTCCGCGGCCGAGGGGGTGGCGCCCGGCTCGTGGTCGTCGCTGCCGTAGCGCGCGTCCAACTCGACGCGCTGGGCCGTCCGCAGGGCCTCGCCGGCCGCGTCGTCCCAGGCGCGTTCCTCGATCGTCCAGGTCATCGGGCGCCTCCTTGTCGTAACGAGCGTTACGGTAACATCCGTTACGGATACGGAAGGGGAGACGCGTGTCACGGACGGCGGACCGGCCCGCTCAGGAGGAGGCGCTCTCCCGGGCGGTCTGGGAGGTCCTGGCCCACCAGGGCCTGGAACGGCTCACGGTGCGCGCGGTGGCGGCCGCGGCCGGGTGCACGACCGGGCTGGTCATGCACCGCTTCCCGAACCGCCGGGCGCTGCTGCGGCACGCCCGCGAACTGCTGCACGAGACCTCGCGCCGCCGCGTCGAGGCGCTCGAGGCGGCGGCCGGCTCGCCGCGAGAGGCGCTGCGGGCGGTGCTCCGGCAGGGCCTCGCGATCGACCGGGAGGCGATCAACGGGAGCGTGGTGTGGATCGGCTTCCTCGCCGCCGCGTTCGCCGACGACGAGCTGATCGAGATCCACCGGCGTAACAACCGGCTGTGGCGCGAACGCCTGGAACGCCTGGTCGGCGCGGCCGCCCCGGAGTGGCCGGCCGCGCGGGTGGCCACGGTGGCGCTGGCCCTGAGCGCCATGGTCGAGGGCGCGGCGGCCTTCGCGGCGGCCGACCCGGCGGCGTACCCGGCCGCGGCCCAGGAGCGGATGCTGGACGCCGCCCTGGGCTCCCACGGCCTGGCCGCCTGACTCAGAGAGCGGCCGCCACCTGCTCGAGGGCGTCGTACGACTCCTGCATGCCCGACTCCATGCCCGAGTTGATGACCATGTCGCGGATCGCCCCGTCCGGGTACTCGCAGAGCGCCTCCAGGTACGTCCGCCCGTCCTTCTCGGTCAGGGTCACCGTAACCAGGCCGGCGGTGCCGTCGGGATCGGGCACGCCCTCGAAGGCCTCGGTGTTGACCAGCCGGGACGGGGCGTCGACCGCGCGGAACTCGCCGTGGAAGGCGACCTCGAAGCCGGCGTTCGCGGTCATCACGTACCGCCACTGCCCACCGACCCGCAGGTCGACCACGACGCTGGTGACCGTGCCCTTCTTTCCGGCCCACCAGCGCTTGATGAGCTCGGGCTCGGTGTAGGCGCGCCACACGTTCGCGCGCGGCGCGGCGAACTCGCGGGTGATCAGGATCTGGTTGTCGGCCGGCAGGGTCACCTTGGCCGTGCCACTAGTCGTCGTCATCGGAATCCTCCTCGTCCATCTCGGTCAGGACGTCGTCCATCAGGTCGAAACGGTCGTTCCACAGCTGCTCGTACCGGCTCAGCCAAGCGTGCAGGGGGCGCAGTGGCGCGGGGTTCAGCCGATACAGCCGCTGGCGGCCCTCGTCGCGGACGCGGACCAGGTCGACCTCGCGCAGGACGCGCAGGTGCTTGGAGACCTGGGGCTGGGCCAGGCCGAGCTGGGCGACCAGGTCGTTGACCGGGCGCTCGCCCTGGGCCAGCAGGTCGAGGATCTGCCGGCGCCGGGGCTCGGCCACCGCGTTGAACGCATCCGTCGTCGTTGCCGCTCGTGCCATGACCGAATCATATACCCATAAGGGAATACGTCAAGGGCTACGCGTCGTCGGCGATCGCGTTCAGGGCCTTGGCCAGCGAGGGCAGATCGAGGTCGCCGAGGTGGTCGAAGATGCGGCGGCGGACGCTGGCCAGGTGGGTCGGCCAGGCCTCCCGCAGGCGGGCCAGGCCCTTCTCGGTGAGCTCGGCGTTCCAGCCGCGGGCGTCGTTCGGGCACTTGGTGCGCTTCAGGTGGCCGTGCGCCTCCAGCTTGGCCGCCAGTCGGGTCATGCCGCTCAGCGACATGTCGCAGGCCTGGGCCAGCTCACTCATCCGCATGCGGCCGCAGCGCGACTCGGACAGGTGCCGGAGCACGCTGTACTCGCTGGCGGTCATCCGCTGGCCGCGCTCGAGATCGTGGTTGAGCGACCGGGGCAGCACCAGCATCAGCCGGCCGAGGGCGCGCATCACCGCCTCCTCTTCCGTGGTCAGCGGGCGGACCTCGTCGGGTGTGGTGGCGGCCATGGCATCGATCCTACGGCTCGGCCACCGCACCATTTATTTGACGCAACAACAAGATGAAGATCGGCTCGCCCGCCGGGAGTGGGTACTTGCATCCGGCCCCTCGCGCTTGTCCAATGCTGTGGTGCAAAACCAGACAACTAGTGACTCATGGCAGCAACTGCTCGAAATGCCACGAAAGTCTTGGTGGGCGAGGCTGCCGTTCGGGGTGCGGATGGCGGCCGGCGCCAGTGCAGTGCTGGTCGTGGTGGGTGCCGGGGTGGCCGGGGTGATGACCATGGTCGGCGGCGACGGCCGGCCCGCGCCGCGGATCGTCACCGAGGTGAATCAGGCGGCGCCGGCGGTCCCGGTGCCGGTACCGGTCGAGAAGCCGCGTCTCCAGCCTGTGCCGAAAAATGACGGTAAGGCGGACATCCGGGTGCATCGCGCGCGGCCCAAGCGCGTGGTCCCCGGTGTCACGCCGTCGGCCGTCGCCAGCGTCCCCACCGGACCGGTGCAAACCACCCAAACCCAGATCGAAACCAAAGAGATTCCGTACGAGACGAGAACGGTCCCCGATCCCGCCCTCCCGCGCGGCGCCGAACGGGTGGAAGCGCCCGGCGTCAACGGCGTGGAGACCCTCCGCTACCTGGTGACTCTCACGAACGGCCGGCCGACCGCCCGCAAGCTGATCGACGCGGTCGTCACCCGCCAGCCCCAGCACCAGGTGGTCGCCCTCGGCACCCAGAGTCCCGATCTCGGCACCCGTCGCCCGATGCGCGACTGCGGCGGGACCCTCGACTTCTGTGGCTCGCTCGGCCGCCGGGCGGTCTGCCCGGACCAGGGTCGCCCGGAGGATGTCTCGATCCCGCTGCCGGATCTCGTCGTGGACTCCGGCGACCTCGGCTATCTGGAAGGACTGGCCTGCTGACCGGCGCAGGAGGAAGACTGGAAGCCGTGCCGCTGACCGATGCCCGCCTGATCGAGGTCGCCGAGCGCGTCGCCGAGGTGCCCGGCGTCGTCGGGATCGTGCTCGGCGGCAGCCGGGCCCGGGGTGCGCACGCGCCCGATTCGGATACCGATGTCGGCCTCTACTACCGCTCCCCGCTCGACGTCGACGGGCTCGACCGGCTGGCCAAGTCGATCGCCGGCCCGGCCGCGATGGTCACCGCGCCGGGCGGCTGGGGCCCCTGGGTCGACGGCGGCGGCTGGCTGAAGATCGACGGGAACGCGGTGGACTGGATCTACCGGGATCTCGACCGGGTGCAGGCCGTCTGGGCCGACGCCGAGCGCGGCCGGTTCGGGTTCCACGTGCAGAGCGGCCATCCGCTGGGCTTCCCCGATTTCGCGTATGTCGGTGAGCTCGCCCTCAGCCGCATTCTGGTCGACCACACCGGCGAGCTCACCGAGGCGCAGTCCCGGATGCGGGAGTATCCGCCGAAACTCGCCGAGGCACTGGTCGCCGCCCTCTGGGAGGCCGACTTCCTGATCGCCGTGGCCCGGAAGGCGGTCTCCCGCGCGGACAGCGCCTACGTCGCCGGCTGCCTGTTCCGGGTGATCGGGGTGTGCGCGCACGCCCTGCACGGCGCCGCCCGGGAGTGGCTGATCAACGAGAAGGGCGCGGTCGCCGCGGCCGCCGCCCTGCCCGGCGCGCCGGATCGGTTCCGCGAGCGGGTCGACCAGGCGTTCGGCAGCCTCGACGGGGACCCGCTGCGCCTGACCGCGGCCATCGACACCGCCGCCGATCTCGTGCTCGACACCGCCGACGCCTGCGCCATGATGATCAGGTGACTGCCGACGCACCCACGATCCTCGCCACCAGCGCCGGTTTCCGGCGTGGCCCCCGCGGCCCGTACGACGTCCAAGCCGGACCGATCCACCGGTTCGCCGCCGCGCTGGCCCACGCCGCGAACCCCCGGATCTGCGTGCTCACCCAGGCCACGGGCGACCCGCAGACCTTGATCGGCGCCTGTTACTCGGCATTCGCGGGCACCGAGTTCCGGCCGTCGCATCTCGCCCTGTTCCCCATGCCGAATATTTCCGATATCAGGGCACATCTGCTGGCCCAGGACATCATCTGGGTCGAGGGCGGCAGCGTGGCCAACCTGTGCGCGGTCTGGCGGGCGCACGGCCTCGAGACGATCCTGCACGAGGCCTGGCAGTCCGGGGTCGTGCTCGGCGGCATCTCGGCCGGCTCGATCTGCTGGCATCAGGGCGGCAGCACCGACAGCTACGGGCCAGAACTGCGCGGGTTCACCGACGGGCTGGGCTGGCTCCCGTACAGCAATGGTGTGCACTACGACGCCGAGCCGCAGCGCCGGCCGAAGATGCACGAGCTGATCGCGGCCGGCACGCTCGGCGACGGCTACGCCACCGACGACGGCGCCGGCCTGGTCTACCGCGGCACCGAGCTGCACGAGGTGGTGGCCGACCGGGCGGGCCCGCGCGGGTACGAGCTGAAGCGGGCAGCGGACGGTTCGGTGGTGGAGACGCCGCTGCCCACCCGGGTCCTCAGCTACGACGCGTAGTGCAGGATCACGTTGTGCACGTGCTGGGTCTTCTCCACCCCGCGGAACTCGACCTCGTGCTGATGCGTGCCGACGGTGATGACGATGGTGCCGGAGGAGAAGAACTCCCCGGCCCAGCTCTTGTTGCTCACGACGCTGACGGCGCTGACCTTCGAGTACGGAATGCTCGTGATCGCGACGCGCTTACCGACGAAGGACTTGTCCTGGATGATGATGCGCCGGTTGGTCAGCCCGATGAAGCCGGTGCCGGCCCCGATCGCGTCGTAGACGGCGATGATCGTCTCGCCGTCCAGCAGGCCGCTCTCGATCTGCTGGAGCTGGCCTTTGTTGTCGTAGATGGGGTCGCTCATAGAGCGAGCCTAGCGAGCCGCCTCTATGGCGTCGGCTGCGTCGCCCCGACCACCGTCCGGTAGAAGTCCTCGATCCGGGCGGCCAGGGTGACCTCACCGTCCGTGATGGCGTCGCCGTCGCGGGAGCCCAGACAGATCTGTGTGTGACCGTCGAGTCGCCGGATGCTGGGGCGAATGTGCAGTGTGTCCGCCGCCACCTTGATCCGTTCCGTCAATGCGGCATGCTGACTCTCGTCGCATGCCAACTCTCGTTTGAGCTGAACGCCGTCGCGCGTCCAGCCGGACAGCAGAGCAAGTGCGTCGCTCAGATAGTCGGTCCCGTTGGCCCGACGTCTTCTGGCCCGCATCGCCGCACCCCCTAGGCGTCGTTGCCGGCTTGTGGCCAAACTGTCGCCGTGTCGTCATGGTCGGTGCCCACAGTCTTGTCTTCTACGACAACCATGTCCACGCCCACATATACGTGTTTGCGTGACGATCGGGACGGCTTGGACAAACCTCAACGGTCAACTTTTGTGGGAAGCTCTGATCTCATGGCGGGGGAACAGCACGTCAGCGCCGTGAAGTCACGCAAGGTAATCGTGGCGGCGGCGATTATCACCGACGGTCGCGTGCTGGCCTGCGAGCGGTCGGCGCCGCCCGAGGTGGCCGGCCGGTGGGAGTTTCCCGGCGGCAAGGTGGAGCCGGGCGAGACCGACCAGCAGGCGCTCGCCCGGGAGTGCGTGGAGGAGCTCGGCGTACGCGTGGAAGTCGGCGCCCGGATCGGCCCGGACGTGTCGCTCGCCCACGGCCGCGCGGTCCTGCGCGTCTTTGCCGTACGGCTGCTGGACGGCGACGAGCCGCGCGCCCTCGAGCACGCCGCCATGCGCTGGCTGTCCGTGGACGAGCTGGACACCGTGCACTGGCTGCCCGCGGACAAGCCGATCGTCGCCGCCCTGCCGCCGCTACTCGCCTGAGTACGTCTTACGCAGCTCCCGCTTCAGCACCTTCATCGACGGGCCCAGCGGGAGCGCCTCGGCGAACCGGATCTGCCGCGGGTACTTGTGCCGGCCCAGCTTCTCCCGCGACCACTCGATGAGCTCCTCCGCGGTGACGCCGCCCGGGTCGGGCACCACCACCGCGCAGATCTCCTCGCCGTGCGTCGGGTCGGGCACGCCGATCACCGCGACCTGCAGCACGGCCGGGTGCCGGGCCAGCACCTCCTCGACCTCCCGCGGGTAGACGTTGAAGCCGCCGCGGATCACCATGTCCTTCTTGCGGTCGACGATGGTGATGAACCCGTCGTCGTCCTTGGTGCCGAGGTCGCCGGTGCGGAACCAGCCGTCCACGACGGCCTGGGCGGTCGCCTCCGGATTGTTCAGGTAGGCCGAGAACACGTTGTGCCCGCGGATGACGATCTCGCCGAGCTCGCCGTTGTCCATGAACTCGATCCGCTCGTCGATCTCCGGCCGGGCGATCTCCACCTCGACGCCCCAGATCGGGTGGCCGACGGTGCCGGCCTTCACCCCGAACGCGGGCTGGTTGGTGGTCGCGGTCGGCGAGGTCTCGGAGAGGCCGTACCCCTCGAAGATGGTCGCGTGGAACGCCTCGTTGAACTTCTCCAGCACGGCCACCGGCAGCGACGCGCCGCCGGAGACGCACAGCCGCAGCGCCGGCAGCCGGTCGGCCTTCGCCGCGGCCTCGAGCAGCCCGATGTACATGGTCGGCACGCCGTGGAAGATGGTCACGTTCTCCTTGACCATCAGGTCGATCGCGGCCTCGCCGGTGAACCGGGCCATCAGCACGATGGTGCCGCCGAGCCGGAAGGTACCGTTCATCCCCACCGTCTGGCCGAAGGTGTGGAACAGCGGCAGGCAGCCCATCACCACGTCGTCCGCGTGCAACTCGTGGATGTCGAAGACGTTGACCATCGTGTTCATCACCAGGTTGAGGTGGGTGAGCAGCGCGCCCTTGGGCTTGCCGGTCGTCCCGCTGGTGTAGAAGACGACCGCCACGTCCTCGGCCTCGCGGCTCACGTACGTGCGCAGCGGGGGCACCGCGGCCGCCGCCTCCTCGAGCCGGCGCACACCGGGGGCCGCCGGGCCGACCGACACCGCGTCGATGCCGGCCAGCTTGGCCGCCTCGACCGCGTTCGCCAGCTGGCTGGAGTGCGCGACCAGCAGCTTGGCGCCGCTGTCCTGCAGCACGTACGCGTTCTCGGCCGGGGTGAGCAGCAGGTGCATCGGGACGATCCTGGCGCCGACGGCGAGCGTCGCGTAGTAGACCCGGGGGAAGTCGGCCAGGTTGGGGATCTGGATCGCGACCGTGTCGCCCGGGCCGACACCCAGCTCGCGCAGGCCCGCCGCGTACGCGAGGGTCTGCTGCCACAGGTCGCGGTAGGTGATCCGCTCGGTCGTGGCAGTGTCGACCACCGCGAGCTTGTCGGGATACTTCCGGGCCGCTTCCGCCAGGACGGTGGCGAGCGACAGCTGGGTCATGCGAGGTGCCCTCCGATCTTCGTGTACCCGCGCAGGAGATCGCGCGAGATGATGAGCCGCTGCATCTCGTCGGTGCCCTCGTAGATCCGCATCAGGCGGACCTGTCGGTACCAGCGCTCGATCGGAAGCTCACGGGTGTACCCCATGCCGCCGTGGATCTGCATGACCCGGTCCACGACCCGGTTCACCATGCCGGCGCCGTACAGCTTTGCCATCGATGAAGCGTGCCTGGGGTCCTCGCCTTGGTCAACGGTCCAGGCGGCGCGCAGGATCAGCCAACGGGCCGCTTCCAGCTCGACCTCGGAGTCGGCGATCATCCACTGGATCGCCTGGTTCACCCCGATCCGCTGGCCGAAGGTCTCGCGCGTGTTGGCGTACTCGATCGCCATCGACAATGCCCGCTCGGCGATGCCCAGCGCGTTGGAGGGGATCAGGTAGCGGCCCTTGCCGATCCACTTCATGCCCAGCTCGAAGCCCTGGCCGATCTCGCCGAGGATGTTGCGGTTCGGCACCCGGACGTCCTCGAAGATCAGCGAGGCCGGGCCGCCCTCGCCCATGGTCTGGATGAACTCCGACCGCCAGCCCATCGACCGGTCGACCAGGAAGGCCGTGGCGCCGCCGTTGCTGGCCTTGCGGGCCGGGTCGGTCACCGCGACCACGATCGCGAAGTCGGCGTCGTTGCCGTTGGTGATGAACGTCTTCTCGCCGTTGAGCACCCAGTCGTCGCCGTCGCGTACGGCCCGAAGTTTGATGTTGGCAGCGTCCGAGCCCGCGCCCGGTTCGGTGATCGCGAAGCAGGAGATCCGGTCGCCCTCGATCGTGGGCCGCAGGAACTCGTCCTTCTGCTCGTCATTGGCGTAGTACAGGATGTTGTCCGCCTCGCCGCCGAACTTGAACTGCACGAAGGTGCGGCCCACCTCGGTCCAGATCAGCGACTGGAGGATGGCCGGCAGGTTCATCCCGCCGTACTCCTCGGGGGTGGACAGGCCCCAGAAGCCGAACTTCTTCGCCTTCTGCTGAAGCTCGCGCAGCTCGCTGGGCTCCAGGCCGGGCTGGTGGCGGCGCTCCCGGAGAAGTGCCTCCTGTTCCAGCGGCATGACCTCTTTGGTGATGAACTGACGAGCGGTGTCGCGAATCGCACGCTCTTCGTCGGTGAGCGAGAAGTCCATGTCGCTTAAACTAGCGGCGTAAGTTTTAGCACGTCCAGTGCCAAATTCCTTGGAGGTTGCTGAGATGGCCCGGCCGAGGCAGGCGCTGCTGACCCGCGAGCGGATCGTCGACGCCGCGTCGGCGCTGGTCGACAAGGAGGGGCTGGACGCTCTTTCGATGCGCCGGCTCGCCACCGAGCTCGGCGTCCAGGGCCCGTCGCTCTACAACCACTTCGGCACGAAGGCCGAGATCGTCGACGCGGTCGCCGACGCGGTGATCGAGCGGATCGATCTCACCGCCTTCGGGGCGTACGAGTGGCCCGAGGCGGTGCGCCGCTGGGCCCAGTCGTACCGGGCCGTGCTGGTCGCCCACCCGAACATCGTGCCGGCGCTGGCCACCGGCCCCGGCCGCCGCCGGCCGGCCGCGCTGGCGATGGCCGAGGCGGTCTTCGGCGCGCTGGTCGACGCCGGTTGGCCGCCCGCCCGGGCCACGCACATCGGCGCGCTCCTGCGCTATCTCGTCATCGGGTCGGCGCTCGGCTCGTTCGCGCTCGGCTTCGACATCGATCCGGGGCTGTACGACCAGTACCCGCACCTGCACGACGCGCCGCTGCTCGCGGCGCGGCACGAGGCCGTCGACGAAGCCGCCTTCGAGCTCGGCCTGGACCTGCTGATCAATGGCCTGACGGCCGGACAAGAGTTAGGGACTCGCCGATGACTTCGCCAGACCGACCGCACCTGTTCATCGGCGGCCAGTGGGTGCCGCCCGCCTCCGCCGAGACGATCCCGGTGGAAAACCCGGCGACCGAGGAGATCATCGCGCGGGTCCCGGCCGGCACGGCCGAGGACGTGGACCGCGCGGTCGACGCCGCCCGGCGGGCCTTCGACGGCTGGGCCGGGCTCCCGATGGCCGAGCGGGGCGCGGTGCTCGACCGGCTGCACGCCTCGCTCGCCGCGCGGGCCGGCGACATCGCCCGGACCGTCGGGCTCGAGCTGGGCACGCCGCTCAAGGTCGCAAAGGCGGTACAGGCCGGACTTCCGCTCACGGTCCTGCGGGGTTATGCCGACCTGGCCGTACGTCCACAGCCCGAGGAAACCATCGGCAACTCGCTGATCGTCCACGAACCGGTCGGCGTGGTCGGCGCGATCACGCCGTGGAACTACCCGCTGCACCAGGTCGTGGCGAAGGTGGCGGCGGCCCTGGCGGCCGGCTGCACGGTGGTGCTCAAGCCGAGCGAGCTCACCCCGCTGGTGGCGTACCTGCTCTTCGACGCGGCGGCCGAGGCGGGCCTCCCGGCCGGCGTGCTCAACCTGGTCACCGGCACCGGCCCGGCGGTCGGCGCGGCCATCGCCGGGCACCCGGGGGTCGACATGGTGTCGTTCACTGGCTCCACTGCCACCGGCCGGGCCATCACGCACGCCGCCGCCGACCGGATCGCCAAGGTCTCGCTCGAGCTGGGTGGCAAGTCGGCCAACGTGATCCTCGAGGACGCCGACCTGGTCAAGGCGGTCAAGGTGGGCGTCGGTAACGCGTTCCTCAACTCCGGGCAGACCTGCACGGCGTGGACCAGGATGCTGGTGCACCGCTCGCACTACGACGAAGCGGTCGAACTGGCCGCGAAGACCGCCGCCGGCTACACCGTCGGCGACCCCTTCGACGAGGCGACCCGGCTCGGGCCGCTGGTTTCCAAGAATCAACAGGATCGCGTACGCGGTTTCGTCGAGCGGGCCACCGCGCGCCTGGTCGCGGGTGGTCCGGAGGCGCCGCTCCCGGGCAAGGGGCATTTCGTCGTGCCGACCGTCTTCGCCGACGTCGACCCGGAGAGCGAACTGGCCCAGGAGGAGATCTTCGGCCCGGTGCTGTCGATCATCCCGTTCGCCGACGACGACGAGGCGGTGGCGATCGCCAACAACTCCCGGTACGGCCTGGCCGGCGGCGTCTGGGGTACCGACGAGCGGGCCCTCGCGGTGGCCCGGCGGATGCGGACCGGCGCGGTCGACATCAACGGCGGCTCGTTCAACCCGTTCGCGCCGTTCGGCGGTTACAAGCAGTCGGGCGTGGGCCGCGAGCTGGGCGAGTACGGTCTCACTGAGTTCCGACAGGTGAAGGCGATTCAGCGATGACCAACTACTTCAACGGCGTGGTGGTTCGATCGTCCGGCGCCCGGCCCGACGTGGCCGAGTTGCGGCTGCCCGAGATCGGGCCGGGCCAGGTGCGGGTGCGCATCCGCGCGGCCGGGGTCTGCCACTCGGACCTATCCATGATCAACGGGACGATCCGGGTCCCGTACCCGCTGATCCTGGGTCACGAGGCGGCCGGCGAGGTGCTCGAGGCGGGGGAGCACGTCACCCGTGCGGCGGTCGGCGACCACGTCGTGCTCAACTGGCAGCCGCCCTGCCGCGGCTGCTGGTTCTGCGAGCGGGGCGAGCCGTGGCTCTGCTCCACCTCCTCCGGCGTCGCGGCCCTGGAGAACGGCATCACCCTGGAGGGCGCCCCGGTGCACGTGGCGCTCGGCCTCGGCGCGTTCGCCGACCAGGTGGTCGCCCCGGAAAACGCGGTGATCCGGGTGCCCGCCGAGCTCGGCTTCGACCGCGCGGCGCTGCTCGGCTGCGGCGTGCTGACCGGCACCGGCGCGGTCCGCAACACCGCCCGGGTCGCCCGTGGTGAGTCGGTCGTGGTGATCGGACTGGGCGGCGTCGGCCTCTCGGTGGTCGCCGCGGCCCGCGCGGCCGGCGCCTCGGCGGTGATCGCGGTGGACGTCTCGGCGGCGAAGAAGGGGCTGGCCGAGGCGGCCGGCGCGACCGACTTCGTGGTTTCCTCCGACGCGCTCTCCAAGGAGATCCGGGTGCGCACCTCGGGCCGCGGCGCCGACCACGCCTTCGAGTGCGTCGGCCGGGCCGCCACCATCCGCGCGGCCTGGCGGGCGACTCGCCGCGGCGGCCAGGTCACCGTGGTCGGCATGGGCGGCAACGAGGACATGGTGCAGCTGTCCGCGCTCGACATCTTCTCCTCGGCCCGCACCCTGCGCTCCTCGGTGTACGGCGGCGCCGACTTCGACGCCGAGATCCCCCAGCTGGCGGCGGACGTGCTCGCCGGCGCCCTCGCCGTCGACCACCTGATCTCCGACCGGATCGGCCTGGCCGACGTGCCGGCGGCGTTCGACCGGATGTCGCGCGGGGAGGGCGCCCGCTCGGTCGTCGTCCTGTAGCGCCCTCGTCCCGTACGCGAGTCCGTCCGTCAGGAACACGCAACAGGACTCGCGTACGACAGGACGGAGCCAGCGCCATGGACGACACGCGTCCCGAAAAGATCCAGAAGGAGCTCAGCGACATCACGGCGGGCCGGCCGACCTCGCAGGAACTGGTCTTCGACCCCCGCAGCGGTCAGCTCACCGTCACCAACCAGCCCAGCCCCGACCAGGTCATCGCGACGGACACCGCGGAGAGCGGGTATTTCTCGTGACCCGGGTCTTCGTGTACCAGGAGCAGCTCGACGCCCTGCGGCAGCGGTGGCGCCCGGGCGATCCGGAGCTGAGCGTCGACGCGCTCGGCATGGCGATGGACGACGGCGACGTCTTCCACATCTACCTGCAGCCGCCCCGGGCGCATTTCGCCGGCGAGCCGTGCCGGGCCCGGGTGACCCTGTCCGGAACGCCGGTGGCCGCCCCGGCCGGCGACGACGCCCCCCGGGTGGCCGTCGCCGTCTCGCCGGACGGCGGCGTGAGCGGCCTGGTCAGCGGGCCGGCCGGCCCGGTCGAGGCGCAGGTCCAGGTGGTGCCGGTCTCGGCCCAGCTCTACACCCGGTCGAAGGGCCTGCTCGAGACCGACGCGCTGGCCGGCCGGTCGGTCGCGATCGTCGGGCTGGGCAGCGGCGGCTCGACCATCGCGGTGGCGCTCGCGCAGAGCGGCATCGGGCGCATGGTGCTGGTCGACCGGGACCGCCTCGAGGCCGGCAACGTGGCCCGGCACGCCTGCGGCATCGGCGATCTGGGCCGGCGCAAGACCACCGCGGTCGCCGACCTGGTGCACGGCAAGAACCCGGCGCTCGACGTGGTCACCGCCGACGTGGACATCCTGCAGAACCCGGACGCGCTGGAGAACGCGGTCCGCGGGACGGACCTGCTGATCGCCGCGACCGACAGCGACCGCAGCCGGTTCGTGCTCAACCAGCTGGCGCTCGACCAGCGACTCCCGGCGATCTTCGGCCGGGTGCTGACCCGGGCCTGCGGCGGGGACGTGCTGCGCGTACGCCCGTTCGAAGGCCCCTGCCTGGCCTGCGTCTACACCGAGCAGTTCCTGGCCCAGCGGCCGCGCGAGTTCTCCCGCCGCAGCGAGGCCCGCGAGGACGCGCCCGCCTACGTGGCCGATGACGATCTCGACGCGACCGTCCAGGTCGGACTCGCCTCCGACATCGCGCCGATCTCCACCATGATGGTCAAGCTCGCGCTGGTCGAGCTGTCCCGCGGCACCTCTGGCGGCCTGGAGTCGCTCGACCAGGACCTGGTGGCCGACTTCTACGTCTGGGCCAACCGCCGGGAGGGCGTCTACGCCTCCTGGCCGCAGATGGGCTACGAGTTCACCAAGCCGGCCGTGCTCCGCTGGTACGGCGCCAACCTGTCCCGCAACGACGCGTGCGTCTCGTGCGGCGTCGCCCCGGCCGGCGCCGACAACATCTTCGCGAACCGGGAGGCGATGGCATGACCGCCTGCACCGAGCGGCACCTCCGCAAGTTGCGCACTCAGGCCGGAGGCGAGGGCCAGAAGGGCATGCCTAAGGAGGCACAGCATGACTGCGCACGGCAACACCATCCATCGTCCGCGGCCGGTCCGCGACGACGACCTGTTCGTCGTCTCGATCCACGAGGGGGAGCTCCAGCGCATCGCCAACTGGGTGGCCGAGTACCCGCGCCGGGAGACCGGCGGCGACCTCTTCGGCTTCTGGACCCACACCGGCGCGCCGGCCGTCCAGCTGACCCTCGGCCCCGGGCCGAACGCGCGACACGAGCACGCCGCCTTCTTCCAGGACGCCGACTACCTGCGCAATCGTGGCCGGCGGGCGCAGGACCAGTACGGCCTGCAGCACATCGGCGACTGGCATTCGCACCACGAGCTGGGGCTTGCCGAGCCAAGCAGCGGGGACGTCTCGACCGCGCTGCGCACCCTGGAGCTCAACGGCTTCACCCGGTTCCTGATCTTCGTGGCCAACATCCGGGCCGGCGAGCGCGCGATGATCCGGCGCCGGTTCACCGGCCAGGTCCAGATCAACGCGTTTCTCTTCGAGCGTGGCCGGCCTTCCTTCCGGCGCGGCCGGTTCCAGGTGCTGCCCGGCGAGAGCCCCACGGGCGCCTCCGCGGAGCGGGCCGGGATCATCAAACCGGTCGGTGGCGAGCTCGCGCCGGTCGCCGTGCCGGTGGTGGCGGCGCCCGCGGCCGGCCCGCGGCCGCAGGGCTGGTTCACCGAACAGTGGGGCACCGAGTTCCTCCGGCGGGTGGACGCGACCTGCCGTGAGCTGTTCCGCGACTGCCGGATGATGGTCACCCCGGACGGCGCGCTGACGTACCACTTCAGCAATGCGGCCGGGAACTGGTCGATGGCCTTCCCGCCGGACTTCCCGGACGGCGAGGTGCACGTGCTGCTGGAGGAGCGGCCGGCCGCCCGGATCGCGCCGCACGCGTCGATGACCGACGCCGACTTCTGCCGGACGGTGACCGACGTGGTGACCGCCACGACGGCGCCGAGGCCCGCCCCACGGGTCGAGGAACCGACGGAGGCCGCCGCGGCCGAGCCGGAGCGGTCCGATGTGGAATAGCGGCCAGCAGCAGCGACTCATGCAGGAGCGGATGATCCTGGCCCAGTACTTCCCGACGCTGGCCTGGTACAACCCGGTGGTGCGCGGCTCGACGTACGTCGAGGGCGTCCTCACCACCAACGGCGGCGGCCGGTACCAGGTGCGGATCATGCTGCCGGCGCAGTATCCCAACGACTGCCCGGACATGCTGGTCATGCAGCCGGCCCTGCTCTGGGACGCGGGCGGCCGGCCGATGGTCACGGCCAGCGCGGAGAACCACACGCTGGAGGCGATCGGCGGGCACACCCGGATCTGTCACTACAACCCGCGGTTCTGGACGCCGCAGAACACGATCTACCTGGTGGCGTTGAAGGGCCGGATCTGGCTGGAGGCGTACGAGGCGCACCGCCGGTCTGGGCGTCCACTGGACGATTTTCTCCCGCATATGGGTAGCTGATCGGGCGCGGGCGGGACTGCGGCACCGCCCGCGTGCGAGAGTGTCCGGATGCGACCGGAACCGGGGCAGGTGCTGCACTTCTCGGAGGACCCGACGATCACCCGGTTCATGCCGGGGGTCACCTCGCCGTACGTCTGGGCGGTGGACTGGCGCAACGCGCCCAGCTACTGGTTCCCGCGGCAATGCCCGCGCGCGATGGCGTGGGTCCGCGACACCACCACCGAGGCCGACCGCGACCGCATCATCGGCGCCGGCTGCGGCCCGCGCGTCCACGCCATCGAATACGCCTGGCTGAAACCCCTGCAAACCACGATGGTGTACGCCTACCGCCTCCCCGCCGGCCCGTTCCACTACGTGTCGTCCCCGGACGCCGAACCGCACGCGCTGGTGGCCGCCGAGCCGGTGACGCCGCTGGTCCCGCCGGAACCGGTCGGCAACCTGATCGACTGCCACGCCGCGGCCGGCATCCAGCTGCGTCTGCTCGACAACCTGTGGTCCTTCTGGGACGAGGTCATCGAGAGCACGGTCGGCTTCAGCGGCATCCGCCTGCGTAACGCCCAGCCACGGCCGTCAAGCGACGGGCAGCCGCAGGCCGAGCAGCCCGCCTAGCTCGGCCAGCGCCGGCAGGTTCAGGCCGGTGGGCTCGGTGCGGCGGGTGGCGATCATGCCCGGGCGGCGTTCCTCGGGCGCCGCCGCGCGCACGACCGCCCCCGAGGTGAGCAGGAAGGCCGTGTCGGTGAAGCCGTCCTCCTCGCGGACGGTGCTGCCGGCGAGGAGCCGCCAGCCGTACGCGGTCTGGGCGAAGACGCGTCCCTCGGTGATCTCGAAGCCGGGCCGCAGCCCCTGCGCGGCGGCCCGGCCGGCGAACCACCGCCCGACCATGCCGGAATCCCAGGGCACCCACTGCGGGCCGGGCGGGAAGACCGGCTCCAGCGGCTCCCAGTAGACCATCCCGGGCAGGAACGGCAGGAACGGGCAGACCCGGTAGAGGGCCGCGTAGATGTCGTCCCCCGGGTCCTGATCGAGAACCATCGCCGCCTGCAGCAGCCGCTCGGTCGGATCGGGAATCCGCGCGACCCGGGCGAGCAGTCCCTCGCGGTCCCCCTCCGTCGGCGGCGCGATCTCGGCGGCGCAGTCGACGCAGACCTGGCCGCCGGCCGGCTGACACGTCGGGCAACGGTACCGGCGACAGTTCCCGCAGACGGTCACCGCGTACTGGCCGCAGGGACAGATCGCGATCGGCTCGATGGACGCGTCGTAATACATCTCGCCGTGCGGATAGGTCATCGGCACCGGCTGCACCGCGCCACCGGGCCCGACCGGCTGCGGCACCAGAATCGTCATCGGCACCAGGCAGCGATAGAGGCCGGGAATGACCCGCTCCCGCGGTTCGACCGGGTGACCCAGCGAGCATCCCATCGACTCATGCTAGATCTATGTGTCAGCTCCGCAGGAAGGCGACGGCGACCAGCATCGCTGACGTCGACAGTGCGGCGCACAGCAGAACGACGTACCAGGTTCGGTGGGTCGCGACGCCGGCCGTCGATGCGGCTGCCGGCCCGGTCGGGGCCGCCGGCGCGCCGCGCAGAGTGGCGGTGGCGGCCGCGGCGGCCCAGCCCATGGTCGCGGTCACCAGCGGCAGCGCGACCAGGTAGAAGACGGCCTGGTTGCCCAGGTTGTCGTCGACTATCTGGGTGGGCGTCCAGCCGTCGCTCGGGTCGTGCCCGGTCGCCCCGACGACCGCGACTGCGAGCAACCCGTACAGGTAGACGCCGAGGGCGGCGGTCACGGCGGCCATCCGGGCGACGCGCCGGCCCGCGGCGGCGTTGCCGCCCCACCACGCGCCGCCCGCCCCGACCAGGACCGGAGTCAGGAAGACCAGCCACCAGTGCCGGCCGATCGAGTTGAGCCACCGATCGAAGGTGAAGCCGCCCGCCGCCAGCCATGCGGCCGCGGTCACCAGGCCGCCGAGCAGCCCGGGCCCGGCCACTCCGGGGCGGCGCAGGAGCACGCTGCCGCCGAGCACGTAGCCGGCCAGGACCAGCAGCAGGACCGCCGTGCCCACCCAGGTCCAGCCGTCGACGTGCAGCCGGTAGTGCACGTGGATGTAGGCGTACAGCCCGGCGCCGCCGGCCGCGACCGCGGTGAGCGCCCCGAGCGCGGCGACGGCCCGCCCCCAGGGCGGCATGACCGCCGCGGCGACGACACAGCCGAGCGCGAAGCGCCAGCGCTGGGCCCGGCCCTCGAGCCGGTCCAGTTCGCCGATCATCGCCTGTCCCCAGTCACCGCGCTGGGTGGCCAGCAGACCGACCGCCCAGCCCAGCAACCGGGCCGGGGAGTCCTGGCGCGCGGCCGGGCCGGCCACCAGGCGGCGGCGGATCAGGGCCACCACCGCGCCCACCACGAAAATGAACAGCATCGACATGAGATCAGGCCTCGCTCGGGCGGAGGGCGGCGCGCGGGTTGGCCCGCGCGGGGGCGGGCAGCGTGGCCAGGAACTCCCGGCCCGCCCCGCTGAGCCGGTACAGGTGGCGGGGCGGGCGCTCGTGCGGGCCGGGCTCCCACGTCGCGTCGAGCAGGCCGCGGTCGGCCAGGCGAACCAGGATCGGGTACAGCGAGCCGGACTTCAGGTGGACCTCGGTGGCCAGGTCATAGCCGTAGCGCCAGCGCGACGGGTCGGCGGCCAGCGCCCGCAGAACGCTGATCGCCTGCATGGACAGGGGTCGGTTACGCCGCATGGCGCTTAACTCTACATACGTAGCGCTAAGCGTCAACCCCTCAAGCGGTGGTCAGCAGCGCCGTGAAGGTGCGGGACAGCGCCGCGCGGGACGCTGCCACCGACATCTTCATCACCTCGCGCCAGGTCGACCAGGTGGCCGACATGGTGACCGCCGTCAGGCTGTTCAGCAGCTCCTCGTCGCCGTCGATCTCGGCGGCGAACAGGGTCGCGATCTCCTCCCGCGCCCGGTTCAGGTGGGCGCGGCGGTAGTGTTGCAGCGTCTCCGAGAACGGCTCCTTCAACGCCGACGCCCTCGAGTTCGGGGCCAGTTGCTCCAGCATCCGGGCCCGCTGCCGGGTGTACGCGTCGATCCGCTCGGCCAGCGGCAGCTTGGTGGAGACCGGCTTGTGGCCCTCCGCCGCCTCCTGGAGCACCCGCTCGCCGCTGGCCGCGAAGAGCGCCTCCAGATCGGCGAAGTGACTCCACAACGCGCGCAGCGAGACGCCGGCCTGCTTGGCGATCCGTTCCGCCGTGGGGCGCAGGTCGCCCTCCCGGATGAGCTGCTGGTGCGCGTCGACGATCGCGCTGCGGGTCCGTTCGGAGCGCGCCGTGCGGCCGTCGACGCGCTGCGGGGAGGTCGTCACGAGGCGCTCCGGTAGCGGCTCAACTCCCGCCGCGCCAGCGACCGCTTGTGCACCTCGTCCGGGCCGTCGGCCAGCCGCAGTGTGCGCGAACCGGCCCAGAGTGCGGCGAGGGGCGTGTCCTGGCTGACGCCGGCCGCCCCGTACGCCTGAATGGCCTTGTCAATGATCCACTCGACCGTGGACGGCACCGCGATCTTGATGGCCTGGATCTCGGTGTGTGCGCCCTTGTTGCCGACCGTGTCCATCAGCCAGGCCGCCTTGAGCACCAGCAGGCGGGCCTGCTCGAGGCGCACCCGGGACTCGGCGATCCAGTCCTGCACCACGCCCTGCTCGGCGATCGGCCTGCCGAACGCGGTGCGGGCCAGCGCCCGCGTGCACATCAGTTCGAGCGCGCGCTCGCCCATGCCGATCAGCCGCATGCAGTGGTGGATGCGGCCCGGGCCGAGGCGGGCCTGCGAGATCGCGAAGCCGCCGCCCTCCTCACCGATCAGGTTCGCCACCGGCACCCGTACGTTGTCGAAAATGATCTCGGCGTGGCCGCCATGGTCGCCGTCGGTGTAGCCGAAGACGTGCATGCCGCGCTTGATCTGCAGGCCGGGCGTGTCCCGTGGGACCAGGACCATGCTCTGCTGCACGTGCCGGGCGGCCGACGGGTCGGTCTTGCCCATCACGATGAAGATCTTGCAGTTCGGGTTCATCGCGCCGCTGATGTAGAACTTGTGGCCGTTGATGACGTACTCGTCGCCGTCCCGCTCGATCCGGGTGCCGATGTTGGTGGCGTCCGAGGAGGCCACGCCCGGCTCGGTCATCGCGAAGGCGGAGCGGATCTCCCCGTCGAGCAGGGGCGTCAGCCACGCCTGCCGCTGCGCGGGGGTGCCGAACTCGGAGAGCACCTCCATGTTGCCGGTGTCCGGCGCGGCGCAGTTCAGCGCGGCCGGGGCCAGCGACGGGCTGCGGCCGGTGATCTCGGCGAGCGGCGCGTACTGGAGGTTGGTCAGGCCGGCCCCGTGCACGCCGGGCAGGAAGAGGTTCCACAGGCCGGCCTCGCGGGCCTTGGCCTTCAGCCCGGCGAGCGCCGCCGGTGGTTCCCAGCCGTCGTGGCCGGCCAGCGAGGGCTCCGCCGGGTAGACGTGCTCGTCCATGAAGGACAGCAGCCGCTTCCGGTAGTCCTCGGTCTTCGCGTCGAAGCCGAACTCCATCAGTTCCCCTCCAGGGCCTCGTGGCCGCGCATCACCAGCGGGCCGACCAGGTTGCCGATCGTGTCGAAGCCGTCACCGACCGTTTGACCTTGAACGTAGCGGTAGTGCACGCCCTCGAGGATCACCGCCAGCTTGAACGAGGCGAACGCCACGTACCAGTGCAGGTCGCTCACATCGCGGCCGCTGCGCTCGGCGTAACGGGCACTCATCTCGCGCAGCGTGGGATGGCCGGGCACCTTCAGCGGCACGGTCGCCAGGCCGTCGGTGACCTGCAGCGGGAGCCCGGCGTAGACCAGCATCAGGGCGACGTCGCTGAGCGGGTCGCCGAGCGTGGACATCTCCCAGTCGAGCACCGCGTTGATCTGCAGCTGGTCGCCGATCAGCACGTTGTCCAGCCGGTAGTCGCCGTGTACGACCGCGCCGGGGCCGCCCTCCGGGATGTCCACGGCCAGCCGGGCGTGCAGCTCGTCGATGCCGGCCACGTCGCGGCTGCGGGAGGCGTCGAGCTGCTTCCGCCAGCGGCTCACCTGGCGCTGGTTGAAGCCCTCGGGGCGGCCGAAGTCGGCGAGGCCGATCGCCGCCGGGTCGAGCGCGTGCAGGTCGGCCAGCGTGTCCACGAGGGAGAGGATCAAGCCGTGCAGCGCGCTAGGGCCCAAATCCGACAAATCCGATTCTTCGCGGTAAATCTTGCCGTCGACCTGCTCCATCAGGTAGAACGGTGCGCCGATGACCGAAATATCGGTACAAAGCGCGACGGGGCGCGGCGCGGGGAAGCCCGCCTTGGAGAGCGCTTCGAGGACCCGGTGCTCACGCACCATGTCGTGGGCGGTCGGTAGGACATGCCCGAGCGGGGGCCGGCGCAACACCCACCGTTGCTGACCGTCCGTGATCGCGTACGTCAAATTGGATCTTCCACCGGCGAACATCCGCCCGGTCAGTTCGCGCGACGACCCGAGATAGGCCTGCAGCGCGGCGAGGTCGAGGCCCTTCATCGACGGCCTTCCTCGAACGCGCGCTGAATCTTGTTCATCCCGCCGAGCCACCGATCGGTGTCGGTCGCCCGCAACTGGTAGTAATCGGCGACCTCGGGATGCGGCAGCACCAGAAAGCTGTCGCCCTCGACCGCCTTCGCGGCGACCGCGGCCACCTCAGCCGGCTCCAGCGCACCGTCGGCCAGCATCGCGGCGCTCGCGCTGTCGGTCACCTCGCCGCGGGTGAGCATGTCGGTCCGGACACCCTGCGGGCACAGGGCCTGGACGATCAAACCCCGATGGGCGTACGTGGCCCGCAGCCATTCGGCGTACGCCAGCGCACCGTGCTTGGTGACCGCGTACGAGGCGCTGCCCAGGATCGAGAGCAGCCCGGCGGCGCTGACCGTCACGAGCAACCGCTTTGGCTCGCCCCGATCCAGCCAGCGGGGCAGCAGGTGCCGGGTGACATAGACGTGGGACAGCACGTTGACCGCGAAGTCCCGGCTCCATGCCGCGTCCGGGGTGTTCTCGTCGCCGGCCGTGAGCACGCCCGCGTTCGAGCAGAACAGATCGATCCCGCCGAGCTCGGCCCAGGCCGCCTCGATCAGCCGGCGGGTGTCCTCCTCGTTCGCCGCGTCGCCCGGCACCGCCAGGCCGCCGATCTCGCTGGCCACCGCCGCGGCGGCGGCCGGGTCGAGGTCGCTGACCACCACCTCGGCGCCGTCGGCGGCGAACCGGCGGGCCAGGGCCGCGCCGATGCCGCCGCCCGCCCCGGTGACCACCACCCGCCGGGTCACTGCACCATCCCGGTCAGCGTGACGCCGCCGTCGATGACGACGGTCTGGCCGGTGATCCAGGCGGCATCCGGCCCGCACAGGAAGGCGACCGTGCCGGCCACGTCCTCGGGGACGCCGAGCCGGCCGAGCGGGTACGTGGCGGCCACCTTCTCCTCGCGGCCCTCGTAGAGGGCGGTCGCGAACTTGGTCTTGACCACCGCCGGGGCGACCGCGTTGACCCGCACCTTCGGCGCCAGCTCGACGGCCAGCTCCTCGGTGAGGTGGATCAGCGCGGCCTTGGTCACGCCGTAGAACGCTATCCCCGGAGCCGGGCGCACGCCGGAGACCGACGAGATGTTCACGATGGCGCCGCCCTCGGACAGGCCGCCGCGCAGCGCCTCCTGCACCCAGCCGAGGGTGCCGAGCACGTTCACGTCGATCATCTTGCCGGCGGCGCTCAGGTCGAGCGTGGCGAGCGGGCCGTACGCCGGGTTGATCCCGATGTTGTTGACCAGCGTCGTGATCGGGCCGAACTGGCCGAGCACCGTGTCGATCACCTCGGCCCGGTGGTCGGTGTCGTCGCCCTTGCCGGCGATGCCGATCGCCACCTCGGCGCCGCCCAGGTCGAGCGCGGCCTGGGCGAGCGCCTCCGCGTTACGCCCGGTGATGGCGACCTTGTAGCCCTCGGCAACGAAACGTTGCGCGATGGCGAAGCCGATTCCTCGGCTGGCCCCGGTCACGATCGCCACTTGGTCCGCCATCGCCGCTCCTCTGTTTGCGCCTTCGAGATTCGTTCCGACCCAGACGTTACTGCGCCGTAGGGATACCGTTCTGCGGCGGCGTCGCGGCCGCCCCGGAGTACGCGGTGACCGCGCCGTCCGCGTCGTCGGTGGTGTACGGCGTCCCGAGGTAGGTCGCCTTGCCGCCGGTGAGCTTGGTGATCTGCTCGCCGGCGTACCCTGAATGATCTTGCGCCGAGAAGCGCGTCGGGACCAGCCCCGGCCCGGTGAACCCGCCCTTCTGCACCGCCGCGGTCAGCTTGTCCCTGGTGAGGTCCTTGCCGGCGCCCTGCAGAGCCTGGACGAACAGGTAGCCGACGGACATGCCGTACACGACGTTGTTGTCGAAGGCGGCGTTCCCGTTGTATTGGCTGTTGACCTTCTTGTAAAGCTGGATCCACGGGTTGGATTCGTCGGTGTCCAGCGGCAGGTAGTTGGCCGCCACGACACCCTCGAGCAGCGGTGCCGCCGCGCCCAGCGTCTTGGTGAGCGTGCTGGGGTCGGAACCGACGTTGCTGACCACGAACTGCGGCTTGAAACCGATCTTCGCGGCCGTGCCGATCGACAGCGCGGTGAAGCCGGGGATGCTGGCGAGGATGACGACGTCGCAGGCCGCCGCCTTGAAGGCGCCCATCTGCGGGCCGACGTTCGGGTTGGTCACCACGTAGGTCTGCTTGGCGGCCACCGTCCCGAGGACCTTCTCGACGCCCGCGAGGCTGTCCCGCCCGAAGTCGTCGTCCTGGCCGAGGAAGCAGACCTTCTTGCCGGCGTACGTCTGCTTCACGTACGCCGCAAGGATTTTGCCTTCGATCGTGTAGTCGGGGTTGAAGCCGAACGTCCCTGGATACTTGCCCGGCTGGTTCCAGGTGCGGCTGCCGCTGGCCACGAAGAGGTCGGGCACCCGGTTGGTCTTGAGGAAGTCGAGCACGCCGGTGTGCGTGGGCGTGCCCAGCCCGTTGAGGATCGCGAACACCTTGTCCTGCAGGACCAGCTGGCGTACGACCTGCTGGGTGTTGGCGGGGTTGTAGCCGTCGTCCATGATCTTGTATGTGATCTTGCGGCCGTAGATGCCGCCGTTCGCGTTGACGTAGTCGAAGTAGGCCTTGGTGGCCGGGGCGATCTCGGAGTAGCCGGCGGCGGCCGGCCCGGTGAGCGGCTGATGCGTGCCGATCAGGATCGAGTTGTCGGTCACGCCGGGCGTGTTGCCGCTGCCCCCACTGCTGGTGCTGTTTCCGTTGCTGCAGCCGGCGGCCAGCAGCAGCGCGGCGAGGACGGTCGCGGTGCGTCTCATTGCTCAGCCTTTCTGCCTACGGGATCTTCGGGGGAACTTGAGTGCGGCCAGCCCGCCGGGCGCGGCGAGCATGACCAGGACGAGGACGACGCCGAAGAAGGTGAGCGCGAGGTTGCCCTCGAGGTGCTGCGAGCCCGCGTCCTCGGCGATCGACTGAGCCACCGACGGCAATGCGACCAGCAGGACCGCGCCGATCAGCGCGCCGGTGAGCCGGCCCAGCCCGCCGATCACGATGGCCATCAGCAGGAACAGCGACAGCGTGAGTGGAAAGGCGCCGGGGGAGACGCTCTGCGCGAGCACCGCGAAGAGAGCGCCCGCCAACCCGGCACACGCCGCGGAAACCACAAAAGCCATGACTTGCGTACGGGCGACGCCGACCCCCGCGAGCTTGGCGGCGGTCTCGTCGTCCCGCACCGCGCGCAGGTCCCGCCCGAAACGACCGCGGACGAGGTACGCCAGGACCAGCACCGTCAGCAGCGCACCCGCCCAGCAGAGCCACGCCTGCCACTGCTCGACCGGGATCACGCCCGGCGGCGGGTCCAGCGCCACGGACAGCCCCTGGTCGCTGTTGAAGGTCTTGTCGAACGTGCTGGTGATGCTGGGGACGACGACCGCCACCGCCAGCGTCAGCCCGGCCAGGTACGGCCCCCTCAGGCGGGCCGCGGCGAGCCCGATGATCCCGCCGACGACCGTGGTGACCAGCACCGCCAGCGCGATGCCCGGCAGCAGCAGGTCGAATTTGTTCTGCCAGAGGGCCAGCGTGTAGGCGCCCGTCGCCATCAGCGCGCCGTGGCCGAGGCTGAGCTGGCCGTTGAGCCCGGTCAGCACGGTCAGGCCGGCGGTCACGCAGAAGTACGCCCCGATCGTCGCCAACTGGTAGTTCCGGAACGGGGGCAGGACGTAGGTCAGGGCGACCACGATGATCGCTCCGGCGATGACCAGCAGCAGCGGTGTGCTCTTCGGGGGCGACTTTTGGTGATCTTTCGTCTTTGTCGCGTCTTGGAGGATCGTCACGCGGTCCTCGCCTTCGCCCTGGCGAACAGCCCGTCCGGCCGGCCCAGCAGCACCACCACGAGCAGGACCAGCACCGCCATCGGCGCGACCGTGGCGCCGAGATAGCCGCCGACGTACGCCAGCAGCAGGCCCACCACCAGACCGCCGACCACCGCGCCGACCGGGCTGTCCAGCCCGCCCACCACGGCCGCGGTGAACGCCGAGACGAACAGCAGATCCATCGCGTTCGGGTGCAGGCCCAACTCGGTCGGGAGGACCAGCATCCCGGCGAGGGAGCCGACCGCCGCCGCGAGCGCCCAGCCGAGCGTCAGCATCCCGCCGACCGGCACCCCCAGAAGCCGCGAGACGTCGGGCGCGAAGGCCGCCGCGCGCATCCGCAGGCCGGTCGCCGTACGGGTGAAGAGAAGCGTGAGAAGGACGACCACCGCGCCCACCGCGGCGAACACGAACAGGTCGTAGCGGGAGAGAATGGCGATGCCGCCGATCTCGAACGCGTCCCGGCTGAACGGCGCCGGAGCCGGCCGGTACCCGTCGCCGTAGATCATCCCGAGCACGCCCTGGATGATCAGCACCAGGCCGAGCGCCACCACCACGCCGTTGAGCGGCGACGAGTGGTCGACGAAGCGCATCACCACCCGCTCGACCACCGCGCCGAGCACGAGGCCACCGGTGACAGCGACCAGGAAGCCGAGCCAGTAGGAACCGGTCGCGTCGGCCACCGAATAGCCGGCGTACGCGGTCGCCACCGCCATCGCGCCCTGGGCGAAGTTCACGATCCGGGCGGCCCGCCAGATCAGCACCAGGGCCAGCGCGAACGCCGCGTAGACCGCGCCCCGGCTGAGCCCGTCGAAGGTCAGGTACAGGAATCGGTCCATGTCAGAACCCCAGGTAAGCGTGCCGGAGATCGGCGTCGCCGGCGAGCTTGTCGGCCCTCTCCCGGGCCGCTATCCGGCCCAGATTCAGCACGACACCCTCGTCGGCGATGGACAGTGCGCTACGGACGTTCTGCTCGACCAGCAGCACGGCCAGGCCGGTGCGATCACGCAGGTCCCGCAGCAGCCCCAGGATCTGGGCGGTGAGCTTCGGGGCCAGCCCGAGGGAGGGCTCGTCGAGCAGCAGCAGCCGGGGCCGGGCGGCCAGCGCCCGGCCGATCGCGAGCATCTGCCGCTCGCCGCCGGAGAGTTGGTGGCCGAGGTGGTTCTTTCGGCCGGCGAGCGCCGGGAACAGGTCATAGATCTCGTCGAGCCCGCCTCGTTTTTTCGGCCGCCGCCGCCAGAGGTTGCCGAGCCGAAGGTTCTCGTCCACGGTCAGCTCGGTGACCACGCCGCGGCCCTCCGGCACGTGCGCGATGCCATGCCGCACCATCCGCTCGACCTTCACCCCGCGCAGGTCGACGCCGTCGAACGTGATCCGCCCGGCGGCCGCGGGCAACAAGCCGGATATCGTACGCAGGAGCGTGGTCTTGCCCGCGCCGTTCGCCCCGAGCACCGCGACGATCCGCCCGGCGCCCACCGTGAGATCGACGTCGTGCAGCACGGGCGCGGCGCCATACCCGGCGGTCAGCCCGTCAACCTCGAGCAGCCCCGTCCCTTGCGGTCGTCCCGTTGTCATGCCGGGGCTCCCAGATACGCCTCGGCCACCTTGGGGTCCGACCGGATCTCGCCCGGGGTGCCCAGCGCGATCGGCTTGCCGAAGTCGAGCACGAGAATCTCGTCGCAGACCGACATGACCAGGTCCATGTGGTGCTCGACCAGCAGGACGGTGGTGCGGGCGCTCCGGATCAGCTCGGCCAGCCAGCCGATCTCCGCCGCGTCCAGCCCGCCGGCCGGCTCGTCGAGCAGGAGAATCCGCGGCCGCGCGACCAGCGCCCGGGCCAGCTCGACCCGTTTGCGCTTGGCATACGGCAGGCTCCCCGGATACTCACCGGCATGCTCGGCGACCCCGCAACGCTCGAGGGCCGCGTACGCCTCCTCGGGTCTTGCCCGGCGGCGCTGCCCGACCTGAACGTTCTCCAGCACCGTCATCCCGCCGAACTGCCCCACCCCCTGCAGCGTCCGCGCGATCCCGTGCCGATACAGATGATCCGGCCGCGGTCGCAGCGGCCGCCCGTCCAACGTGATCGCCCCCGCCTGCGGCACCACAAACCCGCAGATCACATTGAAGAGCGTCGTCTTCCCAGCCCCGTTAGGCCCAATGATCCCGACCACCCGCCCCGGCGGAACCCGCAGCGAGACATCGTCGAGCGCCAATAGCCCGCCAAACCGAACCGTAGTGTGATGAATATAAAGCCCCTGCTCATCGCGCGTTGACATGGTCACCTCGGGCTCGCACCGGCGGAAGTCCTGAGTGGAACGCAAAGGTCAACTTTTTACACTTGGAGTGTAACTTTCCAGCCGGCCCCGTCAACCACCGCTTTCGCCCGCGGTCGCCCAGCGTTCGCCGACAGTCCCCCTCAAAGCCGCTCGCGCCCCCCTTGCCCCGCGCCCCCTGCCCCGCGCCCCTTGCCCCGCGCCTCACCACTCACACGCCCCAGCCCGCCGCCGCACCTCCGCATCCGCACCCGCTCGCGCACACCGCGTGGCACCTGCTCTCGCGTCCGCACCCGCTCGCGCACCCCGCGTGGCGCCCGCTCTCGCGCCCGCACCCGCTCGTGCGGCACCCGCGTGGCACCGGCATCCGCGCTCACGTCCCTGCCCTCGCTTGCGCCCGCATCCGCTCGTGCCGCACCCGCGTGGCACCCGTGCTCGTGCCCGCGCCCGCACCGGCGCCTGCGTCGCACCCGCAGCGCGCCGCCCAAACGGCCGTGCCCGCCCCGTCCCGTGCCCGCGCCGTGCCCGCGCCGTGCCGTGCCCGCCCCGTGCCCGCGCCGTGCCGTGCCCGCCCCGTGCCCGCGCCGTGCCGTGCCCGCGCCGTGCCGTGCCGTGCCCGTGCCGTGCCGTGCCGTGCCGTGCCGTGCCGTGCCGTGCCGTGCCCGTGCCGTGCCGTGCCCGTGCCGTGCCGTGCCCGTGCCGTGCCGTGCCGTGCCCGTGCCGTGCCGTGCCCGTGCCGTGCCGTGCCCGTGCCCGTGCCGTGCCCGCGCCGTGCCGTGCCCGCGCCGTGCCGTGCCCGCCCCGTGCCGTGCCCGCCCCGTGCCCGCGCCGTGCCGTGCCCGCGCCGTGCCCGCGCCCGTGCCGCGCCCGCGCCCGTGCCCGTTCCGGCCCCGCGACGCCACGCGCCCGCGACGCCACGCGCCCGCGACGCCACGCGACGCCACACGCCCGCGACGCCACGCGCCCGCGACGCCACGCGCCCGCGACGCCACGCGCCCGCGACGCCCCCGTTCGTGCCGTGCGCGGACTCGCGTCCGCCCCGCGCCCGCACCGGCGCCCACGCCACACGCGCCCCCTGCCGCACCCGCACTGGCCGCCGGCGCGGCACCCGCACCCGCGCCCCATCCGCACCCGCGCCCCATCCGCACCCGCGCCCCACCCGCGCGCCCGCGCCCTCATCCGAGGCGCGCTACCATTCTCCCCCCGCGGGCACCGCACCCCCGGGCGCGCGATCACCCCAAACGGCGCCAGCCCACCCTGCCGAGGCGCAACGCGGCCGGCCCCGGAATCACGCCACGTTGATCGGGCGGAACTGGACGCTTATTCGAGGGCCCACCGGCTTCGCCGTCTTGAGGATCGCGTGCTCCCACGTGCGCTGGCAGGACCCGCCCATCACGATCAGATCGCCGTGCCCCTGCGGGAAGCGCAGCGTCTCGTGCCCGCCGGCCCGCGGCCGCAGGGACAGGAAACGCGGCGAGCCCAGCGACAGAATGGCGACCATCGTGTCGTGCCGGGCCGAGCGCCCGATCGTGTCGCCGTGCCAGGCCACGCTGTCTCGGCCGTCGCGATACAGGCACATCCCCGCGGTCACGAACGCCTCGCCCAACTCCTCCGCGTAATAGCTGCTCAATGCGGCCTTCGCCGCCTCCAGCGCGGGGTGGGGGAGCGTCTCGTCGCCGCCGAACCAGCGCAGCAGCCGGGGCACGTCGACGACGTTGTCATACATCTGCCGGCGATCGGCCCGCCAGTCGATGCCGAGCAGCGTGTCGAAGACCTCGTCGGACCCGTGCAGCCAGCCGGGCAGCACGTCGACCCAGGCCCCGGCGGTCAGCCGGTGGCGGGTCACGTGGCCGCGCAGCGGCTCGAGCGTGGGCGTCGGGCTGGGCCCGGCCACCAGGTCGAGCATCGACGGCTGGTAGGTGCTGGTCACCTGGCCATCTTAGTACACCCGTACGAAGGCCGGCCGGGACCCCTGAGGGCCCCGGCCGGGAGGTGGGTCGAATGGCTAGTCGCGGACGGGCTGGCCGGTGACCGGGTCGAGGTAGAGCTTGCGGTTGTTCCCGCCGTGGTGGTCATCGAAGGCGAACAGGTGGTTGAGGGTGCCGGCGATGGCGTCGAAGGAGCCCGGGATCCGGGGCAGCTTCCAGTTGTCCTCGACGAACCTCACGACCGAGGACTGGTCGGTCAGCGTGTGGTCGACCGCGTTGTGCTTGGCCCACGGGGAGATGACCAGCAGCGGCAGCCGGGGGCCGTAGCCGCAGCGGCCGTTCTGCCCGGCCAGCGGGGCCTTCTTGGTGGTGTCGCCGCACAGGCCGGTGCCGGTCAGCCAGTCCTGCGGGCCGGGCGGGTTGGCCACGCCGGCGGTGTTGGACGGGTTGTGGATGCCGCTGAAGGCGTGGTCGTACCAGCCGTCCGAGTCGTCGTAGGCCACCACGACCGCGGTGGACGACCAGTCCGGGGTGTGCTGCAGGTTGTTGATCTCGTTGACGACGAACTGCTGCTCGTCCAGCGGGTCCGAGTAGCCCGCGTGCCCGTCCTGGTAGCCGGGCGCCTTGAGGAAGCTGACCGCCGGCAGGTGATCCGGCGACAGGTACCCGTGCGCGATGGCGCCGACGAGGGCGTCGAAGTCGCTGGTGTCGTACTGGTGGTTGGCGGTGTTGAACTGCGGCACCCCGGCGGTGACGGTCTGCGTGTCGGTGCCGATGGCCGCGAGCGAGGCCGGCGGCAGGTGGTGCGGGTTCGCGGTCGAGGCGTAGTAGTTGAACGGCTCGTGGTGCGGGATGTAGTCGTCCTTGTTGCCGTAGTTGTTCGGCCCCGGCGTGACCCCGCCGACCCCGCCGACCGCCGCGCCGACCGGGTGGACCGCGTTGCACAGGCCCTGGTCGGAGGCCGGCTTCTGGGCGAACTTGCCCTTGAACTGGTCCGGCGTGAACGTCGAGGTGGGCTGGGTGCCGCCGGTCGCCTGCGCGAACGACGTGGTCGGGCGGAAGCCGCCCTGGAACCAGCCCCACGACAGGCCGGCGCCGTTGAGCAGGTCGCCGACGTTCTTGCCGGTCAGCGTCGCCGCGTCCCGGGTGGAGCAGTCGTCGTAGTACGGCTGGGCGTCCTCGATCAGGGAGGTGCCGCCCTTGCCGTCCGGGACGGTGTCGCCGTCGGTGTCGGCGCCGTTGATCATCTTGCCGACGCCGCCGGTGTTACCGGAGACCACGTTGATCGCGCCGGGCGACGACGGGCCGAACGTGGTGCCGAACGAGTTGTCGCTCATCGCGTACTGCTGGGCGTAGTTCCACAACGCGGTGACGGTGTTGCCGTCGTAGTAGTTCATCACGTCGCTGGCGCTGCAGGCCTGCCCGGTCCCGCTCGTGCCGCCGCTGGTCCCGACGGTGGTGACGAACTTGTCCATCGCCCCGCCGTTGAAGGCCTTCTGCTCGTCGTTGTAGTCGTGGTCCTGGTCGCAGGTCAGCACGTCGTTGATGGTGGCCGGGTTGAGCCGGCGCGGGTTGACCTTCTTGCCCGAGGCGTCGGTGTTCGGGTTGTTGGTCAGCAGAGTTCCCTTGCCGCCCGCGCCCTTGGTGTCGGCCAAGCCGTTCACGCTCGGCGTGTGCTTGCTCGCCCGGAACGGCTGGCCCGAGGTGTTGGCCGCCTTCGGGTAGGTGCCGAAATAGTGGTCGAACGACACATTCTCCTGGTAGATCACCACCAGGTGTTTGATCGGTGTCGTCGTCGACCCATAACCGGTCGGCTGGCTCGAGCCGGCCTCGGCGGCCGTGGGCAGCACGATCGTCAAAGCGGCCGTAACCGCTAGCGCCGCGGTCATGCGCGGCCTGACTCTCCGGAACTTGACCATCACATGGTCCCTTCGCCAGGTGTCGCCGGAACGGACACCTACATGTTGTCGGATCAAGCGGAACCTATGGAGGGTCTGTGAACGACACCCGTCCCGAACGGGAACCAGGACGGGTACACGCGCGAACAACCGACTACCGCGCGCGATTGGTTGTCACCCGTTCCCGGCCGAGGCACGCTGTGGTGGTGACCAGCGTCGACGCCCACCGTCTCGCCGATCTCGTACGGCTGCGGCGGGTCAAGGACCGGATCGACCGCGAGTTCGCCCAGCCCCTCGACGTCGAGGCGCTGGCCCGCGGCGCGCACATGTCGGCCGGTCACCTGAGCCGGGAGTTCCGCGCCGCGTACGGCGAGTCTCCGTACAGCTATCTGATGACCCGCCGGATAGAGCGGGCGATGACCCTGCTGCGCCGCGGCGATCTCTCCGTCACCGAGGTCTGTTTCGCCGTCGGCTGTTCGTCGCTGGGCTCGTTCAGCAGCCGCTTCTCCGAACTGGTCGGCATCTCGCCGAGCGCCTACCGCAAGCTGGGCGCCGGCCCGGCGGCCGGCCTGCCCGGCTGTGTGGCCGCGCAGGTGCTGCGACCGGTCAGGAATCGAGAAGCCGCCGCCGGTCGCCGTCACTAGCGTGACCGGCATGGACCTCATCATTCACAGCTCGTTCCTGCCGGCAGACGATCCGGAGAAGTCGCTCGCCTTCTACCGTGACGCCCTCGGTTTCGAGGTCCGCGGCGAGGTCGGCCACGGCGCCATGCGCTGGCTCACGGTGGGCCCGGCCGGCCAGCCGCAGACGTCGATCGTCCTGCACCCGCCGGCCGTCGACCCCGGCCTGACCGACGACGAACGCCGCACGATCGCCGAACTGATGGCCAAGGGCACGTACGCGATGGTGGTCCTCGCCTCGACGAACGTCGACGAGGCCTTCGACCGGATCCAGGCCACCGGCGCCGAGGTGGTGCAGGAACCGACCGACCAGCCGTACGGCATCCGCGACTGCGCCTTCCGCGACCCGGCCGGCAACACGGTCCGCATCAACCAACTCGGCTGACGGGGCGCCGTCGACGGCGTGATCGATATCCGTGGTTTACTTTCGCCGCGGGTAATCGCTGACGAACGGGGATGATGGCGATGGCGATTTCGCGACGATTCATGCTGGCCGCCGGAGCGGCCGGATTGGCCGGGGCATTGGCGGATCCGGCCACCGCGTCGGCCGCGCCGCCGGCAAGTGGCTTGTGGACGCCGGCCGGCGATCTGGGTATCGCGCCCGCCAACAGCCCGGCCGCCAACCGCTCGGCTCTGGTGGCGGCCCTGTCGAATTCCTCGGCCGCCGTCTACTTCCCCGCCGGCGACTATCAGGTCGACAACAGCGGCGTCGATGTCGTCATCGCCTCCTTCGCCGGCGCCCTGGCAATGGCACCAGCGGCTCGATTCGTGTTCACCGCCGGCGCGAATCGGGGTCTGGTCTTCCGCTCGGGCACCGGCGCCCGGTTCTACGGGCTGAGCACGGCCTTCGCGACCGCCCCGACGCAACGGGTGGACGCCCAGGAGTGTCTGCTGTTCGATAGCACCACCGACACTTACGTCGAAGACATCCGCGTCGACGGGTCCGCCGCCGCCGGGTTGCTCTTCTACCGCTGCACGCGTTCGGTCGTCGTCGGTGCCCTGATCACCGGCACGATGGCCGACGGCCTGCACTTCGCCAACTGTCAGGACGGCCGGGCGGACCGCATCACCACGGTGGACACCGGCGACGACGGGGTCGCCTTCGTCAATTACGCGTCCGGGCCGGCCAACACCGGCGGGCTGGCCACCAACCTCAGCGTCACCCGGTCGAAGGCGCGCGGTGTGACGGTGGTCGGCCAGAGCGGGGTGACGATCCGCGACGCCGTCATCGACACGACCGCCTCGGCCGGGCTGCTGTGCGCTTACGACTCGGGGTGGGCCACCCGGGTCCCGGACGACGTGGTCGTCGAGCGGGTCCGGATCGCCCGGGGTGGTCAGTGGGTTGTCGACGGTCACGGCGGTACCGACTCCGGTTTTCGGGTCATCAGCACGGGCCGGGTGGTCGCGTCTGGTCTCACTATCGACTCTCCGGGTGTGCACGGCGTCTTCGCGTCGGGCAGCATCGTCACCCTGGTGGATGTCGCGGCGAGCAACACCCCGGCAAGTGGCTTCCTCCTTCAGGCCGGTGGCACGTACGTGGTCGACCGGCTCACCGCCGCCGAGACGAACGGCATCGGGTTCAACGTCAACGGCTGCGACCGGCTGGACTACGGGACGATCACCGTTCGCAACGCGGCCAAGACTCATGACACTCACCGAGCGATCGACGTGGAGAGCACGGCCCGCGTCTTCGGCACCCGAGCCTGGGTCTCGGACACCCAAGCCACTGCCACCGGCTACGTGGTCGGTGCCTACGGCACGCAGAAGGGCAGCCTGGGTACGATCGTCGCCCAAGTCAGCCAACGCGCCCTGACCGTCGACAACCCCGCCGGTCTGGGTTACACGTTGGCCTGAGAGACCGGAGTCGGCTCGGCCGCCGGCTGGGCGGCCTCGGGTTTCGGCTTCGGGCGCAGGACCGTCACCGCGACCACCGCCGCCGCGATGCCGCCGAAGACGCCGAGCAGCGACGTCACCGCGATGGCCTGCACGAACGAGTCCTTCGCGACCTGGGCCAGCGCCGCGTCGCCGGTCTGGGCGGCGATGCGGAGCGCGTCGCCGATCGAGTCACGGGCCCGGGCGACCACGTCGGTGGGCATCGCCGACCGGTAGGCCGTGGTCAGCACGCTGCCCAGCACCGCGATGCTCAGCGCCTGGCCGACCTGCTGCACCGTGTCGTTGACCGCGGACCCGACGCCCACCCGTTCGGGCGGCAGCGCGGCGAGCAGCGTGCCATACGCCGCCGGCCCGGCGATGCCGCTGCCCATGCCGATCACGACGAGCGCGGTGGCCAGCTTGAGATAGCCGTCCCCGGGGCTGAGCGAGGCCAGCACGCCGAACCCGCCGCCCATCAGCAGCAACCCGCTCGCCATCGCGACACGGGTGCCGAGCCGCTTGTCGACGACCACGCCCACGCCGTTGAAGATCATCGCGGTCACGATCATCGGCACGAACGCGAGCCCGGCCTTCATCGGCGAATAGCCCAGCACGAACTGGATGTGCTGCGTCAACACGAGCACCACGCCGCCGCCCGAGAACGACAGCAGCACGATCGAGAAGCTCGCCCCCGCGAAGTTGCGGTCGCGGAACAGCGACAGCGGCAGCATCGGCTCGGCGACATGCCGCTCCCACAGCGCGAACCCGGTGAGCCCGACGGCGGCGACCACGAACCCGCCGATGGTCTGCGGCGAACCCCAGCCGACCCGCGACGTCGCGATGACCGCCCACACGAGCGCGGACATGCCGATCATCGAGAGCAGCGCGCCGAGCAGGTCGGGCCGGCTGGCCGCGCCGCGCGACTCCGGGATGATCAGCAGCGCCGCGACGATCGCGAGGGCGGCGACCGGCACGTTGATCAGGAAGACCGAGCCCCACCAGAAGTGCTGCAGGAGCAGGCCGCCGATCACCGGGCTGCCGAGCGCGCCGAGCGCCAGCACCGAGCTCCAGATGGCGATCGCCTTCTTGCGCTCCTGCTCGTCGAAGACGGTCGTGATGATCGACAGGGTGCCCGGCATCAGGAACGCGCCGCCGACGCCCATCAGGCCGCGCGCGGCGATCAGCTGCTCGGGCGTCCGGCAAAGAGTCGCGAGCAGCGACCCGCTGCCGAACACGACCAGGCCGATGATCAGCCCGCGGCGCCGCCCGTGCCGGTCGGACAGGCTGCCGGCGGTCAGCAGCAGGCCGGCGAAGACCAGGACGTACGAGTCGATGATCCACTGGATCTCCGACGTGCTCGCGCCCAGGTCGCGGATCAGCGACGGGATCGCGATGTTGAGAACCATGTTGTCGATGACGACCACGAGCAGGCTCAGACACAGCACGCCGAGGATGAGCCATCGGCGAGGGTTGCGCTCCGGCATGACGGGCTTCTCTCGTACGGTGTGCGATTGACTCGTACACCGTACCATCGAGGTCGTACACTGTTCGAGTGCGTTTACCATTGTTGGCATGTCAGCCAAGCCGGACTTCTTCCACTCGGTGTGGACGCGTCCGCCCCGCGCCCGTGGTGGCCAGCCCAGCCTCAGCCGCGAGCAGATCGTCCGGGCCGCGATCGAGCTGCTCGACGCCGAGGGCACGGCCGGGCTGAGCATGCGCCGGCTCGGCACCCGGCTCGACGCCGGCGCCACCTCGCTGTACTGGCACGTGGCGAACAAGGAGGAGCTGCTCGAGCTGGCCGTCGACGAGGTGCTGGGCGAGATCTACGTGCCCGAGGCCGGCGACGCGCCCTGGCGGGTCAGCGTCTCGACCTTCGCCAACGGCGTGCGCGCCACCCTGCTGCGCCACCCCTGGGTGATCGCCCTGCTCGGCACCAAGCCCACCCTCGGGCCCAACGCACTGCGCATGGGCGACCGCGTGATCGCGCTGCTCACCGACGCCGGCTTCACCGGGTGGGCGATGTCCCACGTCAGCGCCTTGATCCACGGGCACGCCATCGGCTCGGCCACCACCCAGGCCGCGGGGACCAGTGCGCTGCGCCAGTCGGGCATCCCGGTCAGCGAGTATTTCAAGAACCTCGAGCCTTATCTCGACCGGATCACCGCCGACCACCCGCACTACGACCAATGGCGCCAGGCCAATCCGATGGACGACGCCGAGCCGATGAAGATCTGGGAGGACAGCTTCGCCTTCGGCCTGGAACGCATCCTCGACGGCCTCGAGCATTGGCTGGTCACCGCGAAACAGGCTTGACCCGTCCCCCGGGGTGCACGTTTAGCGTCGCCCGATGACGCGGACACTCGCCGGAGACTTCGACTACGACACCCACGGCCGGGGCTACGCCCGACGCCGCCGCCCCGATCCGCGGATAGCCGCGCTGATCCACACCGCGCTCGGCGACGCCCGCACGGTGCTCAACGTCGGCGCCGGCGCCGGTTCCTACGAGCCCGGCGACCGCTACGTGCTGGCGGTCGAGCCCTCCGCGGCGATGCGCGCCCAGCGGCCACCGGGCGCCGCGCCGGCCCTGGACGCGACCGCCGAGCGCCTGCCCTTCGACGACGACGCCTTCGACGCGGTGATGGCGACCGTGACCGTGCACCAGTGGCGCGACACCGCGGCCGGCCTGGCCGAGCTGCGCCGGGTCGCCCGGGGCCCGGTCGTCGTGCTGACCTTCGACGGCGCCGAGCTGGACCGGTTCTGGCTGGCCGAGTACGCCCCCGAGCTGATCGCCGCCGAACGCCGCCGCTACCCGGCCATCGCGATGATCGCCGCCGCGCTCGGCCGCACGACCGACGTGCTCGAGGTGCCGATCCCGATCGACTGCGTCGACGGCTTCACCGAGGCCTACTACGCGCGACCCGAGGCCTTCCTCGACCCGCGGGTGCGCGCCGCCCAGTCGGCGTGGGGTTTCATCACGCCGGAGGCGACCGGCCGCGCCGTCGAAAACTTACGCTCCGACCTGACTTCCGGCAGGTGGCAGCGGTCGTACGGGCATCTGCTCACCCAACCGCAGTTCGTCGGCTCCCTGCGGCTGCTGATCGGACGCCCGTGAGCTGGGACGCGGTTTGACCCGTACCCTCGGGTTCGGGTTTAGGGTCGCCGCATGCGGGTCGGAGAGTTGGCGCGTCGCACCGGGACCACCGTGCGGGCACTGCGCTACTACGAGGCGGCGGGCCTGGTCGTCCCGCGGCGCCTGGGCAACGGTTACCGGGAGTACCCGCCGATCGCCGTCCGCCTGGTCCAGCAGATCCGCGAGCTGACCGCGCTCGGGCTCAGCGTCGAGGAGACCCGGCCGTTCGTGGAGAGCCTGGCCGACGGGCGGGACGCCGACGTGTGCGCGGCCGCGGTCGCCACCTACCGCAGCGCGATCGACGGTCTGCAGGAGCGGATCGGCAGGCTCACCGCCCAACGCGACGGCCTGCACGAGCGGCTGGACGCGGTGGCCGGCCGGGTGCGTCCGCCCGCGCCGGCGCGGGGCAGTGCCGACCCCGCCGAGCTGGTCGGGTCGCGGGTGCCGGGCCTGAGCTTCTACGCCACCGACGGCCGCCCGGTCGACCTCGGCGCGCTCGGGCCCGGCCGCAGCGTCGTGTTCGTCTACCCGCTGACCGGCCGCCCCGGCGTGGACCTGCCGGACAGCCTCCTGGAGATCCCCGGCGCGCGCGGCTCAACGGAGCAGGCGTCCTGGTTCCGTGACCACCACGCCGAGCTGCTCGCGGCGGGTGCCGCACGGGTGTTCGGGCTGTCCGCACAGTCGACCGGCTACCAGCGCGAGCTCGTGCACCGGCTGCGCCTGCCGTACCCGCTGCTGCCCGACCCGCGCATGACCCTGGCGACCGGGCTCGGGCTGCCCACCTTCCGCGCGGGTGACATGGTTCTCTATCGGCGCCTCACGCTGGTCATCCGGGACGACGTGATCGAGCATGTCTTTCATCCGATCGCCGCCCCCGCGATGCACGCGCTGGAGGTCCTGCAGTGGTTGAGCAAGCGTCGCCGCGACTGACGATCCGCGACGCGAGCGAGGCCGACGCGGCCGCGTGCGTGGCCATCTACCGCCCGTTCGTGCTGGACACCGCGGTCAGCTTCGAGACCACCCCGCCCACCGAGCCCCAGATGGCGGCCCGCATCCGCGAGGCGGCCGGCACCCACGCCTGGCTGGTCGCCGAGCTGGGCGGCGAGGTGGCCGGCTACGCGTACGCGCGCCCGTTCGCCGCCCGCGAGGCCTACCGCTGGTCGTGCGAGACGAGCATCTACCTCTCCCCGGCACACCGCGGCGCCGGCGTGGGCCGGTCACTCTACGAGGCGCTGCTGGCCAGGCTGGTCGAGCGCGGCTACCGGGTCGCGGTCGCCAAAATGACTCTGCCCAACCCGGCGAGCGAGGGCCTGCACGCATCCTTGGGTTTCCGGCCGGTCGGCGTCCACCGCCGCATCGGCTTCAAGAACGGCGCCTGGTACGACATAGCCATCACCCAGCGCGAGCTGGCCCCCGCCACCGACCATCCCGCCGAGCCTCGCTGACGGTCGTAGGAATGGAGGCCGACCCGACGGGACAGCCCGGAACCGCCTTCCGGAGCGCAACCCACCACCCAGATCGCCGGCTCACCGGGGACGGGCGGAATGCGGTTGGGGGCTGGGTCACGCGTACGGCGCAAGGGACAGAGGCCGCCACCCAGCGAGCGACGGCCTCCGCACCTGGATGGAGTCAGTGCTTTTCGTCGTCCGGGTTTTCGTGGGACGGCGGGTTGTAGGTGAGGCTTTCGGTGGGGAGCGGGAACTCCTGGTCGTCGCCGAACGGAGACGGGCCGCCCTGATGGGGGAGGGCCAGCTCGGCGACGTCCATCTTGCCGTCGTCGCGGACGGGCGGGGCCTCGCCCTGGCGGGCGCTGGTGAACGGGGTGCCCGCGGTGTGCACCTCGGGGGTGGCGGCGGGCATGGCGCCGACCGGGGCCGGAGTGCGGGACGGCTCGTCGAGCTGGTCGCGGCGGAAGATCTTGCGGCCCAGCCAGACGAGCGGGTCGTAGCGACGGTCGACGACGCGTTCCTTCATCGGGATGATCGCGTTGTCAGTGATCTTGATGTGCTCGGGGCACACCTCGGTGCAGCACTTGGTGATGTTGCAGTAGCCGAGGCCCTGGTGCGCCTGCGCGTAGTCCTTGCGGTCCTCGCGCGCGTCCAGCGGGTGCATGTCGAGCTCGGCCGCGCGGATGAAGAAGCGCGGGCCGGAGAAGGCGGTCTTGTTCTCCTCGTGGTCGCGCACCACGTGGCACGTGTTCTGGCAGAGGTAGCACTCGATGCACTTGCGGAACTCCTGCGAGCGCTCGACGTCGACCTGCTGCATGCGGTACTGACCCGGCGCGACACCCTCCGGCGGGGCGAACGCGGGGGTCTCGCGCGCCTTCTGGTAGTTGAACGAGACGTCGGTGACCAGGTCGCGGATGACCGGGAAGGTCCGCAGCGGGGTGATCGTGACGGTCTCGGTCTCCTCGAAGGTGGACATCCGCGTCATGCAGCCCAGCCGGGGCATGCCGTTGATCTCCATCGAGCAGGAGCCGCATTTGCCGGCCTTGCAGTTCCACCGGCAGGCCAGGTCGGGCGTCTGGGTGGCCTGCAGCCGGTGGATGATGTCGAGCACGACCTCGCCGTCGTTGACCTCGACGTCGAAATCCTGGATCTCGCCGCCGGACGAGTCGCCGCGCCAGACGCGGAAGTGGCGCTTGGTGCCCATTACTTCGCCTCCGTCTTGCCCGCGCCGGGCAGTGCATCGAACTCGTCCAGTTCCGTGTCGGTCAGGTATTTCGACAGCTCGGCGCGGTCGAACAGGGTGATCAGCTCGCCGCGCATCTTCGGCAGCGGCTTGCGCTCCAGGTGCACGTCGCCGGAGTCGTCGACCGAGCAGACCAGGTTGACCTTGCGCCACTCGGGGCTCATGCCGGGGAAGTCTTCCCGGGTGTGGCCGCCGCGCGACTCCTCCCGCTCGAGCGCCGCCTTCGCCGTGCACTCCGAGACGACCAGCATGTTGCGCAGGTCGAGGGCGAGGTGCCAGCCGGGGTTGTAACGCCGGCCGCCGGTCGCGCCGACGTTGGCCACCCGCGCCTTGAGCTCCTGCAGCCGCTTGGCCGCGTCGGTCAGCTCGCCGGCCCGCCGGATGATGCCGACCAGGTCGCCCATCACCGCCTGAAGATCTTGCTGCAGGGTGTACGGGTTTTCCCCGCTCTGCCGGTTCAGCGGCGCCAGCGCGACGTCGACGGCGGACTCCACGTCGGCCGTGTCGACCTTGGGCCGCTTGGTCAGCGCGTCGACGTAGGCCGCCGCGTGCTCGCCCGCGCGCTTGCCGAAGACCAGCAGGTCGGAGAGCGAGTTGCCGCCGAGCCGGTTGGAGCCGTGCATGCCGCCGGACACCTCGCCGGCCGCGAACAGCCCGGTCACCGTGCCGGCCGCGGCCGCCGAATCCGGGTCGACCTCGACGCCGCCCATCACGTAGTGACAGGTCGGCCCGACCTCCATCGGCTCCTTGGTGATGTCGACGTCGGCCAGCTCCTTGAACTGGTGATGCATCGACGGCAGGCGCTTGATGATGGTCTCGGCCGGCATCCGGGTGGAGACATCCAGGTAGACGCCGCCGGCCGGGGTGCCGCGACCCGCCTTGACCTCGCTGTTGATCGCCCGGGCCACCTCGTCCCGGGGCAACAGCTCGGGCGGGCGGCGGTTGTTGTCCGGGTCGGTGTACCAGCGGTCGGCCTCCTCCTCGGTGTCCGCGTACTGCTTGCGGAACACGTCGGGGACGTAGTTGAACATGAACCGCTTGCCCTCGGAGTTGCGCAGCACGCCGCCGTCGCCCCGGACCGACTCGGTGACCAGGATGCCCTTGACGCTGGGCGGCCAGACCATGCCGGTCGGGTGGAACTGGAGGAACTCCATGTTGATCAGCGTGGCGCCGGCGCGCAGGGCGAGGGCGTGGCCGTCGCCGGTGTACTCCCAGGAATTCGAGGTCACCTTGTAGCTGCGGCCGACACCGCCGGTCGCGAGGACCACGGCCGGCGCCTCCAGCAGGAGGAACTCGCCGGACTCGCGGTAATACCCGAAGGCGCCGGCGACCTTGTCACCGTCGAGCATCAGCTCGGTGATCGTGGTCTCGGCGAAGACCCGGATCTTCGACTCGTAGTTGCCGGTCTCGGCGTAGTCCTCCTGCTGCAGCGACACGATCTTCTGCTGGAGGGTACGGATCAGCTCAAGGCCGGTGCGGTCGCCGACGTGGGCGAGCCGCGGATACTCATGGCCGCCGAAGTTCCGCTGGGAGATCTTGCCGTCCTTGGTGCGGTCGAAGAGCGCGCCGTAGGTCTCCAGCTCCCAGATCCGCTCCGGCGCCTCCTTGGCGTGCAGCTCGGCCATCCGGAAGTTGTTCAGGAACTTGCCGCCGCGCATGGTGTCGCGGAAGTGCACCATCCAGTTGTCGCGCGAGTTCACGTTGCCCATGGCGGCGGCCGCGCCGCCCTCGGCCATGACCGTGTGCGCCTTGCCGAAGAGCGACTTCGAGATGATCGCGGTCTTCTTCCCGGCGAGCCGGGCCTCGATCGCCGCGCGCAGGCCGGCGCCGCCGGCGCCGATCACGACGACGTCGTAGTGGTGCCGTTCGATTCGGGTAGTCATCGTCGTCGCCCCCTCAGCCGATGAATCGCAGGTCGGAGAACCAGTGCGCGGAGACGGCCATGACGTAGAAGTCGGTCAGCGCGAGCGTGCCCAGCGTGGTCCAGGCCAGCTGCATGTGCTTGGTGTTCAGCTTCGACACGAAGGTCCAGAATCGGTAGCGCAGCGGGTGCTTGGAGAAATGCTTGAGCCGGCCGCCGGCGATGTGCCGGCAGGAGTGGCAGGACAACGTGTACGCCCAGAGCATCACCACGTTGACGACCAGCACGATGTTGCCCAGGCCGAAGCCGAAGCCGCTGGGGCTCTGGAAGGCGCGGATCGCGTCCCACGTATTGATGATCGAGATGATCGCGGCGGCGTAGAACGCATACCGGTGGACGTTCTGGAAGATCAGCGGGAAGCGGGTCTCGCCGGTGTATTTCTGGTGCCCGTCGGGCACCGCGCAGGCCGGCGGCGACAGCCAGAAGGCGCGGTAATACGCCTTCCGGTAGTAGTAGCAGGTCAGCCGGAACAGCAGCAGGAACGGCAGCGTGAAAGCGGCCTCGGGGATGAACCAGTTGCTGGGCAGCGGCGTGCCGAACTCGGCCGAGCCCTCGACGCACCGGTCGGTCAGACACGGTGAGTAGAACGGCGTTAGGTAGTGGTAATCCGAAACGAAATACCACTTGTGCATGAAGACGCGGACGGTCGCGTAGAGGACCCAAGCCGCTAGACCCACGAAGGTGACAAGTGGGGGGAACCACCATCGGTCGGTGCGCAACGTTTTCGCCGCGATCGCGGCGCGCGTGCGGCCCGCCCGATCATCGGCCGGCCCGGTCGGCCTCGTTGCCGTCGTCGTCATTCGATCTCCTGATGTGCCCTGTCCAAGTGACCCGGCTGTTAACGGGCGTAGGCGCCCCACAGCCGCCATGCGTCCGAGATGTGTGGCACACGTTACGCCTGGGGTGGGACACTTTCCGGCTCAGGGATGATGTCTATGTCACAAAATCCGGGCCCGCTCATATCGACCTGCGCGAACAAGGTAGTCGATCTTGGCAGCCGGGCTCCTCAGAGCTCGGGAGCGGCCAGTCGCCGGATCGCTCCGGCGCATGGCGCCGGAGACCATTGGATCAGCTGATCGGCCACGGCGAGGCCGTTGTCGGTCCGGGGAGCGACAAAAAACGCGGGCGTACGGGATTTGGCCTGGCGATCCAGCGCGTCGGCGAAGACGGTCCGCGCGTCGAGCAACTGCCGCCAGGCGTCCTCGTCCCGCTGCGTGGCCAGCTGGTCGACGTAGATGCGGACGGCCGCGTTCTCGTCCCGGATGGCGGTGGCCCGCGCGGCCGGGCCGGTCGTCGAGCCGGGCGGGACCAGGCGGTTGAGCCGCTTCTCCAGGTCGAGGCAGTCGTTTTCGCGCAGGGCCCGGGCGGTGCGGGCGTCGGCGGCGCGGTCGCGGACGCCGTTGACGGCCGAGATGACGGAGAGCGCGCCGGCGCAGAGGGCGACGAGAAGGATCGCGGCGGCGACCGCGAGGCCGGTGCCGAACCAGCGGCGGCGGCGCCGGTGACGGGGGTCGCCGGGAGTGGCCGGGAGCGGCCCGAAGCTGAGCAGCCGCCGGGGTTTGCCAGCGGCCGAGGCAGCGGTCGTGGCGGCGTCGCCGGTGTCGCCCGCGCCGGACCCGCCGGCGCCGGCCGAGCCAGGCCCGCTGGGGTCGCCCGAGCGCGGCCCGCTGGGGTCGCCCGAGCGCGGCCCGCTGGGGTCGCCCGAGCCCGGCCCGTCGGCGTCGCCCGAGCCCGGCCCGTCGGCGTCGCCCACGCTCCGGCCGATCGAGATCTCGCCGGTCGGCGCGTCGTCGTCATCCTGGTCGCGTGGCGTGTCGCTCACCGGCTCAGTGAAACACGCCGGTCAATGCGCGGTCTTTTATCCAGAGGCGTTCCCGGTGAGGTTCCAGCTGGCCAGGTGAACCGCGGGCGCGGCGAACCGGACGCCCCACCACCGATCGGGCAGCAGTACCGACTCGCTGCCGATGCCGCGGACCATGCCGATGCCGAGCGCCTGCGGATAGGACTGGGTGAACCGCATGTTGCCGACCGCCGCGGTGACCTCACCGTCCTCCACCAGCCACACCCCGTTCCGGGTCAGGCCGGTGACCACCAGGCTCTTCGGGTCGAGCACCCTCGTGTACCACAGGTCGGTGATCAGCAGCCCGCGCTCGACGTGCGTCACCAACGGGCGGGCCGACTCGGCGGTCGGGCCCGGCTCGGCCGCCGGCGGCAGCACCGGCTCGGTCGCGGCCGGCGCCGCCTCGAGCCGCATGCTGGTCGCCACCGGCCCCCACTCGCGCGAGTGGCTCCAGGCGTGCCCGGTCGACTCGGTGCCCGCCTCGGCCGCGGTGCGGCGGTCGTGTGTCACCGCCTTGGTGACCCCGTCGCGCACCAGCACCAGCGTGCGGCGCGGCGTGCCCTCGCCGTCGAACGGCAGGCCGGGCATCGGCTCGCCGCGGCTGCCCAGCGGATCGTCCACGATGGTCACCGACGGGTCGAACTGCTCGGCGCCCAGTTCGGCGAACGACTGCCGCTGGTTGACCAGCTTGCCGTTGAAGCCGAACCCCGCGAGGTTTTCCAGCACATCGGCGACCGCCTCGGGCTCCAGCACCACCTCGTAGCGCCCCGGCGGCAGCTCGACCGGGCTGCGGGCGGCCCGGGCCTTGGCCGCGGCCCGCGCGCCCAGCGTCGCGCCGTCGATGTCGCCGAGCCGGCCGCTGGCCAGCCGGGCCACGCCGTCCGCGCCGTCGACGCGGGCGATGCCGTCCATCGCGGCCTCGGCCGTGCGGCCCTCGACGGCGTGCCCGTCGCTGTTCGCGAAGGCGGCCGAGGCATACACCGTGCGGCAGTAGCCGGCCGTCTCCAGCCCGCCGGCCGCGCGGACGAAATCGCGCACGCGGGTGGCCCGCTCGGCCGGATCGGCTCGCGCGGTCGCCTCGTCGAAGCCGAAGTCGAGCCCCGAGTGCTCGCCCGAGCCGGGGTGGCCGGCCGAGACGTGCAGCGGCGTGGGCCGGGTCAGGCCCGGCCAGGTCGGGTCGGGCGGGCTCAGCCGGACCGCCTCGATCGTCCGGTCGACCAGCGCGCGCAGGCCGTCCGCCGTGGTGATCGTGGTGGCGCCGGCCGCGCTGCGCCCCGCCAGGTGCAGCCGCAGCCGTACGGTCGTGCTCGCCTCGGCCACATTCTGGTGGATGGCCGAATTCGCGAACCTGGTCAGGGCCTCGGCGGTGTGCTCCACCAGGACCTCGGCCTGTGCCGCCGGGCCTGCCGCGGAGCGGACCAGCCCGACGACCCGGCCGGCGAGTTCCAGCTCGACGCTCATCCGCGCACCCCCACGCGTACGTTGGTGAAGCGGGCCGGCGCCGCCGGGTGGCCGGTGTGCCCGATCTGGCCCGGCTGGCCCTTTCCGCAGTTCGGTGTGCCCCAGGCGATCGTCTCGGAGGAGAGCATGTCCATCGACTGCCAGAACTTGGGGCCGATGCCGGTGTAGGTCGGGTTGCGCAGCAGGCGGCCGCGTTTGCCGTTCTTCACCTCGTACCCCATCTCGGTCCCGAATTGGAAGTTGAGCCGCCGGTCGTCGATCGACCAGGACCGGTTGGTCTCCATGAAGACGCCGTCGTCGGTGGCCGCGATGATCTCGTCGAGCGTGTGCGGGCCCGGCTCGAGGCCGACGTTGGTCATCCGGACCATCGGCAGCCGGGCCCAGCCGTCGGAGCGGACGCTGCCGGCGTAGTCGAGCCCGGCCACGGCGGCCGAGTCGCGCCCGGCGAGCACGCCGACCCAGATGCCGTCGCGGACCGCGTCCCGCTTGGCCGCCGGGGTGCCCTCGTCGTCATACCCGAAGCTGCCCAGCGCGCCCGGGATGGTCGGGTCGATGGTGATGTTCATGAGGTCGGAGCCATAGCGCAGCGAGCCCAGCTTTTCCAGGTCGAGCCAGCTGGTGCCGGCGAACGCCGCCTCCCACCCGAGGATGCGGTCGAGCTCGATGGCGTGCCCGACCGACTCGTGGATCTGCAGGGCCAGCTGCTCGCCGCCGAGGATCAGCGTGGTCTCGCCGGCCGGGCAGAGCGGCGCGGTGACCAGGGCGCGCGCCTCCTCGGCCATCCGCGGGGCGTTGGCGATCAGGTCGAGCTCGTCGATCAGCTCCCAGCCGCGGGTGCCGAACTGGCCGCCATACGACGGCCAGGACCGGCGCTGCACCTCGCCGTCGCCGAGCGCGCTCGCCCAGACGCCCGCGCCGCACTCGCGGATGTGCTGCTCGACGCGGTGCCCCTCGCTGGAGACGAACCATTTGCGGGTATCCCAGCTGCGGCACAGGGCCTCGGCAAGGTCGGCGCCGGCCGCTCTGGCCGCGGCGGTGGCCCCGACCAGCAGGTCGCCCTTGGCGGACAGCGGCACCGAGAGCGGGTCGACCGCGCAGTCGCTGGCCCAGCTCGCCTCGCCGGCCCCGGTGGGCACCAGATCGATCGGCGGCCCGGGCACGGTCGCGCTGGCCGCGGCGATCTGCGCGGCCCGCCGCCCGGCCGCCCGGGCGGTGGCATCGGAGAGGTCGGGCACGGCGTAGAAACCCCAGCTGGACCCGACCAGGGCCCGAACGCCGAGGCCGGCGCTCTCGTCGGAGCTCAGATCCTCGACGTCCCCGTCGCGGGCGGTCATCGACTCGGTGCGGCGCACCATGATGCGTGCGTCGGCGTAGCGCGCCCCGGCGTCCAGCGCGGCCTGCACCGCCGAATACGCCTCATCGAAGTGGCTCATGCACCGACCCTAGGGGACCGGTACGACATTTAGCTTTGATGTTGAGCCTTGAAGATCGATTCGGGGCTTCGTAGGGTGCGTCGGGTCGGGTCCTTCCGGTACGGCTCGGTATACGACT
>NZ_JOJL01000034.1 GCF_000721705.1 Actinoplanes subtropicus
CTACCGGAGCTTCGTTCCCATCACGCCCCGCGACACGCCACTGTGGCCAGACCGCGACGCGGCACTCACACCAAACTCATGATCTTGAAACGGCCGTGCTCGGATGCCTTCCTCATTTCCCGCCGATCGAGGGCGACGCTGGGTGCGTCTGTCACGTTGCGTTCAGGTCTTTGGTCGGGTTCGCGTGCTTCGGATGCCGCCGTTCGTCAGCGCTTCCTCGGGTAGCTGTTGATCTCGGGTCGGCTCGGATAGCGTCGACGGGTGGCGGAACTCGGCTACACCGCGGCAGATCTCACGGTCCTGTCGATGGAAGATGGTGTGCGTAAGCGGCCTGGCATGTACTTCGGGGTGGGTCCGGGTGATCGGCGGCTGGCGACGAAGGTGGTGTGCGCGGTCGCCTGCCACGCGTTCCATCCGGCGGCGCGGGTGGCCGGCAGCCATGTGCCGCATGTCGTCGTCGATATCACCGCTGATCTCGTCTTCTCGGTCACCGACGACCAGGCGGAAACCCTGACGGGCCAGGACGTGCCGAGGCTCGGTTACGAGAACAGCCTGTTGACTGCCGATCGTTGGCTGAGCGCTGCCGCCGCGGCGGTGAGTTCGCAGACCCATGTCGAGGTCTGGCGAGATGGCCAAGGCTTCCGGCAGGCGCTTGCCGGTTTGCAGCCATCCGAACCTCCGGCGCGGTTCCTGGCTCCCGCGGGCGCCGGCACCCGGGTGGCGTACGTCTTGGATCCGGCCTTCTTCGGGCCGGCCGTCATCACCAACGACATCGCGGCGCTCGACGTGCACGGCCCGTACTGCGCTGATGCGGTCGGGCCCGGCGAGGTAGTGGTCCGAGACCATCGGAACGGCATTCGGTCAGCTGAACACCGGTACGTTTGATCCGAACGTCCGGGTCCGCCGCGAATGGTGCGCGAGCCTGACTACTTGCAGTCACTGTCCGTGTTGTCTTGGCGCTCGGTGGCGAACACGCGGACGCCGTCGCATTACAGGTGTCCGGTGTCGTTGAAGCTGAGTAAGGTCGGTGGCCGGTCGGAGTCCCATTGCACGGTGGTGATGGCGCAGTTGGCCTGGTTGAGGCCGATCCAACGCCAGTCGGGGGCGTCCAGGACGTGGCGCACGAACCAGCCGATCACGAAGTTGTGGGTGATCAGCAGTTCGTGTCGGTCTTCCTCGCCGATGACGCCGAAATGGTCGACCGCTGCTCGCAAGGCGATGGCGTCCTCATCGCGTTCGTCGTCGGGTACGCCGTCGAGCCAGTCGAGCCACCGGTCCGGATAGCTGTCCCGCTGTCCCGCGGAGGGCACCGGGGTGCGGTCCCTCACGAAATCGCACTCGTGGCGTGCGACGTCCGGGAGATGGCCGGCGACGATGTCGGCGGTCTGAGCCGCCCGGGTCAGCGGGCTGTGGTGGACCGCGGAGAAGGGCACCGTGCGAAGCCGCCGGCCAAGCCGGTCGGCCTGATCGCGGCCGAGCCGCGATAGACCTCCGTTCCGGCTGTGGCCGGTGGCCGGGTCCTGCTCGCCGTGGCGGACGAGATACAGCCGTGTGCGGACAGTCAAAGCTTGCCCTCCGATCGCTGATGGATGGCCAGCACGATAGATCACGACGCATGGATCACTCGCTCCGGCCAATGTGCACTCGACTCCTCAGCCCACCGAGTGCACCAAGAGCTGCCGTACATGCCGACGTACGGATGGGCCGACGCGCTCGCCACGTGGGCCGTGACCGGCCAAGCCCGACGCGGGAGGGTCGGCGTCAACGAAGGGCTCATTCCCGCCGCGAAGTGCGTGGACTCAACGAGATCGGGTCGCCGGCGATGGTCGACGGTCGGTTCGCATGGTGTTGCCTCCGGCCCACCTGGGTCGTTCTCGTGCGGCTGGCTCGCACGTGTGCCGGCTGCGGCACTTGATCGGCGTGGTACCAAGGCAGAGGCGGCTTCGGCCTTGGCGCGTTCGGACTCGAGTTCGTGCACGACCGAGGTGTAGGTGTTCGCCGCGACGGTGATACTCGAGAGACCGAGTACCTCCTGGATGTCCTTGAGGTCGGATCCGGACGCCTTGAGGAACGTCGCGGCGCAGTGCCGTAGGTCGTGCAGCCGGATCGGCGGCAGCCCGCATCTGCGACGAGTCGCTCGAAGCGATCGCTGACCTGTTCAGGATGCCATTGGCGACCGTCAGGTCGCACGAAGAACAACTCGGTCTTCGGCCAGGCAGCGTCGGCCCGCCGGTGTTCCCGCCGCTGCTGGTAGATGCGTAACGCCGTGGTCGTGGAGGCGTCGAGCGCGATGATGCGGTTACCGGCGTAACTCTTGACGACCTTGATCACAGGTTCATAGCCGACGGTCGTGAGCTGCTGAGCGATCGTGGCGGTCCTACCCGCCAGGTCGACGTCGTTTTCGCGCAGGCCGAGCGCCTCGCCGCGACGCAGGCCCCGGTGCAGGATGAGAACGACGATCGGGTAGACAAAGGCGTCATGGTCCTCGACATGATCGAGGAACGCGCCGGCTTGCTCGGGTGTCCACACCATGACGCTGCTGGGCCGTAGTCCCGTCTCCTTCCACTGCTGTACGGCGGCGGCGGTCCACACCCTCGCCCTCGGTGCTTGAACCGACGGCAACTCGACGTACGCGGCGGGGTTGAACTCGATGAGTCGATGGGTGCGTATCGCATCGTTGAGGGCCTTGCGCACGGTCGCACGGATACGTTGCATCGTTGCCGGGCCCGTCCTACGGACACCTTTGACCGACTCCCGGACCTGGACGTCATCGCTGCAGCGGGCGATGTCGATCTGGAGGTTGCGGTCGCTGATGCTGTCGAACATCGACTGGAGATGACCGACTCGGAGCCGATCGATCGGGATGTGACCAAGGTGCGGCACGAGATGAACACGGATATGGCTCTCGTAACTGACCAACGTGGTGGCTTGGATCTTGCGACGACTGGCATGCCACTGCCAGAGGTAGTCACCCACAGTCATCGCCGCAGATGCCACGAGCCCCGCGCGGACGCGGCGGGCTACAACATCCCGATCGGGAAACGACCGACCGCTCTTGGTGTCCCTGAGCATGCGCGCGATCTCGTTGCCGACTGCGTTGTCGTCACCAGCGAGTTCGAGCAGCGACTGTGCGCGGCTACGGTCAACGAGCGCCGCTTCACGGGTAGCGAAACCAAAACGTCGCAACTGCCACCGTTTACCCTCGGGCTGCACCGGCAGCTCAATCCGGTAGCCCCACGTGCCGTGGGCGGCGCTCCACGCACCACCGGCACGTCGCAGCCGCGGACATGCAGCGCCGATCTTGTTCCTGTTCTCATCACGACAAGAGCAACTCTTGAACGGCAATCCCCGTGACATGAGAAATTACTCCCGGGTAGGCGCCTAAGCCGCGCGATTGGGCTCCACCTAGAAGACCATCCAATCACCCTAAAAGGGTAGAAGGGCAGCAAGGACACGAGAAGGTACATCCGTACCTGCTGCTCAAACGAGTGACAACACCAGTCCGAGCGCCGCGCTGATAGTCATGGGCGAGTGAGCCAGGCTAAGGTGCCGGGCGCGCGGCGTCTCGTACGCTCGCGGGCGCGACGTCGGACCAACTCACGGCGACAAGTCATCCAGATCATCCCTGTCGAATTCGTCCATCGTTCGCTGTGACTCGAGTTCCGGCGCTGAGGCACTGCTTTGCGAGCGGGTAGTGTCACACGCGTGGCCGCTCCGATGCGTGTTGCCCTTGCGACTTTCGGCATCGATGAGTTCGCAGCGCTCCACAGCACTTGTGTTGGGGCGGGCCACCAGCCCGTCGCGTACGTCTATTGCCGCTCGATGAAGCCGAAAGGCCGGACGGACGCTCGCGCGGCGGCGGTCGCCGGTCGTGTGATGGAGGCGCTGCCGCCGGGCATGGATCTGCTGCTGCCCGGTACTGCTGAAGGGTTGGCCGACGGCTTGGTCGGATATCGGCTGGATCTGCTGGTGGTCTATGGCTTCAACTGGAAGCTGCCTGTGTCCGTGTTGCGTACACCTCGGTTGGGTGTGATCAATGTTCATTCGTCGCTGTTGCCCAGGTACCGGGGGCCGGCGCCGGTGTTGTGGGCGATCCGGAACGGTGACACGGAGATCGGGTTGACGGTCCATCGGATGGACGAGCAGTTCGACACCGGTCCGATCCTTGCTCAGCGGGGTGGGATCGCGCTGGAGGAGGACGTCACTCCGCAGCGGTTGTGGCAGCGAGTCAGGCCTGTCCTCAACAAGGTGCTCACGGCCGCGTTGGACCAGGTAGCGAAGGGTCTTACCGGGGTTCCGCAGGATGAGGCCGGCGCGTCCTACGCGGGGTTCGTGGAGCCCGAGTTCTCGGTGGTGGATTGGTCGCGGACCGCTGTGCAGGTGCACAACCAGGTGCGGATGTTCGGCTTCATGGGGCCGGATCATGCTCCTGTTGCCGAGGTCGGCGGTCGGTGGCTGAAGGTGCTGCGGACCCGGCTGGAATCGGCGGACGGCATCCGGGTGCAGTGTGCTGATGCGCCGATCTGGATCGTGGAGTCGGCACCCGCGCAGCCGCCCGCTATCAGTTGCTGAGTGCTCGGGTAATGCGCTCGCGTAGCGCGCTGGCCTCGGGGTCATCGAAGTCCGCGAGGAGGGGAAGTGCCTGCTCCCAAGAGGATCTGGCTTGCTCCCGGGAGCCATGCCGGTCGAGGGCCCTCGCGAGGTGGTGCAGGCACCGGGCCAGGCTCCACCGGTCGTCGAGTTCGCGGTAAGTGTCCGCGGCTACCCGGTAGAAGTCCGTCGCCTCGGCGACGCGGCCCATCTGCTCGTACGCCTGGCCCGCCCCCTCGATCGCGAAGGCCTCGCGGCTGCGGTCGCCGAGCCGGCGCTGGATCGTTGCCGCCCGCTGATAGGAGACCAGCGCGTCGGCGGGCTGGTCGGCGGCTCGCTGGACCTTTCCCAGTTCGACCAGCCAGTGCGCCTGCCATACCTGGTTTTCGTCATCCTCGGCGACGGTGAGGGCCTGATCCACGGCGACGCGCGCGCCGGCGATGTCACCGAGATCTCTTTGTGCCCAGCTGAGCAGGAACAACGCGTTACCTATGCCGAAGTGGTCACCGAGTTCGCGAAACACCGTCAGCGCCTCATCAAGGATCTCGGCGGCGGCCTGCGGCTGCTGTAGCTCGCAGAGCGTCTCGGCAAGGTTGCTCTGCATGAGCGCCATCCAGCGGCGTTCGCCGAGGTCGTGGAAGATCGCCCGACTCTGATCGAAGAACGACCGGGCGTCCGCGAGCCGGCGGAGGCGCAGACCGATCAGGCCCAGCGCGTTGATGGACTTGGCTTCCCCGAACCGGTCTCCAATTTCCCGGCGGATATCCAGCGCAGCGCGGTGGCTGGTTTCGGCTTCGTCGAGGCGGCGGGACTGGAAGTATGCCTTGCCGAGGCTTTCCCAGGCTTCGGCTTGGCCGGCACGGTCGCCGGCGCGGGCGGCCGAGTCGACACCGATACGGCTGGTGGTCAGCCAGTCGTCGAAGGCGTTCTGGTGGATGTAGATCGCGCGCAAAACCGCAGCGAGCTGCCAGGCGAGCGTGTGCTGGCCTGCCTCGGCGGCGGCCCGCGTCGCGCCGACGAGGTTGGTGGCCTCGGTCTGGTACCAGTGCAGCGCGGTCGCGTAGCTGTCGAAGGTCAGCGGGTGGACTTCCGCAGGTACGGGTTCGGTCAGGTGGTATCGGTCGAAGGGGGCGATGCGGGACTGGGCGCCGTCGGCGGTGTGCAGATACCAGCCGATCACTCGACGCAACGCCTCGGTTTGGGCGTGCGGGGTTTCGAGGAGGCGGACCTGATCCAGTGCGTAGGCGCGCAGCAGGTCGTGGAACTGATACCGGCCGGGCGCGGGCTGTTCGAGCAGGTGCGCGCCGATCAGCACGTCGAGTTGCTGGCGGACCGGTTTGGTGTCGATGCCGGCCAGGGCTGCCGCGGCGGGGAGGCCGAAGTCGTTGCCGGGGTGCAGGCCGAGGAGGCGAAACAGCTGCGCGGCGGGCTCCGGCAGGGCTCGATAGGACCAGGCGAACACCGTACGGACGGCGTCGGTGTCGTCGTCGCCTTCGGCGGTCAGCGCGTCCCAGAGTCCCGACTCGTCGCGCAGGTCGGCGATGAGCTCGTCGAGGCGCATCATGGGTCGGCTGGCGGCGCGTTCGGCGGCGATCCGCAACGCCAGCGGCAACCGGGCGCAGAGCCGCGCCAACTCCACCAGCTCGTGGCGTTGGTCGTCGGCTCGGTACCGTGCGGTCACGTTTCCCAGTAAAGCAACGGCGTCGTCCTCCGGCAGGATGTCCACCCCGACCCGGAGGGCGCCGTGCCGGGCGATCAGCCCGGAGAGTCGGCTGCGGCTGGTCACCAACGCCAGGGAGTTGGGCGTCCCGGGTAACAGTGGCCGGACCTGCTCGGCGGTCGCGGCGTTATCGAGGATCACCAGCATCCGGTGGTCGGCCAGCAGCGAGCGGTACAGCGACGCGCGGTCCTCCAGGTAGACCGGAATGGCCGTGGCCGGGACGCCGAGGTCGCGCAGGAAGCGGTCCAGCACCTGGTCGGGCACCGCTGGCGTTCCCGGGTCGTAGCCGCGCAGGTTGACATACAACTGGCCATCCGGGAACTGCTGGCGGACGCTGTGCGCCCAGTGCAGAGCCAGGGAGGTCTTTCCGACCCCAGCCGTGCCGGTGATCACCATGACCGCGGCAGCCAAGGGCTCCTCAGGGTCACCGGTCAGCGCGCCGGTGAGGTCAGCCAGCTCCGTGTGCCGGTTGACGAAACCCCGGACATCGCCCGGCAACTGCGACGGCCTCACCGCGAACGGGGCTTCGGCCCCCGGTCCTGGCCGATGGAAATGCACACCTCCGTGCACATCACGAGCCTGCACGACGTCGCCCGCGGCGCCGGACGCCGCCAGGCGATTGCCGTGCCACACCGTGCCGTCCTGGTCGGTGGGCTCGTCCGTGGACATCACTGCGTTCCGATCAAGGGGAACGACGGCTACGGCTGCCGCGGCGGCGGGAGGACCGCGACATGCTCGTTGAAGTACGGCTCCAGCGGCTGGCCGATCTCGTACAAGTCCTGGATGAACCTCTGGCAGCGCACCACGAGGTCACGATCGACGAATCGGCGCGCGGACTCCAGAACTCCGTCGTCGTCGTAGACGGCCTGGTACATCACCATGGTCCCGTGGGTGTAGATCTCCGGTAGCGGGGCGTCGCGTTCAAAGTCCGCGACCTGCTCACCGGTGACGATCCGAACCTTTCCGCCGTACTGATCGCGCATTCGCAAGACATGCAATTCCCACTGAAGGTAGGGAATGATGGGTTGCTCCACCACGCGGACCCGCCGATTGACGAAACCGCGCTCTTCAATCTTCCGATAGTAGTCGATCATGCCCGGTCGCTCGGCCTCGATAATGCGCATCGACTCCTGCCAGTCGCCTTTCGCGAAGGCTTCCCAGCTTGCGTTTCCGGGCTCCTTGAAGAACTGCTGACGTTCCAGTTTCCAGAAGCCAGGAGCCAAGGTCGACCAGAGCTTCTCATCGAAGTCGGCGTAGTAGGCGTCCAGCTCCAGCCGCTCGCCCCTCGCGCCGCCAAAAAGATCATGCATCCGGAATGTCCGCCTTGGCGGCGAGGATCGTCGCGCGGGGGATCACGACCAGACGCTCACCAGGATCGACGCTGACGCCCTCCGGCAGTCGCGCCGCATACGATGCAGTCAGGTCCGCCCCGATAACCACGACGTCGCCATTGTCGAGCTCCCAGATATCCGGGCAGCTGCCGTCGCCAGATGTCTGCCCGAGCTCGTGCGACGACTTTCCCAACCGTCGCAAGAATGACGCCGAGGAATCAGCTTTCCATTTTCCAGTCATGCTTCCCCTCACCGCCCAAGCAGCAGTATTACTCTCAGTAACCTTATCATGACCGATTAATGAGGGTCAAACGTGCTGACGGCGGCGCGATCCCTCGAATAAGACTCGCTTCGTCGACCAAATCGATCCGCACACAGAGTAACTATTGCGATCAACCGACCCCAGGTCCGAGACGTGGCGAGTTCGCCTGGCGTCGGGATGCTGACCCGAGCACCCGATCGGCCGGAGTATGCATCTACGCTTGCATATGTCCGGGCTGCCGGAGAGGCGGGAGTCACGATGGCCGGTGAGGATGTTCTCGCATCGATTGCGCTGATGGTGGCAACGAAGGCGACCGATGGCTTGTCCGAGGCCGGCCGGGCCGCGTTCACCGCGCTGGCACGGCTAGTGAAGCGCCGCTTCCAAGGGAGCGGGTCGGCGCAGGCGGCTCTCACTGAGGCCGAGGCCGATCCGGCAGATGGCACTCGCCTCGAGTCACTTCGCGAAGAGCTTGCGCAGGCGGCAGCCGAGGACCCGGCGTTTGATCATGAACTCCGGCGACTCTGGCAAGACCTCGTTCTTCACCTGGAGGCAGGCCCGGGGGGTGTCGTGAACAACCTCTCCGGCCCGGTCGGGGGCAATGTGGTTCAGGCCCGCGACATCCAAGGTGGCATCTCGTTCGGAGGCGCTAGCCCACACGACCCCGGGCCAAGGCCCTGACCGCCCAGCGAACCTCAGGCTAACCTCAACCACCCTGAAAGCAATAAATCGGGCGTTTCTGACCGGCAGCGTCGCCGTGGGCCTTGCGGACGGCTTTCCACCAGACGTCGTGGACCAGGGGAGAACTTCCCGGCGGCTCGGCCCTGCTCAAGCGCGGTCGAGCCGGGCAGCGCACCGGGCTTGCCGACCAGCGCTTCCAGGTGGTCCAGATCGAGGCCGGACGCCGCCCTTGGTCATCATCGGCCGTGCCGGGCGACCTCGACCCGGCCTTCATGGATGACCAGGTGAGAGACGTGCAGATGGACCCGGACCTACCGACCAACCAGTCGCACCGGAACCGAGTCGCGGTTCATCCGGACCGGGACCTGGCTGCAGCGATCAACTGCGGTTCAGCCAGGTGCCGGTCTCGAGCGGCTCCTCCTCCGACAGCGGCGCCTGCGCGACCGCGAACAGTTCCCCGATGGTGGGCCCGGGTGAGCATCGGTTTCCTAATGTGGACGCGTTCTCCAATCCACGCGAACTACCTACGGAAACACCCATCACGAGCGCTGCGGTTGCCGCGGATTCGCTCGATGTGTGCTCCATGGGTCGAGCGACCGATGGCCAGCGTGGAGTCGACTTTAGACCTTCTGACCCGTAGGCAATCAAGGGCCGCCGAGCACTTTGATTGCCGCAGTCCTTGGGTCGCCATAGAAGATGGGATCGACGTGCTCCATGATGTCGGCGCTGACATCGAGGAAGTTGCGCTTGTTCTCGATCGGGATAAGCGCACGCTTCGCGCCGTTATCCATCGCGACCTGCAGCGGCTCGACCAACGAGCGCAGGGGCTTAATGTTACCCTGCACGCTCATGTCACCCAAGATAAGCAGCGCGGGGCTGATCGGTCCTCGTCGTATGGCAGAGTAGGCCGCAATAAAGAAGGCGACCCCTAGCTCGGCGGCGACTTTATTGTTGAGTAGGTCGATGACCTCGACGTGGATGTCAGATGTGTCGAAGTCCCGTGCGATCCCGATCTCGCTCTTGTGGGTCTGCAAGTAGCTGAAGGCCCGCTGAACGGCCTCCTTCATGGGGCCCGTGACACCTCCGGCGAGCTTGAGCTTCCCAGCGCCGGCGGAAATCGAGACCTCGACGCGGTAAAGCCCAACAGTCCCATCCGAGGTCACCCCGGCACTGTATGCCGTACCCGGCGAGAGCGGGTCGGCAGAAATGAGGTCGCGGCCACCCTGCTCCGGTACACCAACGAAGTGCTCTTCGCCGGTCTCGTTGTCCGTGTAGCTGAATGACGTCTGGTAGTACTCAAACGAACCCATCTTCTTGAGTTGTTCTTTGACTCGCCGCCGCCCTTCGAGGGCGAGTTCGACGATCTCGGCGAGATCGTCCCGGGGGACTTCCCCATGCGGGTAGAGGATCTTCACCATGCCGGAGACTGTCTTGCGTACGGCTTTACGGTCGCGGGCGTTGAGGTGTGTGCCGACCGAGAAGTACCGGTCGACGATCTCGGTGTAGTTGTGCTTACGCAGGTCGCGCAGAGCCTCAGCCAGGTAGTCGACTACGAAGCCGTAGCCGTCGGTGAAGAGCTCATTGCGCATCTTCGGGATTTCCCAGCCTGGCAGGTAGAAATGCAACCGGTCGATGAAGGCCATGTCGTCGCGGATGATGTCAGGCATGGGCGCGAAGAGGTGACCGGTCTGCACCATGACGTCGACGGGCTGATTGGTGTTGCCGAACATGGCGATGCTGGCATCGCCGGAGACGGCCTCTTGGCCCCGCTGGTACGTGCCGGACTCGCAGTAGGTCTTCATTGTGGTGACGACCTCTTTGGGCATCTTCTGCAGGTCCGCGACCTCGTCGAAGCCAACGACGTCCCAGATCTGGACCATGCCCTTCTGCCGACCAGTCATGTGGCCGAATAGGTTCGCCACGGTGGTGCCCCCCGTAAGCAGAGCCGAGTACGGCGAAATCTCTTGCACCACGTAGGACTTGCCGGTGCCGCGCGGGCCGAGTTCGACGAGGTTGTAGTTGCGTTCGGCGAGCGGGATGAGCCGGACCAGGAAGAGCATCTTCAACCGGCGGGACATCGCATCGGGCTCGTAGCCCATGCTGCGGATCATGAGGTCGAGCCACTCATCGGTGGTGAACTGGGCCCGGGCCTCCCGGTACTCGGCGAGGTCGAAGGTGGCGATCTGAATCGGGGTAAGTCTCTCGATCCAGAAGGGGTTTTTTCCCCTCGACTCCTCGTCGTACTCGAAGCGCATGTCGACTTGGGCCCAGACACCTCCCATAACCAGGCGCTCGTACTCCCGGACGTAGTGCTCCGGGACGTGGACGTTCTTGTGGCCGAAGTTGGTGACCTCGGCCCAATAGTCTGAGTCAACGAGGCGAACCTTGACCTTGTCGATGAACGTATGGCGGCCTCGGTCCTTGACCGTCGCCTGCGCCTTCATCGACTCATCAGCTCGGATGTAGTTGCTGGCGAGCGTTTCCTCGACAACCTGCAGACCCATCCGGATGGCCATCTCATCTGTTGAGGAGCAGTACTTCCCGAGCAGGTACTCGAGGACGAAGACCGGCACGTTGGCGCCGACCTTGACCTTGCGGACGAGGTCCTTGCGCACAACCTTGCCGGCGAAGTACCGGTTGACCTTCTGCCCAAGCACCTCGCGCGTAAGGGTCTGCGGGTTGCCCATCGTTCTCCAAGCTTTACCAGTTCGCGTTAGATCAGCAGGCTCACCGGGATGTCTGCCGGTGACCGGTATAGCTCGGCGTCGGTGGCCGGGTCCAGCACCACGAGGCGTAGCGCCGTGACATCAGCGCTGAGCATGAACCACACGCTAACCGGGCGTTCGGGTTTCACACGTACGTTACCGGTGGCTTCGTCGAGGTCGCCGCCATCGGCCATCTTGACGGCACCGACTTGCTGGCCGCTGGCCAGCAGCACTGGTCGCACGAGCCGCGTCTCCGCGAGCAGGTCGAGCTGTCCGCCGCCAAGCGAGACCGATACCGAGAAGATGCGGCTGGTGATTGTCGCCGGGACGCCGTCGACCGTCATTGCGGCCTGCGCTTGCGGTGCCGATGCGGTCGTGGCGGTACGGACGGTTAGTACTGGGATGACCAGCTCCTGCAGTGTTGGACCGCCGTGGTGGAATGCCAGGTCTCCGCCTGCCCGAAACACGCTCACGCCTGGGGGAAAGATGAGGTCGAGATCGCTGGTGTAGCCGAGATCTGAGCCGCTCACGCGCACGCTGCCTGGCGGGTTGGTTCCGCCTCGACCGATCCAGCAGCGCCGATGCAGGTCGACCTCCTGGCCGCCGGGCTTGTCCGCCCGCATTGACTCGTCCCGGTCGGATGCGGAGTACAGGTGCCCGTGGTCCGCACTGATTACGGCTTGGGCGATGCCGGCGTTTGCCAGTCGCCGGACGGCCAGGGCAATGTTGCCGATCACTGTGTCCATGATCCTGCGTGCTGTGAAGGAGAAACCAGCTTCGCCGGCATGGTCGATCTCTTGCGATCGAACGATGACCACTTGCGCCGCCTTCACCGTCTGCTGCAGCTTCGACGGCGCCATGGCGAGCAGCTCATCCATGCTGAGGTCGACGAGCCCGGCAATCCGTGATGCGGCGAACTTCTGGCGGGCGGGTAGATCCGGTAGGAATACGTCGCCGATTTGTGCGCCCAGTCGACCGTTGCGCTCGACCACCGAGAAGCTCGTTTCGGCTCCCGGATGCAGGGCCGCCATTCCCACGGGCGTGATACTGGGAAGTGCGGCGATTGCGGCCCGCAGGGATACTTCGGACGTATTCGGAAGCCGCTCCTTGAGTTCGGCGCCCATCTCGAAGCGCATCGCATCGACGAAGATGTAGGCGACGGGACGAGGCTGCCGGGCCAAAATCTCGCTGAACACCTTGGTCTGATGCAGCGTCCCGCTCACCGTCCACCCCGATGCGACGAGCGCGCGAACGAAACCCTCCGCCATCGCCCGGCAGGTCTCGTCGTACGCCTGCCTAACGATGCCGACCGGTCGCTCCGGCACCTCGTCAAGCTCCGTCAGCCACGCCTCCATCCGGCGTTGAGCTTGGTCAAGGCGGTACCAGCCATCATCGGCGATATAGCGGTCGACCCAAACCCTGGCGTCCCCGCTGCTTAAAGGGAGCTCGGCCCGGACACGCGCCGCTTGAAGCCCGAGGTCTGCCATGTACACGACCGCCCGCCACTGCGCCTTGCGCTCCCCGTCGCGATCGAGCCAGAAGCTGTTCTCCCTCGGCTCAGCGGTCGCGAGCGCATCCTCGAGGCTGCCCGCACAAACAAGATCGTGACAGTGGCGCAGAAGCACCTGCTCCTCAAAACGGAAGGTGTCGATAGAGCCAAGCGCCTCTGGCGGAAGCGGGGCATTGCGCAGACCCAACTCGTCCTCAACCCGGTCGGCAAGCGACGGGTACGCCTCGCGGTGCTTCATTCGGAGCCGTTGCGCGATCCGGCGTACGGCGTCGACCTCGCGCTGCGTCGCCGGCACCGGTACACCATCGAGAGTCGCAGGCGGGGGACAGGAGAGATCACGACGGAACTCGCTGCCAAGGACGTAGCGAAGGGTGTGCGCGCGCAGACGTGCGAGCTCCGCATCCTCAGGAAGGCCCAGACCAAGAGATGACCCTATGAGCGCGACCAGCTCACCGACCGCGGCCTTGTCGGCAATCTCCTCGTCATAGGTCTCCGAGGCCAGCCACTCGGCAATCAGATTATCGTCATCCCGTATTTGAACGATGGTGCGCAGTAGTGAAGGCCCGGACGAACCCTGGTCCGCCGCGATGCTGGAAAGATCAGCGTAGGTCAGCTTCCGGTCCTCTGCCAGCAAGCTATCAACAGTCCCGACTGTCTGCGTCTTCAGCAGCAGATTCCGCGCGAGGTGCCTCAGCGCAGGAGTCCAGGAGATGCCGCCCTTCTCCAGCTCCATCAGCACGGATGTAGGTTCCTTAGTTACCCCGGGCAGGTAAATCACGACGGGCTCAGGCGTGTCACCTCTGACTAGCGGCTCCACCGCGAAGCGCACCTCAAACATCGAGCTGGCTGATTCAATGAGCTGAATGTCCGCGCCATTCAGCTTGACTGTGACCGCTCGCTCGTCAACGCGCTCACCGCCGCGGAGCTCGTTGACGAACCCGATGAACTCGCGGCGGTGGTCGTACCAGACCACCACCCGGCGCGCGCGTACCTGGCTACTCAGTTGCCCAGCGAGATACTCGTAAAGCGGGTGCATCAGCGACCTCCGCGGGTTCTTCCTGTGGCACGCCGGCCGACCGTTCCTCGACTAACGCCCGCAGGGGCATTAAGCAAATCATGCAAGGCCGCCCTGACAGCGTTCGATGTCCGTTCACGGACGAGATCATCGACGTCATGGATGGGTTCCTTGCGCTGGCTCCATTTGCCGTCGCGATCCTGTTCCCAGAAGACATTCTCGAGGCCATGAGCTACGGCGACACTACGGTCTACCACGCACTTGGGAACGACCCGATCAGGCCAGAAGCGCATCGCGAGGTGTGCCCAGTCGTATTTGCCGTCGCACAGCGCGTCCCAGGTCGCTTTGAGTTCCCTCTGCCATTGCTTGTGGTGCGGCACGAGCCGCCAGAGCAGCGCGAAATTGATGATGACGCCGTCGTCGAGGCTTGGGCTCCACAGCGGAGCGACTCGTCGCACCTCGGCGAGCAGAGCGCGTAGCTCATCGACGAAGGCCTCCCTTTCGGCGATCGCACGTCGCTGAGCAGCGGATGCGCCTTCGCCGGCCTCCGCACGCAGCCGTCCGAGACGCTGCTCCTCTAGCCGGAGCTTCGGCACTATGTAATCGTCCTGTATCCGGAACATCGTGTCTGAGGAGAAGGCATGGATGTACACCCAAACCGAGTAGCTCGCGGAGCGGGTGGCCAGTTGCCAGTAGATCGGAGCCTTCCGTCTGCTCCGCGAGTACGCCCGAATGTGGAGGGTAAAGAAGTCCCGCGCCAGCCAGCGCCGCAACTGAGAAGTCTCGGGAGCCGTCACACCAACGCCGTCGGCAGCTCCCGCAACGAGCGCGGCGACGTCGTGTTGGTGTCCTTCATCGTCGACTAAGATGTCCGGTGACCGAACCAGTTGCGGATCGCCGTCACGCCACATGCCCGGCGACGCGGTCAGCAACGGATCGAACGGTTCCGGCTCAGGGGGCAGGATCCGCTCCCCGGTCGCCAATCTGGCGTCGAACCGCCCGAATACGACACCCACGAGCCAGGACAGCAGTGCCGATGTGGAGTTCTGCGCATTGTCGCGCCTATCGTCGTCTCCGTCCTCTTCGACTGCGTCAGCGGAGCCACCATTCGTCATGGCTCCAACGCCGAATGCAGCTATCTCGCCTTGCTCCGCAGGACCAAACCCGTAGAGGGCAAGGACTTGGTGGTCGATTTCGGCCTGAATGCTCAAGAGTTCGCTCTGGATCCGTTCCCTGTCGAATGGCAGCGACCGACTGATCAGCGTGGCGGGCAAGACGAACGCGCGCGAGGTCTCGTTTACGGTGTCGAGCGCCCTTGCCAATGACCATGCACGTCGCGCGAGTGTGGACAACCTTGTTGCCGTCCCCTGCGGCGCCACTGGTACCGGCGTTTGTTGAATAAGACCGACTTCGTACGACTGGGCGAGTTCGGTCCTCGCCGTCTGAACCGAGACAAGATAGCGAAAGGCGGATGAGTTGACAATAGCGAGAAGAACGAATAGATCCTCAGGGCTGTCGCCCTCCAGGCACATCGCGGATCCCTTAGCACCGAATATGCCACCGCGCGGGAGTACACGAAAACTGAGTCCGTTCGTCCTCAAGGGCCACGTCAGTGCAGGCCGAAAGAACAGATCTGCACTCGCAGGTCGTTCGAGCGGTCGGCTCGGCGTACCGATGAACCCAGGATACGTTCCACGCGACTGGTCCCAGCAGATCACGGTATCCGGGTCATAGTAGTAGGGAGAATATGAGCCGCCTTTGTACCAGGGGAACCACATAAGGCCGGATCCATCCGAACCAATCTCCCAATGCAGGCGCGCGAATCGAAAGTTGTCGTCAACCGAATTTGTCCTTTGCGCGACCCGCCCACCGGAAGCCAAGCGAGGGTGCTTCGAAAAGGACTTCCGTATGCCATCGCTGACCCAATATGCAAAAGGACTTCCAGGCATGCTATAAAATTCATCTGAGTCCAGGATGAAAGTGCGGCGGCTCGCACCATCCGTATCGCGATCAGGCTCACGGCGCCGCCCAATCGCTTCAGCCAGGATTCGCGCTTTTTCCGGTACTGGCGCATCGAGGAGTCTCACGAAGATGGTCATCAGCGCGCCTCCAGGCAGTAGGCAGCGGTTTCGACCATCGCACCATCCAGAACGCCGCGGCCCAGGTCCGCGAAAACCACCGGAGGTGACTTTCGTAGGAGGATCTCCTCCCGCCACACCCGGAAACTTGAGAGGAAGAATGCGGTCCGGGAGGTAATGGCACCGAGCCTCCCGCGAGGCGCCAGCAACTCGATGGCGCGCTCAACGAAGGCCGCATAGATGTCATTCTTTGCGCGGGGATAAGCCTTCTCGAATTCTGGCCTCGCGCGTTTGGTGCAGGCGCCGAATGGCGGGTTCATGAGGATGGTGTCGTACTTTGCCGTCGCGATGGCGATTAGGCCAAGACCCTGAGCTGAATCGTCGGCGAAGAGTCGCCGACGTGTGTTGATGCGTGTCATGTCGGCGTCGGCGTAGCGATGAAGTGCCTCCTGGAGTCGATCTTGCGAGGAGACGAAGAGGTCACCTGCATACCCGTCCTTAAGTGGCGTCGCCCGGAGGGACTCGACGCGCGAGAGTAGACCGAGTTCGCCCGCGAGGCTCATAGCGTTTACGAGTTCGCGAAATGCGTTGCGCAGGTCATCGTTCGTTAGGGTCTTCTCAAATTCGTTGGCGAGGGCATGGTCAACAATAAGTGGTTCAGCGACAACCACATTTGAGCGGCGGATTTCGGGACGAGCCCCGCGCGGTAAGCCGGCATCTTGATAGGCCCGCTGAGCTCGCATCCAGAGCGCAAGTTGGGCGATTTGTGCGCAGCGAGGATCGATGTCCACGCCATGCAGGTTGTGCGCTAAGATCAATGCGGGTATCGCGGCGCGTAGCGAATCCGGATCGGGGTAGTCCTGTGCGATGTTGCGGCCCGTTGCCTGGCATCGTGGGCTGTCGGGGTCGGCGTAGGCCTCCTCGTAAACTGCAGCTAGCAGATCGAATGAGTAGAGGAGGAAGTGGCCGCTGCCGCACGCCGGGTCAAGGATTCGGATGTCGCGCGGGTCCTTCTTCGGCCGGTGGGGAAGCTGTTCGTCGGAGCGGTGGACCAGGTACTCGCAGCGATCCTTGAGTGCAGTGTCACCGCCTCGCATTTCGTACCAGATGCGCCCCAGGGTGTTATCCGTTAGGAACTGGACCACGTAGCGAGGAGTGAAGAACTGGTTGCGTATGGCCAATTCGCGGCTGTTGCGTGGCGCCTGGCTCTGCTAGCGCATGGCCTGGCGTTCCTCGGCGCCGTTAAAATACTGGTAGACCCAGCCGATGGTCTCGTCTTCGGCCCAGACGCCCGCGAGCTCACCGTCGTTGAGGATCTCCAGGAGCTGCAGTAGCGCCGGCCGCCTAGGCCACAGCGCGGATGCCGGGTCGCGGCGATCGAACAGCACCTTCACTTCTGTGGACAGCTCGTCGAAGACGGACTCGAGGTAGATGCGGTAGCCGTTGGGCAGTGTTGCCAGGCCTGTGGCCAGCATCGTGAACTCGGCGTAGCCCGATGAAGACTCGCCCTTGCTGACACACGGCTGGACCAGACCCCGCACCTCGAGCATCTTCAGCGCTACGAACCGGTTCAAGGTTGTGAATGCGGCGTCCCGCACGTAGTCGGCTATGGCATCGGTTGCGGCCAGGCCGGCGGCTTGCTTGTGCTCGATGGCGGCGACGATCCGTTCGCGCAGCCGACGTTGAGCCGGGCTCAAGTGTCCGCCGCCGCTGCGCAAGTTCCCCGCGTTCACGAGGACGTCGAACTCCCCCTCGAGCTGGGCGGCGAAGTCCTCCCCTAGCAGCCGTCGTGCTCGTTGCGTTGCGGACTCGATGAGACCACGTGCAGCTCTATCCACGTCGACACCTGACCGCTGTCCGGATCATGAGGAAATCACGACCTTCTTGCCGGTGCCGATCATGCCCAGGATTTCCTCGCGTAGTCCGTCCAGCGCCGCCTTCAACTGCTCTTCCGTCTCGATCCCGCCGGTGAAGAAGGGGCGGATGTCGAGAGAGACGAGCCGCTCGCCTTCGAGAATCTGCTGCATGCGGTAGATTGCAGCGCGCAGCCTGGCTTCACTGGCGTCGCGTTCGGAACGGAGCAGCGAGATCGGAGCGTCTGCCGGTTGGGGTAGTCGTCCTGCGAGCAGGGGCCCGGCGAGGTCTTGCCGCGTCTCCTCGGGCAGGTCGTGCCAGCCGGGTTCGTCGGTCAGCTCCTTGTACGCGGCCGCGTAGGCGTTAATACGCTCCCGCTGGGCCTCCTCGAAGAGCCGTTGGTACTCGGCCTCGATGGCCTGGGCGTGCTGATCGATCTCGGGCAGGCTTCGGAAGAACGACTCCCGTTCGAGGAGATCCGTGAGCTCGGCGGCTCGGTCCTCCAGATTTTCCTTGAGGGTCGGCTCGCTGCGCAGTACTGGCCACATGTTACGAATGGCACGACGGGCTCGGGCAAGATCGTGAAGGCGGAGTTCCGTCAGCGCACTGCGCAGTTCGCCGGCGCGCTGGATCGCCTCCTTGATGACGCGGTGGCTGGCGTTGAAGGCCAGGATCGCGCTGTCGGTGGTGCCAGACTTGATGACCTTCATCTCGCCGAGTGCCTTTTCGAGCGGACCTTCACCGGGAAGGCGATGGCGGAGTAGGAGGTCTCGCGCTTCGCTAACCGAATCCTGATGGTCGTCGATCTGACGACGGATCTCATCGACGATGGCCGTTGACGAGGTTATGTCAGTCACCTCGCGGCCGAACGTGTCCTGGAATGCCTCGGCGGCGCGGAGCTTGTCCTTGGTCTCAATGCCACGGCGGGGCCTGAAGGATGCTTGCCGGAACTGGTTGTTGTTGCTGAGGGCGTCCTTGGACTCCGGGCTCGGGAGCGGATCGAGGACGTGACCCTTGCTGGTTGCCTCGATCCGCTCGTCTCGCATCAACGCGAGGACGAGCAGTCGGACGACTTCGAAGTCCCAGCCGTAGGGTTCCTTCCTCAGCTCAGCCTCGAGGTAGCGTCCGTTGGCATTGTCGCCATACTCTGCACGGTCTTCGATGCGCTGGAGGATCTCATGTAGTGGTCCACCATCGACAATGAAGGTGGTCGTCCCGCCGTCGGTGCGGACCAGGCCGAGGTCCCTGAACACCGCGGGCAGTCCCTGGAGGTTGTGGGCGGTCAACAGGGCATCGGCGCCCTTGCGGGCGTCCGTCGCCTTGGCTGCGGCCTCACTGAATCGGTGGTACACATCCGGGAGCACGGCACCGAGGATCTCCGTGGCGGCCTTGCCGACGTCGGCGACGCCATCGCTCGGCCCTCGGTCGTTCCCTCGGAAGTAGGCTCGGCCGCTGAGGCATGCGGTCCTGAGCAGGCGGCGTAACTCGTTCTGGTGCGTGCGGAGTCGTGAGCGCTCCTCGGCCATGAGCGCCGGCGTGTCTTCGCCCTTGGTCTCGCGCTCCTTGTGTTCGAGCATCCTGCGGGATCGGAATAGCTCGACCATCTCGTGGTCGATCGCCCTGCTCAAGGGCACCGCCCAGAAGACGTTCTCGGTCTGCTGCCTGCTGCGGGATCGCAACTCGTAGGCTAACGACTCGAACTCTGCGCCTTCGTCGGCGAGCTGAAGCGAGAAGACGAGGTCACCACCCCTGGCTTCGCGACCATGAATGGCCAGGCCGGCCTTGAAGATCTTCGCGTCGGCAAGGGTGAAGGTCGGCTGCGGCTTCCAGAACTCCTGCAGGAGCTCGACGTAGAGGCGATGTGCGTCGCCTGGCTGGGGTGCGATGCGGTTACGGACGCGCTCCCAGTCATCCTCAGCCGGGGTCGGAATGCGGTAGCCGTCATCGCCGCGGCGGACCTTGTGAGTCCGCTCCAGCTCCTCAAGCGCCTCCCGCACGTCGGCGAGCGGCGAGTCGCCGGTGACCCTGCTCACCAACGCTGCGGCGATGTTCTCCGGGCTTCGGTGCACACTGCGTACGTACTGCAGCAGGCAGATCGCCTTGGCAACTGCGTGGGCGTAAGGGTGGGTCAGTTCGCGCGGGATCGCGGCGATCTTTGCCCGAATCTCGGACCCGATGTTGTTTTCGACAAGGTCGTAGATCTGGTCGAGGCGTACCAGGCTCCCCACCGGTTGGTCGGCGATGTTGACGGCAGGGTGGATGAGCAGCTGTTGCGCGAGCTTGATGATGGTTCGGTTGGCACCGCCGACGCTCCGATTCGCCCCGCCTTGGGTGCGTAAGCCGGACACGATCTGGATGATGAGGTCGACCTGGTACGGGACCAACGGGTAGAGGTTCGTGAATGAGTCCCGGGTCAGTTCCGGCAGTCGGATCTCGGCGGTGAGCCGGGTGTTTTGGGTGAGCCGGGCGCGGTGCTCGTCGAAGAGCTTGCCCAGGCTTGTCTCGGCTGCGGCGTTCTTGGTTAGCACGCGCTTGCTGGTTACCTCCGAGATGTCGGACGGCTCAAGGTGCACCTGCAGCGGGAACCGGTCTCTGAGGCGGGCGAGCTCGATCCTTGTTCCCTCCAGGCCGCTCACGAGGTCGTCGAGCTTCTCCTGGGACGTGACGACGATCCAATGTTTGCCGCGGCCCTTGACGCCGATCTGTTGGACCACCGCTTGAAGGTCGAGCATTTTTTGGACATCGCGGGCGACGAATTGGCCGACTTCGTCGATGACGAACAGGAGTGTGTATCCCGGCCGTCGACGTCTCATCAGCTCGGTTGCACGATCGGCGAGCTTGCCCGGTGTGATGTCGGCTCGGTTCTTGGCCGCGCGGACCCATGAGTCCGCTATCGGGAAGGTTTGAGGCTGCAGGCTGTGCATGACCTGGCTGGCCTCGCTGGCCGAGAAGGCCACCTTTCCCTTCTCTTCGTTCCAGTCTTTGCCGAAGATTCGGGCGTACTCCGCCTCGAATCTCGGGAGTTCGTCCTTCTCTTCCAGCGTGATCTCCAGCTCCGCAAGATCGAGGTCGGTGGCGTAGCCGAGGCTATGCAGAAGCTGCCGGTACATGATCTCGGTGATGGACTGGTTACCGCTGCGGATGCCTCGATCCGTGGAGACATCGAAGATCACGGTGTGTGTGGGAATCCGCTCGCTGATGGTGGACAACAACACCCGCAACCGGTTGTCCCCGCCGGCTCGGTCGGCGAACCGCTCCGCGGCGCCCTTGCCGTCGATCATTCGGTTCTCGATGGACAGACCGAGGATCTTCGCGAAGCTCGACTTGCCCGAGCCGAAGAACCCCGAGACCCAGACAGCGATCCCCTCATGCGGCTTGTTCGGCGTCTCCTGGTAGGTGTCGAGGATCTCCGTGTAGTGCCCACGGATCACGTCCGTGACGACGTACTCGTTGAGTTCGTCGCGGATGATCTGTTCGTTGGTTTGGTCGACCTTGATGACCTCTTCGATCTTCCGGTCGATGTCCCCCGCGAACAGGGTCCTAATCGTCACAAGGCATCGCCCCCATCAGAAGACCTTGAGTCGGTAGTTGCGTTCGGGGTCAAGAACGCCCATGAAAGACAGTGAGGTGCCGTCGAGACGGCCCGGATAGAACAGCACCGTCGGCACGTGGACGTGGCCCTTGAGCTGTTCGAGCAACGCCGAGGTCCGGTACATCGGGAACAGCGCACCGGCACGCAGGATCAGGACGATATCGCGGGTCGGGTCCGGGTTCTCTGGCATCCTGGCCGCCACGTGGTCGACAAGGGGCGAGTACTCCCAGAGAACGGCATGGACTGTCTCGACCACCGTCTCGGCGCCAGCCGCGCGTTCCGCTTCGAACCATTGGTCAAGGGGGCGCTGGGAGCGCATGGCCTCGTCCAAGCACTCGGCGAGAGAGATACGCCGGACGCGTTTGCCCTTCTGGGACAACCTGGTCTCGAGCATCGCGACTTGCACACGCAGGCGAAACTCTTCCTCGGGGTCGTAGACGAACAGCGCGCAGGGCATATCGCTATAGGCGCTTAACCCCGCCGCAGCTGGGTCATTCTGTTCAAGGATAGGTTCAATCGACTTCCGCAGGCGCTCGTCGAGCGTGCTCACGCCACCATCCTTTCGGCGTATCCGGCCGAACTCTCGCAGGGAAGAGAGAGATGGACGATACTACCCGCGACCTGGTAGTCCAGCTTCTTGAACTGATGCAGACGGTAGATCTCCTGCTCAACATCTGACGGCACCATTAAGAACAGCCGCCAGTCCGACGCGCTTGTGATCTTGGCAGGTGTGATGCGTTGGTCGCGCAACGCATGAAGGAGATATAGGAAGCTGCGCTCCGGCAGATGGTAGGAAGCGAACTCCTTGATCCCACCACCGCGCACTAGGCCGAAGTCTGCCGCGATCCGCAACAGCCCACTTGCGACACGCTTGGTCGTCGCCTCGGTCCAGGCGTGCTCCATCTGGGCGCCGCGTTTGTCGATCTCCGCCAAGTAGGAAAGCACATCGTCCGGTCGGATCCGGAAGGCACCGTCTTCGTAGGCCGGGTAGAGCCAGTTCTGCAGAAAGTCTCGGACGAGGAACTCGTCGCGGGTCATGTGCCAGAGCAGGATCGGCTTCCACTCGGCGAGATCACAGCCACTCTTCGCGAGATGCACGAGTGGCCGGTCGCGGCCGGCAGGGTCGAAACGCCTGTTGATCACCTTGGCCACATCACGCAGCCAGGTCACGCTCTTGGCGCCGATGAAGTTTTCGGCGCGTAGCCGATCAAGGTTGGCCTTCTTCGACATCTCGAAGTCCCAGCCCGCCAAGACCGCATAAGTCTCGTCGATCATGGTCCCCTTCACGACCGTGAACGACGATGCCACGCTCGCTCTCTCGGTCATTTCGGCAACCCGGCATACGGAGCCACCAGCTCCCCGGGCGCGCCGTGCGCGAAGCCGAGCGCGAGCTGTGCGACCTCAGAGACTGAGCCCGCGAACGCCGTGGCGACACGTACGCGGGGACCGTCGACGCGACGCTCCAAGCGTGAGTGAGCCTCCAGGTCCGCCTCGGAGACCGCACCTTCACTCAGGAGCACGCTAACGAGATCACCTTGTGGCCTCTGCAATCGAAGGAACAGATCACTCCAGTTCCCTGCGTTGTCGAGCCAGTCCTCCCATCGAGCGTCAAACTGTTCTTCAATCTCAGCGGGGAGTCGCCACAGCGTTACGCTCGTTGCCGCGACGTCGCCCAGTGGATCGAGGCGCTCGCTCGTGCGGTGCGAGGCGACGGCGAAGACCGACCGGGCCTGGGCGAAGAAGTGAGTGCGGGGGAACCCCCGCTTCAGTACCTGCGCACCGTCGGAGCCGAGCTGGGTGGTGTTCCACCACCGGCCAAGATCCATCTCACCGAACCGGGCAACGATAAGTCGGCGCTTCAGAAGCAGGTCCAGATCAATGTTTGACGTCGTTGTCACGCTGCATCCTTGATCCTCGGCCCACCATCATCTTCATGACACTAGTCCAGACGCTTCCGCCCCAAGACACGTACTGATGGTCGTGTCGCGGTCTGCAGAGAGCTTGGAAATCGCAATGCCCCCAAGAGACGCGGGTGCACTCATAGCGCGTTCCAACGCGTCCGCCGACGAACGCCTTCGACGAGGCTGGCGACTGACCGAGGACCCGGCGACAACCCACGACGGGTTGGCTGCCGCGGCCGGGCATTGAGCACGATTCGCCCCTTCATAGGTAGACCAGCTATCGCCCGCCCGCAGCGTTCGCCGGATAGGGCTGGTTCGAGTCGATGGGACATAGCCGCGATTCGGGCGTTGGATCACATAAGCGGCATTTCGTGACCATGGATGGGCACTCCCAGCAGGTTTCCGACGCCCGCCCTGCGGTCAGGCGGCCAAGGGATGCCCTTTGAACACCCAACGGCGGTGCCAGTCCAGATGCTGTTCGGCCGGCATGACCGTGCCGGGGCGGCCGCGTACGGTGCCGCCGTGGAGGTCGTAGAGCGCCCGACCGGCCGTGGTGCGCGCGGTGTAGGTGGCGGACACCAGGATCCGCAGGTTCAGGTCCAGGCCGAGTGCGCCCCGGTCGAACAGCTTGTGGTGCAGGGTGCATAGCGCCAGCCCGTTGTCCGGCTCGTCCGGGCCGTCGAGCGCGAACCGCGTACGTGCGCGACGTCGATGCCGACCGTCGCGCCCAGGATCTGGCCGTCGAACCCGCAGAACGCGCACTGCCGGTCCCACACCTGGATGATCGCCTCACGCCAGAGGGGATCGCGGCGCCGCTGGCTGATGCCGGTGGGGTCGGGCACCGTATCAATGACATGCAGGACGGTCTCGGGGTCCAGGCCCACCGCGGTCAGGACGTCGGGTGCGACGGTGTCCGGAAAGTGGCTGTCCACCAGCGCCCGCGCCGCGGAGGCGAGCAGCCCGGGGTCCTCGGCGAGGATCTTTTCCATCTGCGAGGTGAAGCTGCCCGTCACTTGCCCGGACGTCAGTGGGCCGACTTTGTCCATCGGGACGTCGCGGTCCAGCACCCAGATGAAGTCCTACCGTAGCCGGGTGAACGGGTACGCCGCGCTCTGGCTGCGGCTGGTCCGCGACGCCGGCCCGAACTCCGCGAGCACATCACCGAGCTGGGCCTGACTCTGGCTCCAGGGCAGAGCACTGGAATCCGTCAGTAAAGGGGGCTGCGGACACTCGTGTCGTGCGGGCTGTACTCGTTCGGCTCGCGGTCGGGCAGCGCGTCGATCGGGCTGTCGCAGTGGTCGACGTTCGGGCTGCCGGCGATGGCGTTCTTCGCCGGCTACCTGGTCATCTCGATCTTCGGGCGGGCGAAGGTGCAGTCGTTGGGGCAGGTGGATCACTCGGTTCGGCTGGGTGGGTTGATCTGCTTCGGCGGCATGCTCGGCGCGTGGGTCGTCATCATCGCGGCTACGGCGTTCCTGCGCTCCTGAACCGTCGCGGGCCGCCGTCACGGTGGTCACTGGGCTCCGAGCCGCTGTGTAGTGGCCGGTGTGGAAGTGGCGCGGGCGGGTGAGCGGCCTCCTCGTACGGCGACATGCCTTGCCGTTGATGTTGTTGCTGGCCTGGTGTGGGTGACACTGGTGCGGTGCAGTTGTTGATCGCGCGGAATCCGGATCCGGAGTCCCGGCTGCCCTATCTGTTGCGGGTGCCGCTCGGCGCCGGTTTGGTGTTCCGGACCGCGGGGACTTGGCCGCGGACCAACGCGTTGTACTGCTACCCGGTACCCGACAGCGAGTGGCCTGCGCATCCGGAGATCGTGGAGCAGGTGCCGGTGCGCTCGTGTGCGCGCCGCGGCGCGGCCATCGACCTGGTGCTGGACCGGGCTCGGGAGAATCGTTCGCAGTTGGTGTTCACCACCGCGCGGGGGCGTGAGGCGGTGTTCTGGCAATCGGCGCGCACTCGCAAGCAGGCGCGACCGAACGTGCGGACACCGACCGCGCGGGCGGCCGGCATCGCCGAGTTGGAGATCGTGGTCGACTCGCACGAGCAGTACCCGTACCGGTTCACGGGCCAGCAGGTCCGTACCGTGCGCCGGGCTCTGCCGTGTGGCGACTACGGCCTGACCCTGAACGGGCGGCTGGTCGCCGCGGTTGAGCGTAAGTCGATGGTGGATCTGGTGGCCAGCTTGACCGGCGGCAAGCTGCGGTACGCGCTGGCCGAGCTGGCGGCGTTGCCCCGCGCCGCGCTGGTGGTGGAGGACCGTTACTCGCAGATCTTCACCCAGCAGCGGGTCCGCCCCGCGGTGGTGGCCGACGGCCTGGCCGAACTGCAGGTGCGCTGGCCGAACGTCCCGATCGTGTACGCCGAGACGCGGCCGCTGGCCGAGGAGTGGACCTACCGGTACCTCGCCGCCGCGCACGCCTGGGCCGCCGACGAGGACGCCGCCGTGACCCGGATCGGCCCGCAGGTCACCGACCTCGGCCGGGCCCCGGCTGCGCCCGCGCCATCCACGGCCGAGATCCGCGCCTGGGCTCGCGAGCACGGCCACCCCGTCCCCGATCGCGGCCGGCTCCGGCCTGAGATCGTCGATGCCTGGCATGCCGCGCACCCGCCAGAGCCCGAGGGCGCCACCCCGGCTTCGTGACTCGGCGTGACGACCGGAGCGCCACGCGGCCGGACGACAAGACCGCTCGGGGCGGTGGCTCGGCCGGGTTGTGGTTACGGTCGGCGTTGGCCGTACGAATTGGGGTGGGTTCGTGTTGGAGATCGATCAGTTTGATCTCGAGGAGATAGCGTTCGCGCTGTCGGATCAGAACGTGTACGACGAGCACCTGCACCTGGTTGATCCAGCGACCGGGGAGATCGTGCTGTGGACCCGGGACGGCGGTGTCGATGGAAAGACGCCGGTCGACCTCGACGATCTGGATCTGGTGGCGATCGATCCGCTGCCTTCGTACGTCTGGTACGAGGACATGGCCGACTTTGCCGAACTGGTCAGCGACGACCACGCCGCCCGTCGGCTTGCCCGCGCGATCAACGGCCGGGGCGCGTTCCGCCGGTTCAAGGACGAACTGCACGAGGAGTATCCGCACCTACTACCCGTCTGGTATGCGTTCCGGGACACCCGAGCCGCCCGCCGAGCGGTCGACTGGCTGCTCGACGCCTCCCTGATCAGCCAGGACGATGCGGACCGCTTCCGGGCTGCGCACCCGGATCCGCCCGTGCCGTGACGGCCGGCGCCACCGGCAGACCGCATGAGTGACGACGGGCTTGTTTGCCGCGCCGAACTTGAGCGTGCTTTCGCCGCGCTCGGGGATCGGCTTGTCCGGAGGCGTCGTAGTCGACCTGTTCGTTGTTGGCGGCGAACCCCAACCGGGCTACTTGCGTACGCTTTTGAGCGCTGCCGAACAGCGCGGTCAGTTGCGGGCCGGTGCCCCGCAACATTTCTTGTACTTGCGTCCCGAATCGCACCAGCACGCACCGTTACGCTCGGGCGGCCAGAGCCGTACCCGATTGGGCCGTGCCGTGGTGCACCATTCGCCATAGTCTCGGCGGGTCGACGGGGCGGCCGGATCGCGTTGCTGCGCCTTCGCGTACGCCTCGTAGTCGGTAAGGCTGCCGGTGACCAGACGAACCCGAGTCGCGCCCGACTCTTCGTACACGCGGGCCTCCCGCTGGATCCGCCCTGCGTACGTCTCGTAATCGTCGCCGTAGCGGGCCCTCGATTCGGGCCAGCGGGAAAGGACCGCGCGGAAGTCCTCTCGAGTCCACCGCAGGACGATCGCGTCGAACGCCCCGTCACCGTGGGATGCGTCGACATCACTGTCCGGCCGGAGAGGACCCAGCCGCTCGCGCATCATCGCCGTGAGCTCCGCAACCGACGAGTCGGCCTCCGCGTACGCTGCGAGATCCTCCTTGTCGAGCTCTATGCCCAGCTTCTCCCGTAGGTAGCAGCGGCTGATGAGGAGCCCGCGCCGGAGCTCTTCCGCCTCGGGGTCGTCGCCGGCTTCGGCGGCCCGGTCCAATCCGGCCTGGCACCATTCGAGGGCCAACTGATCTTGACCGGCGTCGGACAGCATTTCCGTCATGTCGTCGAAGATCCGCACGGCGCCAAGACCACCGGGCTGGTCGTCCAGTTCCGCCCGGAGAGCACGCTGGACCTCGTCCGCTTCCTGGTCACGACGCAGCGCGTAGAGCTGCTCCGCGATGCCGACCTGGGCGTCCCGGCCGGACTCGCCCCCGAAACCCGCGGCCCGGAGGAACAGTTCCAGCGCCTGCTCGATGTCACCGCCGCTGCGGGCAATCGACCACCCGGCATCCACCAACGCCCGCGGCTCATCGGGATCACCCGCATGATCAGTGGCCCACTGTTCACACTCGGCCGCGGAAGGCTCACGCCGCAGATCGGCGAGGAAAGCCTCGTACGCGGTGCGTGCGAAATGACGTGCCGAAGGACTACTCACGCCGGCAACCTACCGGGCGACTCGGGCGCAGGCGGTTGGTGGGTGGGCTCGGGACAGCAAGAGTTCACCTGTCATCGCCTGTACGGGTGTCGTCGCGCATCGCCGCCCACGTCAGGTATGCGGAGGCAACGGCCCCACCGGCGAGGAGCACGATCGCTACCGCCTTCAGCACTGGGCATACCCGCCCGATGGAGCGCGGGAAATCAGTCCTCGCCTCGCCCTACGACGTGGCGGCGTCGTGCCCAGGGTTCGGACCGGGTTTTGCGCGGCCGGCGGCGTCGGCGCGGGTGGGGCGGGTCACGACGTTCACTTCACGATGCGGACAGGACATCGACCACGGCTCGGACCGGTCCGAGCACATCAAGCGCCTTCGCGTACGCCATGAGGTCGGCGATCCGGGCGTCACGTCGGGACAGGTAGCGGCGCATGGCGACGTGCGCGACCGATTCTCCGAGCTTGTGCCGCATGCGCACCAGGTCGACGACGGTCCGGCCCGGCGAGTAGATCCTCGCCCGCTCCCCCGGCGCCACCTCGACCGTGTCCAGACCCAGCTCGAACGTCGTCGGGTCCCAGAGGAACACCTCGACCGGTGGGTGGTCGAGCTTCGGCGGCCAGGTCCGGCGCGGCACGGCGATCTGAACGGCCATGGGGATCTCGTCGGTCAGATCATGCACTGCCGCGGCCGACAGCAGGCACACCACTGCCCGCGGAGCCCGCTGCGAAATTGCCAGCAGGTCCGGGTACGTGGCCGCCGGCGCATCCGTCCGACGAAAAACCCCTCGGGACAGCTCGACGAGTTCGCCACCGTCGCGAGCCGCGTACAGGTCGCGTGGGTGCACCCCAGCGGCCCGCGCCTGTCCCGTTGTGAAGGTCGGTGGAAGTCTCACCCGCTCCTTGCTGGTCTTCGCGGCCTTGGCGATGCGAGTGAGAAGTTGCTCGGCTTCGAGCGCGACTCGCGGCCCGGCCACATCCGTGAGGTGGTCGACAACAGCCTGCGCAACCTCGGCATCGACCCGATCGACCTGCTCTACCAGCACATCCCGGGCCCGGCCGTGCCGATCGGGGACGTGGTCGGCGTGATGGCCGAGTTCGTCGACGCCGGTAAGGTCCGGTTCCTCGGCTTGTCCAATGCCGACCCCGACGTCATTCGCCGGGCGCATGCCGTGCACCGATCGCCGCGCTGCAGCACGAATACTCGATCTTCGCGCCGCACGAGGCCGAGTCGCTGTTCCCGGTGCTCGAGGAGCTCGGCATCGGCTTCGTCGCGCACTCGCCGCTGGCCCGCGGATTCCTCAGCGGTTCGGTCGTGTCCCGCGCGCACCTCGACGCCGGCGACCTCCCGCAGCGCCTGCCGTGGTGGCGGCCGGAGAACTTCGACGCGAACGTCGCCATCGCCGACGAGCTGACCAAGCTGGCCGCGAGCAAGGGCGTCAGCTTGGCGCAACTCGCGCTGGCTTGGCTGCTGGCGAAGAAGGACTACATCGTCCCGATCCCCGGTTCCCGCAACCCCGGTCGCGTCGCGGACAACATCGCCGCGGCCGAGCTCACCCTGACCGCCGACGACCTCGCCCGGATCGCCGAGATCGCCCCGGGACGGTGCCCGGGGCGGACGACTCGGCTGACGCTGGAGCCCGAGCGGTCAGATCGGGAAGCGGCCGCGGCGCCAGTGCCAGTGGCGGCCCGACCGCAGGTGGTCCACGACGGCGCGCTCGAGCACCGTCCGGCGCGGCAGTTCGTCGAGCGGCGTGGTCAGGGTACGGAACACGAATCGCCGCACCTCGACGTCGGCGTCCGGCCCGTCCCCCTCCTCGTACGGTTCCAGCGTGAACCTCCGCTGGAACCGTACGATGTTGGAGTCTTCCGGCAGGTATTCCCGCAGTTGCGGGTCGAGGAGCCACGAGCCGCAGGAGAAGGCCGTGTAGTGCTCGTCGGGGAAGTGGCGCGGGAAGAACGCGCGGGCCTCGTCGAGCGACGCCTCGATCGTCGACGGGCTCAGCGGGCCCGCCTCGGGGATGTGCAATCCGATGGCGGTGCCGCCGCGCTCGTGCTGCAGCCGGCCCAGCTCGTAGAGGCCGCCGCGCGCGTGCAGGGTCAGCCAGCCCTGCATGACCGGCCAGCCCTCGCGGTGCATCCGCCGGTCGATCGCCAGGTTGCGGCCCAGGTCGGCGAGGGTCGCCCAGGAGACGGCGTCGGCGATGCCGTGCTCCCGGTGGTAGTCGCGGACGACGTCGACCAGGGCGAGGTACGCGTACCCGTAAAGATGGCGCCAAGCGAGGCCACGCTCGCGCGGCAGCGACGGGCCGGGCGACAGCCAGTCGTGGCCCCCGAGATCGGCGCGGACCAGGGCGATCGAGCGGTCGAGCAGCCAGCGGAGCTCGGGCGTCCACAAGGGAGAATCCGGGTCGGGCCAGCCCGCCAGGATCTCGGCGGCATCCTCCGGCCGGACCGCGAGGCGGTCGAGGAGCGCGGGCGCGTCGGCCTTGGCGGGCAGCGGAGCCGACGGCCGGTCGCCGGCGAGCCGGTGCACCCGCTCGACCTCCTCGACCGGCGCCCCGAGCCGGGCAGCGGTGTCATCCAGATCCACACGCGCGACCTTAGCGCCTGTGTCGAAGCGGGAGACGGGCTGCGGCGTCGCCCAGGCGTCGTCTGGGCGCACGCCGTGAACACCCGAATACAACCCCGGTATTCGGGCGCCCGCGGCGCGTACCCAGACGACGCCTGGACCTCGCCTCGCTCCGGCTCCCGCTTCGACACAGGCGCTACCGGCGGATCGTGCCGATCAGGAGGACGGCGGCGCCGGCCAGGCAGAGGATGGTGCGGGCGTGGTTGGCCGGATTCCAGGCGGCCAGGTATCGCGCCCAGGTGATCGCGTCCGCGTTCAGGCGGTTGTTCAGCGGAACATTGATCACCGCGGTGACGCCCAGCGCTCCGATGAGGGTCAGGGCCGCGCCGATCAGCAGCCACGCGGCGCCGGGCTGCGACCAGGTGGTCAGGGCTCGAACGATCATCGCGACGCACAGCACCGAGACGGCGGACAGGGCGAGCATGAGCGGCGGGCGCTCGGCGGTGACGTTCATCGAGCGCATCGCGGCCGCGCCGGCCGGCTCGGGCAGCCGCTCCAGGCCGTTCATCACGAACGAGGAGAAGGCGAAGAACACGCCGGCGAACAGGCCACTGCCGACGATGGTGGCGGCGGCGAGGACATCCCAGGCACGAGTCATGAGTCCATGTCACCGCAGGTCGATGAGCCGATCCATGCGGCGGGCACCCGATTCCATACGCGAGCGTCTACGCTCGGGCGTATGGACCCGGTGGGCGGCCTGCTCGACCCGCGGGCGCGGGGCGCGTTCATCCTCCGCTCGCTGATGTCCGCGCCGTGGTCGCTGCGGATCGAGGACGAGGCGCCGCTGAGTCTGGTGGCGGTCGTGCGGGGGTCGGCGTGGATCGAGGCGGGCACGGCGGCGACCGAGATCGTGCCGGGCGACGTGGCGGTCGTGCGCGGTCCGCGGCCGTACCGGGTGGCCGATTCCGCCGCCACCGCGCCGCAGGTCGCGATCGGGCCGAACCAGGTCTGCCGGCCGATCGACGGCGTGGCCGGCGCGCGCCCGATGGGTCCGCTCGGGCTGCGGTCGTGGGGTAACGACCCGGCGGGCGGCACGATGCTGCTGACCGGCACCTACCACTCGCCGGCCGAGATCAGCCGGTCCCTGCTGTCGGCGTTGCCCGAGCTGGTGGTGCTGCGGCCGGGCGAGTGGGATTCCGGGCTGGTCCGGCATGTCATCCACGAGGTCGACCGGGACGCTCCGGGCCAGGAGGTGGTGCTGGACCGGCTGCTCGACCTGATCCTGATCACTGCCGTACGCACCTGGCTGGCCCGGCCGGAGGCGCGTCCGCCGCGCTGGTACACCGCGCAGCAGGATCCGATCGTGGGCGCCGCCCTGACCCGCATCCACGCCCGGCCGGAGCGGGCCTGGACGGTGGCCACGCTGGCCGGCGAGGCCCGCTGCTCGCGCGCGGCCCTGGCCCGGCGGTTCACCGAGCTGGTGGGCGTGCCGCCGATGACCTATCTGACCGAGTGGCGGCTCGCCTGCGCGGCCGACATGCTGCTGCGCAGCGACGCGACCTTGGAGACGATCGCGCGGGCCGTCGGTTACGCCAGCCCGTTCGCGCTCAGCGCCGCCTTCAAACGAGTGCGTGGGGTGTCGCCGCGGGAACTGCGGTCAGTGCACCATCAGCGGCAGGACGGTGCGTACCTCGTCGGCCAGTCCGTCCAGGACTCGCTCGCCGTGCGCGGTGTAGGCGAGTAGCGCCCGCTGGAAAAGACCATCGAGCATGCCGTACGCCGCGGCCGGCGACACCGAGGGCCGACCCCCGGCGAGGGTGGCGTACCGATCGATCACCCGCCAGATCATGGCCTCGAGCCGGCCGCCGTACGCAAGATGCTCGACGTCAACCTGCTCGGCACCGCGCTCGGCCTCAAGCACGCCTTCCGCGCCATGCGGCCCGGCGGAGCGGCCGGCGCCGGTGGGGTGGTCATCAACGTCGCCTCGGTCGCCGCGACCATCGCGTTCCCGGCGATCTCGGTCTACTCGGCGACCAAGTCGGGCGTCGACCGGCTCACCCGGGTCGCGGCGATGGAGTCCGGCAAGCTGGGCTACGGCGTACGGGTGAATTGCATTTATCCCGGTCTTGTCCCCACCGCGATGGGGATCGGACTCGCCAACGATTGCGCCAGGATCGGACTTTTCGGCTCGCCCGAGGAGGCCGTCGGCGCCGTCGTCGAGCTCACGCCGTCCGGGCGGTTGGGCGAGGTGGGCGACATGGCCGACGCCGTGGTGTTCCTGGCGTCCGACGCCGCCCGCTTCATCAACGGTTGCGGCCTGCCGGTCGACGGCGGAATGGGGATGTGACATGGCCGCCAAGCCCGTCGTCGTGTACGGCGCGTCCGGCTACACCGGCCGGCTGATCTGCGAGTACCTGCGCGAGTACAACGTGCCGTTCATCGCGGCCGGACGCGACGGCGACAAGCTGCGGGCGTCCATGCGGGAGAACGTCGCCGGCATCGAGACCGCCGACTACGAGATCGTCGAGGTCGGGCACGACACCAAGCTACGAGGCGTGGGACCCCGAGGCCGGCCTCTATCAGCTGGTGCTGCCGGGTCAGCACGAGCTCGCGCTGGCGCTGCCGTGGGGCGGCACCTCGCACCCGGTCTGGTACCGCACCGACCCGCGGGTCGCCAACGTCAAGGTGCTCGGCGGCGTCTTCAACCGGGCGCTGATGAACGGCGTACCGCAGATCGTGGCGGCCGCCGTCGAGGCGACCAAGGACATGCACCCCGATGAGAGGTACGCGGCGCTCACCGCCACGGCCGCACAGGTGATGAACGTGATGCCGCCCCGGGAGAATCCGCGCCTGAACAAGTCGGTCGACTCGGTGCACGCCTCCGGGCCGCTCGGGCGCGCGCACTGCGTCATCTACGGCAACTCGAACTACAAGCAAACCGGACTGCTGCAGGCGTACGCCGCGTACCACCTGCTGCAGCGCCCGCCGCGACGGGTCGGCTTCGCCTCCGGTTGCCAGGCCTTCGGGCACCGCGAACTGCTCGGCGTGCTGGAGAGCTTCGGCCTGGTCCGCGAGCCCTCGGTCACGTGGACGACCTGGCCATGATCGTCGGGACCGGCGGGACCACCGGGCGGCCCAAGGGCGTCGAGCTCACCGGGGCCAACCTCGAGGCGATGACCGCGATCACGCTGATGAGCTACCCGTGGCCGGACCGGCCGGTCTATCTGGCGCTGGCCCCGCTCACCCACGCCGCCGGCGTGCTGTGCTTCCCCGTACTGGCCAAGGGCGGCGAGATCGTCATCATGCGCACGCCCGACGTCGGCGCGTTCCTCGGGCTCGTCGAGCGGCACCGGGTGACGCACACCTTCCTGCCGCCGACGCTCATCTACATGGTCCTCGCGCATCCCGCGCTGGACGACACCGATCTCTCTTCACTGCAATGCTTCTGGTACGGGGCGGCGCCGATGTCGGCGGCCCGGCTCGCCGAGGCACTGCGCCGGATCGGGCCGATGGCGCAGCTCTTCGGTCAGACCGAGGCGCCGATGATGATCTCGACGATGGCGCCGGCCGACCACTACCTGCCCGACGGCAGCGTCGCGGATCATCGTCTCTCCTCGGCCGGGCGGCCGTCGCCGCTGGTCACCGTGGCCATCATGGGCTCGGACGGCGAGTTGCTGCCGCGCGGCGCCACCGGCGAGATCGTGGTGCGGGGTTCTTTGGTGATGCGTGGCTACCACCGCGATCCGGCGGCGACCTCGGCCGCCTCGGCGCACGGCTGGCACCATACCGGCGACATCGGCTACCTCGACGACGACAACTACCTGTTCATCGTGGATCGGGCCAAGGACATGGTGATCACCGGTGGCTTCAACGTCTACTCCACCGAGGTCGAGCAGGCGCTCATGCAGCACCCGGCGGTGCAGGACTGCGCGGTGATCGGCCTGCCCGACGACAAGTGGGGCGAGCGGGTGACCGCGATCCTTCAACTGCGCGCGGGCGCGACGGTGGACAAGGCGGAGGTCACCGCGTTCGTCAAGGAGCGGATCGGCAGCGTGAAGACCCCGAAGCAGATCGAGATCCGGGACGACCTGCCGCGCTCGAAGGTGGGCAAGGTTCTTAAGTCCGATTTGCGCGCCCGCCTGTCGGGATCATGACGCGTCGTGGAAGACGAGGCCGAGGGTGTGCCGGCGGCCCGAACGGACGGTGCTCACGCCGTGCCGCATCGGGGCGTTCGACCACCCCCGCTTCGTCGCCACCGGCCGGTCCCGGGTGGTGAAGACCAGGGCGTGACCCTGCGGCAGCGTGGTCGAGTGGCCGCGGGACTGTGCCCGCGGCCGCTGCTCGACCATCAGGAACTCGCCGCCGGTGAAGTCCACGCCCGGCTCGTCCAGGCCGACCACGACCTGCAACGGGAAGAGCATCTCGCCGAAGACGTCCCGATGCAGGGCGTTCCAGCCGCCGGGGCCGTAGCGCAGCAGGATCTGCGCCGACTTGTCCTGGCCGGCCTCGTGACACAGCTCGAGCCATTCGTCCAGGGTGTCCGGCCACGGGGCCGGGCGGCCGAGTTTGGCCGCCCAGTCCCGCGCGATCGGCAGCAAACGCGGATAAAAGGCCGACCGCAGATCCCGTACGAGATCGGGCAGGTCGTGGGTGAAGTAGCGGTACTCGCCGGAACCGAAGCGGAAGCGGGCCATGTCCACGGTCGTGCGGAAGCGGTCCGCCTCGTCGTAGAGCGCGGCGATCTCCCGGCACTGCTCGCGGGTGAGCACCCGGCCGGCCAGCGCACAGCCGTACTCGTCGAGGTCATCGATCATGGCCATCCTCAGAAGAGAGCGGGCTGCATGGCGCCCTCGTGGGCGAGCAGCCACATCTTGCGCTCGACACCGCCCGCGTAGCCGCGCATCGACCCGTCGGCGCCGATGACGCGGTGACACGGGCGCACCAGCAGCAGCGGGTTCGCGCCGATCGCCGCGCCGAGGGCCTGGATGCGGTCGCGGGGCAGGCCGAGTTGCGCGGCGAGGGCGCCGTACGTGGTGGTCGTGCCGTACGGGATCTGGTCCAGCTCGTGCCAGACCCGCCGCTGGAAGTCCGTGCCGCTCTCGGCGAACGGGATGTCGAACTCGGTGAGCACGCCGGCGAAGTACGCGTCCAGCTGCCGGATGACCTCGGCGAACGGCCCGGGGTCGCCGGCGGCCGGTGCCTTCGTCCGGCCGGGCATGGACAGCGAGGTGAGAACGGTTCCGTCACCCACCAGCAGCAGGTCGCCGAGCGGGCTCGCGATCGTGGTGTACGAAGTCATGCCTCAACTGTGCGGCGCGTGCGAGGCAAAAGCTGGCGGGATTCGGACATCACGCTGCGCGCGGGAAGTCGACCGTGATGTGCAGGCCGCCGTCCGGGCCAGGGCTAACGGAGAGTGGGGCGCGGTGGGCGTGGGCGATCGCGGCGACGATGGCGAGGCCGAGGCCGTGCCCGTCGGTCTGGTCCGTCCGGTCGGTGCCGAGGCGCTGGAACGGCTGGAGCAGGCGGTCGATTTCGGCCGCCGGGATCTCCGGGCCGGTGTTGGCGACCGTGAGCCGGCCGGCGGCGGTCGTGGCGATCTCGACGCTTCCGCCGGGGACGTTGTGCCGTACGGCGTTGACGACCAGGTTCGTGATCAGGCTCGCGGCCAGCGCCGGATCGCCGGTGACGGTCGCCGGGGCGAGCTGGGTGTCGACCCGGATGCCGTGGCGCGGCTGATCGAGCACCACCTTGGCGGTGAGCTCGGCCAGGTCGAACTCCGTCCAGCGGTCGACCCCCTGGTGTCCGTTGGCCAGCGTGAGCAGCGCGTCGATCAGGTGCTCCTGCTGCCGGCCGAGGTCGAGCAGTTCGCGGCCGGCCGCCCGGAGCGTGCCGGCGGTGGCGTCCGGGTCGGCCAGGGTGAGCTGCAACAGGGCTCGCTGCACGGTCAGCGGGGTGCGCAGCTCGTGCGAGGCGTTCGCGATGAACTGCCGCTGCGCGGTGAACGCCTGGTGCAGCCGGTACGCCAGGCCGTCCAGGCTGTCGGCGAGCTCGGCGAACTCCTCGTACGCGGCCGGCACGCGCAGCCGGCCGTCCAAGGTGTTCGCCGACATCGAGCGGGCGGAGTGGGTGATCGCCCGGAGCGGCCGCAGCGCCCGGCTCGCGATCAGCCGGCCGAGCGCGATCGAGGCGACGGCCACCACGACCAGGGCGACCGCGGAGAACTCGAGCACCGCGCCGAGGTTGCTGGTCGGGGCCGGCCGGCGGGTGTTGTCGCCGCCGCTGAACGCTCCGAGCGCGACCACGGCCACCAGCACCGTGCCACCGGCGAAGGCGAGCCCGGCGTGCAGCAGCGCGAGCCGGTTACGCAGCCGGGGGCGGGTCACCGCGCCTCGATCCGGTAGCCGCCCTCGCGGACGGTGTGGATGGCCGGCGGTTGGCCGAGCTTGGTGCGCAGCCGGCCGATCGTGGTCTTCACCGTGGTGGTGAACGGGTCGGCAGCGTCGTCCCAGACCCGCTCCAGCAGCTCCTCGGCGGAGACCACCCGACCGGCGGCGGCGAGCAGATACTCCAGGACCGCGAACTCCTTCGGGCTGAGGTCGAGCCGCCGGCCGGCGCGCGAGGCTACCCGCAGGTTCGGGTCCACCGTCAGGTCGCCGTTGTCGAGGATCGGGGGCAGCGCCGGGGTGCTGCGCCGGGCCAGCGCCCGCACCCGCGCCACCAGCTCGGCGAAGTCGAACGGTTTGGGCAGGTAGTCGTCGGCGCCGAGGCCCAGGCCCTCGACCCGGTCGCGGACGGTGCCGGCCGCGGTCAGCATCAGCACCCGGGTGTCCGCCCCGCCGGCGACGATCCGGCGGCACACCTCGTCGCCGTGCACGCCGGGCAGGTCACGGTCGAGGACCACGACGTCGTAGCGGGTGGCGGCCAGCTGCTCCAGCGCGGCGTGCCCGTCGAGGGCGGTGTCCACGGCCATCGCCTCGCGCCGCAGGCCGGTGGTGAGCAGCGCGTTCAGCGTCCGATGATCTTCGACCACGAGCACCCTCATGGGCTACACGATGGCAGGCGGCAGGTGACAGCGTCGTGACAGCGGCACGCACCGGGCTGTCACCGGTCTCGGCGTACCAAACACGGTCATGAGTGATGCCACGATCGAGGTCGCCGGCCTGCGGAAGCGGTACGGCTCGACGACGGCGCTGGACGGGATGACGTTCGACGCCGTGCCCGGCCGGGTGACCGGTTTCGTCGGGCCCAACGGCGCCGGCAAGTCCACCACCATGCGGATCATCCTGGGATTGCACTCCGCCGACGCGGGGCAGGCCCGGATCGGCGGCCGGCCCTACCGGTCGCTGCGCTACCCGTTGCGTTCGCTGGGCGCGCTGCTGGACGCGTCCGCGCTGCACCCGGCGCGCAGCGGGCGCAACCACCTGCTGTGGCTGGCGCAGTCGCAAGGGCTGGGCCGCCGCCGGGTCGACGAGGTGATCGAGCTGGTGGGGCTGGCCGCGGCGGGTCGGCGCGCCGCCGGCGGGTATTCGCTGGGCATGCGCCAGCGGCTCGGCATCGCGGCCGCGCTGCTGGGCGATCCACCGGCGATCATGCTGGACGAGCCGTTCAACGGCATGGACCCGGAAGGCATCGTGTGGCTGCGCGGGTTCCTGCGCGCGCTGGCCGGCGAGCGGCGGGCCGTGCTGGTGTCCAGCCATCTGATGAGCGAGTTGCAGGGGATGGCCGACCACGTGGTGGTGGTCGGTCGCGGCCGGGTGATCGCCGACAGCAGCGTCGCCGACCTGATCGCGGCCGCCTCGGGCGATCGGGTGCTGGTGCGTACCGGCGCGCCACGGGAGGCCGCCGCGGCGCTGGTCGCGGCGGGTGCGGAGGTCACCCCGGCAAGTCAAAACCGGTTGGGCGTACGGGCAATGGCGGCCGAACGGATCGCCGAGGTGCTGGCGGCCGGCGGGGTGCCGTTCTCCGAGCTCGCGCCGCACCGGGCGACGCTCGAGGAAGCGTACTTCGATTTGACCGGCGACGCCGTCGAGTACCGCGCCGCCCCGACGGAGGTGACGCCGTGACCTGGCCGCGCCTGCTGCAAGCGGAATGGACCAAGTTCCGGTCGGTACGCGGCTGGGCCGGCGGGATTGCCGTCGCGGCTCTGCTGATGCTGCTGTTCCCGGTCGTCGGGCTGGCCGGCGGGGGCGGCGACAAGCAGGCGTCGGCGGCCACGCTCGGGCCGGACGGCGAGCCGGTCAGCGACTCGTACTTCTTCGTCCATCGGGTACTCGCCGGGGACGGCCAGATCACGGTCGAGGTCAAGGGGCTGGCGTCGGAGCGGGGCACGCCGTGGGCCAAGGCCGGCCTGATCATCTCGGCCGGGCCGGAGCCCGGGGCCCGGTACGCCGCGGTCCTGGTCACCGCCGGGCACGGCGTCCGGATGCAGCACGACTACCGGTACGACCGCGCCAGCTCCGACGCGGCGGCGCGCTGGCTGCGGCTCACCCGCCGCGCCGACACGATCATCGGCGAGGCCTCGGCGGACGGGCAGTCGTGGAGCCGGATCGACACGGTCCGGCTGCCGGGGCTGGCCACCACCGTCCGGGCCGGCCTGTTCGTGACCTGCCCGGATCGGGTGCAGGGGATCGGCACGGCCAGCGACACGGCGACCGCCGAGTTCGGCACTCCGCGAGTCATGGGCGACTGGTCCCCGGCCGCCTGGGCGGGTGGGCAGGTGGGGGCGTACGGGGCCCGGGGCGGCTTCACGCCGTCGGCGAACGGGTTCACCGTGTCCGGCGCCGGCGACCTCGCCCCGGCCACCCGCGGCGACGTGCCGGTCGCGGCGGCCGCCGGCGACCTGCTCCTCGGCACGTTCCTGGCGCTGATCGTGGTGGTCGTCGTGGCCACCCTGACGATCACCACCGAGTACCGGTACGGGCTGATCCGCGGCACGCTGAGCGCCCGCCCGCGCCGGGGCCGGGTGCTCGCCGCCAAGGCCACCGTGCTGGCCGGCGTCACGTTCGCCGCCGGCCTGGGCGCCACGGTCGTCGCGCTGCCGCTGTGGCTGCGGCTGATCCGGGGCCTCGGCATCTTCGTGTTCCCCGCGCCGCCGGGCGTGCTGCTGCGCGCCGAGGTCGGCACCGCCGCCGTGCTCGCCGCCGTCGCCGTCTTTGCCCTGGCCCTCGGCACCGTGCTGCGGCGCAGCGCCACCGCGGTCACCGCCGTCGTCGCGACCACCGTGCTGCCGTACCTGCTCGCGCTGGTCCCGTTCCTGCCGCCGCCGATGGCGCAGTGGCTGACCCGGTTCACGCCGGTCGCGGGCCTCGCGGTGCAGCAGACCCTGATCCGGTATCCGCAGGTCGACAGCGTCTACACCCCGGCCGACGGCTACTACCCGCTGGCGCCGTGGGCCGGTTTCGCCGTGCTGTGCGGCTACACCGCGCTCGCCCTGGCCGTGGCCCTGATCGTGCTGCGCCGGCGGGACGCATGAGGAGCGCGCTGATCGCGGAGTGGACGAAACAGCGCACCACGCCCGGCGCCGGGTGGCTGCTCCTGATCACCGTGGCGTCGACGGTCGGGCTCGGCGCGGCCGTCTGCGCCGTCGCCACCGACCAGTACGACACCGTGCGGCTGGCGCTCAGCGGCGTCTACCTGGGCCAGGCGCCGGTCGCGGTGCTGGGCGTGCTGGCGGCCAGCGGCGAATACAGCAGCGGGCTGATCCGCGTGACCGTGGCCGCCATGCCCGGCCGCTCGGTCGTGCTGGCGGCCAAGGCAGTGGTGATCGCGGTCGAGGTGGCCGTCGTGGCGAGCCTGGCTCTACTGGTCTCGGTGCTGGTCGCGAGTCAGGTCGGGCTCTCCGTGGCCGGCGAACCGGTCCTGCGCGCCGGGGCCGGCTCTGCCGTCTATCTGGTGCTGGTCGCTCTGCTCAGCCTCGGGGTGGCCGTCGTCGTGCGGGACTCGGCCGCCGCGATCGGGGCTGTTCTCGGGCTGCTCTACCTTCCGCCGATCCTCACCGCGATGGTTACCGATCCGGGCCTGCACCGGCTGCTCGAGCGGGCCGCACCGATCAGCGGTGGCCTCGGCGTACTCACCGCATGGTCTGGTGGTTTTTTGGTTTTTGGAGTGCTTCTGTTCCGTTCACGCGATGTCTGAGGCCGCGCCACCGGATCCAGCGGACCCGGTGGCGCGTGCGGATGGTCAGGCGGCGTCGAGGGCGTTGGTGATTTTGCGGATCATGTCGGCGATCACCAGGTTGGGCTTGCCGCCGTCGGTGGCGGCCTCGACCGCGAGCAGCACGGTGCCGCGGAAGTTGTCGGCCTCCGCCGGCGCCTCGGCCTTGAGCAGGCCAATCGCCTCGGTGAGGGCCGGCAGCACGCGGTCGGCGATCTCGGCGACGGACTTGCCGTTCAGCTCCTTGTGCTTGGGGTAGTCGGCGAGCACGTGCCCGACCGGGCCGGTGGCCGAGCCGAGCGCGATGCTGCCCCGGGTCGAGATCCTGTGTGGCGAGCCGCCGACCGCGCCGGCGGCGGCGAGCAGGGTGATCGCGCCGTACGCGGCGATGCGGATGGTGGACTTGGCCTGGTCGGAAAGGGTGATGTCGTTGGTCATGCGGCTACCTTCACGGCCGCGCCTGACACCGCTCCGCCACGGCGCTGACACGCGCCCTGACCCGTTCGCGGACATCGAGGGCATGGCCGCGTCAATGGTCGATCGGGTGGTGGGCGTGGGGGCCGAGTGGACGAGTTGCGATGTCGCTATGTATAAAACCGAGGCGACGGGACGGTGCCGTTCGCACGTCAGCTCTTATGATCCTTCGGCTCGGCCCCCCTCGAAGCGCGGAGGAACCACCTCATGCACCGCACCGTCCGTCGTCGCCTGCTCGGAGCCGCCGCGGCGGCGACCGCCGCTGTCGCGGTCGCCACGCCCGCCTACGCGGCCGCACCGCAGGTCGTCATCCTGCTCCCGGACTCGACCGTCGCCGCCGGCGGCAGCACCGTCGTCGTGCCGTTCCTGTTCGCCGACCAGCAGGCCACGCTGGCCCACTCAAAGATGACCTTCGAGCTGGGCGCCGGGCTCGCCGGCGTGACCCTCAAGGCGCCCGCCCCGGTCCCGGGTTGCACTCAGAACAGCCCGACCAGTGTCACCTGCGCCCTGACGTCCGGGCTGGACGTGGGACCGGACGGGTCGATCGGTGACTTCGCGGCCGAACTCGCCGCCACCAAGGCCGCCCTCGGCGAGACCGGCAAGCTGACCGTCACGCTGTCCGCCGACGGGATCGACCCGGTCAAGAAGACCGTCGACGTGAACGTGGCCGAGGCCGCCGACCTCGCGGCCGGCAAGAACAGCGAGATCTCCGTCAAGCCGGGCGCCGACTTCGGTACCGACCTGCAGGTGCACAACAACAGCGACTCGGTCGTGCACGGCGTGTCGGTCATCTTCGACACCGATTTCGCGTACGCGACCACGAAGCAGTTCTCCAACTGCTTCTACGGCGACGGACAGGTGACCGCCTGCACGTTCGACGAGGAACTCGAGCCTGGCGCGACCTACCAGCTGACCATGCCGTTCCAGCTGCGCAAGGACACCGCCGCGCCGTCGGAGGTGAGCGGCCAGTTCGAGTGGCTGACCGCCGGCGACTGGGACGACCTGATCAAGTTCCTCAAGGACAGCGGCCTCGGCGACCCGGGCGCCCCGGGCACCGGCGACAAGCTCACCCTGAAGCAGCTGGTGTCGAGCCAGTCGCTCAAGCAGACCGACCCGAACCCGGCGAACAACTGGCAGGAACAGCAGGTCAACGTGACCGGCACGCAGAAGTCGGACCTCGCCGCGATCGGCGCGTCGGTGAGCGGCGCGATCGGCGCGACCGTGACCGTCCCGGTCGGCGTGAAGAACAACGGCCCGGCCGACCTGGACTGGGGACACAACGGCCCGGCGGCGGCGGCCGCGCTGGTCACGATGCCGACCGGCGCGACGGTCACCACGGTTCCGGAGGGCTGCGAGCTCAACACCGCGGACGGCATTCTCGAGGGCGACTCGAGCAAGGTGCAGTACGCCTGCTTCACCGACCCGGTGCTCGCGGCCGGCAAGTCGGTGATCTGGAAGTTCGGCGTGAAGCTCGACAAGGCCCTGACGAACGCGACCGGCAGCATCGTGCTCAACCCGAAGTGCGAGTGCGACCTCTACCACGACGGCAACAAGGCCAACGACACGGCAGAGATCGTGCTCAACGCGGCCGCGGCCACCAACCCGGGCAGCGGCCACGGCGATGCCGGCCTGCCGATCACCGGCCCGCAGACCGCCCTGGTCGGCGCGGCGGGCGCGGCCCTGCTCGCGGGCGGCGTCGCGTTCTTCGTGGTGAGCCGCCGCCGGCGGACCCGCTTCGAGGCCTGACGTTTCGGGCAGACGTAACCGGAAGAGGCCGGGACGGTTGTCCCGGCCTCTTCGCTGTTGCTGGTCGCTTTTCCGGCCTGGTGGCCCACCGGCCGTCGCGGGCTACGGAACGGCCGGCGTGGTCGTCGTGACCTCGTGCGCGGCGAGGAACCCCGCAACCGACGCCGACCAGGGGAATCGCTCCGCCTGCGCACGCGCCGCCGCGCGGCGCTCGGCCGCCGGGCGCTGCAGGATCTCCTGGATCGCCGCCGCGTAGGCCGGTCCGTCGCCGCCGGCCGCGAGACCGGCCGAGCCGACCACCTCGGGCAGCGCGCTCTGCGAGCTGACCACCACCGGCGTGCCGCTGGCCAGGGTCTCCAGGGCGGCCAGGCCGAACGTCTCGACCGGGCCGGGCGCGATCGCCACGTCCACACTGGCCTGCAGCGTGGCCAGCTCGACCGGGTCGCTGACGTGGCCCAGGAAACGGACCGGCAGGCCACGGTCGGCGGCCTCCTCCTGCAGGGCGTTGCGCAGCGGGCCGGCACCGGCGACGACCAGCACCGCCCGTACGCCCAAGGCACGCAAGCCCTCGACGGCCGCGAGCGAACGTCGGGGTTTCTTCTCCGGCGAAAGCCGGCCGCAGTGCAGCAGCAGCACGTCGTCGGGGGAGGCCCAGCGGGCGCGCATCGCCGGATCGTGCCGGGCCGGCGAGAAGCGCTCGAGATCGACCCCGAGCGGCACGCGGGTCACGTTCGGCATGCCGATGCGCTCGAACTCGTTGGCCGCCCACTGCGTGGTGCAGACGATCTTGTCGTGATCCTGCGCGGTGCGGCGGTTGAGCACGTCGCCGATGCGCCGGCCGGAGGCCGGGCCGAACAGTCGAAGCAGGCCGTCCAGGCTCTCGTGCGAGACCATCATGGACGGCACGCCCGCGCGGCGCGCCCAGCGGCCCAGCCAGCGCAGCGTGGTCCGGTCCGAAATTTCCACCCGATCCGGCTTTATCCGCTTCAAGGTGGCCGAAACGCTGCGCCGATCCAGCAGCACCCGATAGCCACCCACAAACGGCACCAGCGGCCCCGGCAGCGTGATGACTCGCCCCTGTTCCGTGGATGAATCGGAAAAATCCGACCCGGGAACGATGAGCACAGCCTCATGGCCGGCCGCCTCGTAACCGGCGCCCAGATGCCGCAGAGCCGTCTTCAACCCACCCGACCGCGGCGCCACAAAGTTAGCAACCCGGACAATTCTCACGCCGCCACCGCCATCACGCCGGAACCGCACACGGTCCGATAATGCCCGATGAGTTCGTCCCCCACCGCCGACCAGCTGCGACCCTCGATCGCTTTTCGCCCGGCCGCGCCGAAAACGGCCCGCGTCGCCGGATCGGCGGCGAGCTCGGCGACGGCCGCGGTGAACCCGGCGGCCTCGAACGGCGGCACCAGATAGCCGGTCCGGCCGTCCTGCACGAGATCCATCGGGCCACCCGCCCGCGGCGCCACCACCGGCAGCCCGCTCGCCATCGCCTCCTGCACCGCCTGGCCGAACGTCTCGTACGGCCCGGTGTGCGCGAAGATGTCGAAGCTCGCGTAGATGGTGGCCAACTCCAGGCCCTTGCGCACGCCCAGGAAGGTGGCCCGCGGCAGCGCCTTGGCGAGCGCCGGACCGGCCGGCCCGTCGCCCACGATCACCAGCCGCACGCCGGGCAGGCGGCTCACGTCGGCGAGCAGGTCGATCTGCTTCTCCACCGCCAGCCGGCCGACGAAGCCGACCACCACCTCGTCGTTCGGCGCCAGCAGCCGGCGCATGGCCGCGCTGCGCCGGCCCGGGTGGAACTGCACGTCGTCGACGCCGCGCCGCCACAGGTGGATGCGCTCGACGCCGTGCGCGCGCAGCGCCGCGCCCGACTCCGTGGACGGCACCAGCGTGCGCGCGGCCGCGTTGTGCAGCCGGCGGATCCAGCGCCAGGCCGCGCCCTCGGTCATCCCCACCTTGTAGGCGCGGGCGTAGGCGGCGATGTCCGTCTGATAGACCGCGACCGCGGGCAGCTCGAGCGACTTGGCGCCGGACATGCCCCACGCGCCGAGCACGAACGGGCTGGCCAGGTGCACGAGCTCGGCGCCGTGCTCGCGCAGCGCGCCGGTGACCGTGGGGGTGGGCAGCCCGAGCCGGATCTGCGGATAGCCCGGCATCGGCAACGAGGCGATCCGCACCACGGGATAGGGCACCTCGACTCGGACATCACGTACCGCCGGCGGCGGCTGCGGGGCGATCACCATCGGCTGGTGCCCGCGACGCATCAGATGTTCGGCCGCCCGCACCACCGAGTGCGCGACCCCGTTGACATCCGGCAGGAAGGACTCCGTGACCAGAGCGACTCGCATAGGCTCACGATGAGTGCCGTCGATGTCCGACCCGCAAACTTCAAACAGCTTTTTAAAGTACGGGTTTTGCCAAGTCCCGCCTCTTCCCCGCGACCTGAACGTGCGGTTACGGCCGCAATGCGACTCTCGCGTTATTGCATGGTGCTGGCGCCGGCTTCGGCCGCGGGCCAGGTCATCTAGGAAAGGGTCGCCGCATAACCGCGGAACTTCTCGACCGCGCCGCCGCTCACCGCGCGGCCGTGGCCGAAGACGGCGTGCTCGAAGTCGTACGAGGCCAGCTTCGCGACGCTGCGGTCGAGCTCGGCCAGATCGACGGCGGCCGCCCGCGGCGCGCTGCTCACCCCGCCCTTGCGGCCGGCCGCGGCGTCCCCGGCGAACAGCAGGCCGTCGGCGCGGTCGAGCAGGTAGGAGACGTGGCCGCGGGTGTGCCCCGGGGTGTGCAGGGCGGTGAAGCCGGGCAGCGGCTCGGAGCCGTCCACGGAGATCACCTGATCGATCTTGGTGGGCTCGGCCGCCATGAACCGCGACACCAGCTTGACCAGCGGGCGGGTGGTCTCGGGCCGGGTCGCGCCGCTGATCACCGGGGCGTCGGCGGCGTGCGCGAAGACCCGGGCGCCCGAGCGGGTGCGCAGGTCGGCGACGTTGCCGGTGTGGTCGAAGTGGTGGTGGGTGAGCAGGATCGAACGCACCTCGCCGATCGACTTCCGGATACCGAGCAGCGCCTTCTCGATCTGCTTGGAGCGCCGGGGCAGGCCGGTGTCCACCAGCACCACGCCGTCGTCGGTCACTACCAGGTGCACATTGACGAAACCCAGGCTGAGCTCGAAGACGCCGTCGATGACTTCCCGCACGAGGTCATTATGCTGTGCCGGCTCGGGCGATCTTGGCCAGGCGTTCCGGCGTCGGCCAGTGCACGTCGTGCGCCCAGCCCAGCCGCTCGAAGATCCAGATCACCCGGGCCGAGATGTCGATCTGGCCGGGCCGCACCCCGTGCCGGGCCTGGGTCGGGTCGGCGTGGTGCAGGTTGTGCCAGGACTCGCCCATGCTCAGGATCGCCAGCGGCCAGAAGTTCGCCGACCGGTCGCGGGCCGCGAACGGCCGCTCCCCGATCATGTGGCACACCGAGTTGACCGACCAGGTCACGTGGTGCAGGAACGTGATGCGGACCAGCCCGGCCCAGAAGAACGCGGTCAGCGCGCCCGCCCAGGACCAGGTGATCAGCCCGCCGAGCAGGCCCGGCCCGAGCAGGGTCACGATGGTCAGCGGCCCGAACAGCCGGTGCACCACCCGCATGTCCCGGTCGGCCAGCAGGTCGGGCGCGAACCGCTCCTGGTTGGTCAGGTCCCGGTCGAGGATCCAGCCCAGGTGGGCGTGCCAGAAACCGCGGGCCAGCGCGCCCGGCGAGGTGCCGAACAGCCACGGCGAATGCGGGTCGCCCTCCTTGTCGGAGTACGCGTGGTGCCGCCGGTGATCGGCCACCCAGTGCAGGATCGGCCCCTGCACGGCCAGGCTGCCGGCCACCGCGAGGGCCAGCCGCAGCGGGCGCCGGGCCTTGAACGAGCCGTGCGTGAAGTACCGGTGGAAGCCGACCGTGGTGCCCAGGCAGGTGAGCACGTAGAAGCCGGCCGCGAGCGCCAGGTCGAGCCAGCTCAGACCCCAGCCCCAGGCCAGCGGCGCGGCGACGAGCAGCGCCAGGAACGGGATGATCACGAAGAGGTAGACGGTGATGTGCGCGGGCAGCGGCCGCTTGCCGGTCAGCATGCTCTTCGAGGCCATGGCGGAAAGCTAGGCGACCCGGGCGGATGCCGGGCCGCCAACCGGCGAACCCGCGCGAGCCATCCCATGAATCGTTGCGCAAGCTTCCGCGGCGGCGGTCTTCGCGTCCTGTTCGATCTCCGCGCGAACAGCGCGAAAAAAGCTGATGGCTTTCGTAGACCAGTTCGCGCGCGGACTGCGAGGCTAGGCGTGTGTATGACTACGACCTGTTGGTGCTGGGCTCCGGGCCCAGCGGGCAGAAGGCCGCGATCGCCGCGTCGAAGCTCGGCCGCCGGGTGGGGATCATCGACCGCCGGGACATGATCGGCGGCGTCTGCATCAACACCGGCACGGTGCCGTCGAAGACGCTGCGCGAGGCGGTTCTCTACCTGACCGGGCTCAGCCAGCGCGACCTGTACGGCTCGAGCTACCGGGTCAAGGACGACATCACCGTCGCCGACCTGGCCGCCCGCACCCAGCACGTGATCAGCCGGCAGACCGATGTCATCCGCAACCAGCTGTCCCGCAACCACGTTGCGATGATCACCGGCACCGGGCGGTTCGCCGATGCGCACTCGCTCTGGGTGGACGGCGGCGACGGCCGGGATACCAAGGTCACCGCCGACAAGATCATCATTGCCGCGGGAACGCGACCGGCCCGGCCGGAGAGCGTCGACTTCGACGAGCGGACGATCGTCGACTCGGACGGCGTGATCAACCTGCAGGCCGTGCCGCGCAGCATGGTGGTGGTCGGCGCCGGCGTGATCGGCATGGAGTACGCGTCGCTGTTCGCCGCCCTGGGTACCAAGGTCACCGTGGTCGAGCGCCGGGAGAAGATGCTCGATTTCTGCGACGACGAGATCGTCGAGTCGCTCAAGTACCACCTGCGCGACCTGAACGTCGCGTTCCGCTTCGGCGAGGAGGTGGCCGCGGTCGAGAAGCACGAGAGCGCGGCGCTCTGCATTCTCAAGAGCGGCAAGAAGATCGTCGCCGACACGGTGATGTACTCGGCCGGGCGGCAGGGCCAGACGGACGACCTCAACCTCGAGGCGGCCGGGCTGGCTGCCGACCGTCGCGGCCGCATCGAGGTCGACGCCAATTACCGTACGGCGGTCGACAACGTCTACGCCGTCGGCGACGTGATCGGTTTTCCCGCGCTCGCCTCCACCTCGATGGAGCAGGGCCGGCTGGCCGCCCACCACGCGTGCGGCGAGCCGGCGCGCGAGATGGGCCAGTTGCAGCCGATCGGCATCTACACGATTCCCGAGATCAGCTTCGTCGGTAAGACCGAGGACGAGCTGACCGACTCGTCGACGCCGTTCGAGGTGGGCATCGCGCGGTATCGCGAGCTCGCCCGCGGGCAGATCGTCGGCGACTCGTACGGCATGCTCAAGCTGTTGGTCGCCCCGGAGGACGGCAGGCTGCTCGGCGTGCACGTCTTCGGCACCGGCGCCACCGAGATCGTGCACATCGGGCAGGCCGTGATGGGTTGCGGCGGCACGGTCGACTTCCTGGTCGACGCGGTCTTCAACTACCCGACGCTGTCCGAGGCGTACAAGGTGGCGGCGCTGGACGCCGCCAACAAGATGCGCAACATCACCCGCATCGACGGCTAGGAGTTGTAAACCCAGACCTTGGTCTGCAGCGGGAGCTTGCCGGTCGACCAGATCCAGTTGATCGCCGCGTTCGAGACTCGGGCGCAGCCGTGCGAGGCCGGGTAGGGCGGGATGCTGGGCGAGCCGTGCACCGCGATGCCGCCGTTGAAGTACTTCGGGCGGAACAGGTCACCGAGGGGGCCGTGCCGCACGCCGTCGATCTGCCGGCCGACCTTGAAGTGGCCGGTCGGGGTGTCGGCGAGGTAGGTCTGCCCCTGGTACACGTAGTGCTCGTTGGACCCGGTCGAGGTGTTGAGCGTGGCGATCACCTCGCCGTCCTTGACGAACATGAGCAGCTGCTTCGTCAGGTTGATCTCGACGAGGTAGCCGCTGCCCGCCTTCGACCTGGCCGTCGGGCGCACCCCGGCGTCCAGGGCCTTCTGGGTCTTCGGGCCGACCGAGCCGTCCCGCCCGATGCCGGCCGCCTTCTGCAGCGCGAAGACGGCCTGCTGGGTGGTGCCGCCGAAGTTGCCGTCGGCCGTGCCGTTCCAGTAACCGAGCTCGGTCAGCCGCTGCTGCAGCGCGAGCACGGCCGGGCCGGTCGAGCCGACCTTGAGCTTCTGCGGCTTCGCGGTGGCCGTCGGGGTCGGGGTGTGAGTGGTGGATGTCGCGGACGGCGTCGGGCTCGCGCTGGACGCACTGGATGCGCTGGGCTCCGGCCCCGTGGAGGGAAGCGTGGCGGCCGACGGCAGGGTGGTGGGAGCCTGCGCCCCGGTCTGCGGCGTGCTGTGTGAACCGCACCCGGCAACCAGCGCGACCGCCACCGCGATCGTCAGAGCCTTCCGCACCATGCGTTCCTCCCGTCCCACCAGAGGATCATTGCCGAAAAAGTCTCACGATGCCCACCCGTTGCCGAATGAGATTGTTTCGCGAATCACATCGTGACCCGCCGGGGCAAGTACTCACCCGGATCGAACGAGTGGTGGACCCGTCGTGAAAAAGAGTCAAGTACTCTTCACCTATGTCATGGATGGCCAGCGCCCGGCACGGCGTACGCGAGGCCCCCGGCGGGCTCGCCCTCGTGCAGGAGCTGCTGAATACGCGGGCCACCATGCACTACGGCGCTGACCTGCTGCTGCATGCCGACGACGGGCAGCGCTGGCTGACCGAGGCGCTGGCCACCTGGTCGCGGGTGTCCGGCCTGCCCGCCCCCACGCTGCTGATTTCCTCGAACGACATGCGGTCGCTGCGCCGGCTGCGCACCACCTTCGAAAACGTGATTCTCGCCGCCGGTAACCGGATGGACGGCGCGCTGCCGCCGGCCGACGTGCCGGTCAGCCTGGTGCCCGATGCGGATGGCTGGGTGCGCATGGTCCCGACCGGCCGCGGCACCCGGTGGCTGGCCTCCGCGCTCTGGGCCGAGGCGCTGCTCGCCCAGCAGGCCGGGCTCTGGCCGCGGCTGAAGCTGTGCCACAACGTCGACTGTCGGGCCGCCTTCTTCGACACCTCGCGGAACAACTCGGGCGTCTGGCACGACGTCTCCACCTGCGGAAACACGGCGAACCTGCGGGCCTTCCGGGAACGCAAGCGCCTGCTCGGCGGCAGCGATGGCCAGATCGGGCGGCCGCAGCTGCCCGGGCCGCCGCAGCTGGGCAGCGGTCCGCCCCCACTGTCCGGCCCCTCCGGCCTGCGCTGACCCCTTTGACGGCGCGGCCCCTTTTGACGGCGCGGGGACGCGCCCACCTGCGGTGGGAACTTCGCGGGCGCGCCGGGCGACTATGGGGACATGGCTTCTTGTGAGCGGTGGCGCGAGATGCTGTCCGCACAGCTGGACGGCGAGGACGACCCGGCCGACCGGCCGCTGGTCGACGAGCATCTGGCCGGGTGTGCCGGTTGCCGGGAGTGGCTGGACGGCGCGGCCACGGTCAACCGGCTGACCCGGATCGGCGTGGGGGTCGCCCCGGATCTCAGCGCGAGCATCCTGGCCGCCGCGGAGCAGACGCCGCCGAGACGCCGCTTTCCGCTCGCCACGGCCCTCTACATCGCGCTCGCCGGGGTCGGCGCGGTGCAGCTCATTCTGGGTCTCGACCAGATCGGCGGCGGTGTGGTCGGCGCCCATGTGCACACCGGCGTGGATGCGACCTCCGGCCACCTGTGGCACGAGTCGGCCGCCTGGAACGTCGCGGTCGGCGCCGGGTACATGTTCATCGCGCTGCGCCGGAGCCGCCCGTCCGGCCTGGTGCCGATGCTCACCGCGTTCGTCGGCATGCTGCTGTTGCTCTCGGTCAACGACCTCACCGGCGACCGGGTCGACTCCACCCGGCTGGTCAGCCACGGCTTCGTGATCCTCGGATACCTGCTGGTGGTGGCGCTCACCCGGATACCGGGCGGCTTCGCGCAGCCGCCGGGCGCCCGCTCCACGTCCTGGTCGGGCTGGCGGGCCCGGTTCGCCGACGACGAGGAATCGACCGGCGATCTCGACGGGCTCCGCCGTCCGGGCCTGCGTCTGGTGCCGCCCGGCCCGATGACCGCCGAGCACCGGGATCGCCCGGCCGCCTGAGGGGGGCCTACGGAGGGGGACCGTCCGGTAACGTCGGGCGGGTGACTGGGCCGGAGCGGTGATGCCCTGGTGGGCGCAGCTACTCGTCAGCCTCGCCGCGGCTCTGCTGATCGCCTGGCTGGCGCTGGTCGTCGCGCTGCTGATCGCCAAGCCCGACAAGGGGCTGCTCCGCGAGGCGCTACGGCTGCTGCCCGACGTGCTGCGGCTGCTCCGCCGGCTGGCCGGCGACCGCGGCCTGCCCCGCGGTGTGCGGATCCGGCTGATGTTTCTGCTGGTCTACCTCGCCGTGCCGATCGATCTGATCCCGGATTTCATCCCCGTTCTCGGCTACGCGGATGACGCGATCATCGTGACGGCCGTGCTGCGTTCGGTGGTACGCCGTGCCGGGCTGGACGCCGTTCGCGCCCACTGGCCCGGCACCGACGAGGGCTTCGCCGCCGTGTGTCGCCTCACCGGCGTGTAGGTCTTGGGCCGGGCCCGCCCGGCGGCCGGGGTCGGGGCGGGTGTTGCAACTGGCGGCCCGGGCACATCGGGGACCTGGCTGACTCGTACGGTCGAAGCAGCGGAAGGGAAACGCCCGGCGTCAGCGCGCCGGGGGTCGGACGGAGAGCTCGCGCCACTCGTCCGGGCCGGAGAGCAGCGCGCGCACCTTGTCGAGCGCGGCGTCTTCGCTGGCGCACTCGTAGAAGTGTGAGACGCCGTCGGCACCGCCGTCGCGGGACTCGACATACCACTGGTCACCGCTCACCCGCAGGAAGACATCCTTGCGGGCGATGCGGCCCCACTTACCGTTCCACCAGTGTTTCCGCTGCTCCATCCGGCTACTGTATAGAACATCTGTTCGAATCGTACCCGGTCTGGTTGATCTTTTTCGCAGTGTGTCAGCGCGGTGGCTCCTGGTCACGGCGCAGGATGTCCTCGATCGCGCTGCCGCGGGCGCCCGAGGCCGTGGCGTTCTGGGCCAGCAGGTCGCGGATCTGGGTGAGCAGCACGATGTCCTCGCTCGGCGCCTTCGGCGGCGGCTCCTCGCCGCGCCGGCGACGCTCGGCCAGCAGGTTGAGCGGCATGACCACCAGGAAGTAGAGGACGGCCGCCGTGATCAGGAACGTGATGATCGCGTTGATGAACGTGGCGTAGTCGAACTCGATGCCCTTCTTGGGTACCCATTTGCCGGCGTTGGTCCCGGTGCTGCCGCCCATCAGCTGGATCAGGGGCTTGAGGAAGCCGTTGGTGAACGCGGTGACGACCGCGGTGAAGGCGGCGCCGATCACGATGCCGACCGCCAGGTCGACGACGTTGCCGCGCATGATGAAGTCTTTGAAGCCCTGGAAGACCTTGTTCACGGCGACAAACTACGCCGATCGGGTCAGTCGGGGGAAGTCAGTCGAGCGCCGGTTCCTGAGCGGTGACCGCCTCGTCGACCGTGGGGTAGGTGCGCAGCACCTCGACCAGCCCGCTCACCTCGAGGATGCGCAGCACGCCGCGCTGCGGGGCGGCGAGCCGGACGGTGCCGCCGGCGTCGTCGGTGCTGTTCTTGGCCCGGACGAAGACCGAGAGCCCGGTGGAATCGCAGAACGAGACGTCGGCCAGGTCGAAGACCAGCCGGGTGCGCCCCTTCTCGAGCAGGTCGCTGATCTGGTCCTGCAGTTGGGGCGCGGTGGCCATGTCCAGCTCACCGGCCACCGACACGACGACCATGCCGGCGCGCTGTTCCGTTTGTACCGTCAGGGACATTCAGGACCTCCAGGTATGTGCAGAACGGTACTCCAGACGGGGTCTGATCGGCAGGACGGGGCGTCCGTTCGTGACCTTGCCGTCTTAGTTGGCTCACGGCAACTATTAGACGCTCCGGTGATACAGTCCGCCCGTTGCGCGTACCTATGAGGTGATCAGGAGGCAGCGGTGGCGCTGGGTCCGGAAGAGGCGAATCGCTTCGCCGCCCTGTTGGAGGAGCGCCAGGAGGAGCTGGTCGGCGCCTGGACCGACCGGGTGGCGCAGAGCCTGCGCGGCCGGTTGAGCCGTACCGAGCTCGAGCGGCAGACCGGCGAGCTGCGCAAGGGCTTCCACGCCGCGCTGGCCGGCGGCGCCGCCGAGCTGGGCCAGGAACCGGCCGACGAGCTGCGCGCGCAGCTCACCGAGCTGTCCAGCAGCCGGGCGCGGCAGGGCTTCTCCGCGACCGAGACCGCGGTCAGCGTCTTCGCCCTCAAGGATGCGGTGCTCACCGTGCTGGACGGCAGCGACGCCTCCAACCTGCGGGACTACGTCGCCTTCTCCGGCTTCGTCGACCAGGCCGCGCTGTTCACCTTCGACAGCTATGTGCAGATCCGGGAGGGGCTCATCGCCGACCAGGCCGAGCAGTTGCTCGAGCTGTCCACGCCGGTGGTGAAGCTGTGGGAGGGCGTGGTGGCCGTCCCGCTGGTCGGCACGCTCGACTCGGCCCGCGCCCAGGTGGTGATGGAGCGGCTGCTGGAGACGCTGGTGGAGACCGGCTCGCCGCACGCGATCATCGACATCACCGGCGTGCCCGCCGTCGACACCCAGGTGGCGCAGCACATCCTCAAGACCGTGGTGGCCGCCCGGCTGATGGGCGCGGACTGCATCATCTCCGGCATCCGGCCGCAGATCGCCCAGACGATCGTGGCGCTCGGCATCGAGTTCGGCGACATCGCCACCAAGGCGTCGCTGGCCGACGCGCTCCGCTTCGTCCTCAAGAAGACCGGGCGCTGACGTGGAGCGGGTGCCGATCCTCAAGCTCGGGGAGATCCTGCTGGTCTCCATTCAGATCGACATGGAGGATCAGGTCGCCCTGCAGCTGCAGGAGGACCTCGCCGAGCGGATCGTGGCGACCCGCTGCCACGGAGTGCTCATCGACATCAGCGCGCTGGACATCGTCGACTCGTTCGTCGGCCGTACGCTCGCCACCATCGCCTCGATCTCCCGGGTGCTGGACGCCGAGACCGTGGTGGTCGGCATGCGCCCGGCCGTCGCGATCACCCTGGTCGAACTGGGGCTGTCGCTGCCGGGCATCCGCACCGCGCTCAACGTCGAGCTCGGCATGGAGCTGCTGGCCCGCGACGCTTCCTTCGACTTCGAGGACGCCGCATCCATGGCGGTCGACGAGGCGGTCGACGAGCCGTGAGCGACGGCGAGCGGATCGAGGTCGGCACCGACCAGGATGTCGTCCGGGTGCGCCAGCTCGTGCGTACGGTCGCGGTGTCGGTCAAGCTCTCCCTGGTCGACCAGACCAAGCTGGTCACCGCCGCGAGCGAGCTCGCCCGCAACACCCTGGTCTACGGCGGGGGCGGCACGGTCGAGGTGGCCCGGGTGGACAACGGCCGACGGCGGGGCATCCAGATCGTCTTCGCCGACCAGGGCCCGGGCATCGCCGACCTCGAGCTGGCGCTCACCGACGGCTACACCACCGGAGGTGGCCTGGGGCTGGGGTTGAGCGGCGCCCGGCGGCTGGTCGACGAGTTCCTCATCGACACCTCGATCGGCCGGGGAACGACGGTTACCGTCACCAAGTGGTGCCGATGACCGGAGGGCTCGAGCAGCTGCTGGACGGGGGCGCCTGGTTCCGGGTGGAGGCCGCGGCCAGCGCCTCGGCCGCCCGCCGGGCCGCCGAGCGGCTGGCCGTCCAGGTCGGGCTCTCCGAGCGGCGCACCGCCGACCTGTCGATCGTGACCGCGGAGGCGGCCGGAAACCTGGTCAAGCACGCCGACCAGGGCACGCTGCTGGTCCGCGCGGTGCGTACCGAGCAGCAGGCGGGCGTCGAGATCATCGCGATCGACCACGGGCCGGGGATGGCCGACCTGGCGCTGTCGGTGGGCGACGGGCACTCCACGGCGGGCACTCTCGGCATCGGGCTGGGCGCCATCGAGCGGCAGGCCTCCTGGTCGGACCTGCATTCCGTACCCGGCAAGGGAACCGTGCTGGTCGCCCAGGTCTGGCCGGCCGGCCCACCGGAACCCACCTGGGCCGCGGGGTTGACCCGCCCGCTCACCGGGGAGCCGGTGAGCGGCGACGCGTTCGCCATCCGCGAGCTGGAGGGCCACCGCCAGGCGCTGATGTGCGACGGGCTGGGGCACGGCGGTCTCGCCGCCGCGGCCGCGCAGGAGGCGGTACGGGCGTTCGCCGAGTCCCCGGCGCAGCCCCCGGCCGCCATGGTGGAGACGCTGCATCGCCGGCTCGGCCACACCCGCGGCGCCGCGGTCGCCGTCGCCGAGCTCGATGCGGAGGCCGGCCTGGTCCGCTATGCGGGGCTGGGCAACATCTCCGGCACGGTGATCGGCTCGGCCGGCCGCCGCGGCATGATCTCGCTGCCCGGGATCGCCGGCCACCAGCGCCGCCAGATCCGGCAGTACGACTACCCGATCACGCCGGAGGCGATCGTGCTGATGCACAGCGACGGCGTGGTCGACCGCTGGAATCCGGCCGACTACCCGGGCCTGCTGTCCCACTCGCCCGCCCTGATCGCGGCGACCGTTCTGCGCGACGCGGGGGTGCGGCGCGACGACGCCGGCGTGCTGGTGGCCCGGTCACGATGACCGGGGCCGAGTCGCTGATCCGCATGCGCCTGCGGGTCGAGCAGGACGTGTTCGCGGTGCGCCAGCTCGGCCGCGAGGTGGCCCGCGCGGTCGGCCTCGAGCAGCAGGATCAGACCCGGCTGGCCACCGCGCTGAGCGAGGTGGCCCGGGTCATGCTGGCCGCCGGACCGGACGGCGATGTGGAGTTCATCGCGGAGCCGAACGGGGTACCCACGTTGCGCGTGGCGGTGGGCAACCCGCGGCCCGGCGGCGTGGCCGAGATCGGCGCGCAGCTCGTACAGGTCGGCCGGCTGGTCGACACGTTGGAGGTCGGTGATGGCGAGAGCGGCACGGTGGTCCGGATGGCTCGGCGGCTGCCGGCGAGCGCCCCGCGGCTGACCCCGGAACGCATGGAGGACATACGAGCCGGGCTGGTGCGGCATGTGCCGGGCACCCCGCTGGACGAGTTGAGCGCGCAGAATCAGCAACTGATCGCCGCGCTCGATGAGGTGCGCGCCCAGCGCGACGACCTGGCCCGGCTGAACGCCGAGCTGGCGGAGACGAACCACGGCGTGATGGCGCTCTACCACCAGCTCTCCGACGAGCTGGAGGAGACCAACCGCGGGGTGGTGGCGCTCTACGCCGAGCTGGACGAGCGGTCGCTGCAGCTGCGCGCGGCGAGCGAGGCGAAGAGCCGGTTCCTGGCGAACGTCAGCCACGAGCTGCGCGCCCCGGTGACCGCGGTGATCGGGCTGACCCGGCTGCTGCTCGACCCGGCGTCCGACCCGCTGAGCTCCGAGCAGCGCCGCCAGGTCGACCTGATCGGTGGCTCGGCCGGTGACCTGCTGACCCTGGTCAACGATCTGCTGGACCTGGCCAAGGCGGAGGCCGGCCGGGTCGAGCCGCAGTGCTCCGAGGTGGATCTGCGGGCGCTCTTCGGCCAGCTGCGCGGCACGCTGCGGCCGCTGGCCACCCGGCCCGAGGTCGACTTCGTGGTCGAGGAGCCGGCGGTGCCGAGCCTGCGCAGCGACGAGGTGCTGCTCGCCCGGGTGCTGCGCAACCTGCTGACCAACGCGGTCAAGTTCACCGCCGACGGCTCGGTGACCCTGGCGGCGCGGGCGGTGGACGACGATGTCGAGTTCACCGTGGCCGACACCGGCGCGGGCATCCCGGCCGAGCTGCACGAGCGGATCTTCGAGGAGTTCTATCAGGTGCCGGGCAGCAAGGCGGGCACCGGACTCGGCCTGCCCTATGCGCGCCGGCTCGTCGGGATCCTCGGCGGAAGCCTGCGCGTCGACTCGGCGCCGGGGGCGGGCAGCACTTTCACCGTACGGCTGCCGAAGTCATGAACGCGGCGACCGTCCTCGTCGTCGACGACAGCGCCACCAAGCGGTATCTGCTGGTCAGCTGGCTGACCCGGGCCGGTTTCACGGTCCGCCAGGCGGAGACCGGCGGCGAGGCGTTGCGGGTGCTGCCGGGCTCTGGCGTCGACCTCGTCGTGCTGGACGTCAAGCTGCCGGACATGAACGGCTTCGACGTCTGCGAGAAGATCAAGACCGATCCGGCGTACGGCGGACCACCGGTCATCCACGTGTCCGCGCACGCCGTCGACGTCGGCGATCGGGCCCACGGGCTGAACCGGGGTGCGGACGCCTACCTGGTCGAGCCGATCGAGCCGGACGAGCTGATCGCCACCTGCCAGGCCGTGCTGCGGTACTACTCGGCGCGCCGCCGGGCCGAGTTCCTGGCCGCCCGGCTGGTTCGGCTGGCCGAGGCGACCCTCGCGATCAACCTGGCCTCGACCCTGCCGGAGTTGCTGGAGGCGGCGGCCGCGGGCGCGTACGACATCTTCGGCGGCCCGGTCGTGGTGCTGGCCGAGACCGCCGACGGGGACAGCCTCGCCGCGGTCGGCTCGCCCCCGGTGCTCCGCCGGTGGTCGCTGGCCGAGCGCAACGCGGCGATCGGCTCCCTGGTCCGCACCGACCAGCCGGCCGACTGGGAGGTCACCGACTGGCCGGCGGGCGAGCGGGTGGCGGTGGCGGCGACCCGGCTGCGGATCGACCGCCCCTCGGTCTACGTGGCGGTGCGGTCCAGCTCGCAGACTCCCGGCTTCCCGGTGCTGCGCCAGCTGTCCCAGGCGGTCGCGGCCGCGGTCGAGGCGCAGCGGTCGTACGACGAGGAGCACCGGATCGCCATCACCCTGCAGCGCAGCCTGCTGCAGTCGCGGCTGCCCAGCGTGCCCGGCGTGGAGACCGCGGTGCGCTACATGCCGGCCGGCTCGCAGACCGAGGTGGGCGGCGACTTCTACGAGGTCGCCGTGCTCGACGGCCGGCTGCTGGTGGCGATCGGCGACGTGGCCGGCCACTCGCTGCACGCGGCCACGGTGATGGCCGAGGTGCGGCACGCGGTCCGCGCGTACGCCGTCGAGGGCCATCCGCCCGGGACGGTGCTCGCCCTGGTCAACCGCTTCATGCGGCGGGTTCTGCCGGCCGACTCGGCGACGGTCTGCCTGTGCACCCTCGACCCGCTGACCGGTGAGGTACGGATGGCCGGCGCCGGTCACCTGCCGCCGCTGCTGCACACCGCCGAGGGGGTGTCCTTCCTGCAGCCGGGCGGCGTGCTGCTGGGCATCGACGCGCCCCGCCCGGCCGACCTGCAGTTCGTGCTGCCGCCCGGCGGCACGCTGGTGCTCTACACCGACGGCCTGGTCGAGCGCCGGGACGAGGACATCGACGTGGGGCTGGCCGCACTTCGCCGGGTGGCCGCCGAGGTCGACCCGGATCTCGAGGACTTCTGCGATCGCCTCCTGCTGCGACTCGGCGCCGCCGGACAGGCCGACGACGACGTGGCGGTGGTTGCCGTTCGCCGGTCTTGACGAGGACTATTCACTCGTTGAATAGCAGCGTCCATGTCCACCGCCCATGTCCTGCTCGGCCTTCTGGCGGCCGGCCCGCGGCACGGCTACGACCTCAAGCGGGCCCACGACGACCGGCTGCCCCGGGCCAAGCCGCTCGCGTATGGCCAGGTCTACGCGACCCTCGGCCGGCTCGAGCGGGACGGCCTGGTCACCGAGGCCGGGCAGGACCGCGAGGGCGGCCCCGACCGGACCTCGTACGAGATCACCGAGGAGGGCCGGCGGCACCTCGACGCCTGGCTGTCCGCGGTCGACCCGCCGGCGCCCTACGTCACCAGCGAACTGTTCAGCAAGGTGGTGGTCGCGCTGCTCGCCGCCGACGCCGGGCGGGCCCGCGACTATCTGGTCGCCCAGCGCGCCGCGCACATGAGCCGCATGCGCGAGCTCACCACCGCGAAGACCGAGCCCGGGGCGGGCGTCGGCGACGTGGTCGCCGCCGACTACGCCATCGGGCATCTCGAGGCCGACCTGCGCTGGCTGCAGACCACGCTGGCGCGGGTGGCCGACCTGCAGAAGGAAGTGACCAGTTGAGCGCACTGCTGAGCGGTACCGGCCTGGTCCGCAACTACGGCGCCACCCCGGCGCTGCGCGGAATCGACCTCGAGGTCGCCGCGGGGGAGATCGTCGCGGTCACCGGTCCGAGCGGCTGCGGGAAGTCCACGCTGCTGCACTGCCTGGCCGGCATCCTCCGGGTGGACGGCGGCACCGTCACCTACCGCGACCAGGACATCGGGTTGTGGTCCGAGGCGGCCCGGTCCAGGCTTCGCCGCACCGAGTTCGGGGTGCTGTTCCAGTTCGGGCAGTTGGTCCCCGAACTCACCGCGGTGGAGAACGTCGCGCTGCCACTGCTTCTCGCCGGCACGGGGCGGCGAGAAGCGCGGCAGACGGCGCTCGACTGGCTCGGCCGGCTCGGCGTGGCCGAGTCGGCCGAGCAGCGACCCGGCACGATGTCCGGCGGCCAGCAGCAGCGCTGCGCCACCGCCCGGGCGCTGGTCACCGAGCCGCGGGTGCTGTTCGCCGACGAGCCGACCGGCGCGCTCGACGTGCTCACCGGCGAGCAGGTGCTGGGCCAGATCGTCCGGGTGGCGCGCGAGCAGGGCACGGCGGTCGTGCTGGTCACCCACGAGTCGAGCGTCGCGGCGTACGCCGATCGCGAGGTCGCCCTGCGCGACGGCGTGGTCGACCCGACCGGGCTGGGCCTGGCCCGGTGACCGCATCTACGCTGGCCCGGCTCGCCGTGGCCGGCAACCGCACCGACATGTTGCGGACCGTCCTGACCGCGGTGAGCGCCCTGCTGGCCACGATCGCGATGCTGTGCGCGGCGACCGTCCTGTCGATCACCGGGTGGGCCGGCCGGTACGCCGCCGCGCTGCTGGTCGAGCCCGGCCTGCGGCCCGGGGTGGCGGCGACGCTGGTACTGGTCTCGCTGCCGGTGCTGGCGCTGGCCGGGCAGTGCATCCGGCTCGGCGCGCCGGCGCGCGACCGGCGGCTGGCCGCGATCCGGCTGGCCGGCGCGACGCCGGGGGAGGCGGTGCTGATCGCCACCGCGGAGACGGCGGTGGCGAGCCTGCTCGGCTCGGTCGCCGGCCTGGTGGCGTACCTGGTCGCCCGGGCCGCGATCGGCGACCAGCGCACCCTGCCCACCGACGTCCTGCCGCCGGCGCCGGTCATCGTGCTGCTGGTGGTGCTGGTCCCGGTGCTGGCGGCGGCGGTCGGCGCGCTGCTGATGCGCCGGGTCATCGTCACCCCGCTCGGCGTGGTGCGGCGGGTGCGAAAGCGCGGCCCCCGGCCGTGGCCGGGCCTGCTGATCGCGGCGGGGCTGGCACTGTTCGCCCTTCCGTTCCAGGAGCACCTCAAGATTCATATACCGGCGCCGAGGAACGCGGCCCTGGCCGTCCTGGGTGGTGGGGTGCTGCTCACGATGGCGGGCGTGGTGCTGGGAGTCGGGTGGATCTCGCACACCGCCGGGCGGCTCCTGCGCCGCTACGGCCGCGGCCCGGCCACCCTGCTCGCCGGCCAGCGGCTGATCACCGACCCGTGGAACGGCAGCCGGACGATGGCCGCGCTGCTCGCCGCGGTGACCGCGGGGTCGGTGGCGCTGGCGTACCGGGCGCTGCTGGCCACGAACTTCCGCTACTACGACCTCGACAACCAGGTCATGGGCTATTCGAACGGCGAGGGGACGGGCCCCGCCGCCGATCCGAGCTTCTACTTCAACGCGATCCGGCTGGTCATGGTGGCGGTCGGGCTGAGCGCAGCGGTCGCCGCGGCCGGGCTGCTGATCGCGCTGGTCGAGAGCGTCGTCGCGCGGCGCCGGGCGTACGCGTCGCTGACCGCGGCCGGCGTCCCGCGGCGTACCCTCTCGGCGGCGATCCTCTGGCAGACGCTGACGCCGCTGGTGCCCGCCCTCGTGCTGGCGCTCGCCGCGGGTGACGCCCTGGTCCGGCTGACCCAGACGGATTTCGACCTCGGCCACTCCTACCGGGAGTGTGTCTCCGAGAACGATCCCGAGGCGCATTGCCGCACGCTGGCCGAACTGCATTTGCCGAGCGTGCTGCACGTGCCGGTGCCGTGGGGTGACCTGGGGCTGCTCGGCGCGGGGGCGCTGCTGGCGGCCCTGGTCGCGGTCGGCGCCGGGGTCCTGGTGCTGCGCTCCAGCACGGACCTTGAGGAGTTGCGGGTGGGCTGACGGGGGTTGACACTCTCGATCGTCTCCGGCCTGCTTCTCGCCCCTGATCGTGGCCCAGATCGGCCCGGGCTTCGCCCGCGTCGTGGTGGCCCACCTGACGGTCGGGGTGGCCTTGGCCGCGTACCTGCTGGTTGTGATCACCGAGACCCGGCTGGCCCCGGCTGTGGCGGCGGGTGAGCCGCGATGACCGGCAAGCCCGGCCTGAGCCGCCGGGATTTCCTCGGCATGGCCGACGGCAGCGCGCTGGCCACGATCACCGCCGGCGCGTTCGCGCTGCACGCCGGGCGCCGCGAGAACACCGGCCGGACCCTCACCAGCCGCGCGGTCTTGCCCGAGCCGTTCCAGGTGCCGCTGCCGGTGCCCCTGGTCGCCCGGCCGGTGGCGACCGACGGCGGCGCGGACCGCTACGAGATCGTGCAGCGCGCCGCCACGGCCGGGATCCTGCCCGGGCTGCGCACCGCGGTGTGGGGCTACGACGGGCAGTTCCCCGCCCGACCATCGTCGGGCGGGCCGGGCGGCAGGTGCGGGTGACGGTGCGCAACGAACTGCCCGTGCCGACCTCCACCCGCGTGCGCGGGGCCACTGGGCGAGCGCGGGGCACGGGCCGCCGGGGCGCGAGCGTGGAGCGGGGGCGCGGGCGCGGGGCGCGGAGCGGGGCGCGGGGGCGGGGCCGAGGGCGCGGAGCGGGGGCGCGGGCACGGGCCGCGGAGCCGGGGCGAGGCCGGGGGCGCGGAGCCGGGGCGCGGGCGCGGGCCGCGGAGCCGGGGCGCGGAGCGGGGGCGCGGGCACGGGCCGCGGAGCCGGGGCGAGGCCGGGGGCGCGGAGCGGGGGCGCGGGTGCGGGCCGCGGAGCGGGGGCGCGGGTGCGGGGCGCGGAGCGGAGGCGCGGGGCCGCGGGCGCAGGGGCACAGGCGCGGGGCTCGGGGGCACTGGGCGCGGGAGTGGCCCCGGCTTGCTCGGCGTCGGCCCGATCACCGCCGCCGCTCGACACATATTTCACAGATCTTGAAGGCGCGGCGTTCGCGGCTAGCAGGAAACCTCCACTCTTCGCCGAGGGCGGGCGCAAAGATGAGGAATTGCTGTTCGCGGTGAACGCGGCGCCTTCAAGGTCGGCGGGTCGGCGGGTCGGCGGTCGGCGGTCGGCGGGTCGGCGGTGCGCGGCGGTGCGCGGCGGTGGTCTTGGGTCGGGCCGCCCGGCGGCCGGGGTCGGAGCTGAAGGTGCAGCTCGCGGCCCTGGCACGCCGGGGACTGATCTGACGCTCGTACGATCGAAGCGCGAAAGGGAACCGCTCAGGTCTTGGGCCGAGGGAGCGCTCAGGTCTTGCGCCGAGGGAGCGTCAGCGGTCTAGGGAGCGTCAGGCCGCGTGCAAGACGTCGAGCGCCCAGGCCAGGACGAACGCCTCCTCTCGCCAGGCGTCGTAGCGGCCGCTGGGGCCGCTGTGGCCGGCCTCCATCTCGGTTTTGAGCAGGTAGGTGCCGTCCGGCGCGGTGGCGCGGAGCCGGGCGATCCACTTGGCCGGCTCGTGGTAGAGCACTCGCGTGTCGTTGAGGCTGGTCACGGCGAGGATCTTGGGGTACGGGAGCTTTCCGACGTTTTCGTAGGGGCTGTACGACTTCATGTAGGCGTACACCTCGGGGGATTCGATCGGGTTGCCCCATTCCTCCCACTCGGTGACCGTGAGTGGCAGCGACGGGTCGAGGATGGAGGTCAGCGGGTCGACGAACGGGACCTGCGCGATGATGGCGGCGAAAGCCTCCGGCGCCAGGTTGGCGATCGCGCCCATCAGCAGGCCGCCGGCCGAGCCGCCGCGGGCCACCAGCCGGGCGGCCGACGTCCAGCCCTGGCTGACCAGGGCCTCGGCGCAGGCCACGAAGTCGGTGAACGTGTTTTTCTTGGTCAGCATCTTGCCGTCCTCGTACCACCGGCGGCCCATCTCGCCGCCGCCGCGCACGTGCGCGATCGCGAAGACGACGCCGCGGTCGAGCAGCGACAGGCGGGCGATCGAGAAGTACGGGTCGATGCTCAGCTCGTACGAGCCGTAGCCGTAGAGCAGCGCCGGCGCCGAACCGTCCCGCTTGACGTCCTTGCGGGCCACGATCGAGATCGGCACCCGGGTGCCGTCGGCGGCACGCGCCCATTCGCGATACTGCTCGTAGTCGGCCGGGTCGTAGCCGCCGAGCACCGGCTTCTGCTTGCGCAGCAGCATCTGCCGGGTCACCAGGTCGACGTCATAGATCGATTCCGGGGTGACCAGCGAGGTGTAGCTGACCCGCACCACGGCGGTGTCGTATTCCGGGTTGCCGGTCAGGCCGACGTTGTACAGCGGCTCGGGGAACTGCATGTCGTACGTATCGGTGCTGCCGTCGCCCATCACCCGCAGCCCGGTCAGGCCGTCGCGGCGCTGCGAGATCACGATGTGCCGGGCGAAGGCGTCGACCGACTCCAGCCGGGTGCCCGGCTCGTGCGCGATCAGCTCCACCCACTCGCCGGGGTTGTCGGCCGACGTATAGGCCAGCGCGAAATCCTCGGCGTTCTTGTTGTGCAGGATCAGGAAGCGGTGGCCGTGGTGCTCGATCGAATACTCCACGCCCTGCTCGCGCGGCGCGATCACGATCGGCTCGGCGGCCGGCGTCTCGGCCGGGATGACCCGGATCTCCGAGGTGAGCTTGCTCTGCGTGTCGATGACCACGAATTTCTCGCTGCGGGTCAGCTCGACACCGACCCAGAAGCGCTCGTCGGGCTCCTCGTAGACCTGCACATCCTCACTGGCCGGGCGGCCGACGGTGTGCCGCCAGACCCGGAACGGCCGCCAGGCGTCGTCGACGGTGATGTAGAACAGCGCGCTGCCGTCGGCCGACCAGGCCGTCCCATACGACGTGTCGGGCACCTCGTCGGCCAGGACCTCGCCGGTGCGCAGGTCTTTCACCCGCAGCGTGAAGCGCTCGTCGCCGTCGAAGTCGGTGGAGTAGGCCAGCCAGTTGCCGTCGGGGCTGGTGTCGAACGTGCCCAGGGCGAAGAACTCCTTGCCCTCGGCCAGCACGTTGCCGTCGAGCAGCACCTCTTCCCCCGGCCGGTCGTCGGACATCGGCGGGTCGACCTCGCCGGGCGCGACGGCGACCCGGCACTGGATGCCATACTGCTTGCCCTCGACGGTGCGGGTGTAATACCAATAGCCGCCCTTGCGGCTGGGCACCGAGAGATCGGTCTCCTGAGTGCGGCCCTTGATCTCTTGGAAGATCGTCTCGCGCAGCCCGGCCAGGTGCGCCGTCGCCGCCTCGGTCCACGCGTTTTCCGCCTTCAGGTACGCGATGGTGTCCGGATTTTCCTTGTCGGCGAGCCACGAATATTCATCGGTCACGGTGTCGCCGTGGAAGGTGCGCTCGCTCGGGACCTGGCGGACCGTGGGCGGTGTGTCGGGCGTATCGGCTGTCACGGGAGCCACGTTACCGGGTGCCCCCGACGCTTTTTCGGCTTCCACCGACCGCGCGCGTTCGAACACCTGTACTATATGCCAGAGTGGACGGTCGATCTTGATTGCGATCATTGCGAGGCAAGATCTGGTGACGAGCACGGGCAGGGACATGTCACGACTTCTCGATGCGCTTGTGGACATCTGCGGGCCCGACTATGCGCGGGTCGGCCGGTCGGTGGATGTCGTGGGTGGTCGCCGCGCCGAGCTCGTCGCGGTTCCGGCGACCACGCGGGCGGTCGCCGACGTGCTGCGACTCGCGGCCGACGAGGGGCTCACCGTGGTGCCGCGTGGCTCCGGCAGCAAGATCGACTGGGGTAGCCCGTCGTCCGGCGCCGACCTGATTCTCGACTGCGGGCGCCTCGACGGCCTCTGGGACCATGACGTCAAGGCGGCCACCGTCGAGGTCGCCACCGGCACGCCCGTGCGCTCGCTGCAGGCCGCGCTCGCCCTGCAGGGCCAGCGCCTGCCGGTCGACCCGCCCTCCCGCACCGCCACGGTCGGCGGCATGCTGGTGGTCAACGAGTCCGGCCCGCTGCGCTACCGCTTCCGGAGCCCCGCCGAGCACGTCGACCGGGTGCAGTTCGTCGATCTGGCCGGCGTCGCGGCCTCCTCCGACGGCGAGGGCGACAACCCCGGCCTGGCCGAGATCACCGGCGTCATCACCTCGGCCGTCGTCCGCCTCCAGCCGCTGCCGCAGACCCGGCGCTGGGTGGTGGCGCCGGCCTCCACCCCGCTCAAGGCCGCCCGGCTCGCCGCCGAGGCCGCCGAGCACGAGGTCAGCGCGATCGAGACCGATCTGCCCGGCGCCGGCGGGGGCGAGGTGGCCGCGCTCTTCGAGGATGCGGATCCCTATCCGCTGGCCACGTCATGGAAGGCGACGGTCTCGCCGACCGCGCCGCCCTGGTGGGGGGTGTATCCGTTCGGCCGCAACGACGTGGCGCTGCGCCTCTCGGTGGCCCCCGACGACCTGGCCGCAACCGTCTATGCGGTGGCCGACGCGGTCGGCGGCGCGGTGCCGGTGCGCGGCTCGGCCGGCCTGGGCAGCGTGCATGCGGTGCTGCCCGGCAACCTGCCGCCCGACCGCGTGGAGCGCATCGTCGAGTCGGCCCGCCACGTGCTGCTGGCCCGCAACGGCCGGGTGGTGGTGATCGCCGCGCCGATCGCCCTGGCCGGCCGCATCGAGATGGCGGCACCACATGACCTCTTCTGACAGCGGCCCCCGCGGACCGGCTCCCGGCGCCCTTTCCGCGGCGGTCAGCGGGGCGAGCTCGCGGCGCCGTTTCCGCGGCGGCCAGGCGCGCGGCGACTTTTCCGCGGCGGTCAGCGGGGCGCGCTCGCGGTGCCGTTTCCGCGGCGGCCAGGCGCGCGGCGACTTTTCCGCGGCGGTCAGCGGGGCGCGCTCGCGGTGCCGTTTCCGCGGCGGTCAGGCGCGCGGTGCCGTTTCCGCGGCGGCCAGGCTCGCGGCGCCGTTTCCGCGGCGGCCGGGCGCGTGGCGGCGCTTCCGCAGCGGTCAGCGGCGGGAGGGCGCACGGCGCTGTTTCCGCAGCGGTCAGCGTCGGCTGGGCGCGTGGCGCCGCTTCCGCGGCCGTCAGCGGCGGCCGGGCGCGTGGCGTCTTTTCCGCGATGGTCAGCGGTGGTCAGCGGCGGGCGGGCGCCGGGCGCCGGGCCGTCGTGCTCGGGTGGCGCTCGGGGAGCGGGGTGGTGCCCACGGCGTAGGTGAGATAGGCGAAGCGCCCCACCTGGGCGGTGCCGGTCAGGATCAGCTCGCGGGCGCTCAGGTGCCGCGGGAGCAGCGGCGCGCCCCGCCCGAGCAGGACCGGCGCGATGCCCAGGATGATCTCGTCGAGCAGCCCGCGGTCGACGAACTGGCCGACCAGGTCGCCGCCGCCGACGAGCCAGACGTTGCGGCCCTTCGCGGCTACCACCATGGCCTCGTGCACGCGCTCCACGTCTCCGCTGACCATCAGGATGTTGGCGTCCGGCACCACCGGCAGTTCGCGGTTGCCGAAGACCCAGCAGGGCGCGTCGCCGTACAGGTCGTGCCAGTTCTGCGGGCGGGCCAGCACGTTGTCGTTGGCGAGCACCCACTCGTAGGTGTTGGCGCCCATGGCGAAGGCCCCGACCCCGGCGAAGAAGCCGCCGAACGGGTTCTCAACCCCGCCGTCGACGTCGATCAGCCAGTCAAGCGAGTTGTTCTCGTCGGCGATGTAGCCGTCGATGCTAGTCGCCGTGTAGTACTGGGTTTTCGCCATAAGCCCCACCATGCCACGACCAAGCATCCAAAAGAGGCGAAACGGACGGTCTTTGGGCGCTCCCGAGGGCTGCCTTCGTCGGGGAGATCTGAGCGTTTCCCTCCCTCAGATTTGACCGTACGCGTGCGACAAGCCCCCGGTGTGCCAGGGCCGCTGGCTGCATCTTCAGCTCCGACTCCGGCCGCCGGGCGGGCCCGACCCAAGACCACCACCGCGCACCGCCGACCCGCCGACCCGGCAGACCTTGAAGGCGCCGCGTTCACCACGAACAGCAATTCCTCATCGTTGCGCCCGCCCTCGGCGAAGAGTGGAGGTTTCCCGCTAGCCGCGAACGCCGCGCCTTCAAGATCTGCGAACGGTGCGTCAACGGCGGCGGGTGATCGGGCCGACGCCGAGCAGGCCGGGCTACCCCGCGCCGCGCCTGTGCCCGGCGCCCGTGCCCCGCGCTCGCGCCCGTGCCGCGCGCCGCTGCTTGCGCTGGGCGGCGCGAGCGCGGCGGCGAGGGCCGCGCGTGGGCTGGGACGGTGTGGGGGGCGAGTGAGGGCCGCGCGTGGGCTGGGACGGTGTGGGGTGGGCGAGTGGGGGCCGCGCGTGGGCTGGGACGGTGTGGGGGCGAGTGAGGGCCGCGTGTGGGCTGGGACGGTGTGGGGTGGGCGAGTGAGGGCCGCGCGTGAGCTGGGACGGTGTGGGGCGGCACGGGCGGTGCGTGTGTGGACGGCGGCGCATGCGTGGAGGAGGCGTGCGTGTGGTCGCGAGGGCGTCTGATTGTGTGGGGACGGGCGGGGGGTTGGGCTGGCCACGTGGGACAGCCCGGCGGCCGCGCGCGGAGGGTGACCCACCGCCTGGCGAGGCGCTGCACCGGGGACTTGGGTCAACCGTACGGTAAAGGTCTTTTGGGATGTTTCAGGCGTCGTTTCTGAGGACGAGGATGGCGATGTCGTCCCGGGGCTCCTCGACGGAGAAGTTGATGGTTATGGAGCGTAGGCGGGCGGCCATCACGTCGGCCGGGTAGCCGGCCAGGGGGGCCGCGGCCTCGCGCAGGCGGCCCGTGCCGAAGAGCTCGCGGCCTCGGCGGCGTTCGGTGACGCCGTCGGTGTAGAAGATCAGGGAGTCGCCGGGGGTGAGGCGGATCTCGGCGTCCGGTGAGGAGATGGTCTCCAGCAGGCCCAGGGCCGTGCCGCCCTCGCCGACGAAGGAGGTCTTGCCGTCGCTGCGGACCAGGACCGCTCGGTCGTGGCCGGCCAGGTGCAGGCAGACCGCCAGGGTGCCGTCGCGTTCGCGCTGCACCGATGCCATCGCCAGGGTGCAGTAGCGGCCGCCGCCGCGTTGTACCAGGGTGCGGTTGACCCGGCAGAGGATCTCGGACATCGGCTTGCCGTCGTCGACCAGGATGCGGATCACGTCGCGGACCAGGCCGGTCACCGTGGCCGCCTGGACGCCCTTGCCGGAGACGTCGCCGACCACCACCAGCCACTGGTCCTCGCCGGAGGGCACCACGTCGTAGAAGTCGCCACCCACCTCGGAGCCGGTCGGCACGTACTCGGCGGCGAAGCCCACCCCCTCCACGTGCGGCAGGGCCGGCGGCAGCAGCGACTCCTGCAGCGTGCGGGCCACCTTGCGGCGCTCGTCGTGGATGCGGGCGTTGTCGATGGCCAGCGCCGCCCGGCGGGCCACGTCCTCCAGCACCGCCACCTCGTCGGCGTCGTGCCGGTGCTTCGCGTGCTTGCCGACCGCGAGCGTGCCGAGCCGGGCGCCGCGGGCCACCAGCGGGACCGCGAAACCCTCGTTCGGGGTGCCGAACATGACCTGGGTGCCCAGCCTGGACGCCTCCTCGAGCCGGGCCAGGATCGCATCGGGGCCGGTCTCGGCGAGCGTCTCGTACAGGTCGGCCACCGCGCTCTCGTCGGCGTGCGTGGCCGCGGCCAGCTGCAGCCGGCCCCACGCGTCGGTGGTGTGCACCGCGCACCACTGGCCCAGCCGGGGCACCACCAGCTGCGGGATCAGCGCCATCGTCAGGTTCACGTCGAGCGACTGGGCGAGCAGCTCGCTGGCCTCGGCCAGGAACGTCAGCCAGGTCTGCCGGCGCAGGTCGGCACGGCGGAGGCGGTCGTTCTCCAGGTGCAGCGAGAAGCGCTCGGCGACGATCGTGGCCAGCGGCTGGGCGTACCCGGTGGGCGCCGCATCCAGCTCCAGCTCGCCCGAATACGGCCGGTGCACGGACAGCGGCACCCGGATGGTGTCGGCGTCCTCGCGCGGCTGTCGGCCGTGCCGGGCCAGCAGTTGCCGGCCGGTGCCGTCGCCGCGGTCGAGCCGCACCACGCCGCCCGCCGCGCCGGTCAGGCGGGACAGCCGGGAGAGCAGGTCGGCGGCGAAGTCGGCGAGCGCCTCCTCGGTCTGCCGTTCCGGGTTGATCTGCAGCAGCGCGGTGAGCGCGCCGACGCTCGGGGTGCCCGCCTCCAGCACGTTCGTCGCCGGCACCAGCGCGGTGGTCGAGTCGACCGCGATGGTGCGCTCCAGGCGGAACCACACGCCCTTGCCGGTGCCCTCGTGCACCGTGCCCCAGCGGGACGCGAAATGGTCGACCAGCAGCAGGCCCCGGCCGCGCTCGGCGACCTCGCCGATGTCCACGCTCTCGTTGCGGGGGCCGACCGCGAGCTGCTCGACCGGGCCGGGCGCGAAGTCGGTGACCGTCACGGTGAGCCCGGCATGGTCGGCGCTGACCTCGATGTCCAACTCGGTGTTGGCGTGCACCACCGCGTTCGTGGAGAGCTCGGTGGTCAGCAGCAGCGCCTCGTTGAGCAGCGCGTCGAGGCCCGCTTCCTCCAGCACCGAGCGGACGAGGGCGCGCGCCGCCGCGGGCGTACGCCGGTCGTTGGGCAGCCGGACCCGCCGGACGAGCCCGTCCGCCGGGATATCCGAAGCCGACACGCATGCATCCTCTCCTGTCGGTGGGGGGATGTACAAAGTCCTCTCTCGCATTGACCCGGTCGGGCGAGAGAGGATAAAGAGCCCCACCGGCCGTTGGACAGGACAGCAAGTGAGGACAGGATGACTGCGGCTAAGGAAGTCCACGACGAGACCGCCGTTCTGGGCGAGCTCGCCGAGGCGATGCGCCGGGTGCGCCGGGGCGATCTCAAGGTCCGGCTCCCGCGCCGCGGTGGCGCCGCCGGCGAGGTTGCCGACGCGTTCAACGAGGTCGTCTCCCTGCAGGAACGCCAAAACCTGGACCTGCGGCGGATCAGCCGGATCGTCGGGCGCGACGGCCGGCTCACCGAGCGGCTGGACGACGAGGGCCTGGACGGCTCGTGGGCGGACAGCGTCCGCTCGGTCAACTCGCTGATCGACGACCTCGGCCGGCCGACCACCGAGATCTCCCGGGTCATCGTGGCGGTGGCGGAGGGTGACCTCTCCCAGCACATGGCGCTGGAGATGGACGGCCGTCCCCTCCGGGGTGAATTCCTGCGCATCGGCCGCACGGTGAACACGATGGTCGACCAGCTGTCCTCGTTCGCCGACGAGGTGACCCGGGTGGCGCGCGAGGTGGGCACCGAGGGTGAGCTGGGCGGCCAGGCCGACGTGCGCGGCGTGGCCGGCACCTGGAAGGACCTGACCGACTCGGTGAACCTGATGGCGTCGAACCTGACCCACCAGGTGCGCTCGATCTCGCAGGTGGCGACGGCGGTGGCCCGCGGCGACCTGTCGCAGAAGATCACGGTGTCGGCCCGCGGCGAGGTGGCCGAGCTGGCCGACACGATGAACGGCCTGACCGACACCCTGCGGCTGTTCGCCGAGCAGGTGACCCGGGTGGCCCGCGAGGTGGGCACCGAGGGCAAGCTGGGCGGCCAGGCCGACGTGCCGAACGTGGCCGGCACCTGGAAGGACCTCACCGACTCGGTGAACTCGATGGCGACCAACCTGACCAGTCAGGTGCGGAACATCGCCCAGGTGTCCACGGCGGTGGCGAAGGGCGACCTGTCGCAGAAGATCACGGTGGCCGCGCAGGGCGAGATCCTCGAGCTCAAGGACACCGTGAACACCATGGTGGATCAGCTGTCGTCGTTCGCCGACGAGGTGACCCGGGTGGCCCGCGACGTGGGCACCGAGGGCAAGCTCGGCGGCCAGGCCCAGGTGCGCGGCGTCTCCGGCACCTGGCGGGACCTGACCGAGAACGTGAACCAGCTCGCGAACAACCTCACCGACCAGGTACGGAACATTGCCCAGGTCTCGACCGCGGTGGCGAAGGGCGACCTGTCGCAGAAGATCACGGTCGACGCGAAGGGTGAGATCGCCGAGCTGAAGAACACCGTGAACACGATGGTGGATCAGCTGTCGTCGTTCGCCGACGAGGTCACGCGGGTGGCCCGCGAGGTCGGCTCGGAGGGCAAGCTCGGCGGCCAGGCCCAGGTCAAGGGCGTCCTGGGCACGTGGCGCGACCTCACCGACAACGTGAACTACATGGCCTCCAACCTGACCAGCCAGGTGCGGAACATCTCCTCGGTCACCACCGCGGTGGCGAAGGGTGACCTGTCGCAGAAGATCACGGTCGACGCCCGTGGCGAGATCCTCGAGCTGAAGACCACGGTCAACACCATGGTCGACCAGTTGTCGAGCTTCGCCGACGAGGTGACCCGGGTGGCCCGCGAGGTGGGCACCGAGGGCAAGCTCGGCGGCCAGGCCCAGGTGCGCGGCGTGGCCGGCACCTGGCGTGACCTGACCGACAACGTCAACTCGATGGCGTCCAACCTGACCGCCCAGGTGCGGAACATCGCCCAGGTCTCCACCGCGGTGGCGAAGGGTGACCTGTCGCAGAAGATCACGGTCGACGCCCAGGGCGAGATCCTCGAGCTGAAGAGCGTCGTGAACATCATGGTCGACCAGTTGTCGAGCTTCGCCGACGAGGTGACCCGGGTGGCCCGCGAGGTCGGCTCGGAGGGCAAGCTCGGCGGCCAGGCCCAGGTGCGCGGCGTGGCCGGCACGTGGCGCGACCTGACCGACAACGTGAACTACATGGCGTCCAACCTGACCGCCCAGGTCCGCAACATCGCGAGCGTCACCACGGCGGTCGCGAAGGGTGACCTGTCGCAGAAGATCACGGTGGACGCCCGCGGCGAGATCCTCGAGCTCAAGGACACCGTCAACACGATGGTCGACCAGCTCTCGTCGTTCGCCACCGAGGTCACCCGGGTCGGCCGGGAGGTCGGCGTGGAGGGCAAGCTCGGCGGCCAGGCGCAGGTCAAGGGCGTTTCCGGTACGTGGCAGGACCTCACCGACAACGTGAACCAGCTCGCCTCGACGCTCACCATCCAGCTCCGCGCGATCGCCGAGGTGTCCACCGCGGTGACCCGCGGCGACCTGACCCAGAGCATCGCGGTCGAGGCGCAGGGCGAGGTGGCCGAGCTCAAGGACAACATCAACCAGATGATCGTGACCCTGCGCGAGACCACCAAGGCGAACGCCGAGCAGGGCTGGCTCGACTCCAACCTGGCCCGGATCGGCGGCCTGCTGCAGGGCCAGCGCGATCTCGGCGAGGTCTGCCGCATGATCATGACCGAGGTGACGCCGCTGGTGGACGCGCAGCTGGGCGCGTTCTTCCTGGTCGACAACGAGCAGGCGGTCATGCGCCTGCGGCTGGCCGCCTCGTACGGCTATGTCGCGCGCAACCACGAGGTGACCTTCGGGCCGGGCGAGGGCCTGGTCGGGCAGGCCGCGGTCTCCCGCCGGACGATCCGGGTGCGGGCCACCCACGACGGCATCCTGACCATGCGCTCCGGGCTCATGTCGATGCCGCCGAACGACCTGGTCGTGCTGCCGGTGCTGTTCGAGGGCGAGATGCTCGGCGTCATCGAGTTCGCCTCGGTCGCGGCGTTCTCCGGGCTGCATCTGACGTTCCTCGAGCGGCTGGTGGCGACGATCGGCGTCGCTCTCAACACCATCCAGGCCAACCGGCGTACGGAGGAACTGCTCTCCCAGTCGCAGCGGCTGGCCCGGGAGATGCAGGACCAGTCGGCCGAGTTGCAGCGCACCAACGCCGAGCTGGAGGACAAGGCCAAGCTGCTGAGCGAGCAGAAGGCGAACATCGAGACCAAGAACCGGGAGATCGAGCAGGCCCGGCGCGGTCTGGAGGAGAAGGCCCAGCAGCTGTCCCGGGCCAGCGCGTACAAGTCGGAGTTCCTGGCCAACATGAGCCACGAGCTGCGTACGCCGCTCAACTCCCTGCTGCTGCTGGCCCGCCTGCTGGCCGACAACACCGAGCGCAACCTCACCGAGAAGCAAATCGAGTTCGCCCGCACCATCCACAGCGCCGGCTCGGACCTGCTCTCGCTGATCGACGACATCCTCGACCTCGCCAAGATCGAGGCCGGCCGGATGGACGTGGAGGTCGACCAGATCGACTTCGACGGCGTCCGGGCGTACGTCGAGCAGGCCTTCCTTCCGCAGGCCGAGGAGAAGACGCTGGACTTCCGGGTCGAGGTGGCGCCCGACCTGCCCGCCTCGATCGTCACCGACGGCCAGCGGCTCCAGCAGATCCTGCGCAACCTGCTCTCCAACGCGGTCAAGTTCACCGACTCCGGCTCGGTGACGCTCAGTATCTTCGCTGCCCCGCCGAGCACCGACTTCGACATCCCGGCGCTGGCCGCGGCCCGGCAGGTGGTGGCGTTCGCGGTCTCGGACACCGGCATCGGCATCTCGGACGAGAAACTGGCGATCATCTTCGAGCCGTTCCAGCAGGCCGACGGCACCACCACCCGCAAGTACGGCGGCACCGGCCTGGGCCTCTCGATCAGCCGGGAGTTCGCGGCGCTGCTCGGCGGCACCATCGTGGTCTCGTCGATGCCCGGCGAGGGTTCGACCTTCACGCTGTACGTGCCGGACGCGCTGACGCCGGAATCCGCGCCGATCCTCGCGCTGCCGTCCGAGCCGTCGACCACCGTGGTGGTCCGCCCCGCCCAGTCGGTCGACCTGCCGCTGCTCGAGCTGCCGGTGATCAGCCATCGGGAGGCGGAGGGGCACATCAGCGCGGCCGGCCGCCAGCTCGACGGCGCCACCGTGCTGATCATCGACGACGACGTGCGCAACGTGTTCGCGCTGACCAGCGCGCTCGAGATGCACGGGCTGAACGTGCTCTACTCCGACAACGGGGTGGACGGCGTACGCCTGCTGGCCGAACACCCCGAAGTGGACATCGTGCTGATGGACGCGATGATGCCCGACCAGGACGGCTACGAGACGACCAGGGGCATTCGGCGCAATCAGCGCTTCCGCGATTTACCGGTAGTCTTCCTAACCGCGAAGGCGATGCCGGGCGACCGGGAATCGGCCCTCGCGGCCGGCGCGAGTGACTACATCACCAAACCGGTCGATCTGGACGAGCTGATCGAGCTGATGGCCCGCTGGGTCAACGCCGACGCGAGCCCCGAGCCGGAGCGCGGCTAGAGAAAGGACCAGGTGTGCCGGAACGCGCCAAAGCCCTGCTGGTCGACGACCGTAAGGACAACCTGCTCGCCCTGGAAGCGATCCTCCAGGGCCTGCCGGTGACGCCGGTGGCGGTGGAGAGCGGCGAGGCGGCGCTGAAGCAGCTGCTCACCGACGACTTCGCGGTCATCCTGCTGGACGCGCAGATGCCCAATATGGACGGCTTCGAGACGGCCAGCCACATCAAGCGCCGCGAGCGCACCCGGCATGTGCCGATCCTGTTCCTGACCGCGGCCGACCGCGACGCGCAGCTGGCGCTGCGAGGGTACGCGGTCGGCGCGGTCGACTACCTCACGAAGCCGTTCGACCCGTGGGTGCTGCGCGCCAAGGTGAGCATCTTCGTCGATCTGTGGAACAAGACTCAGCAGCTCAAGGCCCAGTCGGAGGCGTCACGCGAGCGGGACTCGCAGTGGCAGCGGCTGACCGAGACGGTCGACGAGGCGGCCCGGGTGCTGCGCGCGAACGGGGACGACGCGGCGGCCGAGGCGCTGGCGTTGCTGGAGAAGGCGCGCTGGGGTACGGCTACCGATTGACGTACGGCGCCACGGCGTTCGCCAGGGCCGGGCGCAGCACCGACTTCGGGCGGAAACCGACCATCGAGCCGGTCAGCGTGCCGCCGCTGAAGAAGAGCAGCGTCGGCATCGACATCACCCGGTAGGTGCGGGTGGCCTCGGGGTTCTCGTCCGCGTTGAGCTTGCCGATCAGCAACTCGCCGTCGAATTCGGGCGCGAGCTCGGCCAGCGCCTGCGCCATCGGGCGGCAGGGCGGGCACCAATCGGCCCAGAAGTCGACGACGATCGGCAGCTCGGCCTTCAGCACGAGGGAGTCGAAGGTGGCGTCGGTGACGGTGATGAGCATGTGTTCTCCCGATGGGCGAGGGCTTGGCTCAGCTGGCTGTGCAGCCGCAGCCGGACGTCGGTGAGCTCCTCGATCAGCCCGTCCACCTCGGCCAGCTTGCGGCGCAACACCGCGACCGAGTCGGGGCAGACGTGACCGGAACCGGTGGTCCGCAGGCATTCGACGAACGGCTTGATGTCGTCCATCCCGAACCCGACCGCGAGCAGCGACCGGATCTCATGGACGACCCGCAACTCGGCGTCGTCGTACTGCCGATACCCGTTGGCATCCCGCTGCGGGTGGACCAGCCCCTGCTCCTCGTAGTACCGCAGGGTGCGAGCACTCGTCCCGGCCAGTTCGGCCAGCTCACCGATCAGCATGGCCCGACGCTATGCCTTCACACCGGCGTCAAGGCAACCTCTATGTGGCTGAGCTGATCATGAGGGCGCTGCGGAGGCCGGTGATGTCCAGGACGCGCATCAGGAACTCGCCGACGTTGGTCAGGGCGAGCACCGAGCGGGCGTGCTGGGCCTTGCGGCTGAGGACGACCAGCGTGCCGAGGCCCTGCGAGTCGCAGAATGTGACGCCGGCCATGTCGAGCACTATGCGGGCCGGCGGGTCGGACAGCGTTTCATTGACGATGGCCGAAAGGTTCGCGACCGTGAGCACGTCGATCTCACCGGCGAGGTGGAGTACGACCTCGTCGGAAGCGCGCTCCACCGCGATGTTCAGCTCCGGTCGCTCCACAGCGAGAGCCTATCGTCCAGGGTGTGGATCTGCCCGCTGGCCACGTCCGTAACCGGTCGTACCGGACATGCTGGTGTGACGCACGCACGACGTGAAGAACCCTCTTGGGACGGCACGACGGGGCCGCTGACAGAATGGGAGACGCTGTGACCACCTCATACCACGCCGAGGGCCTTCCCTATCCGGAGGACGCCCCGGTCTCCCAGGCCCTCTTCGACCGCGCCTCGGCCATCGTGCCCGGCGGGGTCAATTCACCCGTGCGTGCGTTCCGGGCGGTCGGCGGCACGCCCCGATTCATGTCTCAGGGCAAGGGTCCGTGGCTCACCGACGCCGACGGCCGGCGCTATGTCGACCTGGTCTGCTCGTGGGGACCGCTGATCCACGGCCACGCGCACCCGGAGATCGTCGCCGCGGTGCAGGAGGCGGCCGCCCGCGGCACCAGCTTCGGCACCCCCACCGTCGGCGAGGTCGACCTGGCCGAGGAGATCGTCCGCCGTACGCCGGTGGACGAGGTCCGCCTGGTCAACTCGGGTACCGAGGCCACGATGACCGCGATCCGGCTGGCCCGGGGCTGCACCGGCCGATCAAAAATCGTCAAGTTCGCCGGCTGCTACCACGGGCACGTGGACGCGCTGTTGGCCGCGGCCGGCTCCGGCGTGGCGACCCTCGGCCTGCCCGACTCGCCCGGCGTGACCGGCGCGGCGACCGCCGAGACGATAGTCCTGCCGTACAACGACGTCGAAGCTGTCGAGCTGGCCTTCGCGGCGAACGGCGACGAGATCGCCGCGGTGATCACCGAGGCGGCGGCCGGCAACATGGGCGTGGTCGCGCCCCGCGACGGCTTCAACCAGCGGCTCGCCGAGATCGCCCAGGCGCACGGCGCCCTGCTGATCGTCGACGAGGTGATGACCGGCTTCCGGGTCTCGGCCGGCGGCTGGGCCGGTCTCGAGCCGGTCGACGCCGACCTGTTCACCTTCGGCAAGGTGATGGGCGGCGGCCTGCCCGCGGCCGCGTTCGGCGGGCGGCGCGAGATCATGTCGCGGCTCGCCCCGGCCGGCCCGGTCTACCAGGCCGGCACGCTCTCCGGTAATCCGCTGGCCTGCGCGGCCGGGCTGGCCTCGCTGCGGCTCGCCGACGACGCGGTCTACAAGCGGCTGGACGAGTTGTCGGTGACCGTCGGTTCGCTCGCCTCCGTGGCGCTCAACGAGGCCGGTGTGGCGCATCACCTCTCGTACGCCGGCAATATGTTTTCGATCTTCTTTACCGACGACGACGTGGCCGATTACGACGCGGCCAAGACGCAGAACGCCGCGCAGTTCAAGGCCTTCTTCCACACCATGCTCAGCCGCGGCGTCTACCTGCCGCCCAGCGCGTTCGAGTCGTGGTTCGTGTCGACGGCGCTGGACGACGCGGCGCTGGAGCAGATCGCCGCGGCGCTGCCGCACGCGGCCCGGGCGGCTGGGGAAGCCTCGTGAGCGAGCCGAGCAGGACCACGGTGCACGTGTTGCGGCACGGCGAGGTCTACAACCCCGACCGGATCCTGTACGGGCGGCTGCCCGACTTCCACCTGTCCGAGCTGGGCAAACAGATGGCCAAGGCGGCCGCCGAGACGCTCGCCGCGCGGGACATCACGTACGTGGTGGCCAGCCCGCTCGAACGTGCGCAGGAGACGGCCGCCCCGATCGCCGCCGAGTTCAAGCTCGAGGTCGCCAGCGACACCCGGCTGATCGAGAGCGCCAACTACTTCGAGGGCAAGCGGGTCTCGGTCGGCGACGGCGCGTTCACCAACCCCCGGAACTGGTGGGTGCTGCGCGACCCGATCACGCCGTCCTGGGGCGAGCCGTACCTGCAGATAGCGCAGCGGATGTTCGCCGCCCTGCAGGCCGCCCGGGTCGCCGCCGAGGGCCACGAGGCGGTCTGCGTCTCGCACCAACTGCCGATCTGGACGCTGCGCCGGTACGTGGAGAAGAAACGGCTCTGGCACGATCCGCGCCGCCGCCAGTGCGGGCTGGCCAGCCTCACCTCGTTCCGCTTCGAGGGCTCGACGGTCGTCGGCGTCGACTACTCCGAGCCGGCCGCCCACCTCGTCGCCCTCTCCGCCTCCGCCAAGACCGCCAAGGGAGCTTGACCATGCGCCGCACCGCCGGAGTCCTGGCCATCGCCGCCCTCGCGGCGGTCGTGCTGACCGGCTGCGGCGGGGAGAACTGGGCCAGGAAGTGCACCACCACCGGCACCGTCGTGGAGTGCGCGCCGGACAAGCGGCCGCAGGTCAAGGACGTGACCGGCGACCTGCTCGACGGCGGCAGCTACGACGTGAGCCAGGACCGCGGCAAGGTCGTGGTGGTCAACTTCTGGGGCTCGTGGTGCGCGCCGTGCCGGGCCGAGGCGGACGATCTCGAGCAGACCTACCAGGCCACCAAGGTCAAGGGGGTCGCCTTCATCGGGGTCAACTCGCGGGACGACAAGGACGCGGCGAGGGCTTTCGAGCGCGGCCGGGTCACGTACCCCAGCATTTATGATTTTGACGGCAAGGTGGCGCTGAAGTTCGACGTCACCCAGACCAGCACCCCGCAGACCCTGATCCTCGACCGGCAGGGCCGGATCGCGGTGGCGCTGCGGTCGGCCACCACGCACACCCAGCTGCAGCCGCTGGTGGAGAAGGTCGCCGCCGAGGGGAACGGCTGATGGCCGACCACTTCGCCTCGATCGCCGGCACCGGCCCGCTGCTGCTGGCGATCGTCGTCGCGGCGCTCGCGGGCCTGGTCAGCATCCTCTCGCCGTGCGTGCTTCCGCTGGTGCCGGGCTATCTCTCGTACGTGACCGGGCTGGCCGGCTCCGACATGGACGCGGGCTCGTCGAAGACCCGGCGCGTGCTGGCCGGGACGCTCCTGTTCGTGCTCGGCTTCTCGATCGTCTTCACGCTGCTGCTGACGCTGGTGGCGAACATCGGCTTCGCCCTCAAGACGCACCAGGACCTGCTCGACGTGATCCTGGGCGTACTGGTGATCGTGCTGGGCTTCGGCTATCTCGGCTGGATCCCGGGGCTCCAGCGGGAAATGCGGATCAGCAAGCTGCCGGCGGCCGGGCTGGTCGGCGCTCCGGTCTTCGGGGCGATCTTCGCGCTCTCCTGGCTCCCGTGCACCGGGCCGACCCTCGCCGCGGTCGCCGCGATGGCCACCACGAGCGGGCAGACCAGCCGCGCCGTGACGCTCTCCCTCGCGTACAGCCTGGGGTTGGGTATTCCGTTCGTGCTCTTCGGTCTGTTCTTCCGGCGGACGCTCGGGCTCTTCCGGGCCATCCGGCGCAACAGCCGGTGGGTGACGCGGATCGGCGGCGTGCTGCTCATCCTGGTCGGCATAGCGCTGGTCACCGGCGGGTGGAATCACTTCCTGGTCTGGCTGCTGACCACCTTCGACTTCGGTGGGGGGACGCTGCTGTGACCGTGGTCGAGGAACGTCCGGCGCCGCCGGCCGCGCCGCCGCCGAAGTTGCCGCGGCGGCTGTGGGCGCTGCTGCGCAACTCGTGGCGGCAACTCACCAGCATGCGTACGGCGTTGGTGCTGCTCTTCCTGCTGGCCGTGGCGGCGATTCCGGGCTCGATCTTCCCGCAGCGGGCGGTCAACGAGCAGAAGGTCACGCAGTACTACCAGGCTCATCCGTCGCTGGCGCCGTGGCTGGAGCGGCTCGGCGGGTTCGAGGTGTACGGCTCGCCATGGTTCGCATCGATTTACCTGCTTTTGTTCACCTCGCTCGTCGGTTGTGTGCTGCCGCGTCTGCGCGATCATGCGCGGGCCCTGCGGCAGGCGCCGCCGGACGCACCGCGGAGGCTCGACCGTTTGCCGGAAAGTGCCGATTTAACGGTAGAAATCGGGCCGAAAGACATCGCTCGAATCCTGCGCCGTCGTCGCTTCCGCACCAAGATCCGCGAGCAGGAAGACGGCAGTTGGACGGTCTCCGCCGAGAAGGGCTACCTCAAGGAGACCGGCAACCTGCTCTTCCACTTCTCCCTGCTGGCGGTGCTGATCGGCGTCGGCTTCGGGCACTGGTACGGCTGGCACGGCGACCGCATTCTGGTGGCCGGCGCCGACCAGGGCTTCTGCGACTCGCTCGCGCAGTATGACGACTCCACGCTCGGCCCCCGCGTCGACGCCGCCGACCTGCCGGACTTCTGCCTCAAGCTGACCGACTTCCGCGCCGCGTACCAGGCCACCGGCCAGCCGAAGAACTTCTCCGCCACGGTCGCGGTCACCGAGGGCGACGGCCCGGCCAAGACCCGGACGTTCACGGTCAATGACCCGCTGCGCCTGCACGGGGCGAACGTGCACCTGATCGGCCACGGCTACGCGATCAGCCTGCGCTACACCGACCGGTACGGCGTCTCGCAGACCAAGGTCGTGCCGTTCCTCCCGATCGACGGCATGTTCACCAGCGAGGGCGTGGCCCAGTTCCCGGACGTGAACATCGACCCGAAGACCAACAGGCGCGACTCCACGCTGCAGATGGGCTTCGAGGGCCGCTACCTGCCCACCGTCGGCACCGACGGCAGCGCCACCTCGACCTTCCCGGCCGAGAACGCGCCCGCGCTGTTCCTTACGGCGTACCGCGGCGACCTCGGGCTCGACGTCGGCACGCCCGGCTCGGTGTACGCGCTCGACCAGGGGCAGATAGCCACCGGCGACCTCAAGAACGTCAGCGGCGCCCGCCCGCACGAGCTCAAGGTCGGCGAGAGTTGGACTCTGGACGACGGCACCAAGCTGGAGTTCCTCGGCACCCGGCCGTACGCGACGCTGGCGATCCGCTACGACCCGACGCAGACGCTGGTGCTGGCCGGCGCGGCGCTCGGCCTGCTCGGGCTGATGCTGTCGCTGGGCGGCCACCGGCGCCGGGTGTGGTTCCGGGCCCTGCCAGCTTCGCCGGAAAGCGACGGCGGTACGTTGTTGACGGCCGGTGGCCTCCCGCGCACCGACTATCCCGGTTTCGCCGATGAGTTCGCGCAGTTGGTGAAGGCCGCCGAGGAAGGGACGCCCTGATGGCGGAGTTGTCGAATCAGCTGATGGCGGTCGCCGTCCTTGCCTATTTGGCGGCAATGGTCTGTTATGCGGCGGAATACGCCTTCGGTTCGAAGAGCCGGATCGGACGGGCCGCAGTTCGTCCCGCTCGGCAGCTGGTCGGTTCCGGGGCGCCCGTTTCGGATATCGCGGACGATGAGGACATCGTCGAGGTCGCCAAGCCGGACAGATCGGGCGAGATCTTCGGCCGGATCGCGGTCGGCCTCAACATCGTGGCGCTCCTGCTGCACCTGGGCGCGCTGACCACCCGAGGCATCGCGGCCGACCGCATGCCCTGGGGCAACATGTACGAGTACATCCTCTCCGCGACCTTCGTCGGGTCCGCGGTCTGGGTGGGCGTGCTGATCCGCCGCCCGGCCATCCGCCACATCGGCCTGTTCGTGACGCTCGCCCTGGTCCTGCTCCTCGGCGCCGACGGCATGATCGCCTACACACCGGTCGGCCCGCTGGTCCCGGCCCTGCACTCGTACTGGTTCGTCATCCACGTCTCGACGATCATCCTGGCTTCCGGCATCTTCCTGATCGGCGCCGTGCCGGCCACGATGTTCCTCATCCGCGACGGCTACGACCGGGGCAAACGCCGCTTCCCGTATTCGCTCGGCCGCAACACCCCCGACGCCACCGTCCTCGAGCGGCTGACCTTCCGCCTGCACGCCTTCGCCTTCCCGCTGTTCACCTTCGGCGCCCTGATCGCCGGCCCGATCTGGGCCGAGGCATCGTGGGGCCGCTACTGGGGCTGGGACCCGAAGGAGGTCTGGGCGTTCATCTCCTGGATCGTCTACGCGGGCTATCTGCACGCCCGAGCCACCCCCAGCGTCAAGCGCACCGTGGCGACGTGGATCGCGCTGCTCGGCTTCGCCACCATGCTGATGAACCTCTTCGGCGTCAACCTGTTTTTCGGCGGCTTCCACTCCTACGCCAACCCCGGCGGGATGTAAGGCCCTAACTTCAAGACCATTCGCGCGTACGGGCGAAGGACCCGCCCACAACCGCAATCGACACCGACCCGGCGTGCACCGCGGCCCGAGTGCAACGAAAGCCTGTGCCGCGACCGCCGGGCTGAGATCGGTGGCCGGGAGTTACTACCCGAGTAGTCCACCCAGCAGCGACTGTCCCTGTGTGCCCGCACCGCCCGGCTCGCGCGTATCCGCTCCCGGCGCGCCTGGACTCTTCGCGCCTGTGCCCGTCGCACCCGTGCCTTCCTCGCCCGCGCCCGTCGCCCCCGCGGCCGTCGCGCCCGCGCCCGTCGCCCCCGCGGCCGTCGCGCCCGTGCCCGTCGCGCCTGCTCCAGTGCCCGTGCCGGTCGTCCCTGCGCCCGTGCCCGTGCCCATCGTGCCGGGGCCCGCCGCGGCCGGCTGCTGCCCGGCCGAGCTCTGCGCAGCGGGCTGGGTGGCGCTGGTTGTCGTTGCGGGGTTGGGGTTCTTGCCGGACAAATTTGATAAGTCGGTTAAATTAGGTGAAGGTGCTGTGGCGCCCTGGTCGCTGGTGTCGGGGATGCAGTCGCCGGCCGTCCAGGTGTCGTAGCGGTTTACCCAGTTCAGGCAGAAGCCGCCGGTGCGTTGGGGCTGGCCTGGGCCGTACCCGGTCAGCGTTGGCACGTCGTCTCGCCAGTAGCGGGCCGCGCTGCCGTCCGGGGGGCGCAACTGCACGTTGTCGACGGTTACCGACGGCACGTCGATCCGGGCCGGACGGCCGGCGTCGACGTGGACCTCGACGTACTGCTCGACGTACGCGCTCTGGCCGATCGGCAGGCGCTGCGCGGTCAGCAGGTTCCAGCGGTTGTCCCACCACAGCCACGCGCCCCACATGCCATTCGCGTCGCTGTGCAGGTCCATCCACACCCGGTCGCCCGGTCGCAACGCGTACTGGTCGTAGAACTGCCAGGTGTGGGTGTTGGTGTTGAACGTGTAGATGTGCTGCCGCAGCGGGCCGGCCCAGCCCGTCTGTGCCCAGCCGGCCTCCAGCCAGGCGATGTTGCCGCCGCCCAGGTCGCGCTTGACCATGAACCGCGCGGCCACGAAGTCGTAGCTGCCGGGGCGGATCGAGCCGTCCACCACCGAGATCCGGCCGGAGACGCCGCTCCACTCGCCCGCCGAGTTGGCGCCCAGGTGGTGGTAGCCGCTCGGGGTGAAGTCGGTCTGTTCTTGCCGGGCCAGGCGGACGCCGGACTCGAGGATCCGCCCCGCGGCCCGGCAGGCGCCGGGGGAGTGCGGCCCGGCCGGCGTACTGGGCGGCCGGGTCGAGGCGCGCCCGGCCGGGCAGGCGGGCAGACCGGCCGACGCCGACACCGCCGGGACCGCAGCGGCCAGCAGCGCGGTGACCGCGCCCAGCGCACACCATCGCGCCATGTTCCGGACGTTCACTGTCACCTCGCACCTCGCCGGGCCGCAGCCGATCGGAACAATCGCCCGTCTCAACGCGAATCGGACATCCTGAGTGACGGTGATCGCCCCGGTGCCGAACTGTCGTACGGGTGGTGAAGACTGGGATCCATGGCGCCTCGTGGGTTTCCGTATGACGATCTGCAGAGCTTCCTGTCGGCCCTCGAGGCCGCCGGTGAGCTGCGCCGGGTCACCGTCCCGGTGGACCCGACGCTGGAGATCAGCGAGGTCGTCACGCGGACCGTCCGAGCCGGCGGTCCGGCCCTGCTCTTCGAGCGCCCGACCCGCGGCGAGATGCCCGTGGCGATCAACCTGTTCGCCACCGAGAAGCGGATGGCGATGGCCCTCGGTGTCGAGTCACTCGACGAGATCGGCGACCGGATCGGCGCGCTGATCAAGCCGGAGCTCCCGGTCGGCTGGTCCGGCATCCGCGAGGGCATCGGCAAGGCGATGCAGCTGAAATCCCTCCCGCCGAAAAAGGTGAAGGCGGCGCCCTGCCAAGAGGTGGTGCTCAAGGGCGACGAGGTCGACCTCGGCCTGCTGCCCGGCCTGCAGGTCTGGCCCGGCGACGGCGGCATCTTCCACAACTTCGGGCTCACCCACACCAAGCACCCCGAGACCGGCAAGCGCAACCTGGGGCTCTACCGCCTCCAGCAGCATTCGAAAAACACGCTCGGCATGCACTGGCAGATCCACAAGGATTCGACGGCCCACCACGCGGTCGCCGAGCGTCGTGGCGAGCGCCTGCCGGTGGCGGTGGCGATCGGCTGCGACCCGGTGGTCTGCTACGCCGCGAGCGCGCCGCTGCCCTCCGACATCGACGAATACCTGTTCGCCGGCTTCCTGCGCGGCGAGCGGGTCGAGATGGTCGACTGCCTGACCGTCCCGCTGCAGGTCCCGGCGCATGCACAAGTGGTGCTCGAGGGCTATCTCGAGCCCGGCGAGCGGCAGCCCGAGGGCCCGTTCGGCGACCACACCGGCTTCTACACCCCGATCGAGCCCTTCCCGGTGCTGCACATCGAGACGATGACGATGCGGAAAAAGCCGATCTACCACTCGATCATCACGTCCAAGCCGCCCCAGGAAGACCATGGGCTCGGCAAGGCGACCGAGCGCATCTTCCTGCCGCTGCTGCGCATGCTGATCCCGGACATCGTCGATTACGACATGCCGGCCGCCGGCGTCTTCCACAACTGCGTGATCGTCGCGATCAAGAAGCGGTACCCGAAGCACGCGCAGAAGATCATGAACGCGATCTGGGGCGCCCACCTGATGTCGCTGACCAAGCTGATCGTGGTGGTCGACGAGGATTGCGACGTGCACGACTACGCCGAGGTCGCGTTCCGGGCGTTCGGCAACGTCGACTACGACCGCGACCTGCTGCTCGTCCAGGGCCCGGTCGACCACCTCGACCACGCGTCGTACCAGCAGTTCTGGGGTGGCAAGGCGGGCATCGACGCCACCCGTAAGCTGCCGTCCGAGGGCTACTCCCGCGGCTGGCCGGCGGAGATGGCCATGTCGAGCGAGGTCGTCGCGCTCGTCGACAAGCGCTGGAAGGAGTACGGCATATGACGGCGGTGGCCGCGGTCCCGGAGAAGCCGGGCAAGATCAAATCGTTCCTCGAGCTGGTCAAGATCGAGCACTCGATCTTCGCGCTGCCGTTCGCGTACCTGTCCGCGCTGGTCGCCCTCGACCGGCTCGATTCCGGGGTGCACTGGCTCGACCTGCTGCTGATCACGATCGCGATGGTCTCCGGCCGCACCTTTGCGATGGCGGCCAACCGCATCCTCGACCGCAAGATCGACGCGCTCAACCCGCGTACCCAGAACCGCGAACTGGTCACCGGCGCGGTGAGCCTGCGCACGGCGTGGACCGGCGCGCTGGTCTCGCTGGTCGTCATGGCGGTCGCCGCCGGGCTGCTCAACTGGCTGTGCCTGGCGCTCTTCCCGCTGGCGGTCATTCCGCTGGTCATCTACCCGTACGCGAAAAGATTTACGAACTACCCGCATTACGTGCTGGCGCTCGCCCAGGCGGTGGCGCCGGTCGGGGCTTGGCTCGGCATCACCGGCACGTTCTCCGGCTCCGGGCCGGCCTGGCTGCTGGGGGTCGCGGTGGGGCTGTGGATCGGCGGGTTCGACATCATCTACGCCTGTCAGGATGTCGAGATCGACCGGCAGATCGGCGTGCACTCGACCCCGGCCCGCTGGGGCGTGCGCACCGCCCTGCACATCTCCACGGTGACACATGTGGTGACGTTCGCGCTGTTCGTCTGGTTCGGCCAGGTGGTCGGGCTGTCGTGGCTGTGGTGGATCGGGCTCGCGCTGACCGCGGTCGCGTTCGCCTACCAGCACATCGTGGTCACCCCGACCGACCTGTCCAAGGTCAACCGCGCCTTCTTCACCGCCAACGGCTTCGTCGGCATCGCCCTGTTCCTCTTCGCCGTCCTCGACCTTGCCTTCCTATAGCCGAACCCCCATGGTGGCCGCGTCCTGGCGTGCGCTTGCGGAGACGCGACCCGTGCTACCCCGACCGACGACCGACCTTTGACCGCAGGCCCCGCGCCGCGCCACCTCGCTGCCCGCTGCTCCCGCGTCGTGCCGTCCTTGCTGCCCCGCGCCCCTCCGGCCCGGCGCCGCCCGGCTCTACGCCGCGCTGCCCGCGCTGCCCGCGCCGCCTGCGCTGCCCCCCGCGCTGCCCGCGCTGCCCCCCGCGCCGCCCCCGGCGCTGCCCCGCGCCGCCCCCGGCGCTGCCCCCCGCGCCGCCCGCGCTGCCCCCCGCGCTGCCCCCCGCGCTGCCCCCCGCGCTGCCCCCCGCGCTGCCCCCCGCGCTGCCCCCCGC
>NZ_JOJL01000035.1 GCF_000721705.1 Actinoplanes subtropicus
CGCGTACCGCAGCAACTGCCCGTCGCCGGGGACGCGACGTTGCAGGGAGTGCCGTTGCAGGTACTGCATCAGCGTGGGCGAGACCGGCTGCCACCGGAAGGTGCCGCCCTTCTCCCGCAGCAGGATCAGGCATTGGTCCACGTCCAGATCCATCGGCCGCAGCGCGAGCGCGCCGCCGCGACGGCACGCGGTTTCGATGTGCAGCCGCACGAGCAGCGCGTCCAACTCCGGATCATTGCCCGTGGTCGCCGCGGTCGCGACCAGTTCGGCGATCCGTTCGTCGGCCAGGGCGCTGCGGGTGCTCGACAACCGGCTGGGCTTGGCGACCTTCATCGCCGGGTTCGCGGCCTCGGTGATGATGCCGTCAGCGACCGCCCGTTTGTACAGGCACCGCAACGCCGAGATCAGATGCTCCGTGGCGCTGCGCCCACCCCTGCTATTGCGGCGCTGCAACGCGTTCGCTTGAGCCTCGCGGGCCAGCGCTTCGATCTCGGTCGGCGCGATCTCGTCCAGCCGCCGCTGCCCCCACTTCGCAACGACCTTGTTCCAGTAGGTGCCATACATACGCTGCGAGCCCGGGGGCACCGCGGCCGCCACGATCGGCACGTACTCGGCGAACGTGGGCACCGGCCGGCGGGTGCCGCCGGCAGCCTGCAGCAGGTCGGTCGCGCTGATGCCCATCTGGGTGAGCATCAGCCGCGCGGCCTCGAGGACCTCGGGACGGACCTGAGGTGCGGTCATCGGCCCTCACCGCCCGTGGCCGTGTCGTGCAAGGTTGCGGTCAACGTCGCGAGGGTCGCCGGCGGATGGAGGATCAGCCGTTGCTGGGTGGGTAATGCGGCGAGCAGGATCCGGTCTCCGGCCTGCAGCCGACAGGCGCGCCGTACCTCCACCGGCAACAGGAGACTCCCGTACTTGCCGAGGTCGCGGTGTCCCAGCGGATCGACCATCGCCACGATCAGACCGTCGCGGACGCTGAACCGGATCCGGTCGCCGGGCGACCACCGCAAGCTCGCCACAGTCGTCCGGGCGGTGATACGGCCGCCACAGTCAAGGCTACTCATGCCGAACACCACGTCCCGGCGGGACGGTTCGGGCAGTTGCGGCAACGACAGCGGAGACCGGCTCGATTCCCCGCCACGGCGGGGCTTACGTTGCCCGCCCTCCCGGTCCTGCTTGGTCAGCCGAGGCAGCAGCGGAGGCAGCGGCACGCTCCTCATCGCACCCACCCCCGACAGATAACGGCGTGGATTCCTTGGCGCACAAGTGATACGGGCAGGTGGTCGCGTGTGGACTGACACGCAGGTGTCCAAATTGCAGTGAATGCTACCCGTGGGGGTTCAATTCCCCCTCCGGACACAGATTTGTCCTGAAATGTCGGGTTTGAGCTGAGGCTTAGACCCAATTTTCGTGTTCAAGTGTCTCTTGAAGCACTTCTGCAACGCACGAGTGCTCTGATTTGGTGCTCAAGCGGGTTGCGACGTGATCCGGCAACCGAATCGCAACCGGCGCTGAAGCGAAACGGTGAGTTGGCCGACGAGATCGGTATGACTCGTTTCGCAGCACCTCAGGTTTCACAGCATCCACACCACGACGGCACCGAGGCGACTCGGAGGGTTGCCTGGCGCGCGCCGCGACCATTGCCGGGTATCAGAGGCATGTCCGTACGCCGTGTGATCGGCGAGGACGGTATGCCCGATCGGCGACTGCCCTGGCCACCGGGCACGGTTGTCGAGATCAACCCGGCCGGGGGTAGCGATGCGTAGGCGGATACCAACGATCGAGGAGGCCATCCCGAGAGCGCTGGTCGGCCTGGCTCCCCGCAGTCGTGACCTTTACGCCTACTACCTACAACTGCTGGCCGACCGCCACGGCCACCGGAAGATCGACCAACTCACCGTCTCGGACATCACGGAACTCGGCGCCTGGGTCCAAGCGATGGCAGTCAGGCGCCGCACCTCGGTCAACGGAACCAGCGCCCGAGAACACGCCATCGCCGCCTGCCGGCGCCTGTTCGACACCGCTATCGCCGACGGCTATCTTCTGCACAACCCTGCCAAGGCCGTTCGCAAGCCCCCGCGGGGAGAACGCCGGCGGACAGCGCTCACCGATGATCAGGTAGCCGAGGTCTTCGCTGTCGTCCGCGACGAAGAAACCGGATTGCTCACGTTCCTGCTCGAGACCGCGTGCCGGCGAGAGGGCCTGCTCGGCCTCACGCCCGAGAAGCTTCACCCGGCCCGCCAAACGGTGCTCCTCGACGAAAAGGGCAGCCGCAGACGCGAACAACCCGTCTCCGAACTGATGATGGAATACCTTCAACAGCCCGCGTGCCCCATCTACTCATGGACCCGACGCAGGCTGGACAGCCTATGGCAGCGAGTACGCCGAGACCTGCCCTGGGCGAACGAGATCGGACTGAGCACGCACTGGTTCCGGCACACCACCATCACCAACGTCGAACGCGTCACCCGATCACCCGTACTCGCCGCGGCATTCGCCGGACACCGACTAAGCAAGTTCGGAGCCACAGCCACATACATCGCACCCTACGGCGTACCGGACGTCGCCTGGGCGTTCACCCAAGTCTTCGGAGGCACGCATCCACTCGTCACGCCCGCCAACACGTCCGTCGAGCCGGAGCCGTCGACTGAACAACGCACGTAGACAAGACCGAGCCGAGACCCGATCCGACACCTGGCAGGCATCGATCACAACTTGGCTCGAAGCCGGCGAGAAGATGATCAACCTAGCCGCCGATCTCCGCGAGTTCCTGCGCATGCCGACACCATCGCGGTAACGCCACCGCGACTTCGAGGAGACCGTTCGGCACATGCGCCGAGCTGTGGCCCGAAACTCGTGATCACAGGAATCGCCGATCAACCCGTGGGCTCCAAGGTCACGAACATCTGGCGAAACAATCGCGGGGGGCCTGGCCGGTTATATCGGGGAGCCACAGCATCTACCGGCGACCCACGGAGATCAAGAGGCCCAAGCGAGGCATCATGTCGATCCGGCCCGCCGCGAGCCTTTCCGTCTGGCTTGCGACCTCGGCCGGTCCCTGGGGCGATGGCGGACCGGATGTTTGGCGGCGGCGGCCTATACCGAGCGACGTATGCCTGGCGGGCGATGCCCCGGCGAAGGCGATCCCGCCATCATGAACGCCGCCTGCACCGTCGACTCGGGAGGACCCCTGTGGCATCGAAGCGGACGACTCGTCGCATGCTGCTCACCGCCTGCGCCGGGATGGTCGCGGCCGGCTTGATCCCCGGCGTCGCCACGGCCGCCGAGGCCGGCGCCGTCGCGGCGGCGGCCGGGCGAATCCGGCTCACCCTTCCGGCTCCGACCGGCCCGTACGCGGTCGGCACGATGCCGCTGCACCTGAGGACGCCGGCCGGCCGGGAGCTGATGATCAGCCTCTGGTACCCGGCGCGCGACACGGGCCGCAGTCCGGTCGCGCCGTGGCTGCCGACCGGCGTGGCGCAGCGGTACAAGGCCGCCGAGGGCCTGCCGGCCGAAGTGGAACTTCCCCTGACGCACGGCCATGTCGGCGCCGCGGTGGATCGGCGCGGTGGTCCGTTGCCCGTGGTGCTGTACTCGCCGGGCAACGACGCGTTCCGTTCGACCAACACCGTTGTCGTCGAGGAACTGGCCAGCCGCGGCTACCTCGTCGTCACGATCGACCACACCGGCGACGCGTACGTCCAGTTCCCCGACGGGCGCGTCCTCGTCCCGCTGCCCGACGGTCCGGACACGCAGTGGATCGCCGCGGCACGGGTGACCGATGTCCGGCACGTCCTGGACATCCTCGGCCACCTCAACCGCGGCGTCAGCCCCGACCTGGAGCAGCACCGGCTGCCGGCCGGCCTGACCGGCGCGATCGACCAGCGCCGGATCGGGATCGCCGGATACTCCGCCGGCGGCGTGACCGTCGCGTCGGCGATGTACGCCGACGACCGGATCGACGCGGGACTGAGCCTGGACGGCGGCGTCGGCGGACCGGTCGTCACCGCCGGCCTGGATCGGCCGTTTCTCTTGATGACCGCCACGAAAGCGGTTCGCGCCACGGTGCCGGAGCTTGCCGAGTTCTGGACGCACCTCCGCGGCTGGAAACGCAACATCCGGATGGCTGACGTGTCCCACGTGTCCTACAGCGACGATGAGGCGCTGGTGCCGCAACTGACGACGGGACAGGACACCACGGCGCTGATCGGGAGCGCCGACCCCGCCCGCGTCCTCGCCGTTCAGCGCGCCTACCCGCGCGCCTTTTTCGACCTGCACCTGCGCCATCGAGGTCACCTGCTGGACGGTCCCTCGAAGCTCTACCCCGACGTTCAGTTCATCCCGTGAGCCGACGGCCGCCGCGAGACCTGAGGACTTCGCGAAGTCAGGTGGCAAGGTGCGCCTCGGGATATCGATGGTCTACCTGTGGTGCGGGTCCGCCGCGCAGCACGTGGTCCGCGAACGTGGTGGCATACGCCGATACCACGGTCAGGCAGCGGTCGCCGTTGATCGGGCCCAGCTGCGCCAGACCGTGCAGTGGCGCCGGAATGTAGTAGGCGCCGTAGTCGCTGAAGTTGAGATGCCTGGCGCCGGCGATCTCGTAGCGGAAACTGGGGCCGGTGCTGCTGGCGTGCAGGTTCCGGCTGGCGGTGTCGATGTCGCGGTCCACGGCGTCCGAGGGGCGACACGAGCCGGCCACGCAGTCGCCGGGAGTGCCGAGCAGCATCATCGGCGCGGCCAGGCCCTGGTGCACGACCGCACCGTACGGGGTTCCGTCCATGTCGACCGCGCCCGCGCAGTGCGGGTCGTCGTGGCATGCCTGCAGCGAGGCCGCCCCGCCGAAGGAGTGTCCCAGGTAGACGACCCGTGATCCGTCGACGTGGCCCACGAGCGACCCACCCGCGGTGACCATCCGGGCGGCGACGAAGCGTGCGTCCGCGGCCCAGACCGTCACGAGCCGATCCTGTCGGGCGCGGTCGATGTCCGACGGCTTGCCGGCGAGCGTCGGCCCGACCGCGCGCCCGTTCAGGACTGTGACGTTGGCGCTGTACGTGGGCGTGACGCCGGCGACCGCGTAGCCGTGGCTGGCCAGGTCCTCGGCGAGCGTGGCGAACTGCGGGACGGACAGGCCCATCCCGGGCTCGAGCACGATCAGCGGGAAGCGGCCGGCGGCCACCGGAGCATCGGCGACCGAATGCGTGCGCACCACGTCCAGGCGGCTGGCCAGGATCCCGAACTGCAGCATCCTCGCCCAGTGGCCGGGCGCGTACGGCGCGGGCCGCCCACCGGTGGTGGCCGGTGCGGGGTACCAGATCCAGATCGACAGCTCGCGACGCCGGTTCGGTTCGGGGGCGAGCGGATCGATGCGGTCGGTGTCGGTCCAGTCGAAGGTGGTCCGACCCACCCGGTACGGCCCGGTCGGCGCCGGAAGGGCCAGTGGCTGGCTGTGCCGCACACCCAAGTAGCACACCGTGCCGACAATCGTCAGCAGCAGTGCCAGCGGCAGCGCCAGCAGTGTCTTGGTGAGCCAATGCCGGCGCCTGCGGATCGCTTGTCCCAGCAGAGCGATCAGGCCGGACGTCACCGCGATGACCATCACGAGGCCGGCCAGCCGGCCCCAGCCGGCCACCGGGACGTCGAGAAAGCTCCCGATCGCGGCGCGAAAGCCCACCGTGACCGGCACGCTCGCGGCGGCCACGTAGGCGGCGGCGCGCCACGCCGTCAGCGACCGGCCGGCCGGCTGCGGCACACCCTCGATGTGCTCATCCATGCACGTCCCCCGTCCCACTAGTACGTGCGACGGTACTACGTGACCCGATGTATCGCCAGGCGATATAGCACGGCGGAGGGGGAGCGAACGCCCGGGTACGCCCTCGGCGTACCCGGGCAATCGGGTTGGAATTTGGGGGTTCGGTCAGCTCGCGTCCTTCACGAACTGGTCGGTGTAGGTCTTGGTGAGGTCGATGGTCTTGCCCTTGACGTCCTTGTTGAACGTGCTGAGGACCTTCAGGTTGGTCGGCGGGCCGTTCGGGGGCATGATGCCGGTCGGGTTGTAGATGCCCTTCTCGTTGTTCAGGGCGTCGATGTAGGCCTGCTTGCCGGCGCCGGCGTAGTAGTCGGCCGGCATCTGGTCGGTGATCTCCGCGGCGCTGTGGTCTTGGATGTACTTGAGCGTCTTGACGAACGCGTTCACCAGCTTCTGGACGATGTCGGGATGGGCCTGGACGTAGCTGGTCTGCATGTAGAGGCTGGTGGCCGGGTACTCGCCGCCCAGTGCGGCCGAGGCGCCGTCCGCCGAGCGCATGTCGAGCAGGATGTACGCCTGTTTGGTCGCCAGCAGCTGCGACACGGTCGGTTCGGTGGTCATCGCGCAGTCGACGTTCTTGTGCGCCATGGCGCCGATCAGCGTGTTGCCGGCCTGAACCCCGAGGCGGTGGATCGAGCTCGGGGCGACGCCGTTCTTCTGGGCCAGGTACTGGGTGAGGAAGTCGGTGGACGAGCCGATGTCGGTGACGCCGAGGGTGCGGCCCTTCCAGTCGGCGGGTGACTTGATCTGGCTCTTGAGATCGCTGCGGCACAGCTCGACCTCGCCGGGCGTGACCAGCATCGACACCACGGACTCGGCGTTCTGCCCGAGGCCCTGCAGATCGATGGTGTGGTCGTAGAAGCCGCCGACGCCGTCGACCTTGCCGGCCATCATCTGGGTGGTGGCGTCGACGCCGGCGCCCTCGTCCTGCAGGTTCACGTTGACGCCCTCGGCCTGGAAGTAGCCGAGCCGCTGGGTGAGCATGAACGGAAGGTAGATCTGTTTGCTCAGGCCGCCGACCATGATGCTGACGGTCGGTGCGCCGGAGAGGGTCGCGGCCGGCGCGGCGCCCGCGTTCGAGGCCGCTTTGTTGGCGCAGCCGCTCAGCGCGACCGCCGCGGCGGCGCCGATCGCGAGCCATTTCCTTGTCCGCATGAATCTGCTCCTTGTTTAGAGGTCGGGTCCGGAGAGCTGAGGCGGGCGCCAGCGCAGCAGGCGTTTCTCGAGCCGGGTGATGAGCCATTCGGCGGCGAGCGCGACCGCGCCCATGATCACCATCGCGGCCCAGACGCCGTTGGCGTCGAAGGTGCCCTGCGCGGTCTTGATCAGGACGCCGAGGCCCTGGAGGCCGCCGATGAACTCGCCGACGATCGCGCCGATCAGCGCGAAACCGAAGGCGACGTGCAGGCTCGCGACGATCCAGGTGAACGCGGAGGGCAGCACCACCTGGCGGGTCACCTGCCAGCGGGAGGCGCCGAGGATCCGGGCGTTCGCGATGAGGTTGCGGTCGACCTCGCGGGCACCCTGGAAGGCGTTGAAGAAGACGCCGAAGAAGACCAGGACGATGACCAGCATGACCTTGGACTCCAGGCCGAGGCCGAAGGCGAGCACGAAGACCGAGCCGAGCACGATCCGCGGGATCGAGTTGAGCACCTTGATGAACGGCCCGAAGACGTCGGCGAGGAACCGGACCCGGCCCAGGGCCAGGCCGAAGACGATGCCGAGGACGGTGCCGATCAGGAAGCCGAGGATGGCTTCCTCGATGGTCACCTTGATCTGGTCGCCGAGCGAGCCGACCGCCGTGCCGACCGTGACCCACTCCTTGAGCCGGGCGACGATGCCGCTCGGCACGCCGTACAGGATGATCTTGCGGGAGTCGGCGCCGACGTAGAGCTGCCAGAAGCCCAGCACCGCCACGAGGACGGCGGCCTGTACGCCGTGGACGAGCAGCCGGCGGCGTACGGCATGAAGGTGGAAAGCGCCCGATCGGCGGACCTCCCCGCTGGTAGCCGGCACCGTGGTGGAGGTCATCAGGCGGCCCTCGCCCGGGTGCGGCTGTAGGCGATGTCGACCTCGGCGCGCAACGTCTCCCAGATGCGGTGGTAGAGATCGACGAACTCGGGCTCGAACCGGATCTCCTGCACGACGCGCGGCCGCGGCAGGCCGATCGGGAACTCGGCCTTCACCGTGCCGCCGGGCCCGGCGGTCATCACCACCACCTTGTCGGCCAGCGCGATGGCCTCCTCCAGGTCGTGCGTGACGAACACGACGGCCGGGTGGGTCTGGTCCCAGAGCCCGAGCAGTTCGTTCGACATGAGGGCGCGGGTCTGCACGTCGAGCGCGCTGAACGGCTCGTCCATGAGCAGGATCCGCGGCTCGTTGATCAGGTTCTGGGCCAGCGCGACGCGCTTGCGCATGCCGCCGGAAAGCTGGTGGGGGTAGCGGTCCTCGAAGCCGGCCAGGCCGACCCGGCGGATCCAGTCCCGCGCGTTGGAGTGCGCCGTCCGCTTGGCCACGCCCCGATACCGTGGTCCCGCGGCGACGTTGTCGAGCACGTTCTTCCACGGCAGGATCGCGTCCGTCTGGAACATGAACCCGGCGCCGCTGGTGATGCCGGAGACCTCCTGTCCGGCGACGCGGACGCTTCCCTCGGTGGGGCGCTCCATCCCGGCGACCAGGGTCAGCGTGGTGGACTTGCCGCAACCGGTCGGCCCGACCACCGCGCAGAACTCGCCGACGCGTACCGTCAGGTCCACGTCCCGCAGGGCGGTGTAGATCTCGCCTCCGGGACTGCGGAAGTCTTTTCGCACCCCCCGCAGCTCGATCGCGGGCGGCGCTTGGGCCGGTTGAGTCGTCATCGCATCGGGCTCCCTCCATGCAGTGCCGGGGAGCCTAAATTTCGGCGAGTAGCCGAAACAGATTTCGGAACGGTTTCGCGCGATGGCCGCGTTACTCGCTGTTAAGTGCGTTTTGCTCGCCTGGACTTACCCCTGCCCGCTGTCGCATGCTGCCGATACACCGCGACCCGGAAGCAGGTGAAGGTCATGTGGCCGCCTCGAACGCTCGCTTCCCAGGTGCTGTTCGGAGTGCTGAGCATCCTGCTCGTCACGACGGCGTTCGGCGGATTCCTGTACGTGACTCTGAGTAATCAGAGTCTGGACAAGCAGACCGAGCAGCAGGCGCTGGGCATCGCCGAGACGGTGGCCCAGATGCCGGACGTGCGGGCCGCGCTGCTGGCCGGCGACCCGCAGGGCCTCATCCAGCGCAGGGCGGAGGACGTGCGGGGATCCACGAACGCCGCGTACGTGGTGGTGGCCGACCGGACCGGCCGACGGTACTCGCACCCCAACCCCAGCCTGATCGGCCACATCCTCGAGGAGCCGGTGGTCGTGCTGGACGGCCGGGCGCACACCGGCACCGATCACGGCAGCCTGGGCCGTTCCGCAAACGGCAAGGCGCCGATCTTCGACGCCGGCACGGTCGTCGGGGAGGTGTCGGTGGGGATCCTGGAAACGCGGGTCGCGAGCCAGGTGCACCACCAGGTGGCGGCGATTCTGGCGTACTCGGCGCTCGCGCTGGCCGTGGGCGTCCTCGCGTCGTGGCTGCTGGTGTGGCAGATCAAGCGGGTCACGTTCGGGTTGGAACCGGCCGAGATCGGCTCGCTGCTGCAGGAGCGGGAGGCGATGCTGCACGGTATCCGGGAGGGTGTGATCGGCTTCGACGCCAAGGGCCGGGTCGATCTGATCAATTCGGAGGCCCAGCGGCTGCTGCAGCTGCCGCCGGGTCAGACCGGCCGGCACATCGACGACCTGTTCGCCCGGGGCCGGCTGCGTGACCTGCTCGCGGGCACGGTCACCGGCGACGACCAGATCGTGCTGACCGACGAGTACCTGCTCGTGGTGAACCGGATGCCGGTGGTGCTAGGCGGGCGCAATGTCGGCTCCGTGGTCACCTTGCGTGACCGTACGGAGATGGAGGCGCTGCTGCGCGAATTGCGCTCGGTCAACGGGCTGACCACCGCGCTGCGGGCCCAGGAGCACGAGTACGCGAACCGGCTGCACGTGATGGCGAGCCTGCTGGAGATGGGCGAACAGGAGGAGGCCGCCGACTACCTGGCCGAGATCTCCGCCGGTTCGCTGGCCCGCGCCGACGACATCCGCGCCCGGATCGCGCCGCCCGCGGTGGCCGCGCTGCTGCTGGCCAAGACCACGGTGGCGGCCGAGCAGAACGTGCGGCTGACCATCACCGACGACTCGCACCTCGACCAGCCGGGCGTGGACGTGCACGCGCTGCTCACCATCGTCGGTAACCTGGTCGACAACGCCATCGAGGCACTCGGCCGGCGGCCCGGGCCCCGGGAGATCACTCTCGAGCTCACCGACGAGGACGGCCTGCGGATCGTGGTCACCGACAACGGCCCGGGCATCCCGGCCGAGCAGGTCGAGGACATCTTCCGGGACGGATACTCGACCAAGGCGACCGGCAACGGCGGCCGCCGAGGGCTCGGCCTGGCCCTCGTGCACCGGCTCGTCCACCGGGCCGGCGGCACCATCACGGTCAGCCGCGACGCCGGCGCCCGATTCGAGGTGTGGCTGCCGGTGCCGGTCGCCGAGCCGGTCGTGGAGGTGGCTCGATGATCCGTACGCTGGTGGTCGACGACGACTACCGGGTGGCCCGGGTCCACGCGGCGAGCGTGGAGCGAGTGCCCGGCTTCACCTGCACCGGGCAGGCCCACTCCGCCGCCGAGGCCCGCGCCTTGATCGCGGCCGACCCGCCCGACCTGCTCCTGCTCGACATCTACCTGCCCGACGAGGACGGCCTCTCCCTGCTGCGCTCGCTGCACACCACCCCCGCGGCGCCCGACTGCATCATCATCAGCGCCGCCCGCGACCTGCAGATGGTGCGCTCCGCCATGCAGGTCGGGGCGGTGTATTACCTGGTCAAGCCGTTCGGCTTCCACCAGCTGCGGGACCAGTTGGAGGCGTACCGCAGGTGGCGCAACCGGGCCACCGTCGAAGGCGTGGCCGACCAGGCCACCGTCGACAGCCTGTACGGCCTGTTGCGAGGCTCGTCGTCCTCGACCGTGGCGCGGCGGTACCTGTCCCCGACCGCGCAGAAGGTCCTCGACGTGGTGCGTGCGGCGCCGCAGCCGGTGGGGGCCTCGCAGATCGCGGAACAGTTGGGGGCCAGCCGGCCCACGGTGCAGCGGTATCTCGCCAAGCTGGAGCGGCAGGGGATGATCGAGCTCCACCTGGAATACGGCGCCACCGGCCGCCCCAACCATCTCTACCGAGTCTTGGAGACCTCCTGAGCCTCGCTACGGGTTCGCGGCCTTGTCACGGCGGCGGCGGAGAACGCCTGGCTAGGAAAGCGACGCCACCCCCGAGCCCGCAGTGATGATCATTTGCGCCCGGAACGGACTGGACGCGGTGCAGTCCGGCTCGGTGTAAACCTCGTCGAGCGTGGCAGTCAGCCGGAACTGGCCCGCGACGCGCTGGTAGGCACCGCTGCCACCGGCTATCGCACCGTCCGCCACCGCCGCGGCGGTCGCTGAGCAGGCAACCACGTTCGCATGCCGCCCATCCTTCTGCCCCGCATGTTTTCGAGGTATCAGGTTTACCCCGGAGATCTTCCCTGGCTGCGCTGGCGCTCTCCTCAGGCCCGTTCCTGAGACAACGCTGAAGAGAGCCGAGAAGCAGATCCCTCAACGGGCAACGATGCGTGCCGACGATCTCGGGCGTCCCCGCCGCCCCCGCTGGAAGGTCACACCGTGATCGCCCGTTCGTCGTTGCTCGCCGCTGCCGCAGGCATCGTCCTGCTCACGTCCGGAGCCTGTGCCAGCACGACGCCGGTCAAGGCGTCGCCTCCACCCGCGCCGTTGCCCTCCTCCTGGTACAACTCCGGGGTCGCGGCGGCACCGTCGGTGGCGTCCGCTCAGGTAGCGCCCGGCGCCTATCACCCGGCACTCTCCTCGACCGGGGTCCTGCTGGCCGTCGCGCCCGGCAAGTTCTCGGCCTCTCCAGGCATCACACCTTCATCGGGCCCGGTCGCCTGTGCGCCGATGCTCGGCCCAGCCACCAACATCCCCGTCACCGCGACGCCCGGCACGGGAACGATCACGGCCCACTGGACCGACCTCAGCGACCCTGCCGTCCTCACTTACCGGCTCGCCGCGATCCCGAACAACGGCGCGCCGACGAAATGGCTGACCGTCGCGGCTACCCACAACTGCACCACGCTGTCGACAACGATCACCGGGCTGACGAAGAACACCAACTACCAGATTTGGCTCGACGCCGTGCACACCGTGACCGCGTACGGAATGAACGCCGTCACCCAAGAAACGATGATCGGCCGATCTGTCGCCGTCGCCGTCCTCTGATCCGCCCAGCCACAAGGAAACCCATGGCAACGCTCCCCCGCCGTCCTGCCGCTCTGCTCGCCGCCGGACTTGCCCTCCTCAGCACACTGGCCGGCTGCGCAACCGCCACAACGGTCACCGCCGCCACCACCGCCACCGCGACGACCTCCGCGGCCAACGCCAGGCCGCCGGCCACCGCGATCCCCTCCCCCGCCGCGCCGACCAGCAAGGCACCCACCCTCACCAACACCGGCACCACCTGGCCGAAAATCGTCGGCTCGCTGACCACCTACGGCCAATGGCTGCTCGCCAACCCCAACCCGGCACTGGCGGCCGCCATCACCGTCCCCGGCTGCGCCGCCGACAACGCCCTCACCGCCGAACTGCAGGCCCGTGTCAACAACGGCACCTACGTCCAGCCCGCCGCACCGATACTCGTCAGCATCTCCGGGCCGACCGGCTCCATCGGTGGCCAGGTCATCGTCGACATTCGGGCGGTACGCGGCGCCGAACCCGTCTACTACCACACACGGCCCCGCAGCACGACCCATGTCGTCTCGGACCGCCCTGCCCTCCCACCCACCGACCTGAGCCTCACCCTGATCCGAGGCTCCGACTCCCGCTGGCGACTCTGCACCGCCAGCAGCGACCAAAATCCGGACACCGAGGCCCTCACCAGCCTGCTCTGAAACACCCGTGCGGACGATCACTGAGCGGAAGACGTTGAGCCGGCCGCCAGGTTCACCACCCGGGGCCGGCCCGCATGAGGCGGTGGATTCAGGCTTGGCCGCGGAGTTGCAGGCTGGCGGCCAGGACGGTCAGGACCACGACGGCCAGGATGATCAGAGCGAGCCGCACGGCTCGTCGTCGTCGCGCCCTCGAGGTCGGCGGGTTGGCCGGCTTCGGTGTGGTCATCGGGTTCACACCTCCCCGACCGGGTCGGCGGCAGGGGCGGATTTGCGGCGCACCAGGTATCCGGTGAGCGCGGCGGCAGCCCACCCGACCAGGGCGATGAGCAGCGTCGTGACCGCGAGGTGGACGACGTTGTTGCCGAGCCGGTCGCTGACCGTGCCGCGGACGGTGAAGCCGCCGTCGGCGTCGGGTGGCCCGCCACCGCCGAGGACGGCGACCGCGACAGTGGCGTACAGCAGTTGCAGCAGCCCCGCGCTGAGGGCCGCCAGACGGGCGACACGGCGGCCCGCGGCCGGGTCGCGGCGCCACAGGGTGCCCGCGGCGCCGATGGCGGCCGGGACCGCGAGGACGAGGACCCCTCGATGCCAGCCGGTCGAGATGTAGGTGACCTGGTCGACCGCGGTGAACCCGGACAACACGAGTCCGACCAGGGTCGCGAACAGGCCGCCGACGAGGCCGGGCAGGGCGATCCCGGGCCGGCGCAGCAGCGCGCTGGCACCGAGCAGGCACCCGACACAGATGAGCAGGACGACCGCGAGGGCGATCCAGCCGCCGACACCGAACCAGCCACCGACGCCGAGCCGGTACTGGACGGTGAGGACGGCGTAGACCGCGACGCTGGCCGCGGTGATCCCGGTCAACGCCCACAGGCCTACGGCGGCGCGGCCCCAGGGCGGCATGACCAGCGCAGCGCCGGCGCAACCGATAGCGAACCGCACCCGTCGCCAGCGTCCGTCGAGATAGGCCAGTTCGCCGAGCATCGCCTGGCCCCACTCGGCCCGCTGCGGGGACAGCAAGCCGATCGCCCAGCGCAGCAGCCGCAACGGCGCGTCCTCGGTCGGACCGTCCAGGAACCGGCGCGGGTTGCGACGAAACAGCGCGACCGCCACGGCGATCGGCGCCACCAGGAAGACGAAGAAGACCGGCATCACGCCTCACTCAGACGACGACGGGGGTGGGTGACACTACGGTCGGAGCGTGCCGCCGTCAGGGCAGCCACGAAGTCGCGACCGTCGCCGGTCAGGCGGTACAGATGCCGGGGCGGCCGGCTACCCGCGCTCGGTTCCCAGGCCGTCTCGAGCAGGCCACGATCGGCCAGCCGGACCAGGATCGGATAGAGCGAACCCGATTTGAGGTTCACCTCGGCCCCGAGGTCGTAGCCGTATCGCCACCGGGCCGGGTCGGCGGCCAACGCCCGCAGGACGTTGACGGTCTGCGGTGACGGGGGCCGGTTGCGCTGCACGAGCGTTAACTCTACTCATGTAGCGATAGCCGTCAAGAAGCAGCCGTGAGCCGGTCCCGCTTGCGGCTCAGCCAACGGGCTGGATGTGATCACCCGGGTGCAGGCCTTTCCGGGTTTCCTGCACATGGGCGTACGCCATCAGCCCGAACAGCACGGTGAGGAGCACGAGTGACGATCCCAGTGTGCCCAGGGCCAGCCCGCCCTTGGCGGTCGGCTTGGTGAGGAAGTCACCGGCGGTGGCGCCCAGCGGCCGGGTAAGCACGAAGGCGAGCCAGAACAGCACGACGTTGGGGATAGGCGGCACGTACTTGAGGACGAACAGGACCGCGAGCAGGCCGGCGACCAGCGTCGCCCCGCCGGCGTAGCCGAGCCCGGAACTGTCGGACAGGAAGTCGCCCATCGAGGTGCCGAGCGTGTTGGAGACCAGAATGGCGGCCCAGAACAATGCCTCGCCCCGGAAGGTGTCGATGTCCCGGATCTGGAACGTGAGCCCGGTCGCCGTCCAGATCAGGAAGATGACGATCAGCAACGAGATGAGGATCGTCGCGCCGGTCGGATAGCCGAGGCCGAGGCCCTGCGGTCCCCAGCCCAGCGACTCCTCCCCCGCCGGTAGGTAGCTGGTGTCGCGGTTCATGAAGTCCGACATGGTGGTGCCGGCCATGCTGGTCGACAGGATCACCGTCCAGTAGAAGAACGGGTTGTACCGCCGGGCCCGCAACTGAATCACCAGCGTCACCACGAAGATCGCAAACAACGCGACGGTGGTCAGGAAGTACCCGAGCTTCAGCGTCTGGGCGAACAGGTCGCCGGCCGTCTCGCCGAGCGTGGTGGCCGCAATCTTCATGATCCAGAACGCGAGGGTGACTTCGGGAAGTTTCTTCATGACGTATCGACCCGCGCCCGCCACGTCCATTTCCGTGAATACTTCCGGCTGCCTGATCGCCATGATTCCCCCCGCGCCCGCTGTCTTCGCCATCCAGCATGAGCGCCGGAAAGCGGCGTCCGGGGAGGCTCGCCGAAACCGGCGGGAACATCACCTACAAGGTGTAGGATTTGCGGTTCACGTCGATGTTTCCGTCATCGGGATGACGCAGTAACTCGACATTGTCGAATAGGCAGGACAATTGGCACGAGTGCTTGTCGCGCAGTCCTTCTCTCGCCTTCTCAGGCCAGCCTCAGGTACGACCGGACAAGATCTGCGGCCATGGTTCACGCGTCACTGACCTATCCCGAGGCGATCGTCATCGGGCTGTTGCAGGGTGTCACCGAGCTCTTCCCCGTGTCGAGCCTCGGGCACAGCGTCCTGCTCCCCGCGGTGATCGGCGGCCAGTGGGCGCGTGACCTCAGCATGAGCGCCGACCAGTCGCCCTACCTGGCGTTCGTCGTCGCCGTGCACGTCGCGACCGCCGTCGCGCTGGTCTGGTTCTTCCGCGCCGACTGGGTCCGGATCGTCCGCGGGCTGGTCACCTCGATCCGCAGCCGCGCGATCACCAACGCCGACGAACGGCTGGCCTGGCTGCTGATCGTGGCGACAGTGCCGGTCGGGCTGGCCGGGGTGGCGCTCGACCACGTCGTGCGGAGCACGCTGGGCAAGCCGCTGCCCGCCTCGATCTTCCTGATCCTCAACGGGGTGCTGCTCGCCACGGTCGAGCGGCTGCGCAGCCGGCAGCGCGCAGTTCCGGACCTGGTCGGCGCCGACGGGGTGCACGGCGCAGCGACAACTGGCGGAGTCTCGGCCGGACACGGCGGCGACATCGAGTCGGACCAGCGGATCGCCGACCAGTCCTTCAAGCAGGCCCTGCTGATCGGGGCCGCGCAGATCCTGGCGCTGCTGCCGGGCATCAGCCGCTCCGGCTCGACGATCGGCGCCGGCCTGCTGAAGGGGCTTTCCCACGAGGACGCGGCCCGGTTCGCCTTCCTGCTGGCCACGCCGGTGATCGCCGCGGCCGGCGTGCTGAAGCTTCCCGAGCTGGCCGGGCCGGAGGGCAAGGGCATCCTCGGGCCGGTGCTGGCCGGCAGCCTGGTGGCCGGCGTCGCCGCGTACGTCTCGCTGCGGTTTCTCACCAAGTATTTCGAGACCCGGACGCTGAACCCGTTCGCGATCTACTGCGTGATCGCCGGCACCGCCGGCGTCGTCTGGAGCCTCGCCTCGTAAACCTGCGGTCCCTATGCGCCTGGGGCGCCGGCGTGGAGGGAGCCCCCGGGTGGGCCAGCGGGGCGGGGCGCCGTCCCCCCGTGCGGCAAGCCGCTTCGCTGGATCCCACATTCTGCCGATAGCGTCGATGGGGCCCCGCCCAGCCTCGGAAGATGCCGACGGTGTCAAGCTGCCTCCGTTCCCGCTATATCGCCCAACGTACTACGCCGGACGATATAGCGCGAGAGAGTGCACACTGATCCCTCAGACCGCCGGGAAGTGACTGGGCTAGCGCCAACGGCTCGGGAAGCGGCTTGCCTCGGCGGTCAAAGATGGCTCATCACGGTGGCTTACGGTCAGATACGTGACGGCCCCTACCATCGTCACTAGCGCGGCCGCGGTGGTGGCGGCCGGCCTCGCCACCAAGTCGGCCACCGTGGCGCCGAGCGGGAAGGTGAGCACGTACCCGATCCAGAACGCGAGCGCACCGTTGACCTTCAGGAATCGGTGCGTGGCCCACACCGCCGCGATCGCCACTGCGAGGACCGTCGCGGCACCGCCGTATCCCAGGCCGAATGACTCGCCGCCGGCATCGCTCGCCGCGGCCCCGAGGGCGAAGGTGAACAGGACAGCCAGCCAGTAGTAGGCCTCTCGGCGCGGCGTGTCGATCGTGTGGATCGACAGCGTCCGCTCGGTCGCGTACCAGGTCGCCAAGACGGCGGCCAGCAGCACGGCGAACGCGAGGGCAGCGGTCGTCGCAGGGACATCGAAGATGTCCGTCAGGTTGTCGTTGATCAGGATGCCGAAAACGCCGATCAACAGCACGATGAGCCAGTACAGCCACGGGACGTAGCGGCCGATCGCGAGCTGAGCGACCAGCAGAACGGCGAGCGGCGTGGCGACCAGCATCGTGGTGATGCCCAGACCGAGCAGGCCGGTGAGGTAGTCCACCGTCCCGTCGCCCACCGGGGTCACGAGAACCTTGATGAGCCAGAAGAGGACGGTCACCTCGGGCACCGTGCTCAGGTATCGCCGGAACGGCCGTTGCAGGTCGTCCTGCCATCCGCTGGTCATGCTCAGCACGCTCGCAACCAGCGGCTAAGAGACCGCTGAACGCCTCAGGCCGGCCGGATCGGCTCGGGCGCATCGTCGCGTCGCACGGCAAGGTAGGCGATCAGCGCGACGATCACCGCCGCCCACGCCACGGTCACCGGCCCGGTCCCCCAGCCCAGGCCGCCCCGCGCCACCGACACGCCCATCCAATCGGCGAACGACGCCCCGAGCGGCCGGGTGATCACGTACGCGGTCCAGAACGCTGCCACCGCGTTCATCCACCGCGCCCGGAACGCCAGCGCCGGCACCACGATCGCCGCCGCGAACACGAACCCGGACACCAGATAACCCCACCCGAACGTGGTCGCCGTCAGGTCACCGGCCGCCGTACCCAGCGCGAAAGTGACCAACACGGTCGCCCAATAGAAGAACTCCGGCCGCCCCCGGGTGACGGTGTGGATCGACAGCGTCCGCTCGCTGACGTACCAGAAGCCCAGCACCACAACCAGCGCCACCGCGAAGAACGTCGTCGAGATCGTGTACGGAATACCGAGCCCTACATGCAGCACATCGGCGGCCATCGTCCCGAACACGCTGACCATCACCACCGCGAACCAGTACAGGCCGGTCGAGTACGCGCGCGCCCGCATCTGAGCGAGCAGGGCGCCGGCCAGTACCAGCCCGGCCACCCCGACCGCGATCTCGGGCGCGATCGTGCGGGCCAGGAAGTCCGAGGCGGTCTCCCCCATTCCGGTGGTCAGCACCTTGATGATCCAGAACAACGCCGTCACTTGCGGCACCTTGACCGCCAGCGTTGTCGAGCCGATGGGACGCCGGGTCTGTTCGTTGACAGTCACGACGGCACAGGCTCTCGACTCGATCCTGAAAATGCGCTGAAAGGGCCGGGACCGCTCTTATGCGGCTCTTATGAAACTGTGCCGATTGTTTTAGAGCCGATGCCGATCGTGAACGGCGTCCCGCCTGGACGCCGAGTGCCGGCAGCCGCGTAGCCCGCGACCACCGACCTCCAGACCTGCTGACGACACGGAGGAGGACCTGTGGACGACGGACGCATCGTCGTGTCGGCCCTGACCAAGCACTATCGCGGTGTCACTGCGGTGGACGACCTCTCGTTCACCGTCGAGCCGGGCCGGGTGACCGGGTTCCTCGGCCCGAACGGGGCCGGCAAGACCACCACCCTGCGCATGCTGCTCAACCTGGTGATGCCGACCGCCGGCACCGCGACGATCGGCGGCCGGCGATATCTCGACCTGCCCGAGCCGGACCGGGTCGTCGGCGCCGTGCTCGAAGCGTCGTCCGCGCACAAGGGCCGCACCGGCCGTAACCACCTGCGCGCCTGCTGCCTGACCACCGGCCTGCCCCTGACCCGCGCTGACGAGGTGCTCGACCTGGTCGGCCTCGGCCCGGCCGCTGACCGCAAGGTCAAGGGCTACTCGCTGGGCATGAAGCAGCGCCTCGGCATCGCCGCCGCCATGCTCGGCGACCCGCAGGTGCTCATCCTCGACGAGCCGGCCAACGGCCTCGACCCCGAAGGCATCCGCTGGATGCGGCAATTGCTGCAAGGGCTGGCGACGAACGGCAGAACCGTGCTGGTCTCCAGCCATCTGCTGTCCGAGATGCAGGCGCTGGCCGACGACGTGGTGATCGTGGCGGCCGGTCGGCTGGTTCGTCAGGGCGCCGTCGCGGACGTGCTCGCCTCGATGGGCGGCGACCACCGGGTGAGGGTCAGCACCCCCGAGACCGAGAAACTGACCGCCGCCCTCGCCGGCGCAGGTGCGACTGTCACCGCCGACGGGCCCGGCAGCCTGGTGATCAGCGGCGTGACCGCCGCGGCGGTCGGCGACACCGCCCTGGCCGCCGGTGTGCCCCTGCATCACCTGAGCGCCGAGAGCCCCGACCTCGAAGACGTGTTCCTCGACCTCACCCACGCGAAGGCAGCCATCCGATGAGCCGAACCACCCTCATGCTCCGCCTCGTCCGCGCGGAGTTCTACAAGCTGCGCACGACCAGCACCTGGTGGATCTTCACCCTGGCCACCTTGGTCAGCACCACCGTGATGCTCATCGTCGACTGCGTGAACGCGAACTCGCTGCTCAAACCCTTCGACCAGTACGTGGCGCTGGAGGCACACGGGCACGGCGGCCGGCCGATCCCGGCCGAATTCCTCGCGCACATGCGCAGCGAATGGGAACTGGGCCACTCCGCGGTCACCCAGGCCACCACCATCTACACCGCCGGGCAGCTCATCGGCGTCCTGCTGGCCTGCCTGCTCGGCATCGTCCTGATCACCAGCGAGTTCCACCAGCAGACCGCGACCACCACCTTCCTGCTGACCCCGCACCGCGACCGGGTCGTGGCCGGCAAACTCGGCACCGCGGTGGGCATGGCGTTCCTGTCCTGGCTGCTGTCCACGATCATCAGCGTCACCACCGGCGCGATCTTCCTGCACCACCTCGGCTACGGCACCCAGCTCGGCAACGCCGGCGTCCTGCGAGCGATCGCGCTCAACCTCGCGGCGTACGCGATTTGGGCCGTCTTCGGCATCGGTTTCGGCGCGCTGATCCGCAGCCAGCTCGGCGCCACCGTCTCGGCCACTGTCCTCTACCTGATCGGCGCCACGGCCGCCGCGAGCGTATTCGAGCTGATCTACACCTACCTGATCCCCAAGAGCTGGATCCTCGCCGCGCAGGTCGTCGTGCCCGCGGTCGCCTCCACCGTGATGATCTCGCCGACCAAGACTTTCGACCAGAGCCCACCGCAGTGGGTCGGCGCCGCGATCCTGATCGGCTACGGCATCCTCGCCGGCGTCATCGGCACCCAGATTCTGCGGCGCCGCGACATCGCCTGACCTAACACGCCGCGCCGGAGTTGTAGCAGGCTGGGTGGCGGTGGGTGTTTTCAACCTTTTCTCAGGGTACGGTCGGTAACGTCCGCCTGCATGACTCCACAGCTGTGGCCCCGGCCGGCGCGTCGCGCCGCCAACGCTCGCCGACGGCGTGAGAAGCGTGCTCGCCGGGGGCCATTGATCGTTGTCGCGGGACTGGCCGCGGCCGCGGTTGCCGCGGCATGCCAGCACAGTCCCCCGCAAGCGAGAGCGTCCGCCGGTGCCTCTCGACTTTTGCCGGACTCCGAACGCAAGGTGATGGTGATCGTCGAGGAGAACCACGGATACGGTCAGATCATGGGCGACTCCCGCGCTCCGTACCTCAATCAGTTGGCTGCCGACTACGGCACCGCGACCGACTACGACGCCGGCTACCCTACGCATTGTCCGTCGCTGGCCGCGTACATCCTGCTCACGAGTGGCACCACGGCCGGCATCTGCGACGACAAGGACCCGAAGTCGCACCGGCTGACCGGTGACAACGTCTTCCAACAGATCAGCGGGTCCGGGCGGCAATGGCGCGATTACGCCGAGTCGTCACCCGGCACGTGCGGGCTGACGAGCAAAGGCCGATATCTCGTACGGCATGTGCCGGCCGCCTATTTTGTCCGCTCCCGCGCCGACTGCCGACAATGGGCGATCCCGATGGGCACTACTGCCGGCGGCGCCTTGCACAACGACATCGCAAACGGCGCGCTGCCCTCCTACGCCTTCGTCAGCCCCGACGCCTGCCATGACATGCACGGCGCCCCGGAGTGCCCGGCGGGCATGGTCGCGGCCGGGGATCGCTGGCTGAGGACCTGGCTGCCGCAGATCCTGGCCGGCCCCGATTACCGGGCCGGCCGCCTGATCGTCGTCATCACCTGGGACGAAGGCACCTCGACCAGCAATCACATCCCCACTGTCGTGGTCGCGCCCTTCCTGCGGCACGTCTCGGCGACCCGGCGGCTCAGTCATTGCTCCACGCTGCGGTTCACCGAGGAACAACTGCGCCTGCCGTTGCTCGGCTGCGCCGCGACCGCCCTGTCACTCGGAACCGCATTGGGAATGTGAAATCACCGCGTCGGCGCAGCCACGGATGCGATGCTGGCGACGGTGGGCGGCGCCATTTTCAGCGTTCCCTCAGCCGACGTTGGTGATCGTGGCCCGGTCCGATGCGGTCGAGCGATGGAGGAGCGCGTGCCGATGCGATTCCCCGCACGCCCTTCGTCGTGGCGTTTCCTTCCCGAGCCCGGCGTGCGGCCATGACGGGAGTCGCGGTCGAGCATGATGCCGCGCCATCCGCGTCCGGGGCGCGGCGGTGGCGTATCGCCCTGGCAATCGCCATTCTCGCGGCGGCGGTGTGGGCGGCCGGCCGGGCCTCGGCCGCGGGTGCGTCGTGGCCGAGGGCATTCGCGCTGATCGGCGGCCTGCCCTGGGTCCAGATCCTCGGTCTCGGTGTGTTGTGGATCCTGGGGCTGTACGTGCACACGATCGTCCTGGCCTCGTCGCTGCCGGGGCTCAGTCGCCGCCGCGCCTTGACGCTGAACCTGACCGGCAGTGCCGTCTCCAACGTCCTGCCGCTGGGCGGTCTCGCCGGTACGGCCCTGAACCTCACGATGACCGCGTCCTGGGGGCACAGTCGACTTGATTTCGCCCGCTTCGTCGTGGTCTCCAAGGCCTGTGACATCGTGGCGAAGCTGTTCATGCCGGCCGTCGCGCTGGCGGCTCTGCTGGCCACGGGTGCCCTCACGACCACACGCGCCGCGCCGTGGGCGATACCCGTCGCCGGCGCCGTCGTCGCCGGAGCGCTGCTGCTGTGGGCGTTGTGCGGACGGGCGACTGCCTTGCTGCACGTTGTCGGCCTTGCGGCACACGCTTGTTCGTGGGCTACGCGAGGCCGCGTCGTCGGCACCACCTGGGCGGCGGGTGTCCGCGCCCTGCTCGAGGGAACCGACGTGCTGGTGCGGCGGCGCCGGGTGGCGCTGGCCCTGGGCATGGCCGGCTACTGGCTCGCTCAGGGCGCCTTGCTGTGGTGCTGCCTGACGGCCGTCGGCCTGCGCCCGCCGGCGGCGGTGGTGTTCGCCGGGCTGGTCGTCGAGCGGGCGATGACCCTGCTGCCGATCACGCCGGGCGGCACGGGACCCGCCGAGGCCGGCATGGTGACGATTCTCCTGGCGCTCGGCGTCGACCCCACCGGGGCGCTCGCCGGGGTCCTGCTCTTCCGCTCCTTCGTGTTCGCAGCGGAGATCCCGGTCGGCGCCGCGGTGGGGCTCGGGTGGTGGGTCACCAGGCGGCTGAGCGCACGCCGGGATTCCGCAGGCCGCCGGCGTGGGGCTCCACCGGTATGCGCGTAGCCCACGTCACCGACGTCTACCTCCCCCGGCTGGGCGGCGTCGAACTGCAGGTCAGTGACCTTGCCGCACACCAACGCCGCCGTGGCGACAACTCCCTGGTCATCACCACCACCGAGGGCGGCGACCAGCTCGGCGATGTCCCTGTTCTCCGGCTCGGCGCGGGCCGTCGCCTCGCCGCCGGTCCCCATCGGCGGGTGCCCGCCGCCGAGTTGTCCGGTGTGCTGCGCGTCTGCGCCGCGGAGCTGGTACACGTACACATCTCGGCCTTCTCACCGCTGTCCTGGACGGCTGCCCGCGTGGCCGCCGCGAACGGCCTGCCGACGGTCATCTCGGTGCACTCGATGTGGCATGACATCCTGCCCCTGGTCCGCCGGTACGCCCGTCGGCAACGGGCGGCGAGCTGGCCGGTGGAGTGGACGGCGGTCAGCACCGCGGCGGCCCAGGCGGTGAGTGCGGCGCTGGACGGCGCCGTCGTCGGAGTGTTGCCCAACGGCATCGATCCCGGCGACTGGCAGACCGTGGGGCCGCCGGCCGAGCCGCCGGTCCCCACCCTGGTCAGCGTGATGCGCATGGTCCGCCGAAAGCGACCGCAGGCCCTGCTCGACATCCTGCTCGCCCTGCACGCAAGCCACCCGGCACGGTTCCGGGCGGTCCTGGTCGGCGACGGCCCGCACCTGCCGCGGCTACGACGCCGGGTGGACGCTTCCGGCTCCGCCGGCGCCATTCACCTGGCCGGCGCGCTGTCCCGCCCGGCCATCCGCGGCATCCTCTCGGACGCCCAGCTCTACGTCGCGCCGGCGCCGCGCGAGTCGTTCGGCATCGCCGCCCTGGAAGCCCGCACCGCCGGCCTGCCGGTCGTGGCCCGCGCCGGCACCGGCATCGCCGACTTCATCCGGCCCGAGGTCGAAGGATGGCTGGTCGGCTCCGACGCCATGCTCGCCACGACGATCGCCGGGCTGCTGGACGATCCGGCCCGGCTCGCCGCCGTCGCCGCGCACAATCGGAGCACCACACCGGCCATGAGCTGGCCGGCGGTTCTCGGCGCCGCCGACGCCATCTACGAGGCAGCGATCCGGCGCCAGACCGGCCCGCTGCTGCGGCACACGGCCGGGCAACCCGGATGACGCAACGGTTCACGCTGGTGGCGTTCCACGCACATCCCGACGACGAGAGCCTGCTCACCGGCGGCACCTTGGCGCGCGCCGCCGCGGAAGGCCATCGCGTCGTGCTGGTCGTCGCGACCCTCGGCGAGGCCGGCGGTGCCGCCGGAGGACGGGAGCTCGGCGCTCGGCGGGAAGCCGAGCTGCACCGCGCGGCCGAAGCGCTCGGCTGCGCCCGCGTCGCCGTACTCGGCTACCGCGATTCCGGTCTGAACGGCGACTCGCCCTCGACGGCCGGCGATCCACCGCGATTCGTCGACGTCCCGGTCGAGCCGGCCGCGGCGGGGTTGATCGAGATCCTCCGTGCGGAGCGCGCGGACGTCCTCACCGGCTACGACGCAAACGGCGGATACGGTCACCCCGATCACCGCCACCTGCACTTGGTGGCACGGTATGCCGCAGCCGCGGCCAGGACTCCGGTGTTGCTGGAGGCGACCGTGGACCGGAGGAAGCTGCGAGCCCTGCTCGGCGTGATGAGGCTGGCCGGTCGCCTGCTCCCGCGGCTGCCGCTGAACGCGGCATCCGACGCGTACACCGCCGGCTCGGCGACGACGCACGCCGTCGACGTCCGCCGCTACTGGAAGCAGAAACGCGCCGGCCTGCGCGCACACGAGAGCCAGACGCAGGGCGGCCAGGGATGGCGGACCGTCGCCCTGCTGGCACGGCTGCCCGGTCCCCTGTTCCGCCTGATCGCCGGACGGGAGTGGTTCACCGAAGTCGGCCGGCGGCCGGTCACGCACCGTGACGGCGACGTTTTCGCCACCCTACGGCGATCGGCCTGTGTTCTACCAGAAAACGCGACGCCATGTGCGCGATTGCGGTTACCACTCGAATGAGCGCTTCAGCGGAATTTAAGGCGGCATGCTTCATGGTGGGCAGCCGTCGCAAGCCATTCTGAGCCATTCTAAGGAGAAATAATGTCGGTGACTTATGCCACCGCAGAACGCACGCGTGTCTGGTTGACAAAAGTACCGGCCATCACCGCGACGTTCTGGGTCATCAAAGTATTGTCCACGACAATCGGTGAGACGTTTGCCGACTATCTGACCGTTAACGTCGGACTGGGGCCGCTGGTCACCGACGCCCTCATGGCCGCCGTGCTCGTCACCGCACTGGTCATCCAGTTCCGCACCCGGCAATACACGCCCTGGATCTACTGGCTGTGCGTGGTGCTGGTGAGCATCGTCGGCACCCAGATCACCGACTTCTTCACCGACACGCTGGGCGTCAGCCTCTACCTGAGCACTGCGGTCTTCGCCGTCGTTCTCGCCATTGTCTTCGTCGTCTGGCACCGCCAGGAACACACCCTGGCGATCACCTCGATCGACACCCCGCGCCGCGAGGCCTTCTACTGGGGAGCCATCCTCACCACGTTCGCGCTCGGCACCGCGGCCGGCGATCTGGCCACCGAGGCGCTGAGCCTGGGCTTCCGCAACGGCGTGCTGATCTTCGGCGGGCTCATCGCGGCGACCTGGATCGCGTACAAAATCGGATTCGGTCAGGTTTTGACCTTCTGGATCGCTTATGTGCTGACCCGGCCGCTCGGTGCCTCGATGGGCGACCTGCTCACCCAGGACAAGCAGTTCGGCGGGCTCGCGCTGGGCGCCAGCGCGACCAGCATCCTGTTCTTCGCAGTCATCATCGTGCTGGTCACCCGGGAGCAGCTGCTGGTCAATCGGCACGGGGTGGCGGCGAAGGGCAGCGGACCCGCCGGTGGGCATCGGGCCGACTACGCGTGGGCCGCCGCCGGTCTGGTGGTGGTCGCCGGCGTGGGCCTGGGGCTCAGCGCGACCCACTCCGACACCTCGGACAGCGGCAGCAACTCCCTGGCCGTGGTAGACCCGGGAGCGCCCGCGGCCGGTCAGTCCGCCGGCACCACCGGTCGAGCGGCGCCCGCGCGGAAGGTGCACCCGACCACACGGCTCGGCGACCTCACCAGCTTCGCCACCATTGTGACTGACGTGAAGGGCAAGGTCGCCAAGAACGACCTGGCCGGCGCCAAGGCCCGGATCAAGGATCTAGAGGTGGCCTGGGACGACGCCGAGGCCGGGCTCAAGCCCCGGGACGCCGGCAAGTGGCACCAGCTCGACGGCCAGATCGACGATGCCCTCACCGCCCTGCGTGCGGGCAGCCCGAGCCAGTCGACCTGCGCGTCGACGCTCGCCACCCTGCTCACCACCCTGAACAAGTTCGACGGCATCTGACCGGCCGGGCCGCTGGGTCGTGCTGCGCGGGACGCATCATGACCCGGTGGTCTCCTCCGGGATTCAGCTCCTCGTCAGGTTGGGTCACCTACGTTCCCGCACATGAGCAGATGGCTGGGTGGCGTCCGGCTGCGCACGGCGATCGCGGCGGCGGTCGTCGTCGGGGTGGCCGGGGTGGTTGCCGCGTTCGGTTTCGTGCGAGCGACGGAGTCGATTCTGACGCACAACGTCGACAGCGCTGTTCGCCAACGTGTCGCCGAGGTCAAGACCGGGCTGCGTGACGACGAGGCGTCCGACGTGCTCGAGACCCTGACCGGGAACACCACGCTGATTCAGGTCCTCGACAGCTCGGGAAACCCCGTCGCGACGTCGTTCCCCGTGGGGTCGAGACCGCCGCTGGCGAGCCACGCCGTCCCCGTCGGCAGCACAGTGAAGTCCACGCGGCCGTGGCCGACCGGCGACGACGCTCCGTACCGGATCTGGGCGGCCGGGGTGAAGACGTCGAAAGGGCCGCAAACGGTGGTCGTCGCGCAGTCGCTGCAGCCCGTCCGGGAGAACACCGAGGCGCTGACTCGTACCCTGGCCACCGGCATGCCTTTCCTGGTGGCCGTCGTCGGGTTGGCCACCTTCGTCTTCGTCGGACGCTCGCTGCGGCCGGTAGAGGCTATTCGCCGGCGGGTCGCCTCAATCACGGCCCAGGACCTGCACGCCCGAGTGCCGCTGCCGGGCGGCCATGACGAGGTGGCCGCGCTGGCTCGCACCATGAATGCCATGCTCGACCGGCTCGAGGCGGCGGCCATCGCGCAGCGCCGGTTCGTCGCCGATGCCGGGCACGAGTTGCGGAGCCCTCTCACTACGGTTCAGGTCGGCCTCGACTACCTGGCAACCCGGGCCACCTCCGAGACCGGGCTGGCCCAGATCAGCTTGCTGCAAGGCGAGGCGGAACGGCTCGGCACGCTGGTGGCGGATCTGTTGCTGCTGGCCCGCTCCGACGAGCACGGGCTCGCGTTCCGGCAGGACGAGCTGGACCTGGACGACCTGGTGTTCGCCGAGCGTGAGCGGTTCACCGCCCGCTTCCCGTCGGTGGATCTTCGGCTTCGGCTGGAGCCGGTGCGCCTCGTCGGAGACGCCGCCCGGCTGCGGCGGGCCGTACGCAACCTGCTGGACAACGCGGCCCGGCACGCGCGCTCGACGGTGACCGTCACGGTCCGGCAGGACGATTGCGCCCATCTGGTGATCACCGACGACGGCCGCGGTATCGACCCGGTCGACCGGGAGCGGATCTTCGATCGGTTCGTACGCCTGGACGACAGCCGGTCCCGGCACGACGGTGGCTCGGGTCTCGGGCTGCCGATCACCCGGGAGATCGTCGACGGGCACGGCGGCGACGTCCGTGTCGACGACGGTCCGGGCGCCGTCTTCCATGTCCGGCTCCCGCTGCACGCGGAGGGCGCGGATCACCCGCCGTTGGCCGCCAGCCGGTAACCGGCGCCGCGGACGGTCTCGATCGCCGACCGGCCGAACGGCTGGTCGATCTTCTTGCGCAGGTAGCGGATGTAGACCTCGACGATGTTGGTGTCGCCGTCGAAGGTCCAGTCCCAGACGCCGCCGATGATCGCGTTCTTGGAGACGACCTCGCCGCGGTGCCGGATCAGGAATTCCAGCAGCGCGAACTCCCGGCTGGTCACCGAGATCTCCTGGTCGCCGCGGGTGACCCGGCGGGTCGCCGGATCGACGCTCAGGTCGCCGGCGACGAGCACGGCCGGCCGCTCGGGCCGCCCGCGGCGGACCACCGCGCGGAGCCGGGCCAGCAGCACCACCAGCGAGAACGGCTTGGTGAGGTAGTCGTCGGCGCCCAGGTCGAGGGCGTCCGCCTGGTCGTACTCGCCGTCCTTGGCGGTCAGCATCACGATCGGCGTCCACACCTCCCGGCCGCGCAGTTGCCGGCAGACCTCGTAGCCGCTGAGCCCCGGCAGCATGATGTCCAGCACGATCACGTCGTACGGGTGCTCGGTCGCGGCCCACAGCCCGTCGTCGCCGGTGGTCGCGACGTCGACCGCGAAGCCCTCCCCGATCAGGGCGTCGCGCACCATCGCGGCCAGCGCCGCCTCGTCCTCCACGAGCAGAACACGCACTTGTCGTCCTCTATCCGAAGTAGAGCGCCGCGGTCGCCATGGATCCCCAGGCGAAGCCGCTGATCAGCAGGAACCGGTCCGAGACGAGCAGGTTTTCGGGTGCCTCGCCGTCGCCGCGGGCGACCAGCAGGCTGTAGCGCATCAGCCCGGCCAGGAACGGCACCAGCGACAGGCCGAGCAGCGGCAAGGAGGCGTCGCCGGAAAATTCAAAGGCCCAGCAGGCGTACGCGATGACGGTCCCGGTCAAGGTCATGGTAAGCGTCTGCTGCAGCCAGGGCAGCGAGTACCCGGCCAGGACCGCCCGCGCGTCCCGGTCACGGCGCAACTCGCTCAGCCGCTTGCCGGTCACCAGGAACAGCGACCCGAGCAGCGCGGTGAGCAGGAACCAGCTCGACATCGGCACCCCGGCGGCGACTGCCCCGCCCACGGTGCGCAGCAGGAACCCGCCGGCGACCGCGAGGATGTCGACGACCGCGATCCGTTTGAGCCGCCAGCTGTAGGCGAAGGTCAGGGCCAGGTAAGCCGCCACGCACCCGAACAGGGCAAAGCCGGCCAGCGGCGCCACCGCCAGCGCCGCCACCAGCAGCCCGAGGCCCCAGAACCATGCAGTGCGCACCGAGATGACCCCGGACGCCACCGGCCGCCGGCACTTGACCGGGTGACGCCGATCGGCCTCGACATCGGCGGCATCGTTGATGAAATACGTCGCGGCCGACGCCAGCACGAACGCGAGCAACGCCACGAAACTGGCCGGCTCGACCAGGACGCCGGCGGCTAGCGGAGCGGCGAACACGAGCCCGTTCTTGATCCACTGCCGGGGCCGGGCGGCGGCCAGCAGCGGCGACGAGACCGGCTGGGCGAGGGTCGGCGCGGCCATCTCAATTCGCCGTCACGTAGAAGAAGTCTCGCTGGTCCGGGTTCAGATAGCGGTAGGCCGACCGCGGCATCCGGGGCAGCAGCTTGGTCGGGGCCGCCGCGTTGCCGGGCAGCGGCTGCCAGGAGGCGAAGCTTGCCATCCCGGAATGGATGTCCAGCTGCATGCCCCGGACCACCCCCGCGTCGGCCATCGCCGCGGCCAGCGTGGCCAGGTTCATCTTGTCGCCGGCCACGTAGATCAGGTTGCCGTGCGCGTCGATCCCCGCGCCCGACCGCCAGGTGTACTGGTACTGGTTGTGCGCTGACCCCCAGCGCCCGTCGGCGTTGGTGCTCAGCCCGGCCACCGGCCGCCCACGATCAACAACGAGGGCGAGATTCTGTCGTACGGCGACGACGCCGGCCGTCATCCGCACATCCGTGCCCCAGGCGCCGATCGTCACGCCCCCGTGCTTGTCGATGACCAGCGACGCCTGCCCGGTGACCAGCCGCCGGGTGGTCTGCCCGTCGAGGTAGAACCCGCCGGCGATGTCCTGCATCTTCCAGCCGGAGTTGAACGTGGCGACCAACCGGCCGACGTCGCCGGCGGGCACCGACGCGGTGCCCGGCCATGCCGGGCCGCCCGGCTGCCTCGTTCCCGCGACCAGATGGGTGATGGTGCCGCTGCTGCGCATCCAGGCGACCCCGGCGACGATGCTCAGATGGGCCGGGTCGGGCCGCAGGAACCCGGTGTAGATCAGCGGGAGACCGGACGCTGCCGTGCGGCCGGCCGCCCAGGTCGCCTCGCCCGGCAACGGGGCGACGCCGGGCAGTCGCGGCAGCGCGTCCGGGCCGATGACCTTCGCCGGGCCGGGCTCGATCCGCGGAAGAGCAGCGGCGTCGGGTGGTCCGGCGGCCGGCTTGTGCCGGGTGTACCACCAGTTCTCGATGGCATTGATCAGGGCGCCGCCGTGCCGCAGGCGGATCCAGTCGACGGTGCGCATCTGCCAGGTGGCGCTGCCGGGCGCGGTGAGCGCCTGCGTGTAGGAGATGGCGGGCCAGATCAGGATCAGCGCCACGGCGATGCCGATCAGCCGGCGAAGGCGACGTCGACGCGGGTTGGGCGCCCGGCGCTTGCGCCGTCGAGGCAGCATGTGGATCGGTGTCGGCCTGGTGGAGGTGCTCATCGGTCGTCCCGGACCGTGACGTGGCGATAGGTGGTGACCCGGACGGCGATGTCGGCGATCTCCAGCAGCGGGCGGTCGGTGGCGCCGTTGGCGTAGGCCCAGACCTGACTCGCCGGCTGCTCGGCCAGATATTCCAGGACCCGTCGGGCCTTCTCGTGCCCGTGGCAGTTGCGGCCCTTGAGAGCGCCGGTGAGCCGGCCGTTGACCACCGCCATCTCGGTGCAGATCACCGTGTCGGCGCCGAGCAGCCGGCCGAGGTGGTGCACGTAGATTCCCGGGGAGGCCGAGGCGATCACCAGGCGGTGACCGTGGTGGCGGTGCCAGGTCCACAGCTGCGTGGAGTCTGCTCGTAGCTTGTCCTGGACCCGGGTGGCGTAGTCGCGGGCGATCGGATCGATCTCGGCGAGCGGCCGCCCGCCGAGCAGTTGCTGCAGCACCAGCGCCTTGGCGGCGCTTCGCCGCCTGTGTCGGGGCAGATCCCGGGTCGCGGCCACGGCCAGGGCTCGCACGACCGACGCCGTGCCGGCGACTCGGCGCAGGAACGGCAGCAGCGTGTCGGCGCGGGTCAGCGTTCCGTCCAGATCCCAGACGGCGGCCGGGCGCCCGCGGCGCGGCCGTGGGTCATCACCGGGGCCGCCGCTCGTCGGCAAGACTTGCGGCGGCTCGATGACGGTCAGCGGTGGGACGTTGGTCTTGCTCAAGGGGTGCTCCTCTGCGTTGCGCCGCGTCGAGCCGGCGATAGACCGCCGCCGGCAGCAAGCGCAGCGCGGTCATGACGGGCCCGAGTAGGGCAGGGGCGTAGACGACGCGCGCCCGGCCGGACAGGACCCGGCCGACCCGGGCGGCAACCTCGTGGGCCTCGGTGGTGAAGGGTGGCTCGGGCAGGCCGGCGGTCATCCGGGTGCGTACGTGGCCGGGCCGCACGACCAGGACGCGGGCGCCGCTGCCGCGCAACGATTCGCCGATGCCGCGGGCATAGAGGTCCAGGGCCGCCTTGGCGACGCCGTAGCTGAGCAGCCCGTCGCGGGTGCGTACGGCGGCGACCGAGGAGAGGACCACCAGGGTGCCGTGCCCCTGCGCGCGTAGCCGGGCGGCGGTGGCGTGCACCGCGAGCATCGGCCCGAGCAGGTTGGTGTGCATGGTCTTTTCGACCGCGCTCGTGTCGGCCAGCGCCGTTTCCTCGGTGAGTGTTCCGACGCCGAGGATCACGACGTCGAGGTCGCCGTGGCGGGCGGCGGCGACCGCGAGCAGGTCGACGGTCGCGGCGGCCGGGGCGAGGGCGTCGTAGTGCAGGGTCGCCACCTGCCGTCGTGCCTTGGTCAGCCGCTCGGCCGTCTCGGCGAGCGCGGCCGGGTCGCGTCCGGCCAGGATAAGCGTCCCGCTCTGGGGCAGGAGTTGCTCGGCGATGGCCTGACCGATCTCGGAGGTGCCGCCGAGCAGGAGCACGGTCTGCGGGCGGCCGAGTCCGTCACGCATGACTGGCTCCGATCTGGTCGTCGATCCGTTGATCGGCCAGGCGCAGCCGGCGCGCCAGGTCGGAGACGAGCAGACCGTCCGGATCGAGCAGGGCCCGTACGGCGCGCCACCGGGCCAGGCCCGGATACATGGCGGCGATCAGATCGGGGTGGGCGCGGCTGTCCTTCACCAGGTAAACCCGCCCGCCCGCAGCGGCGATCCGCTCGTCGAGCCGGTCGAGCAGCGGGCCGAGGGCGGGATCGGCGGCGAAGTCCATCGCCAGGCTCCAGCCCGGCCCGGGGAACGACAGCGGCGCCGGGTTGGCCTCGCCGAAGACTTTCACCACAACGAGCGACGGCGGATGCCCGGCCTCGCGGGCGGCCTGAAGCGCATAGGCAAGCACATGTTCGGCACCGAACGGGACGGCGAACTGATGCTGGACCAGCCCGCGCCGGCCGTGCAACCGCGGCCAGCCGGGCAGAGAGTCCAACGGGAAGTGCAGCTCCGACAGGGGCCGGAGATGTCGCGGGCGGAGCACGACAGCGGTGCGGCGTGCCGCGTTGGCGGCGGCGGCCAGCGGCGGCCAGGCGATGCCTCTGCCGGGCAGGGTCGGCGTGGCGCGGGTCCGGGCGGCACGGCCGGGAGTCAGGGCGCCGAGTCGTGCCGTCGTCGCTCGGGTGATCACGCCGGCCCCGAGAGGGTCCACCCAGGCCACGGCGTGGTCGCTGCTCACCGAGGCCGCGTGTAGCCGATCGAGGACGCGGTGCAGGCGTGGTTGCTGTTCGTCGACGGTCGAGACCCACCAGGAGGCGAGCGGGATCAGCCGCAGGGTGGCCCGGCGGATGATGCCGGTCAGGCCGAGGCCGCCGACCGTGGCCCAGAATTCGTCGGCGTTGACCGTCGGGCTCATCTCGACCGTCCCGTACGCCGGCGTGAGCACAGTCATCGCCGCGACGTGCCGGCCGAACGCCCCGTGCCGCTCGTGATTCTTGCCGTGCACATCGGCCGCGATCGCCCCACCCACGGTGACCGCGGCGGTGCCGGGCACCACCGGCAGGGTCCAGCCGCCCGGCGCCAGGTACCGGAGCAGGTCGCCGATCGTCACGCCGGCGCCTACCTCGACGGTGGCGGCGGCCGCGTCGACATCCCCGATGCTCGCCTCGGCCATCGTCGAGACGACCAGGCCGCCGGCGTTCTGGGCGGCGTCCCCGTAGGAACGGCCGCCACCGCGCGGGATCAATCCACGTGGGCCGGCCGCGCCGAGGAGTTCGGCCCAGTCTTCATCGCAGTCCGGTGTCACCACGGTGGCCGGGCTCCCGGTCACCCGGCCCCAGCCACCGATCATGGTCGGTCGTTCTCGCTGCAGCACGACACCCACGATGCGGCCGGTTACCTGAACGCGGGCTGAAGCGCTTGAGCTCCTGTTTCGGGCTCATTCAGCCCGCTCTAATGTGCGCCTGCCTAGCATCCGCCCATGCATCGTCGCGACGCCCTTCGCGCGGTCACCGCCCTCTCCCTCGGCGCCGCCGCCGGCTGCGATGCCGCACGGCCATCTGCCGTCCCGGCGACTGCCTCGTCCACAGCGGAGAGGTCCCCGAACACGCACCCCACGCCGACGACGAGTTCGGCCGGACCGATCCTTCCCGACGAGGTCCGGCACGGACCGCGCGACCGGCCACAGGTCGCCTTGACCTTCCACGGCCAGGGTGATGCTCGGATCGTGACGGCCCTGCTCGACGAGCTCAAGCGCGGCGGCGCCCGCGTCACGGTGCTGGCCGTCGGCACCTGGCTGGCCGCGAACGCCGACCTCGGCCGGCGGCTGCTCGCCGACGGCCACGAGCTCGGCAACCACACCCAGCATCACGCCGACATCAAAACCATGAAACCCCAGCTTGCGTACGCCGAGATCAGCGCGTGTGCGGAAGCCGTGCGTGCGGTCGCCGGTTCGATCGGCCGCTGGTTCCGCCCGTCGCAAACCCAGTACGCCACCCCGACGATCAAATCCGCTGCCCGCCGGGCCGGCTATCCGACCTGTCTGTCGTACGACGTGGATCCGCGCGACTTCACCGACCCGGGCCCCTCCGCGATCGTCTCGGCCACTCTCGCCGCCGCGCGCCCCGGCTCGATCGTGAGCCTGCACTGCGGCCACGAGGGCACCGTGGCGGCGATCGCCCCCATCCTGACCGGCCTGCGCGCCCGCAACCTGCGCCCGGTCACCGCCTCGGACCTGTTCGCATGACCCGGGCCCGACATACCCGCACCGGCCGGGCCGCCGCCCTGGCCGCACTGATGGTGCTGGCCGGCTGCACGTCGGCCCCCGCGCCGGCCCAACCCCGTACCTCCTCACCCGCGGCCCAGCCCTCCGCGAGTGCCCCCATGACGTTGTTGCCGGGCATGGCACCGCCGCTCGATCCGGCCGACGTCTACGCCGCCGACCGCCCCGGGCATTTCGCGGCTGCCGCGGCCCGCGCCCGTCCGCTGGTCTACGTGCCGAACTTCGGCGGCGACACCGTCTCGGTGATCGACCCCCGAACCTACAAAGTGATCCGGACGGTGGCCGCCGGGCACGGCCCGCAGCACGTGGTGCCCTCCTGGGACCTGCGCACGCTGTGGGTCAACGACAACACCGGCAACACGCTCATCCCGATCGACCCGGTCACCGCCCGATTCGGCAAGCCGGTCCCGGTGGACGACCCGTACAACCTCTACTTCACCCCCGACGGCCGGTACGCGATGGTGATGGCCGAGTCGCGCCGGGCCATCGTCTTCAGCGACCCGCACACCATGGCACCCCGGCACGTGCTCTCGGTGGGCTGCGACGGCGTCAACCACGCCGACTTCTCGGCCGACGGCCGGTATTTCATCGCCACCTGCGAGTTCTCCGGCGACCTCGTCAAGGTCGACACCGCCGCGCAGCGCGTCGCCGGGCGACTGCACCTACCGGGGCACGCCATGCCGCAGGACATCAAGATCTCGCCGGACGGGCAGACCTGGTACGTCGCCGACATGCAGACCAGCGGCCTGTGGGTCGTCGACGGCGACCACCTCACGGTCCGCACCTTCATCCCCACCGGCGACGGCGCCCACGGGCTCTACCCCAGCCGCGACTCCCGCTACCTCTACATCGCTAACCGCGGCGCCGGCAGCGTGTCCGTCCTGGACCTCCGCACCGGCCGGGTGGTGTCCACCTGGCGGCTGCCCGGGCACGCCAGCCCGGACATGGGCGGCGTCTCGGCCGACGGCCGCGTCCTGTGGCTCTCCGGCCGCTACGACCGCGAGGTCTACGCCATCGACACCGCCACCGGCCGGCTCCGCGCGCGGATCCCCGTCGGCGCCGAGCCGCACGGCCTCTGCGTCTGGCCCCAGCCGGGCCGTTACTCGCTGGGCCACACCGGAATCCTCCGCTGACCGAACCGGTCACCAAAGGGGCCGTGCCGAGGATCCGGCGCGGCCGGAGGTCGAGGTGGCCGTGCGGATGCCGTGCTCGGCGAGCGGGCCGACGGCCAGACCGCGGGCCCGGCAGGTGGTCAGGATCGCGGGCAGCGCGCCCAGCATGGACAACCAGCACTTCGGGGCGGCCCAGTGGTCGCTGTCGTGCAGCAGGATCGTGCCGCCGCCGCCGAGCTTACGCATGATGCTGCGATAGACGGAGTCCGGCGTGCAGGTCCTGGTCCAGTCCCGGCCCCACGTGGTCCACAACACCGGCCGCAGCCCGAGCCGGCGGGCCTCCAGCAGGGCGGCGGCGTTGGCCACCCCGTACGGCGGACGCCACCACCGCGGCCGCACCCCGGTCACCGCGATGATCGCCGCGGTGGCCCGGCTGATGTCGAGCCGGGTGGCGGCCGGGCCCTGCTTCAGCAGCAGCCGGTGCTCATAACCGTGCACGCCGACCTCGTGCCCGGCGTCCGCAACGGCCCGAGCGACCTCGGGCAGTTCCTCGGCCATCCGTCCGAGCAGGAAGAACGTGGCCCGCACACCGGCGCGGTCGAGCAGGTCCAGCAGCTCGGGAGTGGCGTCGGGGTGCGGGCCGTCGTCGAAGGTCAGTGCGACGTGCCGGGGGTGGCCGATGCCGGCCAGATATGGGAGAAGCTGCCGGCGCAGTGGGCCGATCGCGGCGACTGCGGGGAACGGATGACCGACTGCCGCTATGACAGTCCGAGCCGGGTTCATCGCGCCACCGACCGCAGGATGAGCTCGGTGGCCTCGGCCGCATCGGCCCCTGGGCGGATGCCGGTCGTTGACGGCGCGGTCGTCCGCATGGCCGCGTGCAGGGCGGGGCCGAGCTCAGCGACGGTGCGCGGCCAGGCCGCCAATCCCAAGCGCTCGAGTGCGGCGGCGTTGGCGACCCCGTGCCCCGGCAGGCACCGGTAGCTGATCACCGGAACGTGGCTGACGAGGGCCTCCATCGCGGTCAGTCCGCCGGCGTTGGTGACCACGACGTCGGCGGCGTGCAGCAGCGAGGGCATGTCGTCCACCCAGCCGAAGGCGATCACCTTGCCGGTGACGGCCAGTCGCTCGCGCAGCGCGTGGTTGTGCCCGCAGACCACCAGGGGGATCGCCTCGGAGGCGCTGATCAGGTCGTGGACGGTCGTGTCGATGTCGCCGACGCCCCCGGATCCGGCCACCACCAGCGCCAGCCGAGCGTCCAGCGGCAGGCCGAGCCGCTGCCGCGCGGCGACTACGTCTTCCGGCCCGGCGCTGGGCCGGAAGGCCGGATCGACCAGCGGGGCATGGGTGATCGCGGGTAAGCCGTATCGCTCGTGGATCACGATGGTGGCGTCCTCGTTCGGGGCCAGATGCTGGCCGAGACGACCAGGACGGGGGAAGGGCTGTTCATGGCCCAGAGGCTGAGGATCGCGCGCTGAAGAATCCCTGAACGCTACGGCCGTCACCCGCCGTCGGCCGCCAGCCGGTATCCCGCTCCCCGCACCGTTTCGATCGACGCGCGCTCGAACGGGTGATCGATCTTCTTGCGCAGGTAGCCGATGTAGACCTCGACGATGTTCGGGTCGCCGGCGAAGTGCGCGTCCCAGACGTTCTCCAGAATCGCCCGCTTGGTCATGGCCTCCCCGCGGTGGCGCATCAGGAACTCCAGCATCGCGAACTCGCGCGGGGTCACCGCAATCGGCTCCTCGTCGCGGAACACCCGCCGCTCGGCCGGATTCAGCGACAGGTCGCCGGCGGCCAGCACGGCCGGCCGCTCGGGCGCGCCGCGCCGGATCAGCGCGCGCAGCCGGGCGATCAGCACCACGAACGAGAACGGCTTGGTCAGGTAGTCGTCGGCGCCCAGATCGAACGCGTCGGCCTGGTCGTACTCGCCGTCCTTCGCGGTCAGCATCAGGATCGGCGTCCACACCTCCCGCGACCGCAACTGTCGGCACACCTCGTAACCGCTCAGCCCGGGCAGCATGATGTCCAGCACGATCACGTCGTACGCCCCGTGCGGCATCTCGGTGGCCTGCCACAGCCCGTCGACCCCGTCATGCACCACGTCGACGACGAACCCCGCCTCGCTCAGCCCATCCCGCAACGTCTCGGCCAAACTGACCTCGTCCTCCACCACCAGCACTCGCATGCGTCCAGCCTGGCCCCACTCCCCCTGAAAAACCGCTTAAGACCGCCACCTCGGCGACTTCTCCGCCGTTACCGTGACGGCCATGCTGGTCACCCTGCGCCGTCGTCTGAGCGTCCCGTCGCTGCGCCGCCGCCTGGGCGTGCGCCTGCGGTCGGCCCTTGCCGCCGCCGTCGTGGTGGCCATCGCGTCGCTGCTGGCCGGCGGGGTGCTGTTCGTGACCGCGCGCGCCATCCTGCTGGACAACATCAACACCGCCGCCAACGACAAAGCCGCCCAGATCGCCGCCGCGCTCACGTCCGGGTCCGACCTGCCCACCCTGCTGCGCCCCTCGGCCCGGGACCGCACGGTCGTCCAGATACTCGACGCTGCCGGCCGGGTCGAGGCCGCGTCCGACGCCTTGGCCGGCGAGACCGCAATCTCCGCACTCCGCCCGGGCCCCGGCGAACGGATCAAGGAGCAACGGCATCTCCCCGGCGTCCATGAGGAACCGTTCTGGATCGTCGCGCAGGGAGTGAGCACGCCGGTCGGCAACCGCACGGTACTAGTCGCCGAGTCCCTGGACACCGTCGGCGACGGCAGCGACGCGGTGATCGTTGCGTTGCTGCTGGGCTTGCCGTTGCTCGCGTTGACGGTCGGCGTCGCCACGTTCCTGTTCGTCGGGCGCACCCTGCGGCCGGTCGAGGCGATGCGCCTGCAGGCCGCCACGATCACCGCCCACAACCTGCACGAACGGCTGCCGGTCCCGGCCACCGACGACGAGATCGCCGCGCTCGCCTCGACGATGAACACCATGCTCGACCGGATCGAGGCCTCGTCCGCCGCCCAGCGCCGGTTCGTCGGCGACGCCAGCCACGAACTGCGCAGCCCGCTCGCCACCGTGCAAGCCAACGCCGACCTGCTCGAGACCGCCGGCCTGCCGGCCACCGCCGCGCGATCGGTCGGCCGGATCCGCACCGAGAGCACCCGGATGGCCCGCCTGGTCGAGGACCTGCTGCTGCTCGCCCGCGCCGACAACGACCAACTGCGGACCCGTAGGCAAGATGTCGACCTCGACGACCTGGTCTACACCGAGCGCGAACGCCTGGCCGAGCTCCACCCGAACCTGAACGTGCGGGCCATCTTCGACCCGGTCCGCGTCGAGGGCGACCCGGATGCCCTGCTTCGCGTCGTCCGCAACGTGATCGACAACGCGATCCGGCACGCCCACACCAAGATCACCATCAGCGTCGCCGGCCGGGACCGGATGGCCGAGATCGTGATCGGCAACGACGGCCCGCCCATTCCGCCGTCCGACCGAGAGCGCATCTTCGACCGATTCGTCCGGCTCGACGGCAGCCGGTCACGCATGGACGGCGGCAGCGGACTGGGCCTCGCAATCGCCCGCGACATCGTGAGCGCGCACGGCGGCACGCTGACCGCCGACGACCTCGACCAGGGCGCTGCCATGCGGATCCGGCTGCCGCTGCCGACGACGTTCAACGATTCTTCAGCCGCCGAACCCTACGTTTCGCGTTATGAGTCTTCTTGATCCGCAACATCTGATCTCGGCGTTCGGCCTGTTGGGTATCCTCGCCATCGTCTTCGCCGAGTCCGGGCTGCTGATCGGGTTCTTCCTACCTGGCGACTCGCTGCTGTTCACCGCCGGGCTGCTGGTGGCCGGCGGCACCTACCTGCATGTACCGCTGTGGCTGCTGTGCCTGCTGGCTGCGGGCGCCGCGGTCGCCGGTGACCAGGCCGGCTACGCCTTCGGCCGCCGCTTCGGCCCCGGCCTGTTCCGCCGGCCCGACTCCCGGCTGTTCAAGCAGGAGAACCTCGTCCGGGCGCACGGCTTCTTCTACAAGTACGGCGCTCGCTCGCTGATCCTGGCCCGGTTCGTGCCGGTCGTGCGCACCTTCACCCCGATCGTCGCCGGCGCGGTCCGCATGCACTACCGCACCTTCGTGCTCTACAACGTCATCGGCGGAGCGCTGTGGGCCACCGGCGTGACAACCCTGGGCTACTTCCTCGGCCAGGTGGCCTTCGTCCGCGACCACATCGAGCTGATTCTGATCGGCATCGTCGCCGTCTCGGTCGTGCCGATCGCGATCGAATTGCTGCGGGCCCGCGGACGCTCCCGCGAGACGAGCGCCTCGCGTTTCTAAGCCGCGTCGGCGCTCAGCACGTCGGCCACCGGCCGGCGCGCACCGACGCCCGCAGGTATCGCCGTGCAGACCACCACCGCGAGAATCGCCCCAACCAGGACCGCGGCCAAGCCAGCTAACGACGGCATCGTCAGCGAGGTCTGCGTGACCAGGCGGTAGACGATCAGGCCGGCCGGCAGGCCGAGCAGCGCACCGACCGCGGCCGGCACCACCTGGGCGGCCGCCAGGCCACCGGTCACCTGGCTCGGGGTGGCGCCGAAGGCGCGGGCCAACGCCGACGCGTGCCGGGCATCGGCGACCGTGGCCCAGGTCAGGAACACCGTGTTGGCCGCGGCCAGCACCAGCAGCATCACCGTGATCATGGTGGTGACCTGGGTCAGCCGCTCGGTGCGCAGGTTGTGCAGCCCGCCGGTGCCCCGGCCGGAGACCGCGTCGCTCGTCAGAATGGTGACCAGACCGGTGACGGTGACCGCGGTGCTGAGCACCGCCAGCGCGGCCCGGCCCGGCCGGCGGCCGATCAGGCGCAGCCCGAGCAGCAGCGGAACCGGCAGCGAGGCGGACAGCGCGATCAGCCGGCCGTGCCGGCGCGGCGTGCGGGCCGGCGCCTCGAGCGCGGTGATCGTGGCGGACCGGGCGGCCCGCAAGGCCGGCAGCAGCGTGGCGGCCAGGGCCACCAGCAGGGCGGCGGTGACCACCACGGCGACGGTCGTACCGGTCAGCGACGCCGGGCCGGGTGAGCCGAGCAGCCCGGCGCTCGGGGCGGTGAACCGGCCGGCCAGGACGCGGCCCACGCCGAGCCCGGCTGCCGCGGCGAGCACGGCCAGGGCGAGATGTTCGACGAGCAGCACGAGGGCGATCAGGCCGGGAGTGCCGCCGACCGCCTTGAGCAGGCCGACCCGCCGGGTCTGCTCGAGGGTGCGGCGCCCGGCCAGCACGGTCAGGCCGGCGATCGCGAGCAGGGCGAGCAGGACCGCGCCCACCTGCAACGCGGCCTGTGCGGAGCGGGTCACGCCGGCGTCGGCGTCGCGGATCTGCTGCCAGGACAGCAGGAACGGTCCGCTCGCGCCGGGATCGCGGCCGGGCAGCGTGCCGTGCGTCGCGGCGAAGGCCGGCGCCGCGGACGGGTCAGCCAGCCGCAGGTCGAGCAGGTAGACCACGGCCGGGGTGGTGCGCTCCTGCACCGTCGCCAGATCGGCCGGGGTCAACCAGACCAGGCCGATGTCGAACGCGTTCGGACCGGGCGCGACCCCGGCGAAGCACAGCAGGTGACACAGGCTGCTCGGGTACGCCGGCAGAGCCGCGCTCACCGCCGTACCGCCGATGTGGAAGGACCGGCCGCCAAGGGTGACCTGATCGCCCACCCGGGCGCCGAGAGCGTCGGCGAAGCCGCGCTCGAGCACCACAGAACCGGCGCCGACCCAGGCGCCCGAGGTCAGCCTCGGCTGATCCACCGGATCACCGGCCGGCGATCGGCCCAGCGCCTGCACGGTGGCGGTACGCCCGCCCATCGCCAACGTGGTGTGCGCCAGCGGCATCAGCGCACCATGGGCGCTGACACCCGGCAGGTGCGTGACCGCATCGACATCGGCGGTCTTGGGCGGTGTGCCGTCCTCGCTCAGAAAGCCTGCCACCGCGTCCGGCCCGGCGGTTGCCGCCCGCGTCTGCTCGTAGGGATGATCGGTCACGCCGTGCAGGGCGAGCCCGATCGTCAGCGTCGTGGTCGCCGCCGCCATCACCAGCACCGCGAGGATCGCCTCCACCGGACGGCGGCGCAGATCGCGCCAGGCGAGCCGGAGCACGAGCAGATATCGGCCCATCACGCCGCCACCTCGGCGAGCAGGGTCTGGTCGACCAGGGCGCCGTCGCGCATCGACAGCAACCGGTTGGCGGTGGCCGCGATCCGCGCGTCGTGCGTGACGATGATCAAGGTCTGCCCGGCCGCACGCAGCCGGTCGAACAGCCGCAGCACCTCCGAGGTCGCGGCGCTGTCGAGATTGCCGGTCGGCTCGTCGGCCAGCACCACCAGCGGCTCGGTGACCAAGGCCCGGGCGATCGCGACCCGTTGCCGCTGCCCGCCGGACAGCGCCGACGGCAGATGACCGGTCCGATCGGCCAGGCCCACGCGGTCGAGCAGTTCCAGCGCCGCGCCGCGGGCCGCTCGCGGTGAGCGACCCGCCAGCAGAGCGGGCACCTCGACGTTCTCGACCGCGGTCAGCTCGGGCATCAGGTGGAACGCCTGGAACACGAAACCGATCCGATCACGCCGGAGCCGGGCCAGCGCCCGCTCGCTCATCTCGTCGACGCGCCGACCATCCAGGACGACTTCCCCGCCGGTCGGCCGCTGCAACCCGCCGAGCAGGTGCAGCAGGGTGGATTTGCCGCAGCCGCTCGGGCCCATCACCGCGACCGTCTCGCCCGCGGCGACCTCGAAGTCGATGTCGTCGACCGCGCGGACCCGGCCGGCGCCCTTGCCGAATTCCTTGCGCACCCGCCGGGTACGCAGCACCACGTCACTCATGACTTGTCCCTCTGTGTCGTCCAGGCTTGTTCACACGCGTCCAGCCACTTCAGATCTGCTTCCAACCGCAGCACCTGGCCCTCGAGCACGAGTTCGGCCGGCGAACCGGGCGCCTCGGCCAGGGCGGCCCGTTGCGCGTCGCGCAGCAGGCGCAGCAACTCCCGCCGCTGGGCGTCGATCAGCGCGATCGGGTCGGCCAGCCGCGCCGTGGCGGCAGCGGTCAGCTTGAGGTGGAAATCCGTGGGAGCCGGTCGTGGCCAGGCCACCTCGGTCAGCCACTCGGCAACCCGATGCTGACCCGCAGAGGTCAGGGCGTACACCTTGCGGTCGCGGCCCTCGCCGTCACCCGCTGGTTCCCAGGTGACCAGGCCGGCCTTTTCCAACCGGGTCAGGGTCACATAGATCTGCCCGTCGTTGAGCGACTCACCGAGCGGGCCGAGCGCGTCGCGCAGCCGAGCGCGCAGCTGATAGCCGTGCGACGGCTCCTTGGCCAGCAGGGCCAGCACCACGTCCTGCATCGCACCGAACCTCCACCGATAACCGTTACCTGTCAGATAACCGTTAGCGGTGCGGCACCGTCAATCAGGGTCATCCCCGAGGGGCTCACTAGGGGTCACCGGCGACAGCCGGTCCAGCAGCAAACCGGTCGCGGGGACGATGATCAGGACGAACAGCCAGGCGCCGAGCACGTCGGTCGGCCAGTGCACCGCGAGCACGACCCGGCTGAGGCCGACCGCAACAGCCCAGGACCCGGCGACGACGTACAGCAGCACGCGGCTCCACCCGCGGCGCAGCAGTGGGCGGCAGACCACGACCAGGACCAGGGCCGCCGCCGCGGACGCGGTGCTGTGGCCGGAGGGGAAGGAGAAACTCGCAACCGCCACCAACGGCTCGGTCGGCCGGGTTCGCGCGATAAGCGTCACCACGATCAGCCGGATCGCAACCGTAGTGATCATGGCGACGGCCACGAAGACCGCCTGCCGCCACCGCCTGAACGCCAGCAGGATCACGCAGCCCAGCGCCGCGAGCGGGCCGAGAACGCGAGTGCTGCCGGTAAACGTGACGGCGGACATCGCGGCCCGCAGGAGCGGATGCGCCAGCGCCGCCGAGCGCGCGGTACGGCTCACCCGCTCGTCGAAATCCAGCAGCGGATCGACGTGGCCGAGGACGAGTGCTGCTAGCAGGACGAACCCCGCCGCCGCGGCGCCGACCAGCCACCACCGCGACACGCGGCGCCCGACGGTGACAGCCATCCTCCGAGCCTATCTCCTACATCTTGTAGGAGATAAATCGTCAATGAGCCCGACACCGGATCACCGAACGATAGTCTGGGGGCGGAGGTCAGCGACGGTGACAACGAAAGACAGCCGACGACCGCCCGGCACGCTCGAGGCGGCAGTCATGGGCGTCCTATGGACGGCAGACGACCCGATGACAGCGGCGGAAGTACACCAGGCGCTCGGCGGTGACCTGGCCTACAACACCGTGCAGACCGTGCTCTTCCGCCTGCACGACAAGAAATCCGTCGAGCGGCACCGCGCCGGCCGCGGGCACGCCTACTGGCCCGCCCGGGACGCCGCCGCCGCGGCCGCGTCCCAGATGAAGGAGACGCTCGCGGATCGCCCGGACCGGCACACCGTGCTCCAACTGTTCGCGGAATCTCTCGACCGGTCCGACGCGGAGCTGCTTAGCCGGCTGCTGGCCGGCGCCGAACGGCGGCGCCGGCCATGACGATCAGCGTCTACCTGCCGCTGATCCTGGCGCTGCCGCTGGCCGTCGCCGCCCGCCGCATCGCTGCCCGCGGCGCGCCCGGGCCGGCGGCCTGGACCCTCACCGCCACCGCGGTGCTCGCCGCGGCCGCGTCGACCTGGTCGCTGGTCATGCTCGCGCTGACCATGCTGGACGACCTGCCACCGCTGGCCGCCCTCGACGATCATCCGACGCTGGAACTGCCCGAGCCGGTGCCGGGCGCGGTCGCCCTGCTCGCCGGGCTCCTGCTGATCTGCGGGACTCTGCGGCTGGCCGCAGACGTGCACCGCCGGGTCGGCACCAACCGGCGGCTGCGCGCCATCGGCGAACCCATCCACGACCTGGTCATCGCCGACTGGTCGGCGCCGATGGCCGTCGCGGTCCCCGGAACGGCGCGCAGCCCCGGCCATCTGCTGGTCACCACCGGCATTCTGCGGCTGCTGAGCACGGACGAGCGCCAGGTGGTCTTCGCGCACGAGCGGGCCCACCTCGCCCACCGCCACCACCGGCTCACCGCCGCCGCGGCAGCGGCCGCCGCGCTGAACCCGCTGCTGATCCCGGTCCGCACGGCCGTCGAATTCCTGGTCGAACGGTGGGCCGACGAGGACGCGGCCGCCGATGTCGGCGATCGTGACCTGACCGCCCAGGCGGTGGCCCGAGCCACCCTCGCCGCGTCCGGTTCCGGAGCCGGCCCGGTGCTCAGCATCGGCGGCAGCGCGGCGGTCCAGCGCGTGCAAGCACTGATTCGACCAACTCCCGCCCCGCTGCGGCGGCGTCTCGCCGGGCCGGCGCTGCTCGCCGCAACCATCGTCGCCGTCGCCGCAGCGGCCACCGAGGCGTTCGTCGATCTCGCCCGGGCGTGGCTCTAGCGCGGCTCGTTTCCCCCCGATCGAGCGCGCTGTCGGCTGCGCAGGAACTCGACGCCGATCGGGATCACCGACAGCACGACGATGCCGACGAGGATGAACTCGATATTGTTCTTCACGAAGGCGACCTGGCCGAGGAAATAGCCGAGTACCGTCACGCCTGTGGCCCAGAGCGCACCGCCGACGACGTTGTAGGCGAGAAACGTCCGGTAGTGCATGCGGCTCGCGCCGGCCACGATCGGGGTGAAGGTACGCACGATCGGCACGAACCGGGCGAGCACGATCGAGCGGGCGCCGTACTTGGCGAAGAAGGCCCCGCCGCGGGCCAGATTCTCCTGCTTGAACAGCCGCGAGTCGGGCCGCCGGAACAGCCCCGGGCCGAACCGGTGCCCGAACCAGTACCCGAACTGGTCGCCGGCCACCGCCGCGACGGACACCAGCGCGCACATCAGCCACAGCGGCACGTGCAGATACCGCCCGTCGGCGACCAGCAGGCCGGCGGTGAACAGCAGCGAGTCGCCGGGCAGGAAGAACCCGATCAGCAGCCCGGACTCGGCGAAGACGATGGCCAGAATGCCGATCAGTCCGAAGGTGGAGATCAGCCATTGCGGGTCGAGAAACGATGGGCCCAGCGCTGACGTCATGAATTTCGGGTCCCTCTCCATCGGCTCCGCGTCGTTCGTGGCGATGCCCGGACCCGCCAACCGTAAACCTACAACTTGTAGGAGATGCTGAAGATTCGCTGAATCGCTGAGCTGGGAACCGCCGGCCCACCGGGGTTACCGTGCGTACATGAGCGATCTGCTCGTGAACGGCTTGACCATCCCGTCCAAGGTTCTGGTCGTCGAGGACGATCAAGGAGTCGGTTCGGGTCTGGCCGGTGTCCTCGCCGCGGACGGTCACGAGGTCCGCTGGGCGCGTACGGCGGCCGACGCTCTCCGGTTGATCGCCGATCGGGTGCCCGATCTGATCATCCTGGATCTGGGGCTACCCGACGCCGACGGCCTCGAGCTGTGCACGGCGATCCGCGAGCAGCACGCGGAGGTCGTCGTGGTGGTGGTGACCGCCCGGACGGACGAGACCGACGCGGTGTGCGCGCTCGACGGCGGCGCCGACGACTTCGTCACGAAGCCGTTCCGTCCGGCGGAGCTGCGGGCGCGGTTACGCGCCCATCTGCGGCGCCGCGGCGAGACCGGGCCGCCGGAGCTGCGGGCCGGCCCGGTCCGGCTGGATCAGGGGGCACGACGGGCCTGGGTCGGCGAGCAGGAGGTCGCCCTGCGGCCGAAGGAACACGAGCTGCTGGCCGTCCTGGTCGCCGCGGCCGGCGAAGCGGTACGCCGCGAGCACCTGATGGATGTCGTGTGGGACATGCACTGGGCGGGCTCGACGAAGACGCTGGATGTGCACGTGGCCAGCGTCCGCCGCAAGCTGGCCGAGGCCGGCGACCGATGGGACCGGATCGCCACCCTGCGCGGCTATGGCTACCGCTTCGAGCCGGACTGAACGAGGTCCTCCGGCGAGGGAGCTTCGGGCACCAGCAAGGCCACCCGCGGCTGAGGTGTACGACGTCGGATCAGCAACGACCCGCCGGCGCGCTCGATGAGGCCCGTCGCGAGTGTCAGCCCTGTTCCGAAGGCCGCATTGTCGGCGAACCCGTTTCCTTCGTCGGCGACCTCGATGACCACGCTGTCGCCGTAGGGCTCAACCGTCACGGTGACGGTCCCGCGGCCGTGGCGTAGTGCGTTGTCGACGAGCACGTCGAGGCTCTGCCGCAAGGCCGGCCCGCTGATCGCCACGGGCCGATCGCTGTCGCTGCGCAGGATCACGCGCCGGGTGGCGGTACTCCACCGCCGGACCGCCGCCTCGGCGATCAGGACAGGGTCCGCGGTGCCGCGCCCGGTGCGCCGTCGCAGCAGCACCAGATCCGCGATCGTGGTCTCGAGGTCCCGGGCCCGGGCGACGGCGGTGGGCACATCCGGCACCGGCTGTTCCAGGGCGAGCAGAACTGCGGCGAGCGGCGTCCTCAGCTGATGAGAAGCATCCCGGACGAAATTGCGCTCGTCTCGCAGCAGCTCCTCGATCTGCCGGGCGCTGTCGCGCAGCGCATCGCCGGCCGCGTCGGCCTCGGTGACGCCGCAATGCGGCAGGTGCACGTCGTACTGCCCGTCGCCCAAGCTCCGCGCGGCTACCGTCAGATTCTCGAAGGGCCGGGCGATGCGGATCGCCGATCGCCATGCGAGCAGGACCGCCACGGCGATCACCAGCAACGCCAGCGCCGCGAGCAGCCCCCAGATCCGATAACTCTGCGCTCGCAGCCGCCCCAGCGGAACGGCGGCCCGGACGCTGCCGGCGATCGTCGTGTCGGACAGCACCGGCACCACGACAGCGAGGTCCGCCCCGTCATGACCGTCGTGTTCATGCCCGTCGACAGCCCGGCCGGCCAGCGCCGACCGCAGCGGGCCGGCACCGGCGACCCGGGTCCCTTGCGCGTCGTACACCGCGATCAGGAAATCGTTGGTCCCGGCCGGTACCCGCACCGGCGTACCGGCCTCGAGGATGTTGTCCGGCACCGCCGCCACGCCCCTGGTCGCGTCGCGCTGCAGTCCGGTCAGGGCCTGGCTGGTGACCAATCGATCCAGCACCACCGCCAGCGGCACCCCGAACAGAAGCAGCGCCAGCGTCACGACCAGCACGATCGCGTTGTGCACCCGCGACCGTGTGCTGCGAATTCGCGCTCGGCTCATGCTTTGGACTGTAGGGCGGGCAAAGGCAAAGTGGGCCTTTACCTTTCGTTGTCCGGGCGATGGCCGACCCCCGCCTAGCGTCGCCGGCATGAGACGAGCAAATCCGTATACCGTGTCGGGCGTGCTGGTCGTGCTGGTGGCCGGGTGCAGCTCCGGCAGCCCCGCCGCCAGCACTCCGACAGCCACCATCCCCACGGCGATCGCCTCCGCGGCGCCGGCCAGCGCCGGGCCGAGCGCCGGGCCGAGCGCCGCCCCGCAATCCGCGGTCGCGGCCGAGAGCAACCCGCCCGGCGACATCCCGGACAACATCGCGTTCGTCGCCTACACGAACGCCGCCGGGCGATACCGGTTCACCCACCCCGAGGGCTGGGCCGAGAAGACTCACGGCTCCACCGTCACCTTCACCGACAAGCTCAACGGCGTCCAGGCCACCGTCGGCACGGCCACCACCGCGCCGACCACCACCACCGCCAAACAGCAGGACGTCCCCGAACTGGCGCGCAACCAGGCCGCGTTCGAGCTGCGCGGCATCACCGACGCGAGCGTGCCGGCCGGCCACGGCGTGCGCATCGTCTACCGCCGCAACTCGGCGCCCGACCAGGTCACCGGCCGGCAGTACCGCGACGAGGTGGAACGCTACGAACTGGTGGCGAACGGCCGTGAGGTCATCGTCGAGTTGTTCGGCCCGGTCGGCGCCGACAACGTCGACGCGTACCACACCATGATCACCAGCCTGAAGATCCTATGACGCCGCTGGAAGCCCGCGGCCTGCACCGCTTCTACCGGCGCGGCGACACCGAGATCCCGGCCCTGAAAGATGTCTCGGTCGTCTGCGCGACCGGCGAAACCGTCGCCGTTACCGGGCCCTCCGGCTCCGGCAAGTCGACACTGCTGAGCCTGCTGGCCGGCCTCGATGATCCGGACGGAGGCGCCGTGCACGTGGCCGGTCAGCGGCTGAGTCATCGCAGCCCGGCGGCCGCGGCCCGGATCCGTGCCGAACACATCGGCATCCTCACCCAGAGCAGCGGCCTGTTCGGCCACCTCAGCGTGCGGGAGAACATCCAACTGGCCGCGTCGCTCGGCCGGGCGGGCGGGCCGAGCCCGGCCGAGCTCATCGACGGGCTCGGCCTTACGGCGGTCCGCGCCAGCCTTCCTCGCACCTTGTCAGGAGGCGAGACCGCCCGGGCCGGCCTCGCGGTGGCGCTCGCCGGCTCGCCGACCGTGCTGCTCGCCGACGAACCCACGGCCGAGGTCAGCCGCGACGAGGAAAGCACCATCCTCGGCCTGATCGACGCCTGGCGCCCCCACGACGGCGCGACCGTCATCGTCACCCACTCCCCGGCGGTCGCGGCCCACGCCGACCGGGTTCTGCATCTGGCCGACGGGAGGCTGACGTGATCCTGGCCGCCACGAACGTCTCGGTCAGCCTGGGCGGCCGAGTCCTGCTCGATTCCGTGTCCCTGAAGCTTGCGGCCGGCGATCAATGCGCGGTGACCGGCCGATCGGGCTCCGGCAAGACCACCCTGCTGCTCGTCCTCGCCGGACTGATCATCCCGACGACCGGATCGATCGACCTGCGCCTGAAGCCCGCGGAGGTCGTCTACGTGCCCCAGGCCCCGTCGCTCGTGCCCGAGCTGACCGCCCTCCAGAACGCCACCCTCGGCCTCCGGATCCGCGGCATCGCGCCCGCCGACGCCAACGAACGGGCCCGGGTTCACCTGGCCTCACTCGGCCTCGACGACATCGACGACGCGCTGCCCGCCGAACTCTCCGGCGGCATGCAGCAACGGGTCGCGATCGCCCGCGCGCTGGCGGTCGAGCCGCGCCTACTGCTGGCCGACGAACCCACGGCGGCCCTGGACCTGGCCACCGGCGTTCAAACGATCAACACCCTTTCCGCGTACGCGTCGAGCACGGCAACCGCACTCGTCGTCGCGACGCACGACCCGAATGTCGCCAGCCGCTTTCCGGCCCAGGTCGCGATCGCCGGACGGGCCGACCAGGAGCTTGCCCGATGAACCTTCGATACGTGCTGCAATCCCTGCGGCGGCGCCCGGCCGAGACGATCGCGGCCGCGGTGTCCGTAGCGCTGACGGTCGCGTTTCTGATCCTGCTCGGATCGTTCACCGCCCAGACGGGGGCGCGGCTGACGCTGCGGGCCGCTGCTCGGGTTCCGGTCGACTGGCAGGTCCAGGTCACACCGGGCAGCGATCCCGCGGTTACGGCAACGGCCCTGCGCGACATCCCGGGGCTGCTCCGCTTCCGTGCCGTCGACTACGCCAAGGTGCCGGGCCTGAGCTCGGTCTCCGCCGATGGCGGGACCCGCACGACCGGCGCGGCCTATGTCGTGTCCGTCCCCGACGACTACCGATCCTTCGCCCCCGGCGAGATCCGCTTGCTCGTCGGCGCCGCCGATGGCGTGATCCTGCAGCAGCAGACAGCGTCGAATCTGAGCGCCGCACCCGGCACGACCGTGACCGTCTTGGGCGCCCGGCGGACCGCGCAGGTCACCGGCGTGGCCGACCTGCCCAACGCCGATTCGTTCTTCCAGGTCGTCGGCGCACCGCCGGGGTCCGGCGCCAGCGCCCCACCGGACAACGTGCTGCTGGTCAGCCCGGCCCGGTTCACCACACTGACCGCCGGCGCCACGGTGGTGCACCAATTCCACCTCCGGCTCGAACGCGCGAGCCTGCCCACCGACCCGGCGAAGGCCGCCGATGAGGTCACCCGCCGGGCCAACCACCTCGTCGCGGCGGTGGCCGGTGGCGCCCTGATCGGCGACAACCTCGGCACCTCCTTGTCGGCCGCCCGCGAGGATGCCATCTACGCCCGGCTGCTGGTTCTGCTGCTCGGCGTGCCCGGTCTGCTGCTGGCCGGGGTGGTCACCGCGCTGGTCGTCTCGCTGCGCAACGACCGGCAGCGCCGGGACCTCGCGCTGCTGCGCCTCCGCGGCGTCAGCCCCCGGCGGGCGGCGATCCTGATCGGCGGCACCGCACTGCTCGACGGGCTGATCGGCGCGGCCGTCGGGGTCGGCGTCGCCTTGCTGGCGCCCCGCTTCGGGCCGTACGGCGATCCCTCGACGACCTGGCTCATCGCCGGAGCACTGACCGGCGTACTGCTGGCGCTGGCCACCGAGCTCACGCCGCTCGCTCGGACGCTGCGCGGCTCCGCACCGACAGTACAGGCGGGCGTGAATCCGCTTCCGCCGACCCGAACGCCGCTCGCGCTGCGCCTCGGCCTCGACGTGGTGCTGCTGACCGGCTCCGCGATCGTGTTCTGGCTGACCGCGCGCGGCGGCTACCAGGTAGTGGTCGTTCCCGAAGGCGTACCGGTCGCGTCGGTGAACTACGCCGCCCTGCTGGCCCCGGCCCTGGCCTGGCCCGGCATGGCATTGCTGATCTGGCGAGTGACCGTGCTGGCCCTCAACCGGGCCGCCCGCACGCCCGACGCCGACCGCAGCGGGAGCATGCCCGACCTGCGCCACGACGTCGTCCGCCGCCGCCGGATCCCGATAGCCCGCGGCGTCACAGGACTCGCGATCGCCGTCGCCGTCACCGTATCGGCGGCGGTGTTCACCCACACCTACGACCAGCAGGCACGCCTCGACACCGCGCTCACCGTCGGGTCGGACGTCGCGGTCACCCTCCCCCCGGACAGCACAACCGGCCTCGATCCGGCGATCGCCGCCGTCCCCGGCGCCGCCGCCGTCGAGCAGGTCAGCCACCGGCTCGTCTACGTCGGACCGGACCTGCAGGACCTGTACGGCATCGACGCCGCCACCATCGGCCGCGCCGCTCCCCTGCAGGACGCGTTCACGCCCGGCAGCTCGATCAAGACAGCGCTCGGCCGGCTCGCCGCCACACCCGACGGCGCCCTGCTCTCCCAGGAGACGCTGCACGACTACCAGCTGCGCACCGGCGACACAGTGCAGCTGCGCCTCAAGGACACCGGCGGCGCCTACCGCACCGTGCGCTTCCACGTCGTCGGCGTGATCACCGAGTTCGCCACCGCGCCGCGGGACAGCTTCGTGCTGGCCAACCGGTCGTACATAGCCTCCGCCACCGGGCTCTCGGCCGTGCAGACCCTGCTGGTGCGCACCGACCGGCCGGCCTCGGTGGCGGCGGCCATCCATGCCCCAGCGGCGGCGCTGGTCAACGACATCACCGCTCCCCGGGTCGCGGTGCCCTCGGCATCCGGGCTCGCGGCCGGCAGCCTGTCCGGCCTCTCCCGGCTGACGCTGGCCTTCGGGATTCTGCTCGCCGCCGCCAGCGCCGGCCTGGTGCTGGTGGTCGGCGCCACCCAACGGCGGCGCTCGACCACCGCGCTCGCGATCCTGGACGCCTCCCCCCGGCAGCGGTCCGGATTCCTCTGGACCGAGGCACGGGCGCTAACCATTGCCGGCGCGATCGGTGGACTGGCCGCGGCGACGGTGATCGCCGCCGAGCTGATCAAGGTGTTGAACGGCATCTTCGACCCGCCGCCGCAGCACCCGGCGGTGCCGTGGCTGTTCGTCGGCGCAGTCCTGGCCGCCGCGATCGCGAGCGCGGCGCTGGCGACGACGCTGGCAACCCGCTGGGCCGGCCGAGTCGACCCGTCCCGGCTGCGGGATCTGTGACCGTCGACCACCTGGCTTGACAAGCTCCTACACCGCGTAGGAGCTTGTCCAGGTCAGGTAAGGCTCAACTAACCCTGGGAGCGACCACGTGGGCGGCGCGTTCTTCGCCAGCTATCTCATCGGCCTGCGCGACGGCCTCGAGGCGGCGCTCGTCGTCTCGATCCTGGTCACGGTCCTGGCCCGGGCCAAGCGCCGGGACGGACTGCTCCCGCTGTGGGCCGGGGTCGGCGCCGCCGTGGTGTGCGCCGCCGCCCTGGGCGTTGTGCTCACCTACGTCGCCACGTCACTGCTCTCCGGCGTACGGCTGGAACTGTTCGAAGCCGTCAGTTCCCTGATCGCGGTGTCCATGGTCACCTGGATGATCTTCTGGATGCGGCGCAGCGCCCGCACCATCAAGACCGAGATGACCGATCGGCTCACCGTGGCGCTAGGCCTGGGCAAGGCGGCCGTCGCCGCGCTCGCCTTCGTCGCCGTGATCCGCGAGGGCGTCGAGATGGTGCTGCTCGTCTTCGCCGCCGCGCAGGCCGCCACCGAGACCGTCGCCCCGCTGCTCGGCATGATCGCCGGCGTCGCCTCCGCGGTCCTGCTCGGCTGGCTGATGTACGCCGCCGTGGCCCGGGTCAACCTCGGCCGACTGTTCACCTGGACCGGCGCACTGCTCGTGCTGGTGGCCGCCGGCATCATCAAGTACGCGGTGCACGGCTTCCAGGTAGCGGGGCTCCTGCCGGGCTCGACCACAACCGCGTACGACCTGTCCCACACCATCGAGCCAGCCTCCTGGTACGGCACGGTGCTGGCCGCCACGATCAACGTGACCCCTTCGGCAACCATCCTCGAGGTAACGATCTGGCTGGCGTACGCCATCGTGGTCTTGTACTTGTTCTTCCGCCCGGTCCGCGCGCGGGTACCGGCCGCCGCCTGACGGCCTGGCACCTGGCCGGCGGCCGAGCTTAGCGGGCGATCACCCCGGCCACCTTGCTGATCGGCTCGGCGACCGCATTGATCACATCCGAGAGCTCCCTGAGATCGGTCTTGGACAGCTCCGTGTGCAGCCGGTAGCCGTCGCCGGCCCGATGCTTGGCCAGCGCCGCGTCGACCGCCCCGAACCCCGCGTCGATCCTTCGCACCAGCTCGGGAGCACGTTGCTGCAGAACCGGACGGAGCGCCCCGATGGCAGCTTTCGACCCTTCGATATTCCCGGCGAAGTCCCACAAATCGGTGTGCGAGTACCTATCCTCCTCACCGGTGATCTTCCCGGTGGCGACCTCGTCCAGCAGCGACTTGGCGCCGGAACAGCCGCTGAGGCCGACGGCAACCGCGCCGGCGACACCAGCCACGGCGAGCAACCGGTGTGTGCGCATGGAGACTCACGCCTTGAGGCAAGGCAATCTGACCCGCCGAATCTCCTACAACTTGTAGGTGTAGTCAAGCGGCGGCATCACGCGGCCTCGGAACGGCGCAGCGGCCCGCGGGCGACCAGCTCGATGGTCACGGCGACCGCTATCGCCTCGACCGCGAGCAGCGCGACCAGCACGATCAGCTGGGTCGCGCCGGCCTGAACGGCCGAGCCACCGCCGAGCAGGACCCCGACGAACGCGCCGGGCAGGGTGACCAGTCCCACCGTGCGCGTCTGGTCGAGCGCCGGGACCAGCGCCCGCCCCGCGGTCGGCCGGCAGACCAGCAGCACGGCGTCGCGGGGCAAGAAGCCGAGGGCCAGCGCTGCCTCGTACTCGCCGTACCGGCCATGCAGTTCGTCCAGCGCTCGCCGGCCGGACAACGACGTCGCGGTCATCGCCCCGCCGATCAGAATCCCGGCGATCGGCAGCACCGCCACCTCCGTCAGCGGCACCGTTCCGGCGACGACGATCAGCACGCCCGCCGGCAACGCCCCGGCCACGATCGGCAGAATCGTGAACCGGACGAAACTCCAGGAACCGATCCGGCGGCCGGAAGTGGCCGCGGCAACGACCACCATCAGCGTGATGAACGCCGCAGTGGCCCACCACGACCGCAACACCGCAGCGATCAAAAGCGACACCGCGGCCAGCTGTACGACGGCTCGCAGCGACGCGAAGACGACCGCTCGACCGACGCCCAGCCGGCCGACCACCGCCGCGGCCACGGCCAGCAGCAGCAGCCCGGCCAGCACCACGACCAGGACCGGTCCGATCGAGACCGCTGCCTGATTCACCGTCCCGCCTTTCACCGATCCTTAAGGTGCCCTGCCGGAGGTTGCCGATCGTGAACCACGTCCTGCAGCTCATCATGGCGGTCCCACGATGGCTCAGGTACCTCATGATCGGCCTGCCTGCCTTCGGGGAGTCCGCGGCGTTCGTCGGCCTGGTGCTTCCGGCGAGTCCGCGCTGCTGGTCGGCGGGGTTCTGGCGGGAACGGGGCGGCTGAGCCTGCCCGGAATGGTGGCGCTCGCCGTCGCCGCCGCGATCGCCGGTGACTCCGTAGGCTACGAGATCGGCCGGCATGGCGGGCTCGCGATCAAGTCCAGTCGAGCCGGCCGGTTCATCGGCGAGGCGCGCTGTGCCAAGGCCGAGACCTACACACGCCGGCACGGCAACTGGGCGGTACTGGTGGGCCGCTGGGTCGGCCTGATGCGGGCACTCGTTTCCGCCCTGCCCCGCTGCGTCCGGGGTCCGGCACCGGTGGGAAGTCCGCGGTGAGGTCATGGCCGCGGGCTGGGTGAGTGGGTGCGGCTCGCCCGTCAGGCCGCTCAGGGCGGCGGCCACCTCCTGGATGTCGGCCTGGACGTAGGTGAGTGTGGTCCCGGCGTTCTTCGTTCCCTGAGGCTGTCACAGTTCCCTATATCATGATGGCCGCGACCGACTCCCGGCACTTCATCGCTATCTGCCCGCGGATCTACCGTTTCGCGCCGCTGCGGATGTCGAAGGATCAACGTGCCGCGATCCACTCCTACGATGAACGCGTAGGCGTGAAGGACTTTCACGACGGGGTGACGTGGTACCGGCGTCTGCTCCAGAATCTCGCCTGAGTACCTGTCCCCATCCGTGCCGCCGGGGTGGGCCTGTGGCGACATGGTCCGAGCACGACCCCGACCGGCGCAGGCGCGTCATCGGCTTCGCGCTGCAGGGCGCGTACGTCGTCTGGCTGCCGATGGAAATCTCGATCATTTACCGGCGTACGGCCGGCAGCCCTCGCCAGCACGCGCTCACCCGCAACGCGGCGGCAATCCTCGTCGGTGCCCTCGAACTCGCCGTGATCGTCGGCGCGCTGACCAGCGGTGCGCTCGTCGAGTCGACCTCCATGCCGGTCGTCCTCGCGCTGCCCGCGATCGCTGTCTCGCTCGTGCTGGTCCTCGTCGTCGTCGGCATCGAGCATGTGCCCGGGCAGGGAATGACCGACCCCGATCTGCCGGGATTCTGCCTGCTGACCCTCACACTGGGCCTCGTCATGGCTGGGCTCATCACCATCCGCCTGCAAGGCGCGGCGAGCATCCTGGCCTGGGGCCTGATCGTCCTCGGCATTGCCGCGCTCGTCGTTTTCGCCCGATTCGAGGCCGGGCGCGAGCATCCGTTCGTCGACGTGCGCCTGCTCGCATTGCCCAGGCAGTGGCCGGTGCAGTTGACGGCGTTTCTTTTCGGCATGTCGGTGCTCGGGGCGCAGATTCCGCTGTCCACGTTCGCGCGGACCGATCCGGACATCCCCGGATACGGGCTCGGCGCCGGCGCGTCATTCGTCTCCGCGCTCATCGGCGTCTATGTCATCAGCCTGGCGATCGGGGCGTTCACGCTCCCCGCGGTCTCGCGGCTGCTGGGCACCCGCACGGCTTACGTCCTGTACTGCCTGCTGGTCGCCGTCGGCTACGCGCTCTGGTTGCCGTTCCACGCCACCCCGTTGCAGGCTGTGATCAACATGGTGATCGCCGGGATCGGCTCGGGCGCCCTGGTCGCCGCGCTGCCGGCCTCGGCCGCCGCCGGCGCGCCGCCTGCCGCAACCGGCCTGGCGACCGGGATGACGAACGCCACGAAAACCGTCGGCGGCGCGATCGCATCGTCGATCTTCGCGATCGCGCTGACCGCCACCGGTTCCCTCGACGACCCGGCCGCCGGACACGCACCCCTCTCCGGGTACATGATCGTGTGGTCGGTGTGCGCCATCGCTGCACTACTGGCCGCGATCACACTCACGCGGCTTCCGCCGACTCACAGTGCCGGCCCGGGTTAATGCGAGGTTCTGTCTAAGCCGTTCTGAGGTCCACCGAGTGCCAGATCGTGGTGTCTTCGGCGCCGGTGGCCCACCACAGCACCTCGTTGCGGACGAACGCGCCTTTCGTTGCGGGCGACAGGTTAACCGTGTGACCGCTGCTGATGTCGTACACGAGCAACGCGGCGATGCCGGTCGCGTCGGTGGCGGGCCCGGATTCGAGGATGATCTCGAACCGGTCGAGCACCGCGACGTCCGTGACAGCTGCTTGAGCGTTGGCGTCAGCGATACGTCGCCTGCCGGACCCGTCGGGGTGCATGAGAAAGATGCCCGCGGAATCGCCGCCTGCACAGCCGTCATCCGGCACCAGACCGGCGTGCAGGCCGCGACCTCCGTGCCGGTGGAAAGCACCGCCAGATCGCGTCCGGTGATCATGTTGCGCAGCCGGGTAGTGCCCGCGTCCAGCCCCGCCGCGTCGTCAGTGAGCCACGGCCAGGCCGAAAGCGTCCATCCGCCGGGCTCGGTACGCATCGTGACGGGGCCACCGGCAACCGGCACCGAGCGAACCTCGGTAATCTTCGAATCGTCCGGGGCCGCAGTCCAATACACCCTGCCGTCAGCAAAGACGAAGTCGTACTGATTGTCGCCGAATACCGCATCGCCGGTGTCATCCGTAAGTAGTCGTGCGGGGCCTGAATCTTGCAGATTCGCCGTCCACACCTGCATGGGCAGCTTGCCGCTCGCCTGCGTCCACACCACGTCATCACCGGATATGGCGAAATGGTCGAAGTCCGGGTAATCGGCGATAGGCAGACCGGTGTGCAACCTGCGGAGTGCGCTTTCAAGGCCGAACCCGCCGCGCCATCCAGGCCGCGATCTGCGCGCGGTTGCGCACGGCTAGCTTTTGCAGGATCCGCTCAACGTGGGATTCGACGGTGCGCCGACCGATGGCCAGCATCTGCGCGATCTGCCAGTTGGAGTAACCGTCGGTGATCAACTCGGCGACCTCTGTCTCCCGCGGGGTCAACGGCAGTGTCGGGACGACCGGTCGCCGGGTCCCCCGTTCGTCGGGAGGGTCGACGTCGTCCGACCTTTCCGCCAGCGGTCTGGAGGCCGTCTGATTGCTGGTGGAGGCTGGCAGGTGGGCGTCGGAATGCGGGCCCGCCGCCAGGCCATCGCGCATTACGCCGCCGCGGGTGGGGTTGAGGCAGGGCGGGACGTACAGGCCTTGGCGGGCTGCCCGGAGGGTGGCCAGTGTGCGGGTGGCGGCGGCGAACTTGACCAGGATGTGCTCGATGGCTTCGAGGACGACGGGCAGTGGCAGGTTCAGGGTGACGGCGATGCGCTGGTCGGGCCAGTCTTCGATGAGCATGCCGAGGATCGTCAGTTCGCGGCCGGTGAGTCCACCCAGGTCACCGGCAGGCGATACGATCACGACCGCTACCAGGTGGTGGGGTGGCTGGGGCGGGAGTGCCAGCATCGTGATCCGGAGGTAGTCCCGCTCGGGGCCGGGGTGGGGGCACAGAAACGTGAGGTGTCCGAGCCTGCCGGCCAGTTGATCGGCCACCATGGCGAGCACCTCCGAATCCGGGGTGAGCAGCCGATGGCTGGGCAGGCCCGGCAGCGGCAATGCGTTGCCGCCGCGGGTAAGGACGATCCCGGCCGCCGCGTCGCGGATGATCGGTACCGTCGCCGCGATTGATCGCATCGGGTCGACGGCGCCGGCGATTGCCGGAACGAGGTTGCCGATCAGGCCACAGGCGGTGTCGGTGGGGTGCTTGTCGGTGTCGGTGAGCAGGCACAAATGGCCGAAGTGGCTGCCGTCCGGGGTGAACAAGCCGACGCCGAGGCCTTCGCGGAACCCGGCCGGCCAGTAGTGGTCCGTCCAGGCGCGTAGCTCGCTGGGCGGCATCGGCAGATCGCGCAGGCGCATCGGCGGTTGAGATCGGTTCACACCGGACAGTTCGAGCTCCTCGGCGGCGTACGGGGCGTGGAAGTACGCGCCCACCGGGTCGGCGTGTCCCTGCGTGACCAGCGGGACGTGGCGCTGGTCCTCGCCGAGGACGGAGATCCAGGCGGCCTCGAAGGGCACCAAACGGCGCAGCGAAGCCAGCAGTTCCGCCGCCCGCTGTTCGAGCCGGCCGGGCGCAGACGCGATCCGCGCCACCTCCACGGCCACGTCCAGCCCTATCGGCGGAACGTCACCCACACTCACCCTCCGCCCGCACGACTCACCGTCTCTCACTCCATAGTTAGGGCGGCATGCAACGGCGACGGAAGCCCTCATTCGGCGGACGGCGGCGACCGTCGCCGTCATCGTTACGACAAGTGCCGGGACATCTCGATGCATATCGACCCAGAATTACCGATAGTTGTCGACTTCAGGCTGACCGTCCGTATGGACAGCGGGGAAGCCGGGGCAGCCGCGAATGGCAGCGTGCCGGGGGGCCGACTCCTGGCCTTCGCCCGCGGGAAGCCGGACCCGACGTCGGGAGGAGGAAACCTGTCGTCGGTCGATGACCTGTCGCAATCGGCGCTGAGGCGTTCGATAGAGGCAGTTGTACGGTGTACGAGGGTTACCTTCACTCGTCCGTCGATAGGAAGGCGAGGGCGGTGTCGCGCGTCGATCGGGCTGAAGCGGCGGTCGAGAAGCTGGGCCTGCACGACCATGCCGGCGGGGTGTCCGCGGTCGACCGGAACCAGCGTCGGCTGCGTGGAGAACGGGTGGCGTTCCTCAGGGCACCGGCCAGCCGATGCGACAGCATTGCGACCGAATTGTCGGCTGCCGGTCTGCCCGTCGGTCACCTGCTCGCGAACGGTCAACTGGTGCTGGGCTCAGCAGCGGAGAGTATCTCAGCGTGGCGCCTTCGAACCGCGAATACGGCTGTGTGAGTACGCCAGCGCGGTACAGGAGGCGCGGGGCGACCGATACCAAGGGTTTCGGGTCGCCGCCGACGTCGCGTGGTTGGCCCGGCACGAGGTCGCCCGAGAGGTCTGGCCAGGCTGCGAGTGGGGCGCTGACCTTCTCGCCAAGCGGCTGCCGTTCACCGCGCTGCGCCTCTACGACCCACAAGACTGGCCGCCGCTGGATCTCGGCCTGCTACGCGCGGTGCACTCTCGCAGTATCGGAGAGGTGGCACGCGAGGCTGAGCCAGGCTTGTGCGTGCAGGCACAGCGCGACGGCAGCATTTGACTGTCGGGACAGTTGGACAGCCGGTACGCGGTCTGACTGGCAGAGGCGCTGGCCGCCGTCGCGACTGACGTTCCGGCTGGCCGCTGCCCGGACGATGGTGGGCGTGCGCGGTGTGGCGAGGATCCGCAGCGCTTCCGCTGCTCTCCGCCGCTACTGGCAGCCGGCCGGCTTCGACGACCTCGACGCGTCGATCGTGATGGAGTGACCATGTCAACGCACACATCCCTCGCTCACGACGCGATGTTCTACGGCAGCGACGAGGAGTTCCTGGCCGTCCTTGTCCCGTTCGTCCGCGAAGGTCTGACGGGCGAGGAGGCGGTGACCGCCGCGCTCACGGCCGACAACATCGCCCTGCTGAGGGACGCGCTCGGGGTGGACGCCGCCGCGGTGTCCTTCATCGACCGGGACGAGTGGTACTCCCGCCCGACCACGACCATCGCCGGCTGGCGCGAAGTCCTGCGGCAGGGAAGCCGGCACGGCCACACGCAATTCCGTCTGATCGGAGAGGTCGGGTTCGGTCCCACCGACCGGCACGTCACCTGGAGTCGGTACGAGGCGGCGCTCAACGACGTGTTCGCCGGGGCTCCGGCATGGATCGTCTGCCCTTACGACACCCGCGCGTTGCCTCCCACCGTGCTCACCGATGCCCGCCGGACCCATCCGACGGTGATCGACGATGTTCGGCGGGACAGTGACCAATACCTGCCCGCGGAGGACTTCCTCCGTACGGTTCCGGAGCCGCTACCGGCCGCGACAGACGCGCCGGTGCTGCAGATACCGGTCACCATGGACGGACTGGCGACCCGTCAAGCCCTGCGCGAGGCCCTAGCCGCCCAGGGCTGGGGCGACCCGGGGCGACTCCAGGACCTGCTGTTGGTCGCCACCGAGCTGATCACCAACAGCCTCCGCCACGGACGGGGCCACCGCGAACTACGCTTGTGGATCAGCGGCCGGACCGTCACCGGCGAGGTCACCGACGAGGGCGACGGCCCCGGCGACCCCCTGGCAGGCTACCGCCCGCCGGAGAACACCCTGCCCGGCGGCCGGGGACTGTGGCTCGCCAACCAACTCTGCGACGCCCTGACCCTCAGCCATCAGGAAGGCACGACCCGGGCACGTTTCACCATGACCGCGCCCGCCCCGGACAAGGGCAACGGCCGTCGCCGCCATACGGCCTCGGCGACAAGGTTGATGTGAGCTCGCAATTCGTCCGCATCCTGAGGTGAGACCCGTACCTCGAGCAACGGGGCTGTGGATTGGCCTCGGGTTTCGCGGGTGGTGCAGGTGCGCAGGTCGGTGCCTCTATGGGACGGCTGGGCCTTGATCGAGATCCGTTCGAGGCTCGGGGCCCGTTGCAGACGGCGGCGCGCATCGTGTCGAACCTGCGTGCGACTCCTCGGATGTGTTTGGGCGATCTTGGCGCCTGGCCCGTCGGGCGGGTTACCCCTTGACGGCCTGAAGCGTAAGTCGTAGCTTTCGTTCGTGGCGGCTTTCAAAGCACATCAGGGCTGGGAAGCATTGGGTGATCCCAGCCGGTTCGCCATCGTGCAGTGCCTCGCCGAGCGGCCCCGTGCGGTCGGGGACCTCGCCGACGAGCTTCCGATCAGCCGGCAGGCGGTGTCACAGCATCTGCGGGTTCTCAAGGATGCCGGGCTGGTCGCCGCTCAGGCCGTGGGAACCCGGCGGATCTACCGCCTCAACCCGGCCGGGGTAGCCGCCTTGAAAGACCAGCTCGACACATTCTGGCGCCGGGCACTGGATGGCTATCAGAACGTTATTGAGGACAAGACCGAGGAGGGTTCATGACGCAGGCTGACGTTGCGGTGGTACGGCGGGAGATCGTCGTCAACGCGCCGATCGACAAGGCTTTCACCGTGTTCACCGACCGGTTCGGCGATTTCAAGCCGCCGGAACACAATCTGCTGCAGGTGCCGATCGCCGAGACCGTATTCGAGCCCAAGGTCGGCGGGAACATCGTCGACCGAGGCGCGGACGGCAGCGAGTGCCGGTGGGCGCGCATCCTCGCCTATGACCCGCCCAACCGGGTGGTGTTCAGCTGGGACATCGGCCCCACTTGGCAGGTCGAATCCGATCTCGACCTCACCAGCGAGGTCGAGGTCACCTTCACCGCCGAGACCCCGGACCGCACCCGTATCGAGCTGGAACATCGCCACCTCGACCGGCACGGCCCCGGCTGGGAATCGGTTCGCGACGGCGTCGGCCACGACCAGGGCTGGCCGCTCTACCTCGACCGCTACGCCGCACTATTCGGTGACAACTGATGGCAGCGATCACCACCACCATCCAAGTCGAGCGCTCCGCCGACGACGTGTTCGCGTACCCCACCGACCCGACCCGATCCTCCGAGTCGATCCACCCAAAGATCGACAGCGAACTGACGTCTTCGACGCAGGAGGCGACCACCCAGTCATGCCCGAACGGGTCGATGATGAACCCGCCCTGGTCACCGTAGACCTGGTCCTCCGGCGCCGGCTGCAAGACGCCGCGTTCGACGGCCCGCGCCACCGTGGTGTCCACGTCCTCGACGTAGACGAACTGGAATGCCGGTGTGCCGGGCAGACCACCGGCGCCGTCCCGCGCAATACGTCGACGCTGAACAACAACACCACGACCATCGGGTACGACCTGGTGTCGCCCACCGCCAGCGTCAACGAACTCAACGGCACGCAGACGCTCAGCTACAACGATCGAGGGCTGCTGTCGCAGGTGGTCGATTCGCAGGCGGGAACGTTCACCGCCGGGTACGACCCGGACGTCAGCATGATCACCAAGGGGTTGCCGGACGCACCAACGGTGACCACCGGTTACGACGAGACCGGGACGGCGACGACGCAGTCGACCAGCGAGCGGGGTGTACGTCGGCGAGGAACTGCATCGACGTCGACGAGCAGGTCACCGTGAAGGCACACGTGCGGTGGGCGACCCACTCGACGGACCTGTCCGGTCAGCAGTACACCTACGACAAGGCTGGCAGGCTCACCGGGCGCGGAACTAGCTGGAGCCGATCTTCGGGTACGCGGGGTGCACCACGCACGTGTACTGCTTCGACGACGCCAGCAACCGGACCAGCAGACAGAAGACAACCGTCCGCATCGCAGCTGCAGCAGGGCTTCACCGCTGTGACAGCGGTGATTGTCAAGGACGCCTGAAAACTGACCCCTTTTCGACGGGTGGGTCCAGAGAGGGTCAGTTTTCAGCCGCCGTCGACAGTGATCGGCCGGCCGAGATGGCCGCCTGGGAAAGCCAAGGGTTGTCGGCACGTGTTGCTGGCAACTGCGCGGCCCGCGCGGGTGCGGGCCACATCGAGCAGGAGCGAGCCGAGGGGTTCTGGGATCTCCAACGGTCGTGTGCCCAAAGTGAGCTGGATTCCGCGGTCGCTGCTGGTGACCTGGGCTGCGGTCATCGCAACGATCCCCCGCTACGGCGGCCGGTCGTCGACCTGCGCGACCTGCACGAGCTCGGCCCCATCAACCGCGGCACTCTTGCCGCGGCCTGTCAGCTCGGCGACGACCACCTCTTCCTGGACCACTCCTCCCCCGTGACCGCCGAACGTGTCACCGCCGTCGGCGTGCCCGGTCATCGCCTCCGGCACAGCGCGCCTACCGCCTGACGTGAATCGGCCTCACGGCTGCCGTTCGGGCGGTCGTGGACGTTATCGCGCGGCGCGCAGCGCCACGTAGTCGCTGCGTGAGGCGCCGCCCGGGGGTCCCGAGGAGTACGTCGAGAACGAGAAGTACGAGCCCTCAGTAATCCGTTGCCCGAATCGGCGACCTGGTGTCCGTTCTTCCAATCAGAGAGTTTCGCTCTCGGCTCCGGCGGGTTCCCGAGCAGCGGTTTCGCGTCATCGCGGCCCGCTGCTGCTGATACCCTTCGGGGGTGTCCGGTTTGCCGGAATCTGTCGACATGGCGGGCGCTGGCACAACGCGGCCTGAGGTCGACTTCCGGGCGTTGTTCGAGTCAGCGCCCGGGCTATACCTGGTGCTGGACCCTGATTTGCGGATCGTGGCGGTCAACGACGCCTACCTGCGGTCGACAATGACAGTGCGCGAGGAGATCCTCGGCCGGGGCATCTTCGAGGTCTTCCCGGACAACCCCGACGACCCGGCCGCGACCGGCGTCGCGAACCTGCGCGCCTCGCTGCAGCGCGCGCTGCGCAGACGCAAACCGGACACGATGGCGGTGCAGAAGTACGACGTCGAACGTCCGCCCTCGGCCGGTGGCGGATTCGAGCAGCGGTACTGGAGCCCCTTCAACACCCCGGTACTCGGCCCGGACGGGCGAGTGGCCTACATCATCCACCAGGTCGAGGACGTCACCGAGTACGTCCAGCTGCAACAGCAGGGAGACCAGGCGCAGCAACAGACCGCCGAGCTGCGCCGCCGGACCGAGCAGATGCAGGCCGAGATCCTGCGCCGGTCCCAGGAGTTGCACGAGACCAACCAGGCCCTGCGCCAGGCAAACGAGGCGAAAAACGAGTTCCTGTCGCGGGTCAGCCACGAGCTGCGCACCCCACTGAACGCAATCCTCGGCTTCAGCGAACTGCTCACCCTGGGCGAGCTCGGCGCTGAACAGAGCGACTGGGCCGCCATGATCCTCAAAGCCGGGCGGCATCTGCTCGCCCTGCTCAACGACGTGCTCGACATCGCCCGCATCGAGGGCGGGAACTTGGCCGTGTCGGTGGAGCCGGTCCCGCTCGGCGCGCTCATCGTCGACGTGCTGGACCTGGTGCGCCCGCTGGCAACCACCGCCGGGGTGCAGCTGACGCCCGCACCGCAGCTACCCGACGACCTGTGCGCCGCGGCCGACCAGCAGCGCCTGCGCCAAGTGTTGATCAACCTGCTGTCCAACGCGATCAAATACAACCACCCCACCGGCACCGCGACCGTCACCGTCGAGCACCGGCCGCACCGCTGGCTGCGGGTCCGGGTGATCGACACCGGCCGTGGCATCGCCCCGGAATCGTTGGGCAAGCTGTTCACCCCGTTCGAGCGCCTCGACGCCGCCCAGGCCGGCTTCGAGGGCACCGGTCTGGGCCTCGCCCTGTCCCGTCACCTGATACACAGCATGGGCGGCACCCTGGACGTGTCCAGCCTGCCCGGCAAGGGCAGCACCTTCTGGTTCGACCTACCCGTCGTCGACCCGACCACCATCGACCCGACCACGGCCGAAGACACCGAGCTGCTCGGCCTGCGCGGCTACCCGAGCCCCAAACGGGTGCTCTACGTCGAGGACATGGTGGAAAACGTGCGGCTGGTCGACCAGATCCTCACCCACCGGCCATCGGTCACCCTCATCCCGGCCATGCTCGGCGGCGTCGCGTTAGAACTGGCCCGTGAACACCACCCGGACCTGGTCCTGCTCGACCTGCACCTGCCCGACATGCCCGGCGAACAGCTACTCACCCTGCTGCGTGCCGAACCCGGCACCCGCGACACACCGGTCGTGGTGCTGTCCGCCGACGCTACCCAACACCACATCGGCCGGCTTCACGCCGCCGGCGTCGCCGCCTACCTGACCAAACCCATCGCCGTGCGAGAACTCCTACGCACCCTCGACGACCTGCTCGACCGACACACCGACGACAAACACACAGAACAGACCCGGCAACCAAGCCGCCGCGAAGACGCCGCGACACCCGAAAGCACCTAAAACGACGGGTCATCTTTGCCGCACCGCGGACGACGTTGTGCGGCCAACAGCGAAGATGATCATTGGTTCATGATCAGTTAGGCATCGATGAAGATGCCACTGTACCTCGGTGCTCGAGGGCGAGGCCGACGTTCAGCACGAGGCGTCGCCGTCATGAGAGCCGGCTAGTTCGATGCCGTAGAGGTCCTTGGGCTCTTGGATCGCGCCCGGGACGTTGAGGTCGCCCGTGAACCACACGCTCAGATACGCCGGGGTGCCGTCGATCTGCTTGTGGAAGCAGCCAGCGGCAGCAGAGATGACCAGTCCGGCCGACGGTACCGGGGGCGGGTTTCCCAGTCCGCTTGCCATCCGTCGGCCGTGGCGGCGGCACGGTAGAACGACATGATGCGTTCGCGGTCGAGTTGGGTCTGGTATTGGCGGCCGGCGTAGGCGAAGCCGTCGTCTCCGCCGCCCGAGGATCGGTCCTGCGGTGTCGCGGTGTCGGGATGCGCCGACATGATCGGAAGGCCGGCCAGCGTCACCGCTAACCGGTCATCGCGGGCGGAGCAGCCTAGGAGCGGCGAGAGCAGACCGGCGCGTCCGTTCCATGCGCAGAGCACCAGCGCTCCTATGACGCCGAGTCCGGCGGTGCGACGAAATGAAGAGCTAATCACGGCTGGACTCTACGGTGGCAACCCTTTCGCCACCCACTCACGAGGCTCACAACTATCACAAGGATGACCACTTGTGGTCATCCTTTCGGGACCGTGCGTGCGCGGTGTCCAGCACGCCGTGACGGTCGGTAGGACACATGCCGGTCGGGAACGTGCGCCGGACGAGAACTTCGGCCGGTGAGAGCGTGCGGCGGAAATCTCGACTGCAAGCTTGTCGACGCTTTCAAAGTTCAGCGTTGTCGCGTGGGACGGCGAGAATCCTCCTGGCATCGCGCTTGAGATCCCAGTTGCAAATTACGAGAAAGAGGCAAGCGCCGCCGCCAAGACCTCCAGTCCATCGAGGAAATGTGTCGTCCCATAGCAAAGCTATAGCCAACAGCGCGAGGATCATGACGGCCTGGAAGGCCGTGGTGTGGATGAACGACGAGGGCGGCTTTCCAGGACCATGCGAGAGAATGCCACTGCGGCGGCATCAACGGTGTCATCGGGGTGCCGCTCACCTCGCTTGGAGAGCCGCAGCACCTCACGGCGAGTTTTGAAAGACACTCGGCGCCATCGAGCGGCGATGGCACGTCTTTCGCGACGCGTCATAGGTGTTTCGGTCATGGCGAAGGATAGAGGAGCGCGGCTGACCGTCAATCAACGCGCCCTATGACATACCCGATCGGGCACTGTTCTCACGCGATCCGAGTGATATGCATCGTTACGACGGCGGAAGGGCTGGCGGGGCCGCGACATTGACGCGACACGCGAGCCGGCTTGACGCTTCTCTGCCGCCTCATCCTCCTCGGCTGACATCACGATCCCGTCACCACCGAAAGTGCGACAGAGCCAAAAGTTGACAGTCCCGCTCTTCGTTCCCTGCGCGGCGGGAAGGGGAGAATACGGGCGGCGCCGTCGAATTTGCTCGCACTGCCACGGGCAACGGCGCGTTGATCAAGCCACTGCGTGGGTGATTTTGGCGGCGAGTAGCGGTTGTAATTGCATAATCTCCAGCAGCCGCCGAGCCGGCTGGCTGGCGCCGGTGACGATGAGTGAGCCGGGGGCGCGTAGGTAGCGTGGCGTAAGGTTTGTGCTGCAGCGCAAGAGAAAAAGGTGACCGCGGACAGGTCCACTTCGACGGAGACCGGGTGGTGGGTCAGCAGCGCGTCGAGTTCGGCCTGTAACCCTGCGATGGTGGCGATGTCCAGTTCGCCGCTCACTATGATCCGTGCCGTGCCGTGCCGTGCCGTGCCGTGCCGTGCCGTGCCGTGCCGTGCCGTGCGGTCGACGGTCACGGGCAGGACCATGACGTGTAGGCGCATGGTCATCGTCCTCCCTGACTCTCACGTCCGCACAATGCCGTACCGGGGGACGCGCCCGCTTTCCGGTTGGTGCAGTGATGGTCTGGTAACGCCGGTCCGGGCATCATGTAGGCCCGGACCGGCGGCCGAATTGTCGGGTCAGCACTTCCTCCAGGCGACGTGGTAGACGGTGTCGATGCGCCCGTCGGTGGAGTCCATCGTCAGGAAGCTGGTGGCGTTGCGGCTCGACCAGCCACGGTTGACCCGCAGTTCGGTGTTGACGTTCAGGTAGCGGTCCTCGCCGCAGGGCAGGAACGACAACGAGCTGACGCCGACGCTGTCGGTGCGCTGCCAATCGGTGTCAGCCGGCCCGGTGAAGTCATGACTGATGCGAGTCGACTGGGCTTCGCCTTGGAAGTAGTAGTTCGCACGCTCCGAGCCCGAGGCGCCCCGCGCGAGGTGGGCGTAGCCGCGGTAGTCCGCGCCGGCGATGGCGAACGTGAAGCCCTGCGGGACGTGCACGTTCAGGGCGAGCTGGCAGTTCTTGCGGAAGTCGGTAGCTTTCGCCTCGGGGCCGGTCTGAGCGGTGAACTGACTGTAGGTGACCGTGAATGCCTTGTTGTCCGGCGACACGGTGACGTCGGCGCTGCCCCAGGGGCAGCCGGTGCCGTTCGCGGCGGCCACGGTGATGGCCATGTCCTCGCCCGGGACGATCGGCGAGGGTGCGGCGTGCGCGGCCGTACCGGTGGTGGCGAGCGAGGCGAGCAGGGTAGCTCCGGTGGCCAGTGCCTTAAACATGCTGGGTATTCCTTCCCATCAACGGTCGCTTGGTGTCAGTGCCGGCGAGCGGAAAAGAGATTGGGACCGCTGCACCGTCCGTAACGTACCTTTTGCGGCTTTGAGTGAGCTATAGGGATGCTGGCGTAGATGATCTCGGTCGGGTGACAAACCGGGATGTTCTGGCCGTTCAACCGATACGACGGCTGACCGTTCGGCCGATCACCGCATTGGGACGACCAATTCCCGACGGGGTCGAGGTCAATTGACGATTGCATTTCTTGGGTCATCCGAACGGCGGAAGGAATGGGGAATTCCTGCCCCGACTACCGGGCTGTGGTCGGATCAGCCACAGCGTCATGTCACCGACAGAACTGACGCTGTTCATCGGAGGAAACATGAATCGCATTACCCGCTTGCTCGCTATGAGCGGTCTCGGTCTCGGCGCCGCCTTGGCGATCGGTGTCGGGCCCGCTCAGGCGGCCACCGCCGCAGTCCAGCCGACCGCGCACGGCGCGTCGATGCACACCCGCGCCGATTGGAACGACGACAACAGTGATGTTGTCGGCTACTTCCGCACCCGGATCGGCTGCGAGCGTGTCGGCCGGCTCGGCGAGTACCACGGCCGCTGGGACGACTACGACTGCCCGCGCGTGCGGTTCGGGTTCAACCGCGGCGCCTGGGTCCTGGAAGTCTCCACCGACGACTGGAACGGCAACTGGGACGACGACAACTGGTATGACGGCTGGTACAACAACTGGCACGGCGGTGACTTCAACGGCGGCTGGGACCACGGTGGCTGGCACCGCGATCACGGTGGCTGGGATGGTGACCACCAGAACAACTCCGGCAACGTGGTGGTGTTCCCGCTGAGCGCGGGCACCCTGATCGGCTAGCCGAATTAGCTGCACGACGTTGGGGGGTCACGCCTGGCTCTGGCGTGACCCCCCCCACCGTGCACAGCCCGGCTGCCTACAACGGAGAACAGGGACGCCAGCCGCTCACCATGGGCGGTCACCGCCGTCCGTGTAATTCGTCCACCGTTACCGGGCTCGGGGCCTGACCGTCCGGTTGGTGCGTTGCGCAGGCAGGTCGACCGCACGCGTAGCAGGCGCCACAAGACGGCTGTCGTGCCGTTGTCGGTGGTCATCGGCCAATGAGCTGCACCCCTCAAACAGGATCGATCGAATGCGGGATCCGAGCGCGGATGAGGGTACAACGAGCGGGTGACCAAGACAGTTCTGGTGAGCGGCGCGTCCGGCTTCATCGGCTCGCATGTTGCGGCACGGCTGGCCGGGGAGGGTTACCGGGTGCGCGCCATGACCCGGCACCCTCGGGACTACCACGGCGAGGGCGAACCGACGGAGGCGGACGTGTCGGATCCCGGCAGTCTGACGGCGGCGTTCGCCGGCGTGAACGTGGCCTACTATCTGGTCCATTCGCTGGCGGCGGACGACTTCGAGCGGCGTGACGCCGCTGCCGCCCGGAACTTCGCCGAGGCGGCGGCCGCGGCGGGAGTCGGACGGATCATCTATCTCGGCGGTCTCGGCGCGAACGACGGGGAGTTGTCGGCGCATCTGCGTTCCCGCCGCGAGGTCGAGAGGATTCTGAAGTCGGGGCCGGTGCCGGTGACCGTGCTGCGCGCCGCGGTGGTCATCGGCCATGGTGGCATCTCGTGGGAGATGACCAGACAGCTCGCCGAGCGGCTGCCCGCGATGGTGACCCCCCGCTGGGTACGGACCCGCACCCAGCCGATCGCCCTACCGGACGCGGTCCGGTACCTGACCGGAGTGCTCGAGCCGGCCGAGGCCCGCGGCCGCACGTACGAGATCGGCGGGCCGGAGGTGCTGCGCTACATCGACATGCTGCAGCGGGTGGCCAGGATCCGTGGTGGCCGGCTGCCGAATCTGACGGTGCCGCTGCTGACGCCGCGGTTGTCGTCGGTGTGGCTGAAGTTCGTCACCGACGTCGACCTGGCGACCGCCCGCAACCTGGTCGACTCGATGACCACCGAGGTCGTCGTGCGCGACGACGCCATCACCCGGCTCGTGCCCGGAGCGCCTCTGGGCTACGACGACGCGGTGCGGCTCGCTCTGGCCGACCGGGAGCGGGCCGCGGGACAGGACCGGGTACGGGAGGCGCGGTGACGCCGGCGTGGCTGGATCGCGCCCGCCGGGCTGTGGGCCCATCGCTGATCGATCGGGTGGAGCGCGACCACGACCAGAGCGACCAGGCCTTCCGCCGGCGGCGCATCGTCGTCGCGATCACGCTGGTGGCCGGCGCTGTCCTGCTCGGGGTCTCCCTGTCGGTACGCCCCGGCGACGGCGTCTTCTACCTGCTGACCGTGCTGGTCGCGTTCACCTGGGTCGCCGGTGCGTTGTTGTCCGGGCCGCTGCACCTGGGGCGGATCCCGTTCCGGGGCCGATTGCGGCGTCCGGTCGTCACGCCGATTCTCACCGGTCTCGTGCTGGGCGCCGTCTTCGTGGCCGGCTCGTTCGTCGTCCGCGAGTTGCCGGCGTTGCGTGAGCTCGTCAACAGCGTACTGGCGCATGCCCGGTACGGCGCGATCGTGCCGATCGTGGCGGTCACGGTGCTCAACGGCGTGGCCGAGGAGGTCTTCTTCCGCGGTGCGCTGTTCGCGGCGATCGGGCGGCGGCATGCCGTACCGGTCTCCACCGTGATCTACGCCGCGGCGACCGTCGCCACCGGCAATCCCATGTTGGTCTTCGCCGCCGTCCTGCTCGGCGTGGTGCTGGCTCTGCAACGGCGCGCGTCCGGTGGCATCCTCGCGCCGATCCTCACCCACGTGACCTGGTCGACGACGATGGTTTTCGCGTTACCCGCGCTGATCCGCCAGTAACGGCGGACTGGCCTGATCCGCCAGCAGAGCCGGCGGTGTGCGGCCGCCGAGAGCCGGCGGTGTGCGGCCGCCGGGTGTCGCGTCCCCGGCGGCGACCACCGGGCGGGACGGCGAATCGCTGGAGCGTCGCGGTCACGGCGATCCTCTCCGGTACGGATGATCAGGTGGGCGCACGACCCCCTGGACGAGAAGTACGCGCTCAACACGGCTCGGCGGCGGCCACGAGTTACGACTCGCCCAGGTCGGGGCGGGCACGTCGGCCACGTCGATCGGCCCAGTCTCGTTGTGCGGCACGTGCAGGTGGCCGCGCATGTCTTGCCGCTTACGGCGACGATGACCTGGTAGCTGACAGGCCTCCACAGCGGGTGGTCTGTGGCGGGCAGCAAGACGGCGGGCGCTCCGTCGGCGTCGAGGTTGCCGTCGTCTTGGCCGGCCCTACCGCGCTGGCGCGTCTCATCGCCCGCCGATGCTCGCAGGCGCCTGGCCGGCGGGCGGGGTGCCTGCCGGCCAGTGCCTCGTAGCGGGGGGTCAGGTCGTCGGCATCAGTACCGTGTCGATGAGGTACACGGTCGCGTTGGCGGTCTGGATGTTGCCGCAGAGGATGGTGGCGCCGTTGGCGGTATAGGTCCCGCTGGACTTCGCTGTCTTGATTTCGCCGCCCTGCAAGGTGGTCAGGCCGGCCGAGTCGAGGTCGGTCGGGCGCTGCCCGACGACGTGGTACTTAAGGATGTTCGTCAGCGCCGGCTGGTCGGCCAGCAGCTGGTTGAGGGTGGCTTGCGGGACCTTCGCGAATGCGTCATTGACAGGCGCGAAGACGGAGATGTTCTGGGCCTTGTTCAGGGTGTCCACCAGGCCCGCCTTGGTCACGGCGGTGACCAGAGTGGACAGGGCCGGGGTCTGCGCGGCGGCGCTGGCTACCGGCAGTTTGGCCAGCTCGGCCGGGCTGCCCGGGCCGGCTGTCGGCAGGCCGGCGCAGGCCGGGCCGAACGGGCCGGCCAGCGCCGGCGCGGCCGAGGGTGCGGCGCCGGCCGGTGCGGTGTTCGCGCCGGCGCTGGTCGTGTCGGAGCCGGCGGAGCTGCACCCGGCGAGCGCAACGAGGGCGGTCACGGCGGCGATGGCGAGGCCACGATTGGCGGGGGGAGACGGCATGGCGTGCGTCCTTCCAGATCGGATGGATCGGTCAGTGGACCAGGGCAGGCGCGGTGACGGGCGACCGGACCGCCCAGCGCTGAGGCAGGGCGCGCACCTGCGTGACCAGATAGACCGCCGACAGCCCGACGAGGCCGTAGACGATCCGGGTCACCGCGTTGGTCTGCCCGAAGTCGAGCCCGAAGACGGCCGCGACGAGGTCGAAGTTCGCGATCGCGACCAGTCCCCAGTTGAGCGCGCCGACGATCACGAGCACCGCGGCGAGTACATCCAGCTTCTTCATCTCTGTCTTACCTCCGTCTAGGTTTTGTCTAGACTGTAGGTCGGTGCCGGATCGCTTGTCAAGAGTGCGTCTAAGGGCCGTATAGTGTTGGCATGATCGAGCCGCCTCTGCTCCGGATCGGTGAGCTCAGCCGCCGGCTGGGCGTCAGCGAGCACGTGCTGCGCGCTTGGGAGCGGCGGTACGGGCTGCTACAGCCGGTCCGTTCGGCTGGTGGCTTCCGGCTGTACTCCGAAGCCGATCTGCAGCGGATCCGCCGCATGCAGGCATTGCTCTCCGACGGTCTCTCGGCGGCCGAGGCGGCCCGGGCCGCGATCAACGAGGAAGCCTCCGCACCGGCTGTGCTGGTCGGGCTCGCGGCGGAGGCGACGACGCTGGCTCGCGCGCTGGATGGGTACGACGAGCCGGCCGCGCAGGCCGCGCTCGACCGATTGTTCGGCACGCTGACGGTGGAGAGCGTCCTACGCGACGTCCTCCTGCCGTACCTGCACGAACTGGGCGAGCGCTGGAGAAGTGGGGCGGCGAGCGTCGCGCAGGAACACTTCGCCAGCAACGTGATCCGGGGCCGGCTCGCCGGTCTGGGGCGCGGCTGGGGACACGGCCAGGGCCCCCGCGCGGTGCTCGCCTGCGCGCCCGACGAGCAGCACGACATCCCGCTGCTCGCGTTCGGCGTGGTCCTCAACCGCCACGGCTGGCGGATCGACTACCTCGGCGCCAATACCCCGATCGACGACCTTGTCCGGCTCGCCGGGACGACCCATCCCGACCTCGTCGTGGTATCCGCGACCCAGCCGCAACGCCTCGCCCCGCTCACCGCACAGCTGACCCGATTGGCCGGCACCGCGCCGCTCGCCCTCGCCGGCCCGGGCGCGACCACCGAACTCGCCGACACGGTCGGCGCACGGCTGCTCACCGGAGATCCGGTCACCGCCGCGCAAAACGTCAAGGCGCGCTAACCGGGCGCTGGTGCCCGGCCACGGGGGCCAGCGGGTATGTCCGCCGCCACTTGTTGCCTCCGCGGAACCCTGGTGGGAGATGCCGCGCTCCTCCGGAGCGCGCCGGGACTGCGGACGCCTCGGCAAGAGTGGCCATCGGTCCATCGGCGCCCGGGAACATGACCCGCCACCCGCCGCTGGTGCCGCTCGTCCGAAGTCTTGGACAGAATCTGGACGGCTTGTCGAAGCTATGTCTAGAGTCGTGATGTCGGGCGCGCCGCAGAGTCCGGCAACGCATTAAGGAGCCGACATGTCCGGGATTCACGAGACGCCCAACGAAACCTCGATCGAAGCCACCACCGCTACCAGCGACCGACAGTTCCGCGGCCTTCGTCGCTACAACCTGGCAGCCGCGGGCTTCCACGCCCTCCAGGCCATCGCCGTCCTGGCACTGTCCAACGACTTCACGTTGCCAGTCACCGCCTCCTACCTGCAGGGACCCCCGGGCACACCCCCGATCCAGCCGACCACCCTCTTCGAGATACGCGTCGGGTGGGGTGTCGCGGCGTTTCTGGCGTTGTCGGCCCTGGCCCATCTCGTCGTCGCTTCACCCACGTTCTTCCCGCGCTACGTCGCTGGGCTGCGCCGGCACCGCAACATCTTCCGCTGGGCCGAGTACTCGATCTCGGCTTCCATCATGATCGTCCTGATCGCGCAGATCGTCGGCATCAGCGACATCGCCGCCCTACTGGCGATCTTCGGTACCAACGTGTCGATGATCCTGTTCGGCTGGTTGCAGGAACGCTACGAGGAGCCGGGAAGCGGTGGTTGGCTGCCATTCACGTTCGGCTGTGTCGCCGGGATCGTGCCCTGGGTGGCTATCACGATCTACCTCTTCGCCCCCGGGTCGCCCAGCCCGGCCACGCCCCCCGGATTCGTCTACGGCATCTTCGTCTCTCTGTTCATCCTGTTCAACATCTTTGCCCTCAACCAGTGGCTGCAGTACCGGCGCGTCGGCCGCTGGTCCGACTACCTCGTCGGCGAGCGCGCGTACATCACGCTCAGCCTCGTCGCCAAGTCCCTGTTGGCCTGGCAGGTGTTCGCCGGCACGCTGGCGAACTGACCCACGTTCCACAATTCGGTTGGCCACGAGACAGGCCCCGCAGCAGCCAGCGGACGACACCGTCTCCACCCGCGCACCCGAAGCGCTCCAGCCGGACCGGGCAGCGTGGCATTATCACGCAATGCGCGCACCCGACGATCCAAATCCCGATGCACTCGCTCGGATCGTCAATGCCCCTGTTCGGCGGAGACGAAGCCGCAGCACTGGGGCGGATCGGCGTCGACTGCCCGACCAGGGACAGCGATGCGCAAACGCAGCCGGCCCAATCTATGTCACCGTTCGCAGTGGACTTCCTCGCCCGCCGCACTCTCTCGGATCGGTCAACGGCGTACGCTGCAACAACCAGTCAGGGAAGTAGCTGCGGTGCGGAGTTTCGGGATGGCCAGCTCGACCGTGCCGGCCCGGGTGTCCCACTCCCGAGCCCGGTAGCCGTTACGCGAGTTGGTCCGCTCCAGGCTGCGCTTGCCGTACTCGGCGCCGCACAGGGCGTCGGCCTCGGCCGAGATCAGCAGGTCGGCGAAGGTTTTCACCATCGCCCGCAGCAGATCAGGGCTCGCCGATTCCAGATGCTCGCGCAGCAGCCGGGCAGCTGATCGGCGCCGGCTTCGACGAACCGCCCACGCCCCCGGCGCCACCCGCCCCGTCCGGCGCCCAGCCGGCACCACCACCTCCGAAACCCGGCCGCTCAGCGGCGAGGCCGAGCCGGAGCGTCGAGCACCAGCCTGGCGCTGCCAGTATCGATCCGCGATCGCCCTGATACCCCGAGCCCGCGAGTCGGAGTCGATCGTCTTACCGACCTTCACGTGGATGTCCGGGCCGACCATCGCCGTCGACCACGTCGCCAGGGTGAACGGCCGGGCCGGCAACGGCTACATCGCCGCGGCTTCGACCGCGGCGAACACCGAGCCTTGGCGCTGCAGCCGACAGCCGCCGGGACCTCGTGATCCGCGTTGTCGCTGCCGAGACCGTCGCCGATGTCCGCGAAGTCCCGCACGAACTCGATCCCGGCGAGCCACTTGGCCTCATCGACTCGTGGGCCGACGCTCCGGGCCCGAGTGGGTGATGTACAGCGAACCCAGCTAGCGGGCGTCACGTAGGTCGTCGGTGATGTCGCCGATGTGAACGTGGGTGTGGATGGCGGCGGCCGATGGTGCGAGGTCGCCGAGGATGTCGGTGAGGGTTCGGGTTGTGGCGGTGTGAACTTGTTCGGCGAGGGTGAGCAGGTGGGTACCGTAGGCGGCGATGATCTGGATAGTGACCGCGTCGAGTTCCTGGTGTTCGTTGGTGCTGCAGGTGATGCGGGCGGCCGCGGCGTGGGCGAAAGCATCGACGGCTTGCCGGAGCAGGGCGACGACGACGTCGCTGGCGACGAAGAAGTCACCGAGGTCGTGGCGGCCGCGAACCGGGTCGGAGGGTCGGAATGCTCGTAGGGCGCGGTGCAGGATGTCGGCGCTGATGGCGGTCCAGCCGGCGTCGGTGTGCTGGCGCAGCAGTTGGGTGGCTTGCAGGAGCACGTCGTCGCCGCTTTGGTCGATGGTCACCGCCACTCCTTCAGGGTGATCGCGAGGCCGGTGCGGGCACGTTCGAGTAGTCCGCGGACCGCGTCCGGGGTGGTGGCCATGACGGTTGCGATCTGAGCGTAGGTGAAGTCCTCGACTTCTTTGAGGATCCAGACGGATCGCTGCCGTGGCGGCAGCCTCCGCAGAGCGGCGTCCAGTGCCGCGAGGAGATCGTGCTCGACCTGCAGTCCGGCGGGTCGGCGTTGCGGGAGGGCAGCCGGTCGGTGACGTCGTCGATGTTGACGTTCGGGTGGCTGCCGGAGGTCCGCAGACGCTTGTAGTGGGCGTACGCTCTGCGGCGGGCGAGGGTGAACAGCCAGGTCTGCAGCGAGGAGTCGCCGCGGAAGCCGGCGATGCCTTTCCAGGCGTCCAGGAATGTCTCTTGCAGGGCGTCCTCGACATTTGGCGGGCTGTCGACTATTCGAAAAGTGAAGCGGTAGAGCGCCGGTCCGTAGCGGGTCACGATGGCGGCGAAGGCTTCCCGGTCGCCCAGTCCGGCCAGGCGGGCCAGGGCCTGGTCGGAAGGCTGCTCGGACGCGGCGGAGGGCGGCGCGGTCTGGTACATCGGTGGTCTCGACAACGGCTACCCCCTCGCTCGGCTGCCCGTAGCGAGGGCACCGATACCACCGGAATGCCCCGTACGGAGCGACGCACACAGAATGCAGTGATGTGACCCACATCACTGCATGTCGGTCGTGAGGTTTCCGCGTTCCAGCTCTCTAACGGTGTGTGACGCATCGCCAAGGCTGAATGTCGCCGGTGGTGGTCAGCCTGACCGCTTCCGTGGTCGGCGCCGTTCTCGAGGGAGAGTTTCATGACTGAGCCGATGACGACCATCAAGACCGCGAAGGCCACCGACCGGACGGGTGGCGTAGCCACCCGGGAGCAGGGTCTGCAGAGCACACAGGGCACCACCTCGATCGCCGACACTGTGGTCAGCAAGATCGCCGGGATCGCCGCGAAGGACGTCTCCGGTGTCTACTCGCTCGGCAGTGGAGCGTCGCGGGCGCTGGGCGCGGTGCGGGAGCGGATTCCGGGCGGTCGAGTGAACCACTCTCAGGGTGTGTCGGTCGAGGTCGGTGAGACGCAGGCCGCCGTGGACATCGACATGATCGCCGAGTACGGCGTCGCGATCGCTGACCTGGCCTCTGGCGTGCGCCGCAACGTGATTACCTCGATCGAGCGGATGACGGGCCTGGAGGTTACCGAGGTCAACATCTCGGTCGCCGACATCCACCTGCCCGAGGACGATCAGGACGATGAATCCGACCGTACGCCGCGGGTGCAGTGAGCGCGCTTCTGCCCGGTGACTCGCCACCGCCGGACCCGCGCGACGACGTCGATCCGGACACCGGGCGGCCCGAACCCGTTCCGCAGGCAGTTCTCGGCAGCGACATCGTCGTCGCGGTGGTGCCGGTCGAGGTTGCGGTGCAGGAAGTGCCAGTGTGGCCCGGGACAGTCATCGAACCGGTCCCGACGACGGTCGACGAAATCGCCGGTCTGGTCCTCGCGGTGCCGGACGTGGTGCGGCTGCACGCGGGTCGTTTCGGCGAGGTCGCCACCTACCTTCCGGGTCGGCGGGTGACCGGGGTCAAGCTGGGCGACAACTCTGTCGAGGTGCACGTCGTGGTAGGCGGACGCGTGCCGGTGAGGGAAACCGCACAGCTCATCCATGCCGCGGTGGCGACCTTGGTCGCTACACCGGTGCACGTCTACGTCGAAGACATCGCCGCGGCCTGATCTCGTCGTGGTCGGTGATCGACGGTGTCGGCACAGTCCGAGACCGTCGACAACCTCCGACCGCATCCTCCGTTCGTTCTCGCCGATCCTCTGATCAGGAGTGCTCATGTCCTCTTCCACCACAGGCCTGTTCGCGGGGTTGTTGCTCGCCCTGATCGCCGCGACCGCCGGGTTCGGCTGGTTCCTGCTCGCGATCCTGTTCGCCGCCGCCGGCTATGTCGTCGGCGCGCACCTGGAAGGCCGGATCAACCTCGCCGGCCTGGTCCCCGGTCGCAACCGTGGCTGACCGTCCCGCCGTCCTGGACGGCGCCTCAGGGGTGCAGGTCCAGCGTGCCGGCGACGCTGACGGCCGGGACCCGGGCGAGCGCGGCATCCTGATCATGAAGGACCGCGCGGTACAGCGCATCGCCGAAGCCGCGGCCCTGCAGGTGCCCGGGGTCATTCCCGCCGCGCAGAGCACCAGCACGATCGGTGCGGCGCTGGGCCGCGGCTATCCCCGCGTGGACTGCGATGTGGCCGGCGGCCGCGTCCGCGCCGACGTGGAGATCGTCGGCCGGTGGCCGATCCCCGCGGCGCACCTCGGCGCCCAGGTCCGCGCCGCGGTCACCGAACAGCTACAGCGGCTTGCCGGGCTACGCGTCGACGCCGTCGACGTAACCATCGCCAAGATCATCCGGGTGGCGGCCCCACCGCGCAGGAGAGTCCAATGACCACATCACCGCCGACCGTCGACACCGCATCCGTGCAGCCGGCACCTGCCCGGCCGGCGATGCCCGCCGCGCGGCAGCCGACCGGCGCCGGCCGCATCGGTGTCGTCGGCCCGGTCCTCGCGACCCTGCTGGTCGCCGTCGGCGTGGTCCTGCTGCACGACGCCGTCGCCGAGGCCGACAACACTCCAGGCCGTTCGTGGCTGGCCGCTTTCGTCGACGACATCAACGGGCTCACCGCGCAATGGTGGATGATCCCCGCCGGTGTCGCGGTCGCCCTGATCGGTGTTTGGCTGATCGTCACCGCGCTTCGACCCCGGTCCCGGAAGACCCTCGCAGTCGCCTCTGCGACCGGGGTGCACCTGCGCACCAGTGACATCGCCCGGCTGGCCTCCGCGGCCGCTGACGATGTCGACGGCGTGCTGTCCGCCGGCTCCGTCGCCGGCCGCCGTACGGTCACCGTCACCGTCGAATCGGACACTGCCGGTATCGCCGACCAGGTCCACGACGCGGTCGCCCAACGGCTGGCCGCTCTCGCCGACCCGGTGAAGGTCAAAATCCGAGTCCGCTCACACCTGCGACACCGGGAAGGCAACTGATGCGCCGCTTCGTGCTCGGCCTCGACCGGGTCGCCGCTGTCCTGCTCGGGCTGATCATGGTCATGGTCGGTGTCGCCGCCGCCGACTGGTACAACGGCGGCATACGCGACCTCTGGCCGGCAGTCCCGAAGAAACTGTCCACCGCCGCCGCCGGCCACCTGCTCGCCACGCCGTGGTGGCCGTGGGCCGCAGGCGGCGCCGGTACACTCGCCGCCCTACTCGGTCTCTGGTGGCTGCTCGCACACCTACCACGCCGCGGCGTCGGCATGCTCGTGCTGCCTGGTTCCGGCAAACCCGGACGGCTACTCGTCGACCCCGCGGGCGTGGCAAGCACCGCAGCCGAGGTTCTCGCCGAGAGCCCGGGAATCCGCTCGGCACGCAGCAAGGTCATCCGAGATCGCGGTGAGCTCGTCATCGCCCTCACCGCCACCGTCGACCCGCGGGCCGACCTCACGGATGTCATCACTAGCGCCGACGCCGTCGCCACGCAGCTGCAGTCCGTCCTCGGGCGCGACGACGCCCGCGCCCGGATCCACCTGTCCGTCGCCCGTCGCCCGCGTACCCAACCACGCGTTCGCTAGAACCCGGCCGTCTACCTACCGGCCCGCGCGTCGCAGCATGTGCTGGTCTGCCCGTCAGCACTGTGTACAGCGGTGTCTATGCTCCGTCGCGTGGCTGAAAGCGGGATGAGCAGTGTGGATCTTAATGCGGTGCTGCTCGCGGTGGAGAAGGCCGCCCCGGTGGAGGCCGTTGAGGCGGTGACACGCACGATCGGGTTGAGCCTCGACGCGTTGTGGGTGTCGTTTCTTGTGGCGGACATGAGCGGTCGTGCCCTCGTACGTCTTGTGCACGTGCCGATCGGTGACGTGCCTGGCGCGCGCCGGCAGGACGAGGACATCGCGATTGTGCTGCCGTTTGACGGCGGACCGCAGGAGCAGGCGCTGCGTGCACAGCAGGTGCTGGTCGAGCAGACGGGTGACCACTTCGTGGTGCGAGCGCCGGTCACCCAGCGCGGGGAAGCGATCGGACTTCTGGAACTCGCTCTGCCTACGGCACCGACCCCCGCGATCGTGCAGAGGGTGTCCCGGGCCGGGCACACACTGGCATTCGTGGTGATCGCCAACCGCCGGCACACCGACCTGTTCGAATGGGGCCAACGAACGACGCCGTTCACCCTGGCTGCCGAAATACAGCGGCGCTTGCTACCTGCGTCGTTCACCTGTGAAGCCGACTCGTTCACTCTGGCGGCGTGGCTCGAACCGGCAGCCAGCATCGGCGGAGACACGTTCGACTACAGCCTCGCCCGTGACCTGCTGCATCTGAGCATCACCGACGCCGTGGGCCATGGCGTGCACAGTGCGCTCACCGCGACCCTCTGCGTCAGTGGTCTGCGTAACGCTCGGCGCCGCGGCGGGACCCTGCTGGAGCAGGCACAGGCCGCGAACCAGGCGCTCATCGACAACCCCCAAGAAAAGTCCGCCTTCGTCACCGGGCTCATCGGCCGGCTTGATCTACGTACCGGGGTTCTCGCTGTCGTCAACGCCGGCCACCCCGTGCCGCTGCTGGTGCGTAACGGAGCCGCGCTTCCCGTAGCGTTGCCAGTCAACCGACCCTTCGGCGTGTTGCGCGAGAAGACCTACCGGGCCACCCAGGTCGAGCTGCGGCCCGGTGACCGTCTTGTACTGCTCACCGACGGAATGCTGGAACGGGCGGCCGCCGCTCTCGACCTGCTGTCGCGACTGCAACACCTCAGCGGGCTGCACCCCAGGGAACTCGTCCGCGTCCTCGGCGACCTCGTTCTCGACGTCGCTGGACCCGCGCTCCCCGACGACGCCTGCCTGCTGGTGGTCGATTGGCACGGCGGCCACGGCGACACCCGCCACACCAGCGGCGGCGCCGACCCCGACCGGGCCAGCACACCCCACGACGGATAGAAACACGACGCGCGGCGCTCCTCAACCTTTCTAGGCCCGTGTCCGACACGGCAGCAGTTTCAAACGCTGCGCGATGATCGCGGTTTGCCCTGGCGCCGTCGATCTTCGTCGTCTGCACGTACACCGCGACCGCCGCGTCTCCCGGCCCGGCCGACAGCGTGTCGGGTAACACCAACCAGCGCAGGTAGTCCACAATCGTGCTACGGCCACCGTCCGTTCTTCGTGTCCTTGCAGGGAACCCGAAGATCATTCAGGCGACGTGGTGTCTGCGACGTGTGCGTCAGCCTTTGATCTGCTTGCGGCCCGAGTTGCTGGACCCGATGCTGATCTTGCGTGGCTTGGCCGCCTCGGAGACGGGGATCCGCAGCTCCAGGACGCCGTTGTCGTAGCCGGCCTCGAGCTTGTCGGTGTCGAGGGTGTCGGCCAGGAACAGCTGCCGGCTGAACACGCCCATCGGCCGCTCGGAGATCACGGTCTCCACACCGTCCTTGACCCGGCGCTGCCGCTGGGCCTTGACCTGCAGCACGTTGCGCTCGACGGTCAGCTCTATCGAATCGGGGTCGACCCCGGGCAGGTCGAAATACACGTTGAACCAGTCACCGTCGCGCTCGGCGTCGACGTGCATCCGCCGGCCGGCTCGCCGTGCCGGTCAGCTGCTCGAACACGCGGTCGATGTCGCGGAACGGGTCGGTACGCATCAGCATGGTCATCTCCTCCTCGGTGCTCCTTCACCAAAGGGTCTCCAGTTCCCGGGGTTCGCCCGGTAATTGAGTGCCGTTGACTCAACTTGTCTCTATCGGTACAACGAAGGCATGGCAATGTCAAGTCCGGGGTTCGCGGAGTGTTCGGCTGCGGCCGAGGGCTCTTCCGCTCTCGCCGATCGGCAGGCGGAAGGCATGTATCCGATCTCGGTGGTTGCGGAGATGACCGGCCTCGGGGCGCAGACGCAGCGGCTATGAGCGGGCCGGACTGCTGCATCCGGCGCGTACTGCCGGAGGTATGCGCCTGTACAGCCCTCGTGATGTCACGCCGGTACGCCGCGCGGCTGAATTGGCCGCCGAAGGAATCAACCTGACCGGCGTCCGCCGGATCCTGGCGCTCGAGGTTGAGGTGGCGGGCCTGCGCAGCGAACTCGAAAGCCTCCGCGGCCCGGTCAGCGCCACGTCCACCGGACCCGGCCGGTAAGCCAGACGCGGGAAGTGGCCACGGTCACACACAGGCATGTCACGGATCGGCGGGCTGCCTTGTTCCATGGACATGACGCAGATGAGGAACCAGACAGTGATCGTGGCCGGGGCCACTGGCGTCTTCGGCCGGCACATCCGCGAGGCGCTAACCGGCACGGGACACACCGTGCTCGGTTTGGGCCGCAGCGAGGGCAATGAGATCCGCGCCGACCTGCTCGACCGAACCGGACTGATGCGGGCGTTCGAGGGGATCGAGGCGGACGTCGTGGTGCACGCCGCGACCGCGCTGCGCAAACCGCCGATGACGCACAAGGACATGTTCGGCACTGACGACCTGCGGATCGCCGGGACCGCGAACCTGATCGAGGCGGCCAAGCTCGCCGGCGTACGCCGCTTCATCGGCGAGAACATCGCCATCGGCTACGGCTACCGTGACTTCGGCGACCGCGTTCTGACCGAGGAGGACGAGTTCGCGACGCCTGTGGACGACCCGAGCATCAACCGGCACCTGGAGGGTATGCGGGAGAAGGAGCGCCTGGCACAGGTGTCGGGGCTGGAGGCGATCTCTTTGCGATTCGGGCTTTTCTACCGTCCGGGCGGCACTGAGACGATGGTGCGCATGCTGGGCAGGCGGCAACTGCCCACGTTCGACGACCACGGCCGCGTCTCGCCGTGGACCCACCTGGCCAACGCGGCCGCGGCCGTCGTCGCGGCGATCGATCATGGCCGGCCCGGTAAGGCGTACAACGTCGTCGACGACCACCGCGAGTACGAGATCTTCTACAACAACACCGACCGCATCAGGGCATCACCAACGCCCGGCCACTCGCCCCGCTACCCGAACCGATCACCAACGCGGACCGGCTCACCCACCTGAACATCCACCGGCATGGACCGCCTCGGCGGCATCCTCCACGAATACGAACATGCCGCCTGAACAGCACCTTGGTGTAGCCGCCCTTGGTGGCCGCGTTCGGGTTGACCGTCACGTGCGCCGACGCCGGCCCGGCCAGGGTAAGCAGCACGGCGGCGGCCGCGGCGGACACGATGCCGACACGCTTGGGGCAGCGAGTAATTCATGACAGAAACCTCTCGTATTGCAGGATGACGTCCCAGTTGTCGCCGGAACACGGCGAAAAGTTCCTGAGAAATTCCCGGGAACCCGATGGAGATGGGCGGCGACAAACATCGCGAGTGAACGCCGTCACGGCCCCCACCCCACCCCTTGAGGTAACCATGTCGACGACCGCCCCACGGCCCGTCACCGTCACCCCGGCTCCTCGGCAACGCACGACGCCGGTGCGCAGCTTCGGGCCGCTGCTGGTGCGGCTGCACTTCTACGCTGGCATCTTCGTCGCGCCGTTTCTGCTGGTCGCGGCAATGACCGGCATGCTGTACGCGTTCATGCCGCAGATCGAACGTGCCTACTACGGTGACGTGCTGGTCGTCGACCACCCGGGCGGCGCGACCAAGTCGCTCGCCGAGCAGATCACCGCGGCGCGGGCCACGTACCCCGACGGGGACCTCGTCGCGGTCCGGCCGGGCACGGACGACACCACCACGCAGATCGACTTCACCTCGGCGTCGCTGGACGACGAGCACTTTCGCACCGTCTACGTGAACCCGTACACCGGCGCGGTCACCGGGCATCTGACCACCTGGTGGGCTACCACACCGCTCAAGACCTGGTTCGACGACCTGCACCGCAACCTGCATCTCGGCGCGACCGGCAGGTACTACTCCGAGTTCGCGGCCAGCTGGCTCGCCGTCCTCGCCCTCGGCGGCCTGGCCCTCTGGTGGCGGCGCCAGCGCTCGGCCCGGAAAATGCTCACCCCCGAACTGTCCGCGAAGAGAGGCGTGCGGCGTACTCGCAGCTGGCACGCCGCAACCGGGGTGTGGCTCACGCTCGGCCTGCTGATCCTGTCCGCGACCGGCTTGACCTGGTCCCGCTACGCCGGCGGCAACTTCAGCGAAGCCCTGGACAAGTTCAAAGGCAGCACACCGTACGTGTCTACCGACCTGGGCAGCGCTGCCGACCCCACGGCCTCCGGCGGACACCACGGCATGGGCGGTACGACCGCGGCCGCCGGCACCGTCGATCCGGCGGCTATCGACGGCGTATTGAAGATCGCCCGCGCCGACGGAATCGACGGCCCGGTCGCGATCGCCGTCCCCGGCGACACCGCCACCGCCTGGACCGTCACCCAGTCCCGCGACCTGTGGCCGGTCGGCCGCGACAGCGTCGCCGTCGACGCCACCGCCGGCAAGATCACCGAGCGGATCAACTTCGCCGACTGGCCGCTGTTCGCCAAACTCACCCGCTGGGGCATCAACGCCCACATGGGCACCCTGTTCGGCCTCGTCAACCAGCTGCTGCTGGCCGCCCTCGCCCTCGGCCTGATCTGCGTGATCATCTGGGGCTACCGGATGTGGTGGCAACGCCGCCCCACCCGCGCCGACCGCAAAGCCCTGGTCGGCGCACCACCGGTCGGCCACGGCGCCTGGCAGCAACTGCCCACCTGGGGCATCGTCGTCGGCGTCCCGCTGGTGTTCGCCCTGGGATGGTTCGTGCCGCTGTTCGGCATCCCGTTAGCCGCGTTCCTCATCGCCGATCTCATTCTCGGCGCCTTCCGCAGCCGCCGAGACCGAACCGCCAGCACGCCGGTCTCCCCCGCCCCGGCTGGCAGCTAACGCTCGGTGGTGCCGTCCCAGGACGGCACCGCCTCCCGCTGCGAACCCTTATCTGTTGCGAGACGTCATCAAGTAGCCCGCCAACCCGCCGCCCCTCGGCCACGAGAACACCATCCAGCAGCGCAGCAGCTTCCGCCTGCCGATGGTCGCTGCCTCGATCCTGTTGCTCGTCCGCGCCGCCTGGCTCGGCGCGCGGCTCCAGCCCCGGTTCGGCACCTGGAACGCGGCGCCGATCTCCGTTGGCGTGGGCTGGTCCCGGCGGATGGCTGCCGGGCGCCGCTGTTGGGGGCGGCGAGGCGAAACCTCGCCACCCGTACGACCTGCTTCAGGACCTGCCGCCTGTTACGTGTCCTCGCGGGGTAGGGCGAGGGGGTGTGGTTCGCCGGTGAGGGCGGCGAGTGCTGTGGCGACTTCTTCGAGGGTGGCTTTGACGTAGCGGGCGGTGGTGCCAGCGTCGTTGGGCGTTTCGGCATGTCCTGCGTAGGCGAGAGCGACACCGTAGCCGAAGACGCGTTCCACCCAGGTAAGCGTGGTGTGGCGCAGCCAGTGCGCGGACACCTGCTGGGTGGCCACCCAGGGCAGAATCTTCCCAAGCCGTTCCCACAGGTAGTCATAGCGGCGGCGGGTGACTGGTCGTCCGTTCGCGTACCGCAGCAACTGCCCGTCGCCGGGGACGCGACGTTGCAGGGAGTGCCGTTGCAGGTACTGCATCAGCGTGGGC
>NZ_JOJL01000036.1 GCF_000721705.1 Actinoplanes subtropicus
GGCGACGGCGTCGGAGATCAGTCGTAATGTCGGTCAGATCGCGACCGGTTCGGGGGAGATCGCCCGCAACATCGGTGAGGTGGCGGAGGCCGCCGGGGCGACGGCGAAGGGCGCCGGCGTCACCCAGGAGTCCGCCACTCAGCTGAGTGAGCTGGCCAACCGCGTCGACGGGTTGGTCAAGTCGTTCCGGTACTGACGATGACTTTCCGGGGCGCCGGCGGTCTGTGCCGGCATGACCCTGCCTGAGATCGTGTCGCGCGACGCCGGGGAGGAAGGCCGGGGCGGCAACGCGGCGATCCCGGGCTTCAGCTGACGCCGAGGAGGCGGACGAAGACCTCGGCCAGCGCCGTGGCGGTCGCGGCCGGGGTGTCCGTCGGCAGCATGATGTGGCTGACCGTCAGCCGGATCACCGACTCGACGGCGAGCGCCACCGTCGGCGGCGGCACCTCGGGCAGGTGCACGCCGGCCCACTCGGTGAGCACCGCGCCGACCACGGTCAGGATCTCGGAGCGGAAGGTCAGGTACGGCAGGAGGCCGCCGTGCCCGCTGGTCAGCACGCCCCGGACCAGCGGGTTGCGGGTGGCGTCCTCGAGGGTGATCAGGATCCCGGCGTAGCAGCCGGCCCGGGCGTCGCCGCCGTGCGCGACCATCGCCGCCCGCACTCGCTGCGCGAAGTGCCGCACCTCGCTGACCGCGAGGGCCTCGGCCAGCCCGGCCCGGCCGCGGAACTCGTTGTAGACGGTCTGCCGGCTCACCCCGGCCCGGGCGGCGACGTCGGCCATCCGCACGCTGTCCCAGCCGCGCTCGACGGTGAGGTCGCGCGCGGCGAGGATCAGCGCGTCCCGGGTCGACGACCGGACCTCCATGGGCAAGACAGACTACACATCTCGGGTTCGCAATGTGAACGCTCCCAGAGTGAGCAGGACGAACGCCCAGGCCGCGGCGACCCCGAGCCCGGGCCACGGCCCGATCGGCAGGCCCTTCAGGTCCACCGTGGACTGGATGGCCTGACCGGCGGTGGACGGCGACAGTCTGTACACCCACCGCGCCCAGTGCGGGTCGAGCAACGGCATCATCACCGTCGGCGCGAGTTGCAGGCCGAGCACCACGCCGGCGCCGGCGACCGCGCTGCGGACCAGCGCGCCGATTCCCAAACCCACAAGACCGATCAAGCAGAGGTACGCCACGGCGCCGAAGCCCGCGCGCAGCACCGCGCCGCTGGACAGCGCCGGGTAAGCGCTTGCCAGCCGGTGCCCGGCCAGCACCGAGATCACGATCGACGGCACGCCGACCGCCAGGATCCCGGCGAGCAGGCAGACGGCCTTGGCGGCCAGCACGCCGAGCCGCCGGGGCAGCGCGGTGAAGGTCGCGGTGATCAGGCCCGACCCGTACTCGCCGGCCAGGATCTGGACTCCCCAGACGGCGACCGCGGCCTGGCCGAGTTCGACGCCCATCAGGCTGGAGCGCACCACGTCGGCGCTGGAGGCCGTGCTCGCCGCGACCGAGACGGCCACGGTGAGCAGGGCGATCAGCGGGAGCGCGACGGCCGCGTCGGGGACGGTGCGCAGCTTCGTCCACTCGGCGCGCAGCGCGGCCCTCATGCGTCGCTCCGGCGCGCCCGCAGGATGGCCAGCCCGAGCAGGGCGGCGGCCCACGCGGCCAGCACGCCGAGCCCGGCCCACGGTCCCAGGGGGTAGTACCCGTCGGACGGGGTGTAGGGCAGCGAGATCTGGTGGTACGCGGGGAGGACCTGCTGGAACGCGAAGCCGGCCGCCGGGGTCAGCCGCAGCAGCCACCGCCCGGCGCCGGGCGGCAGCAGCGAGGTCGTGGCCAGCAGGTACGGCAGGACGACCAGCACCACGGCGAGGGCGATGGCGATCACTCCACGTTTGAGGGCGGCGCCCAAGGCGTACGCAAAAATCGCCGCGAGCGACAGCAGCAGGGCCGCCCCGACGATCACCCGGACCTGGGTGCCGACGGCGGCGGGCAGCAGGGTGACGTGGTGCGAGCGGAGCACCCGGGACGCGACCGGCACGGCGATCGCGGTCGCGAGCAGGGCCGGGACGAAGGTGACCGCGCCGAGCACCGCGGCCTTGGCGGCGAGGACCCGGCCGCGGGCGGGCATCGCGGCGTACGTGGTGCGGATCAGGCCACGCCGGAACTCGCCGGTGATGTACAGGGCGCCCACGATGATCACCGCGATCAGCGCGACGATCACGCCGGTGAGGGCGAAGTCGATGGTCGGGCCGCCCTCGTTGCCGGCGGGGGCGATGTCGCCGCTGCCCGTGACGGTCAATCGGCCGTTGCTCTCGGTGTAGCCGTCGGGCGTGTGGTACTTCTGCCAGTCGGTCTGTTCGCCGGTGTCGCCGACCTTGGTGAGGCTCCACGCGCCGGTCCGGTCGATCCGGTCGAAGACGGCGGTGGCCTGGGTGAATCTGGCCTGGACGATGGTGCCCCCGCGAGGGCTGGCCTCGTTCGTGATGTCGCTCGGCGACGTCACAAAGAATCCGATATTTACCGATTTATGAATATTTTTCAGGACGACGGTCTCGATCGGAGTCCACGCGGCGCCGTCGCTCGATGCATACCCAATGATCTTGTCACCCTGGCGCGAGATACGCAGCCAGCTCGCCGCGGATGGCCCGGCCCTGTCCTCGGTGAAGTTGTTTTGCATGCGGACGCCGTTGTGCCCGGTCATCATCACGGCGGCGTAGGCGGCGCCCACCTTCGTCCCGTCCTTGATCATCAGACCGGCCTTGGCCCAGGGCACCAGCCCGGCGACGATCGCGTCGTGATTCGGCGGGGGATAGGTGATGATCCCGGTGAACCCGGCCAGGTGTGCGGTCAGCTCGCCGTCGCCGTCGAGGGTCTGATGCACGTACGAGAACTTGTCCCGCACCGCCTCCCCGCCCGGCCCGGTCGGCGGCGCCGGGCAGATCCGGCCCATGCAGTCCTGGGAGATGCCGTACGCGCCGGCCACGCCCAGCCCGAGGATCGCCGCGAACGCCACCACGATCCCCGCCACCCACGCCCGCACGCTGCGGAACTTCGTCCACTCGGCGCGGATCACCGCAGCACCCCCGTGCCGCGGGTCAGCGTAAGGTAAGCGCTTTCCAGCGACCCGTACCGCTCGGTCATCGCGACCGTCGACGCCGCCTCGACCACCTTCCCGGCCCCGGCGAACACCACGTGCCCGGCGACGTCCTGCAGCTCGCTCATCAGATGGCTGGAGACCAGCACCGCCCGGCCCTCGGCGGCGAGCGACCGCAGCAGCCCGCGCATCCAGACGATGCCCTCCGGGTCGAGCCCGTTGAACGGCTCGTCCAGCATCAGCACCGGCGGGTCGCCGAGCATCGCCGCCGCGATCCCGAGCCGCTGCCGCATGCCCAGCGAGTAGCCGCCCGCCCGGCGCCGCGCGACCGGCCGCATCCCGGTCATCTCCAGGACCTCGTCCACCCGCTTCGGGGGCAGCCCCTGCGAATGCGCCAGCCAGAGCAGGTGGTTGCGGCCCGAGCGGCCCGGCTGCAGCGCGCCCGGGTCGATCAGCGCGCCCAGCCTGGTAAGCGGTTTCCGCAGGTCCTGGTAGCGGGAACCGCCGACCAGCGCGGTCCCCGAATCCGGCCGGTCCAGCCCGAGGATCACCCGCATGGTGGTCGACTTGCCCGCGCCGTTCGGCCCGACGAACCCGGTGACCTGTCCCGGCCCGGCCGTGAAGGTCATCCCGTCCAGGGCGACCGCCGGGCCGAACCGCTTGTGCAATTCGCTGACTTCGATGATGGCGTCCATGCCGGAAGTTCTACGGAGCCGGGCCTAACGCGGGCGCGACGGCAAACGTCATGTGTTTGTTAGGCCGCGCACGGCATGCTTGGCCGATGGGCGTCCGGACGCGTTACACGATCCTGTACGGCGCGATGATCCTGGTGACCGGTCTCGGCCTGATCGCGATCATCGGCGCGTTCGGCAGCAGCAGCACCACCCGCGCCCCCGACGGCGGCGGCCCGGCCCCGGCGGCCGAGCAGATCGAGCGCCTGCGGCGGCAGCTCGACCAGTCCGACGAGGCGCACTCCCGGCAGCTGCTGCTCGGCGTGGTGGTCGGCATGGTGGTGGTCCTGTTGCTGTCGTTGCTGCTGGGCCGGCTGCTGGCCGGGCGGGTGCTGCGGCCGCTGCGGGTGATCACGGCCGCGACCCGGCGGATCTCGGCCGACAACCTGCACCAGCGGCTCGCCGTCCATGGGCCGAAGGACGAGGTGAAGGACCTGGCCGACACCATCGACGGGCTGCTCGGGCGGCTCGAGGAGTCGTTCGCGGCGCAGCGCCGGTTCGTCGCCGACGCGTCGCACGAGCTGCGCACGCCCCTCGCCACGATGCGCGCGTCGCTGGACGTGGCGATGGCCAAGCCGGCGCCGGTGCCGGCCGAGACCGCGGTGCTGGCCGACCGGATCCGGGCCGAGCTCGACCGGGTCGACCGTCTCCTCGAAGGGTTTCTGCTGCTGGCGCGGGCGCAGCACGGCGCGCTCGACGACCGGTCCGCGGTTTCGCTGGGCGCGCTGGCGGCCGAGGCATTGAAAACATCAAAGACCAGGCTCGAGGTGTACGCCGATCTCGACGCCGACGTGGTGACCAGGGGAAATGCGGTGCTGCTCGCCCGGCTCGTGGGCAACGTGATCGACAATGCCATCCGCCACAACGTGCCGGGCGGCTGGGTGCGGGTGTCGGTGTCCGGGGTCTCCGGCGAGGCCCGGCTGGTCGTCCAGTCGAGCGGGCCGGTGCTCGACCATTCGCAGGTGGCGCGGCTCGGGCGGCCGTTCCAGCGTCTGGGGGCCGAGCGAACGGGCGGCGACGGGACCGGGCTCGGGCTGTCGATCGTCGCGGCGGTGGCGGCGGCGCACGGCGGGTCGGTGTCGCTCGCCGCGCTGCCCGCCGGTGGTCTGACGGTCACCGTCGACCTGCCCCTCGCGGTGGCGGTGCCGGCGTGAGGGTGCTCGTCGTGGAGGACGCGCGGGCGCTGGCCGAGGTGGTGGCCGAAGGGTTGCGCGATCAGGGGATGGCCGTCGACATCGCGTACGACGGACTCGGTGCCGCGGAAAAGCTGGACCTCAACCCGTACGACGTGGTCGTCCTTGATCGTGATCTGCCCGGGCTGCACGGCGACACGCTCTGCCAGATGATCACCTCGCGGGAGGACCGCTCGATGGTGCTGATGCTGACCGCGGCCGGGTCGGCGGACGACCGGGTCCGCGGGCTCACCCTCGGCGCCGACGACTACCTCGCGAAACCGTTCCACTTCCCGGAGCTGGTGCTGCGGATCCGGGCGCTGGCCCGCCGGCAGCCGGGCGCCCGGCCGCGCACGCTGCGCGCCGGCGGGCTCGAACTCGACCCGATCACCCGGACCGCCACCCGCGACGGCGTACCGCTGAATCTGTCGGTCAAGGAGTTCGCCGTCCTGGAGGCGCTGATGCGGGCGGCGCCGGCCTTCCTCAGCAGCGAGGCCCTGCTGGAGGAGGTGTGGGACGAGAACGCCGACCCGTTCACCAACACGGTGACCGTCACCATTGGACGGTTGCGGCGCAAGCTCGGCGACCCGCCTGTCATCACGACCACTCCTGGAGTGGGCTATCGCATCGCGGAGAGAGGTTCACCTTGTCCGGGCGGGAACGCATCGAGCACATCGTCGTCCTGATGATGGAGAACCGGTCCTTCGACCACCTCGTCGGCTTCCTCGACCACGACAACCCGGAATATCCGCGCCTCGACCGGCTCGACGTGTCCTGCCCGCGCTATCCGTGGCTGCCGTTCGGGCCGAAGGTGCGGCCGACGCCGGACGCGCTGGCGGTGCTCGGCACCGATCCGGACCACTCGCACGAGGCGGTGATGGATCAGCTGTACCCGCGGCTGGGCAGGCCGACCATGACCGGATTCATCGACTCGTACGCGTACAAGATCAAGCACGGCACGATGCGGCGGATGCCGTGGTGGCAGAAGGCTTTCTCGCGGCTTCTGGAAATGCTGTCCCGGCTGTTCCGCCGCCGTCAGCCGATCCCCGCCACGGCTGACGAGATCATGCGGTGCTTTCCGCCGGCCGATCTGCTCGACCAGTTGCCGTTGTTGGAGACGCCGCGTACCGATGTGCGTCCGGTGCCGGTGCCGGTGCCGGTGCCGGCGGCGCAGGTCGCTGTTGCCGCCGTCGGGCCGGTTGAACCCGCCGGCTGAACGACCTCCAGAGTAGCCTGGTCGAACTGGCCGGCGGCGTGCACAACGCCCGCACATCACTGCCTGCTGGTCCGGCCGTTCCCGCCGAGGTGGTCGCTGACATCTCGTCTATTCCGCCTATTTCGACCGATGTGCTGAAGTTGCACCCGGAGGCCAGCACGCTCGCTGCCGCTCAGACGGGCCTCCTGACGCCCGGGTCCGAGGCCAGCCGGGTGGTCGACGCCGTCGTGGCCGACTTCGTGGACTAGGGTGGCCGTGGTGGATCTGGATCTTCAAGCGGCCCGCGACCTCGCCACCACTCTGGCCGTCCGGGCCGGGCGGCTGCAGGTCGAGCGGCGCGACACGCTCCGGGTGGGCGCGCCCAAGGCACACGCCAACGACGTCGTCTCCGACGTCGACATCGCCAGCGAGCGCCTCATCGTGGACGCGATCGTCGCCGACCGGCCGGACGACGCCGTGCAGGCCGAGGAGGGCCACGGCCGGCCCGGAAGCAGCGGCCGCACCTGGATCGTCGATCCGCTCGACGGCACCCGCAACTACATCAGCCGCACCGGCCCGTGGTCCGTCTGCATCGCCCTGTACGACGGCGACCGCCCGCTGGTGGCGGTCGTGCACGATCCGGCGGCGGGCGAGACCTTCAGCGCGGTCGACGGCGGCGGCGCGTTGCTGAACGACCGCCCGCTCGCCGCGTCGGCCGGCCCACCCCTGGCCGAGGCCCTGGTCGGCGTCAGCTTCCAGCCCGGGCCGGCCACCAAGGCCCGCGCCGGCCGCCTGATCCAGGAACTGCTCCCGGCGGTCGGCGACATCCGCCGGCTGCCCGCCGCGCTCAACCTGGCGTACCAGGCGGCCGGCCGCCTGGACGGCGGCGTGGCCCTGGACACCAAGCTGTGGGACATCGCCGCCGGCGCGCTGATCGCCCGCGAGGCCGGCGTAACCCTGGGCGGCCACGGCCCCGACTTCACGACCGAGCTCACCATCGGCGCCGCCCCGCCCCTGTGGCCGGATCTGTCGTCCCTGGTCCGCGCGGCGAGTTAGCCCCGTCGGTCGTCGTTGGTTCGCGTGGCGAGTTGGCCCCGTCGGTCGTCGTTGGTTCGCGTGGCGAGTTGGCCCCGTCGGTCGTCGTTGGTTCGCGTGGCGAGTTGGCCCCGTCTGTCGTCGTTGGTTCGCGTGGCGGGTCAGTCCCAGCAGAGGCAGAACGGCTTGCCGGCCGGGTCGGCGTACACCCGCCAGTTGTCCCCGCCGGAATGCAGCGAGGTGGCGCCGATCCGCAGCACCGCCGCCTCGGCCGCGTCCACGTCGTCGACCGTGACGTCCAGATGCAACTGCTGCGGGTACGCCGGATCGGGCCAGCGCGGCGCCCGATAGTCCGCGATCTGCTGGAACATCACCGGCTGCGCCCCGTCCTCGCCGATCATCGCCATGCCGGTGCCCTCGTACGTGATGGCCTTGCCGAGCAGTTCGGAGTAGAACACGCTCAACTGCTTGGCGTCCGGACAGTCGAGCATCACGCCCATCAGCGTCGTCTCCTGCTTGTCCGGATACCGGCACAGATCAAACGGGTGCCCGGCCGGGTCGGCGAGGGTGTACCAGCTCTCGTTCTTGTGCAGCAGCTCGGCACCCAGCTCGACCGCCCGCGCCGAGCCGGCTTCGAGATCCGGCACCCGCAGGTCAAGGTGCGCCTGCTGCGGATACGCCGGATCGGGCCACCGCGGCGCGACGAAGTCGGAACTGAGCTGGGTAGCGACCCGCCACCCGTCCCCGGTCGTCAGCGTCACCCATTCGTCGTCGGCATACGCCTCGGTCCACCCGCCGAGCGCCCCGTAGAACGCCGCGAGCCGCCGGGCGTCGGGCGCGTCCAGCGCCACCGCACGCAAGGTCCCGATCATTGCCCTGTCCCCTCCCGAGTCACTGCTCATCCTGCCCGCGCCGGCCCGGCCGGACCACCGCATCCGGTCCCGTCCGCATCACCACCGCATTCGGTACGCGCCGGCTCCCACCCGGCTTGCCTCCGCCGGACACACTCCCTTCACGGTCCGGACCGGTCAGCCACGCGAGCTCGTAGTCGGCTCTTGCCGGGCCGAGCCGCTCGGCGGCGCTAGCCGCCCGGCGCCGTGGCGATCAGGACGTCGGCGACGGTGTGCCAGCCCAGCCTCCGGTACAGGTGCTGCCCGTCCTCGCTGGCGACGAGAATGCCGTTCGCGGCGCCCTCCTCCCGCGCAGCCTCGGCCAGCGCCCCCATCACCACGCTCGCCAGCCCCCGCCGCCGATGCGCGGGCAAGGTCTCGATCCGGTCGGCGACCCCGTCCGGACCGCTCAGCCCGATCGTGCCGCGTGCCGCCTCCTCGCCCGTCGACGACTCCCGGACCGTGGCCGTGACCGCCGCCCCGACCCGTACGACCTCAAGCTGGTAAGGGTCCGCCGGCTTGCTCGACGGGTGGTCCGCCAGCACGACGGTCATCAGCTGCTCGGCCCGCTTGAGCAGCACCAACCCGGCCCCGGCGAGCGCCTCGGCCGCCGCTTCCGGCGAGGTCGTCGCCACCGTCAGCCACGTGACCTCCCGCTCGCCGAGCACCCGCGCCGCCAGCTCCGGCACCGCCGCGTCGGAGAGCGCCACGTACTCGACGTCCCGCCCGGGCTGCAGACACCGCACCCGCAGGCCGTCGCCCAGGTCCTCGACCCCGTTCAGGCCACGCGCCGCACACCAGCCCCGATGCCACCGCTCGATCAACTCACGCACCCGGCGAGCTTAGTTGCCCACCCAGGCTCGACATCCGTGGCGGCCGGTCGCGTGCCGGGCGATGTTCGTCGGCCGGCGCCGGGCCGGACGTGTGCGGCGGCTGGTCGCGTGCCGGGCGATGTTCGTCGGCCGGCGCCGGGCTGGACGTGCGTGGCGGCCGGTCGCGTGCCCGGTCGACGTTGGGCCGACCGTAAGACGTTCGGGCATCCGCGCGTCGGCCCGATCGTGATGGATTGCGAAACCCTGGTCGCCCCCGACCTGGGGCAGGAGCTGCTGGTGCTCTCCCCGGCGGGCGTCGAGGATTCGGAGCGTCTCGGCCTGCTCCTCGTCCTGGGCACCGAGGAGTTTCCGCCGTCAGCGGTAGGGGTCGGTGAGTTCCCGTAACCGGCCGAGGTGTTGTCGCAGGGCCGCCATCCGGGGCCGCCCGAGGTGTGCCTCCCACTCGGCCTCCACCTCGGCGACGATGGCGGCGGCGACCGGGATCGCGGCCGCGCCGCGTGGCGCGATCCGCACCAGCCGGGCCCGTGCGTCGGTGGGGTCGGGGGCCCGTTCGACGTAGCCGGCCCGTTCCAGCTGATCGACCAGGAAGCCGGCCGACTGCTTGGTGATCTGCGCCTGCTCGGCCAGGTCGGTCAGGCGGCTGCCGTCGGGCGCGATCCGCTGGAACACCCGCGCCTGCGCCGGTGTGAAGTCGTCGAACCCGGCCTCGGCGAGGCCGGCGAATACCCGCGACTCCATCGCCCGATAGGGGATGAACAGCAGCAGTCCGAGGTTCAGCGGCGGCTCGCCGGCCATGCCGTCCTCCTTGACACTGGTCAGAGTCTCTGACCAAACTAGTCAGATACTCTGACTGTACCAGGGAGGCCGGGATGGACCGCGAGGACAGCTGGCGGGCGATTGCCGCGATGCGGATCGACCTGGCCGGCCTGCTGGGCGGGCTCGACGAGCCGGAATGGGAGAAGCCCTCGCTGTGCGCCGGCTGGCGGGTCCGTGACGTCGCCGCGCACGTAGCGATGACGCCGCTGGCGCCCGGCGTCCGCTCGATGCTGGCCGACGCGGTGCGGGCCGGCGGCCGCTTCCATCGGTTCAACCACGACCTGGCCGTCCGGCACGCTTCGACCCGGGCCGTCGGCGCGCTGGTGGGGGAGTTGCGCGAGCACGCGGACGACCGGCGGCTCCCGGTCGTCACCAACTACCGCAACATCGTGCTCGACGTGCTGGTGCACGGCCGGGACATCGCGATCCCGCTAGGCCGTGAGCTTCCCGTGCCGTCCGGCGTGGGTGTGGCCGCCGCGACCCGGGCCTGGACGATGGGCTGGCCGTTCTGGGCCAAGCGCCGGCTGCGCGGCCTGCGCCTGGTGGCGACCGACGCGGACTGGACGGCCGGCGACGGCGAGGAAGTACGCGGCCCGATCGACGCGCTCGTCCTGCTGCTGACCGGCCGCACCGCCACTGCCGTCCCGCGCCTGACCGGCCCGGGTCTGCCCCGTCCAACTGCCTAGGCGACGGCCCGGCGCTGTCGGGACGCGTAGGCGCCAGCCAACTTCGCCAGGGCCTCGGCGCAGCCGAGGAGCACACCGACGATGAGCTGACCCACCAGATCGCCATTGACCTGACCGGCTCGATCCGTTACGGCAGTTCGATTTTGGCCAACCGCATGGAGGTGTACGACGAGGTCGCCGGCACCAGCCGCATCCTGTCCGGGCGCACGACCCAGGGTATCGGTCGCAGCGGGAGCCGGCCGCGGCGACCGACAACCCCTCAGGTCTGACGGGTCCAGGGGCCGACGCCGCCGATCCGCTCGATCGCATACCGCACGATGTAGCCCGAGGTGCGCGGGGCGGGGAACTCCTTCTCCGCCGACATGTACACCTTGGTCAGCCGGTTGAGCAGATCCCACGCCTGGTCGGTCGGCTCGATCGTGGCGCGGGCGCGCAGCACCGCGTGCTCGTTGAGGAACACGGCCCGATCCCGCGGCGCGTCGAAGGACAGCACGACCCGCTGGTCCCGGCTCATGTTGCGTAGCTTCCTGTTCCAGGTCAGGTGTCCACTGACGACATCGTCGCCGGCCAGCCCGATCCAGATCACACTGACCTGCGGGCTCCCGTCGAGGTTGACCGTGCTCAGATGGGCCAGCGGCCCGGACTCGACGAGGTCGCGCAGTTCCTTCGGCAGCGGCGTGCTCACCGCGCCACCCTATCGCCCGCGGGCCGCCGCCGAGGGCCTTCGAGCTAGCGGCGCGGGCGGCGGTCGGCCGCCGCATAGGACGCGGCCGCGGTCAGGGCGGACACCGCCAGCACCGATGGCCACGAGCCGATCCGCTTGGCGAGCGGGTGGGACAGACCAAAGGCGCCGACGTACGTGGCGACCAGCGCGCCCGTCACGACCGGATTGGTGCGGCGGGCCCACTCCCGGCCGGCCAGTACGCCGCCGGCGGCCAGGACGGCGCCGCCCAGCGGGCGGATGCCGGTGCGGCGGGCCAGTTGCCAGCCGCCGATCAGGGAGCCGGCGGTGATCGCGGCAGTGGGGAGGCGCATGAGCACGACCGTACACCCGGAGCTTGATCGGTCCAGCCGACCGGGCATATTCAAGCCCGTGGACGAGACCCCCGGGCTCAGCCGGCGGCGGGCGCTTCAACTCGCGGCCGGTGCGGTGGTCTCCGCATACCCACGCTCGCGGAACAAGCCGCAACGCCGTCTCGAAGATCAGCTGCCGGGTCTGCTCGCCCCGGGCCCGCCGTGGCGCGGACGGCGAGGGCTCAGCGGCAGCGGTCGTCACGGGACGGCCGGCCGGTCCCGGACGCCGTGCACCGGGTCGCGTCCGAGGTGCGGGCGCGGGCACGCTCGCCGCCGCGGGCAGCGGCAATCCGCACAATGTCGACAGTTTCCGCCGGCCCCGCCACCACGCCTGGCACGGCCGCGCCCTCGCGATCCTGCGTCCGGCGAAGACCCCGGGGCCGGTCACCCTGGTCGCATCGGCGCCGGGTCTGCGTCCGGCGAAGATCTCCCTGCCCGTACGCGAAAAGCCTGTAAGCGAAAAGCGGTGAACCGCCCGTTTGGGTGACCTTCCGCCCGTACGCGAAAAGCCCTAAGCCCCCCAATAGGGTGACCGGCGTTTGTCGGCCGCTCCGCTCGGGGAAGCTGGTGGTCACTCCGGACCCGCCGGGTCGGGAGCGGATCGTCGGCCGTGTGGCGGTTGCGGTGGTGGTCCACGATGGAAAGGCTTCTCACGGCAGGGCGTGCCGTTCCCGCGCGGTTCTTGCGGCGGATTTCGTGCCCTCCGGTAGGAAGCCCGGCCCGTCGTGACGAGGCGGGCCGGCATGCGGAAGGCCGGGTGATGAGCGTGCGCACGTTCCGTCCACGCGTCGCCGAGGTCGGCGGAGGCGGCGCGTGATCGACCCGCATGCCGGACTCGCCGACCTGATCGATGTGGTGCGCGCCGAGGCCCGCAAGCTCGGCCGGGACGATCTCGCCGCCCTCCTGCCGGCCCCGCCGGGCCCGCGGGAAACCCTGCGCCGGCCCCGGATAGTGGTCAGCGGCGGCCCCGGCCGCGGCAAGTCGCGCCTGGTCAACAGCCTGCTCGGCCGGCCCGGCCTGAGCCCGGTGGGCAGCCGGCCGACGACCGCCGGGTGGATCGAGTTCCGCTACGGCGCCGACGACGGCCTCACCGCGCTGCTCACCGACCCGGGCCACCCGGGGACGCCGCGGCGCGTGCCGATCCCGTTGAGCGAGCTGCACGCGTACACCAATCTGCATGAGGTTTCCGCTCCCGTCCTGGGGATCGATGCCCGGCTGGACGCCCCGGTGCTGCGCGATCTGATCCTGGCCGACACGCCCGGGGTGGGTGGCCCGCACGGCGCGTGGAACGCCGACGCGCTGCTGTTCGTCGGCGACGCGACCGGCCCGGTCACCGAGCACGAGCTCGCCTTCCTGGCGGCGGCGACGCAGCACATCGACACGATCGCGGTGGCGGTCAACAAGAGCGACGTGGTCGGCCACGAGCGCGCCCTGGCCGAGACCCGCCGCCGCCTCGCCGCCCACCCCGACCTGGCCGGTCTTCCGGTCTTCGGCACCTCGGCCCGCCTCGCCGAGCAGGCCGGCCGTCCCGGCACCCCGCGGCACGTCGCCGTCCGGCTCACCGAACTGGCCGGCACCCGTCAGCTGATCGACCTGCTCACCTTCGCGGCGACCACGTCGATCCGCCGCCGGCGCGCGGCGGTGCAAGCTCACACCACCACAGCGGTCGTACGCGAACTGCTGGCCCACCTCGACCGGCTGGCCGGGCCCGCCGACCGGCTGGACGCCGAGATCGCCACGGTGACCACGCTGCTGGACGGCGGCGGCCTGCTCGGCGCCCGCTTCGAGGAGGCCCGCCAGGGCGCGACCCAGCGGTTCGCCGCCCGCGCCGAAGCCCTCGGCACCTGGCACCGGGAGGCCGCCGAGGACGGCCCCGGCGACGCTCTGGAGACCCTGCCGCCCCGGCTGGTGGTCGGCCTCGCGGCGACGGGCTGGTCGGCGCTGGAGGAGACCCAGGAGGCGATCCTCGAATCGGTCCGCGACTGCCTGCGCGACGACGTGCTGGCACCACCGGCCGCCGAGCTGAGCCTGCGGATGCGCTCACCCGAACCGCCCGGCTCGGTCCGCGACTTCACCCCCACCCTCACCGGCCTGCTGACCGGCTCGGCGATGGCCCTGTCCGTGCTCACGGGTTCGGGCGCGGTCGGCGCCGACATCGCCCTCGCCGCCTGCACGGGCTGGTGGCAACTGCGCGGCGACGGGGCGCAGCGCCGCACCCGCCTGTCCACCTGGGTGGAGGCCGCGGTGACCGAGGCCCGCACGGCCTTCGAGAGCGAGTTGCGCCGCCGGGTGGGTGCGGCCCGGCAGTACGTGGCCGAGACACTGCCGCGCCTGCTGGAGGCCCGGCGCGACCGGCTGGAACGCCTGCGCACCGACCGCACCGACCCGGCGGTGGCGGAGGAATCACGGGTCACGCTGAAGCGGGCGCTCGACGAGCTGTCCCGCCGCACCGTCGCGTAGCCGGACCTCAGGTCGCGGCGATCGAGTCGACGTGGAAGTAGGCGCAGCCGGACCACACGTCGAAGCCGCCGCCGGCACTGGCGATGCCGGGCGGGCGCCGGCGCGGCAACCAGGGCGGGGCAGCGGGGTCAGTGCAGCGGGATCCCGGTTTGGTCGCCGGCCGGGCGGGGGCCGAAGATGCGCCGCTCCGACTCGTCGATGCGCAGGTCGTTGATGCTGGCCTCGCGGCGGCGCATCAGGCCCTGGCCGTCGAACTCCCACAGCTCGTTGCCGTAGCTGCGCCACCACTGCCCGCTCGTGTCGTGGCACTCGTATTGGAACCGTACGGCGATCCGGTCCCCGTGGACCGCCCACAGCGACTTGCGCAGCGCGTAGTCGAGCTCCCGCTCCCACTTGGCGGTGAGGAAGGCGACGATCCCGGCGCGCCCGGTGACGAAGACGTCCCGGTTCCGCCAGACCGAATCCTCCGTGTACGCGAGCGCCACCCGTTCGGGGTCGCGGGTGTTCCACGCGTCCTCCGCGGCCCGCACCTTGGCGGCCGCGGTCTCGGGGGTGAACGGCGGTACCGGTGGTCGCACGACAAATCCTCCAGGTGAGAGTGACGACGTCAGGGCGCGGTCGCGGTGACGACGCGGACCGGTGGGTGCATCGACCAGTGCCGGCCGGAGACGCGGACGTCGGCGGCGCCCCCTTCGCGGAGCGTACCCGCGTACGCGGAAGTGGCCTGGAAGTCGAGGATCACGATGCGCCCGCCCGGCCGCACCACGCGCAGCAGTTCCCGCACCGCCCCGGGCCGGTCGCCGGGCGGCAGGTTGTGGATGGCGAGGCTGGCGAGCGCCAGGTCGAAAGCGGCGTCCGGGAACGGCAGCTCGCGCATGTCGCCGTCGAGCGCCTCGACCCGCCCGGCGACGCCGGCCGCACGAGCGTTGGCCAGCAACGCGTCGGGGCCGTTGCCGGACTGGTCCTGGGCGCGCCAGATGTCCACGCCCACGAGGTGACCGGCCGGCACCACGCGGGCGGCCGCGACCAGGACCGAGCCGCGGCCGGGGCCGGCCTCCAGCACCTCCTCGTCGCCGCGCAGACCCAGTTCGCGCAGCGTGCGGGCCCAGAGCCGGCGTTTGCCGATCAGGCTGCTGTAGAGCATCCAGCCGCACTGGACCAGGAACGTGAGCGCACTCAGCCCGGACAACGTCCCGAGCGCCGCGCCCCACCAGGCGGCCGTGAGCGCGAACAGGGCCGCGCTCAGCGCCGCGAGCCCCACGCCGACCACGGCGAACAGCCGCACGATGCCGGGCGCGTCGATCCCGTACCTCGCCCGCATCTTTACAGCGTAAAGCCGGGAGTTTTACGCTGTAAAGATGCGAGGGGAACTGAGCCGGCGGGCGATCGTCGAGGCGGCGCTGGCGATGATCGACCGGGACGGCCTGGAGGCGCTGTCGATGCGCAAGCTGGGCCGGGCGCTCGGCGTGGAGGGCATGGCGCTGTACCACCACTTCGCGAACAAGAACGCGCTGATCGACGCGGTCGTCGCCGCGGTCGCGCCGGAACCGCCGGCGCCGACCGACGACTGGCAGGCTGATCTGGCGGCGCTGAGCTACCGGTACCGGGACGCCGTCAACGCCCATCCGAACCTGCTGCCGGTGCTGCTGTCCCGGCCCAGCCACCACGAGAAGGCCGCCGCCACCCTGGAGGCGCAGTATTCGGCTCTCCAGCGGGCCGGCCTCAGCGGCTCGGCCCTGCTGGACGCCCATCGCACCTGGGGCAGCTTCGTCATCGGCTACCTGGTGGTCGAGCAGCAGGGCCGCGCCGCGAGCGCCGAGTGGCGGCCGGTGGCCGGCTCGGACACGCCGGTCACCGCCTCGCTCGACGCGTTCCAGGCCGCTCGCGACTGGGACGAGCAGTTCGCGATCGGCCTGCACATGCAGTTCGACGCGATCGAGGCGCTAGCCAACCCAGTCGATCTGGGTTGACCGGTAGAAGTTCACCCCCTGGGCGTCCCAGCGCGGCCCGTAGGCGCCGAGGCGCGAGCGGAACGAATTCCAGTCGTGCGAGCGGGACCAGCCCAACTCCGCGATCGCCGCCAGCCGGGGGAACGCGAGGAACTCGATGTCCGCCATCTTCCGCAGCGTCTCCGACCACAGCGGCGCCTCCACCCCCAGCACCGCGGCCGCCGGGACGTCGCTGAGCCGGGTGCCCGGGTCCCAGTCGTACGCCGTCCGCACCTCGATGTAGCCCGCCCAGTCCAGCCCGATCGGGGTCTGCGGGTTGTACTTCTGGTCGAGGTAGGCGAGATTCGCCGGCGACATGACCACCCTGGTTCCCTGCCTCACCGCGGCGGCCAGCGTCGCGTTCGAGGTGTCCAGCCCCCAGTACTGGGCAACCGCTTTCCTCGCGGCCGGCGCCGCGGCGATCTCGTTCCAGCCGTACGCCGTCTTCCCGTACTTCGCCACCAGCGGCAGCACCCGCTTCTCGAAGGTCAGGTAGTCGGCCGGCGTGGTCGCCTGCGCCTCGTCCCCGCCGATGTGCAGGTAGGGCCCGGGCGTCATCGCCGCCAACTCCCGGATCACGTCCTCGACGAACCGGTACGTGACCTCCTTGCCGATGCACAGCGAGCTGTAGCCGACGTCGGTGTCGGTCCGCGGCGGCGGCGCCACCCCGTCACAGGTCAGCTCCGGGTACGCCACCTGGGCCGCGTTCACGTGCCCCGGCATGTCGATCTCCGGCACGATCGTGATGTACCGGTCGGCCGCGTAGCGCACCAGATCCCGGTACTGCGCCTTGGTCAGGTAGCCACCGCCGACCCCGTCCACCCCGGTCCCGGGCGCGCCGCCGACCTGGGCCAGCCGCGGCCACGAGTCGATCTGGATCCGCCAGCCCTGGTCGTCCGCGAGATGCAGGTGCAGGTAGTTCACCTTGAACCGGCTGATCTCGTCGATATACCGCTTGATCTCGTCCGGCGAATGGAAGTGCCGCGCCTCGTCGAGCATCGCCCCGCGGTACGCGAACCGCGGATAGTCCACGATGTCCCCGCCCGGCACGGTCCACCGCCTCTGCCGCGGCGTGCTCGCGTCGATCGCCGCCGGCAGCAGTTGGCGCAGCGTCTGCACCCCCGCGAACAGCCCGGCGTTGCTGTTGGCCCGCAAGTCAACTTCGTTCGCGCGTACGCCCAGCCGATAGCCCTCGCCGCCCAGCCGCGCACCCACCGCCCCGGTGGCCAGCGAGATCACCGGCGTGAAGCGCGGCGCCCGCGCCACGATCGGCAGCGGATACCCGGTGGCCGGCCGCAGCGCCTCGGCCAGCCGCTGCGCGACGGTCCGGGCGGTCGCCGCCGCCTCGATCACGGTTCCCTTGGTGAGCCGGAAGGCCGGGCCGCCGGGACGCACCTCGACCGGCGCCGGGATGACGCTGCCGAGCGTGGTCGCCGGGGCGGCGGGGGAGGGCGCGGCCGCGGCGGGCGCGGCGGTCAGCGGCAGGGCGAGGGCGAGGAGTGCGGCGAGAGGTACGCGCATCCCCCGACGCTACATAAAGCGGCGTCGATCTGTGAAGAGTCCTATCAGAAAAGGGCCAGCTGCCCGGGTGTCGGGTCGCGCCGAGCCTTCAGCCCGCCCCGGAACACCCACGGCCGCAGCTCCGGCATCTCCTCCAAGGAAGCCGCGTCGGCCGACGGCGCGGCCCCGCCGACCAGCGCCCACAGCGACGGCCCGAGATTGATCCCGCGCCCGCGCAGCGCCTGCCGCATGACCAGGTAGTCGAGCGGCAGCCGGGCCGAGCCCAGCGCCGGCAGGTCCACATCGCTGCGCATGGTCATCAGCTGCCGGTTCCGCGCGACGATCTCCCGCGCGCCGGGGTCGGTGAAGAACGCCGCCGCCTGCGCCCCCACCGCCTCGGTGAGGGCCGCAGGGGCCGCGGCCCAGGCCGCCTCCACGGTCCCGAAGGCGGCGAGGAGCTTCTGCGCGGTCGTGGCGCCGAATCGGCGTACACCCGGAAGGTTGTCGGAGGGATCTCCGCGGAGCGCGGCGAAATCCCGGTACTGCTGCGGCGTCACGCCATACATCGCCGGCAGGCCGGCCGCGTCGATCAGCACCGCCTCGTCGAAGCCGCCGTTGCGCACCCGCAGCACCGAGGTGGTCTGGTCGATCAGCGCGAACGCGTCCCGGTCGCTGGTCATCAGCACCGACTCCCACCCGGCCGCCCGGGCCGCCGCGGCCGCGCTGGCCAGCACGTCGTCCGCCTCGTAGGCCGGCGGCACGACCGTGCACACGCCGCAGTCGGCCAGCAGCTGGGGCGCGACGGCCAGCTGGGCGACCAGATCGGCCGCCTTGTCGGGGCGGTGGGCCTTGTATTCCGGGTACGAGGACCGGCGGGCCGAGGAGACCGGGCAGTCGAAGCCGACGATCACCGCGTCGGGGGAGAGGTGGGCGGCGGCGCGCGCCAGATAGCCGACCAGGCCGCGCAACGCCCAGATGGGGGAGCCGTCGGGCGCCTGCATGCCCTCGAAGGCGCCGGCGTGGTACGCGCGGTGCACCAGGCTGTTCCCGTCGAGGACCAATAGCAGCGGCACCGCAACAGCCTACGCGTGACCCGGCGGGACCATCACTCCCCTGATGGCCCCGCCGGGGGTATTTACGTACGGCGTTGTTCACGTTCACAACCGAAAACGTTGCTGACGGATTACGGCGCCGTTTCCAGAAATGTTAACGATCACAGGCGCGCTGTCAAGATGCGATCCCACCGCGTCTCAACGCACAATCCGGACAGTCGGGCATAGACAGTGTTCAATCTATACCGCGGGCGGTGCCACGCTTCCCCGCTCGATCAGCTCCGGCGCGACGGTCCGCCGCCGGCCCACCTCGGCCGCCCCGGAGACCTGCTCCATCAGCAGCTCCAGCGACGCCGTCGCGACCGCCGCGAAGTCGGGCCGCACGGTGGTCAGCGGGGGCGTGAAGTAGGCCGCCTCGGGCACGTCGTCGAAGCCGATGATGCTCACGTCGTCGGGCACCCGGCGGCCGTGCTCGTTGAGGGCCCGCAGCAGCCCCAGCGCGATGTGATCGTTCGCCGTGAAGACCGCCGTGACATCCGGCAGGCGCGCCAGCAGCTGGCCGTTGCGGTAGCCCGACGCCGCGCTCCAGTCCCCGGTCAGCAGCGGCGGGATCTCCACGCCGCTGTCGGTCAGGGTCTGCTCCCAGCCGCGCACCCGGCCGGCCGCGTCGAACCAGTCGGACGGCCCGGAGATGTGCCACACCGTGCGGTGCCCGGCGTCCAGCAGGCGCTGGGTCGCGGCGCGCGCCCCGGCCTCCTGGTCGACGGTCACCAGCGTGCTGGACCGCTCGGGGTCGCCGTCGATGGTCACCAGCGGCACGTCGGCCGGCAGGTGCTCGAGGGCGGGCCCGGCGCTGGCCACCGGCGCGATCATCACGATGCCGGCCACCCGCTGGTCCAGGTGGCGGTCGACCGCTTCGGCGATGGACCGCTGGTCGAGGCTGCGCACGCTGCTCACGTTGACCGCGAAGCCGACCGCCTGGGCGGCCTCCTCGAACGCGTTCAGCATCGACGCGGGACCGAACAGCGACGAGTTCTGCGCGACCACCCCGATCACCTGGGAGGTGCCCGTGACCAGGGCCCGGGCCGCCCGATCGGGCCGGTAGCCCAGCTCGGCGATCGCCGCCCGCACCTTGAGCCGGGTCTGCTCGCTCACGTTCTTGTGCTCGTTGAGCACACGCGAAACGGTCTGATGTGACACCCCCGCCAGCCGGGCGACGTCCATCATGCCCGGCGGCCGTCCGCGCTTCACGCTCACCGACACCCCGCATCCCGCTGTTGCGGGCAGGATATCCCTTCACCGCAGTCCGCCCGCCAGCAGCTGATAGGCCGCGTTCCAGCGGAGCTCCTTGCGGATCGACGAGGGGGTGCTCGCGCCATCGATGAGCACCAGTTCGGTGCGGGTCAGCTCGGCGAACTGCTCGACCACCGAGGCGTCCAGCGCGGTGCTCAGCACGGTGTGGTGCGGGCCGCCCGCCATCAGCCAGCATTCGGCCGAGGTGGGCAGGTCGGGGGCCGGTTCCCAGACCGCCGAGGCGACCGGCAGGGCGGTCAGCTCGGCGTCCGGTGGCACCACGGTGATCGTGTTGCCGACCAGCCGGAAGCGGTCGCCCATGTCACAGATGCCGACCACCACGCCCGGGCCCGGCGCGGCCGAGAACTTCAGGCGTACCGGATCCTCCCGCCCGCCGATCGACAGCGGGTGGATCTCCAGCGACGGCCGGCCGGCGGCGATCGACGGGCACACCTCCAGCATGTGCGCGCCCAGGATCCGCTGCGGCCCCGGCCCGAGGTGGTAGGTGTAGTCCTCCATGAACGAGGTGCCGCCGGGCAGGCCGGAGGCGGCCGCCTTGAGCGTGGCGAGCAGCATGGAGGTCTTCCAGTCGCCCTCGCCGCCGAAGCCGTACCCGTCCGCCATCAGCCGCTGCACGGCGAGCCCCGGCAGCTGCCTCAGCCCGCCGAGGTCCTCAAAATTCGTGGTGAAAGCGCCGAAACCGCCCGAAGTCAAAAATTGCCGCAGCCCAGCCTCGATCCGGGCCCCGTACCGCAGCGATTCGTGCCGATCGCCGTCTTTGCGGAGCTCGGGCGACAAATCGTAACTGTCCGAATACTCCGCCACCAGGGCGTCGACTTCCGCTGCGGGGACGCCGTCGACAACCTCGACAAGATCATTGACGCCGTACGTGTTGACCGACACCCCGAAGTGCCGCTCCGCCTCGACCTTGTCCCCCTCGGTGACCGCGACGTCGCGCATGTTGTCCCCGAACCGGGCCAGCCGCAGCGACCGCATGGTGGCGACCGCGACCGACGCCCGCACCCACTGGCCGATCCGCTCGGCCGTCCGCGGCTCGGACGCGTGCCCGGCCACGGTCGTGCGGGCGACGCCGAGCCGGGTCTGCACGTACCCGAACTCGCGGTCGCCGTGCGCCGCCTGGTTCAGGTTCATGAAGTCCATGTCGATGGTCGCCCACGGCAGTTCCCGGTGCGCCTGGGTGTGCAGGTGCAGCAGGGGCTTCCGCAGCGCCTCGAGGCCGCTGATCCACATCTTGGCGGGGGAGAACGTGTGCATCCAGGCGATCACCCCGGCGCAGCGCTCGTCGGCGTTCGCGGCGACCATCACGGCCTTGATGCCCGCCGAGTCGGTGAGCACCGGCCGCCACACGATCGGCAGCGGGATGCCGGGCGCGCCGTCCAGGTGCGCGACCACCTCCTGCGACTGGGCGGCCACCTGGGCGAGCGTGTCCTCACCGTAGAGGCCCTGGCTGCCGGTGAGGAACCAGATCTCGCGGCCGTCAAAAGGGTTCATCGCTGCTATCCCCGTTCGGTGAGATTGCCGTAGTACGCGTCGGGCCCGTGCTTGCGGGTGTAGTGCCGGCGGACCAGGTGCTCGGGCGGCCGCGCCTCCGGGTTGAGCGCGAGCGTGCGGAGGGCGATCTCGGCCACCGCCTCGCAGACGATCGCCGTCTCGAGCGACTTCATCGCCGTCGGCCCCCACGTGAACGGCCCGTGGCTGGCCGCGAGCACGGCCGGCACCGACGAACTGTCGCCGTCCAGCGTGTCGAGGATGGCCAGCCCGGTGTTCCGCTCGTAGTCCTGGGCGCACTCGGCCGGGGTGAGATCGCGGGTGCACCGGATCGGCCCGTCGAAGTTGTCGGCGTGCGTGGTGCCCAGCACCGGGATGTCCCGCCGGGCCTGGGCGAACGCCACCGCGCTGGTGGAGTGCGTGTGGGTGATCCCGCCGACGGCCGGGAACGCCTGGTAGAGCAGCCGGTGGGTCTCGCTGTCGACGGACGGCTTGAGCGTGCCGCCGATCACCCGCCCGGTCTCGATCTCGACGGTGACCAGGCTCTCCACGGTCAGCGCGTGGTACGGCACGCCGGACGGCTTGATCACGTACACCCCGGCGCCGCGGTCGACGCCGGAGACGTTCCCCCAGGTCAGCGTCGCCAGCCCGGCCTCCGGGATACGCCGGTTGGCCTCCAGGACCTCCTGCAACAGGTCCCTCATCGGAAGGCCTCCCGACGGATCTTCCGCAAGCGGCGCATCACGTCGTTGCCGTGCCGGCCGAAGTAGTCGACCAGCGTGCGGTACTCGGCGTAGAGCGCGTCGTACCGGTCGGCGTCCTCGTCGTCCGGCCGCCACGCGTCGTGGGTGACCCGGCCCATCGCCGCGGCCGCCGCCCGGATGTCCGGGTACGCGCCGGCCGCCACCGCCGCGTGCAGCGCCGAGCCGAGCGCCGGGCCCTGATCGGAGTCGAGCAGGCCGATCGGCAGCCGCAGCACGTCCGCGTAGATCTGCATGACCAGCGGGTTCTTCTGCAGCCCGCCGGTCGCGATCAGCTCGGTGACCGGCACCCCGGAGTCGCGGAACGCCTCGATGATCAGCCGGGTGCCGTACGCGGTCGCCTCGACCAGCGCCCGGTAGATCTCCTCGGCCCGGGTGGCCAGGGTCTGCCCGATGATCACGCCGGAGAGCTCGTGGTCGACCAGCGGCGACCGGTTCCCGGAGTGCCAGTCGAGCGCGATCAGCCCGTGCCCGCCGACCGGCTGGGCGGCCGCCTTCTCGCTGAGCAGCTCGTGCACCGAGATGCCGCGCTCCGCGGCCTCTGTCACGTACGAGGGTGGCACGCCGTTCTCGACGAACCACCCGAAGATGTCGCCGACCCCCGACTGGCCCGCCTCGTACCCCCAGAGGCCCGGCACGATGCCGCCCTCGACGACCCCGCACATGCCGGGCACCTCGCGCAGCACGTCCGAGCTCAGCACGTGGCAGGTCGACGTCCCCATGATCATGACGAGGGTGCCGGGGCCGACCGCCCGCGCGGCCGGCGCCGACACGTGCGCGTCGACGTTGCCGACCGCCACGACCACCCCGGTGTGCAGGCCGGTCCACGCGGCGGCCTCGGCGGTGAGCGTGCCGGCCGCCTGCCCGAGCTCGCCGATCGGCACGTCGAGCCGGGTCTCGGCGAAGTCGGCGAACGCCGGGTTCAGCTCGCGCAGGTAGCCGGCCGGCGGGTAGTGCCCGTCGACGTACTGTCCCTTGTAGCCGGCCGTGCAGGCGTTGCGCAGGTACGTCCCGGTCATCCGCCAGACGATCCAGTCGGCCGCCTCGACCCAGTAGCGGGTTTCGGCCCACACCTCCGGGGCTTCCTCGACGACCTGCAGCGCTTTGGCCAGCTCCCATTCCGAGCTGATCATGCCGCCGAAGCGGCGCAACCACGGCTCGGCGCGTTTGGCGGCCAGCTCGGTGATCCGGTCGGCCTGCGGCTGAGCCGCGTGGTGCTTCCACAGTTTGACGTACGCATGCGGGTTGCTCCGGAACTTGTCGAGATCGCTGAGCGGGGTGCCGTCCTCGAGCGTGGGCAGCACCGTGCAGGCGGTGAAGTCGGTGGCCAGCCCGATCACGTCGGCCGGGTCGGCGCCCGCGGCCTCGATCGCGGCCGGCACCGCGGTCTTCAGCACGTCCACGTAGTCGGCGGGCACCTGCAGCGCCCAATCCGGCGGCAGGGCCACGCCGTGCAATTCACGATCGACAACACCGTGGGTGTACGCGTGGACCGCGGAACCCAGTTCGGCGCCGTCGGCGACCCGGACGACCACCGCCCGCCCGGACAGCGTCCCGAAGTCGACCCCGATCACCAGGGCGTTCTCGGTCATGAGGCGTTCTCCTTCAAGGCCACGGCCGGCCCGGTGGCGACAACCGGGCCGACCGTGGCGCGCGGGATGAGGACGGGTTCGACCAGGGCGTTCTCGGTGGAGCTCTGGCCGGTGGCGAGCTGGTCGAGCAGCAGGCGGACGGCTTCCCGGCCGACCTCAGCGAATTCCTGCCGTACGGTGGTCAGCCCCGGATGGAAGTAGCCGGCCTCGGGCACGTCGTCGAAGCCGACCAGGCTGACGTCCTCGGGGATGCGCCGGCCCTGCTCGGCCATCGCCCGCATGATGCCGAGCGCGACGTGGTCGTTGGCCGCGAAGATCGCCGTGCAGTCCGGGATCCGGGCGAGCATCCGCCCGCACTGGTAGCCGGACGCCGCCGACCAGCCGGCCCGGGTCATCGGCGGGGCCACCGCGCCCACCTCGGCCAGGGCGGCCCGCCAGCCCTCCTCGCGGGCCCGGCTGCCGTGCCACGGCTCGGGACCGGCCACGTGCCACACCGTGCGGTGGCCGGCCTCGAGCAGGTGCCGGGTGGCGAGCATGCCGCCGACGTACTGGTCGACCGCGACGTTCGCGCACTCCCACTCGGGGACGCCGTCCACGGTCACGATCGGCACCCCGTCGGGGACCAGCCGCATCGCCTCCGCGGCCGCGTCCACCGGGGCGATGAACACCAGCCCCGCCGCGCCCTGCTGGACCAGCCGCTCGACGATCCGGCGGGACGCGGCGGTGGCGTCGTACCCCGCCACGTGCCCGACGGTGAGCGACAGGTCGGCGCCGAGCGCCGCCTCGCCGATGGCCTGCACCATGCTGGACGGCCCGTACAGCGTGGTGTTCTGGGCCACCACGCCGATCACGTTGGACCGGCCGGTCGCCAGCACCCGGGCCGACAGGTTCCGCCGGTAGCCGAGTTCGGCGATCGCGGCCAGCACCCGGGTGCGGGTGGTGGCCGACACGTGCGGGTGCCCGTTGAGCACCCGGGAGACGGTTTGGTGCGAGACGCCGGCGCGGGCCGCGACATCCGACATCACGGGCCCGCGCTGGGGCAGGGAGGCTGGGGTCATGTCTCGCTCGTGCCTGCCCGCCGGCTGAGCACCGCCTGGAGGATGACCACCACCAGCAGGAACCCGCCGGAGACGACCTGCTGCACGTACGAGTTGAGGTTGGCGCCCTGCACGATGAGGTTCTGGATGACGAACAGCAGCAGGACGCCGGCCAAGGTGCCGACCATCGAGCCGACGCCGCCGGAGAGCAGGGTGCCGCCGATCACCACGGCGGCGATCGCGGAGAGTTCGTAGGCGTCGCCGATGCGCGCCTCCTGCCCACCACCGGAGAGCGCCGTCGTGAGAACGCCGGAGAGGCCGGCACAGAGGCCGCTCACAACGTACACAATGGTCTGTGTCCGCTTGACGGGCAAGCCCATCAGCTCGGCCGCGCCCTGGTTGCCGCCCACTGCCTGAACGGACTGTCCGAACGGGGTGCGGTTGAGCGCCCACCAGCCGATCCCGAAGACCACCAGCATGATCCAGACCGGGGTCCCGATCGTCGCGAGCGAGCCGGTGCCGAGGGCCTCGAAGGCCAGCCGCCCGTCGATCTTCGGGTGGTCGTTGCCCTCGTTGGTGATGAAGTAGACCAGGCCGCGGACGCCGGTCAGGCCGGCCAGCGTCACGATGAAGGCGGGCAGCCGCCACCGGGCGATGATCAGCCCCTGGATCAGGCCGACCAGGCCGGCCGCGAGCAGCGCGTAGAGGACCGCGATGAACGAGCCGCGCGGGGCGTACATGGCGCTGATGATGGTCGCGAGCGCGTAGGTCGAGCCGACCGACAGGTCGATGCCGCCGCAGATGATCACGAAGGTCATGCCGGCCGCGATGATGCCGATGAACGAGGCCGCGAGGGCCACGTTGCGCAGGTTGTCCGGCTTGCCGAAGCTCGGCACGATCAGCGCGCCGAGCACCACGACAAGGATCAGCACGGCCACCGCGCCGTTGCGCGAGATCAGCGAGGTGAGCGAACGGGCCCGGGCGCGCGCGGCCTCCCGGCCACCGTGGTCGGCGGCCACCGCCACTGTCTTCTGCGGTTTCGTGGTGGGGGCGGTCATCGGGAGCTCCTTGACGGGCGCTGGACGTAGACGGCGGCGATGATGATCAACGCCTCGACCATCCGGGCCACCGAGTCGGGCGCGTTGTGCGAGACGAGCGTGGACTCGAGCAGTTGCAGCAGGATCGCGCCGGTGACCGTGCCGAGGATGCGGACCCGGCCGCCGTTCAGCGGGGTGCCGCCGACGACCACCGCGGTGATGGCGCTCAGCTCCATCAGCAGGCCGATGTAGGACGGGTCGCTGGCCCGCAGCCGGGCGGTGGCGATCACGCCGGCCACCGCGGCGAGCGTGCCGGAGATCGCGTAGACGAAGATCAGCGTGCGGCGCACCGGGAGGCCGGCCAGCACGCTCGCCCGCCGGTTGCCGCCGATGGCGAGCAGCCGGTAGCCGAACGCGGTGCGCCGGACCAGGAACGCGACCCCCGCCGCGAGCAGGGCGGCGACGATCATGACGTACGGGACGCCGAGGAACTTGCCGAGCCGGATGTCCTTGAAGATCGGCACGAAGAGCTCGACCAGCGCGCCGCCGGTGATGACCAGGGCGATGCCCCGGCCGGCCACCAGCACGCCGAGGGTGGCGACGATCGGCTGCACCCGGGCGAACGCCACGACCAGCCCGTTGAAGACGCCGACCAGCAGGCCGGCGATCACCGCGTAGAGCATCGCGAGGCCGATCGGGGTCCCGCCCACCACGAACTTGGCCAGCACCGCGCTGGCGATCGCCATGATCGAGCCGACCGACAGGTCGACGCCGCCGGTGCCGATCACCAGGGCCATCCCGAGCGCCACGATGATCACCGGCGGCACCTGCGAGAACAGCAGCTGTACGGTGTCCAGCTTGAGGAAGTTCGGGGTGGCGATCGCGTTGTAGACGATCAACAGGGCGAGGGCGATGTAGACGCCGTGCTCGCGGGTCCAGGCGGCGACCGCCGACCGGTCCTTGAACGTCGCGGTCAGGGTGGTCACTTCGCGGCCTCGATCCGCTCGGACGCGGCGTCCGCGATCAGGTCCATGATCTTGTCCTCACTGATGTCGTCGCCCACGAGACGGCCGAGCTGGGCGCCGTCGCGCAGCACCACGACCGTGTCCGAGCCCTCCACCACCTCCTCGAGCTCACTGGAGATGAGCACCACGGCCATCCCCTTCTCGGCCAGCTCCGCCACCAGGGCCTGCACCTCGGCCTTCGCGCCGACGTCGATGCCCCGGGTCGGCTCGTCCAGCAGCAGGACCCGCGGGTTCAGGCAGAGCAGGCGGGCCAGCAGCACCTTCTGCTGGTTGCCGCCGGACAGCTCGGACACCTTCTGGTTCGGGCCCGAGGCCTTGATCCGCAGCCGGTCCATGAAGGTCTTGACGATGTCGTCGACCTTCTTGCGGGAGACCAGGCCGGCCTTGGTGAGCTGGGGCAGCGCGGCGAGGCCGATGTTGTCCCGGATCGACATGTCCGGGATGATCCCCTCGGCCTTGCGGTCCTCGGGCAGCATCGCCACCCGCTCCCGGATCCGGGAGGCCGGGGTCTGGTGGGTCAGCGCCTTGCCGCCCACCTCGATCTCGCCGGAGTCCAGCGGCAGCGCCCCGAAGATCGCCTTTGCCGTCTCGCTGCGGCCGGAGCCGAGCAGGCCGGCCAGGCCGACCACCTCGCCGGGCCGGACGACGACGGAGACGTCCTCGAGGATCAGCCGCCGGTTGAGGTGCTCGGCGCGCAGCAGCGGCTCGCCCTCGATATTGGTCTTGTGGCCGGCGAGCTTGGTGCGGCCGTCCTTCTCCAGCTCGGCCGCGTCCCGGCCGAGCATCCGGGAGATGAGCTGACGGCGGGTCAGCTCGCTGGTCGGGCCGGTCGAGACCAGCTTGCCGTCGCGCAGGACGGTGATCGTGTCGCAGGCCCGGAACACCTCGTCGAGCTTGTGCGACACGTACACGATCGCGACGTCCTTGGCCTTCAGCTGGGCGACCAGCTCGAGCAGCAGGTCAACCTCGCGCGGCTCGAGCGACGACGTCGGCTCGTCCATGATGACGACGCTGGCATCGGTCTCGACCGCGCGGGCGATCGCCACCATCTGCTGGATGCCCAGGCCGAGCTCGCCGAGCGGGCGCTTCACGTCCGCGGCGATCCCGTACCGCTTGAGCGCGTCGCCGGCCTCGCGGTTCATCCGCTTGAGGTCGAGCGACCCGAGCCGGGTCGGCTCACGGCCCAGGAAGAAGTTCCGGGCGACGCTCAGCTGCGGCGCCAGGTGCACCTCCTGGTAGATCGTGGCGATCCCGGCGCGCTGGGCGCTGCGGGGCGAGTCGAAGGCCACGTTCTCGCCCCGCAGCTGCACAGTTCCGCTGTCCAGCTGATACACGCCGGTGATCAGCTTGATCAGCGTCGACTTCCCGGCCCCGTTCTCACCGACCAGCGCGTGCACCGAGCCCGCGTGCAGCTCGATCGAGACGTCCTCGAGGGCACGTACTCCGGCGAACCGTTTACTGGCCGACGTGACGCTGAGGATCGGGCTGCTGGTCACCGGCGTGGACATCAGTAGGCCTTGCCCGAGCTCAGGGCCTCGGCGGCGTTGGACTTGTCGTACTGATTGTCGGTCGTGATGGTCACCGCGGGGGCGCCGTCACCGTTCACGTACGCGTCGAGCGCGGCCTCCGCGGCCGGGCCGAACGCCGGGTTGGACTCGATCACGGCGTCGAAGTTGCCGTCCACGATGGCCTGCACGGCGCCCTTGGTGCCGTCGATCGAGACGATGTGCACCTTGCTGGTGCCGGACTTGCCGGCGTCGTCCAGCGCGGCCAGCGCGCCGAGGCCCATCTCGTCGTTCTCGGCGTAGATCGCGGTGACGTCCGGGTGGGCGCGCAGCATCGTCTCGGTGACGCTCTTGCCCTTCTCCCGGGTGAAGTCGGCGGTCTGCTGGAAGATGACCGAGATGCCGGTGGCGTTCTTGGCCTTGAGCTCGTCCAGGAAGCCGGCGGTGCGGTCGTCGGTGACGTTGACGCCCGAGGCGCCGAGCAGGATGGCCAGCTTGGCGGTGCCGCCGGTCGCCGTGATCATGGCGTCCGCGGCGCGGCGGCCCTGCTGGACGAAGTCCGAGCCGAGCTGCGGGCCGACGTCCTTGCAGCCCTGCACGCCGGTGATGTTCCGGTCGACCGGGACCATCGCGACGTGCTTCGACTTGGCGTACGCGATCGCGTCGCCCAGGCCGGTCGAGTTGATCGGCGAGAAGATGATCGCCTTCGCGCCCTTGTCGATCATGCCCTTGATGTCGGAGTTCTCCTGCTGCACGTTCGACTGCGCGTTGGTGGTGAGCAGGTGCCAGCCCTTGGCCTTGGCGGTGTCGACCTGGGACTTGGTGGAGGCGATCCGGAACGGGTTCGCCTCCTTCTCCGACTGCGCCCAGCCGATCGTGTCCTTGGTGAAGTCGATCTTGCCGATGCCCAGGTCGGAGCCCTTGCAGATCGGGCCGTACTGAGCCTCGACACCGTCCGGCTTGGGGGTGGTGAGCAGCGTGGTGCCGCCGGCCGCGGTGATCGCCGCGGGCACGCCGTTGGTGGCGGCGCCCAGCGTGGTGGAGACCGGGGCGGCCGACGCGTCGGTGCCCGAGGTGGAGCCCGACGAGCTGGTCGAGCCGGTGCTGCAGGCGGAGAGAAGAGCGGCCGCGGTGGCGGCGGAAGCCGCGACGGCGATCCTGCGACGTGCCTTCATGCGAAATCGTCCTTTGCGCTGGGGTGAGAGGAACCCGGGGGAGCGGGCGGTGAGACCGCCGCGTTGGCGCTTGGCGGGGCGAAATTGTGAACGCAAACATCCACGGGCCCTGTACGTGCTGTCAAGGCCCGGATACGTCGGCGTTACGGGTTCGTGACATTGAAACGATGCTGCTCCGCAGGGCAATAAGCACTGCTTGACAGCGTTTCCGGAGGTGGAGGATGGTGTCCATGCTGTATCGGCCAGGTTTCCGCCGGGGTGCTGCGCCGACCGGTCGCCGGGTCGCGATTGTGAACGGTCTCAGCAGGGCTTGCCGGTCGGCTGCCGTCGCCGGACGGCCCGCCCGCACGGGTCGGTGGCGGCGGTTGCCCCTGGCGCCGCTGGAGTGTCCGGCCGGCGGCCCTTCGGCGTGCCCGCCCGTCAACCGCACCGGCGCGGCCGGCGGACTCGCGAAACTCGGTTCTGCGGTGGGCGGCGCGCCGTTACCGTGCTCCGGGTGATCGAGATCCGTGAGTTCGCCTGGTCCGACTACGACGACGTGCTGGCGGTGTGGGCCTCGACCGGCCGCGACGTCGTCCCGCGAGCCGAACTCGAGGCGAAACTGGCCCGCGACCCGGAACTGTTCCTGGTGGCCGAGTCGGCCGGCGCGGTGGCCGGGGTCGTGCTGGGCACGTACGACGGTCGCCGGGGTTGGATCTTCCGCCTTGGCCGTGCACCCGTCGCACCGGCGGGCCGGCATCGCCACCCGGCTGGTCGCCGAAGTGGAGTCGCGCCTCCGTAAGCTGGGCTGCCCGCGCGTCAACCTGATGGTCATGCCGGACAACGCCGAGGGTCTGCGCTTCTGGCAGGCGCTCGGCTACCTGCCGGTGCCCGACGTCCTGTGCACCAAGCCGCTTCGAGGCGAACCGCCGCCAGCCGGCATGAAGCCGAACGACGCCCCGTCCGAGGGACTCGAGCTCTGATCGGAAACGGACACCGCGACAGCCGCCCCGAAACCCGGACCGGGACCGCTGTCGATGGATGGCGTGCTCGCATCCGCCCGCACCGGCACGCCGGTTCATGGGGTAAATCGGGCAGAAGCGCCGTCCGAACGGGCAGAGTCGGGGCTCCCCGGCGGACGGTGCCGGGAAGCCCCGGCCTCAGATCTTCTCCACCTCGACCGGCGTGATCAGCACCCGGTCGGGGCCGCACTCGCGGAGCGCGCCGGTCAGCACGATCCGGCCGCGGCAGGGGAGTTCCGCGCTGGAGGAGCCGACCATGATCTCCAGCTCGCCCGGCTCGACGATCCGGCGGTAGTCGCGGCCGGTGAAGGCCGTGCGGTCGGTGTGCACCCGGAACCGCACGTCCTTGGCCTCGCCCGGCTCGAGCGGCACCCGGCAGAACCCGGTGAGCTGCTTGACCGGCCGCGTGACCTGGGCGAGCACGTCGTGCAGGTAGAGCTGGACCACCTCGTCGCCGGCCCGCGGACCGGTGTTGCGCACCCGTACGGTCACCGCGAACTCGCCGTCCGTCGGCACCGACTCGTCGCTGATCCGGAGGTCGTCGACCGCGAAGCTGGTGTACGAGCGCCCGTGCCCGAACGGGAACAGCGGGGTCGGGTCCAGGTTGCTCACGCCGCTGTTCTCGGCCCCGAGCGGCGGCTGCAGGTAGGTGCCGGGCTGGCCGCCGGGCGTCCGCGGGATCTGCACCGGCAGCTTGGCCCCGGGCTGCACCCGGCCGGAGAGCACGCCCGCGATCGCCGAGCCGCCCTCCTCGCCCGGCATGAACGCCTGCACCAGCGCCGCGGCTCTTCCGGCCACCTCGCCCAGCGCGTACGGGCGGCCGGAAACCACGACGACGACCAACGGCGTACCGGTCGCCAGGAGTTCTTCCAGCAACGCGCCCTGCAGACCGGGCAGACGCAGGTCGTCGGCGTCGCAGCCCTCACCCGAAGTGCCGTGCCCGAACAAACCGGCCAGATCGCCCACCATCGCCACGCAGACGTCGGCCTCCCGGGCGGCGGCGACGGCGGCCTCGAAGCCGGACCGGTCGTCGCCGGTGACCGCGCACCCCTGCTCATGGACCACCGAGGCGCCGGGCAACTCCGTGCGCAGCGCGTCGACCGCCGTGGGGACCGAGATGCCCAGGCCGTGCCCCGGATGGCGGGGCAGGACGTGGTTGGGGAACGCGTAGCAGCCCATGAACGTACGCGGGTCATCGGCGCACGGACCCACGACCGCGACCCTCCGCAGGGCCGGATCGAGCGGCAGCGATGATCCGGGATCCAGCAGGACGACCGATTTCTCCGCCATCTCCCGGGCGAGCGCGCGGTTGGCCGGCGAATCCAGGTCGACCTCGCCCGCCCCGGCAACCGATGACTCCGGCGTCCATCCCGCATCCAGAAGACCAAGTTCGATTTTGTGTACGAGGTGACGGCGCACCGCCCGATCGATCAGTTCGTCCGGGACCTTGCCGATCAGGGCCGGGCCGAAGCCGAGCGTGTCGGGCAGTTCCACGTCGATGCCGGCCGCCAGGGCCTGCGCCCCGGCGTCGTCGGTGCCGGCGGCGATCCGGTGCATGGTGGCCAGGAACGGCACCGCCCAGTAGTCGCTGACCACGGTGCCGGTGAAGCCCCACCGTTCCCGCAGCAGCTCGGTGAGCAGCCACGGGTCGGCGCCGGCCGGCACGCCGTCGACGTCCGAGTAGGAGTTCATCACCGAGCGGGCGCCGGCCTCGCGTACGGCGGTCTCGAAGGTCGGCAGGATGACGTCCATCAGCTCGCGCCGGCCCATCGGCACCGGGCCGTGGTTGCGGGCCCCGCGGGACGCCGAGTACCCGGCGAAGTGCTTGAGCGTGGCGATCACGCCGGCGCTCTGCAGGCCGCGCACGTAGCCGGCGCCGAGCATCGCGACCAGGTACGGGTCCTCGCCGATGGTTTCCTCGACCCGGCCCCAGCGGTAGTCGCGGACCACGTCGAGCACCGGGGACAGTCCCTGATGGATGCCGAGGGCGGCCATGTCCCGGCCGATCGCGGCGGCCATCCGCTCGACCAGCTCGGGGTCGAAGGTGGCGCCCCAGGCGATCGCGGCCGGGTAGACCGTGGCGCCGTACGAGGTGAACCCGGTCAGGCACTCCTCGTGCACGATCGCGGGCACGCCCAGGCGGGAGCCCTCCAGGACGACGCGCTGCTGGCGGATCACCTCGGCGGCGCCCTCGGCGGCGGTGCGCGGCACGCTGCCGTACACCCGGGTCAGCTGGCCCAGGCCGTGCCGGCTCGCCGCGGACAGCGGGACCGTGCCGGAGGCCGCGAAGACGTCCTGCATGGGGGCCACGTTCACCGTTTCTTCAGGATCTGTATAAAGGTCCTCGGATCCGGCGGCGGGCATGTCGTTGCCCACCCACCGGCTGCCGAGTTGGGCTACTTTCTCCTCGGCGGTCATCGTGGCGAGCAACAGCTCGACGCGGTCCGCCACGGGTAGCGCCGGGTCCTGCCATGGCTGGTTCGCCTGCTCTGCGGTCACGGCGCGACTCCTCAACAAGCTCCGAAACTTTCAGTATTTTTACAGCATGAGTTATCGCTCGGGCACGTCTTGGCCGAGAGGCTCGCGCTCCGGTCCACTCTCTCCGTGGGAGCGCGACCAGAGCAAGAGTCTTGACATGATCAAGCCGAAACCCTACGTTAACGAAACCTCACGTTAACTTGCGGCCGACTCACGAAAGTTGCAGGCTTTGTGACGGCGACAACCCATCCCACGACGATCCACTCGCCGCGGCAGGACGCGGCACTCGAGTACGGAGATCAGCGTGACCAATAGCAGTTTCTCCCGGCGGAATTTCCTGGGACTGGCCGCGGGCGCAGCAGGCGCCGCGGCCCTAGCGGCATGTGGTAGCTCGGGTCCGTCGAACAAGGGCGGCACCAGCGGCGGCGGCAGCAGCGGCAGCGCGAGCTACTGGTCACTTTCGGGCGAGCCGGGCCAGCCGATCCGCCAGGCGGCGATCGACCGGTTCAACGCGGCGAACCCGAGCACCAAGATCGCCCCGACGTTCTTCGCGAACGACGACTACAAGCAGAAGATCAAGACGGCGATCGGCGCCGGCCAGGCCCCGACGATGATCTGGGGTTGGGGCGGTGGCGGCCTCAAGAGCTACGTCGACGGCGGTCAGGTCGTGGACCTGACCGACTGGTTCGGTCAGAACGCCGCGGTCAAGGAGAAGATCCTGCCCTCGTCGTTCGGCGCGGCCACGGTCGGCGGCAAGATCTACGCGATGCCGATCGAGACCGTCCAGCCGATCGTGCTGTTCTACAACAAGAAGGTCTTCGACCAGGTCGGCGTGCAGCCGCCGCAGTCCTGGGGCGACATGATGGCGCTGGTGCCGAAGTTCAAGGCCAAGAACATCGCGCCGTTCTCGCTCGCCGGCCAGTCCCGCTGGACGAACATGATGTGGCTCGAGTTCCTGCTCGACCGCACCGCCGGCTCGGATGTCTTCAACAACGTCTTCGCCGGCAAGGCCGGCGCCTGGTCCGACCCGGCGGTGCTGGACATGCTGACCAAGATCCAGGACTTGGTGAAGGCGGGCGGTTTCGAGAAGGGCTTCTCCTCGGTCGTCGCCGACCAGAACGCGGACCAGGCGCTGCTGTTCACCGGCAAGGCCGCGATGATGCTGCACGGCTCCTGGTCGTACGGCATCCAGAAGGCCAACGGCGGCAAGTTCGTCTCGTCCGGCGGGCTGGGCTGGATGAACTTCCCGCCGGTGGAGGGCGGAAAGGGCGACCCGAGCAACACGGTCGGCAACCCCGGGCAGTACCTGTCCATCTCGTCCAAGGCCACCGCGGCGCAGCAGGACATCGCCAAGAAGTTCTTCTCCACCACCCTGGTCGACGACCAGGAGAAGGCCGGCTGGGTCAAGTCGGGCGGCGTCCCGGTCCTGACCAACAGCGACAGCCTGTTCACCGGCGACGACGCGCAGTTCCTCAAGGACATGTCGTCCATCGCGTCCAAGGCCAAGGTCTTCGCCCAGTCGTGGGACCAGGCGCTGAGCCCGACAGCGGCCGACACGCTCCTGGACAACATCAGTAAGCTGTTCCAGCTGCAGATCTCCCCCCAGCAGTGGGTCGACAACATGAACGGGGTCATCGGCAAATGACGGCGCTCGCTCCGCCCGCGGTCCGCGTGAAGGAGCCAACAGCAGCGGGGCGCGGGCGGAGCGGCTCGGTGGCATGGATGGCGTTGCCGGCCATGCTGATGTTCTTCGCGTTCGGGATCATCCCCCTGCTCGGCGTCCTCGGCCTCAGCTTCACCACCTGGGACGGCATCGGCACCATCCACTTCACCGGCCTGACCAGCTGGAAGGCGGAGCTCAAGGATCCCGAGCTGCCGCACTCGCTGTTGGTCACCTTCGAGATCATGATTTTGTCGTGGCTGGTGCAGACGCCGATCTCGATCCTGATCGGTGTGTTCCTGGCGGCGTTCAAGCGCTACCGCGGGTTCCTGGCGGTGCTCTACTTCATCCCCCTGCTGCTGTCCTCGGTGGCCATCTCGATCACGTACAAGGCCCTGCTCGACCCGAACTTCGGGCTCGGCACCGGTCTGGGGGTCGGCTTCCTCAATCAGGACTGGCTCGGCAGCTCGAAACTCGCCATCTGGGTGCTGGTCTTCGTGGTGTCCTGGCAGTACGTCCCGTTCCACTCGCTGATCTATCAAGGCGCGGTGCGGCAGATTCCCGTCTCGATGCTCGAGGCCGCGCAGATCGACGGTGCCGGGCGGCTACGCCAGTTCTTCAGCATCACGCTTCCCCAGATCAAGTACACGATCATCACCTCGTCGACGCTGATGGTCGTCGGCTCGCTGACGTTCTTCGACCTGATCTATGTGCTCACGAACGGCGGTCCCGGTGACTCCACCCGGGCGCTGGCCCTCGAGATGTACCGGAAGGGTTTCATGGCCAACCTCATGGGCCCGGCGAGCGCGATCGCGGTGATCCTGGTCCTCGTCGGTCTGCTGCTGGCCCAGCTGCTGCGCCGCCTCGGCGGTCGTGGCGACGAGAGCCAACTGGAAGGGGCCTGAGGTGGCCGCGATCCACGCGTCCGCGCCGGCGCGCAAGGGCACGACACCCGTCGGCCGGCTGCTGCGGCTCAACTGGCTCGGCGGCACCTTCGCCTGGCTCTGGCTGGTCGTCGTGATGGTGCCGATCTACTGGATCGTCATCACCAGCGTGAAGACCTCGGAGAACTACTTCTTCACCAACTCGATGCTCCCGCCGCACGAGATCACCTTCGACAACTACAAGCTGGTCTTCCAGAACGACATCGTCCACTACTTCCTGAACAGCGTGATCGTCTCGGTCGGTGCGGTGGTCCCGGCCGTCGCCATCTCCTTCATGGCGGCGTACGCGATCGTCCGGGGGGTCGGCAACCGGTGGTTGCGGACGATGAACACGCTGTTCCTGATGGGCCTGGCGATCCCGCTGCAGGCGGTGATCATCCCGGTCTATCTGATCATCATCCGGCTGCACCTGTACGACACGTTGCTGGCGATCATCCTGCCCTCGATCGCCTTCGCGATTCCGCTGTCGGTCCTGGTGCTCTCCAACTTCATCCGGGACGTGCCGCGCGAGCTGTTCGAGTCGATGCGCATGGACGGCGCCACCGAGTGGGGCACGCTGTGGCGGCTGGCGTTCCCGCTGACCCGCCCGGCGCTGGTCACGGTCACCATCTACAACGCCCTGGGCATCTGGAACGGCTTCCTGCTCCCGCTGGTGCTGACCCAGAGTCCCGACAAGCGCACCATCCCCTTGGCGCTCGTCAGCTTCCAGGGCCAGTTCCAGGTGAACGTGCCGGCGATCGCCGCGGCGGTTACCCTCACCACGCTCCCGATCATCCTGCTGTACGCAATCGGGCGCCGGCAGCTACTGAGCGGCCTTACCGCCGGTTTTGGCAAGTAGGGCCGTGCTCTCCCGGATCACGAGCTCCGTCGCCAGCTCCACCCGGGGGGTTTCAATGGGCTCGCCGCGGGACAGTCGCAGGACCGTCCGCGCGGCGAGCCCGCCCATGTCGGCGAGCGGCTGACGCACGGTGGTCAGCGGCGGCGCCGACCAGCGGGCCTCGGGCAGGTCGTCGAAGCCGACCACGCTCAGCTCCTCGGGGATCCGGATGCCGCGCAGGCGGGCCGCCTCGTACAGGCCCAGCGCCATCTGGTCGTTGGAGGCGAAGATCGCCGTCGGCGGCTCCTCGAGGTCGAGCAGGTACTCGCCGGCCTGGAAGCCGGACTCGTGGTTGAAGGCGCCGGGCGCGATCAGCCGCCGGTCGACGCGCAGGCCGGCCTCCTCGAGGGCGGCCCGGTAGCCGTCCAGCCGGGCGCGCGAGCAGAGCAGGTTCTTCGGGCCCTCGACCAAGCCGATCCGGGTGTGGCCGAGCGAGATCAGATGCTCGGTGGCGCTGCGCCCGCCGGACCAGTTCGTGGCGCCGATCGTCGGCACGTCCGCGGCGACGCCGCCGGCCGGATCGATGATCACCATCGGCACGTTGAGCCGGTGCAGCTCGGTGCTGATCGGGCCGGCCCCGTCGGAGATCACCAGGATCACGCCGTCGGACTGCCGGGCGCGCAGGTTCTGCAGCCACTGGCGGGTCGAGGCGGTGCGCCGGTGGATGGCCGACACCACGGTGCCGACCCCGGCCGCGTGGGTGACCTCCTCGACGCCGCGGATCAACTCGACCGCCCACGGGCTGTCCAGGTCCTGAAAAACGAGGTCTATCAATCCCGCCCGCAGCGGTTGCCGAGAGTTGCGGGGACGGTAGTCGTGTTCGCGGAGAAGATGCTCTATCCGGTCGCGCGTCTCGGGAGACACGTCCGTACGCCCGTTGAGCACTCGCGACACCGTGGGGACGGACACTCCCGCCGCCTCCGCGATGGTCGCGATGGTCACTCGTCGCCCGACCGTGGCCATCCGTCTCTCCTCGCCTCCCGCGGGGCTCTCCCCTGAAACTTTCGACCGCGGTGCCGGAAGTATTGCACATCCACGACACGCCCGGGCTTTCCCGGCGGCCGACACCGAGAGAATGATGACCTGCGGTCCGTGCGGACGCCCGCCCAGCACGGAGCACCCGCCCATGACGATCGACCTGCCGGCCCCGGTCCGCGCCGCGATCGACGCCGCCGACGCCAGCGACACCGACGCCTTCCTGGCCTGCTTCCCGCCGGACGGCGTCGTCGACGACTGGGGTCGCGAGTTCGCCGGCCACGACGAGATCAGAGGATGGTCCGACCGTGAGTTCATCGGTGTCAAGGTCGATCTGACGGTCCTCCACGTCGCGATCGACGACGTGACCGTGGTGGTGACCGCCCAGGTGGGCGGCGACAGCTTCAACGTCCCGTCCCATTTCACCTTTCAGGTCGAGGGCGACCACGTCACCCGGATGACGATCCGCGCCTGACGGCGGCCGCCGTCAGGCGGCCGCCTTGGGCCAGTCAGACGGGCGGTCTGATCAGCTTCCGGGCATGGATATTGATCGGGAAAGGCTCATCCGAGGTGAGGATCTCGTCCGGCCCGGCGCATGCGTGGGTGTGGTATTGCGTTCCGGTCAACCGGAGGAGGCGGAGGGTAACTCCCCGGAGATCCGCCTTGTCCGGCTCCGCCAGCAGATACCAGGGGATTCGCGCGGCCGCGTAGCGCTCCATCTTTCCTGATCTGTCCCAGTTGGCGTTGCTCGGTGACGTCACCTCGACGACGAGAACCGCGTCGGCCGCGTCCTTGGCGCCCCGCTCCCACGTGAACTTACCGATGATGACGTCCGGGCACACGATGGTCCCGGCCGCGATCCGGAGGTCCACCGCTTCGGCCAGGACCAGGCCAACGGTCCAGGCGGCCGGCTCGAGGGCGTTGGCCAGGTACCGGGAGATGTTTTGATGGGCAAAGCTGGGCGAGGGGCTCACCAGAATTCTTCCGTCCACGAGCTCGGTCCCGATGTCGAGTTCGCCCAGGGCCAGGTACTCGTCCTCGGTCCAGGTGCGGGACAGGTCGAGTGGCTGGCCGTTCATGGGGCGAGTGTCCCACGGCGTCATCCCGATCGCTCCTTGACCAGTTGCGGTGCGTCACGAGGGGTGGTCATGGGGACATTGTCGTGTGACGGCTAGCGGAGTATCAACGGTCAGCGGGGGGCGGAGTGGGCGGGGGAGAGGGCGGCCTCGGCCAGGCGGGCGGCGACCGTGGCGTGGTCGGTGGTGATCAGGCCTACCGTCACGCGCAGGTGCGGGGGGCCGCCGGACGGGGTGAAGGCGGTGCCGGCCGCCGCGGCTATGCCGGCGCTGGCCAGGGAGATCAGCGCGGCCTGCTCGTCGGCTACCGGGAGCCAGATGTTCAGGCCGTCGCCTGGGGGGAGGGGGATGCCGGCGGCGGCCAGGGCGTCGATGACCAGGTAGCGGCGGCGGGCGTACTCGGCCCGGGCGTGGCCGACGGCGGCGAGCGAGGACGGGTCGGTCAGCAGGGACAGGAGCAGCTGCTGGAGGAGGCGGCTGGTCCAGCCCTGGCCGAGCAGGCGCCGCTCCAGGATCGGGTCGAGGAGCGTGGCGGGGGCGCCGACCGCGGCCAGCCGCAGGTCGGGGCCGTGCGACTTGGAGAAGCTGCGGACGTGGACGGTCTGCCGGGGGAGCAGGGCGCCGAGCGACAGCAGGGGGCTGGTGGCGACGTCGCCGGCCGAGTCGTCCTCCACGGCGTACACGTGCGGATGCCGGGCGAGCACGGCGGCCAGCGACCTCTGCCGGGCGGGCGACCACGACGCGCCGGTCGGGTTGAGGGCGCGCGGCTGCAGGAAGACGGCGGCGGGGCGGCACTGCATGGCCGGGGCCAGGGCGGCGGGCAGCATGCCCTCCGCGTCGGTGTCGACGCCGACCGCCTCCACGCCCAGGGCGTCCAGCAGGTCGAGCAGCGGGGGGAAGCAGGGGTTCTCCACGATCGCGCGGTCGCCCAGGCGCAGCAGGGCGGTGGCGACGTGGTCGACGGCGTCCATGGCGCCGTCGAAGATCGCCAGGCGGTCGGGCGGGAACGGCCAGGTGTCGCGCAGCAGGCCGGCGAGGGCGGGCAGCACGGGCTCGTCCAGGTAGCTGCTCGGGGCCGGGGAGAGGCCGGCCGGCGACGGCAGGGCGGGCAGCAGGGCCGGGTCGGGCACGCCGGTGGACAGGTCCAGGGCGAAACCGGATCGTCCGCGCAGGGCGGCCCGGTAGCGGCCGGGGCCGCCCGTCCGGTTCGTGGCGACGACCGTGCCGCGACGTCCGTCGGTCTGGATGGTGCCGGCCCGGCGCAGCAACTGCCAGGCTGCGCTGACCGTGGTCGGCGACATCCGCAGCTCACGCGCGACCGTGCGAACCGGCGGCAGCTTGGCGCCCGGGGCGAGGGCGCCATTGCCCACGGCTCGGCCGACGGCCTCGGCCAGACCACGGGCCGTCGGCTCTTCCAATAGCTCACTGACAGCCAAAAGCACTTTGTGACAGTACGTTCCGAGCATTGTTCGGTCCAGGGGTGTTACGTAATCTCGGGGCCATGACTCGTATCGCGCACTGGATCGGCGGCGCCGAGAGCGCCGGCGCCTCGGGCCGCACCGGCCCCGTCTTCAACCCGGCCACCGGCGAGCAGACCGGCGAGGTCGACCTCGCGTCGGCCGCCGAGGTGGGCCACGCGGTCGCGGTGGCGAAGGAGGCCGCCAAGGCGTGGCGCGAGGCCTCGCTGTCCCGCCGCTCGGCGGTGCTGTTCAAGTTCCGCGAGCTGCTCGCCGACCGGGCCGGCGACCTGGCCGCCGTGATCACCAGCGAGCACGGCAAGGTGCTCTCCGACGCGGCCGGCGAGGTCGCCCGCGGCCTGGAGAACGCGGAGTTCGCCACCGGCATCCCGCACCTGATGAAGGGCGCCTACAGCGAGCAGGCGTCGACCGGCGTGGACGTGTATTCGATCCGCCAGCCGCTCGGCGTGGTCGCCGGCATCACGCCGTTCAACTTCCCGGGCATGGTGCCGCTGTGGATGTGCACCACGGCGATCGCGGCCGGCAACGCGTTCGTGCTCAAGCCGAGCGAGAAGGACCCGTCGGCCGCCCTCTTCCTGGCCCGGCTGTGGCGGGAGGCGGGCCTGCCGGACGGCGTCTTCACCGTGGTCAACGGCGACAAGGAGGCGGTCGACGCGATCCTGACCCACCCGGACATCGCGGCGGTCAGCTTCGTCGGCTCCACCCCGATCGCGAAGTACATCTACGAGACCGGCACCGCGCACGGCAAGCGGGTGCAGGCCCTCGGCGGCGCCAAGAACCACATGATCGTCCTGCCGGACGCCGAGCTCGACGCGGCGGCGGACGCGGCGGTCAGCGCGGCCTACGGCTCGGCCGGCGAGCGCTGCATGGCCGTCTCGGTCGTGGTGGCGGTCGGCGACGTGGCCGGCCCGCTGGTCGACGCGATCGCGGCCCGGCTGCCGAAGCTGCGGATCGGCGCGGGTACCGACCCGGAGTCGCAGATGGGCCCGCTGATCACCGCCCAGCACCGGGAGAAGGTGGCCGGCTACATCGCCGCGGGCGCCCAGGCCGGGGCGACCGTGGTGGCCGACGGGCGCGAGGCCGAGCTGCCGGACGCCGGCTACTTCCTGGGGGTCACGCTGCTGGACAACGTCACGCCGGAGATGGCGGTCTACACCGACGAGATCTTCGGGCCGGTGCTGTGCGTGGTGCGGGTCCAGACGTACGCGCAAGCCCTGTCTTTGATCAATGACAACGAATACGGGAACGGAACCGCCATCTTCACCCGGGACGGTGGCGCCGCCCGGCAGTTCCAGTTCGATGTGAACGCGGGCATGGTCGGGGTCAACGTGCCGATCCCGGTGCCGGTCGCCTACTACTCGTTCGGCGGCTGGAAGGCGTCGCTGTTCGGCGACACCCACATGTACGGGCCGGACGGCATCCACTTCTTCACCCGCACCAAGGTCGTCACCTCGCGCTGGCCCGACCCGGGCACGTCGTCCGTGGACCTCGGCTTCCCCCAGACCCGATAGGGAAGAAATGTCCGACTCTGTGGTCCGCGCCGACGATCGCGCGCACGTCTTCCATTCCTGGTCGGCCCAGGGCTCGATCAATCCGCTTCCGATCGCGGGAGCAAAAGGCAGCTACTTCTGGGACTACGAAAACACGAAATATCTGGACTTCTCGTCTCAGCTGGTCAACGTCAACATCGGCCACCAGCACCCGAGGCTGGTCGCCGCGATCCAGGAGCAGGCCGCGAAGCTCTGCACCATCCAGCCGGCCTTCGCCAACGACAAGCGCGGCGAGGCGGCCCGCCTGATCGCCGAGCTCGCGCCCGGCCCGCTGAACAAGGTGTTCTTCACCAACGGCGGCGCCGAGGCGACCGAGAACGCGATCCGGCTGGCCCGCGGGCACACCGGCCGGCACAAGGTGCTCGCCACCTACCGCAGCTACCACGGCTCGACGACCACCGCGATCGCCGCCACCGGCGACCCGCGGCGCTGGGCCAACGAGCCGGCCGCGGTGGGCGTGGTGCATTTCTGGGGCCCGTACCCGTACCGCTCGCCGTTCTACGCCGAGACCCAGGAACAAGAGACCGAGCGCGCCCTGAAGCACCTGCGCGACACGATCGTCTTCGAGGGCGCCGGCACCGTGGCCGCGGTCCTGCTGGAGACGGTGGTCGGCACCAACGGCATCCTGGTGCCGCCGCCCGGTTACCTGGCCGGCGTGCGGGCGCTCTGCGACGAGTTCGGCATCGTGTTCATCGCCGACGAGGTGATGGCGGGCTTCGGCCGGTGCGGCGAGTGGTTCGCGATCGACCGCTGGGGCGTCACGCCGGATCTGATCACCTTCGCCAAGGGGGTCAACTCGGGCTATCTGCCCCTCGGCGGGGTGCTCATCTCGGACGAGATCGCCGCCACCTATGAGACCCGGCCGTTCCCCGGCGGGCTCACCTACTCGGGGCATCCGCTCGCCTGCGCCTCGGCGGTGGCCTCCATCGAGATCTTCAAGGAGGAGGGGATCGTCGAGCACGCCCGGGCGATCGGCGACGACGTGATCGCGCCGGGACTCGCCGAGCTCGCCGAGAAGCACCCGAGCGTGGGGGAGGTGCGCGGCCTCGGCGTCTTCTGGGCGATCGAGCTCGTCCGTGACCGGGCGACGCGCGAGCCATTGGTGCCCTTCAACGCCGCCGGGACCGCCGCGGCGCCGATGAACGAGGTGGCCGCGGCCTGCAAAGAGCGAGGTCTCTGGCCGTTCACCCACTTCAACCGGGTGCATGTGGTGCCGCCCTGCACGGTCTCCGCGGACGAGGTCCGGGAGGGGCTGGCGATCCTCGACGAGGCGCTGAAAGTGGCCGACCAGCATTACGTGGGCTGACGCCGGATTACGTAGCTGCGATCGGCGGTCAACGCCTGATTCCGTTTCGAGTTGGGAAAATTCCTCGGATTCCCTTGTTTAGAACACCTGCGTGTGACAAGGTCCCTCCAGTTGTCAAGTGGGGGTTGTCACAAGCCTCAACTGGAGGGCCCATCAGTGATCGAGCTGCGGAACTTCGTCGGTGGCGACTACACCGGCACCGTCGACGGCGTCACCTCGGAGGTCGTCGATCCGAGCACCGGTGAGGCGTATCTGGCCGCCCCGGTCTCCTCCGCAGCCGACGTCGACGCGGCGATGACCGCGGCCGGGGCCGGCTTCGAGGTCTGGCGGGATGCCACCCCGGCCGAGCGGCAGCGCGCCCTGCTGCGCATCGCCGACGCGGTCGAGGCCCGGGCCGGCGACCTGATCGCGGCGGAGGTCCGCAACACCGGCAAGCCGGTCGAGGCCACCCGCCGCGAGGAGATCGGCCCGATGGTCGACGAACTGCGCTTCTTCGCGGGCGCGGCGCGCGTCCTCGAGGGCAAGTCGGCGGGGGAGTACCTCGCCAACCACACCTCGTACGTGCGGCGCGAGCCGATCGGGGTGTGCGCGCAGGTCACGCCGTGGAACTACCCGATGGTGATGGCCGTCTGGAAGTTCGCGCCGGCGATCGCGGCCGGCAACGCGGTCGTGCTCAAACCCTCCGACACCACCCCGGTGAGCACCCTGCTGCTCGCCGAGATCGCCGCCGAGTTCCTCCCGCCCGGCGTGCTCAACGTGGTCTGCGGCGACCGGGACACCGGCCGTGCGGTGGTCGCGCACCCGGCGCCGCAGCTCGTCTCGATCACCGGCTCCACCCGGGCCGGCATGGAGGTCGCCGTGGCGGCGGCGGCCGACCTGAAACGGGCTCATCTGGAGCTCGGTGGCAAGGCGCCGGTGATCGTCTTCGACGACGTCGACATCGAGTCGGCCGCCGAGGCGATCGCCGGCGCGGGCTTCTTCAACGCCGGGCAGGACTGCACGGCGGCGACCCGGGTGCTGGTGCAGAGCGGGATCGCGGACGACTTCACCGCCGCGCTCGCGGCCGCGGCGAAGAACACCAGGGTCGGCCCGCCGGCCGACCCCGACGCGTACTTCGGGCCGGTCAACAACGCCCACCAGCTGGCCCGGGTGCAGGGCTTCCTGGAGCGGACGCCGGCGCACGCCGAGATCGTCGCCGGCGGCCACCGGATCGGCGACCGCGGCTACTTCCTCGAGCCGACCGTGGTCGCCGGGCTGGCCCAGCGGGACGAGATGATCCAGGACGAGATCTTCGGCCCGGTCGTCACCGTCCAGCGGTTCGACGACGAGGAGAACGCCGTGCGCTGGGCGAACGACGTGCGCTACGGCCTGAGCGCGAGCGTGTGGACGCAGAACCACGGCCGCGCCATGCGCGTGAGCCGCCGGCTCGATTTCGGCGCCGTCTGGATCAACACGCACCTGCCCTTCGTCTCGGAGATGCCGCACGGCGGCTACGGTCACTCCGGCTACGGCAAGGACCTTTCGATGTACGGGTTCGAGGAGTACACCCGGATCAAGCACGTGATGAGCAACCTGGGCTGACCGCCGAACCGGCCGGCCATCTCCACCCCCCGCGAAGAGGATCGACATGACCACCCCCCAGCAGAGCGCCGTATCGCGGCCACCGACGGTGACCGACGGGACCCCGGCCATCAGGTTCGCGGGAGTCCACAAGAACTACCTGGCACACGGCGAGTCGGTCGCGGCCGTCAAGCGTACGGATCTGGCGATCGCGCAGGGGGAGTTCTTCTCGCTGCTCGGGCCGTCGGGCTGCGGCAAGACCACCACGATGCGCATGATCGCGGGCTTCGAGGAGCCGACCGCCGGCAAGGTCTACCTGGACGGCAAGGACGTGACCGGGGTCGCCCCGAACAAGCGCGACATCAACATGGTCTTCCAGTCGTACGCCCTGTTCCCGCACCTGAACACGTACCAGAACGTGGCGTTCGGTCTCGAGCGCAAGAAGGTCGCCAAGGACGAGATCAAGCGCCGGGTGGGCGAGATCCTCGACATCGTCTCGCTGACCGGCATGGAGAAGCGGGCGCCCCGGGAGATGTCCGGCGGCCAGCAGCAGCGCGTGGCCCTGGCCCGGGCCCTGGTCAACCGGCCGCGGGCGCTGCTGCTCGACGAGCCGCTCGGCGCCCTCGACCTCAAGCTGCGCCAGCAGATGCAGGTCGAGCTCAAGCGCATCCAGCGCGAGGTCGGGATCACCTTCGTCTACGTCACGCACGACCAGGGCGAGGCGCTGACCATGTCCGACCGGATCGCGGTGATGAACGCCGGCGTGATCGAGCAACTGGGCACGCCGCGGGACATCTACGAGCGGCCGTCGACCCGGTTCGTGGCCGGCTTCATCGGCACCTCGAACATCGTCGAGGGCACCGCCGACCGGGTCGAGAACGGGCTGGCCCTGCTGACCTACAGCCAGCAGGACCGGGTCGTGGTGCCCTGCGGCAGCGCGGTGCGGGCCGGCGACAAGATCGAGGTCTCGGTGCGGCCCGAGAAGATCGACCTGCACCGCGGGGTGCCGCCGGTCTCGGCGACCGGAGCGAGCGTGCTCTCCGGGCTTGTCAATGAGGTTGTTTATCACGGAACCTCGACCAACTACACCGTGGCGACGGCGGCGGGTGCCGACTTTACTGTCTTCGATCAAAATGCCTCGAACGCCGACGATCTCGCCGATCGCGGCGATCGCGTCTACCTGACCTGGGCCCCCCAGCACTCGTACCTGATCGGAGTCTGATGTCTGCCTCGAACCTCCCCGACGGTGCCCTTCTTCGCGGCCTGACCCAGCGCCGGATCGGCCGCCGGGACGCGCTGCGGATCTCCGGTCTCTCCGCCCTCGGCGCCACCCTGGCCGCCTGCGGCGTGCAGGGCAAGGCCAAGCCGGGCGCGGGCGCCAGCGTGGCCCCGGACGCCGTGGCGAAGTACTGGACGGGCAAGACCAAGGTCGGCCACGTCGATTTCGCCAACTGGCCGCTCTACATGGACCCGAAGAAGCCCGAGCTCGCGACCTTCACCAAGGAAACCGGCATCACGGTGACCTACAAGGAGGTGATCCAGGAGATGGGGCCCTGGTTCGCCAAGGTGCAGCCGCAGCTGGCCGCGGGCCAGTCGATCGGCTACGACCTGATGGTCATCACCAACAGCATCCAGTTCGCGCAGTTCCGCGACTCCGGCTTCCTGGCCCCGCTGGACCACAGCAAGCTGCCCAACTTCACCAAGAACGCGGGCGCCCAGTACACCAAGGAAGCGTACGACCCGGGCAACGTGTACAGCGTGCCGTGGGCGTCCGGGATGACCGGCATCGCGTACGACGAGACCAAGACCAAGCGGCCGATCACCAAGCTCGCCGACCTGTGGGACCCGGCGTTCAAGGGTAAGATCGGGATGTTCTCCGACACCCAGGAGCTGGCGAACTTCGGCCTGCTCAAGGTCGGCGCCAACCCGGACAAGTCCACCTCGTCGGACTGGGACAAGGCCGCCAAGGAGCTGAAGGCGCAGAAGCCGCTGGTCCGCAAGTACTACGACCAGAGCTACATCGACGCGCTCGGCAACGGCGAGGTCTGGATCACCATGGCGTGGTCCGGCGACGTCTTCCAGAAAAACCTTTCCGACGGTACGAACTTCAAGTTCGTCATCCCGGAGGAGGGCGGGACGATCTGGACCGACAACATGACGATCCCGATCACCGCCAAGGCGCCGCTCGACGCGATCACCCTGATGGACTTCTTCTACCGGCCGGACATCGCGGCCTCGATCGCCAACTTCATCGGCTACGTCTGCCCGGTGCCGGCGGCCCAGGCCGAGATGCGCGCCGCCGCCGCGAAGAAGAAGGGCACCGACAAGACCAGCGAGCTCGCGGCCGCGGACTCGAAGCTGGTGTTCCCGACCGACGACGTCTACGCGAAGCTGCACTACTACGTGTCCTTCAGCAACGTCGACGACCAGCAGACCTTCCAGAAGACCTTCGAGCCGATCGTGCTGGGCTGAGATGAACCGACTCAAACGACAGCTCGCACCGTACTTCCTGGTCCTGCCGGGCGGCCTCTGGCTGCTGGTGTTCTTCGCGGTCCCGATGATCGCGATGCTGTCGCTCTCGCTGCAGCAGGGCGACGTGGTGTACGGGTACCGCCTGACGTTCCACTGGCAGAACTACACCGACGCCATCAGCGGCTATCACGACCAGCTGGTCCGCTCGCTGATCTACGCGGCGATCGGGACGATCCTGCTGATCGCGCTCTCCTTCCCGGTGGCGCACTGGATCGCCTTCTACGGCGGCAAGCGCAAGCCGACGTACCTGTTCCTGCTGCTCCTGCCGTTCTTCGTGTCGTTCGTGCTGCGCACCATCTCGTGGCGGCAGATCCTCACCGACGACGGGCCGGTGCTGCAGCCGCTCAAGCACATCGGCGTGCTGCCCGACTCGTACCATCTGCTCGGCACGCCCGAGGCGGTGATCGGCGGGCTGGTCTACAACTACCTGCCGTTCATGGTGCTGCCGATCTACGTGGCGCTCGAGCGGATCGACCCGCGGGTGGTGGAGGCGTCGCGCGACCTGTACGCGAGCCCGGCGCTCTCCTTCCGCAAGGTGATCCTGCCGCTGGCGCTGCCCGGCGTCTTCGCCGGCGTGCTGATGTCGTTCGTGCCGATGGCGTCGGACTACGTCAACTCCGAGGTGCTGGGCAGCCAGTCGACCACCATGATCGGCCAGGTCATCCAATCCAAGTACCTGCAGACCTCCGACTACCCGACCGCCTCGGCGCTCTCGTTCATCCTGATGGCGGTGCTGCTGGTCGGGATCTTCGCGTACGCCCGGGCGCTGGGCACGGAGGACGTGATGAAGGTGGCGGCCCGATGAGCCAGAGCACCATGGACCGGCCGCTGCGGACCGAGCCGGCGCCGGAGCCGGCCGCCCGGCCGCGGCGGCGCCTCAAGGGCGGCACGCTCCTCTACCTCTACACCTGGCTCGTGATCATCTGGCTGATCGTCCCGATCTTCGTGATGATCGCGTTCAGCTTCAACAACCCGGCGGGCCGGTACAACCAGCACTGGGACGGCTTCACGCTCAAGTGGTGGCACCCGGCGAAGCTCTTCGAGATCCAGGACCTCAGCCAGGCACTGTGGACGTCGCTGATCATCGCGGTGATCTCCAGCCTGCTCTCGGCGGCGCTGGGCACCGGCATCGGCTACGCGCTGGGCCGCTACCGCTTCCGCGGCTCCGGCACCCTCAACGTGATCATGTTCAGCACGATCTCCTCGCCCGAGCTGATCATGGGTGCGTCCCTGCTCTCGCTGTTCGTCTCGCTGAACGTCGGCCCCGGCTTCACCACGATCGTGATCGCCCACGTGATGTTCTCGATCTCGTTCGTCGCGGCGATCGTGCGGGCCCGCGTGGTCACCCTCGACCGCTCGATCGAGGAGGCCGCCGCCGACCTGGGCGCCACCCCATGGACGACGTTCTGGAAGGTGACCTTCCCGATCATCCTGCCGGCCGTGTTCTCCGGCATCCTGCTGGCGTTCGCGCTGTCCATCGACGACTTCGTGGTAACCAACTTCACCGCGGGCAGCACGGTCACGTTCCCGCTGTGGATCTGGGGCGCCACCCGGGTCGGCCTGCCACCCCAGGTCAACGTGATGGGCACCCTCATCTTCGGGGTGGGCGTGCTGATCGCCCTGGTCACCAACCTCCGCTCGAGAAAGCAAAAGAAAGACTGATCTCGCGATGTGCCGGGGCCCATCCCCGGCAAGAGTGAAGCTTTGGTGCGCCCACCGAACACGGACTCATCAGGGTCTGGACCCCGAGGGCGATCGTGGAGAGTTCCTGCTCCTGTCCTGCAGCCGGCGCCGGCACGACAGCCGGAGCCGCCGGCGGACGACGGACACCGCCCCACCGCAACCACCACGCAAGGGCTGATCTTCGCAGCGATGGCCGGGTCGGGGCAGAGCCCAGGGTCTACCCCCGAACACCCCGGTGGTCGACGGTATGCGGTAAACGGCCACTTCAGAGGGCCGATCCGGTGAGGACCAACACGCGCGGCTCCACGGCCGCCCGGATCTGAGCGCCGACCGCCCGGCCCCACCTCGGCGACCGCCTCCTCGACCTGAGCGGGGGTGGCGTTGCTCGTCTCGCCGACAAGCGACGTGTCGAAGGGGTGACGCACCGTCAGCACCTCGGTGCCGGTCGCCCGGCGACGAAGAGCGGATCACGGCGCGAGCGTACCGGCTCCTGAGCGCGGAAATAGTTGTTCCAGCTCTTGCAAACGACGGAATCAGTGAAATGATCGGGGTCTGAAGCCCGAAGGAGTAGAGCTATGCCATCCTCCGCCGAACTGCATCGGCGCCGGAGCGCGGCCGTCGCGCGTGGGGTCAGCAGCATGATCCCGTCCTATGTCGGCAGCGCCGGCGGCGGCACGATGACCGATGTGGACGGGCGCGAGTGGATCGACTTCGCGGCCGGCATCGCGGTCACCAACGTCGGCAACGCCGCTCCCAGGGTCGTCGCCGCCGTCCGTGACCAGGTCGAGCGGTTCACGCATACCTGCTTCATGATCGCGCCGTACGAGCAGTACGTCGCGGTCTGCGAGGAGCTGGCCGCGCTCACCCCCGGCGGCTTCGAGAAGCGCTCGGCGCTGTTCAACTCCGGCGCCGAGGCGGTGGAGAACGCTGTCAAGATCGCCCGGCACGCCACCGGCCGCCAGGCGATCGTGGTGTTCGACCACGCCTATCACGGCCGGACCAACCTGACGATGGCCCTCACCGCCAAGGTCATGCCGTACAAGCAGGGCTTCGGGCCGTTCGCCGGGGAGATCTACCGGGTCCCGATGTCGTACCCGTTGCGCGACGGGCGCAGCGGGGCCGAGGCCGCGGCGTACGCCATCAATCAGATCGAGAAACATGTCGGCGCGAGCAATGTCGCGGCCGTGCTGATCGAGCCGATCCAGGGCGAGGGCGGTTTCGTGGTGCCGGCCCCCGGCTTCCTCCCGGCGCTCGCCGAGTGGAGCAAGCGGACCGGCGCGGTGTTCGTCGCCGACGAGATCCAGACCGGGTTCTGCCGCACCGGCGCCTGGTTCGCCAGCGAGCACGAGGGCGTCGAGCCCGACCTGATCACCACGGCCAAGGGCATCGCCGGCGGCCTGCCGCTGGCCGCGGTCACCGGCCGCGCCGAGATCATGGACGCGGTGCACCCGGGCGGCCTGGGCGGCACCTACGGCGGCAACCCGATCGCCTGCGCCGCCGCGCTGGCCAGCATCGAGACCATGCGCGAGCGGGATCTGGCCGCCGCGGCCCGGCACATCGAGGCGGTCGCCCGGCCCCGGCTCGAGGCGCTGGCCGCCAAGCACCCGCAGATCGGCGAGGTCCGCGGGCGCGGCGCGATGCTGGCGCTGGAGCTGGTGGTCCCGGGCGGCATCGAGCCGGACGCGATCACCACCGGCAACGTCGCGCGGGCCGCGCACGGGTCCGGCCTGCTGCTGCTGACCTGCGGCACTTACGGCAACGTGATCCGGCTGCTGCCGCCGCTGGTGATCACCGACGACGAGCTCGACCGCGGGCTCACCCTGCTCGACCAAGCCTTCGCTGACTCTGGAGCCCCCCTTGTCTGATCTTCAGTCACCCGACTTCGAGAAGCTGTCCGGCGCCGCGCGAGACCATCTGTGGCTGCACTTCACCCGGCTGTCCTCCTACCAACAGGCCGAGATCCCGCTGATCGTCCGCGGCGACGGCTGCTACGTCTGGGACAGCGCCGGCCGGCGGTACCTCGACGGCCTGTCCGCGCTGTTCGTGGTGCAGACCGGCCACGGCCGGCAGGAGCTGGCCGAGGCGGCCGCCAAGCAGGCCGGTGAGCTGGCCTACTTCCCGATCTGGTCGTACGCGCACCCCAAGGCCGTCGAGCTGGCCGACCGGCTGGCCGACCTGACCCCCGGCGACCTCAACCGGGTCTTCTTCACCACCGGCGGGTCCGAGGCGGTCGAGTCGGCGTGGAAGCTCGCCCGCTCGTACTTCAAGAAGGTCGGAAAGCCGCTCAAGACCAAGGTGCTGTCCCGGTCGATCGCCTACCACGGCACCTCGATGGGCGCCCTGTCGATCACCGGCATCCCGGCGCTCAAGCAGGACTTCGAGCCGCTGGTGCCGTCGACCTTCCGGGTGCCGAACACGAACTACTACCGCCGCCCCGACGAGTCGATGAGCCTCGAGCAGTTCGGTGTCTGGGCCGCCGACCGGATCGCCGAGGCGATCGAGTTCGAGGGGCCGGACACGGTGGCCGCGGTCTTCCTCGAGCCGGTGCAGAACGCGGGCGGCTGCTTCCCGCCGCCGCCCGGCTACTTCCAGCGGGTGCGGGAGATCTGCGACCGGTACGACGTGCTGATGGTCTCCGACGACGTGATCTCCGGCTTCGGCCGGCTCGGCGAGTGGTTCGGCGGCCTGAAGTACCACTACACGCCCGACATCATCACCGTCGCGAAGGGCCTGACCTCCGGGTACGTCCCGCTGGGCGCGATGATCGCCTCGGACAAGCTGGCCGAGCCGTTCCTGCACGGCACCAACTGGTTCGCGCACGGCATCACCTACGGCGGCCACCCGGTCGGCTCGGCCGTGGCGCTGGCGAACATGGACATCATGGAGCGCGAGGACCTCAACGGTCACGTACGGCAGAACAGCGACCTGTTCCGCTCCTACCTGGAGCGCCTCTACGACCTGCCGATCGTCGGCGACGTCCGCGGCGACGGCTACTTCTTCGGCATCGAGCTGGTGAAGGACAAGGCCACCAAGGAGACGTTCAACGAGGCCGAGTCCGAGCGGTTGCTGCGCGGCTTCCTGTCGCACGCGCTGTTCGATGCCGGGCTCTACTGCCGCGCCGACGACCGCGGCGACCCGGTGATCCAGCTGGCGCCGCCGCTGATCGCGGGGGAGGAGCAGTTCGCCGAGATCGAGCGGATCCTGCGCTCGGTCCTCACCGAGGCGTGGAACCGGCTGTAGGTTCCCGCGCACGGTATTTGCTCAAAACAGCCCCGGTGCGAGCACGCGCCGGGCTGTTTTGTCGTTTGACGCCTGCACACGGAAACCGGAGGGTTACTCAAACGCATCGACGCGGGTGAGTATCGAGTTCATGCGACTCTTGAAAAAACCCATCCGACCGTACGTGGCGGGCGCGTTGGCCGTCGCATTGCTGCCGCTGACCGCCGTTTCCGGCCCCACCAAGGCCCCCTATCTCGACCCGCACCTCTCGATCTCGCGCCGGGTCGACGACCTGATGCGCCGGATGACCCTCGACGACAAGATCGGCCAGATGACGCAGGCCGAGCGGGGCGCGGTCACCGGCGACCCGAGCGAGATCGCGACGCTGCGGCTGGGCTCGGTGCTGTCCGGTGGCGGCTCCGTCCCCACCCCGAACACGCCCGCGGCCTGGGTCGACATGGTCAACACCTTCCAGTCGTACGCGCTGAGCACGCCCCTGCACATCCCGATGATCTACGGGATCGACGCGGTGCACGGGCACGGCAACGTCTACGGCGCCACGGTGTTCCCGCACAACGTCGGGCTCGGCGCGACCCGTGACCCGGCGCTGGTCGAGGCGGCGTACCGGGCGACCGCGAACGAGATGCGGGCGACCGGGATCCCGTGGGACTTCGCGCCCTGCGTCTGCGTCTCCCGGGACGAGCGCTGGGGCCGGGCGTACGAGAGCTTCGCCGAGGACCCGCAGCTGGTGGTCAGGATGGAGACCGCGATCGACGGGCTGCGCGCGGGCGGGGTGCTCGCCACCGCCAAGCACTACGCGGGCGACGGCGACACCGAGTACGGGACGGGCTCCGGCGACTACACCGTCGACCAGGGCATCACGATCACGAATCGGGCCGACTTCGCGCGGATCGACCTCGCGCCCTACGCGGCGGCGGTCCGCTCGCACGACCTGCAGAGCGTGATGCCGTCGTTCTCCAGCGTGGACTGGACCGAGGACGGCGTCGGGAACCCGATCAAGATGCACGCCAACCAGGAGCTGATCTCCGGCGTACTCAAGAAGAAGTTGGACTTTGCAGGTTTTGTGATCAGCGACTGGGAGGGCATCCACCAGATCCCGGACCCGTCCGGCGCGGCGGCGCCCAGCCCGCTGCAGGTGCGGACCGGCGTCAACGCGGGCATCGACATGTTCATGGAGCCGAACACGGCGCCGCAGTTCGAGCAGGTGCTCAAGGCCGAGGTCACCGCCGGCCGGGTGAGCATGGCCCGGATCGACGACGCCGTGCGCCGGATCCTGACCGTCAAATTCAAGATCGGACTCTTCGAGCACCCGTACGCGTCGGCCGCGCACGTCGCCGACGTCGGCAGCGCGGCGCACCGGGCGGTGGCCCGCCGCGCGGTCGCCGAGTCGCAGGTGCTGCTCAAGAACGCGGGCAACGTGCTGCCGCTGCGCCGGGACGCGTCGATCTACGTGGCCGGGCGCAACGCGGACAACATCGGGAACCAGGCCGGTGGCTGGACGATCGACTGGCAGGGACGCTCGGGGGACTCGATCCCGGGGACGACGATCCTGCAGGGCATCCGGCAGGTCGCGCCGCACGTGACGTACAGCGTGGACGGCACGGCACCGACCGCCGGTGCGAACGTCGCGGTGGTCGTGGTCGGCGAGACGCCGTACGCGGAGGGCTTCGGCGACGTCGGCGGCCCGATCTGCTCCTGGTGCACGCCGGCGCAGAACGAGCCCAAGTCGATGACCCTGCAGCCGTCGGACCAGGCGGTGGTGTCCCGGGTGTGCGCGGCGGTGCCGAAGTGCGTGGTGCTGCTGGTCTCCGGCCGTCCGCAGGTGATCACTTCGCAGCTCCCGTCGATCGACGCGCTGGTGGCGTCGTGGCTGCCGGGTAGCGAGGGTGCCGGGGTGGCGGACGTGCTCTTCGGGAAGCGGCCGTTCACCGGGCGGCTGCCGGTGTCGTGGCCGGCGTCGGTGTCGCAGGTGCCGATCAACGTGGGGGACAAGGACTATCACCCGCTCTATCCGTTCGGATGGGGGCTGCGTACCGGTAGGCGGACCGGTCACCTGGACGCGCTGCGGGACGCCGCTCAGGCCCGGGTGGTCGCCGGGCATGGCGGGACGGAGTGGCAGGCCCGGCTGGCCGCGGCCGACCAGGCGGAAACGGCGGGCGACTTGCGGCGGGCGTTCTCGCTGTACGCGTCAGTCGTCGGCTCCTGAGTATCTTTCTGGGTGAGTATCTCGCCCAGCGAGTATCTCGCCCAGCGAGTATCTCGCCCAGCGAGTATCTCGCCCAGCGAGTATCTCGCCCGGCGCGACAAACGGGGTCAAGCCGTCGGGATCGGCGTGCGGTCGGCCATCAGGCCGGCCCACAGCCGATCCCGCAGGGCGTTCGCGCGGTGCTTGGGCAGCGCGGTGTGCAGGTCCCGCAGGACGACGCGGAGCAGCACGTTCGCCTCGTCGTCGCGCAGGTTGAGCCGCTCGCGGGAGGCGGGTGGCAGGGCGGACGGGGGCGTGACGGACAGGATGGTGACCTCCTCGACCAGGTGCGCGTCGTCGCCGAGCAGGTCGCGTACCCGGTCGCCGAGGTCCTCCGCGGTCACGTCCGCCGGGAGGGCCACCGACAGGTCCCGGTGGGCGGCCGGCTGGGCGGAGACCGGCCGGTAGGGGGTCAGGTCGGTCATCTGGCTCGACACGCGAGGGTCGGCGGAGCGCAGCAGGCGGATGTCGTCGATGCCCTTGCGCAGCATCAGCAACCGGTCGAGGCCGAGCCCGAGCGCCAGCCCGCCGGCTGCGGCCAGCCGGTCAGTTGCGGCCGGCCCGTTGACTGCGGCCAGCCCGTCGGCCGCGGTTAGCCCGTGGGCTCCGGCCAGCCTGTCGGCTGCGGCCGGCCTGTCGGCGCCGGTCGGCCCGCTGGGCTCGGTCGGCCTGCTGGCCTCGGTCGGCCCGCCCGCCGCGCGGAGCACGTGTTCGGCCGCGAGGCCGCACTCGCCCACCTCGACCCAGGCGCCGCCCGGGCCGAGCGCCTCGATCTCGAGTCCGCCGGTGGTGTAGGGGTGCGCGGCCGGCCGGGTGCGCCACGGCACGCCCGGGAGGGCGGCGTGGAGGGCGAGGCCGACGAGTTCGAGGAGGTCGCCGTCGCCCAGGCGCCAAAGGTCGAGCTGGTGCGGGGTTCCGGTGTGGAGGCGGTCGATCGCGTCCCGCCGGTAGACCACGCCGGAGCAGCCGATCCCGGCCGACATATCGGTTATATCGGGAATCGCGAGCCTTGGCCGAGGGCGGGTAGCCGAGATGGTCGTAGTTGTCGGCCACCGAGACGATCCGGGAGCCGCGGTGGACGATCAGGGGTGCCGCCGGCCAGCGCGCCGCGGCCGCGTCCAGGATCGCGGACACCAGCAGTTGCAGGGCATGCGGGCCGGCCACCGGGTCGGTGAGGTCGCGGACGGCCAGGTCGGCGGTGAGGGCGGCGGGGCTGAGGTAGGTCATGGTCTTCTCCTTCGGGGAAAGCCACCCATCGGAGCAAGGCCGTAGAAACAGGAACGGCCGCCCGAGGGGGCGGCCGTCGCGCACACGAAATCAGTCGGCCACCGTCGGGGGCCGGCCGAAGAGCGCGCTGTACGTCATGCGGACAAGGGTGCCACGCCCGCGAGGCCGCTGCATCCCCTTTGTCGAGCTGGGCCGCTCGCACCCGCAGGTCGCTCGGGGCGGCCGCGGCCTGGTGCGGGAACGGCTCGTCGTCGTCCGCCGTCATCCAGCGCTCGACGGCGATGGCGAAGGCGAGCTGCGCGACGGTCGTCTGCTCGTAACCGTTCTCCGCGAACAGGCTCGGCGCCATCACTCCGGCCTCATCGAGGATATCGACCACGGTCACTACTCAGGCTGCCCCCCGCCCCGGCTGGCCTCACCGCGGCGGCCGCGGCCGCCCGGTCCGCTGTCGGCTTCTGCGGCGTCTGATGGTCGCGCGGAAGCAGGAACGGGGTGGTCAGGATGAGCAGGCCGGCGGCCGCGAGGGCGGTGCGTGGGCTCGTGATGCCGGCGAGCAGGCCGCCGAGAGCGGTCAAGGCGGCGATGGACGCCTGCTGGCCGATGGACCAGGCCGACAGGGTACGGGCGACGAGATGCCGGGGAGTGTGTTCGAGCCGGTAGGTGGCGAGCACCGGGGTGTACAGGCTCATGTTGATGATGATCGCCAGTTCGACCGCCATCACGGTGACGAGGCCGGCGACGCCGGGCTGGACGAAGACGAGGCCGATCAGCCAGACGGCCCGCAGGGTGCCGACGACTCGGAAGACGCGGTGCCGGCCGTAGCGGGCCACGACGCGGCGGGCCAGCCGGGAACCGATGAGGCCGCCGAGACAGGGGGCGGCGAAGGCGAGACCGTACTGCCAGGGCGGAAATCCGAGCTGGCGCAGGAGCAGCACGGCCAGCAGCGGCTCGGTAGCCATGATCAGACCGCCGACCAGCATGTTGTTGACGTAGAGCATCCGCAATCCGGGATGGCTCATGATGTGTCGCCAGCCATCGAGCAGCGCGCCCGTTCGGATCGGGCTGTCGTCAGCTCTCCGCGGCGGTTCCTCCCGGCCGCGGATCGCGGTGATGCCCAACGCCGAGAGCAGGTAGCTGAGCGCATCGGCCAGCACGGTGGTGACCGGCCCGAACAGGCCGATCGCCGCCCCGCCCAGCGGCGGCCCCACCGCGATGGAACTCCAGTTCGTGGACTCGAACCGAGCGTTGGCCACGAGCAGGTCGTCCGGCCGGACGAGGGCCTTGAGGTAGGCGCCGCCGGCCGCGCTGAAGGCAATCTTGGCGGCGGCGACCACGGCCGACGTCACCAGCAGCTGGACGAAACCGAGCCGGCCGAGGGCGTAGGCGACCGGGATCGTCGCCATGACCGCGAACCGGGTCAGGTCCATCGCGATCATGACCGGGCGTTTGCGCCGGAACTCCACCCATGGCCCGAGTGGCACCGCCAGCAGCGCGCCGACGGCGGGTCCCACCGCGGACAGCGCGGAGACCTGGGCGGGACTGGCGTGCAACGCGAGCACGGCGATCAGCGGCAACGCACCGAACCCCAGCCCGGACCCGTAGGCGCTGACCGCATATGCCGCCCACAGCCAGCCGAACTGCCGGCCCAGCCTTCTCCTGCGTACCATTCTTCAGCGCGCTCCGTCGTTCCCTCGAACAAACCGGGGTTGATCGGTAAGAGCTAAGCGAGATGCGGGACCGCAGGTCAAACAACCATCCTGGCTCTGATCCACAACCCGGCGTTGTTCACTAAGGTGGATCGGCGTGGATCTCGAGGCCGTCCGTACCTTCGTCGCCGTCGCGGAAGCGGGCCAGTTCCAGCTGGCCGCCGCCGACCTGTCGATCACTCAGCAGGCTGTCTCCAAGCGCATGGCCACGCTGGAGCGTGACCTCGGCGTGCGGCTGTTCACCCGCGCGCCGCGCGGCGTCGCGCTCACCATCGATGGGCAGGCTTTCCTGCCGCAAGCGCGCGAGCTGCTGCGCGTCGCCGATCGCGCCGTCGCGTCCGTGCGCGCCGGCAGCCGTCCGCTGCGCATCGACGTGATCAACTCACGCGGCGCGGCATCCGGCCTCATGCGCGACTTCCACCGCGCCCACCCCGGGATCGAACTCGACGTGCTGATGCTGCTCGACATCGAGCAGGCCGTCACCGCGATCCGCTCCGGCACGATCGACGCCTCCTTCCGCGCCGTCGCCGCACCCGGCCGCCCCCTGCCCGGGAACGTCGAGTCCGTCCGGGTGCTCGACGAACCGCTCGAACTCCTCACCGGGCCCGCGCACGCGCTCGCCGGCGCCCGATCGGTGACCGTCGCCCAGCTCGCCGGGCACCGGATCTGGATGCCCGGCCTTGCGCCGGGCACCGAGTGGGCCGCGTACTACGACGACCTCGTCGCCGAGTTCGGCCTCACTATCGAGTCGACCGGCCCCAACTTCGGCTCCGACGCCCTGCTCGACACCATCGCCGACACCCCGGCGCTGGCCACCTTCATGGGCGGGCACACCCGCCTCATCTGGCCGGCCGGCCACGGGCTGCGACGTATCCCGGTGACCGGCCCGGTGCCCGTCTACCCGCACTCGTTCCTCTGGCACCGCGACAACCCGCACCCGGCCCTGGCCACCCTCCGCGCCCACCTCGCCACCACCACGGCCGGCCGCAACGCCGGAACGTGGGTGCCGAACTGGGCGATACCGCACTGAACGCCCGCCTCGACGGGATCCTTCGCGGAAGAGCCTGTATGGTTGCCTCGGGCAACTATCTGGAGGACCCATGACCGTGACCGAGCGGGCCGCGACGGCGGACGCACCGATGTCGCACGCGCAGATCCTGCAGGCCCTCTCGGGGCTCTACACGGGGATGTTCGTGGCGATCCTGTCGTCGACGATCGTCACCAACGCGCTGCCGACGATCGTCGCCGACCTGCACGCCGGGCAGAGCGTCTACACCTGGGTGATCATCGCGACGCTGCTGACCACCACCGTGTCCAGCCCGGTCTGGGGCAAGCTGGCCGACCTGTTCGACAAGAAGATGCTGATCCAGGTCGCGCTGGTCGTCTTCACCCTCGGCTCGGTGCTCTCCGGCCTGGCCGAGAACTCCGCCCTGCTGCTCGCCGCCCGCGCGGTGCAGGGCGTCGGGGCCGGCGGCCTGCTAGCGCTGACCCAGGTCATCCTCGCGACCATCATCTCGCCCCGGGAGCGCGGCCGGTACAACGGCTACCTCGGCGCCGTCCTGGCCGTCGCCACCAGCGCCGGCCCGCTGATCGGCGGTGTCATCGTGGACACCAGCTGGCTCGGCTGGCGCTGGTGCTTCTTCGTCGGCGTCCCGTTCTCGGTCATCGCCATGGTCCTGCTGCAGAAGACCCTGCATCTTCCCGTACGCAGGAGGGCCGTGCGGATCGACTGGGCCGGCGCCACCCTGATCACCGCGGCGGCCTCCCTGGTGCTGATCTGGGTGACCTTCGCCGGCGACAAGTACGCGTGGCTGTCCTGGCAGTCCGCCGCGATGGCCGGTGGCGCGCTGCTGCTCGCGGTGGTGTTCGTGCTGGTCGAGCGGAAGGCGGCCGAGCCGGTCCTGCCGCTGTGGCTGTTCCGCAACCGTACGGTCGTCCTCGCCATCACCGCCGGCCTGATCATCGGGATCGGGCTCTACGCCGGTACCACCTTCCTGAGCCAGTACTTCCAGCTGTCCCGCGGCAAGTCTCCGTCGGTGGCCGGCCTCCTGGCGCTGCCGATGATCCTCGGGCTCGCGCTCGCCTCCACGGTCGCCGGCCGGATCATCACCCGGACCGGCCGCTGGAAGCCCTTCCTGGTCGGCGGCACCCTGCTGCTCGCGGCCGGGCTCGGCATCCTCGGGCTGACCCGGCACGACACCCCGTACTGGCAGCTGGCGGCCGGGATGACGCTGCTCGGCGTCGGCCTCGGCACCACGCTGCAGAACCTGGTGCTGGCCGTGCAGAACCAGGTGCGCCTGCAGGAACTCGGCGCGGCCAGCACCTCGGTGTCGTTCTTCCGCTCGCTGGGCGGCACCATCGGCCTCTCCGCGCTCGGCGCCGTGCTCGGCACGCAGGTCGCCCACTACACCGCCGAGGGCCTGGCCCGGCTCGGCATCCATGCCACCGGCTCGGGCGGCGAGGTGCCCAAGCTGGCCGACCTGCCCGCGCCGGTACGCGCCGTCGTCGAGAACGCGTACGGCCACGCCACCGGTAACCTCTTCCTGTACACGGCACCGTTCGCGCTGCTCGCGCTCGTGGTCATCGGCTTGATCAAGGAGGTACCGCTGCGTACCTCCAACGCCTTGCAGGACGACCGGGCAGTCCACAAAGCCGATGAGTGACACGACCGTCGCGGCCCTCGAGCGCGAGCTGGCCGTCTTCGTGCGGCGGGCCCGCGCCGCCTCCGAGCGGATGAGCCGGCAGGTGCATCCGGAACTGGACGCGTACGCGTACGGCCTGCTCGCCCGCCTGGCCGACCACGGCCCGCAGCGCTCGATCGACCTGGCCGACCACGTCGGCGTCGGCAAGGCCACGATCACCCGCCAGCTGAAGCCCCTGGAAACCCTGGGCCTGATCCACCGCCTCCCCGACCCCGACGACGGCCGCGCCCACCTGGTGGCCCTCACCCCGGACGGCCGCCGGCGCCTCGCCGGCGTCCGCGACGTGCGCCGCGACCGGCTGCGCGACCATCTCGCGACCTGGCCCGAGGAGGATGTCCGAACCCTGGCCACGCTCCTGGCCCGCTTCAACGCGGTGCCGCCGCAATGAACCATTGTCGTCGGTAGTGGCCGCCACGGAACTGCCGGGGTGACCCACCGGGCCCGCCCGGATGCGGGCGGCACCGGGGGTGACCATGCACCCAGGTCGCCGGGCGGCTTGGGGACCTGTCCCACTCGTACGGTCGAATGGTTTCAGGTTTGGTCCCGCATTTCCCAAGGGGTGCCGTATTCGACGAGCTTGTCGAGGAACGGGACGGCGTCGAAGGCTTCCGGGCCCAGGACGCCGGACCCCTGCCAGGTGCCGGCGGCCAGGAGTTCCAGGGCGATGATCGGGTTGACGGCGGTCTGCCAGACGACGGCCTGGGCGCCGTATTCCGCCATGGACCACTCGTTGTCGACCAGGTGGTAGAGGTAGACGCTGCGGGGGTTGCCGTCCGGGTCCAGGCCGGTGACCACGGTGCCGGCACAGGTCTTGCCGGTCATCTTGTCGCCGAGGGTGGCGGGGTCGGGCAGGACGGCGGCGACCACGTCGCGCGGGGAGACGGTCGTGGCGCCCACCCGGACCGGGTCGGTGCGGTCCAGGCCCAGTTTGTGCAGGGTGCGCAGGACCTCGATGAACTCGCTGCCCAGGCCGTACTTGAAGGTGACCCGGCCGGCATCCACCCAGCGCGGGACGAGCAGCACCTCCTCGTGCTCGACGTGGACGCACTCGACCGGGCCGATGCCGCCGGGGAAGTCGAAGATCTCCGGTTCGCTCAGCGGGACGGTGGTGTGCCAGCCCGCCGAACGGGTCCAGATGACGGGCGGGTTGAGGCACTCCTCGATGGTGGTCCAGACCGAGAAGGACGGGGCGAAGTCGTAGCCGTCGACCACCAGGTTGCCGCCGTCCCGGATGCCGACCTCGTCGATCCGGGAGAACAAATGGTCGGCGGCGTAGCGGGCGAAGACGTCGGAGAGGCCCGGCTCGACGCCCATGCCGACCAGGGCGAGCCGGCCGGCCGCTTCCCATCGTGGCGCGGCGGCGAACTGGTCGTCGCCGAGTTTGACGCCCGGCAGGTGGTACGGGTCGGTGGGGTGCGGGTGGGAGAGGGACATCGCCATGTCCAGGTAGTCGGCGCCGGCGGCGAGGGCGCCCTCGAAGACCGGCAACACGAAGCGGGGGTCGACCGCGTTGAGCACGTGGGTGATCCCGTGCTGGCGGCACAGATCGGAAATGTCGGAAATGTTGGAGGCGTCCACCCGGGCGGCCACGAAGCGGTCGTCGGCCACGGCGCGCTCCGCTTTCGAGAGGTCGAAGTCGGCGATGACGAAGCGGGAGAAGAACGATCGGCGGGCGGCAATCGCGGCCGCGGCGGCCCCGACTCCCCCCGCGCCGACCACCAGGACGCGCATGAGAAACGCACCTTTCGGCCAGAACGGTCTCGCGATCATCGAAACCGTGTCCCAAGAGCCTCCGCGCGACGGAAAAGCTTGTCAAGAGCGATCAACTCTGCGATAAACACAGTTGTCCACGCCGAAGGGACCGCCTTTCCAGTGATCAGCCCAAACCGGACGTCCGAGGTGATTGCCGTGCACCCGCACCCGGGGAAGAATCGCGGCGTGACGGCGGACCTGGCTCTGGATCAGATCAACAAGCAGATCATCGAGCACCTTCAGCGCGACGGGCGGATGTCGTACGCGACGCTCGCCAAGGAGATCGGCCTGTCCGAGGCCGCCGTCCGCCAGCGGGTGCAGCGCCTGCTCGACGGGGGGCTCATGCAGATCGTGGCGGTCACCGACCCGCTCACGCTCGGCTTCGCCCGGCAGGCGATGGTCGGCCTGAAGGTGACCGGCGACCTGCGCGCGATCGCCGACGAGATCGCCGCCATCCCGGAGGTCGACTACGTGGTGATCTGCGCGGGCGGCTTCGACCTGCTGGTCGAGCTGGTCTGCACCGACGACACGCACCTGCTCGACCTGCTCAACGAGAAGGTCCGGCCGATCAAGGGCGTCACCTCGTGCGAGACGTTCATGTACCTGAAGCTGGCCAAACAGACCTACGCCTGGGGAACTCGATGAGCGCACCGTCCTACTGGCTGCACACCCTCGGCCCGATCACGCCGCGCCCGCCGCTGGACGGCGACCGGGCCGCCGACGTGGCGATCGTCGGGGGTGGCTACACCGGCCTGTGGACGGCGTACTACCTCTCCCAGGCGGACCCCTCGCTGAAGATCGTCGTGCTCGAGGCCGAGTACTGCGGGTTCGGCGCCTCCGGGCGCAACGGCGGCTGGGCCTCCGGCCTCTTCCCGGTCTCCGAGGAAAAACTGACCCGGCGGTACGGGGCGGGGCCGGCCGCCGCGATGCACGCGGCGCTGGCCGGCGCCGTGGACGAGGTCGGCCGGGCCGCGGCGGCCGAGGGCATCGACTGCGACTACGCGAAGGGCGGGACGATCACGCTCGCGCGCACCCCCGCGCAGCTGCGGCGGGCATCCTCCACCCCCGGCTTCATCGGCGCCGGCGAGGCCGGCGCGATCTGCGGCGCGAAGGGCGTGCTCGGCGGCGTCTACAGCCCGCACTGCGCCGCCCTGCACCCGGCCAAACTGGTGCGCGGCCTCGCCGCCGCCGTCGAGCGGCGCGGCGTGACGATCCACGAGGGCACGCGCGTCGACCGGATCGCCCGCGGCCGGGTCGAGACCTCGCACGGCACGGTCCGGGCCGGCACGGTCGTCCGCGCGCTCGAGGGCTACACGGCGCGGCTCGCCGGTCACCGGCGCAACCTCGCCCCGGTCTACTCGCTGATGATCGCCACCGAGCCGCTGCCGGCCGAGGACTGGGCGCGGATCGGGCTGCGCCGCCGCGAGACGTTCAGCGACGAGCGACACATGATCATCTACGGCCAGCGGACCGCGGACGACCGGCTCGCGTTCGGCGGGCGGGGCGCGCCGTACCACTTCGGCTCCCGGATCGAGCCGGACTACGACCGGGTGCCGGCCGTCTTCGACAACCTGCGGGCGACGCTGACCGAGATGTTCGGCATCCGGCCGGAGATCGCCTACCGCTGGGGCGGCCCGCTCGGCATTCCCCGCGACTGGATGCCGAGCGTCGGGCTGGCCGACGGCGTCGCCTGGGCGGGTGGCTATGTGGGCGACGGCGTCGCGGCCGCGAACCTGGCCGGCCGTACGCTGGCCGACCTGATCGCCGGCACCCGGAGCGACCTGACCACCCTGCCCTGGGTCGGCCACCGCTCGCGGCGCTGGGAGCCGGAGCCGATCCGCTGGCTCGGCATCAACGCGGCACTGCACGCCACCAATCTGCGCGATGCGCTGGAGCGGCCGCGCGCCCGGGCGATCTAGCCCGGGCCGACCAGCAGGACAAACGCGCCGATCCGGTCGGTGCGCGGCCAGTCCAGGGCGGCGACGGTCGTGTCACTCATCGAGAACGGTCGTCCTTGCCGGGGTCGGGTCAGCGGCGGTCCTGGGTGACCTCCATCCGGGCGATGAGCGCCTTGAGCCGGGAGATCTCGTCGGCGAGCGCGGCCGTGCCGGCCGTGGTGAGGGTGATCCAGGTGCGGGCGCGCTTGCCCTCGTAGCCCTTTTCGACCGCGACGAGCCCGGCCGTCTCCAGCACGGTGAGGTGCTTGGAGAGGTTCCCGGCGGTGAGCTCGAGCCGGCTGCGCAGATACCCGAACTCCACCCGCCTCGCCTCGTGCGCGATGGTGAGAATCCCCAGCCGGACGCGCTGATGCACGACATCGTCCAACCCGAGAACGGGATGCGCGTCCGGTTCGCCCAGCGGGGCCGGCGGGTCCGCGTCGCCGGAGGTCGTGGGCGGGGGCGGGCCGGCTTTCCGGGCGGTCGCCGTGGGCGGGGGCGGGCCGGCTTTCCGGGCGGTCGCCGCGGGCGGGGGCGGGCCGGCTTTCCGGGCGGTCATCGCTGCCGCCGGCGGGCCAGGGCGAAGCCGGCCGCGCCGGCCAGCAGCACCGTGCCGTCGATGATCTGCGGTGGCAGGAACGTCGTGTGGATGTCCCAGTTCCGGCCCCAGCCGAAGTCGATCGGCACCAGCACCACGGCAAGATAGCCGAGCGTGAAGAACAGCAGCGCGGCGTTGCGTTCCAGCCGGGCCAGCACCAGCAGCGCGACCCCGATCGTGCCGGCCGGCGCGACCAGCCGGTCGAGCGCCAGCGCCCAGGACGGCAGCGGGTGGGCCGGGACCCCGTGGCGGCCGAGGTAGACGCGGATCCCCACCCAGGCGGCGGTGAACAGCACGGTCAGCGCGGCGCCGGTGATCGCGTAGGGCAGCACCCGCGTGCCGAGCCCGCGCTCCCGGGCGATCCGCAGGTAGCAGAAGGCGATCGCCGCGTACGTGAGCAGCAGTGCCGGCGGCCAGTAGAACAGGAAGCCCCGCCGATCGAAGCTGCAGGCGGCGCCGTCGCCCACCGGCGTGCAGTGCGCGACGAGGAAGAAGTAGTCGAACGGGATCGCCACGAGCGTCGCGAGCGCCAGGATCAGCAGCGCGATCCAGGTGGCCCGTTGATCGCGGCGGACCCGGTGGGCGAGCGAACGCGCGTCGGAGAGCAGCCGGCGGGGATCGCCGCCGGCGGGAACCGATTCGGTGGTCATGCCGACAGGTTTCCATCGCCAACGAATTTCCGCAAGTCGAAAGGCGGTCCTCCGGGCGCCGCCTTAGGCTGGACCGGTGACCTCCGTGCCGAATCCGTTGCGTCAGCTCACCCTCGACCGGCTGCGGGAGCGCACCAGCGAGAAGTGGCGCCACTATCCGGCCGACGTGGTGCCGGCCTTCGTGGCGGAGATGGACGTGCCGCTGGCCGAGCCGGTCGTCCGGGCGATCACCGAGGTGGCCCGGCGGGGCGATACCGGGTACCCGGCGGGTGACGGGTACGCCGAGGCGCTGGCCGATTTCGCGCGGAAGCGGTGGGGCTGGGACGGGCCGGCCGTGGAGCGGTCGACCATGGTGCCGGACGTCATGCACGGCATCCTGGAGATCCTCGACGTGCTGTCCGCGCGGACCGACGCGGTGGTCGTGAACTGCCCGGTGTATCCGCCGTTCTACCACTTCGTGCGGCACACCGGCCGGCCGATCGAGGAGGCGCCGCTGTTCACGGACGGCCGTCTCGACCTGGTCGCGCTGCGGCAGGCGTTCCGGCGGGCCGCGGCCCGCAGCGCCCGGCCGGTGTTCCTGCTGTGCAACCCGCACAACCCGACCGGGGCGGTGCACACGGCGCAGGAGCTGACGGCGGTCGCCGAGATGGCCGAGCGGCACGGCGTCCGGGTGGTGGCCGACGAGATCCACGCGCCGCTGGTGCTGCCGGGCGCGGTGTTCACGCCGTATCTCAGCGTGCCCGGGGCGGAGAACGGCTTCTCGGTGCTGTCCGCCTCGAAGGCATGGAACCTGGCCGGGCTCAAGGCGGCGGTCGCGGTCGCCGGCCCGGCCGCGACGGAGGACCTGGTCCGGCTGCCGTTCTGGGTGAAGGAGGGGCCGAGCCACGTCGGCGTCCTCGCGCACATCGCCGCCCTGCGCGACGCGACGGACTGGCTGGACGCGCTGCTGGCCGGCCTGGACGAGAACCGCCGCCTGCTGACCGGGCTCGTCGCGGAGCGGCTCCCGGGCGTGGTCTACCACCCCGGCGGGGGCACGTATCTCGCCTGGCTGGACTGCCGGGCGCTCGATCTGGGCGACGACCCGGCCGCGGTCTTCCTGGAACGCGGCCGGGTGGCGCTCAGCTCCGGGCCGAGCTTCGGCACCGGCGGGGCGGGGCACGCCCGCCTCAACTTCGGGACGTCCCCGGAGTTGCTGACCGAGGCCGTCGCTCGGATGGCGACGGCGCTCGGGGGGTAGGCGCGACCCACCGGGCCCGCCCGGACGCGGGCGGCACCGGGGGTGACCATGCACCCAGATCGCCTGGCGATGGGGGGACTTGTGCCCATCCGTACGACAGGGGGATTTTGATCTTCAAGCCTCAGCCGAGGGCGTGCATGACGTGCTTGAGGCGGGTGTAGTCCTCGAGGCCGTAGACCGACAGGTCCTTGCCGTGGCCGGAGTGCTTGAAACCGCCGTGCGGCATCTCGGCGACCAGCGGGATGTGGCAGTTGACCCACACGCAGCCGAAGTCGAGGCGCTGGGTCATGCGCATCGCGCGGGCGTGGTCCTTCGTCCAGACGCTGGAGGCGAGGCCGTACTCGACGCCGTTCGCCCAGCGGACCGCCTCGTCCTCGTCGGAGAACCGCTGGACGGTGATGACCGGGCCGAAGATCTCGTCCTGGATCGCCTCGTCGGTCTGGCGGAGGCCGGAGACCACGGTCGGCGAGTAGAAGTAGCCGCGGTCGCCGACCCGCGCGCCGCCCGCGTCGAGGGTCGCGTGATCGGGCAGGCGGTCGACGAAACCGGCGACCCGCTCCAGCTGACGCGCGTTGTTCAGCGGGCCGAACAGCACGTCCTCGTCGTCGGCCGCGCCCGTCTTGGTGGAGCGCGCCTGCTCGGCGAGCGCCGCCACGAAGTCGTTGTACACGCCCGGCGCGGCCAGCACCCGGGTCGCGGCCGTGCAGTCCTGCCCGGCGTTGAAGTAGCCGCCGACGGCGATGGCCTCGGCGGCGGCCGCCACATCCGCGTCGTCGAAGACGACGACCGGCGCCTTGCCGCCGAGCTCCAGGTGGGTGCGCTTGAGGTCGGCGGACGCCGCGGTCGCCACCTCCATGCCGGCCCGGACCGAGCCGGTGATCGAGACCATCTGCGGGGTACGGTGGCTGACCAGCTGGCGGCCGGTGTCGCGGTCGCCGACGACCACGTTGAAGACGCCCGGCGGGAGGAACTCGGCGGCGATCTCGGCGAGCATCACGGTGGTGACCGGGGTGGTGTCGGACGGCTTGAGCACGACCGTGTTGCCGGCGGCCAGGGCCGGCGCGATCTTCCACACGGCCATCAGCAGCGGGTAGTTCCAGGGGGTGACCTGGGCGCAGACGCCGATCGGCTCGCGCCGGACATAGGACTCGAAGCCGTTCAGGTACTGCCCCGCCGAGCGGCCCTCGAGCAGCCGCGCGGCGCCGGCGAAGAAGCGGATCTGATCGATCGCCGGCGGCAATTCCTCGCTGCGGGTCAGGCCGAGCGGCTTGCCGGTGTTCCGCGACTCGGCGGCGACCAGCTCGTCGGCGCGCGCCTCGACCGCATCGGCGAATTTCAGCAGTGCCTGCTGCCGCTCGCTCGGCGTGGTGCCCCGCCACGTCTCGAACGCGGTCGACGCGGCCTCCATCGCACGGTCCACATCCGGCTTGCCGGAGACCGGCGCCGAGGCGAACACCTCGCCGGTGGCCGGATCGATCAGGTCCTCGTAGCGGCCCTCGGCGGGCGCGGACGCGGCGCCGCCGATGAAATTGTGCAGCACGGTCTTGGCGGTCACTCGATCTCCCCAGACGCAGGATCGGACACTTTCCGGCCCATCCTTCCACCGATTCCGCAGCTGACAAGACCATTCAGCCGCTCTTTCCGTCATCGGGGCCGAGGATCAGCGTCAGCGTGCTGGTGTGGGCGCCGTCGGGCGGCGGTGCCTCGCCCGGCTCGACGGGCTCGCTGTTCCACGGCCAGACCCGGAGAGCGCGATACGCGAACCCGTCCTGCTCGGCGGGCTCCCACTCCAGGGCGACCGGCTGGCCCGGGCGCAGGCTGCGATAGCCGGCGACCCGCACGTGGGCGAAACTGACCCAGCAGGCGCGGGGCACCTCGGGCGAGTCGACGACGCCCCAGCCCTCGTCGTCATGCCATTCGCGTACCACCGCCAGGACGCTCACGGACCCATGATTCCAGCCGCCGGTGAACCGTTCGCGCCGCCCGGTACGACGAACTAGCCGTGGGAGGTCACACATGCTGACGCGGCCACCGGATCCCCGGGCCGACGCCGAGCTCCTCGCGGCGATCGCGGACGGCGACCGGGAGGCGTTCGCCGAGCTGTACCGGCGCCACCTGCCGTGGCTGCTGGTGCGGCTCGGGCGGCGGTGCGCGTCGCCGGAGCTCGTCGACGAGGTGCTGCAGGACACGTTCGTGGCGGTCTGGCGGTCGGCCGGCCGGTGGGACCGCCGCGGCGAGGTGGCCGCGTGGATCTGGGGCATCGGCATCCGCCGCCTGGTCGACGCGTTGCGGCGCAGCCGGCCGCCGGCCGACGAGCTGATGGAATTCGCCGGCGTCGAGACGTCGGCCGAGGAGCACGTGCTGCTCGCCGTCCAGTACGGCGACGTCGGCGCGGCTCTCGCGAGCCTGTCGCCGGAGCTGCGGGCGGTGGTGCAGGCGACCGTCCTGGACGGACTGACGACCCGCGAGGCCGCCCGGCTGCTGGGCATCCCGCCCGGCACGGTCAAGACACGGATGATGCGCGCCCGCGCCCTGTTGCGGGAGCGGCTGGCATGACGGGGAGGTCGACATGACCGGATGGCACCTGGATCCGGAGGCGATCCGGCGGTACGCCGAGGGGGCTGCCCCGCCGGATCTGGCCGCCTCCGCCGAGGCGCACCTGATGAAGTGCGCGACCTGCCGGGAGGCGATCGCGTCGCAGGTGGACACCCGGCGGGTCGAGGCGATCTGGCACGAGGTGGCCGATCGGGTCGACGCCCCGCGGCCGAGCTTGCCCGAACGGATGCTGACCCGGCTCGGCGTCGGCGAGGCGACGGCGCGCCTGGTCGCGGCCACGCCGACCCTGCGCGGACCGTGGCTGCTGGGGATCGCGGCCGTCCTCGCGCTGTCCGCCGGGGCGGCCCAGGCCGACGAGCGCCTGCTCCGGATGTTCCTCGTGGCCGCACCGCTCGGGCCGCTGGCCGGGGTCGCGGTCGCGTTCGCCGGCGGCCTCGACCCGACCCGGGAGATCGGGCTGGCCACGCCGTACCCGGGGCTGCGGTTGCTGTTGATCCGGACGACCGCGGTCCTGGCGGTCACGGTGCCGATCGTGGCCGCGGCCGGGCTCATGCTGCCCGGCTCGCACTGGGTGGCCGCCGCGTGGCTGCTGCCCACGGCCGGGCTCACCTGCGCCGCGCTGGCGCTGACGGCCCGGATGACCCCCGTCGTCGCCGTCGGCGTCGTGGCCACGGCGTGGGTGCTGGTGACCACCGCGACCGCCCTGGCCGGCGACCTCGACCTCACCTCCGGCATCGGCGCCCAGCTCTTCTGGCTCGCCGTGACCGCCGGCGGCGGCCTCTGGCTCGTCGCCACCCGCGACACCGTCACGATCAAACTCGGGAGAAGCGCATGACCACCGTACGCGTGCGGAACGCGACGAAATCCTTCGGTCGTACGACGGCGCTGGACGACGTCGACCTCGACGCCGGCCGGGGGGTGACCGGCCTGCTGGGACCCAACGGCGCGGGCAAGACCACCCTGCTGCGGATCATGGCCACCGTCCTGGCGCCGGACCGCGGCACGGTGACCCTGCTGGGCCGCGACCCGCAGCGCCCCGACGACCGGACGCGGATCCGCGAACGCCTGGGCTACCTGCCGCAGGACGCCGGCTTCCACCGGGGCTTCACCGTCTTCGAGTTCATCGACTACGTGGCGATCCTGAAGCAGATGACCGACCGGCGGGCCCGGCACGACGAGGTCCGCCGGGTGATCGAGCTGACCGGGCTGTCGCCGGTCTCCGGCAAGCGGATCCGGGCCCTCTCCGGCGGCATGCGCCGGCGGGTCGGCCTGGCCCAGGCCCTGCTCGGCGATCCCGACCTGCTCGTCCTGGACGAGCCGACGGTCGGCCTCGACCCCGAGCAGCGGCTGCGCTTCCGGGAGATGATCTCGCACGCCGGCGAGGGGCGCACGGTGGTCCTGTCCAGCCATCAGACCGAGGACATCGCCGCCCTGTGCACCCGGATCGCCGTGTTCCACCGGGGGCGGGTCCGCTTCACCGGTACGCCCGGCGAGCTGACCGCGCAGGCCGCCGGCCGGGTCTGGGCCGGCACCCAGAGGTCGGCCGCCGCCCTCGCGGCCTGGCGCACCGGCGACGGCGTCTACCGCAACGTCGGCGACCCACCGGCCGGCGCCGAGCTGATCCCGCCCACGCTGGAGGACGCGTACCTCCTGCTCATGGGCGAGAACGAGCTGGAGGTCACGCACTCATGAGCACCGCCATCCTGATCGGCCGGGAGGCCCGGCGCCTCGTCCGGCACCCGGTGCTGTGGCTCGTACCGGTCGTCGTCGCGGTGACCGCCTCCGCCGACGGGGCGAGCGGCGGCCGCAACGCCGACTACTGGTACGGCACGATCTTCACCGCCGTCGCCTTCTTCGGGCCGATCCTCGTGCTCTTCGCGGCGAACCTGGTCGCCAGTGGTGCCCGCCGCAGCCGGGCCGAGGAGATGCTGCAGGTCACCCCGACCTCGGACACCCGCCGGACCTGGGCGATGACCCTGGGCATCGCGCTGCCGCCGGCCGGCGTCGGCGCCGTCGCCGCGGTGGCCATGGCGATCATCAGCGGCCTCGACGGCTTCCCGGCCAAGGACCTGATGAGCGCCGGCGAACTGGCCGAGCTCCCGCTCGTCCTCGCCGGCGCGGGGCTGCTCGGCGTCCTCGCCGCCCGCTGGCTGCCGTTCCCCGGCGGCGTGCTGATCACCTTCGTGCTCGGGACGCTGGGCGGTCTGGTCGCGTTCCGCCACATCCCCGGCGGCGCCTGGTGGATGTGGTGGACGACCGGGATGGAGTTCGAGGGCTGGACGCCGGGGCCGGGCCGGGCGTGGCTGCACGTCGCGTACCTGACCGGGCTCTGTGCCTGCGCCGCGATCGCCGCCGTGTACCGGTCGCAGAGCCGCCGGCTGGTCCTGGTCGGCGGGCCGGTGCTGGCCGCCACCCTCGTCCTCGGCGGGTTCCAGGTGCCATGACCTCCACCGGAGCCCTCGTGGCCCGAGAATTGGTCCGCAGCGGCCACCTGGTACGGAGCATGCGCCTCGCGCCGTACGTCACGAGTGTTGCCGCGGTGGCGGCGTACCTGGTGGCCCGCCTCGGCGACACGCGCGATGCCGTCGGTGACCTGCGCGTCCTGGCTCTGCTGCTGGCCCTGGGCTGCGGCTACGCGCTCGACGACAGCGCCGCGGCGACGTTGCAGGCCAGCCCGTACGGCCTGGCGCGCCGGCTGGGGCTGCGGATCGGCTGTGCCGCGGCGCTCGTGGTGCCGGTGTGGGCGGCGGTGCTCGCGATCTATCTGCCCTCGGCTCCGGCGGCCGACCGGTGGAGCCTCGGCCTCGGCCTCACCACCGAGCCGGCCGCCGCGGTCGCCGTGCTGTGGGCGGTGGCCGCGTGGGCCCGTCGCCAGGGATTCGACGAGCCCGGCATCATCACCACGCCCGTGCTGCTGGCGTCGCTGTTGCTGGCCGCGTCGATTCCCCGGCTGCCGATGCTGGTCGGTCCCGGGCGGGAGTGGACGCCCGCTCACCTGCGCTGGTCGGGCATCGCGGTCGCCGCGACCTGTGCGCTCGTGGCCGCGATGCGGGATCCGGCGGCGCGGCTGGGCTCCTGGGGGCCGATATTCCGGCGTACGAAATCGTGATTTGTCCCTTTGTTCCACGTGAAACGCCCTCTTGCGTCGCGGCCGAGGCGCACCCCAGGATGGGGGACGTGACCGAGGTGCGTGCCAACGGAATCGACATCTGCTACGAGACCGCCGGCGACCCGGCCGACCCGCCCCTGCTGCTGATCATGGGGCTGGGCGCGCAGCTGATCGACTGGCCGGCCGGCTTCGTCGAGCAGCTCGCGGCCCGCGGCTTCCACGTGATCTCGTTCGACAACCGGGACTCCGGCATGTCGACCGTGCTGGACGACCTCGGCCTGCCCGACGTGCCCGGGATCGTCGCCGGCGACCCGTCCACGGTCGCCTACCTGCTCTCCGACCTGGCCGCCGACGCCGCCGCGCTGCTCAAGGCGCTCGGTGTCGACCGGGCCCACGTCGTCGGCGCCTCGATGGGCGGCATGATCGCCCAGCAGCTCACCCTCGACCACCCCGACGTGGTGCTCAGCCTCGCCTCGATCATGTCGACCACCGGCGCCCGCGGGGTGGGCCGGCCGCTGCCGCACGCGCAGGCCGTGCTGATGCGCCCGCCGGCGGCCGACCGCGCCGAGGCGATCGCGTACGGCGTGGACACGGCCCGGGTGATCGGTTCCCCGGCCTACCCGACCCCGCGGGCCGACATCGAGCGGCGCGTCTCGGCCAAGTTCGATCGCGGCTACCGGCCGGCCGGCACCCTCCGCCAGTACGCGGCGATCATCGCGTCGCCCGACCGCACCGACGGCCTGCGCGACGTGGCCGTCCCGACCGTGGTGATCCACGGCGAGGACGACCCGCTGGTCCCGATGTCCGGCGGCCAGGCCACCGCCGAGGCGATCCCGGGCGCCGAGCTGCTGCTGATCCCCGGCATGGGCCACGACCTGCCGGTCGAGCTCTGGCCCCCGATCGTCGACGCGATCGTAGCGAACGCCACGCGGCGCTGACGGCCTCCAGGGTTTATTGTTTGCCACAGCAAATACCCGCTGAGGAGAATGGACCCGCCCTGTGAGTGACCTGAATCTGCTGGTAGTCGTCGCGAGCACCCGCCCCGGCCGGGTCGGCCTGCCGGTGTCGCGGTGGTTCGCCGACGCCGCGAAGGCGCACGGCGGCTTCCGGGTGACCGTCGCGGACCTGGCCGAGGAGAACCTGCCGCTGCTCGACGAGCCGCACCACCCCCGGCTCGGCCGCTACGAGCACGACCACACCCGGCGGTGGAGCGAGAAGGTCGGCGCCGCCGACGCGATCGTCTTCGTGATCCCGGAGTACAACTACTCGCTGGGCGCGGCCACCAAGAACGCGATCGATTACCTGCACCACGAGTGGCGCTACAAGGCGGCCAGCGTGGTCAGCTACGGCGGCGTGTCGGCCGGCACCCGCTCGGCGATGGCGCTGCACGCGGCCGTCTACGCGCTCAACCTGTTCACGATCGCTCAGCAGGTGAACATCCCGTTCGTCGCGAACCACCTCGCCGACGGCCACTTCGAGCCGTCGGAGACCACCGAGGCCGCGGCGAAGGTGATGCTCGACGAGTTGCACCGGGTCGCCCAGGCATTGAAGCCGCTGCGCGCCTGACGCCCCCGGGTCGTAGTTGGATGGGGTGGTGACCAGACCCCAACTGCTTTCCGCGTACGCCGGGCACTGGACCGGAGCCGGTACCGGCGTGACCGTCATCGTGCCGCCGGCGGGCACCGTCGGCTCCGGCGAGGTGCGCGGGGGAGCGCCGGCGACCCGCGAGTTCGAGTTGCTCGCGCCGACGCGAACGGTGGCGACCGTTTCCGCGGTCGTGCTCTCCGGCGGGTCGGCCTTCGGGCTCGCCGCGAGCGACGGTGTGATGAACGGTTTGCGGCAGCGGGGCAGCGGCTTCGCGACGCCGCTCGGACCGGTTCCGATCGTTGTGGGCATGTCGATCTTCGATGCCTCGGTGGCCGGCGCGCCGCCGGACCGCGCGGCCGGGGAGCAGGCGCTGGCGGCGGCGTTCCGCGGCGACCCGTTCGAGGCCGGGGCGATCGGGGCGGGCGCCGGCGCGACCACCGGCAAGTGGCGGCAGCGGCTCGATCCCGGTGGGCTTGGCGTGGCGCGCGGGTCCGTCGGTGCGGCGTCGGTGGTGGCGATCGTCGTGGTGAACGCCTGGGGCGACGTGCTCGGGCCGGACGGCCGCCCGGTGTTCGACGGCTCCTCGCCCGCGCCCGCCCCGGAGAGTCCGTTCGGCCTGAACACGACCGTCGGTGTCCTGCTGACCGACGCGCGGCTCGACAAGAACGACTGCTTCCTGCTCGCGCAGAGCGGCCACACCGGTTACGCCCGCGCCATCCACCCCGCGCACTCCCGCTACGACGGCGACGCGGTGGTCGCCCTGGCCACCGGCGAGGTCGCCGACGCCGGCCTGGACCTGCTGCGGGCGGTCGCCGCCGACACCATGGCGGCGGCGATCAGAGACGCCATATCTCACGCGTGACTTATATAAGCCAAACCTGATAGCGTACGGGTCATGCACGCGTTCGACGTGCTCGGCGACCCGGTCCGCCGCCGCATCCTGGAGCTGCTCGCCGACGGTGAGCGCTCCTCGGGCGAGGTCACCGAGGTCATCCGGGCCGAGTTCGGCATCTCTCAGCCGGCCGTCTCGCAGCACCTGAAGGTGTTGCGGGACAACGGCTTCGCCACCGTCCGCCCGGACGGCGCCCGCCGGCTGTACGCGGTGGACGACACCGCGCTGCGCGAGGCCGACGAGTGGCTCGGCCGGTTCCGCCGCTTCTGGGCGCCGCGGCTGGCCGCGATGGCCACCGAGGTCGCCCGCGGGAAAAGACAACGCCGTCTCCACGACGAGGGGAACTCTCGATGATCGACGTCCGGCAGCAGATCAGTAACGTGCGGCGCACGCTCGGCCACCGCGCGCTGGAGGCCGGCGAGGCCCGGGTCTCCACCATCAGCCAGGTGTACGACACCGACATCGACGACCTTTGGGAGGTCGTGACCAGTCCCGATCGGATCGCCCGCTGGTTCCTGCCGGTGAGCGGGGAGCTGAAGGAGGGCGGCCACTACCAGCTCGAGGGCAACGCCGGCGGCACGGTGACCCGGTGCGACAAACCGCACGGCTACGCCGCCACCTGGGAGTACGGGAAGGAGGTCAGCTGGATCGAGGTGCGGCTGACGCCCGAGGCCGGTGGCACGCGGTTCGAGCTCGAGCACGTCGCGCACGTCAAGGACGAGTGGTGGACGCAGTTCGGGCCGACCGCGACCGGTCTGGGCTGGGATTCCGGGCTGTACGGGCTGGCCAGGCACCTGGACGACCCGGCCGCCCGGCGGCCCGGCCCCGAGGAGTTGATGGCCTGGGTCGGCTCGGACGAGGGCAAGCTGTTCTATCGGCTGGCGGCGGACGCGTGGAAGGACGTCGCGATCGCGGACGGCGAGGACCCGGTGGCGGCCGCCGCGCAGGCCGATCGCGGGTACGCCGCCTACACCGGGGGCTGACAGTCCCAGGCCGCGCGGGGGTGGCGCCACCATGTCAGCGGCGCCGCCCCCGGCGGCCGGCGGGTCAGCGGCTCCAAACCACTGCGGAGGGCGCGGACGCGGTCAGTTCGACGTCGCCGGTCCAGTTCAGCTGCGACGGGCCCGGCAGGTAGTCCGATCCGAGCAGGAAGCCGCGGCCGAGCTGGGTCACGTCGACCGGCGCGCCGGTGTCGGTGCCGACCACGACGCGGTGCACGCTGACCGCGGCGATGTCGTCGAGCGTGCTGCCGGCCGGGAGCTCGACGGTAGTGGCGGCCGGGATGTCCCGCTGGATCGACCAGGTCGGATCGACGTGGTTCGACAGGTAGACGGTGTCGCCGCCGGTGAGCCGCACGCCGAGCGTGACGCCGACCCAGGAGCTGCCGGAGTTCTCGCCCCGGGTGGTCTTCCGCGCGGTGAAGACGGTGGTCGCCCCGGCGTTGTTCGGCGACTCGCCCGGGCGCCCCTTAAAGGCTGAAAAAACGGGTATATCGCGCGGCAGCCGCTAGCTTTGCGGTGCTGATCTTCGGTGCGGGGGTGATGGTGATGCGGTCTTGGCGGCAGGGTCTGATGGCGTCGGTCGTGGCGGGCGTGGCGACCGGAGGCATCGCGGCGGGGCCGGCGGCGGCGGAGCGGGGCGATCTGGTCCAGCTCGGCGTACAGCTGGTCAACCTGAACAGTCGCAAGTGCCTCACGGTCACCGCGGCCGGGCTCGATGACAATGCGATCGTCATCCAGAAGGACTGCACCCGGGAGGCGGCGGCCCGCTGGCGCTTCGTGCGCGCTCCGGCGACCGGGCTGTTCCTGATCGAAAATGTCAACAGCGGCAAGTGCCTGGGCATCGTCGGCGGCAGCCTCGAGGACAACGGGTTCGCGGTGCAGATGGCCTGCGACGGCGATCCGTCCCGGCAGTGGCAGGTTCGCCGGCAGGGCGGCACCCTGCTGCCGGTGCCGGCCGGTCCGGCGCTGCTCGAGAACGCGCACAGCCACCGCTGCCTGACCATCGCCGGCGGCAGCAACGCCGAGAACGGGGTGGCGGTGCAGTACGCCTGCGACACGGAGGCGTCGCGCCGGTGGGAGTTGCGGCTCGTGGCCGGGCCCGCGCCGGCGGAGCGGTATCGTCCGTCGGCATGAGGATGCTGATCACCGGCGTCAGCGGTCATCTCGGCGGTACCACCGCCCGGCGTGCGGCCACGGCCGGCTGGGAAGTGGTGGGCACCTACTTCAGCAATCCGGCCGATCCGGGGGAGTGGCTCGACGTCCGCGATCGATCGGCGGTCGACGACCTCGTCCGGCGCGCCGAGCCGGATGTCGTCGTGCACACGGCGGCCGGTCGCGAGGAGTGGCCGCTGATCGCGGACGGCTCCGCCTACGTCGCGCTGGCGGCGGCCCGGGTCGGTGCCCGGCTCGTGCACGTCTCGACCGAGGCGGTCTTCTCCGGCCGGGACGGGTCGTACGACGAGGAGGCACTGCCGGATCCGATCTATCGGTACGGCGCTGCCAAGGCCGCGGCCGAGACGGCCGTCCGGGCGATCGATCCGGCGGCGGCCGTGGTGCGTACCTCGCTCATCCTCGGGCACGGGCGGGGCGCCCAGGAGAAGCTGACCCACGACCTCGCCGCCGGGCGGGTCCGGGGACTGCTCTTCACCGATCAGATCCGTAAGCCGATCCACGTCGACGACCTGGCCGACGCGCTGATCGAGCTGGCCGGCAACGGCTACGCGGGCGTGCTCAACGTCGCGGGATCGGATGCGATCAGTCGGTACGAGCTGGGCCGCCTGATCGCCGAGCGGGACGGGATCGGTCCCGGGCGGATCCCGCACGGACCGATCCCGGCCGGTCTCGCCCTCCCGGCCGACATCCGCCTGACCATCGACAAGGCGGCGCGTCTGCTTCGTACGCGCCTGCGCGGGTGCCGTGAGTTCGTTCCCCAGGACACGGCGCCGGCCTTCGGCTGACCGGCATCCGGAGGCGATCGCTTTCGATCGGGTCGCCGCGGCGGACCTGTGCTGGATCTGCCGTGTTCGCCGATGGTGGACGCACCCGGGTGCCGGAAGGATCGGTCATGGCGGCGAACACAGATCGGGAGCAGGCAATCGGGACGCGGGGGACACGGCCGGACAATTGGTGATCTTTGTCGGCCACGCGTCACCGAGGTCGATCGACTCGGTGCTCCGCCACGAACGCGAAGCTGCTTAGATCACCCGCACGGCCGCGCCGGACCGGGCCGTGTAGCGGAGGAGACAGCATGCACGAGGGGCCCGATCTCTCGACCACACCACCAGTGCCACCCCAGCGGGTCCCCACGCACGACACCTTGCCGGCCGCCCGGCCGGAGTCCGGCCCGGGTGAGGAGGCCGTTGCCCCCGGGCCGGACGAGGCCGACGCGATCGAATCTGAGCCGGTCGGGTCAGAGCCGGTCGGGTCAGAGCCGGTCGGGTCAGAGCCGGTCGGGTCAGAGCCGGTCGGGTCAGAGCCGGTCGGGTCAGAGCACCGCTTCCGAGGAGGTCATCGCGGCGGAGGCGGCGCTCGACGTCGGTGAAGCCGGTGCGGTGGCGACCGCGGCGGGCGCCCCGGTGCCGGCCGCGCCGACCGGTGAGCTCGCGATCGGCACGGTGCCCAAGGCCAGGTGGCGGGTGCGGGCGCTGCTGGCCGGCGGCGCGGCTGTCGCCGTACTCGCGGCGGGGTTCGTCGATCTGCAACCCGGTTCCTCGCCGGAAGCCGCGGCACAGGCCGCGCCCAGCGATCGGCCGGCGCCCTCCCCGTCGGCAACGCCGGCGACGCCCTACGACGAGGCGGTCGCCGCGCTGGACGCGCAGACCGCCGCGCTCGTGAACGGTGACGAGAACGGCTGGCTCGCCGCGGTCGGTCCCAAGCTCAAGGCCAGGTACCGATCGGTTTTCCGGAACCTGCGCGGGCTCGGGGTGAGCGGTTTGCACTACGAGCCGGGCGCCGGCCAGCCGGTCAAGGGCGACGCCACGGCGGTCGCGATCACGGCCGATCTCGTCTACTGCTTCACCGCCGACATGTGCCCGGAGCACCCGGCGAGCAAGTGGGAAAGGAGTCCCCGGATCGCGCAGAAACTGACACTCGAGCCGGTCGGCGGAGCGTATGTGATCACGTCGGTCGGGGCGGCGTCGCAGCCGGACCCGCACCAGCCGACCCCCTGGGAGAGCGGGGACCTCACCTTCGCGCAGGGCAAGCGGGTGGTGGTCGCGGCCGGCGCGGGCGAGGAGAAGTACCTCAGGACGGTGTTGCCGGTGGCCGAGCGCGCGGCGGCCGTCGCCGATCGGTACGCCGCCCTGAACGGCACCGCGCAGAAGCGCTACCGCATCTTCCTGGCCTCGGAGAAGCAGTGGAACACGTGGTACGGCGGCGAGAACGACAAGTGGGCGATCGGTTTGGCGATGCCGCTCAACAAGCGCGGCATCGATGTGATCCTGCGGATGGCCGACATGGACGACGCGCTGACCCTCGCCACGACCGTGCAGCACGAGTTGGGGCACGTCGTCACGCTGACCGGAGCGTTCGAGCCCGACGCGGGTGAGGACACCTGGCTCAGCGAGGGCATCGCCGAGTACATCGGCTGGAAGCCCCGGTCGGCGGCGCAGAGCCTGCGCCGCTTCAGCGTCCGCTGGCAGCTCAACCGATCGGCGATGAAGTCGATGGTGCCGGCCGAGCCGGGCGCGAAGGCACCGGCCCGGGCCGGCGACGCGTTCTACGGCCTGAGCCACCTCGCGGTCGACTGCATGGCGCACCAGTACGGCGAGACGAAACTGTTCAAGTTCGTTCGCTCGGTGCTCACCGACGGCGACGAGCTGGATCAGGCCGCGCTGGACGCGTACGGGGTGCCGTTCAGGACCGTCGACAAGACCTGCATGGCCTGGATCAGGAAGCAGGTCTGAGCACGGCCGCGAGCCGCCGCATGCCCTCCGCGATCTCGTCCGGGGTGTGCGTGGTGAACGACAGGCGCATGGTCGCCGGGTCCGGCCGGCCGGCGTGGAAGGGTGCGCCCGGCACGAACGCCACATCCCGGGCGAGCGCGGCCGGCAGCAGCGTGGCCGTGTCGGCCGGACCGGGCAGGCGCACCCAGGTGAACATGCCGCCGTCCGGATCCGACCAGGTGCTGCCCTCGGGGGCGGTGGTGGGCATGGCCGCCATCATCGCGTCCCGTCTCTTCGCGTACGCAAGCCGGAGTGTCCGCAGGTGCGCATCGAGATCGGTCCCGGCCAGCCAGGCGGCCGCCGCGGCCTGATCGATCGTGGACGTGTGCAGATCGGCGGCCTGCTTCGCGACGGTCAGCGCCGGGCGCAGCGTGGCCGGCGTGCGCACCCAGCCCAGCCGCAGGCCCGGCGCCGCGATCTTGGAGAAGCTGCCGAGGTGCAGGACCCGATCGCCGGCGGCCGGTTGCGCGGCCAGCGCGGGGACCGGCTCGCCGCGGTAGCGCAGTTCGCCGTACGGGTCGTCCTCGACCACCCAGAGGCCGTGCCCGGCCGCGAGCGCCGCCACCTCGGCCCGCCGCCGGGCGGAGAGCGTGCGACCGGTCGGATTCGCGAACGTCGGCACCAGATACAGCAGCCGCGGGCGATCGGTTTCGAGCACTTCGGCGAGCGCCGCCGGATCGATCCCCTCGGCGTCCGACCGGACCGGCACGATCCGGCATCCGGCCAGCTGGAAGCACTGCAGCGCGGCCAGATACGTCGGCTCCTCGACGGCGACCACCGCGCCCGGGTCGAGCAGCGCGGCGGCGACCAGCGTCAGCCCCTGCTGCGAACCGGTGGTGACCAGCAGGTCGTTCGCGCCGGTCGGCAGCCCCCGCGCGGTCATCCGGGCGGCGACCAGGGCACGCAGATCGGGGTTGCCCTCGGTGGGCGCGTACTGCAGATGGCGGCGGCCGGACGGGGTGGACAGAACGCGATCGAAGGCGGCACGCAGCCCGTCGAGGTCGAACAGTTCCGGCGCGGGCAGGCCGCCGGCGAACGAGATGACCGCGGGCCGGTCGACCAGCGCGAGCAGGTCACGGACGGGGGAACTGGCGACGCCGGCGAGGCGCTGGGCGGGCAGGGGCGGGCGGACCGCGGGCTGGGTCATGTGCTCCGGACTCCAGGAGAAAGAAGATCAGGCAGGGGTACGTCGGGCGCGGGCAACGGCCGTTGGGCCGGCGGCGCGGACGCGGTGGGGCTGCCTGGTCGAGGAGCCGCACCAACCTTAGCGCTTGTTAAGGACTGAGGGAACGTTCAGGCCGTAGGATGCGGCGGCCTCCCGGACTGCGGGACGGTGTGACGCGCACGGGGCCCCTGGCGCTGAGGGAGTCGGGGGTGTTGATGGCGGTCGAGGATGACGAGCTCGTGCAAGCGGCCCAGCGTGGCGACGAGGCGGCCTTCCGCGCGGTCTACCGGGCGCAGCAGCCGACGCTGCTGCGCTATCTGACCGTGCTGGTCGGCGGGGACGCCGAGGACGTCGCCTCGGAGGCGTGGTTGCAGATCGCTCGCGATCTGCCCAAGTTCCGCGGCGACGCCGACGGCTTCCGCGGGTGGGCGGCGACGATCGCCCGGCACCGGGCGATGGACCATTTACGCCGGACGAGGCGCCGCCCGGTCGCCGCCGTCCCGGTCGAACTGGTCGCGATCGATCTGCCCGACCCTCAGGACACGGCGGAGCGGGCGCTCGAAACGATCGGAACCGACGCGGCGGTCGCGCTGATCGCCACGCTGCCGCGCGACCAGGCCGAGGCGGTGATGCTCCGGGCGGTGCTCGGGCTGGACGCCGAATCGGCCGGCAAGGTGCTCGGCAAGCGGGCGGGAGCGGTGCGGACCGCGGCGTACCGGGGGCTGAGAACACTGGCGCAAAGGGCTGTGACACCGGACGCACCGGCGGCGCTGAGGGGAGTGAGATGAGCATTCACGAGGACCACCGTCCGCTCGACCGGGACGCCGCGGAGCTGCTGTTGAGCGGCGACCCGGCGGCCCGCGCCGCGCACCCCTGGCTCGGCGCCGTGCTGGCCGCCGCGGGGTCGCCCGGCGCGGGCGCGGCGCTGCCCGGCGAGGACGCGGCGGTGGCGGCCTTCGCGGCTGCTCACACCCCATCCGTACGTCCTCGGAGGATCTCCGTGCTCAAGACCACCCTCGCCAAGCTGCTCACCGTCAAGGTGGCCGGCGCCTGTCTCGCCGTCGTCGGCGGCGCCGGCGGCGTCGCGCTCGCGGCGAGCAACGGCGCACTGCCCGTCCTGCCGCACCACGACAAGGCGCCGCACCACGCCCCGGCCAGCGGGTCGCCGTCATCGCACCCGCACCCGTCCGGCACCCCCTCGGCGCGGCCCAGCCACTCGTTCTCGCCCGCCGATTTCGCCAAGCTCTGCCAGAAGTGGGACGCGCGGCCCGGCCACTCGCAGGACGACCCGGACTTCGGCGACCTGGTCAAGAGGGCCGGCCGCGACCACATCGACCGGTTCTGCACGGACCTGCGCAAGCCGCACCCGAGCGGCAGCTTCTCCTTCCCCGGCCTGCCCCACCCCCAGCCGTCCGGATCCGCCTCCCCCCACGGATCCGGCCAGCCCGGCCCGAGGCCGTCGAGCCTTCCCAGCGGCTCGACCAGGCCCGACGGCCGGTGATCGCGTGCGCCCCGGAACGGCCCCCCGCTCCGGGGCGCACGCCCCGAACGAAACAGACCCTAGACTGATCGCCATGCGCGACGGGCGATCGATCCTCTCGTACAAGTCGGAGAACTCGGTGCTGAGCCTCTACTCCAAGGGGTCGGTGCTCTCGATCGGGTCCACCGGGTCGGCGTTGTCGATCGGCTCGATCGGATCCTTCGGTTCGATCGGCTCGATCGCGTCGTTCCTGTCGGCCGGCTCCATCCTGTCGGCGGTCTCGATCGGGTCGGTCATGGCTTGGCGGGCGCGGCGCGCCATCCTCGCCGCCCGGTCCTGATCGCTAGCGCTCGGGGACCGGGCCCAGCAGCGGCTTGACGTCGAGGATCGGCGTGCCGTCGAGGGCCTCGAGGTGGTGTACCTGTACCCGGTTGCCCTCGACCGCCACGACGTGCACGGTGTGCAGGCCGATCGGATTCGGCCGGTCCGCCGACCGGGTCGCGAAGACACCGGTGAGCGGACGCGAGCGGTCGCCGCGCGGGTGCACGGCGAGAGTCTCCCGATCGCCCCGGTCCAGCCAGGTGAACAGCAGCATGTCGGTGCCGGGGGTCACGCCCTCGAGCGCGGGCAGGACCGCGTCGTCGAACACGAGCCACGCCTGCGGCGCGCCCTCGTCGGGCTGGCGAGGGGCGTCCGAGCGATCGGTCAGAGTGGACTCGACGCGCCCGACCGGGCGCAGCGCGAAGGACGTCATGCGATCAGTCTGCCCTAGTAGGTGACGCTCACGACGCCGGTCAACGTGCCGACGTAACCGTGGCCGGCGGCGACCGTCGGCGAGGCGAAGTGCGGGGCCACGCCGATGGCCAATTGGGATCGCACCTTGCCGGAGGCCGGGTCGAGCAGGTAGAGCAGGCCGCCGTCGTAGTCCACGACCCACACCGCGCCGCCGGCCACCACCGGCGAGCCCTTCGCGCCGGACGGCCCGTGCCAATCCGTACGCAGGCGGCCGGAGGCGGCGTCGAGCGAGACCGAGCGGATCCCGTCCTGGCAGGGCACGAACAGCGTCGTCCCACTGACCGCGGTGCCGCCGAACGCGCGGCAGACGTCACTCCGGCCGCGCTGCCCGCCGATGCCGCCGAGGTGGGCGGGGTCGAGGACGTACCCCACCCCGCGCTTGCCGGCGATCACGATCGCGGAGCCGACCACCGCCGGGCTCAGCGAGCCGAGGTCGAGATCCCTCTCGTTGTCGTCGGCCCAGGTGGACGGCGCGAAGTAGTCGGTGCGGCGCAGCGCCGGGTCGAGGGCGATGACCGTGTCGCTGCCGTCGAAGCCCGAAGTGGACTCGCCGTTGCCGACCGCGTAGTACAGCCGGCCATCGTGGACCACGCCGCCGCCGGGCGCCCAGATGCCGCCCTCGCGGGTGGTGGGGATGGCGTAGCTGTGCCCGGCGCCGGAACCGCTGACCGGTACCGACACCACGGAGCCGATGTACTGGGCGCAGTCGCCGTCGAGGCCGCCGTACGCGATGTACACCTGACCGTTCTCGACCGTCAGCGCCGAGCGTTGCTGGTGCGCGATCCGGTCACCCTTCGGCGGCTCGGCGGCCCGCTTGACCCGGACCTGCCCGGTCGCGGCGTCGATGCCGTACAGCGTGTGCGCCCCGCCGGTGGACTCGGCCAGCGCGAACACCAGGCCGGACCCGGCGTCGTACGCCATCGTGCTGGTGATGCCGAGCGGAAAGATGTTGCCGCACGGCAGGTCGGAGCGGGGCACGGGGGTGCCGACGTGGCGCGACCACACCACCGCGCCGTTGCCGGCGTCGAGCGCGTAGACGGTGTCGTTCTCGGTGGCCGCGAGCACCCGCCCGGCCACCACCAGGGGCTGGCCGTAGACCGCCCCGTCGAGCTTCGCCCGCCACGCCGCGGTCAATTTGGTGGCGGCGGGCTGCGCCGGGCCGAGGCCGGAGCGGGCGTTGTCGTGGTGGTAGGTGGGCCAGTCGGCCGCCGGATCCGACGGGGCGCCGGCCGAGGTCGGCGCCGGGGAAGCGGCGGCCGGTGGGAAAGCCGGCTCGGCGGCCTTGCCGTCGCTGCTGCACGAGGCGAGGAGCAATGCGCTGAGGAGGCCGGCAACGCACACGCCGACGCGAGCGGAAGAAGCCACGTCCGAGACGGTACCCGCGATGGCCGGTGATGATCGAACGTGATCTGATGGGGCATGCTGGTTGACTTCGCGGCCGGGGTCGGGGCCTCGCCGCTCGATGTGGAGGCGGCGGCCGTCCGCGCCGAGCGGGACGGTTACGACGGTGTCGGCGCGGCCGAGAGCAAACATGACGTGTTCACCGCGCTCACGCTCGCGGCCCGGGCGACCGAGACGATCACCTTGCAGTCCGGGATAGCGGTCGCGTTCGCTCGCAACCCGATGAGCCTGGCGGTGCTCGCGAACGATCTGCAACTGATCTCGCGCGGGCGGTTCCAGCTCGGGCTCGGGTCGCAGGTGCAGGCGCACATCGAGCGGCGGTTCGCGATGCCGTGGGGGAAGCCGGCCGCGCGGATGGCCGAGTTCATCGCGGCCGTGCGGGCGATCTGGGACGCCTGGCGGACCGGGGAGCGGCTGGCGTTCCGGGGCGAGTTCTACCGGCACACGCTGATGACCGACTTCTTCGATCCGGGGCCGAACCCGTTCGGGAACCCGCCGATCCTGCTGGCGGCGGTGGGGGAGCGGATGACCGCGGTGGCCGGGCGGGTCGCCGACGGCGTTCTCGTGCATCCGCTGACCAGCCCGGCGTACATCCGTGAGCGAACGCGACCGGTTCTGGGCGAGACGCGCGAGGGGTTCAGCCTGTCGCTGTCCGCCTTCGTGGTGCTGGGCGAGGACGATAAAGCAAGATCAAAGGCCGAGCAGGCGGTACGCGGGCAGATCGCGTTCTACGCCTCGACGCCCGCGTACCGGCCGGTGCTCGAGTTGCACGGCTGGGGCGACCTGGCCGACCGGCTGAATCACCTGTCGCGGCAGCGGGCGTGGGCCGAGATGGCCGGGCTGATCAGCGACGACGTGCTGGACACGTTCGCGGTCGGCGGGGACGTGGCGCGCGGGCTGCGGGACCGGTTCGCGGGGCTGGTCGACCGCATCTCGTTCTATACGCCGTACGAGGTGGAGCCGGAGTTGTTACGGGAGCTACGCGAATCCGTTGCCATCCCGTGACGACGCGCAATGACCGATTAGACCGAAAAATCAGCACTTAGGTGCTGAGATGGCGGGATGCGTAGGATCCCGCTGCACGAGGTGCGCCGCCGCACCTGCAAGCCGCTCGATTCGTGGTGGACGGTTCTGCTGGTCGACCCGTACGCCACCCGCCTGGTCCGGCTGGTCGCGCCGTGGCGCCGGGTCACCCCCAACCGGCTGACCGCGCTGGCCGCGGTGTTCGGCGCCGGCGCGGCGGCGTGCTTCGCCGGGCCGGGCCGGTGGTGGCCGGTCGCCGGCGCGCTGCTGTTCCACTGCGGCTTCGTGGCCGACTGCATGGACGGCAAGATCGCCCGGCTGCGCGACGAGGGATCGCTCTTCGGCGGCTGGTGCGACTTCATGCTCGACCGGTTGCGCGCGATCGTCTGCGCGGCGGCGCTCATGGGCGGTCAGTATCTGCACACCGGTCAGATCCGGTACCTGTGGCTGATCGCGCTCGTGATCAGTTGTGATCTGCTGCGCTACCTCAACGCCGGTCAGGTGTCGCTGTTGCGCGAGGCGGTGGAGCAGGCGCGGATCCCGTACGCGCGGGAACGCTCGGAAACGCTCTCGGACCGCGCCGCGGCACCGCTGTCCTCGCGCGGCGGCCGCGTCAAGGCGGCCCTGGCCGCGCGGCGCATCCGGACACATCTGATCAGCGGGATCGAGTTCGAGATGGCCGTGTTCGTGATCGGTCCGCTGATCGGTTTCATCGGCGCCACGGCGGTGGTGGCCGCGGCGCTGCTGGCGCTCTTCGAGCTCCGGATCGTCCGGTACGCCTGGCGGGTCACCCGCTCGGCGAGGATTCACAGCCTCGCGACAGCCTCCGGACCCGCCCCGCACAGCATGCGCGTCGATGCTTCTGTCGTCCGGCAATCAACCGGCATTAGTGAAATGTCTGGAAATAGCGTAATGCTCCCGTAAGGTGCGCTTCATGCCCGCTGACCGTCCGATCCTCGTGGTCGGCTGCCCCCGCTCGGGGACGACGATGCTGCAGCTCATGCTGCACGCGCACCCGAGGATTGCGCTGCCGCCCGAGAACCGGTTCGTGCTCGCGGCCTACGAGCGGCGGCACGAGTTCGGCGACCTGCGCGACCCGGCCAACCGCCGCGCGCTGGGCCGCTGGATCGCCGGCACGCAGCAGTTCGAGGGCCTCGGCCTCGACGAGCAGCGGGTGATCGACGGCGTCGTCGCGGCGCCGCCCACGCTCGGATCGGCTCTCGGCACCGTCTTCCGGCTCTACGCCGAGCGGTTCGGCAAACCGCGCTGGGGCGACAAGCGACCGGCCTACCTGCGCCACCTGCCCGAGCTCCTGCGGATGTTCCCGGACGCACAAGTGATCAATATCGTTCGCGACGGACGGGACTGCGTCGCCTCGCTCAAGGAAGCGCCGTGGAGCCCGCCGGACTTCACCGAACTGATCGATTCGTGGGCCCGGGCGGCCGACGCGGCGTTGCGGGCCGGCCGCCGCTACGGCCCGGCGACCTATCACTGGCTGCGCTACGAGGACCTGGTCGCCGAGCCGGCGGCCGAACTGCGCGCGATCTGCGAGTTCCTCGGCGAGGACTACGACCCGGCCATGGCGCGGCCCCCGGACGTCGCGGCGGTCGCGGTTCCCGGATACAAGACCTGGCACACGCGTACGCGGGAAGGAGTCACCACCGACCGCGTGTGCAGCTGGCGTGAGCAATTGAGCGCGGTGGAGATCGAACGATGCGAGGCGGTCTTCGGCGATCGTCTGGCGCTCTTCGGCTACCAGTTGTCGACCGGGGCCACGCCGACGACGGCCGATCGGGTCGCACGAGCGAGCCTGGTCGTTCGCGACCGCTTCGGACCGTGGTGCGGCGCCCTCCGCGACGCCGCCCTGGTGCTGCGGCACCGGCGACTCGAACCGGCGATCGCGGCGCCGCTGACGACCGGGCAGCACGATCGCGCTTGAGCCTTCCTCTCCTTCACCCCCTCGGTCGCGGCATCCCCCGCCGCGGCCCCGAAGAACAGGAGAACCTGTGTCAATATCCGCGGTTTTGCACCGTAATCGGCGGCTCGCGGCCGGCGTGCTCACGGCGGTCGCGGTGGCGTCCCTGGCCGCCTGCGGATCGAACAGCTCCGCCAGCGGATCCTCCGCCGGCAGCGGCAGCACCAACGGCGACTCGGGCGGGAACGGCCGCCGCGCGCAGATGACCGCGTACATCCAGTGCCTCGCGCAGAACGGGGTGACGATCACGATGCCGTCCGGCGGGCCGAACGGGGCCGGGATGCCGTCGGGCGGTCCCAACGGTGGTGGGACGCCGCCGTCGGGCGCGCCGAACGGGGCGGGAGCGGCTTCGGGGGCGCCGAACGGGGCGGGAGCGGCTTCGGGGGCGCCGAACGGGGCGGGAATGCCGTCGGGGGCGCCCAACGCGTCGGGCGGGCCGGGCGGCGGCGGACGCGGGCGCGAGCTGACCAAGCCGGACGGGGTCAGCGATGCGACCTGGGCCAAGGCGACCGCGGCGTGCGCCAGCCAGAAGCCGTCGGGCGGCGGCGGGAACGGCAGTAACGGCAGCAGCTCCAACTGATCGCCACCGCGGGTATCTCGCTCAGTTAGATACTAGCCGGGCGAGATACCCGCCGGGCGAGATACCCGCCGGGCGAGATACCCGCCGGGCGAGATACTTGCTGAGTGAGTATCTTGCTGAGTGAGTATCTTGCTGAGTGAGTATCTTGCTGAGTGAGTATCTTGCTGAGTGAGTATCTTGCTGAGTGAGTACTTGCTGAGTGAGTATCTCGCTCAGCTAGTATCTTCCTCGGCTAGTATCTCGCTCGGCTAGTTGCTTGCGCGGCGTAAGAATCATGCAGCGCGCGAAACCCCAACCCCCGCAGCCGGTCGTAGGATCGCCCTGATCCGACGACGAGGTGGCTGCGCGATGACGTTTTTCGAGATCATCCGGTTCGCCCTGCGTGGCGTGGCGGTCAACAAGCTGCGCTCCGGCCTGACCATGCTCGGCATCCTGATCGGCGTGGCCGCGGTCATCCTGCTCGTCGCGGTCGGCAACGGCTCCGCCAAGGCGATCGCCGACCGCATCTCGGCGCTGGGCACCAACACGCTCACCGTGATGAGTTCGACCCGCGGCTCGACCGGCACCGCCGGCCTGACCCTCAAGGACGCCGACGCGCTCACCGACCCGGTGCTCGCCCCGGACGTCAAGTCGGTCTCGCCGGTGGTCAGCACCTCGACCACGATGGTGTACGGCAGCACCTCGCACACCGTCAGCAACTTCGTCGGCACCACGCCCAGCTACTTCGCCGCCTCGAACACGCCGGTCGCCTCGGGGAGCGCGTTCAGCGCCGACGACAACACCGAGGGCCGGCGGGTGGTCGTGATCGGCCAGACCGTCGCGGAAGACCTGTTTCCCGGGGTCGACCCGGTCGGTCAGCAGATCACCGCGGGCGGGGCGCTGTTCACCGTGATCGGCGTGCTGGCCGAGAAGAGCGAGTCGACCGGCGCGTCCGACGCCAACGACGTCGCCATCGCGCCGATCGTCGCGGTCCGGCAGGTGCTGACCGGTTACGGCACGCTGACCTCGATCCTGGTCGAGGCGGCCGACCCGAAGATGGTCAGCACGGTCGAGTCCGAGGTCGGCGTAATCCTCGACGAGCACGTGCCGACCACCTCGACCGGCGCCGCCGGCTACCGGATCCGCAGCGCCTCGCAGTTGCTCCAGACGCAGACCGCGACCGCCGACACGTTCACCACGCTGCTCGGGGCGGTCGCCGCGATCAGCCTGCTGGTCGGCGGCATCGGCATCACCAACATCATGCTGGTGACGGTCACCGAACGGACCCGGGAGATCGGCATCCGCAAGGCCCTGGGCGCCCAACGGCGTACGATCATGACCCAGTTCTTGATCGAGGCGACGCTGCTGAGCTTCCTGGGCGGCGGTCTGGGGGTGGCCGCCGCCCTGATCGGCGCCCGGTTCACGATCGCCGGGGTGACCCCGGTCGTGGTGCCCAGCTCAGTCGTGCTCGCGCTCGGCGTGTCCGTCGTGATCGGTTTGTTCTTCGGCGGCCTGCCGGCCGCCCGTGCCGCCCGGCTCCGGCCGATCGACGCGTTGCGATACGAATAGGGATCAGGCTGAAGTGATCTCGATGGAGTCGACCCGGTTCGGGTAGAACGCGACGTGCTCCTTGATCTGGGCGACCGCCTCGCGGGGCTGCTTGTACTCCCAGATCGCGTCGACCGCCTTGTCGCCGCCGGCCGGGATCGAGTAGTAGCTCGCGTCCCCCTTGTACGGGCAGTAGCTCTCGGTCGCGGTCGGCTCGAGCAGCGACGTGTCGACGTCGGCGAGCGGGATGTACTGCACCGCCGGGTAGGTCGACTCCTGCAGGGTCAGCGCCGCCCGGGTGTCGGCCACCACCGTGCCGGCCACCTTGACGACGACGCGCCCCTCGGTCGGCGTGATCGTGATCGGGTGATCGGGTCCGGGGTAGAGAACGGGCTTGTCGGCCATGACGCCTCCTCAGAACGACGAATTCGATCCAACGGTACTGTCGATCTCATGCGAGGACCCGCGGAGACGGCCGCCACCGCGTTGGGCGTCGATCACACAGTCGTACGCCATGGACCGGTCGGCAGCGTCGCGGAGGCCGCCGCCGCGCAGGGTGTCGAGGTGCGTGACCTGGTCAAGACGATCGTCGTGCGCCGCGCGGCCGACGACTATGTGTTCGTTCTGGTCCCGGGTGATCGGCAGATCTCCTGGCCGAAGCTGCGCGCTCTGCTCGGCGTCAACCGGCTGTCGCTGCCGGATGCCGCCACGGCGAAGGATGCGACCGGTTATGAGCGGGGCACCATCACGCCGTTCGGCTCCGCGAAGGCGTGGCCGGTGATCGCCGACGAGTCCACCCGGGGCCGCGTCATCAACCTGGGCGCCGGCGAGCGCGGCGTGGGCCTCCGGGTCGCGGCGGACGAGGCGATGGCGGCGCTCGGCGGAACATTCGCGGACGTGACGGAGCCGACAGCGGCGTGATCTTGCGGAAGCGGGTACGTTCACCGTTGTGACGAGCGACGATCCGATTCAGCCCGATGTTCCCCCGTCCGGCACCGGCTGCGTCGAGTGCCTCGACGGCGGCGGCTGGTGGTTCCACCTGCGCCGCTGCGCGCAGTGCGGGCACATCGGCTGCTGCGACAGCTCTCCGGCGCAGCATGCCACCGCCCACTGGAAGGCGACCGGCCACCCGATCATCCAGTCGTTCGAGCCCGGCGAGGACTGGTTCTGGGACTTCTCGACCGAGGAGGCCGGCAACGGTCCCCGGTTGGCGCCGGCCGACAGTCACCCGCTGGACCAGCCCGCTCCCGGCCCCGCCGGCGCGGTACCGGCCGACTGGCGCTCCCACCTGAACCGCTGAAAAAGGCTCCCCGGCTGGCTTAGAGTCGGCACGGGGAGCCTGACGCGGGGGTGTGCAAGGTGTCCGATCCGATGCTTGACTCGATCATGAGCCGCAACGACTGGAGCGAGCCGGACAGCGTGCTGGGCACGTATGTGGCGCAGATGGATCGGCTGACCAAGCCGGTCGATCCGGGGGTGCCGCTGAGCCTGACCGTGCACGGCCTGCTGGTCAGCGGCGACCTGATCCCGCAGTGGCAGTGGTTCGCCGAGGTGAGCGAGCTCGATGACTACCAGGACGCCTTCTACACCGGCATGGCCGAGCACATGAAGGAGCAGTCCGACCTCGCCCACGACGCGATCCGGGTGCGTGACGTCGGCGGTGAGGTGACCCACCGCCAGATGAGCGCGCTGATGGCCCCGACCAAGTACATCCACCTGCGCAACACGCGGATCTACTCGCCGGACAGCAAGCCCGGCTCGGGCCGGCTGTGGCGGGGCAGGCTCTGCGATGTCTCCGGCTGGACCCCCGGCGTCTCCTCGAATTCCTGAGGCTCGTCCTCGCCGCGCCAGAAGTCGAGGGTCTCCCGGTCGTCCGGCCGGCCGGGGGGTTGCGCGCCGTCGTTCTCCGCCGGCTGCGCGGGCGCCTCCGGCGACTCTTGCGGTACGCCCGGGGCTACCGGATATTTCGACGGGGACCACGCGAACGTCAGCGCCGAGCCGACCAGCGCCAGCAGCAGGCCGATCACGAAGCCGCCCAGGTTCGAGGTGAGCCAGGAGGCGAGCGCGAGCACGGTCGCGACCAGCGAGTAGAACAGCCGCTGCGCCGGACTGAAGATCATCAGCAGCCCGAGCAGCGCGAGCAGGATCGGCAGCAGATAGCCGATGACCCCCTGCATGCCGACGTGCATCACGACCGGCAGCGGTGCCTTCACGGTCAGGAAGATCTCGGTGCCGCCGAGGAAGACGAACAGCCCGCCCCAGAAGGGACGGGCATGCCGCCAGTGCCAGAACTTGGAACGGGCCATCAGCAACCGCTGCCGGTGAACGACATCCGCAGGTGCGGCAGGGTGAACCGGGCCGCGGTGGTGGCGTAGTTGTTCTGCCGCAGGTTGTTGATGTCGACGGTGTCGGCCTGCTGGCCGAACACGCCCTCGCCGCCCTTGATGGTCTTGCCGGTGGCCGGGTCGGTCACCTTGTCGAAGGTGCTGGCGTCCTGGCCGACGTTGATGTTCACGAAGTCGGCGTCGCCGTTGATCTGGTCGGAGTCGACCACCAGGGCCTTGGCCTGGACCTTGTTGCCGTTGTCGCCCGCGGTGATCTTGAGGTTGATGGCGCCGAGGTCGACGCTCTGGCACAGGTTGGTCAGCTGGGCGGAGTTGATCGCGGACACGATCAGCACCAGCTGGCCGCCGGTGTTGCCGGCGTTCGGGCTGTTGTCGATCATGTTGTCGAGCGTGGCGTACTGCTCGAAGCCGTCGCCGTGGAGGTTGGTGGCGGTGACCGTGAACGGCATGCCGGAGATCGAGAAGTTGGCGGCGAGGACGCCGCTCGCGGTCAGGGCGACCATGCCGGCGGTCACCACGCCGGTGATGGCGATCATGCCGCCGAAACGCTTCCAGCGGACCCCGCCGGCGGTGGGAACAGTCTCCGGTGTGGTCATCCGGGCACTCCTTTGTGTATCGAAGACAATCTGGCGGAATTGTTTTGTAGCTCAGCCACAATGGCCGGGAAAATGTCGCAGGTCTATGCAGCGCCCCGAAGTTACCGCTCGGTATCGGTCCGGTCAAGGGGTAATTACCTGGGATTTCGGGTCGCGTAAAGATCCGCGTCGAATGGGTTGACTCGCCAGTAGCTTCGGGCATATACATCGACCGCACTTAATCATCCGGTAAGGTCCTCTGCCTCCCCCCGCAGGAGCCCGCCGGGTGCGTACCGTCCTCGAGAGGGAGGAACACCCATGCGTGCGTCCAGAACCGCCCCGATCGCCGCGCTCGCGGCCCTTGCGTTGGCCCTGACGGCGTCACCGGCCCGGGCCGACGACCCGGCCTCGGTGCTCACCACCGGCGCCGCCGGCACCGCCGGCACCAACGTCGCCGACGGCGACGTGCTGAACGCCTCGGTGGCGGCCGGCACCACGGCCAACTTCGCCACCGCGGCCGGCGGCTCGACCGGCGTCAAGTGCGCCGTGTCGGCCTTCACCGCCACCGTCGTCGACAACCCGGCGGCGCCCAGCGTGGCCACCGAGTCGACCACCGCGCACACGTTCTCCTCGTGCACCGCCAACATTTTCGGCGTGACCAAGGTGAACAGCGTGACCGTCAACAACCTGCCCTACGGCACCACGGTGGACAGCGCCACGGGCGCCGTCACGGTGACCGGCACCGCCACGGCGCCGATCCAGACCACCCTGTCGATGGGCACGATCCTGGGCTCGATCACCTGCGTCTACCAGGCGACCAACGGCTCGATCAGCGGCGTCACGTCCAACACCGACAACTCGATCGCCTTCACCGACCAGGCGTTCAGCAAGACGTCCGGCTCGTCGCTCTGCCCGAGCTCCGGCTTCTTCACCGCCACGTACGCGCCGGTGCAGGACACCTCGGTCGACGGCAGCCCGTCGGTCTTCACGAACTGACACTCCTAGGGAGGCGTGTTCGCGGCCGGGGTTCGCCCGAGCCCCGGCCGTGAACACGCCGTTCGGCGCGCGTTGACACCGGACAAAGGCCACCATCAATATGTCAGCATGCCTTTGTGGGAGCGCTCCCGAATTGTTTCCGTCCTGGTCGCGGCGTCGCTTCTGACGCTCGGCGCCGCCGGGCCCGCTTCGGCCGACGAGGTCGAGCAGGTCAAGAACGGCGGATTCGACGGCACCACCGATCCGTTCTGGTCGACCGCGGGTATGCCGATGACCCTGACCGGCGGGCAGGCCTGCGTGGACGTGCCCGGCGGCACGACAAACCGCTGGGACGTCGCGATCGGGCAGAACGATCTGCCCCTGGTCGCCGGACAGTCCTACCGCTTCAGCTTCGACGCCTCCGGCAATGCGGGCCACGTGGTCCGGGCGATCGTCGGGCTCGCCGTCAGCCCGTACGACACCTACTTCGAGCAGTCGCCGACGCTCGGCGGACTGACGCACTACTCGGCCACCTTCACCGCGAGCACCGGCACCACGCAGGGTCAGGTCGCCTTCCAACTGGGCGGCAGCGCCGACCCGTGGCACTTCTGCCTGGACAACGTGTCGCTGGTCGGGGGCGTTCCGCCGGTGGTGTACGTGCCGGACACCGGCCCGCGGGTGCGGGTCAACCAGGTGGCGTACCTGCCGGACGGCCCGAAGACCGCGACCGTGGTGACCGCCGCGACCACCGCGCTGCCCTGGCAGTTGAACGACGCGGCCGGTCGGGTCGTCGCGCGCGGCACGTCGACGCCGCGTGGGGTGGACGTCTCGTCCGGGCAGAACGTGCAGACGATCGATTTCGGCCGGTTCACGCGTGCCGGCACCGGCTACACCATCACGGCGGACGGCGAGACCAGCCGGCCGTTCGACATCGGTTCCGGGGCTTACCGGTCGCTTCGGGCCGACGCGCTCAAGTTCTACTACACCCAGCGCAGCGGCATCGCGATCGACGACGCGCTGCGGCCGGGCTACGGTCGCGCGGCCGGGCACGTCGACGTCGCGCCGAACCAGGGCGACGGGAACGTTCCCTGCCAGGCCGGCGTCTGCGACTACCGGCTCGACGTGCGCGGCGGCTGGTACGACGCCGGGGACCATGGCAAGTACGTGGTCAACGGCGGCATCTCCACGTGGGAGCTGCTGAACGAGTTCGAGCGCTCGCCCGGCGTACGCACGGTGAATCTGAACATCCCGGAGAGCGGAAACCGCTTGCCCGACCTCCTCGACGAGGCACGCTGGGAGCTGAACTTCCTGCTGGAGATGCAGGTGCCGGCGGGCGAGCCGGACGCCGGGATGGTCCACCACAAGGTGCACGACCAGAACTGGACCGGGCTGCCGCTGCTGCCCGCGCAGGACCCGCAGCCGCGCGAGCTGCACCCGGTCTCGACCGCGGCGACGCTCAACCTGGCCGCGGTGGCCGCGCAGGCCGCCCGCATCTACCGCAAGTACGACCCGGCCTTCGCGGCGCGGGCACTGCGGGCGGCGCGCACCGCCTACGCGGCGGCCAAGGCGAATCCGGCCCGGTACGCGCCGGCGAGCGACGGCACCGGCGGTGGCGCGTACAACGACGACAACGTGACCGACGAGTTCTACTGGGCGGCGGCCGAGCTGTTCCTCACCACCGGGGAAAAGGCTTACCGGACCGACGTCCTGGCCTCGCCGGACCACACCGCCGACATCTTCGGAGCGGGCGCGTTCGACTGGGCGTCGACCGCCGCCGCCGGCCGGCTCGATCTCGCCCTGGTCCCGAACCACCTGCCGGGGCTTTCGGCCGTCAAGGCATCGGTGGTCGCCGGAGCGCAGAAGTATCTGGCCGTTCAGAAGGCGCAGGCGTACGGCGTTCCGTACGCCCCGGCGAACAACATGTGGGACTGGGGTTCGAACAGCATCATCCTGAACAACCTGGTGGTGCTGGCCGGCGCCTACTCGCTGACCGGCAACCCGAAGTACCGGAACTCGGTGCTCGCCGGCGTCGACTACGTGCTGGGCCGGAACGCCCTCAACCAGTCGTACGTGACCGGTTACGGCGAGGTGAGCTCGCAGAACGAGCACAGCCGCTGGTACGCGCACGAGCTCGACCCGACGCTGCCACACCCGCCGAACGGCACGCTCGCCGGCGGCGCCAACTCGTCCATTCAGGACCCGTACGCGCAGGGCAAGCTCACCGGCTGCGTGGCACAGTTCTGCTACATCGACGACATCCAGTCCTGGTCGACCAACGAGGAGGCGATCAACTGGAACGCGGCGCTCTCCTGGGTGTCCGCGTTCGTCGCCGACCAGGGGTGAGAAAAACCGGCTGCGGACGTGCCGTCACCCTCCATAGGGTGGCGGCATGTCCGCTTCTGCCGATGCCGCCCGCGCCGCCGAGATCCTCGCCCAGCTCTCCGCGCCGCCGCGGTTGGCGGCCTTCGCCGAGCTGGTGCGCCGCGGCAAGGAGGGCGCCACCCTGGCCGAGCTTGCGTACACCCTGGACGTGCCGGTGCAGCAGGCGGGGGAGGCGTGCGCCCGGCTGACCGGGGCCGGCCTGGCCACCGGCACCGGCAACGGGATCTACCGGGCCGACCTGGACGCGGTCCGCCAGGCGGTGGTCGCCGTCGACCGGTTGCAGCCGATCGCCCCGCTGCTGGCCGAGTATCCGAACCTCCGCGGCTTCTTCGCGCACGGCCGGCTGACCGCGCTGCCGCCCACGATGTCCGACCGCTACCAGCAGATCGGCGAGCTGTTCGCCCGTTTCCTCGCCCTCGACGGCCTGTACGACGAGGACGAGATCAACCGGCGGCTGTCCGCGGTCACCGATGACGTGGCGAGCGTGCGCCGCATGCTGGTCGATACCGGCTGGCTGGAACGCGACAACGCGGGAACCACGTACGGCTCGGCCCGCCCGCTCCCGGCGGCGGCTACCCCGGCCGGGTAGGGCACGGCCGGGGTAGCGGCCGCCCGTCTGAGCGGCCGCCCGTCTGAGCGGCCGCCCGTCTGAGCGGCCGCCCGTCTGAGCGGCCGCCCTTCGTCCATCGTGCGCGGATCGGGCTGCCGGCCGGAGTGGAACCACGTGTGCGGCAGCCACCCGGCCGCGGCCCGGCATGGGACATCGACACATGTGAAGGTGTCGCTGCGATCGGTGGCGTAGCTCGCCTACACACCGGCCGCCCGCAATGTGGGCCGCCGATCCATGGGTCCGGATGTGTCGTGCGTCATACGGTCGCCTCTCCTGGCCCCGGCGGCCGGCGCCGAGAGGAGCCCGATGTCCACATCAGAGGAGAAGGCCGTCCGCTCCCGCGGGACCGCCATCGTGAGGGTCGTGTTCACCTCGCTCGTCGGCACCGCCGTCGAGTGGTACGACTTCTTCCTGTACGGCTCGGCCGCGGCGCTGGTCTTCGGGTCGCAGTTCTTCCCGAAGTCCGATCCGGTCACCGGCACGCTGCTGGCGTTCGGCACGTACGCGCTCGGGTTCGTCGCCCGGCCGCTCGGCGGCGTCGTGTTCGGTCACTTCGGCGATCGGGCCGGCCGGCAGAGGATGCTGGTCGTCTCGCTGCTCATGATGGGCCTGGCGACGATCGCGATCGGTTTGCTGCCCACGTACGCGTCGATCGGCCTCGCCGCCCCGCTGCTGCTGCTCGGCTGCCGGCTGGTGCAGGGCTTCGCGGTCGGCGGCGAGTGGGGCGGCGCCGTGCTGATGGCCGCCGAGCACGGCGACGACGCCCGGCGCGGCTTCTGGTCGTCCTGGCCGCAGGCCGGCGTGGCGCTGGGCAACCTGCTCGCCACCGCGGTGCTGTGGGTCCTCGCGCTCGTCCAGCCGGACGCGGCGTTCGACGCGTGGGGCTGGCGGATCCCGTTCCTGCTCAGCGCCGTTCTGGTGTTGACCGGGCTGTGGGTGCGGCTCTCGGTCGAGGAATCGCCCCTGTTCCGGCGGGCGCGCGCCTCGCTGGCCGGCCGTGAGCACCGGCCGCTGCTCGAGGTGGTGCGCAGGCATCCGCGGGAGGTCGTGCTCGCGATCGGCATGCGGCTGGCCGAGAACAATCGCGTACTACCTGTTCCCGGTCATCTCGATCACCTTCCTGACCACGTACGCGGGAAAGCCGGCCGACAAGGGCACGATCCTGACCGCGCTCGTGACCGGTTCGGCCGTGCAGTTCGCGCTGATCCCACTGATCGGGTCGCTCTCCGATCGGATCGGCCGACGCCCGCTCTACCTGGCCGGCGCGATCGGCGTGGCGCTGTGGATCTACCCGTTCCTCAGGCTGGTCGGCACCCGCTCGGCCGCCCGATCACCCTGGCCGTGGTGGTCGGGCTGGTCCTGCACGCCCTGATGTACGCGCCGCAGGCGGCCTTCTTCGCCGAACTGTTCGGCACGACGGTCCGCTACACCGGCGCCTCGGTCGGCTACCAGCTGGCCTCGATCCTGGCCGGCGCCCCTGCCCCGATCATCGCCCTCGAGCTGCTCGGCGACACGGCGAACCCGAACCTGCTCGCGGTCACGGCCTACCTGGCGATCGCCTCCGCGCTCACCGTGATCGCCGTCCTGGCGGCCAGGGAAACCGCTCGCTCGTCCCTCGACAAGTGAGCCGGGCGGTCAGCGGTTGGTCACGCTGAAGTGCATGTAGTCCTTCAGGTTGCGCCACTGGCCGCCCCAGAAGTAGCCGTTCCCGGTGAAGGCGCGGCCCGCCCCCTCCGGGTGGATCATCCCGATCAGGTAGCGGCTCCGGTCCAGGTAGTACCGGCCCGCCGCCGGCGAGACCGAGCCGCCGCGGATCATCGGGTTCTGCAGGGGGTTGATGTCGATCGCGGTGCCGTAGGCGTGCTCCGACCAGACGTCCGTGCCGCCGACCGGGCGGCAGTTGTAGCCCGCCGTGACGATGCCCATGTCGGTCTCGCCGGGCATGTTGACCGACATCGGGGCCATCGCCATGATGCGGTAGCGCCAGCGGAACAGGGTCAGGAAGATGTTCTGCACGCGTACCGCCACGTCGCGGTGCACGATGATGCTGCCGTCGTGGTAGGCGCCCTGCAGGTCGATGTAGGAGACCCAGACGCGGCGCAGCGCGGACGGCGGGACGGGGCAGTGCAGGGCCGGGTTCCAGCTCACCATCGCGGGGGTGACCAGGTCGATCCGGGTGTGCCAGGGCGGCAGCGGGGAGACCGGCGGGGTCAGCCGCAGCGTCTCGTCGACGTGCACCGGGTAGGGCGCGACGATCTGGTTCCAGCGGCCGATGTCCTCGGCGCTCAGGCCGAAGTCGCGGGCGATGCTGCCCATGGTCTCGCCGGGAGCGACGACGTGCCAGACGGAGGAAGCGGCGGCCGCGGGTCGCCCCGGCAGGACGGTTGCCGGGACGACCAGGGCCAACAGGACGGCGAGCAGTTTGCGCACGGTTACCGACCGTACGAAATGCTTGGTCCCTGGGAGGGGCAAATGCGAATTCCGTTACATATCCAGCGCCACCGGCACCGGTGTGAGCCTGACGCTGACCGCGGTGCCGGGGGCGAGTGACGGGACCAGGCCGCTGGCCACCTGGGCGATCACCAGGGTCTCCCCGACGGCCACCGTGACGCGGCTGGTCGGGCCGAGGAAACTGCAGGTCAGCACCCGTCCGTCGCCGGACGGGTCGGCCGACACGGAGACCGCCTCGGGGCGCACCAGCGCGGTCGCCGGGCCGGGGGCGGCCGCGGACACGAGTGGTAGCGTTGTCCCCAGAACCGAGATGCCGGAACTGTCCACGACCCCGGGCAAGCGGTTGCTCAGGCCCACGAAGTCGGCCACGAAGGCGCTCGCCGGCTTCTGGTAGACGTCGGCGGGGGAGGCCAGCTGCTCCAGCTTGCCGGCCCGCATCACGCCGACCCGGTCGGCGACCGCGAGGGCCTCCTCCTGGTCGTGGGTGACGAACAGCGTCGTCGTGCCCACCTCGCTCTGGATCCGCTTGATCTCGTCGCGCAGCTGCACCCGCACCTTCGCGTCGAGGGCGGACAGCGGCTCGTCGAGCAGCAGCACGGCCGGCTCGATCGCGAGGGCGCGGGCAAGCGCTATCCGCTGTTGCTGGCCGCCGGACATCTGATGCGGGTAGCGGGCGCCGAACTGGCCGAGGCCGACCAGCTCGAGCATGTCGGCGGCGCGGCCGGGAACGCGCCTACGGCCGCGCAGCCGGAGCCCGAACTCGACGTTCTGCAGGGCGGTCAGGTGCGGGAACAGGCTGTACGCCTGGAACACCATGCCCATGTCGCGCTTGTTGGCCGGCAGCGCGGTGACGTCCGAGCCGCCGACCAGCACCTGGCCGGCGTCGGCGTCCTCGAGGCCGGCGAGCACGCGCAGCGCGGTCGTCTTGCCGCAGCCGGACGGGCCGAGCAGGCAGACCAGCTCGCCGGCCGCGATGGACAGGTCGAGATTGTCGAGGGCGTGCACCGTGCCGAACGTGCGGCGCAGCCCCTTCAGGTGGACGGCCACGCCGGTCATGCGGGCTCCTTTGTGGACTTTCGGCGGTCGCCGAGCAGGGACAGGAGCAGGAGCAGGACGAACGCCAGCAGCAGCGCGGTCAGCGAGACGGCGACCGACATGGTGGCGCTGCTCTTGCCGAGCAACTCGATCGAGACCTGCAGGTTGGTGCGGTTGAGCAGGGACGCGATGGTGAACTCGCCGAGCACCAGCGCGACCGACAGGAACGCCGCCGAGAGCACCGCCGTGCGGATGTTCGGCAGCACCACGCGGACGATCACCGTGGTCCAGCCGGCGCCGAGGCTGCGCGCCGCCTCCGCGAGCGTCTTGACGTCGATGGCGGCCAGCCCCGCGTCGATCGATCGGTAGGCATACGGCAGAACCAGGATGGTGTACGCGAACACCAGGGTCAGCGACGAGCCACCCAGGAAGTACACGACCCAGGCGTAGACCGGCGCGAGCCCCACCACCAGCACGATCGCCGGGATGGTCAGCGGCAGCAGGCAGAGGAACTCGATGAGCCGCCGCAGCCGGGGCAGACGCAGGCGTACCCAGATCGCGGTGGGAACGAGCAGGACGAGCATCAGCAGAGCCGTCAGCGCCGCCTGTTCGAGCGACGCGACGATGCCGTCGGCCAGGTCCGGGTAGGCGTCGGACAGCTTCGACCAGTTCACCAGCAGCGGCCAGGTCTGCGGGTCGCGGGTGCTGAACTCGACCATCGCCACCAGCGGGAGCAGGAAGAAGACGCCGAGCACGAGGAGCACCGCCCAGCGCAGTACGCGTTGCTTGCGGGCCCGGCGCGCGTTCACCCCAGCCATTTCGCGGTCCTCCTCTCCAGCAGCGCGTACAGGGCCATCACGATGGCCACCACGACCACCATGCCGAGCGCCATCGCCTTGCCGAGGTTCTGCTGGCCGAGCACGACCTCGCTGGTCAGGGCGCTGCGGATCTGCAGCGGGATGATCGGGCTCCCCTGGCTGACCAGGGCGGCGGCCGTGGCGTACGCGGAAAAGGAATTGGCGAAGAGCAGGAGCGTGGAGCCGAGGAAGGCGGGGGCCAGCAACGGTCCGGCCACCCTGGTCCAGTACTGCCAGGTGGTGCCGCCGAGGCTCTCGGTCGCCTCGCGCCACTGCGGGCGGATGCCGTCCAGCGCCGGCAGGAAGACGATCACCATGAGCGGGATCTGGAAGTACGTGTAGACCAGGATCAGGCCGGGCAGCTCGAACAGCCACACCCCGTTGGCGTACAGGTCGAAGCTCAGATGGTCGTGCAGCCAGACGGTGACGAAACCGGACAGGCCGATGGTCGCCAGGAAGGCGAAGGCCAGGGTGACGCCGCCGAACTGGGCGAGCACGCCGGCCGCCGCGGTGACCACCCGGCGCAGCACGCCGCGCGGCTTCGCGGTGACCAGCACGTAGGCCAGCAATGCGCCGAGGATCGCGCCGACCAGCGCGCTGACCGCCGAGAGCAGGATGCTGCGGCCGAACGCGTCCATGATGTACCCGCTGGTCAGCGCCTTGACGTTGGCGACGGTCACGCCGCCGCCGTCACCCGCGAACGCGCCGATCACCACGACCAGGGTCGGAATGATCAAGAAGATGGCGACGTACGCGAAGAAGGGCACCGTGCCGACCAGAGGTGCGGCACCCCGCAGACGGAACCGGCGAGCGGCTGCCGTCTGCGGGGCGGTGGTGGTGGCGACCTCAGCCAACGGTCTTGGCCCAGTTCGCGGTCAGGTAGGTCTTGGCGGCGGTGTTCTGCTCCTGGGTCGGGATGACCGGGGTGCCGTCCACCTTGGGCAGCGCGGCGAACGCGGCGGCGTCGAGCGTGCCGGCCTTCTGCATGGCGTCCGCGCGGACCGGGCGGGCGCCGCCCTTCAGCCACAGGTTCTGGCCCTCGTCCGAGTAGAGGTACTCCTCCCACAGACGCGCGGCGGCCGGGTGCGGGGCGCCCTTGTTGATCGCCTGCACGTAGTACGAGCCGAGCACGGCGTTCGAGGGCACGAAGACCTTCCAGGTCTTGAGCTTGGCCGACTCGGCGGCGTTCAGGTAGTCCCAGTCGAAGACGACCGGGGTCTGGCCGGACTCGATGGTGGTCGCGGTCGGGTCGACCGGCAGGAAGTTGCCGGCCTTCTTGAGCTGGCCGAAGAAGTCCACGCCCTTGGCGATGTCCTCGGCGGTGCCGCCGTTGGCGATCGAGACCATCTGCACGCCGCCGAACGCCGAACCGGCCTGGGTCGGGTCACCGTTCAGCGCGACCTTGCCCTTGTACGCCGGCTTGAGCAGGTCGGCCACCGAGGTCGGGGCCGGGACCTTGGCACTGTCGTAGCCGATCGACATGTAGCCGCCGTAGTCGTTCGTCCAGGCGCCGTTCGCGTCCTTGAGCGAGTCCGGGACGTCGGCCCAGGTGGCGACCTTGTAGGGGGCGAACATGGCGGTGTTCGCGGTCGCGACGGCGCCGCCGAGGTCGAACACGTCGGGCGCCTTGTCCTGGCCCTTGAGCTGGTTCGCGGCGTTGATCTCGTCCTGCGAGGCGCCGTCCGGCTGGGCCGAGTTCACCTTGATGCCGTACTTGTCGCCGAACGCCTTGATGATCGCGCCGTAGTTCGCCCAGTTCGGCGGCAGCGCGATGACGTTGAGCTGGCCCTCCTTCTTGGCCGCGGCGACCAGTGCGTCCATGCCGCCGAGATCGGCGGCGCTGGTGGCGGTGGCCGCGCCACTGCCGGACGAGGAGGAGTCCTTCTTCTGCGGCGGAGAGCAGGCCGCGACGGCGACGACCGCGCCGGCGGCAAGGGTCACGGCCAGGGTTCGGCCGAGGATGATGCGCATTTTTCGTGTCCTCCTTCCGCGGGCACCGGTAAGGTGCGCGCTGAAGGTGATCATGAACAGTTCGGATGGCGGACAGGCATCCGGCAGGCGTCGAATCAGACACGGATTCGAACCGATCACCCGTCGCCGAACAGCCCAAACGTTCTTCGCGATCGTGGCGGCGTCACCTATGCCAGCACGTTCCAGCCCGAGACGGTGACGACCGGGCGGGCGCCCCGCAGGTCGTCGTGCCGATAGGTGGCCGTGATGGTCTGGCTCTCGCCGGGCCACAGCGTGATGTCGTTGTCGCTCCAGAGGATCGGCAGCACCTGGTTGTCGCCGGCGAGCGGGGTCCCGGCGGCGGTGCCGCGGCGGATGTCGGCGCGGGTCAGGAAGGCCGGCGTGGGGCGGCTGCTGACGTTCGTCACGGTCACCCGGGTCACGTCGTTGCCGCCGTCGCGGGAGGTCGTCGTGTGGACCCGCACCGACGCCGGGCCGAGCGACCGCAGCCCGGTCAGGTCCGCGTAGCCGCCCGGCTCGAAGGCCGCGCCGCTGCCCTGATCGATCGTGTTCGCCCAGTCGATCTTGTCGGGCGTGGTGGACAGCCAGTAGACGTTGCGGCTGACGGTCTTGTCGCCCTGGCTCAGCGTGAGCCGCAGGAAGTACGTGGTGGAGATCCCGGCCGGGACGGTGGGGGTGAGCACCGTCCGGACGTCCTGGCCGGCGAGCGGGGCGACGTCCGCCCGGGCGGCCCCCCGTACGCGTCCGTCGAGGTCGATGAATTCGGCCTTGGCGCGCAGCCCGCGCCGGGTCTGGCCGGTGAGGTTGGCGACCTTGATCGAGCCGTTGTCGTACGAGTACATGATGTGCACGGCCTCGTTGGCCTTCTTGGCGCCGAAGAACACGCCCGACTGGTCCAGGTCGTAGCCGTACAGCTCCCATTGCAGCGACGGCCAGGCCTTGTTCATCTGCCAGTAGATGACGCCGGTGCTGGGGTTGGCCGGGTCCTTCGCGTGACCGATGTACGCCTCGAACTCGGCGCGCGTGGCCTCGTACCCGCCGGCCTGCGCGGCGGCCTGGTAGGAGGCCATGTCCGACCAGTGCCCGTAGCGGTTCCACAGGGCCGTGTTGTACTGCCCCATCCGCCCGATCGAGGTGTAGTCGTCGAACGGGCTGGTGTGGAAGATGTCCGGGCCGGTCCCGGGCCCGGCGGTGCTGCTCGGGTCCCAGATCTGGTTCTGGTCGGCGGCGGTCAGGAACCGGTCGAGGGAGTCCTGGGTCGGCACGGTGTTGCCCGGGCTGGTCTCCGTGTCGAAGCCGAACGCGCCGCCGGCGTTGGTGAAGGCGTCGTCCGGATTGCTCATCACCGGGCCCGACTCCCACCAGTACGCCGGGGGCGCGTAGTTGTACGGGCCCTCCTTGTTGCCGGACTCGCCCAGCTGCGCCGATGCCTTGTACTCGGCCGAGGCGATCTGCGGTGTCGCCCAGTCGGCCGCCTTGAACGCGCCGAGGTAGATCGCTTCCTTGGCGGCGTCCGGCTCGTTGTCGCTGCCCTGGTAGAAGGTGAGCACGCTCGGGTGGTCGCGCAGCCATCGCGCGACGTTGGCCGCCTGGTCGGCGGCGCTCGCCTTGATCTCGGCGTTCCACCGGGTGGACGACTGTTCCCACTTGTTGCAGCACTGCCAGCCCGGCAGGGAGAGGATGCCCGCGCGGTCCATCTGCTGGAACATGTCGTCCGGCGGGAAGTTGCCCTCGAAGCGGATCGCGTTGAGACCCAGATTCTTGATGTACGCGAGCTGGTCGTGGACGTTGCGCGGCGAGTACCGCAGGAACAGGTCCTGGGACCAGCCGCCGCCGCGTACGACAAAGGGCACGCCGTTGATGGCGTACTGCCGGTAGCCGGCCGCGCCGAGCGTCTTGCCGGGCACGACGGGGGTCAGGCTGGAGGTCACGGTGCGGATGCCGAAGTCCCCGGCATAGTGGTCGCTCACCTCGCCGCCCACGGTCGCCGTCACGGCCAGGTGGTAGAGCGGCTGAGCACCCATCTGGTACGGCCACCACACCGCCGGACGGCGCAAGTGCAACCGGGGGAAGTCGGCCGGGCCGAGGCTCACGGCGACCGTCGCGCCGGCCGGCACGGAGACCCTCTTGTGGACCGTGATGCGCCGGTCGCCGGAGATGGTGGCGGCGAAGTCGGCCGACTGGGCCGCCGCGGAGTTGTTGCGCAGATCCGCCTTCACGGTGAGGTCGGAGCTGCTCAGGTCGGCCGCGTTCGCCTGCACGACGTGCGCGTCGCGGATCGACACCGCGCCGTCCTGCGCCAGCTGCGGGGCGAACTGAAGTCCGGTCCAGTTGTCCGGCGACGCCGGGTTCCAGTCGACCATGTTCAGCGTGAGATAGCCGGTGCGGTTGGTGGAGTCGTTGCGGTAGACGTCCAGCGCGATCGCGTTGGCGCCGTCGCGCACGTACGGGCTGATGTCGTATTCGAAGCGCGAGTAGGCGCCCTGCAGTTCGGCCTGGTCGGCGACCTTCTTGCCGTTGATCCACAGGTTCGCGCGGGACAGCACCCCGTTCATGATCAGCGACGTGTGCCGGCCCGGGCGCGGATGCAGGGTGAGCGCCTCGCGGTACCACCAGTTCACGGCGAACTGAGCGGTCGGCACCGACGCCAGGTTGTTCGAGCGCAGCACGTCGGGGTAGCGGCCGTTCTCCAGCAGGCCGGCCATCAGCGTCTCGGGCTGCGAGATCGGCAGCCATCCGCCGGTCGGGTAGCCCGGGTCCGAGATGACGGCACCGTCGCCGCCGGCCACCGCCGACGATTGGATCTTCCAGCCCGACCGCAGGGTCACCGGACCCGCCGGCGCCACGGCCCGGCTCTTGTCCGCGGTGTGGGCGTACCCGGTGCCGGCCGGGAGGATGGCGAGGCCCATGGCCCCGACGACCATCAGGGCAAGCCTGCGACGCACGATGCCGACCACGACCGCGCTCCCAAGATGGGCAAACCGCCTTACAGATCGATCGCATGCTATCGGCGGCCGGAGAGCGGGTCAACGAGGCAGGACCCGGAGCGACATAGCGCGGCGCCGCACCTGCCATCCGTGGCCGGTGCGACGCCGCTCGGGGGAATCAAAGCTCAGTAGGTGAACCCGCCGACCAGGTTGCGGAGCTCCTCGGCGGTGCGGGCCACCTCGTTGGAGGCCTGGCGGGTCTGCTCCACGCCCTGGGCCGAGGTCGCCCCGGCGGTGGACACGTCCGCGATGTTCTGGGCGATGCGGTTCGAGCCGCTCGCCACCTCGCCGATGCTGCGGCTCATCTCGCCGGTCGTGGCGGTCTGCTCTTCGATGGCCGAGGCGATCGTGGTCTGGAACTCGTTGATCTGGCCGATCACCTCGGAGATCCGGTTGACGACCTCGACGGCGCCGCTGGTGTCCTGCTGGATGGCGGCCACCCGGGCGCCGATGTCCTCGGTCGCCTTCGCGGTCTCCTGGGCCAGGTCCTTCACCTCGCTGGCCACCACCGCGAAGCCCTTGCCCATCTCGCCGGCGCGGGCCGCCTCGATGGTGGCGTTCAGGGCGAGGAGGTTGGTCTGCTCGGCGATCGCGGTGATCAGCTTGATGACGTTGCCGATCTCGGCCGAGGACTCGCCGAGCTGGCGGATGGTGTCGGTGGCGCGCGCGGCCTCGCCGACGGCGGACATCGCGACCTGGGCGGACTCGCTGGTGTTGCGGGAGATCTCGCGGATCGCGAGGCCCATCTCGTCGGCGCCGGCGGCGACCGACTGGACGTTGCGGGAGATCTCGTCGGCCTCGGCGGCGGCCGAGGCGGTGCGGGCGTTGGTGTCGCCGGCCGCGTCGGCGATGGTGCCGGCCACGGCGGAGAGCTCGCTGGAGGCGCCGGCCAGCATGTCGGCGTTGGCCGCGATGGTGCCCATCGACTGGCGCAGGCCCTCGAGCGAGCTGTCCAGGTTGGCGGCCATCGCGCCGAGCTCGTCCCGGCTGGTGATCTCGCTGCGGACGGTGAGGTCGCCCTTGGCCAGGGCCTCGATCACGACGCCGAGGCGGCGGACCGGCTTGAGGATCGAGCGGGCCAGCGGGACCGCGAAGCCGATCATGAGGAGCAGGCCGATCAGGGCGACGATCAGGGCGAGCAGCCGGGAGAAGGCGACCGTGGAGTCCATCTTCTTCTGCTGCGCCTCGGCGGCAGCGGTGGCCTGGTCGGTGAGCGCGCCCAGCTCGTCGTCGGTCTTGTGGTTCTTGTCGGCGATCTCGCCGATCCGCTTGACCGCGGCGGCCCGGTTGTCCTGGGCGTCCTTGGCGAACTGGGTGATGAAGTTGCTGAAGTCGGTGAAGTCGGGCCGGATCGACGCGAACGTGGCCAGCATGTCGGCGCTGAGGCCGGAGGCGGCGACCGCGTCCTGGGCGTCGGTGGAGGACTGCACGTCGTCGGAGACGTCGCCGGTGACGTCCTGGCCGAGCAGCGACCGGTAGGCGTCGACCTTCAGTTCGCTCTGCCGGGTGTCCAGGTGGTGCAGGGCGGCCAGGCCCTGCTGCAGGCCGGTGATCTTCTTGCTCTGCGCGGCGACGGTGCTCTGGCTGTAGAGGTTGATGCAGGCGAGCGAGGCGAGCAGGACGGACCCCGCGCCGACGATGAGGCCCAGCCGCTTGGCGACCCCGATGTTCTGCAAGCTCCGCATGGTGTTGTCTGCCTTTTGGGGGAGATCCGGGTTGGTCCCCCCAAAGATCGACGGTGGCGGCGCCCACTTGAGCGATCTCACCAGCCGGCCAGGACCTCCGCGACGGTGACGGCGGTCTCCGGCCGGGGCGCCGCGGCCGGGGTACGCCCGAAGCGGGGCGCGGGTGCGGGCTGGGGGCGGCCCTCGACCTCGACGAACGTGTCCCGGGCCCGGTTGTGCGGGTGGGCCGGCGCCTCGGCGGGGGAGAGCACCGGGGTGACGCAGGCGTCGCTGCCCGCGAATACCGCGGCCCACTCGTCGCGGGTCCGGGTCGCGAAGGTCCGGGCGAACCGGTCGCGGAGCGCGGGCCAGCCGGTACGGTCGTGCTGGCCGGGCAGGTCGGGGGCGTCGGCCAGGCCCAGGCCGGTCAGCAGGGCCCGGTAGAAGGCCGGCTCGATCGCGCCGACCGCCAGGAAGCCGCCGTCCGAGGTCTCGTACGTGTCGTAGAACGGCGCGCCGCCGTCGAGCACGTTCTCCCCCCGGGCCCCGCGCCAGCCGCCGCCGTCGATCATCCCGCGCAGGAACGTGGTGAGCAGCGCCGACCCGTCCACCATCGCCGCGTCGACGACCTGCCCGCGCCCGGACCGCTCGCGTTCGAGCAGCGCGGCGAGCACCCCGACGGCGAGCAGCATGCCGCCGCCGGCGAAGTCCGCGATCAGGTTGAGCGGGGCGTGCGGGCGCTCGCCGGCCCGGCCGATCGGCTCGAGGGCGCCGGCCAGGGCGATGTAGTCGATGTCGTGCCCGGCCCGCTCGGCGAGCGGACCGTGCTGACCCCAGCCGGTCATTCGCGCGTACACCAGCCTGGGGTTGATCTTCTCGATCGTGGCGGGACCGAAGCCGAGGCGTTCGGCGACTCCCGGCCGGTTGCCCTCGGCCAGCACGTCGGCGCGGGCGGCCAGGCGCAGCAACTCGGCGACCCCGGCCTCGGTCTTGAGGTCGAGGGTGACCGTGCGGCGGGAGCGGCGCAGCGGGGTCGGTGGGGCGCCGGGACCGCCGGGCCGGTCGACCTGGACCACGTCGGCGCCGAGGTCGGCCAGGAGCATGCAGCCGAACGGCGCGGGGGCGAGCCCGGCCAGCTCGACCACCTTCACGCCGGACAGCGGGCCGGTCATGTGAGCGCGAATCGTTCGCCGTAGCGGGCGGCGAGCTCGGCGGCCCGGCCCGGGAAGTCGGCGTGCTGGTGGGCGAAGCGCAGCACGCCGCCGGTCCAGGCCGGGAAGCCGATGCCGAGGATCGAGCCGACGTTGCCGTCCTCCTCGGTGCGCAGCACCCCCTCGGCGAGGCAGGCCCGCGCGTCGAGCGCCTCGGCGAACAGGAACCGGTCGGACAGGTCCGCGAACGGGATCGCGCGGCCTTCGTCGGTGGCCAGCCCGGCGAGGCCGTCCCACAGGCCGGTGCGCTTGCCGTCCGCGTACGCGTAAAAACCGCGCCCACCCGCACGCCCGGGCCGATCGTGCTGGTCCACCATCGCGTCGACCAGGTCGTGCGACGGCTGCCGGACGAACCCGGCCCCGGCCGCCGCCTCGAACTGCCGCCGGATCCGCTGGACCAGCTTGATGCTCACCTCGTCGGCCAATGCCAGGGGCCCGGTCGGGTATCCGGCCTGCAGCGCGGCCTGCTCGATCGACGGCGCGGGCACGCCCTCGGCCAGCATGCCGAGCGCCTCGTCGAGGAACTTGCCGATCACCCGGCTGGTGAAGAAGCCGCGCCCGTCGTTGACCACGATCGGGGTCTTGCCGATCCGCCGGCCGAGGTCGAAGGCGCGGGCCACCGCCTCGTCCCGGGTCCGCTCGCCGACCACGATCTCCAGCAGCGGCATCTTGCCGACCGGGGAGAAGAAATGCATGCCGATGAAGTCGGCGGGCCGGCTCACCGACTCGGCGAGCCCGGTGATCGGCAGGGTGGAGGTGTTCGAGGCGAGCAGCGCGCCCGGTGCCAGCACCGGCTCGACCTCGGCGAACACCTTCGCCTTGAGCGCCGGGTCCTCGAAGACCGCCTCGATCACCACGTCGCAGCCGCGCAGGTCCTCGACGTCGGCGGTGGTGCGGATGCCGGGGCCCGCTGCCTTCGCGGCGAGTTCGGGGGTCATGTCCTTGACGATCACTTCCAGGCCGGCTCGGGCGCAGGCCTGGGCGATCCCGGCGCCCATCATGCCGGCGCCGAGCACCGCGACCCTGGTGGCCGGGAGCACCTCGGCGCGGGGGCGGGCCAGGCCGCCGTTGACCGCGCGCAGGTCGAAGAAGAGCGCGCCCATCATGTTCTTGGCGATCCGCCCGGTGAGCAGGGTGATCAGGTGCCGGGTCTCGATCAGCTGGGCGGTCTCGAAGTCGACCTGGGCGCCCTCGACGGCGGTGGCCAGGATCGCCTCGGGCGCCGGCAGCCGGTTGCCCTTGAGCTGCTTGCGCAGGGTGGCGGCGAAGGCCGGGAGCTGCGCGGCGAGCTTGGGCGTGGCCGGCGTGCCGCCGGGCATCCGGTAGCCGGGCCGGTCCCACGGCTGGGCCGCGCCGGGGTTTTTGCCGATCCAATCCTTGGCGCGTGTGATCAACTCGGCCGGGGTCGCCGCGATCTCGTCGACCAGCCCGTTCTCCTGGGCGTCCTGGGGGCGCATCCGGCGGCCGGTCAGCAACCACGTCGTCAGAGCCGGAGCCAGACCGAGCTTGCGTACGGTACGGGTGACCCCGCCGGCGCCGGGCAGCAGACCCAGGGTGACCTCGGGGAAGCCCAGTCGCGTGCCGGGGGCGTCGAGCGCGACCCGGTGATGGCAGGCGAGCGCGATCTCCAGCCCGCCGCCGAGCGCCGCGCCGTTGACCGCGGCGACCACCGGCCGGCCGTAGGTCTCCAGGCGGCGCAGGTCCCTCTTGATCGTGCCGAGCAGGTCGCGCAGCCGGGGAGCGTCCGCCGCGGTGGCGGTGGCCATCATCGGCACGTCGCCGCCGGCGAAGAACGTGGTCTTCCCGCTGGTCACGATGACCCCGGTGACCTCGTCCCGCTCGGCCTCGAGGCGGTCCAGGGCGGCGGTCATGGCCGCGACGTACGCCGGGTTCATGGTGTTCGCGGACTGGTCGGGGTCGTCCATGGTGAGCGTGACGACGCCGTTCGCGTCCCGGTCGTAGCGGATCATCTACAGCCTCTCGATCACGGTCGCGACGCCCATGCCGCCGCCGATGCACAGGGTGACGACGGCGCGGCGCTGGTCGCGGCGTTCGAGCTCGTCGAGGGCGGCGCCCAGCAGCATCGCGCCGGTCGCGCCGAGGGGGTGGCCCAGGGCGATCGCGCCGCCGTTGACGTTGACCTTCTCCGGGTCGAGCCCGAGGTCGCGTTCGTACTTGAGCACCACGGCGGCGAAGGCCTCGTTGATCTCGAAAAGGTCGATGTCAGATATTTCGAGATTTGCTACTGCGAGGGCCTTACGCGTCGCGGGGATCGGCCCGGTCAGCATGATCGTCGGCTCGGCGCCGGTGACCGCCGCCGCGACAATTCGGGCGCGCGGGGTCAGGCCGGCCTTTTCACCCGCCTGTTCGGAGCCGATCACGACAAGTGCCGCGCCGTCCACGATTCCGGACGAATTGCCGGCGTGGTGGACGTGGTCGATCTTTTCGAGCCAGTGGTACTTCTGCAGCGCGACCGCGTCGAAGCCGGCCGCCTCGCCGATCATCGCGAAGGACGCGTTGAGCTTGGCCAGTCCCTCGCGGGTGGTGTCGGGGCGGGCGTGCTCGTCGCGGTCCAGAATGGTGAGGCCGCTCGCGTCCCGTACCGGAATCAGGCTTTTTGCGAAATGTCCGGCTGCGGCCGCTTTGCCGGCCCGCTCCTGGGAGCGCAGCGCGAACCCGTCTACGTCGTCCCGGGAGAAGCCCTCGATGGTGGCGATCAGGTCGGCGCTGACGCCCTGCGGGACGAAGCCGGTGGCCAGGGCGGTCTCCGGGTCGAGGAACCAGGCGCCGCCGTCGGAGGCCATCGGGTTGCGGGACATCGACTCGACGCCGCCGGCCAGGATCAGGTGCTCCCAGCCGCCGCGGATGCGGGCCGCGGCCTGGTTGACCGCCTCGAGGCCGGAGCCGCAGAAGCGGTTGAGCTGGACGCCGGCCGCGGTCTCCGGGAGGCCGGCCAGCAGGGCGGCGGCGCGGGGCAGGTCGCCGCCCTGCTCGCCGATCGGGGTGACGATGCCGAGGACGATGTCGTCGATCGCCCGGGGGTCGAGCCCCGGGTTGCGCTCTCGGACGGCGTCGATCAGGCCGGTGACCAGCGAGATCGGCTTGACGCCGTGCAGCGAGCCGGTGGCTTTGCCCCTACCTCTCGGGGTGCGGACCGCGTCGTACACGAAAGCTTCAGAGGACACGGGCGATCAGCTCCTTCATGATCTCGTTGGTGCCGCCGTAGATCTTCTGCACCCGGGCGTCCGCGTACATCCGGGCGATCGGGTACTCGGTGGTGTAGCCGTACCCGCCGAAGACCTGCAGGCATTTGTCCACCACCTCGCACTGTCCCTCGGTGAGCCACAGCTTGGCCATGGCCGCCGTCGGCACGTCCAGCTCACCACGACTGTGCCGGGCGATGCAGTCGTCGAGGAAGATCCGCGAGGCGCGGGTACGGGTGGCGCATTCGGCGAGGACCATCCGGGTGTTCTGGTGGGCGATCAGCGGCTTGCCGAAGGCGGTGCGTTCCTTCGCGTACGCCACCGCGAGCTCGACCGCCCGCTGCATGACGGCGACCGCGCCCACCCCGATGACCAGGCGCTCCTGCGGGAGCTGCGCCATCATCTGGAAGAACCCGGCGCCCTCGGCTCCCAGCAGGTTGTCCTTTGCGACGCGGAACTCGTCGAAGAAGAGCTCGGCCGTGTCGTTCGCGTGCAGGCCGATCTTCTCGATCAGCCGGCCGCGCTTGAAGCCGGGCCGGTCGTCGCCGAGCTCGCAGACCAGCAGGCTGATCCCGGCCGCGCCCTGGCTCGGGTCGGTCTTGACGGCGAGGATCAGCAGGTCGGCCAGGGCGCCGTTGGTGATGAACGTCTTCGAGCCGGTGACCAGGTAGTCGTCGCCGTCCGGCACCGCCTTCGTGCGGATCGCCTGCAGGTCGGAGCCGCCGCCCGGCTCGGTCATCGCGATCGCGCCGACCAGGTCGCCGCCGCACAGGCCGGGCAGCCAGCGCCGCTTCTGCTCCTCGGTGCCGTAGTGGCACAGGTAGCCGGTGACGATGCCGCTGTGCACAGCCAGGCCCAGGCTGCCCTCGCCGCACTTGGCCTGCTCGTGCAGCAGGACGGCCTCGTGGGTGAAGTCGCCGCCCCCGCCGCCGTACTCCTCGGGGACGCTCAGGCCGAGCAGGCCCAGCTCGCCGGCGCGGCGGTAGTGCTCGCGGTCCGGGTGGCCCTGCCGCTCCAGCCGCTCGGCGTGCGGCAGCACCTGCTCGGTGAAGAAATCGCGGGCCAGCGCGGCCAGGTCCGCGTGCTCGGGCTTCAGCCACGCCGGGGCGTAGCCGTCCAGTCCGGGGGTGGGCATGCCCCCACTCTTCCGGCATTGTTGGCAGTGTGTCAACGAGCCGCCGCCGGTAGGGTCCAGCACGTGAGTGTGGATACCGCCCGGCGCCGCCGCCTCGAGCCGGACGCCCGGCGCGAGCAGATCCTGTCGGTGGCGGTCCGCCTGTTCGGCGAGCGCGGTTATGCCGCGGTCTCGACCGGCGACGTGGCGAACGGTGCGGGCGTCGCCCGCGGGCTGGTCAACCACTATTTCGGTACGAAGAAGGAGCTGTACCTCGAGGTCGTCCGGGTGATGCTGACCGTGCCCGAGGACGCCCTGACCCTGCTGCCGCCGCCCGACGACCTGCCCGGCCGGGCCGACGCGATCGTGTCCTGGTTCCTCGACGTGGTCTCCCGGCACAGCACCTCCTGGCTGGGCGCGATCACCGCGGGCGGGATGGCCGGCGACGCCGACGTGGACCGGGTCATCTCCGGGGCGATCGACGTGGCGGCCGACCGGGTGCTCACCGCGGTCGGCCTGCCCGCCGGCGGGGGTGCCCGGCACGCGATGGCCCGCTCGTACGTCGGCCTGGCCACCTCCACCGCCCGGGAGTGGCTGCAGCGCGGCGAGCTCACCCGCGCCCAGGTGCACAAGCTGCTGACCGCCACCCTGCTCACCATGGTGGACCGGGTGTTCCCCGGAGCGTGACCGTTCGGGTGACGGTGTCCGGCAGGCGGCATCGCGACGATAGGTATCCAGGCAACACGCACGGCCACCTCGCCGGTGACCGTACGTTCACGCCAGACCTGGAGGCGGACATGAGCGCCACCGACCACGCCACGCACAGCCAGCACGCCCTGGTACTCACCGGCGACCCGGACAGCATCAAGGGCGTGGGTCATCTCAACGACATTCTGCGGAGCCGCGGCCTGACCAGCCGCCTCGCCGGGGAGTTCCGCCCGGCGGGGTCCTCGGCGGTGATCGTGCCGGTGATCGGCGGAGACGCCGGCGCCGTGGTGCGGACGTTGCGCGCGGAGGGCAGGCGCGAATGCCACCTGCTTTCGGCCTACGTCGACGGCACGTTCCTGTTCTTCAGCCGGGGCGTCGGCCACGGCCTCACCTTCAGCGAGTTCACCCCGGACGAGGGTACGGAGCCGCCGCGCGAGTGGCTGCCGGTGCCGGAGAAGCTGCGCCGGCCCGTGGTGGCCCTGCTCGACTCCGGCGTGCACCGGCACGAGTGGCTGCCGGACGCGCCGGAGGACGACCCGTTCCTGATCGACGCCGCGGCGGACCCCGTCGACCCGTGGAAGCCGGACCTCACCGGCGACGCGGAGGCGCCCTTCCGCGCCGCGCAGACCCGGGCCGGGCACGGCACCTTCATCGCCGGCATCATCCGGCAGGTGGCGCGGAGCGCCCGGGTGCTGTCCGTCCGGGTGATGAACGACCAGGGCGGGGTCCATGAGTGCACGGTGCTCGACGCGCTCGGGTGGCTGCTCCGCTATGTCCGCCGCGACCACCCGGTGGACGTGCTCTGCATGGCGTTCGGCCGGGTGCCCGGCGACCGGACCGACCAGCCGCTGCAACACGAGATCGACCGGTTGCTCGCCGAGCTGGCCGCCGAGGGGGTGCAGGCCGTCGCCTCGGCCGGCAACAACCATCAGGGCGAGGAGATCTTTCCGGCGTCGTCGGCCTCGGTGATCGGGGTCGGCGCGGGCTTCGGCGGCTACCACGCCGAGTTCAGCAACTTCGGCCCCTGGGTGGAGCGGTACCGGGACGGCGTGAACGTGGAGAGCATCATGCCCGGCGGAAAATGGGCGCGCTGGAGCGGCACCTCGTTCGCCGCGGCGAACTTCGCGGCCGACCTGGCGATTCCCCGTGTCGCCCGCTGACGCGGTGGACGCCGACGCCCGCCTCGGCGAGCTGCTCGAACGGGCCCGCGACGGCGACCGGGAGTCGCTGCGCGAGCTCGTCCGGGTGCTCGACCCGGTGCTCTGGCGGGTCGCGCGCGGGCAGGGGCTGGCCGCCGAGGACGCGGCGGACGTGGTCCAGACGTCGTGGCTGGAGCTGCTGCGCCGGCTGCACGAGATCCGTACGCCCCGCGCGGTCACCGCCTGGCTGATCACCACGACCCGGCGGGAGGCCTGGCACCGGCGGCAGCGGGCCCGGCGCGACGTGCCCGACGGCGGCGCCGCGGTGGCGACGGCGGTGGACCCGGGGCCCGCGCCGGGCGAGCGGCTGATCGCCGACGAACGCGACCGGGTGCTGTGGACCCACTTCGAGCGGCTCTCCGAGCGCTGCCGCGACCTGCTGCGCATCGTCGCCCAGGTGGAGCGGCCGGACTACACGGTGATCGCCGCGATGTTCGGCCTGCCGCACGGCAGCATCGGGCCCACCCGGTCGCGATGCCTGGCCAAGCTGCGGGCGATGCTGCTCGCCGACCCGGCCTGGGGCACACCGTGACCGGCGACGGGGACGACACCGACCGGGAGATCCTCGCCCGGATCGCCCGGGACGACCCGCCCCCGCCCGACCTTGACGAGCGGGTGCTGTTCGCGCTGGCGCTCACCGACCTGGAGGCCGAGGTGGCCCGCCTGGCCGAGGCCACGCCGGCCCTCGCCCGGGCCGGCGAACAGGCGCACACGGTCACCTTCGACGCCGCCAGCCGCACCGTGATGATCACGGTGGTGGAGCGCGCCGACAACCTGGTGCGGGTGGACGGCTGGCTCGCGCCGGCCGCCGCCCTCGTGGTCGAGCTGCGGCTGCCCGAGCCGGCCGAGCCGCGGGTGGTCACGGCGGACGACACCGGGCGCTTCGTCTTCGACGAGGTCCCGCACGGCCTGGCCCAGCTGCTCATCCATCCGCCCTCGACCGGAACGCCGAAGGTGGTGACGCCATCGCTCCAGCTCTGACCCCGCCGGTCCTGGCCGGCCGGGCCGCGGACCTGTACGCCGCCGGGCTCGCGGCCAGCGAGGACGGGCGCCCCGCGCTCGCCGTCCGGCGGATGCGGGCGGCGCTGCGCCTGGCCGACGGCGCCGGACCGGCGGCCCGCGGCCGGGTGCTGGTCAGCCTCGCCTGGGTCGAGTCCGAGCGGGGGAACGTGGCGCTCGGCTTCCGGCTGCTCGACGAGGCCGAGCCGCTGCTGCCGGCCGGCGGGCGGGCGGTCCTGCACGCCCAGCGGGGGCTGATGCTGTGGCGCAAGGGCCGCAACGGGCAGGCCCTCGCCGAGTTCGACCGGGCGGTGGCCGGGCTGAACGAACGCGACGCGCCGCTCGACCTGGTCAAGGCGCTCAACAACCGCAGCATCATCGCCTTCGAGGGCGGCCGGGCCGGGCCGTCCCGGGAGGACCTGTACCGGGGCCTGCGAATAGCGACCCGGCACGACTTCACCATGATGACCGCGGTGATCCAGGTGAACCTCGGGTGCGTGGCGGTGGCCGCGGGTGACCTGCCGGCGGCGCTGGGATTCTTCGCGACCGCCCGGCCGGCGTACGAGGTGGTCTGCCCGGGCCGGCTGGGCAACCTGGCGATGGAGCGGTCCCGGGCGCTGATCGCGGCGGGGCTGTTCGGCGAGGCGGACCGGGAGCTCGCGGCGGCGGTGGCGATGTCGGCGGCGCAGAGCCAGGATCACATCCGGGCGGAGGCGCTGCAGACCCGGGCCGAGGCGGCGCTGCTGGCCGGTCGGCCGGCGGCCGCGGCGGCCTGGTCCGCGGATGCCCGGGCCGACTTCCTGCGCCGCGGCAACCGGCGGCGGGCCGCCCTGGCCGAGCTGCTCGGCCTGCGCGCCGCGCTGCCGTCGCCATCGCTGCCGTCGCCGTCGCCGTCGCCGTCGCCGCTGCCGCAGGCGCAGGCCGGGTCGCGGGCCGTGCTGGCGCCTCCATCGTCGGAGGCGCAGGCCGGGTCGCGGGCTGTGCTGCCGTCGCCGTCGGAGGCGCCGGACGGGCTGGCGCGGCGGTGCCGGCGGCTGGCCGGGCGGCTGCGGCGCTTCGGGATGGACGAGGACGCCCGGGTGGCGCTGCTCGTGGCGGCCCGCGCCCTGGCCGCGACCCGGCCCCGGACAGCGCGGCGGCTGCTGGCCGAGGCGGGCTCGCCCGGCCGCCTCGACCGGCTCGACACCCGGCTGGTGTGGCGGCTCGCCCGGGCCGAGCTGGCCGCCTCGGCCGGGCGGCCGGCGGCGGCGTCGCGGGAGCTCGCGGCCGGAATGGCGACGCTGCACCGGTATCGCGGCCGGTTCGGCTGCCTCGACCTGCAGACCGGGGCCTCGGCGCACGGCCGGGACCTGGCCCGGGCCGGGCTCGCCGCGGCGGTGGCGGCGGGCCGGCCGGCCGACATCTTCCGCTGGGCCGAGCGCGGGCGGGCGCAGGCGCTGCGGCTGCCGCAGGTGCGCCCGCCGGACGATCCGGAGACCGCGTCGGCGCTGGAGGAGCTGCGGCAGACCCGGCAGGCGCTGCGGGCCGCCGAGGTGGCCGGCGCGCCGGTGGCGGCGCTGCGCGGGCGGGCCGACGCGCTGCAACGCCGGATCCGGGAGAGCGCCTGGCAGGTGCGCGGCGCGGCCGGCGGGTCGCGGGTGGCCACCCTGGCCGCGGTGCGGGCCCGGCTCGGCGGGGCGGTGCTCGTCTCGTACGTCAGCGACGGGGTGACCCTGCACACGCTGGTGGCGGACGACCGGGCCGTGGAGCTCCTGGCTCTCGGCTCCCTGGCCGCCGCCGAGGAGGCGATCCGGCGGTTGCGCGCCGATCTCGACACCGGCGCGGGCCGGGCGATGCCGGCGCGGCTGGCGGCGGCGGTCGCGGCGGCGACCCGGGGCGACGCGCGGACGCTGCAGGACGCCGTGCTCACGCCGCTGCTCGCGCGGATCGGCGACCGGCCGCTGGTGGTGGTGCCGACCGGGCTGCTGATGACCGTGCCGTGGGGGATGCTGCCGGCCTGCGCGGGCCGGCCGGTGACGGTGGCGCCCTCGGCGACGTCGTGGCTGGCCGCCGCGGGCCGCGCCGAGGGGCCGTCGCTGGTGGTGGCCGGACCGGGAATTCTCCGCAGCGAAGAGGAGATTACCGAAATATCATCTCTTCACCTCGGGAGTGTGGTGCTGTCCGGTTCGGCCGCCACCCCGGCGGCCACGCTGGCGGCGCTCGACGGGGCGGGGGTGGCGCACCTGGCCGCGCACGGGCGGCACGAGGCGGAGAACCCGCTGTTCTCGTCGCTGGACCTGCACGGCGGGCCGCTGCTCGGCTACGACCTGCCCCGGCTCGAACGGCCGCCCGGCGTGGTGGTGCTGGCCAGCTGCGAGCTGGGGGTGACCGAGATACGGCCGGGCGACGAGTCGTTCGGCATGGCGTCGGCCCTGCTCGCGGCCGGGACCAGCACGGTGATCGCGAGCGTGGGCCGGGTCGCCGACGTCCCCGCCACCGACGCGATGGTCGGGCTGCACCGGGCGCTGGTCGCGGGGGTGCCGCCGGCCGCGGCCCTCGCCGGGGTCGCGGCCGGCACCGGCTTCGTCTGCCTCGGCGCCTAGTAGTGCTCGACGCTCAGGCGTTTTCGTGCTCGACGTGCGCCTCCGGCCCCGGGAAGATCAGCCCCTCGTGGCCGTCGTCGAGCCAGCGGACCTCGTACGGCGGCGTGCCGTCCGGGTGCCGCAACGCGGTGACGACGCCGACCCGGGTGGCGTCGCCGACGTGCACCCCCTTGACCACGATCCGGTCGCCCACCTGTGCGTTCATGGTCACCTCCGGCGTAGAAACGGGCTCCCCCTGGCAGCATGCGCCCGCCCCGCGTGCCCGGTCCAGCTAATCGGCTGGGTAGCGTAGCGGCCATGCCGCTGCTCTCCGCCCTCGTCGCCGGTGATGATCTCTCGTCCGCCCTGGTCACGCCCGAGCGGACGTGCTCGCGGCACGACCTGCTGGGCTGGGCGGCGTCGATCGCGGGCGATCTCGCCGGGGCGCCGATCGTGGCGGTCGAGGCGGCTCCGGGCGCGGCGACGATCGCGTCGGTGGCGGGGGCGCTGCTGGCCGGCGTGCCGATCGTGCCGATCCCGCCGGATGCGGGCGTCCTCGAGCGGGAGCACATGCTCACGGACTCGGGCGCGGCGCTGCTGCTCACGGATGCCCCCGACGCCGACGGCCTGCCGGTCGTGCCGATCACCCGGGCCGGGCGGGCCACCACGATCCCGGCGGAGCCGCCCGGCGACGCGCCCGCGCTCGTGCTCTACACCAGCGGCACCACCGGCGCGCCGAAGGGCGTGGTGATCTCCCGGGCGGCGATCGCGGCCGACCTCGACGCGCTCGCCTCGGCCTGGCAGTGGACGCCGGCCGACACGCTGGTCCACGGGCTGCCGCTGTATCACGTACACGGTCTGGTCCTTGGGGCTCTGGGACCGCTCAGGCTGGGCGGCCGGCTCACGCACACCGGAAGGCCGACCCCGGAGGCGTACGCGGGGAACGCCGGCACCATGTATTTCGGTGTGCCCACGGTGTGGTCCCGGATCGCGGCGCGGCCGGCCGAGGCCCGCCGGCTCGCCGGCGCCCGGCTGCTCGTCTCGGGGAGCGCGCCGCTGCCCGCGCCGGTCTTCCAGGACCTGCGCGAGCTGACCGGGCAGGCGCCGGTCGAGCGGTACGGCATGACCGAGACCCTGATCACGATCAGCGCCCGCTCGGACGGCGAGCGCCGGGCCGGGCAGGTCGGGCTGCCGCTGGCCGGGATCGCCAGCCGGATCGTCGACGAGTCCGGCGCCGGGCTGCCCGCGGACGGCGCGACCATCGGGCACCTGCAGATCCAGGGGCCGACACTGTTCGACGGCTACCTGCGCGGCGGCGCGGTCGAGTCGTGGGGCGAGGGCTGGTACCCGACCGGGGACGTGGCCACGATCGGGCCGGACGGCTGGCACCGGATCGTCGGGCGGGCCTCCACCGACCTGATCAAGACGGGCGGGTACCGGGTCGGCGCGGGCGAGGTGGAGGACGCGTTGCTGCTGCATCCGGCGGTGCGCGAGGCGGCGGTGCTCGGGCTGCCCGACGCCGACCTGGGGGAGCGGATCACCGCGTTCGTGGTGGCCGATCCGGTCTCCGAGACGGAGCTGATCGCCTTCGTGGCCGAGCGCCTGGCCGCGCACAAGCGCCCCCGGGCCGTACGGCTGCTGGATGCTTTGCCGCGCAACGCGATGGGCAAGGTGCAGAAGGCGCGGCTCCGCGACGCTTGACCGTCAGGTGAGCGGGCCGGTGCTCTCCCGGATCACCAGCTCGGTGGGTAGCAGGACGTGCTCGGCGGGGGCCGTCGCGCCCGTCCGGGCCCGATCGATGGCGGCAGTCAATGCGGCAGCCGCCGCCCGCCCCTTGGCGGCGACGTCCTGGCGGACCGTGGTCAGCCCCGGCCGTACCTGCGCGGCGAGGGGGTTGTCGTCGAAGCCCACGACCGACAGCTCGCCGGGGACGTCGATGCCCAGCTCGGCGGCGACCTGCAGCACCCCGAAGGCGGCCGCGTCCGAGAAGCACAGCACGGCGGTCGGCCGGTCGGGGCGGTCGAGCAGCAGCCGGGCGCCCCAGCGGGCCTGCTCCGGGCCGGTGCCGTCCTGGCTGGCCGTGATCAGCTCGGCGGCCGCCGGGCCGAGCTCGTCGAGCCAGCCTCGTAGTCGCTGGCGGGCCGCGTGACCCTGGGCCACGACCGGGGCGTCGCGCAGCCCGTACGGCGGGCGCACGCTGGACAGCAGCAGGCCGATCCGCCGGTGGCCCAGGCCGAGCAGGTGCCGGGCGGCCGCGCGGGCGCCGCCCCGGTCGTCGACGTTGACGCTGGGGATGTCGTCGGCCGGGTCCTGGTCGACGTAGACCAGCGGCAGCCGCCGGCGGTGCAGGAAGTCGACCGCCCGCGACGTCCAGTCGCACGAGTAGAGCAGCGCGCCATCCATGGCGACGTCCCGGGCGGGGACGATCTCGCCGTCGTCGGCCGAGGTCAGCAGGGTGAGCGACAGGCCGGTGGGTGCGAGCTCGTCGGCGATCGCGCCGAGGAAGCCGGTGGCCACCAGGTCGGTGAAGGCGAACCGCAGGGAGTGGGTGAACATCACGCCGACCGCGCCGGTGGAGCCCTTGGCGAGGGCGCGGGCCGCCGGGTCGGGCCCGACGTAGCCGAGCTCCTGGGCGGCGGCGAGGATGCGCTCGCGCAGCGGGGCGGAGAGCTGGTCGGGCTTGGAGAAGGCGTTGGACACGGTCATCCGGCTCACGCCCACCCGGTCGGCGATGGTCTGCAGTGTCACCCGTGCCGCCACCGGGCCACCATAGCTCCGCCCGGGTTCGGCGGCGCCCAGCGGCAGGCCGGTCCGGGCGGGTTTCGTCGCGCTCAGCGGCAGGCCGGTCCGGACGGGTTTCATCGCCGTCGGTGGCGGGCCGGTCCGGGCGGGTTTCGTCGCGCTCAGCGGCAGGCCGGTTCGGGCGGGGTGATGGCCTGCGCCAGCCGGATCAGCGCGCGAGCCGACGCGGCCCGGGCTCGGCGGGCCCGGGGTGGTCGCGCGACCTCGGGACGGGCGGGCGCGTCCGGCGCGCTCTCGGCGAACTGCCGTCGGACCTGGTCGACACCGATGATCATGGCTACCGGGAGTGACATGGCAAACCTCCTTCTGTACCGGTACAGTAACCCCGCCTTCTGTACCGGTCAAGAAAGAGTGTCCCCGGGCACATCGACAGGCATGGCATGATGTGCCGTCTCGACGGGGAGGGGCGCATGGGGACCGTCTGGACACTCGCATCCACCGACACGGCGGACCGCGTCGAGCTGTGGCTCGTCGAGGGGCCGCCGCGACCGCTCATGGCCAGCCTGACCACGGAAGAGTTCGAACGCCTGCGGCAGGTGCTCCGCCCGGTCGAGGACGCGGTGCTGCGCAACGAGTTCAGCCGCCCCCAGCTGGCGTCGATCTGCCAGGACACGATCGGCCGGGACCCCTTCAACCAGGAGCCGGCGGCGCCGGCGGAGCCCAGCGTGTGGTCCGACGTCGTGCCGGTGGTCAGCGGCACGCTCATCGCGACCGGTCACCAGGCCTGGTGGGTGCGGCTGGTCGGCGGGGCGGTCCTCGCCTACGGCCTTTACGGCCTGGCCGGGCGGGCGTGGCGCCACCTCCGGACGAGCTAGACGGGGGTCGGTCTGGTCAGCGCTCCCGCCACGACAGCGGCGACACCGTGAGGGCCGCTTCGGCGATCCGGCGGCTCGTTTCGAGGTGCAGGTCTTTCTGCGCCGAGTCGATCCAGCCGCCGGTGCGGGTCACGCCGGCGTCGCGGTATTCGACCGCCTGGAGCAGCATTTCGAGCTTGTCCGCGTCCTTCGCGCATCGGGCTTCGAGGGTCTCGCGCGTCTCGTACTCGTCGACGGCTGCGCGGATCAGCTCTCGCGGTCCTTCGGGAAGTCGGCCCGTCTGATCGGCGGTGATTTGGCGCGGATCCGGCTTGGTCAGATACGCGCTGGCTGTGTGCGGGAGGTCGCCGGTGCGCGTCTCCTGGGTGTCGTGCCACAGGGCGAGGAAAGCGGCTCGGGCCGGGTCGGCCCCCTCCCCGGCCGCGATGAGGGCGGCGAGCTGCGCGGTACGCGTGGTGTGCTCGGCGACCGATTCAGGGTTGCCGACGCCCGCATGCCACCAGCCGGTGCGCCGGACGCGCATCAACAAGCCCAGCTCGTATCCGAACTCGGAAAGCCCTTCGGCGTCCTCTGACACGTCCAATCCTCTCCACCGGTCGGCGATGCGTACTGCGTACTGACGGTGCCGACCAGCACCAAGGGCCAGACGCCGGCTGGCGGGGACCGCGCCGGAAATGCTAGAGGCGGGCCACGGCGATCAGCCCGTCGGCGAAGGTGCGGCGCCAGTTCACGTAGTCGTGGCCGCCCACGTACTCGGCGTACGTGACGTCGTACCCCTGCCCGGTCAGCGCGTCCCGCATCCCGCGTACCGCGGTCACCTGATCCGGCGCGCCGCCCGGGCCGGCGGCCGTCTCGTTGACCCCGACGTCCAGGTAGAACCGGACGTCGACGTGCGGGTACTGGGCGACCTCGCGGATCAGCCACTGGGGCTCGGCGACGGTGGGGTTCGGCCACCAGAAGGAGGCGGACTGTGCGATCACCCCGCCGAAGAGTTCGTGCGCGCACAGCCCCACGTACGACGCGGCCAGCCCGCCCAGCGACACCCCGGCGATGACGTTCCCGCGGCGGTCGGTTCCGGCCTCCAGTGTCTCCCTCGCCCACGGCATCAGCTCGCGCTCGATGAAGATGTGGATCGGCGGGGTCGGCGTGAGGTCCTGTTCGCGACTCTTCTCCACGCTGCTCACGAAGAGCGCGACCATGGGCGGGATCGCTCCGGCCGCGATCAGGTTGTCGAGGACGGCCGGGATGCGCAGGACCCGCCGGGCCGGGAAGCCGTCGAAGGCGACCAGCACCGGCAGACCGGTCGAGGGTGTGCCGGCGGGGCGGTAGACGGCGACCGTGCGCGGCGATCCCAGGGCGACACCGGGCAGTACGGCCTCGGTCAGGGTGCCGGCCGGCACCCCGGGTCGCGGCGTGCTCCACGGATCCGGCGGCGCGGCCGGCAGCTCCAGCACCGAGGCGTACGTGTGGTAGTCGTCCGGGTCGGTCGGGTCGGCGGGGAAGTGCAGCACCCGCGGGTTGACCGGGTCGATGTGGGCCGGGCCGGCGCCGCTCGCGTCCCGGGGTGGGTGCACGGCGTCGTCGTGGGTCAGGTGGTAGACCGTCCGGAGCGCGGCCGGCAGCCGGGCGGTGACGTGCCACAGGTCGGTGCCGGGCGCCCGCTCGAGCAGCAGGTCCAGTCCCCACCGGACGCGGGTGGAAACCGCTTGCCCGCGCCAGAGAAAGCTCACCAGCACCGTCTCGTCGTCGCACGGTTCGACGAGCGGCCCGGACACCCCGGCCCAGAACTCGGCCAGGGCGGCGGGGGTGAGCGCGGACAGAAGCCGGCTGAGGCGTGGACTCTGCAAGGCATCGGCTCCTACGTTCCGTTGCCGTGACGGTGCGTTCCGCCACCGAGCGTTCCAAGCCGATCACCCGGTGTCAAGCGGTCGGATTCGACAACGGAAAGCCCTTACCGGGCGTACGCGTGGAGGCCGCTCAGCAGCGACGCCAGGCCGGCCTTGGCGTCGGCGAAGAGCATGGCCGTGCGCGGATCCGTGTAGAGCTCGTTGTCGATGCCGGCGTAGCCGTGGCCGAGTGAGCGTTTGAGCACGATCACCGACCTGGCCTTGTCGACGTCGAGGATGGGCATGCCGGAGACCGGGTTGCCGGGGCGGCGGGCGGCCGGGTTGGTCACGTCGTTGGCGCCGACCACCAGGACCACGTCGGTGCGGGCGAACTCCGGGTTGCTCTCCTCCAGGTCACGCAGCTGCGGGTAGGGGGCGTTGGCCTCGGCGAGCAGCACGTTCATGTGGCCGGGCATGCGGCCGGCGACCGGGTGGATGGCGTAGGTGACCTCGACGCCCCGTTCTGCGAGGGCCTCGGCCAGGGCGACGGCCTCGTGCTGGGCCTGGGCGGCGGCCAGGCCGTAGCCGGGGACGATGACGACCTTTCCGGCGTACGCGAGTTGGATGGCGGCGTCGTCGGCGGTGATTTCGCGTACGGGTGCGGAAGTTGTTCCCGCACCTACCGTGACGGCGTCGCCGGTGCCGTAACCGCCCGCGACGATCGCGCCGATCGGGCGGTTCATGGCGTCGGCCATCAGCTTGGTGAGGATGGCGCCGGCCGCGCCGACCAGGCCGCCCGCGATGATCAGCGGGGTGCTCTCCAGGACGAAGCCGGCCATCGCGACCGCGGTGCCGGTGCAGGCGTTGAGCAGGGAGATGACCACCGGCATGTCGGCGCCGCCGATCGGCAGGGTGAGCAGCACGCCCGCGGCGAGGGCGGCGACGGCGACGCCGGTGAGCAGCCATCGGTTCGGTTCGGCTGTGAACCAGGCGCCGAAAGCGATCGCGAGCACGGCCAGGGCCGCCGAGATCTGCCGTCCGAAGGGGACGGTGAGCGGGCGGCCGGGGATGCGGCCGGCGAGCTTGCCCGAGGCGACCAGCGAGCCGGTGAAGGTGAGCGCGCCGATCGCCACGTCGAGCGCCCCGGTCACCGCGGCCTGCGTCGAGGCCGCGCGATCGCCGAGCGCGATCAGGGCCGCCGCGCCGCCGCCGACCGCGTTGAACAGGCTGACCAGTTGCGGCATCGCGGTCATCTTGACCCGCCGGGCGGCGATCAGGCCGGCCGTGCCGCCGGCGAACGCGCCGATCACCAGCGCCACGACCGCGCCGAGCGAAACCGATCGGTTGTGCCCGAGAACGATCGCGGTGGTCAGGATCGCCACCGCCATGCCGGCCGCCGAGATCCGGTTGCCCTGCCGGGCGGTCGCCGGCGCGTTCATCTGGTGCAGACCGATCACGAAGCACACCGCGCAGGCCAGGTAGACCAGGTGAACGATGGTGTCGAAACCGCTCATGACCGGCTCCGGAACATCGCGAGCATCCGATCGGTGACCACATAACCGCCGGCCACGTTCATGGCCGCGCAGAAAGCGGCAACGGCGAGCAGCACATCGCCACCGATCCCACTCACCGAAGCGGCCAGCAGCATGACGCCGACGATCACCACGCCGTGGATCGCGTTCGCGCCGGACATCAGCGGCGTGTGCAGGGTGGCCGGCACCTTGCTGATCACCTCGAAACCGACCAGCAGCGCGAGCGTGAACACGGTCAGATCGGCCAGCAGCAGCGGGCTCATGAGCGGATCTCCTTGCTCTCCTCGAGGAGCGCCCGGACGCGCGGCTGCACGACCCGGCCGCCGTGGCTGATCACGACCGCTCGCTGGATCTCGTCGTCGAGGTCGAGCACGACCTCGCCACGGGGCATCAGCAGGGCGAGCAGAGCCAGAACATTTCTTGCGTACGCCGTGGAAGCCGCCGCCGGGACGGTGGACGCGAGGTTCGCCGCCCCGATCACGGTCACGCCCTGATCGGTGACCGTCCGGGTGTCCGGGACCGAGCCCTCGACGTTCCCGCCGGACTCGGTCGACGCCAGGTCGATCACGACCGATCCCGGCCGCATCCCGGCCAGGGCGTCCGCGGTGACCAGCAGCGGCGCGCGGCCGCCGGGCACCTGCGCGGTGGTGATCACGACGTCGAACCGGGGCACCGCGCCGGCCAGCCCGCGCGACTGGGCGCCGGCCTCGTCGGCGGTGAGCTCGCGCGCGTACCCGCCGCCGGCCTCGGCGCTCGGCGTGCTCAGCTCCAGCACCGCGGCCCCGGTCGAGGCCAGATCGGCGCGCGCCGCCTCGCGGACGTCGTAGCCGGTGACCTGGGCGCCGAGCCGGCGCGCGGTGGCGATCGCCTGCAGGCCGGCCACGCCGGCGCCGAGCACCAGGACCTGGGCCGGGCGGGTGGTGCCGGCCGCGGTCATCAGCATCGGGAAGAAGCCGGGGTACGCCTCGGCGGCCAGCAGCGCGGCCTTGTAGCCGGCCACGTTCGCCTGCGAGGTGAGCGCGTCCATCGCCTGCGCCCGGCTCAGCGTGCGGGGCAGCAGATCGAGACTGACCGCCGTCACGCCGGCGGTAGCCAGGCGCTGGGCCAGGCCGGGATCGCCGAGCGGGCCGAGCAGGCCGACCAGCAGCTGGCCGGGGCGGCACGAAGCGACGTCCTCGGGCGGATGCAGGCAGACCAGGATGTCGCTCTCGGCGTACACCCGAAGGCGCGGAACCACCTCGCAGCCGGCACCGGAATAGCCGGCGTCCTCGAACCAGGCCCGGCGGCCCGCGCCGGCCTCGACCAGCACCTCGACGTCCTGTTTGCGCAGCCGCGCGGCCCCGTCCGGGGTGAGCGCGACCCGCCGCTCCCGCCCCGCCGTCTCGAGCAGCACCCCGACCGTAGTCATGTCCACCTCGTCGTAGATCCGACCGTCAACCTCGATGCTGTCCCAACAATGCGCGCGCGGCCACCCGGTGACACGCCCAGGATCCGGGCCAAGATGGACGGCGGAGGTGGGGCCGATGCTGGGATGGCAGGTGCGGGCGCCGGGCGCCGACGTCGTGGGTGCGGTGTCGTGGACCGAGATGGCGGCGCCGCGGCCGGGGCCGGGAGAGCTGCTGGTGGCGGTCGACGCGTGCGGGGTGTGCCGGACGGACCTGCACGTCGCGACCGGTGAGCTGGCCACCCACCGGCCCTCGGTGGTACCGGGGCACGAGGTGGTCGGGCACGTGGCCGGCCTCGGCGAGGGGGTGGACGACTTCCGCGAGGGCGACCGGGTGGGCGTGGCCTGGCTGCGGTCGACCTGCGGGATCTGCCTGTTCTGCCGCTCGGCGCGGGAGAATCTCTGCCCCCACTCGCAGTACACCGGCTGGGACGTGGACGGCGGCTACGCCGAATTCACGACCGTACGGGCGGACTTCGCGTACCGGCTGCCGGGCGGCTACTCCAACGAGGAGCTCGCGCCGCTGCTGTGCGCCGGGATCATCGGCTATCGCGCGCTCGACCAGGCGAACCTGCCCACCGGCGGGCGGCTCGGCATCTACGGGTTCGGCGGGTCGGCGCACCTGACCGCCCAGGTGGCGGTCGCCTCCGGCGCGCGGGTGCACGTCTTCACCCGCTCGCCGCGCGCCCAGAAGCTGGCCCTCGAACTCGGCGCGCTCTCGGCCGGCAGCGCCGACGACGGCACCCCCGAACCGCTCGACTCGGCGATCATTTTCGCCCCGAACGGGGACCTCGTGCCGATCGCGCTGCGCGCCCTCGATCGCGGCGGGACGCTCGCGGTGGCCGGCATCCATCTCACCGACATTCCGGCGCTGAACTACGAAAAAGAGCTGTTCCAGGAGCGTACGGTGCGCAGCGTCACGGCCAACACACGGTCGGACGGGCGGCGGATGCTCGGGTTCGCGGCCCGGCACCGGATGCGCGTGCAGGTCGACCCGTACCCGATGGAGCGGGCCGCGGAAGCGCTCGCCGACCTGGCGGCCGGACGGGTCGACGGCGCGGCCGTCCTGACGCTTCAGTGAGGGGCTTCCCGAGGGCGCGCGCCCCCGGGAAGCCCGGCCGGTCAAGGCAGGGTCAGCACCATGCCCGGCTTGATCTTGTTGGGGTCGGGGCCGATCACCTGCCGGTTGCGCTGGAAGAGGGCCTGCCAGCCACCGCCGATGTGCAGCCGGTTGGCGATCGCCGAGAGGTTGTCGCCGGCCGCGACCGTGTACTTGCGGGTCGGGTTCGGTGCCGGGACCGGCGTCGCTTTCGCGATCAGTTCCCGGCGGGCCTTCGCCAGCATCTCGTCGGCGTCGGCCGGGGCACCCATGAACTCGAAATGCATCGGGTCCTTGTGCCGATTCCGGTAATGGCCGCCCCAGGCGAATCCGTACCGGTTCCAGAGGGCCACCAGCCAGCCCGGCAGATCGGTGTGCACCTCGCCGTCGAACGTTTCCGGATTACGGTCCCAGTTCAGGTCGACGGCCAGCCCCCAGGAATGGTTGCTGGGCTTGTCCGTGTTCTTGATGGCGCGATTCACGTACCCGCCGCAGCTTTTCGGATGGAACCGGTAACCGCGCCGTTCGCTCTCGTCCAGCAGGATGTCGACCAGCGGGGCGACCCGCTTGTGCACGTTGATCCCGGTGCCGGAGCGGTCGGCCCGGACCCGCGCCATGTCGGCCGACCGGTTGGCCGACCAGCCGGGACCCCAGCCCTTCTCCTTGGCGCTGATCGAGTAGTCACTCATCGAGAATCGCATCGGGCACCTCCTCCGGCTCGGGCTGGTCGGAAGAGTCCACGTCGGCGTCGTGGTCGGGCGGCTCGGGCAGGGAATCGTCCCAGTCCGCCAGCCGGCCGTCGTCGCCGATTTTGGTGTCGCTCATGTCGCTCTCCTTTCTGGCACCCAGAATGGAAAGCGAATGGCGGCCGGTCAACGCATGCGTCGTGTCCGGGACGCTATGTATCTGCGGCCCTCCGGCCGCCCCGGTGGGCCACTGAGCTGATCTCAGCGACGCATAAGCATTGATTGGTGCGACACGGACATAGGGGTCGAGTCCGGCGATGCTGGAATCGGACGTGGGGCCCTCGGTA